>NZ_JBITEU010000007.1:0-508314 GCF_044455475.1 Streptomyces sp. NPDC051218 | reverse complement strand
TGCCCCACACCCCCCGCCAACGCCCGCAACGCCCCCACACGATCCGACCCCAACACCACCGCCCGATGCTCCAACACCGCCCGACCAGTCGCCAGGGAGCGGGCGACACCCACCGGGTCAAGGCCGTCGGCGACCTCGGCCAGCCGTTCGGCCTGTCCCCGCAGCGCCTCAGGGGTGCGGGCGGACAGTATCCAGGGCAGCACCGTGGTGTCGGCGATGCCGGGCGTGGGCTCGCCGGTGCCCTTGGCCTTGTCCTCGGTCGGTGCGGCCGTGGCGTCGGCGCTCTCCAGGACGAGGTGAGCGTTGGTTCCGCTGATGCTGAACGAGGAGACGCCCACACGGCGAGGCCGCTCCGGGTCCTGCGGCCAGGCCGTCGGGTCGGTCAACAGCCGGACCTGGCCCTGGGACCAGTCGACGTGCGGCGTGGGCTCGGTGACGTGGAGGGTGGGCGGCAGCTCCTCGCCGCGCAGGGCCATCACCATCTTGATGAGGCCGGCGACACCGGACGCGGCCTGGGAGTGCCCGATATTGGACTTGATCGATCCCAGCCACAACGGCCGATCCGCCGGCCGGTCCTGCCCGTAGGCGTTGAGCAGCGCCTGCGCCTCGATCGGATCACCCAGGGTGGTACCGGTGCCGTGCGCCTCCACCGCGTCGATGTCGGCGGCGGCGAGCTGGGCGTTCTCCAGGGCGGCGCGGATGACGCGTTCCTGCGAAGGACCGTTCGGCGCGGTCAGGCCGTTGGAGGCGCCGTCCTGGTTGACGGCGGATCCCCTGATCACGGCAAGCACCCGGTCGCCACGGCGGCGGGCGTCCGAGAGGCGGCGCAGCACGAGGACACCGGCGCCCTCGGACCAGCCGGTGCCGTCGGCATCGGCGGAGAATGGCTTGCAGCGGCCGTCGGAAGCGAGGCCTCGTTGCCTGCTGAACTCGGTGAAGATGCCCGGGCTGATCATGACGGTGACGCCACCCGCGAGCGCCGTGTCGCACTCTCCGTTGCGCAGCGCCTGCACGGCGAGGTGGGTGGCGACCAGCGACGACGAACAGGCGGTGTCCACGGTGACCGCGAGCCCTTCGAGGCCCAGGGCGTAGGCGACGCGGCCGGAGACGACGCTGGGCGCGCTGCCGGTGAGCAGATGTCCCTCGACGCCCTGCGGGAGGGTGCGGAGGCCAGTGCCGTAGGCGGACGACGAGGAACCGATGAAGACGCCGGTGCGGGTTCCGCGCAGGGACAGCGGGTCGATGCCCGCGCGTTCCAGGGCTTCCCAGGAGGTCTCGAGCATCAGCCGCTGCTGGGGGTCCATCGCGAGCGCCTCGTGGGGGGAGATGCCGAACAGGTCGGCGTCGAACTCGCCCGCGTCGTGCAGGAATCCGCCCTCGCGCACGTAGGTCGTGCCGGCGGTGTCCGGGTCGTCGTCGTATACGGCGGTGTCCCAGCCACGATCGAGGGGGAATCCGGAGATGCCGTCACGGCCCTCGGAGACCAGTTGCCAGAGGTCCTCCGGGGAGTGCACGCCCCCGGGATAGCGGCAGCCCATGCCGACGATCGCCACAGGGTCGTTGCCGCGCGCCTCGACCTCCCGCAGCTGGCGCCTGGTCTGCCGCAGGTCCGCGGTAAGCCGCCTGAGGTAGTCGAGATACTTCTGATTGTCGGCCACTCGATGCCACCTTCTCCGGACCAACAGTTCACTTGCGCGCGGGGAATCTCGCACAAATCACGCGGGCCGCGTGACGCATAGTTTTTTGGGTTCACGAATCTTTTTGGGTTCCCGAAAAATCGCCCCAATACCACCAGCGAAAATTCTCACTGAGGCTACGAACCACTCCAAGCCGCAGACAACCCCTAGCCCACCCCTAGGGGGACGAACCGTGAGGTCGCTCCGGGTGTCCGGGCAGCGGGGCGGCCCGCCGGGAATGCGACCACCACGGGAGAGATTCCGGGAACATTCGCGGAATACCTCCGTACGAAACACACGCGGGTGAACTCAAGGATCCGGTGACGGTGTCGATTCAGATAGATCCGCTCAGTGGTGGTGGGTCACGGGCTCTCCAGCTCGTTGTCGATGAGCGCGAAGATGCTCTCCTCGGTGGCGGAATACAGATCGGCGTCCCGGCCCTCGTCGGCGGTGTTCCGGTCGTCGGGTTCATCCGCCCACCGGGCGAGCAGGGCGCTCATCCTGACCCGCAGCCGGGAACGGTCGCTGTCGGACAACTCGCCTGACGCGGCCTCCAGTTCGTCCAGTCCGGCCATCATGGTCCCCGCCGGGTCGCGAGCGGGTGGCACCAGATCGGCCCCGAGCCGCTCGGCGAGCGCGTCGGGCGTCGGGTAGTCGAAGACGAGGGTGGCTGGCAGTCGGGTGCCGGTGGCCGCGCCGAGCCGGTTGCGCAGTTCCACGGCGGTCAGCGAGTCGAAGCCAAGGTCCTTGAACGCACGGTCCCGTTCGACGGCGTCCGCTCCGGCGAAGCCGAGCACGGTGGCCGCCTCCGACCTCACCCAGTCAAGGAGCACCTGCGTTCGCTCGGCGGGAGGCAGGGCCCGCAGCCGGTCGGCGAAGCCGGTCTCCCGGGCCGCGGCGGCGGTGCGCCGACGACCCCGTACCAGACCGCGCAGCAGATGCGGCACGTCGGGACGGCCTGCGAACCCGGTGACATCGACGGCGCCCGGCACCACGGCGGGGTCCGGCCCGGTGAGAGCCTCGTCGAGCAGGAGCAGGCCTTCGTCGGCGGTGAGCACGGGCAGACCGGAGCGGGTGGCCCGCTGGCGGTCGCCGTCGGTGAGCACGCCGAGCATGCCCGCGCCGACGTCCCACGGACCCCAGGCCAGGGACAGGGCCGGCAGCCCGCGGGTGCGGCGGTGGTGGGCCAGGGCGTCGAGGTAGGCGTTGGCCGCGGCGTACGACGCCTGGCCGGGACTGCCCAGGGTGGCGGATACGGACGAGAAGAGCACGAACTCCTCGGCGTCGGGGACGAGTTGGTGCAGAGCCCGCGCCGCAGTGACCTTGGGTGCGAGCACCGGGGCGACACGGTCGGGTGTGAGGGCGGTGGCCACACCGTCGTCGAGGACACCCGCGAGGTGGAAGACGGAGCTGACGCGTCGCCCGTTCAGCACCTCGGCCAGGGCTTCGGGATCGGTGACGTCGCAGGCCACGATCTCGACTCGCGCTCCGGCCGCCTCGAGGTCCGCCGCCAGGGTGTCCGCGCCTTCGGCGTCCGGGCCGCGGCGGCTGAGCAGCAGCAGCCTGTCCACCTCGCGCCGGTCCACCAGGTACCGGGCGATCAACGCACCCAGAGCACCCGTGCCACCAGTGATCAGCACCGTGCCGCCCGGCTCCACCGCACGCGGCATGGACAACACGACCTTGCCCACATGCCGGGCCTGGCTCATGAAACGAAACGCGTCCGGCGCTCGCCGTACGTCGAAGGTCCGTACCGGCGGCAAACTGAGCACACCCCGCGCGAACAGAGCCAGCACCTCGTCCAGCATCTGCCCGATCCGCTCGGGACCCGCCTCGCTCAGATCGAACGCACGGTACATCCGGCCCTCCACCGAGTCCGGATCACGTACGTCGGCCTTCCCCATCTCCACGAACCGTCCGCCCGCGGTCAGCAGACGGACCGAAGCGTCGACGAACTCACCCGCCAACGCGTTCAGCACCACATCCACCCCACGCCCGCCCGTACGCTCCGCGAAGATCTTCTCGAACTCCAGATCCCGCGAGGAGGCGAGGTGCCCCGCGTCCAGCCCGGTCGCGCCCCACTTGCCGGGCGAGGCCGTGCCGTACACATCGGCTCCCACATGCCGCGCGATCTGCACCGCCGCCATCCCGACCCCGCCCGCGGCCGCGTGTACAAGGACCGACTCCCCGGCCACCAGACCGCCCACGTCCAGCAACCCGTAATACGCGGTCACAAACGCGATCGGAACCGCAGCGCCCTGGACGAAGGACCACCCCTCCGGAACTGGAGCCACCAGCCGCGCGTCCGCCACCGCCAACGGCCCCATCGCCCCGCTGAAGAACCCCAACACCCGGTCCCCCACAGCCAGATTCGAGACCCCGGGCCCTACCTCCACCACCACACCAGCGGCCTCACCCCCCAGCTCCACCTCCCCGGGGTACATACCCAGCACGTTCAGCACATCCCGAAAGTTCATCCCCGCCGCTCGTACCGCCACCCGCACCTGTCCTGCTTCCAGTGCGGCTTCCGCATCAGGCGCGGACACCAACCCCACACCCTCGACAGCGCCCCGCGACACCACACCCACCCGCCACGGGCCCTCGGGCGCACGCAGGGTGCGTTCCGCGAGCGAGGTCAGACGGGCGGCGTACAACCGGCCGTCGCGGACGGCGAGTTCTGGTTCGTCCGCGCCCGGCACGCTGAGCAGCGCGGTCCACGGGTCGGCGTCGACGTCGACCAGCAGCAGGCGGCCGGGGTTCTCCGACTGCACGCTGCGCAGCAGGCCGCGCACGGCGGCGCCCGCCACGTCGGAGAGGTCGTCGCCCTCGCCGGCGGCGACAGCGCCCCGGGTGAGCACCACGAGTGTGGCGTCGGTGTCCTCGCGGGCGAGGAAGTCCTGGACGGTGGCCAGCATCGCGGTCACCCGCGCCTCCGCGTCGTCCCGGCCGTCGTCCGGTGCCGAGGTGACCAGCAGCAAGTCGGCCGAGGCCGTGGCGATGTCGGACGCCCGCGCGCAGTCGGCCCCCAGGACCGAGAGCGCCTCGGCCGCGCCGTACGGGTCGTCGCCCAGGACGGCCCAGGTGTCAGTGGTGCGTGCCGCGTCGGGGAGCGGAATCCAGTCCAACCGGTGCGCCGGCCGCGACAGGGCGGCACCCGTCGCGGCGTCCTCGGCGAGGGGACGCAGCACCACTCGTCCGACGGAGACGACGGTCTGCCCGTCAGGGTCGACGGCCAACAGCTCCACACCGTCGGCGCCGCGTGGTGAGACACGCACACGGAGCGTGGTGGCGCCGGTGACGGCCAGCGCGATCTGCGACCAGGAGAACGGCAGTCCGGGGGATCCGGCGGGGCCGTCGGATGCCACCGCCCCTACGGCCAGCGAGTGGAGTGCGGCGTCGAGCAGCGCCGGGTGCAGTCCGAAGCGTCCGGCGTCGGCGTGCGCCGTCTCGGGCAGCTCGACCTCGGCCCAGAGTTCCTCACCCGCTCGCCAGACTCCGCGCAGGCCCTGGAACACGGGCCCGTAGTCCAGGCCGACCGCGGCCAGTTCGGGGTAAAGCTCGTCCATCGGCACCGCCTGCGCGTCGACCGGCGGCCAGGACAGCTCCGGCGCGGCAACCGGGGCGGCGGCCCGCAGCGTGCCGGAAGCGTGCCTGGTCCACGGCTGGCCGAACCAGCCGGTGCCATCGGACGTACGGGAGTGGACGGTGATCTCCCGGCCGCCGTCCTCGCCCGGGGCGCCCACGGTGACCTGAAGCTGGACGGACTCTTCGGCGGTCAGCACCAGCGGTGTGTGCAGGACCAGTTCGTCCACGACGTCGCAGTCCGTCTGGTCGCCGGCGCGCACCGCGAGGTCGACGAACACCGTGCCGGGCACCACGATCCGGCCGTGCACACGGTGTTCCGCGAGCCACGGGTGTGTGCGGAGGGAGATGCGTCCGGTGAACAACAGACGGCCGTCATCGGCGAGTTCCACACCGGCGGCGAGGACCGGGTGCCCGGTCTCCCCCAGTCCGGCGGAAACCACGTCACCAGGGCGTGCCGAGGCCGAGGGCCAGTAGCGCTCGCGAGCGAACGCGTAGGTGGGCAGCTCGATGCGCCGACCGCCTGCGGGGGCGAGCAGGGCGGCCCAGTCCACCGCGACACCCCGCACATGCAGGGTTCCCACAGCGCGGAGCAGCGTTTCGGCTTCGTCGCGCCTGGGCCGCAGCGCCGGTACGGCCATGCCCTGATCCAGCAGTGCCGAGGCGGCCGCCGACAGCACTCCGTCCGGACCCAGCTCCAGCGCCGTCCGCACCCCGGTGAGCGAGGCGAGGGCGTCGGCGAAACGGACCGGTTCGCGTATCTGACCCACCCAGTAGGCGGGGGTGGCCAGTTCACCGGGGGCGGTGGTGAGGACCGGAATCTGCGGGGCGTGGTAGGTCAACGACTCCGCCACGGCCGCGAACTCGGCCAGCATCGGCTCCATCAGGCGGGAGTGGAAGGCGTGTGAAACAGCCAACCGCTTGACCCGTATCTCCTGCGCCCGAAGCCGCTCCTCCAGCCCGGCGATTGCCTCCGCGTCACCGGAAACCGTCACCGACGTAGGGCCGTTGACCGCCGCAAGGTCCACCCCGTCAGGCAGCGTCAGATCCTCCTCCGCCACCTCCACCGCTAGCATCGCCCCGCCGACGGGCAGTGCGTCCATCAACCGCCCCCGCGCTGACACCAGGGCGCACGCGTCGTCCAACGACAGGACCCCGGCCACATGCGCGGCGGCCAACTCGCCTATCGAGTGCCCCACCAGCACATCCGGGGTCACTCCCCAGGACTCCACCAACCGGAACAGCGCCACCTCCAACGCAAACAACCCCGCCTGGGTGTAGACGGTCCGCTCCAACAACCCCGCGTCCTCACCGAACACCACCTCACGCAACGGCCGCCCCACATCCACCCGCGCACACACCGCATCAAAAGCATCCGCGAACACCGCAAACGCCCCGTCCAACTCACGCCCCATCCCCAACCGCTGCGACCCCTGACCCGAGAACAACAGCGCCAGAGAACCGTCCTCCTCGGCCCGTCCGACGACAGCGCTGCTGAGGTTCCGCAGCGCGGCGTCCGCTGTTTCGCTGTCGGCTGCCAGCACCACGGCACGGTGCTCCAGCGCTCCCCTGGTCGTTGCCAACGAGTGGGCCACGTCAGCGATCCGGTGCCCGTCAAGGGCCGCTCGCAGCTTCTCCGCCTGTGCCGGAAGCGCGTCCGCCGTATGGGCGGAGAGCAGCAGCGGGAGCAGCGGGGTGCTGTCGCTCAACGGTGCTTGTGTTTCTGCGTGTTCCGCTGCCGGAACGGCCTCCAGCACCACGTGGGCGTTGGTGCCGCTGACGCCGAAGGAGGAGACCCCGGCCCGGCGGGGCCGGTCCGTCTCCGGCCAGTCACGTGCCTCGGTCAGCAGCTCCACCGCACCCGCCGACCAGTCCACCTGCGGCGTGGGCTCGTCGACATGCAACGTCCCCGGGAGTACGCCCCGGCGGATCGCCTCCACCATCTTGATCACACCCGCCACCCCGGCGGCGGCCTGCGTATGCCCGATGTTCGATTTCAACGAGCCCAGGTACAGGGGTTCCGCACGCTCCTGACCGTAGGTGGCCAGCAACGCCTGCGCCTCGATCGGATCACCCAGCTTCGTGCCCGTACCGTGCGCCTCCACCACGTCGACGTCGGAAGGCCGCAGATCCGCGTCGGCCAACGCCCTGCGGATGACGCGTCGTTGGGCGGGTCCGTTGGGGGCTGTGAGGCCGTTGGAGGCGCCGTCGGAGTTGACCGCGCTGCCGCGCACCACCGCAAGCACCCGGTGCCCGTTGCGACGGGCATCCGACAGCCGCTCCACCAGGAGCACGCCCACGCCCTCGCCCCAGCCGGTGCCGTCGGCGGCGGCGGCGAACGCCTTGCAGCGGCCGTCGGCCGCCAGTCCGAGCTGTCGGCTGAACTCCACGAAGGCGGTCGGTGTCGACATCACCGTGACCCCGCCCGCCAGCGCCATCGAGCACTCGCCGGCCCGCAGCGCGCGCACCGCCAGGTGCAGCGCCACCAAGGACGACGAGCACGCCGTGTCCACCGTGAGGGTGGGTCCCTCGAAGCCGAAGGTGTACGCGAGGCGGCCGGAGAGTACGGCAGCCGCGTTGCCGGCGCCCTGGTGTCCCTCGCTGACTTCGGGATCTCCGGCGAGCAGTACCGGGTAGTCCTGCCCGTTGGTGCCCGCGAACACGGCGGTGTCACTGCCGCGCAGCGCGGCGGGATCGATGCCGGCGTGCTCCATGGCCTCCCAGGCGACCTGCAGCATCAGGCGCTGCTGCGGATCGGTGGCCACCGCCTCGCGCGGGGAGATACCGAAGAAGCGGGCGTCGAACTCGGCGATATCGCTGAGGAATCCGCCCTCGCGGACGTAAGAGGTGCCCGCACTGCCGTTGGGTTCGTAGAGCCGTGCGGTGTCCCAGCCCCGGTCTTCGGGGAAGTCGGTGATGCCGTCGCGGCCCTCGGCGACCAACTGCCACAACTCGTCCGGCGAGGTGATGCCTCCCGGGTAGCGGCAGGCCATGCCGACGATGGCGACGGGTTCATCGGCGGCGGCAGAGGCCACCACGCCCCCATCACCGTCCACGTCAAGAATGAGGTCGTCGAGGTGGCCGGCCAGCACGGCAGGGGTGGGGTGGTCGAAGACGACGGTGGCGGGCAGGCTGAAGCCGGTGGCTTCGGCGAGGAGGTTGCGCAACTCGACGGCGGTGAGCGAGTCGAAACCCAGGTCCCTGAACGCCCTGCGTGGATCGACGGCATCGGCGTCGTGGTGACCGAGTACGACGGCGACGCGGGCACGCACCAAATCGACCAGTTCACGCCGCCTCTCCTTGGCCCCGAGCGCGGCGAGGCGGGCCGCGAACGCGGAACCCGCCTCCGCGTCGGCCTTCCCTGCCGGTTCCTCTCCCCCGCCTTGCGGCGGGACGCCGCGCAGCCCGTCGAAGAGCCGTTGCGGCCGCGCGGCGGTGAAGGTGGGAATGAAGCGGGCCCATTCCACGTCGGCCACGACCACGGAGACGTCCCCGCCGTCCACCGCCGCGCCCAACGCGTCGAGTGCCTTCGCCGGTTCCATGGGGCGCAGTCCGCGACGCCGCAGGTAGTCGGCGGTCTCCTCCGCGCCGGCCATCCCGCTGCCGCGCCAAGGGCCCCACGCCACCGAGGTGGCGGGCAGGCGCCGGGCGGCGCGACGGGATGCGATGGCGTCGAGGGCGGCGTTGGCCGCCCCGTAGGCGGCCTGGCTGCCGCTGCCCCAGATGCCGGAGACCGATGAGAAGAGCACGAAGGCATCGAGATCCGCGTCCCGGAGCGCGTCGTCGAGGTGGAGGGCTCCGGTGACTTTGGCGGCCAGCACGGTGGCGATGTCGGCCTCACTCGCATCGTCGAGTGTTCCGAACTCACCGCTTCCGGCGGCATGCACCACGGCGCTCGGCGGATGCGCGGCCAGCAGCTCGTCGAGGGCGACGCGGTCACTGACGTCGCAGGCGGCGATCGTGACCTCGGCTCCCGCTGCGGTGAGTTCGGCGGTGAGTTCGGTCATGCCCGGGGCTTCGGCGCCGCGTCGGCCGGCCAGCACCAGGTGCGGGGCGCCGCGGTCCGCGAGCCATCGGGCGACATGGGCGCCGAGCGCGCCGGTGCCGCCCGTGATCAGGGTGGTGCCGCGCGGCCGCCAGGGCTCGGCCGGGCTCACGGGCGCCGGAGCCAGTCTCCGGCCGAAGACACCCTCGGCACGGATGGCCACCTGGTCCTCGCCCATGCCGGCGAGCACGGCCGTCAGTCTCCGCGCGGCGTCCCCGTCAAGTTCTTCCGGAAGGTCGACGGCGCCGCCCCAGCGGTGTGGCTTCTCCAGCGCGGCTGCCCGGCCCATCGCCCACAGCTGTGCCGCCCCTGGGTCGGCGGCGGAGTCATCCGCACCGGTCGTGACCGCACCTCGGGTGAGTACCCACACCGGGGCACCCTCCCCGCGCACCGCGGCGAGCAGTGCGGCCAGCCCGAGGGACAGCTCCGGGTGGGCGGAGTGCGGCCGGGGGTCGTGCGGGAGGATCAGCCCGTCGACGTCCGGAGCGGGTGTGCGTCCGACGACGACGGTGGCGCCGTGTGCACCCAGCGCTTCGGCGCACCAGGCGGCCACTTCGTGGTCCAGCGCATCGGGGTCCGCCAGTACCTGCCAGGTCCCACGCAGTACCGGCTGCTCGGCTTCCGGCAGACGCTGCCAGGTGACCGCGTACCGCCAATCCGCTGGGTCGGCGCCTTCAGGGGAAGGCTGTACGGCGGCCCAGAAGTGCTCTCGCTGGAAGGCGTAGGTGGGCAGGTCCACGACGTGACCGCCGAGACACCCGAAGACCTCGCCCCAGTCGAACCGCACTCCAGCGACATGCGCTCCCGCGATCGCGGCAAACAGAGCCCCCACACCGTCACGGCCCGAACGCTGCAAAGGCAGCACCGTCACCTCGGAACGCTCAGCCAGACAAAGCCCCGCCTGCGCCGACAACACCCCACCGGGACCCAGCTCCAGGAACCGAGCGACCCCAGTGTCATGAGCCACACGCACCGCATCCGCAAAACGCACCGGCTCACGTATCTGACCCACCCAGTACTCCGGGGTGTCGATCGCACCCGGGGCCGTGGTCAGGACCGGGATCTGTGGAGCGTGGTACGTCAACGATCCCGCGACCGCCGCGAACTCGGCCAGCATCGGCTCCATCAAGCGGGAATGGAAGGCGTGCGAGACGGCCAACCGCTTCACCCGCACACCCTGCGCCCGGAACCGCTCCTCCAACCCCGCAATCGCCTCCGCCTCACCGGAAACCGTCACCGACGTAGGGCCGTTCACCGCCGCAAGGTCCACCCCGTCGGGCAGTTGCAACTCGTCCTCGGCCACCTCCACCGCCAACATCGCGCCGCCCTCGGGCAACGCATCCATCAACCGCCCGCGCGCCGACACCAGGGCACACGCGTCGTCCAACGACAGCACCCCCGCCACATGCGCGGCGGCCAGCTCACCAATTGAGTGCCCCACCAGCACATCCGGGGTCACTCCCCACGACTCCACCAACCGGAACAGCGCCACCTCCAACGCAAACAACCCCGCCTGGGCGTAGACAGTCCGCTCCAACAACCCCGCATCCTCGCCGAACACCACCTCACGCAACGGCCGCCCCACATCCACCCGCGCACACACCGCATCAAAAGCATCCGCGAACACCGCAAACGCCCCGTACAACTCCCGACCCATCCCCAACCGCTGCGACCCCTGACCCGAGAACAACAGCGCCAACTTGCCCGAGCCAACCTCCCCACTCACCACACCCGCGCCCGGCACACCCCCGGCCAACGCCCCCAACCCAGCCAGCAGTTCCTCACGCCCACCACCCACCACCACCGCACGATGCTCCAACGCAGCCCGCGTCGTCGCCAGCGACAACCCCACATCCACCACAGCCAACTCAGGCCGCGCCACAAGAAACCCACACAACCGCTCAGCCTGAGCACGCAAAGAACGCTCATCCCGCCCAGACAACACCCACAGACCAGCAGACGACCCAGGACCAGACCCCCCACCAACCACCCCGGCCCCCGGCACCTCAGCCGGAACCCCCTCCACGATCACATGCGCATTCGTACCGCTCACACCGAACGAAGACACCCCAGCCCGACGAGGTTCTCCGGAGTCGGGCCACGATCGGTTCTCGGTAAGCAGTTCGACCCTGCCCGAGGCCCAGTCGACGTGCGGGCTGGGCGCGTCGACGTGGAGGGTCATGGGGAGCACGCCGTGCCGCATCGCCTGAACCATTTTGATCACTCCGGCCACGCCGGAAGCGGCTTGCGTGTGGCCGATGTTGGACTTCAGCGAGCCCAGGTACAGGGGTTCCGCACGCTCCTGACCGTAGGTGGCCAGCAACGCCTGCGCCTCGATCGGATCACCCAGGGTCGTACCGGTGCCGTGGCCTTCGACGGCGTCCACCTCGGCGGCAGAGAGCCGGGCAGCGGCCAGCGCGTCCAGGATGACGCGTCGCTGGGCGGGTCCGTTGGGGGCTGTGAGGCCGTTGGAGGCGCCGTCGGAGTTGACCGCGCTGCCGCGCACCACCGCCAGCACCTGGTGCCCGTTGCGACGGGCATCCGACAGCCGCTCCACCAGGAGCACGCCCACGCCCTCGCTCCAGCCGGTGCCGTCGGCGGCGGCGGCGAACGCCTTGCAGCGGCCGTCACGTGCCAGACCGCGCTGTCTGCTGAATTCGACGAAGGCGGCCGGGGTGGCCATGACGGTGACCCCGCCCGCCAGCGCCATCGAGCACTCGCCGGCCTGCAGCGCGCGTACGGCCAGGTGCAGCGCCACCAGGGACGACGAGCACGCCGTGTCCACGGTGACCGCCGGCCCCTCGAAGCCGAAGCTGTACGCCACCCGGCCGCAGAGCACGCTGGTCGCGGTGCCGGTCAGCGCGTAGCCCGCGGCTTCCTCGGCGACGGGGACGCCGGTGCCGTAGCCGGAGGTCCCGGCTCCGACGTACACGCCGACCGGAGTGCCCTTGACTCCCTTCGGGTCGATCCCGGCTCGCTCGAACGCCTCCCAGGAGGCCTCCAGGAGAAGGCGCTGCTGCGGGTCCATCGCGGCGGCCTCGCGGGGCGAGATGCTGAAGAAGTCCGCGTCGAAGCGTCCCGCGTCGTGGACGAAGCCGCCCTGTCGGGAGTACGAGGTGCCCTCACCCCGAGAGTGCGGGTCGTACAGAGAGCCGAGGTCCCAGCCGCGGTCGGCGGGGAACTCGCTGATGCCGTCGCCTCCGGCGGACACCAGGTCCCAGAGCGACTCGGGCGAGTCGATCCCGCCGGGCAGCCGGCAGGCCATCCCGACGATGGCGATCGGCTCGTGCCCGGCGACGATCAGCTCTTGGTTACGCGTTTTGAGCTGTTCGTTCTCCTTGATCAGTGTGCGCAGGGCTTCGACGTAACGTTCGTCGGCGGACGCCGCCATGGTCAGTGCTCCCCGTCGTTGGCTTCGACGAGCTTCAGCAGTGCCTCGCCGTCCAGTTCGTCCACCGCGTGCGTGGTTGGTGCCTCCACGTCGCCGGTCCTCTCCCCCGCCAGTCTCAGCAGGGCGTCGAGTAGTCCGGCCTCCCGGAGCCGGGCCGTCGGTACGGCGGCCAGGGCGGCGCGAACGCGCTGTTCCTCGTTGGCCTCGCCCTCGTCGACGTCCGGGGCGATGCCGCACTCCTCCAGAAGGTGCTCGGCGAGTTCGGCGGGCGTCGGGTAGTCGAAGACCACCGTGGCGGTAAGCGACAGGCCGCTGATCGCGGTGAGCCGGTTACGCATCTCCACGGCGGTGAGCGAGTCGAAGCCGAGCTCCCGGAAAGCCCGGTCGGGCTTGACGTCACCGCCGTGCGCGTGCCCGAGCACCAGAGCGGTCTGCGCTCGCACCAGTTCCAGGACCGTGTCGGACCTCTCGTACCGCGGCAGGGCGAGAAGGTCGGCGCGCAGGTCACCGGGCGCTCCGGCCGCCTCCGCCCTGGTGGAGGCCGCGCCGCCCTCCAGCTCGGCCAGCAGGGAGCTGGGCCGGGAGGAGGTGAACGTCCCCGCGAACACCGGCCAGTCGACGTGGGCCACAGTGACCGTGGGAGCCGTATCCGCGACAGCGTCGGCCATGGCGGCGAGCGCCAGGTCCGGATCCATCACCAGGACTCCCCGACGGGCGAGTTCGGTGTCCGCACCCTCGGCCATGCCCTCTCCGCCCCAGGCGCCGAAGGCGACGCAGGTTGCGGGCGCCCCACGGGCCGCCCGCCGCAGGGCCAGGGCCTCCAGCCGGGCGTTGGCGGCGGCGTACGCGGCCTGTCCGGCGCCGCCCCAGACGGCGGCGACCGAACCGAACAGCACGAAGGCATCAAGGTCGCCGCAGAGTTCGTCCAGGTTCTCGGCGCCGGCTGCCTTTCCCGCCTGAGCCGCCGCCAGGTCCTCCTCGGTGAGTTCGGACAGCCTTCCCAAGCCCCCGACGCCCGCGGCGTGCACCACGGCGTTCGGCGAGTACTCGGCCAGCAACGCGGCGACGGCGTCCCGGTCGGCGAAGTCACAGGAGACCACCGTGGTCTCCGCCCCCATCTCCTTCAGCTCCGTGACCAGTTCGCCGGCACCCGGTGCGGCGGCACCGCGCCGACCGGCAAGCACCAGTCGTGTGGCGCCGCCGAGGGCCGCCCACCGGGCGACACGGGAGCCCAGCGCACCCGTTCCGCCGGTGATCAGCAACGTGCCCTGGGGGCACCAAGGCGCGGTGGTGACCGGAGGCGCGGTGACCAGCCGTCGTGCGAGCGGTACGTCCCGGAGAGCGACCTGGTCCTCGGCGGTGACCCCGGAGAGGACCGCGACCAGTGAGGCGTCGCCGGCCCCGGTCTCGGGCAGGTCGATCAACCCTCCCCACAGCGAGGGATGTTCCAGCGCGGCCACCCGGCCCAGCGCCCACAGGGCGTGGCCGCCCGCCGCAGGGGGTTCCTCGCCCGGTAGCGCCACGGCTCCTCGGGTGGCGCACCACAGGCGCGTGTCAGTGTCGGCCAGGGTCTGGACGAGGGCGAGCCCGGTGGTTACGGCGGTGTCCTCGGCCAGGCCGAGGAGTGACAGCACCCCCACCCAGGGGCGGTCGGAGGAGGAGCGCTCCACCAGTCGCCGGAGTTCGGCCGCCGCATCAGCTTGGTCAACCATCTGGAGGAGCGGGGTTCCGCCGCTGCGGCGGATCGCCTCGGCACAGTCGGCGGCGATCTCTTCGTGTTCGGGGTGTGCCAGCACCAACCAACCGCCCACAAGAACCGGGTCCACAGGAAGGGAGACGGGCTGCCACTCCTCCCGGTATCGCAGGCTTCGAGAGGAATAGAGGTCGTGCCAACCCGCGAGCGCCGACAACATGTCGTCGAGCCGCTCCCGGTCCTCGCCGTGGTCCACACTGAGCAGTCCGGCCACGGCGTCAGCGTCGCCACCGCGCACCGCGGCCCAGAAGGCGTCGTCGGCGGCGCCCTGCCCGCCGGCTCCGCCTGTGCCGGACGCGGGCAGCGGCCAGTACCTCTGGTGTTGGAAGGCGTAGGTGGGCAGGTCCACGACGTGACCGCCGAGACACCCGAAGACCTCGCCCCAGTCGAACCGCACTCCAGCGACATGCGCTCCCGCGATCGCGGCAAACAGAGCCCCCACACCGTCACGGCCCGAACGCTGCAAAGGCAGCACCGTCACCTCGGAACGCTCAGCCAGACAAAGCCCCGCCTGCGCCGACAACACCCCAGCCGGACCCAGCTCCAGGAACCGAGTGACCCCAGTGTCATGAGCCACACGCACCGCATCCGCAAAACGCACCGGCTCACGGATCTGACCCACCCAGTACTCCGGGGTGTCGATCGCACCCGGGGCCGTGGTCAGGACCGGGATCTGTGGAGCGTGGTACGTCAACGACCCCGCGACCGCCGCGAAATCGGCCAGCATCGGCTCCATCAAGCGGGAATGGAAAGCGTGCGAGACGGCCAACCGCTTCACCCGCACACCCTCAACGCGCAACCGCTCCTCCAGTGCGGCGATCGCCTCCGCCTCACCGGAAACCGTCACCGACGTAGGGCCGTTCACCGCCGCAAGGTCCACCCCGTCAGGCAGCGTCAGATCCTCCTCCGCCACCCCCACGGCCAGCATCGCGCCGCCCTCGGGCAACGCATCCATCAACCGCCCACGCGCCGACACCAGTACGCAGGCATCCTCCAGCGACAACACCCCCGCACAATGCGCCGCGGCTATCTCCCCCACCGAATGCCCCACCAGCACATCCGGGCTCACACCCCACGACTCCACCAGCCGGAACAGCGCCACCTCCAACGCGAACAACCCCGCCTGGGCGTAGACAGTCCGCTCCAACAACCCCGCGTCCTCGCCGAACACCACCTCACGCAACGGCCGCCCCACATCCACCCGCGCACACACCGCATCAAAAGCATCCGCGAACACCGCAAACGCCCCGTACAACTCCCGACCCATCCCCAACCGCTGCGACCCCTGACCCGAGAACAACAGCGCCAACTTGCCCGAGCCAACCTCCCCGCTCACCACACCCGCGCCCGGCGCACCCCCGGCCAACGCCCCCAACCCAGCCAGCAGTTCCTCACGCCCATCACCCACCACCACCGCACGTTGCTCCAACGCAGCCCGCGTCGTCGCCAGCGACAACCCCACATCCACCACAGCCAACTCAGGCCGCGCCACAAGAAACCCACGCAACCGCTCAGCCTGAGCACGCAAAGAACGCTCATCCCGACCAGACAGCACCCACAGACCAGCAGACGACCCAGGACCAGACCCCCCACCAACCACCCCGGCCCCCGGCACCTCAGCCGGAACCCCCTCCACGATCACATGCGCATTCGTACCGCTCACACCGAACGAAGACACCCCAGCCCGACGAGGTCGGCCGGTCTCCGGCCAGGGACGTGCCTTGGTCAGCAGCTCCACCGCACCCGCCGACCAGTCCACCTGCGGCGTGGGCTCGTCGACATGCAACGTTCCCGGGAGTACGCCCCGGCGGATCGCCTCCACCATCTTGATCACTCCGGCCACGCCGGAAGCGGCTTGCGTGTGGCCGATGTTGGACTTCAGCGAGCCCAGGTACAGGGGTTCCGCACGCTCCTGACCGTAGGTGGCCAGCAACGCCTGCGCCTCGATCGGATCACCCAGGGTCGTACCGGTGCCATGGGCCTCGACCGCGTCCACCTCAGCCGGTACGAGTGCTGCGCTCGCCAAGGCCTGGCGGATGACACGCTGCTGGGCGGGTCCGTTGGGGGCGGTGAGGCCGCTCGATGCGCCGTCGGAGTTGACCGCGCTGCCACGCACCACCGCAAGCACCCGGTGCCCGTTGCGACGGGCATCCGACAGCCGCTCCACCAGGAGCACGCCCACGCCCTCACCCCAGCCGGTGCCGTCGGCGGCGGCGGCGAACGCCTTGCAGCGGCCGTCGGCGGCACTGCCCTCTTCCAAGCCGAATCCCGCGAACATCATCGGCCCGGACATGACCGTGACCCCACCGACCAGGGCGAGTTCGCACTCGCCGCCGCGCAGCGACTGCGCGGCGAGGTGCAGCGCCACCAGGGACGAGGAGCAGGCCGTGTCCACGGTAACCGCCGGCCCCTGCAGTCCGAAGGCGTAGGCGATACGGCCGGAGAGAACGCTGCCGGCGTTGGCGGTGCCCAGGTAGCCGTCGAGCGCTTCGGGATCGACCACCGACGGATAGTCGTGGTACATCACGCCGGCGAAGACTCCGGTGCGTCCACCGCGCAGGGTGCGTACGTCGATGCCTGCCCGCTCGAACGCCTCCCAGGACGTTTCGAGGAGCTGCCGCTGCTGCGGATCGGTGGCGGCGGCTTCCCTCGGGCTGATGCCGAACAACCCGGCGTCGAAGTCGCCGACGTCGTGGACGAATCCGCCGCGTGGCGCGGCTGCCGTCTGTGCCGGGTCCCAGCCCCGGTTCGTGGGCAGCGGGCCGAGCGCGTCGGTGCCGGACTCGACCAGTTCCCACAGGTCCTCCGGAGAGCGGACGCCGCCGGGGTACCGGCAAGCCATGCCGATCACCGCGATCGGTTCGCGCGGCAGGTCCTCCAGTTCGCGTACGCGGCGGTTGGCGTCGCGCAGTTGCGTCGTGGCTCGCTTCAGGTAAGCGAGCAGTTTCTCCTGCTGGTCCGGGTCCGTGTCGCTCATGATCTGCTGTTCGCGTCCTCTCACGACGTCTCGAACTCGGTGTCGAGCAGGTCGAAGACCTCCTCGATCGAGGCGGAGTCCAGGTTCTCTTCCCGCCTGGTCTGCTCGCCGTTGCATCGGTCGGCCAGGGCCCGCAGCCGGGCCGCCACCCGGGCCCGGCCCTCCTCGTCTCCGTCCACCCGCGCCAAGCCGGCTTCCAGGCGGGCCAGTTCGGCAAGGAGCTTGTCGGCCTCCCGTACCGGTTCGGGAGCCAGTTCGCCGCGGAGATAGTGGGCGAGTTCGGTGCCGTTCGGGTGGTCGAACACCAGCGTGGCGGGCAGCCGCAGCCCGGTGGACGCGGCCAGCCTGTTACGCAGTTCGACGCCGGTCAGGGAGTCCAGACCGAGTTCCAAGAAGCCCCGGTCGACGTCGACTTCCCCGGCGGTGGCGAAGCCGAGGGTGGCGGCCACCTGGCCGCGGACCAGGTCGAGCACGACGCGCCGCTGGTCGGCCTCGGGCACTCCGGAGAGCGCGGCCCGCAAGGCCGCGGGGTCTCCCGCGCCGGCCTCCGTCCGCTGCTTCTGGCGGGGAACCAGTGTCCTGAACAGCGGGGGCACCAGGTCGCGGCCCCGCAGGGCCGCCGGCCGAAACGCCATCGGCACCACCAGCGGCCGGTCGGCGGCACAGGCTGCCGAGAAGGCGGCCATGCCGTCCTCCGTGGTGAGCGTGCTCATGCCGGAGCGCGTCACCCGGCGCACGTCGGCCTCGGTGAGGGTCCCGGTCAGCCCGGTGCGTTCGGCCCACGGCCCCCAGGCCAGCGACACCGCGGGCAGCCCCAGCCGGCGGCGGTGCGCGGCGAAGGCGTCCAGGAACACATTGGCCGCGGCGTAGTTGGCCTGCCCCGCTCCGCCGAGCACGCCGGCCGCGGAGGAGAACAGCGCGAACGCCGTGAGTTCCGCGTCCTGAGTCAGCTCATGGAGGTTGACCGCCCCTCGTACCTTGGGCCCGAGCACCCGCGCGACGCTCTGATCCGTCATGTGTGCGAGTACGCCGTCGTCCAGGACGGCGGCGGTGTGCACCACCGCGGTCAGCGGGTGCCGCGCGGGGATCCGGGCCAGGGCGTCGGCCAGTGCCTCGCGGTCGGCGACGTCGCAGGCGGCCACGGTTGCCCGGGCTCCCAGCTCCGCCAGTTCGGCGACCAGCTCGTCGGCGCCGGGAGCGGCCGGGCCGCTGCGGCTGATCAGCAGCAGGTGCCGCACCCCGTGGTGTCGCACCAGGTGCTGGGCGAGGGCGCTGCCGAGGGTGCCGGTGGCGCCGGTGACGAGTACTGTGCCGTCGGCCGTCTCCAGGCCGGTACGCGGCCCCGGTTCCGGCCCGTCGGTCCGTCCTTCGGGTACGGGCATCCGGACCAGCCGGGGCGCGAGGACCAGTCCGCCGCGTACGGCGACCTCGGTCTCCCCCGCATCCAGTGCGGCGACGACGGCCCTGTGCAGCAGCGCGGGGTCCGGCTCGGTCGCCGGGTCGAGGTCGACCAACAGGAACTGGCCGGGGTGCTCGGCCTGCCCGGAGCGCACCAGGCCGCGTACGGGCGCGTTGACCAGGTCCGTCAGGTCGTCGTCACCTGTGGCGACCGCGCCCCGGGTGACCAGTACCAGGGGCTGTCCGGTCTGCTGTTCGTCGGCGACCCGGTCACGGATCAGGCCGAGAACCCGGGTGACAGCCTCCTCCACGGCGTCGGCCGTGTCGGGTCCGGTGGCGGGGTCGACGAACGGCGCGACCATGATGTCGGCCTCGTCGGGCTTCGTGTCCCCGAACGCCCCGTCCAGCCAGGTGACGTCCCCGAGCAGCGCGAGCCGGCCGGGAGCGACGGCGGGGAGCGACACCTCGGTCCCCCAGTCCACGTGCAGGAGCGTGTCGGCCAGACCATGGCGGACGGCCGCCAGTTCGGCACCCGCCGGCCGCGCCACCAGGGCTCCCACCCCGCCGACCGGAGTTCCGGTGTCGTCGAAGAGTTCGACGCCGATGCCGTCGTCGGACTCGGTGAGCCGCACGCGGAGTGTCACGGCGCGGGTGGCGGGCAGCGTCACCTCCCGCCACATGAAGGGGAGGTCAGCGGTACGGCCGGCCTCGGCACCGTCGCGCAGGCGGCGCAGCAGGCCGATGCCGTGCAGAGCCGCGTCGAACAGCGCCGGGTGGAGAAGGAAGCCCTTGTCGGACACCTCGTCGGACAGACGCACCTCGGCGAAGAGCTCGTCGTCACGGTGCCAGGCTCCGGTGAGCGCCCGGAAGGCGGGGCCGTAGCTGTAGCCGGCGTCGGCGATGCCCTCGTAGAAGCCGGTGAGTTCAACTGGTTCGGCGCCCGGCGGAGGCCAGGTGGTGAGCGAGTGGGCAGCGGACGCGACGGCGGTGGGCGCCAGGGTGCCGGTGGCGTGCCGGACCCACGGGGCGTCCTGGAGGTCGGCGTCGCGTGCGTGGACGGACACCTCCCGGCGGCCTGCCTCGCCGGGAGGGCCGACCGTGAGCTGCACCTCCACGGCATGGTTCTCGCCGAGCACCAGGGGTGCGCCCAGGGCGAGTTCCTCCAGCACCGGGGCCTGCACCTGGGCGCCGGCGTGCAGGGCCATCTCCACAAAGGCGGTGCCCGGCAGCAGGACGGCGCCGAGAACGGCGTGGTCGGCCAGCCAGGGGTGGGTGCGCGAGGACAGCCGCCCGGTGAACACGGTGCTCGCGCCGTCGGCGAGCGTCAGCGTGGCGGTCAACAGCGGGTGCCCGGTGCTGCTCAGGCCTGCCGCGCCGAGGTCGCCGACGCCCGGCGACACGGTGTCGAGCCAGTACCGCTCTCGCTGGAAGGGGTACACCGGCAGCGGAACGGTCCGCACCGGCAGCCCGGCGAGGGGCGTGGTGAGATCGGCCGCGCCCCCGTGGGTGTGGAGTTCGGCGACGGAGAGGAGGAAGCGTTCCATGCCGCCCTCGTCGCGGCGGAGCGTACCGAGTACGGTGACCTCGCCCGGGGCGAGGTCGGGGATGTCGTCGAGGATCTCGCCGAGCGCGGGCGCGAGGACCGCGTGCGGACCGATCTCCACCAGGAACCGAGCGCCCTGCTCCACCAGCCCTCGCACGCCCCGGTCCAGGTCGACGGGGGTGGCGAGGTTCTGCTGCCAGTAGGCGGCGTCGAGCAGTTCGCCGTCCGTCCGCTCTCCGGTGACCGTGGAGTGGAAGGGGAGGCCGCCCGTCCTGGGGCTGAGGTCGGTGAGCAGTTCCGCCAACTCCTGTGCCGCCGGCTCCACCTGGGCACAGTGGGAGGAGAAGTCCACTCGGATACGGTTCGCGCGGACGCCGTCCTCCTTGCAGGCGGCGAGGAAGTCGCCCAGCGCCTCGCGTTCCCCGGCGACGACGGTCCACGCGGGGCTGTTGATCCCGGCCAGAGAGAGCCGCGTGCCCCACGGCTCCAGCAGCTCGCGGGTCCTCTCGGCCGGCAGGGCCACGGACGCCATGCCGCCGATGCCGGCCAGCGGGAGAAGTACCTTGCCGCGCAGGGCGACGACCCGGGCCGCCTCGGCGCGCGAGAGCGCACCGGAGACGTAGGCGGCGGCGATCTCGCCCTGCGAGTGGCCGAGAACCATGTCGGGTTCGACGCCGTGGGCCCGCCAAAGTGCGACGAGCGCCGCGGTCACACCGAACAGCACGACCGGTGTCACATCGACCCGGTCCAGCGGCGGGGCGCCGTCGGCGCCGCGCAGCACGTCGATCAGCGACCAGTCCACGTGGTGGGCGAACTCCTCGCCGCACGCGTAGAGCTCGGCGGCGAAGACTTCGGACGTCTCCATCAGTTCGACGGCCATGCCCTCCCACTGGCCGCCCTGCCCGGGGAAGACGAAGGCGACCTTTCCAGGCCGCACGGCGCCCTGGACCAGGTGCGGTGCGGCCTCGCCGCGGGCGAGAGCGGCGAGTGCGGCCCGGCGGTCGGCGTCGTCGGCGGCGACCACGGCGGCACGGTGTCCGAGCAGGGCACGGGTGGCGGTCAGCGAGTGGGCGAGGTCGGCGGGGTGGGCGGCGGGTGCGGCGTCCAGGTGCTCGAGGAGCCGCTGGGCCTGGCCCCGCAGCGCTTCCACGCTGCGGGCGGAAAGCATCCAGGGTGCCACCACGCCGTCGAGCTCGGGAGCCCGGTCGGGCTCAGGGGTCCGGCCGGCCTCGGGGGCACGCTCCGGGTCCTGGACGGGCGCGGGCTGTTCGACGTACTGCTCCAGCACCAGGTGGGCGTTGGTGCCGCTGCCGCCGAAGGAGGACACGCCGGCCCGCCGGGGGCGCCCGTCGGTGTCGGGCCAGGGGGTGGTCTCCGTCAGCAGCTCGACCGCGCCCGTCGACCAATCGACGTGCGGGGTCGGCGCGTCGATGTGCAGGGTCCCGGGCAGGACCCCCTCGCGCAGCGCCATGACCGTCTTGATGACGCCTCCGACACCGGCCGCCGACTGGGTGTGACCGATGTTGGACTTCACCGAGCCGAGCCACAGCGGCCGGTCCTCGGCGCGGTTCTGGCCGTACGTCGCCAGGATCGACTGGGCCTCGATGGGGTCGCCGAGGGTGGTGCCAGTGCCGTGCGCCTCGACGGTGTCGATGTCGGCGGCGTCCAGACGGGAGTTGGCCAGCGCCTGGCGGATGACCTTCTGCTGGGCGCGGCCGCTGGGGGCGGTCAGGCCGTTGGAGGCGCCGTCCTGGTTGACGGCGGTGCCGCGGATCAGCGCGAGGACCGGGTGTCCCTCGCGCAGCGCGTCCAAGAGGCGCTCCACCAGGATCACACCGACCCCCTCGCCCCAGCCGGTGCCGTCGGCCGCCGCGGCGAACGGCTTGCACCGGCCGTCGGCGGCGAGGCCGCGCTGGCGGCTGAACTCCGTGAAGGAGGCAGGGGTGGCCAGGACGGCGGCGCCGCCCGCGACCGCCATGTCGCATTCGTTGTTCCGCAGCGCCTGGCAGGCCAGGTGGATGGCCACGGCGGAGGACGAGCAGGCCGTGTCGACGGTGGCGGCGGGCCCTTCGAGGCCGAAGGTGTAGGAGATGCGGCCGGACGCGGCGGCGGTGCCGGTGCCGGCGAGGAAGAAGCCCTCGGCCTCGTTGCCCGGCTGCTGGGCCCCTACGCCGTAACCGACGAACGAGGTGCCGACGAAGACGCCCGTCGGGCTGCCCCGCAGGGACGACGGGTCGATCGTGGCCCGTTCCATCGCCTCCCAGGTCGCCTCGAGGAGCAGCCTCTGCTGCGGGTCGGTGGCCACCGCCTCGCGGGGGCTGATGCCGAAGAGGGCCGCGTCGAAGTGGGAGGCGTCCGCGAGGAATCCGCCCTCCTTGACGTAGGAGGTGCCGGGGTGGTCGGGGTCCGGGGAGTAGAGGTTGTCCACGTCCCAGCCGCGGTCCTGCGGGAAGGGCCCCATGGCGTCGGTGCCGTCCAGCACGAGCCGCCACAGGTCCTCGGGCGAGTCCACGCCGCCGGCGTACCGGCAGCTCATGCCGATCACGGCCAGCGGCTCGTCCTCGGCGGCGCCGACGGCTCGGGCCGCGGTGCCATCGGCCGCGCCCTGCTCGCCGAGCACCTCGACGAGCAGGTGGTCCGCCAGATCGGCGGGGGTGGGGTGGTCGAACACCAGGGTCGGCGGCAGCTTGCGGCCCGTGGCGGCCTGCAAGCGGTTCCGTACGTCCACGGCCATCAGTGAGTCGAAGCCAAGCTCCCGGAAGGCGCGGCCGGACTCGATCGCGGCGGAGTCGGCGTAGCCGAGCGCGGCGGCGGCGTGCTCCCGTACGAGATCGAGCAGGTACGTGACCCGCTGCGGTCCGGTCAACTCGACCAGCTCGTCGTACAGTTCGTCGGCCTCGCCGGGGCGGTTGGCCGGGGTGTCGGGCGTCGCGAGCGCGGCCTGGGCCTCGGGGATGTCCATGATCAGCGGACGGGCGCGGGCCGCCGTGTAGCCGGGTGCGAAGCGTGCCCAGTCGATGTCGGCGACGGTCAGGCAGGTCTCGTCGGCGTCCAGCGCCTGGTCGAGCGCTTCGAGGGCGAGGCGGGGATCCATCGCGTGCAGCCCGCGCCGGCCGAGTTCCGCGGCGGCCTGCCCGTCGTCGGCCATGCCGCCCTCGGCCCAGCCGCCCCAGGCAACGGCGGTGCCTGCCAGACCGCGGGCCCGGCGGTCCTGGGCCAACGCGTCGAGTACGGCGTTGCCCGCCGCGTAGGCGGCCTGGCCCGCGCCGCCCCAGACGCCCGCGCCGGAGGAGAAGAGCACGAACGTGCCGACGTCACCGGCCAGTTCGTCCAGGTGCCTGGCACCCTCGGTCTTGGCGGCGGTCACCGCGGCGAGTTCGGTCTCCTCGCAGTCGGCGAGCGCGGTCGCCTGCGCCACACCGGCGGCGTGGATCACCGCGTCGACGGGGTGCTCGGCGAGCAGCGCGGCGATCTGGTTCCGATCGGTGACGTCGCATGCGGCGACGATCGTCTCGACGCCTCGTGCGGTGAGTTCGGCGGCCAGCTCACGGGCGCCTGGGGCCTCCGGGCCACGGCGACCGGTGAGGACGAGCTTGCGTGTGCCCCGGGCGGCCATGTGGTGTGCGAGGTGCCGTCCGATGCCGCCGGTACCGCCGGTGATCAGCACGGTGGAACCAGGCTGCCAGGACCGGACCGGCGTGCTCTCCGGGGCCCGGACCATGCGGCGTACGAAGACTCCGGCGGGACGGAGCGCCAACTGGTCCTCCGTACCGGAGTCCCGGGAGTCCCCGGGCTGCTGAGCGAGCAGCCGCAGCAACTTGTTCAGAACCCGGTCGTCCGGCTCCTCCGGCAGGTCGATGAGGCCACCCCAGCAGTCGGCCCGCTCCAGACCGGACACCAGGCCAAGACCCCAGGTGGCGGCCTGCGCGATGTCCCGTACCGGGTCCATGCGGCCGACGGATACGGCACCGCTGGTGACCAGATAGAGCGGGACCGGGGCCGGGCGGGCGGTCACGGTGCGCAGCAGGGCGAGGTTCCACGCGGCTCCGACGCTGACGCCCTTGTGGACGGGGTGCGGGCGGGAGTTGAGCGCCAGCAGCGAGATCACCCCGGACAGCGACTGTTCCCCGGACGGTTCCTCGGGCGGTTCGGCGGTCACGTGGGCCTTGCCGCCGGCCTGGTTCACCAGCGCGGCGAGCCGACCGGCCAGTTCCTCCTGCTCCTCCCCGGCGACGATCGCCCAGGTGCCGGTCAGCGCGGGTCGGCCGGGCCCGGTGAGGGGCGCGTGCTTCCACTCCACCCGGTAGCGCCAGCCGTCCACCGTGGACCGGTCGTGGGAGCGCCGCCGCCACTGCGCGAGCGCGGGCAGTGCGGGGGCGAGGGCGTCGGTGCCCAGGGACTCGGCGAGCGCTTCGGCGTCGCCGCCCTCCACCGCCGCCCAGAATCGGCTTTCCTCGGCCGTACCGCCCTGGGCGGGGCCTGCCGTCTCCTCCGGGAGGGGCTCCCACCAGTAGCGGTCCCGCTGGAAGGGATAGGTGGGCAGGTCGACGGCGCTGCCGCGGGAGGCCCAGGAGGGACTGACACCCCGGGCGAACGCTTCGGCGAGCGAGACGGAGAAACGTTCGAGCCCGCCCTCCTCACGGCGCAGCGAGGCCAGCAACACAGGGTCGGGCGCGCCGGCGTCCTCCGCGGTCTCCTGTACGGCCCCGGCGAGTGCCGGGTGGGGGCTGCACTCGATGAAGGCGCCGAACCCGTCGGCGAGCAGTGCGCGAGTGGCCGGGGCGAACTGCACGGTCTGCCGCATGTTGCGGTACCAGTACTCCGCGTCCAGCTCGGTGGTGTCGAGCAGGCCGCCGGTGACGGTGGAGTAGAAGGGGATGCGGGAGGCACGTGGCCGTACGGGCGCCAGCACCGCGAGCGCCTCCTCGCGCAGCGGCTCGACGACGGCCGAGTGCGCCGCGCCCTTGATCCGGAGCTTGCGGCAACGTATGCCCTCGGCCTCCAGCTCGGCGAGGAACTCGTCCAGCGGTGCCTCGTCGCCCGCGACGGAGACGGATGAAACCCCGTTGACGGCGGCGATGTTGAGCGCGTTGCGCCAGCGTTCGAGCCGCGCCAGCGTCTCCTGCGCGGGCAGCGAGACCGAGGCCACCGCCCCCTGGGCGACCACCCGGGACAGCAGGCGGCTGCGGTGGGTGACGACCCGCGCGGCGTCCTCCAGGGACAGCGCGCCGGCGAAGTGGGCGGCGGTGATCTCACCCTGCGAGTGGCCGATCACCGCCTCCGGCTCGACGCCGTGCTCGCGCCAGAGTCCGGCGAGCGCCACCATCGTCGCGAACAGCACGGGCTGGATGACATCGGCCCGTTCCATGTTCCCGGCCCCGGGCAGGCCGCGCAGCGTGTCCTCGACCGACCAGTCGAGATGTTCCTCCAGTGCCTGCGCACAGGTCCGCAGCGTGTTCCGGAAGGTCGCGGACTCCTCCAGCAGCCGGTCGGCCATGCCGGGCCACTGCGAGCCCTGACCGGGAAGCACGAACGCCACCCGGCCGGGCCGCCCCGCTGTCCCCGTCACCAGTCCCGGCGTGAGGGTGCCCTCGGCGAACGCGGTCAGCTGCGCGTGGTGGTCGGGGCCGAGGAGGACGGCGCGGTGCTCGAAACAGGAGCGGGTGGCGGCCAGGGAGTGGGCCACGTCGTCGCCGCCGAGTGCGGGGTCGGCGTCGAGGTGGGCGGCGAGCCTCCCGGCCTGGGCGCGCAGGGCGGCGGGGGTACGGGCGGAGAGCAGCCAGGGGAGCTCGACCTCCGGGCCCGCGTCGGTCCCGGCCCCGGAGTCTGCCCCCGACGCGTCCGGTCCCGGCTCCGGGAGTGCCTGTTCGAGGACGGTGTGGGCGTTGGTCCCGCTCATGCCGAACGACGAGACGGCGGCCCGGCGCGGACGTCCCGCGTCCGCCCACTCCACCTGCCTGGTCAGCAGCCGGACCCCGCTGCCGTCCCAGTCCACGTGCCGGGTGGGCTCGGTGATGTGCAGGGAGCGCGGCAGCACGCCGTGGCGCAGGGCCATCACCATCTTGATGATCCCGGCGACGCCGGCGGCCGACTGGGTGTGCCCGATGTTGGACTTCAGCGACCCCAGCCACAGCGGCTGTTCGTCGTCGCGCCCGCGCCCGTACGTGGCCATCAGGGCCTGGACCTCGATGGGGTCGCCGAGTTCCGTGCCGGTGCCGTGCGCCTCGACCGCGTCCACGTCGGCGGTCTCCAGTCCCGCGTCGGCGAGCGCCGCCCGGATGACCCGCTGCTGGGCGGGGCCGTGGGGGGCGGTGAGGCCGTTGGACGCGCCGTCCTGGTTGACCGCGCTGCCGCGCACCACGGCCAGGACCGGGTGCCCGTTGCGGCGCGCGTCGGAGAGCCGCTCGACCAGGAGCATCCCGACGCCCTCGCCCCAGCCGGTGCCTTCGGCGTCGGAGGAGAAGGCCCGGCAACGGCCGCCGGGCGCGAGCGCGCCGCCCTGCGCGGCGTCGGTGAACATGCCCGGTATCGACATGATGGTGGCACCGCCGGCCAGCGCCATCGCGCACTCTCCGCGCCGTAGTGCCCCGATGGCCAGGTGCAGCGCCACCAGCGACGACGAACACGCGGTGTCCACGGTCACCGCCGGCCCTTCGAGCCCGAACGTGTAGGCCAGCCGGCCGGAGATGACGCTCGTCGCGGTGCCGGTGAGGACGTGCGGGCGGGAGCCGTCGGGCACGTCGAACCGGCCGAGGCCGTATCCGGAGGTAGCGGTGCCGACGTACACCCCGGTGGGACTGGCGCGCAGCTCCGCCGGATCGACGCCGGCCCGCTCGAAGGCCTCCCAGGAGGTCTCGAGGAGCAGCCGCTGCTGCGGGTCCATCGCCAGCGCCTCACGGGGCGAGATGCCGAAGAACGCCGGGTCGAATCCGCCGGCATCGGAGAGGAAGCCGCCCTCGAAGGTACGCCGGTCGTCGGACTCCTCGCTCTCGCCGTAGATGTGTGCGAGGTCCCAGGCCCGGTCGGTGGGGAAGTCGCCGACGGCGTCGGTCTCATCGGCGACGAGCCGCCACAACGCCTCGGGGGTGTCGGCCCCGCCCGGGAAGCGGCAGGCCATGCCGACGATCGCGATGGGGTCACCGACGGTCTCCGCACGGGTGGTTGCGGGCGTGGTGCGTGCGGGCGCGGCGAGGTCGCCGAGGACCTCCGTGACGAGATGGGTGGCGAGGGCCTCGGGAGTCGGGTGGTCGAAGACGAGGGTCGCGGGCAGCCTGCGGCCGGCCGTCCGGCCGATGCGGTTGCGCAGCTCCACCGAGGTCAGCGAGTCGAAGCCGAGGTCCTTGAACGGCCGCGACGGGTCCACGGCATCCGGCGAGGCGAAGCCGAGCACCGACGCGACCTGGCCGCGTACCAAGTCGAGCGCGGTGCGGACCCTGTCCTCCACGGGCAGCCGGCGCAGTCGCTCGGCGAGGCCGTCCGGGGCGATGGAACGGTCGGCGACCCGCCGTGCGGGACGGACCAGTCCATGTAGCAGCGGGGGCAGCGCCGGGGAAGCCGCGAGCCGGGCGGTGTCGAGGGCGGTGGGGAGCAGCGCCGGGTCGGGCAGCGCCAGGGCGGTCTCCAGCAGGCCGAGGCCGCGCTCGGGGCTCAGCGGCGGGAATCCGGAGCGGCCGATGCGGGCCGCCTCGGACTCGGTCAGCGCGTCGGCCATGCCGCCGACGCCGGCCCAGGGACCCCAGGCGAGGGACTGCGCGGGCAGTCCGCGGGCGTGCCGGTGACGGGCGAGGGCGTCCAGGTAGGCGTTGGCCGCCGCGTAGTTGCCCTGCCCGGGACTGCCGAAGGTCCCGGACATCGAGGAGTACATGACGAACGCGGCCAGGTCGGCGCCGGCCGTTGCCTCGTGCAGTGCGGCGGCCGCGGTCTTGGGCGCGAGGACAGCCGCGAGCCGGTCCTCCGTGAGCGACTCGACCAGGCCGTCGTCGAGGATGCCGGCCGCGTGCACCACGGCGGTGAGCGGATGCCGCTGCGGGACTTCGGCGAGCAGGGCTTCGAGGGCCCTGGGATCGGTGACGTCACAGGCTGCGACGGTGACCTCGGCCCCCAAGGCGGTCAGTTCGGCGCTCAGTTCGGCGGCGCCGTCGGCTTCAGCTCCCCGTCGTCCGACCAACAGCAGGTGGCGCACGCCGTGTTCGGCGACCAGGTGTCGGGCGGTGAGGGCGCCGAGCGCCCCCGTACCACCCGTCACCAGCACCGTCCCCTCCGCATTCCACGCACCCGGCACCGACAGCACGACCTTGCCGATGTGCCGGGCCTGGCTCACGAAACGAAACGCGTCCGGCGCCCGCCGCACGTCGAAGACCCGTACCGGCGGCAACACCAGCGTCCCCGCCGCGAACAGCCCCAGGACCTCGGCCAGGATCTCCCCGATCCGCTCCGGCCCCGCCTCCTCCAGATCAAACGCCCGATAACGACACCCGGCGAACGCGTCTGCCTCCCGTACGTCCGCCTTGCCCATCTCCACGAACCGTCCCCCCGGCACCAACAACCGTGCCGAGGCATCCACGAACTCACCGGCCAGCGCGTTGAGCACCACATCCACGCCGCGCCCACCGGTCCGCTCCCTGAACGTCCCCTCGAACCCCACATCCCGCGACGACGCGAGATGCTCCGCGTCCAGCTCCGTGGCTCCCCACTTCGCCGGCGACGCCGTCCCGTACACCTCCGCGCCCAGATGACGCGCCAGCTGCACCGCCGCCATCCCCACACCACCGGCCGCCGCGTGCACCAGCACCGACTCGCCGGCCGACAACCCCGCCAGATCCACCAACCCGTAGTACGCCGTCACGAAAGCGATCGGCACCGCCGCCGCCTGCGCGAAGTTCCACCCCTGCGGCACCTGGGCCACCAGCCGCTCATCGGTCACCGCAAGCGGACCCATCGCGCCGTCGAAGAACCCCATCACCCGGTCCCCCACCGCACAGCGGGAGACCCCAGGACCCACCTCCACCACCAAGCCGGCAGCCTCGCCCCCCACCAGTACTTCACCCGGGTACATCCCCAACACGTTCAACACGTCACGGAAGTTCACCCCCGCCGCACGCACCGCCACCCGCACCTGGCCCGGCTCCAACTCCCGCGCCGCGTCCGGCGCCGCGAGCAACGCCACGTTCTCCACCGCGCCGCGCTCCGACACCCCCACCCGCCACGCCTCACCAGGAGGCGGCACGAGGCCGCGGTCCGCGGCCGTCAGCCGTGCCGCGAGCACGGTGTCCCCGCGTACGGCGGTCTGTGGGTCACCGGACATGACGGCGAGGGCGAGCGCCTGGGTGTCGTCCCCAGCGGACGTGTCCAGATCGACCAGGATGATCCGGCCGGGGTGCTCCGACTGCGCCGAGCGCACCAGGCCCCAAACGGCAGCCCCCGCCACATCGGGCACGGTGTCGGCGGGGTCCGCCTGCACCGCGCCACGGGTGGCAACGACCAGGCTGCTGCCTGCGTACCGCTCGTCGCCGAGCCAGGACCGCAGCTGTCCGAGCACCTCGGTGGTACGCGCGAGCACAGCCTGCGCGTCGGTGGGGGTGTGCGCGTCCGGGCAGGCGGACAGCACCAGATGGGTGGGGATCCGGCCGCTGTCAGCGAGGTCGTCGAGCGTGCCCGCCCGGTCGACGAGCGGCTCGCCGCCCCCGAACTGCGCGAACTCGCCGGGTCCGGGCCCGGCCGCCGGGACCGGTGCCCACTCCAGCCGGTAGAGGTCATCGGGCCGTCGCGCCTCGTCGGTGAAGGCCGGTGTGGGCCGAGTGACGACACGCTCCACGGTGACGACCGGGCTGCCGGCCGGGTCGACCGCCCGCACACGGACACCGTCACCGTCGTCCGCGGGCGAGACCCGGGCGCGCAGGAGGGACGCTCCGGATGCCCAGAGCGTCACCCCGGACCAGGAGAAGGGCAGGCCCATCTCGGCGCCGCCGTCCCCCTTCACGGCGGCCGACTGGAGCGCGGCGTCGAGCAGGGCCGGGTGCAGCCCGAAGCCAGTGGCGGCGCTCTCGGGCAGGGCGAGTTCGGCGAATACGTCCTCGCCGCGCGTCCACGCGGCGGCTACGCCACGGAACAGCTCGCCGTACTCCAATCCGGCGGCCCCGAGCCGCTCGTAGAGCGCGGCCGGGTCGGTGGGTGTGGCGTCCTGGGGTGGCCATACGCCGACGAGTTCGGGATCCTCGGCGACGGTCTGGGTCCGGGGGGTGAGGACGCCGGTGGCATTCCGGGTCCAAGGACGGTCCGGCCAGCCGTCGAACGCGCCCCCGTCCTCGCGCCGGGAGTGCACGGTGAGGGTCCGTCTGCCTTCGTCATCGGCCGCGCCCACGGCCAGCTGAACCTGCACGGCGCCGTCCTCGGGCACGATCAGCGGCGCCTCCAGGACCAGCTCGTCCAGCCGCTCGGTCGCCGCTTGCTCACCGGCTCGCACCGCGAGATCCACGAACGCCGTGCCGGGCACCACGATCCGGCCGTGCACCCGGTGCTCCGCCAACCACGGCTGGGTAGCCGGCGAGATCCGGGCGGTGAAGAGGTATCCGTCGTCCTCCGCGAGCGCGACACCCGCGCCCAGCAGGGGGTGATCGGTGACGCCGAGACCGGCGGACGCGACATCGCCCACCCAGGAGACACGGGAGGGCCAGTAGTGGTCGGCGGCGAAGGCATACACAGGCAGCGCGATACGCCGGCCACCACCGCGCGCGAACACGGCGGACCGGTCGAGGTCCGCACCGCACGCGTAGACACCTGCGAGGGCACGCAGCAGCGTGGGGTGCTCGTCGTGGCCGGAACGCAGAGCGGGGACGGCGGTCGCGTCCTCGATGAGGTGCGGGACGAGGGCGGAGAGCACACCGTCCGGGCCGAGTTCGAGGAACACGCCGGCGCCGGCGTCACGGGCCTGGCGCACCGCGTCGGCGAAGCGGACGGGCTCGCGTATCTGACCCACCCAGTACTCCGGGGTGTCGATCGCACCCGGGGCCGTGGTCAGGACCGGGATCTGCGGGGCGTGGTACGTCAACGACTCCGCGACGGCCGCGAACTCGGCCAGCATCGGCTCCATCAGATGGGAATGGAAGGCATGCGAAACCGCCAACCGCTTGACCCGCACACCCTGCGCCCGAAGCCGCTCCTCCAACCCGGCGATCGCCTCCGCGTCACCGGAAACCGTCACCGAGGTAGGGCCGTTCACCGCGGCAAGGTCCACCCCATCAGGCAGCGTCGGATCCTCCTCCGCCACCTCCACCGCCAACATCGCCCCACCAGCGGGCAACGCATCCATCAACCGCCCACGCGCCGACACCAGGGCACACGCATCATCCAGCGACAACACCCCCGCCACATGCGCAGCGGCCAACTCACCAATCGAATGCCCCACCAGCACATCCGGGCTCACACCCCACGACTCCACCAACCGGAACAGCGCCACCTCCAACGCAAACAACCCCGCCTGGGTGTAGACGGTCCGCTCCAGCTGCCCGGCGTCGTCGCCGAACACGACCTCACGCAACGGCCGTTCCAACTCCACCCGCGCACACACCGCATCAAAAGCATCCGCGAACACCGCAAACGCTCCGTACAACTCCCGACCCATCCCCAACCGCTGCGCACCCTGACCCGAGAACAACAGCCCCAGGCCACCCTGCACGACCTGGCCACGCACCACCGACGGCACGTCCTCGCCCTCGGCCAGCGCCCGCAGCCCGGCCAGCAGTTCCTCCCGGCCGTCGCCGAGCACCACCGCCCGGTGCTCCAGCGCCGCACGCCCCGTCGCCAACGAGTGACTCACATCGGCCGGGTACGCCTGGGCAGCCACCGGCAGCAGCCGCCGGGCCTGGCGGCGCAGCGCATCGGCGGAGCGGCCGGACAGCGGCAACGCCAACCATCCGGCGTCGGCGCCCGCCCCGGCCTCAGTCGCCTCCTGATCGGCACCCGCGTCGGGCGCCTCCTCGATGATGATGTGGCCATTGGTACCGCTCACCCCGAACGACGACACACCCGCCCGGCGCGGCCGCTCGCCCCGGGACCAGGACCGTCCCTCGGTCAGCAGCTCCACCGCGCCTGCGGACCAATCCACCTGTGTGGACGGCTCGTCCACGTGGAGTGTCCGGGGCAGCTGCTCGTGACGCAGCGCCTGCACCATCTTGATGACGCCGGCGACACCCGCCGCCGCCTGCGCGTGCCCGATGTTGGACTTGACCGAGCCCAGCAGCAGCGGGCGCCCCTCGGGCCGGCCCTGGCCGTAGGCGGCGAGCAGTGCCTGCGCCTCGATCGGGTCACCCAGCCTCGTGCCCGTACCGTGCGCCTCGACCACGTCCACGTCGGACGCGGAGAGGCGGGCGTCGGCGAGCGCCTGGAGGATGACGCGTTGCTGGGAGGGGCCGTTGGGGGCGGTGAGCCCGTTGGACGCGCCGTCCTGGTTGACCGCGCTGCCGCGCACCACCGCCAGCACCTCGTGGCCGTTGCGCACGGCGTCGGACAGCCGCTCGACCAGCAGGACGCCGACGCCTTCGGACCAGCCCGTGCCGTCGGCGTCCACCGAGAAGGACTTGCAGCGGCCGTCGGCGGCCAGCCCGCGCTGCCTGGTGAACTCGGTGAAAACGCCGGGTGTGGCCATGACCGTGACGCCACCGGCCAGCGCGAGAGTGCTCTCACCGCTGCGCAGCGACCGGCAGGCCAGGTGCAGGGCGACCAGCGACGACGAGCACGCCGTGTCCAAGGTCACCGCGGGCCCTTCCAGGCCGAGGGTGTAGGCGACCCGGCCGGAGATCACTGCGGTCGCACCACCGGTCAACTGGTGCCCCACGGACCCCGGTTCGTTCGCCAGCAGCCGCAGATAGCCCTGGTCATTGCTGCCCGCGAACACCCCGGTGCGGGTGCCGCGGACCGACTGGGGGTCGATGCCGGCGTGCTCGAACGCCTCCCAGGCCGCCCGGAGCAGCAGCCGCTGCTGGGGGTCCATCGCCAGTGCCTCGCGGGGGGAGACGCCGAAGAAGTCGGCGTCGAACTCGGTCGCGTCGTGGACGAATCCGCCCTGGCGTGCGGAGCTGTGCCCCTCGCCGTCCGGGTCGCCGTCGAAAAGCCGGGCCAGGTCCCAGCCCCGGTCCTCGGGGAATCCGGAGATCGCGTCCTGTTCCCCGGCCACCAACCGCCACAGGTCCTCGGGCGTGTGGACGTCGCCCGGGTAGCGGCAGCTCATGCCGATGATCGCGATCGGCTCCTGGTCGGCGGCCTCCCGGTCGCGCAGCTTCTGCTTCGTCCTGCGCAGATCGATCGTGACCAGCTTGAGGTAGTCCCGGAGCGTCTCGTCTTCTGCCATCTGGCCAGTGCCTCCCAGGCTCCCGCTCGGCCACGGTCCACCCGGAGCCGCCATGCCGCGGGTGCCGTATCCAGGACATCCGCACATCCGCGTCCGCACGCTATGGACGCCTCGCGAAGGCGGACAACCCCCTATGGGGTGAGGGCGCCCCTTATCTCGCGTCACCGCCGCGCGCGGTCCGCGCCACGGCCGCTGTCGTACTCAGCGCAGGTCGACGGGGAACTGGAGCATCCCGCGGACGATGAAGGATCCGCGCCTGCGCACCGGCCCGGCCCTGCGGATCCCGGGCACCCGGGCGGCGAGGGCAGCCAGCGCGGTCTCCGCCTCCATACGGGCCAGCGCGGCGCCGAGGCAGAAGTGGATACCCGCCGAGAAGGCCAGGTTCTCCGGTCCCGGGTCCCGTGTGATGTCGAACTTTCCGGGGTCGGGATAGACCTCTGGGTCCCGGTTGGCCCCGCCCGCGCAGATCGCGACCTCGTCGCCCGCGGCGATCGACTCGCCCTCCAGCTGGAGTTCGGTGTGCGCGATCCGGCGGTACTGCTGCACCGACGGGTCGTAGCGCAGTGTCTCGCGAACGACGGCGGCTGCCAGCGACGGGTCGGCGACGAGCATGTCCCACTGCTCGGGGTGTTCGAGGAGGGCCAGCAGCCCGTTGCCGATCAGGTTGACGGTGGTCTCGGTGCCGGCCAGCGGCAGGAACATGCACAGCGGGACCATCTCGTCCATGGTCATGCGACCGCTCTCGACCGCCGGGAGCAGGTCGCTGATCAAGTCCTCGCGCGGGTCGGCCCGCCGCTCGGCGATGATCTCCTGGAACATCACCGTCATCTCCGCGATGGCCCCCACCACGCCCCGCGCGGCCGGGACGGTGGCCACGCCGTCGAGCAAGTAGGCCATGCGGCGGCTGAGCCGGAAGAACAACTGCCGGTGGTGGGGCGGGATGCCGACCAGATCGCCGATCACCCGCAGCGGGAGCTGCTGGGCGAAGGCCCGCATGAAGTTGACCTGACCGCGCCCCGCCAGCATCTCGTCGATCAGCTCGTCGGTGAACCGCTCGACATGCGGCTGCCAGTGCGCGAGCCGGCGCGGGTTCAGCGAGGGTGTGGCGAGCTTGCGCAGCCGCGAGTGGTCGGGCGGGTCAAGTCCGAGCATCGAGTTGTCGAACGGCATGAACTCGGGAGGTTTCTCCCCTTCCGGCGTACGGACACCGAAGCGCCGGTCCCTCAGGATCTGGTTGGCGACGCGGTGACTGGTCGTCGTCCAGACACCGACCGCGCTGCGGTGGAGCGTCCCCCGCTCGCGAACCTGCTCGTAGAGCGGATAGGGATCGTCCGGAACCAGCAAGATCGAGGCGTACGGGTCGCCGCCCGCAGCCGCGGTGCGCAGGGCTCCCTGCACCACGGTCGCCTGGTAGTGCGCCCTGCGCTCCGCCTCAAGTTCCGACATGCCGTCCACCCCACCGCGCGTCGAGCAGCCCGTCTGCACCGGCCGTCACACTACGAGCGGACGTCCCCCTAGCCTCAACCCCTAACCGACGCGTGGTGCGCCCGGCCAACTCCCGTGCGTGGCGGGCAGTTTGGACCCAGCAGAGGCGTCCCGCGATACCGACCGTCAGGACTTCGGCCGACAACTTTAGGGGTTCTCCGCGTCTCGGCAGCCCGCATAGCCTGTGGGGCATACATCGGCTGGCGAAATAAGGGTGGCGACATGACGCCCCCGGAGCCAATGTCTTTATCCGCGTCGGCCATTGGCTCTGACAAGAGACAGGCACGCGGGCCTCTCGCCCCGCAAACACGGCAACCACCGACGTAGAGGGATGGACGGCATGAGCGTTCTCTACGACCCGAACGATCCCGCCCTTGCCGCCGACAGGTTCGCCTACTACAAGCGGCTGCGCGAGACCGATCCGGTACACCAGATCGCCACGGGTTACTGGCTGCTCACCCGGTACGACGACGTCGAAGCGCTGCTGCGTTCACCGCACTCCTCCAGCGCCTTCCCCAAGGAACCGGGCTGGGCGATGAGCCGGGGCGGGCCGACCTGCCCGGCGATGCGCAGTGTCAGCAAGTGGCTGCTGCTGCAGGACGGAGCCGAGCACCGTCGGCTGCGCAAGCTGATCGCGCGGGTGTTCACGCCGCGCTACATCGACCGTCTGCGGCCACGGATCGGGGAGATCGTCGACGGCCTGCTCGACGACATGGGCGAGGGCGAGGTCGACCTGATACGGGACCTGGCACTGCCTATGCCTGTCGCGGTGGTCGGGGAGTTGCTGGGGATTCCCGTCGAGGACCGCGCACGGTGCCGTGACTGGACCGACAAGGTGGGTTACATCCTGGACCCCGATGTGACGCCCCGCCGACGCATCGCCATGAACAAGGCGGAGCCGGAGTTCCGCGGGTACCTGCTGGATCTGATGGCCTCCCGACGCGACGCCGACCCGGACCACGACCTGCTGTCGGTGTTGATGACGGCGGAGGACAACGAGCAGCTCACCGAGGAGGAGGTCGTCGCCAACATCCTCCTCATCTTCAACGCGGGTCACGAGACGACGGTCAACCTGATCGGCAACGGCATGTTGGCCCTGCTGCGACAGCCCGATGCGCTGGAGGCGCTGCGGGCGGACCCGGGGCTGATGTCGACGGCCGTGGATGAACTGTCCCGGTTCGACCCGCCGGTGACCCTGTCCAGCAGGATCGCCACCGCGGAGATGGAGTTCGGCGGCAAGCTCATCCCGCCGGGTTCCCATGTGATCGGGTTCCTGGACGCCGCCGGCCGGGACCCGGAACGCTATCCCGACCCCGACCGCCTGGATCTGGCCCGCACCGAGCCGAAAACGCTGGCGTTCAGCGCCGGTCCGCACTTCTGCCTGGGCGCGGTGCTGGGGCGCCTGGAGGCGGCCACCGTGTTCTCGAAACTGCTGGAGCGGTATTCGAAGATCGAGCTGCTTCGCGAGGACCTGCCGATCAACAAGCACTTCAACCTGCACGGGCTGCTGGAGCTCCCACTGCGGCTCTCCCGCTGAGCACCCACTCCGCCGCGTGCCCAACTTTCTTTAACACAAAGGAAGTTGGGCGCGCAGAGCCGTCCGGTTAGCACCGGCGGCGCCCGTATCAGACGGTGCGCAGCGCCTCGCGCAAGGCCGCGATCACCTTGTCCTGCTGTTCCTCGGAGAGCGACGGGTACATCGGCAGGGAGAAGATCTCGTCCGCCAGCGCCTCGGTGACGGGCAGCGAGCCCTTGGCCTGGTTCAGGTGGGCGAAACCGTCCATGGTGTGCACCGGCCTGCGGTAACTCACACCAAGGTGAATGCCTTGGGGCTGAAGGGCCTCGATGATCGCGTCGCGCCGGGGGTGCCGTACCACGTAGAGGTAGTAGACGTGGTCGTTGCCGGGTGTCACCGCGGGCAGGACCAGGTCGGTGTCGGCCAGCGCCTCGGCGTAGCGGGCCGCGATGCGGCGGCGGGCCTCGATGTATCCGTCGAGCCGCCGCAGCTTGCGGCGCAGGATCTCGGCGTGAACCTCGTCGAGGCGGGAGTTGTGGCCTGGAGTCCGGACGACGCAGCGCTGCTCCTCCATGCCGTAGTAGCGGAGACTGCGCAACGCGGCGTCGGTGCCGGCATCGTCGGTGACCACCGCACCTGCGTCACCGTAGGCGCCGAGGACTTTCGTCGGGTAGAAGGAGAACGCCGCGGCCCTGCCGGTGGTGCCGGCCAGCCGGCCGTTCTGCCGGGCACCGTGCGACTGGGCGCAGTCCTCAAGGATCACCAGGCCGTGCCGGGTGGCGAGTTCCTCCAACGAGGGGAGTTCGACGCACTGACCGTAGAGGTGAACGGGCAGCAGGCAGCGGGTGCGAGGGGTGATCGCGGCCTCGACCTGGGCGGTGTCCATCAGGTAGTCGCTCTCGCGCACATCGACGAGGACGGGGGTGGCCCCGACCTGGTCGATGGCGATGACAGTGGGCGCGGCCGTGTTGGAAACAGTGATCACCTCGTCGCCCGGTCCCACGCCCGAGGCGCGCAGCGCGAGGACGAGGGCGTTGGTGCCGTTGTCGACGCCGACGCCGTGCGCAAGGCCGTGGTAGGCGGCGAACTCCTCCTCGAAGCCACTGACGGAGGGCCCGAGTATCAGTTGTCCGGAGCGGAACACCTGGTCGACAGCGTCGAGGATGTCCTCACGCTCCGCCTCGTACTCGGCGAGGTAGTCCCATACGCGCGTGGTCATGACCGTTCCCTTCCTTCCGGTCGGCCTGGAAGCGTCCGCCCTCCTTCGAGTGCGCGCCGTGAGACTGCGGACCCCTCAGCCGGTGGTCTTGTGGCGGGCGGTGAGCTCCTCGAGGACCGGGACGACCTCGTTGGGTGAGGGCGCGGCGAGTACGTCCTTGCGGAGTGCGGCGGCTCCCTCGCGGAACGCCGGATCCTCCAACAGCCGCACCAGGGAGTCACGCACCCGCTCGGGGCTGACCTGATCCAGCGACACCGAGAGGCCCGCGCCGGACTGCTCCAGGAGGTCCCCGCGGACCACGGTGTCCCAGAGGCCTGGCAGGATCATCTGGGGGACGCCGTAGTAGGCGGCGGTGGACTGCACACCCGCGCCGCCGATGTGAATGACGGCCGAGCAGGTGGGCAGCAGGGCGTGCATGGGCACGAAGTCCACGATGGTGGCGTTCTCCGGTGCCATGTCCACCGACTCTCCCGGCCCCGGCCGCAGCGTGGCGATCAGCTCGATGTCCAGCCCGGCGAACGCCTGAAGGGCGCTGATGCCGAACATGTCGAACCCGAAGTAGCTGCGGACCGAGATACCGGCGGTCACGGCGACGCGGGGTTTGGCGGGCTCGACAGCCAGCCACTCGGCCAGCTCCGCCTGCCCGTTGTATGGCACATACCGCACACTGACCACGGACAGACCGTTGTCGATCCGGTGGCTGGGCGGGTTGGGGTCGATCGTCCACTGCCCGTTGGCCACGGTCTCGTCATACGCGGCGCCGTGCCGGGCGAGGGACTCGGTGAGCCAGTCCCGCAGGGGGTCCACCCGCTGGTCCTCGGGACGCTCGGCGAGCCGGGCCAGGAAGTCGTTGCGGGAGCGGGTGACCACATCCGCCCCCCACAGCATGCGGGCGTGTGCGGCGCCGGTGACCTGGGCGGCGACGGCGCCGGCCCAGGTGAACTGCTCCCACACGATCAAGTCGGGCTTCCACGACCGGGAGTACGCGACCAGCGCGTCGAGGAACTCGTCGTTGTTGACGGTGCGGAAGTACCGCGTAGTGGTCTCGTCGAAGAACCGCAGGAGTTCGTCGTGCCCCAGGTCCGCGGAATGTGTCACGGCCTCGGCGACCCGGGCCGGCCAGCCTTCGTCCTGGTTGGCCTCCATGACCTGCTTCCACCGGTGGTCGGACCCCAGCGGAACCGCCGTGAGCCCAGCCTCGGTGACGGCCCCCGCCATGTCCGGCTGGGTGGCGATCCGGACCTCGTGGCCTGCTGTTCGCAGTGCCCAGGCGAGCGGCACCATGCTGAAAAAGTGCGTCTTCTCCGCGTGCGCGACGAAGAGTATGCGCATTGTCGTCCTCCAGGCGGGCCCGCCGACGGAAACAGTTCGGACTCGTTCCTTATGCTCGGTTCACGCTGAGAACCTATGGACTGGTGCGAACGAGGAACAACCCCTACCTCCCCTAAACCTGACCGGAGCCACCCCAGTAGGACGCCGGGGCTGCGCCATTCAACATAGGGGTGATCACGAAAGGGACAGAGAGGCGGCCGACGTACGCTTCTGGCATTCTCTTGGAGTCACGGAACTCCACGCCATCGATCTCTTATCATTCGCGCTCCCGCTGAAGCGCACCGGATGACCGGAGAATCCTGGGCGGAAGCGATGCGCAATCGCCGATAAGAGGGATTTCGTCGTCGCAGGACGAGGTGCGGCCGATCCGGAGAAATGCGATCCCGTATTCATCGGCGTGACCGAAAGTCAGGTTGAGCAACTCCGCGCCGAACAGGAATTGTCCCGGGCTCACCCGGGGAGCCCCGGACAACAAGGAGACCTGCCCCATGGCCACCGTTCTCGATGGCGTCCGCTCGGGCGACGAGACACCGACACTGCCCGAACTGCTGCGCCTGCGCGGTGAGCGGCAACCCGACGACACCGCCTACGTCTTCCTGCACAACGGTGAGGACCCCCGGGAGTCCCTCACCTACGGCGAGCTTGCCGAAGCGGTGGACCTCCGGGCCCGGTTGTTCGGTGCCCGGGGCATGAGCGGGCAGAGCGCCGTGCTCATGTATCCGTCGGGGCTGGAGTTCGTCCGTACCCTCCTGGGGTGCATGGGGGCCAAGGTGGCCGCGGCGCCCGTCCAGGCGCCGCGCCACCTCAAGGACGTGGAGCGCATCCGCCGCATCGCGCAGGACGCCGGCGCCACGACCGTGCTCACCGAAACCTCGGTCAGGCGCGAGCTGGAGGACCGGTTCGGGGACCTTGAGGACCTGCTGGGCCTCGCGGTCCTCGACACGGCCGAACTCGCCGCGGCAGGAAGCGACGTGATGACGTCGGTCGGGTCGGGTCCCGCCCCCGGTCGGGATGACGTGGCCCTGCTCCAGTACACCTCGGGCTCCACCGGCGACCCCAAAGGTGTCGTGGTCACCCACGCCAACTTCCTCGCCAACGTCGCCGAGACGGATGCCCTGTGGCCGTGCGCGCCCGACGGCACAGTCGTCAACTGGCTGCCCCTCTTCCACGACATGGGAATGCTGTTCGGCGTCGTCATGCCGCTGTGGGCCGGTATCCCCTCGTACCTGATGACACCCGCCGCCTTCATCCGCAGGCCCGCCCGTTGGCTGGAGGCGATAGCCCGGTTCCGCGGTACCCACTCCGCGGCGCCCAGCTTCGCGTACGAACTGTGCGCGCGGATGGCGGCGGAGGGGAAGGCCGGCGGGGTCGGTGACCTCTCCTCGTGGCGCGTGGCGGCCAACGGCGCCGAACCCGTGCGCTGGCATGCGATCACGGACTTCACCGAGGTGTTCGCCCCGCACGGCTTCCGGCCCGAAGCCATGTGCCCGGGCTACGGGCTCGCCGAGAACACCCTCAAGGTCACCGGCGGCGACCAGGACCGCGAACCCACGGCCGTATGGCTGTCCGCGAGGGCGCTGAGGGAAGGCCGGGCGGAGATCGTCGATGCGCGGACACCCGGCGCCGTCCCGGTCACCAGCAGCGGTCGCACCGTCCCGGGCACCGAGGTGCGGATCGTCGATCCCGGCACGTTGCGCGCCTGTCCGCCGGACGTCATCGGCGAGATCTGGGTCACCGGGCCGTGTGTGGCGGCGGAGTACAGGGGGCGTCCGAAAGCGAGCGCGGAGACCTTCCGCGCACGGATGAGGGACGCCGACGGAGGCCCCGGGGACGGGCCCTACCTGCGCACCGGGGACCTGGGCTTCCTGCACGCCGGTGAACTGCACGTCGCCGGCCGCTTCAAGGACGTGATCATCTACCAGGGCCGCAACTACTACCCCCAGGACGTCGAACTGTCCGCGGAGAAGTCCGCGGACGGCCTGCACCCCAACTGCGCCGTGGCGTTCGCCGTCGAACGCGACGAGAAGGAACGCCTCGTGGTCGTCGTCGAGGCCGACGGCCGGACGGTGCGGGCCCAGGGCACGGAGAGCCTGCGTGAACGGATCGTCCGCGCTGTCCACGACCACCACCGCCTGACGGCCGATACGGTCCTCCTCGTCCGCAGGGGCGCGATACCGAAGACCTCCAGCGGCAAAGTGCAACGCCGCGCCTGCCGCAGGCTGTACGAGGAGGGCGAACTGGCCGACCTCGCCGCTCCGTCGCCGGGCCGGTGATGAGCGGCCCTACGAACGGGCGTGGCCGGCACGACGAACGGCGTCACAACGGAATGTTTCCGTGCTTGCGTTCCGGGCGCGCCTGCCGCTTGTTCCGCAGGCTCGCCAGCGCCCTGGCGACCTCGGCCCGGGTGCGGGAGGGCTGGATGACCATGTCGACGTAGCCGTGTGCGGCAGCCTCGTAGGGGTTGCCGAATCTGCGACGGTAGTCATCGATGAGGTTGTCCTTGACGGCCGCGCGCTCCTCGGGCGGGACGGCGGCCAGCTCGCGGCGGTGCAGGATGGGCACGGCGCTCCCGGCGCCCATCACGGCGATCTCGGCGGTGGGCCAGGCCATCACGCGGTCGGCGCCTATCTGCCGTGAACCCATCACCGCATACCCGCCGCCGTAGGCCTTGCGGGTGATGACGGTGACCTTGGGGACCGTGGACTCGGCGTAGGCGTAGAAGAGTTTGATGCCGCGGCGGATGATGCCCTGGTGCTCCTGCCCGACGCCAGGCAGGTATCCGGGAACGTCCATGAAGGTGAGGACGGGGATGTTGAAGGCATCACAGAAGCGGATGAAACGGGCAGCCTTCTCGGATGCGTCGATGTCCAGCACGCCGGCCAGGTGACTTGGCTGGTTGGCGACGACGGCCACCGAGTGCCCCTCGATCCGGCCGAGCGCGCAGATGATGTTGCGCGCGAAGTCCGGGTGGATCTCGAGGTAGTCGCCGTCGTCGAGGACCGCGGTGATGACGTCGGCCATGTCGTACGACTGCTGCTCGCTGTCGGGGATGACGGTGTCGAGGGACAGGTCTCCCTCGGTGATGCCGGGGTCGCAGTCGTGGTCGTAGACCGGGCCGGTGTCCAGGTTGTTGGACGGCAGGTAGCCGAGGAGGGTCTGAACCCAGGAGATGGCGTCCTGCTCGTCGTCGCCGACGTAGTGCGCGTTGCCGGAGACCTCGGCGTGGACGGTGGGGCCGCCGAGTTGCTCGGACGTCACCTGTTCGCCCATGACGGCGGAGACGACCTCAGGGCCAGTGACGAACATGTAGGAGATGTCCTTGACCATGACCGTGAAATCGGTCATGGCCGGCGAGTAGACCGAACCGCCCGCGCAGGGGCCCATGATGAGCGAGATCTGCGGGATCACACCGGAGGAATGAACGTTGCGGACGCCCAGCTCGGTGTAGTAGGCGATGGACATCACGCCTTCCTGGATGCGGGCGCCTCCGGAGTCGTTGATCCCGATGACGGGGCAGCCGACGCTCATGGCGAAGTCGTAGATCTTCATGACCTTGCTGCCGAAGGCCTCGCCCATGCTGCCGCCGAGGGTGGAGAAGTCGTGGGAAAAGACGCACACTTGGCGTCCGTCGATGGTGCCGTGGCCGGTCACCACCCCGTCGCCGTAGGGGCGTGGAATGCCTGCGTCGGCGGTCCGGTGACGCACGAACTCGTCGAGCTCGACGAACGAGCCGGGGTCGAGCAGCAGGTCGATGCGTGCGCGGGCGGTGAGCTTCCCCTTGATGTGCTGCCGGTCCGCGGCCTTCTTCTCGGCGAGGACGACGGCTTCCTCGTGCCGGGCGGCCAGATCTGCGATGCGGTCAGCCGTGGACGTGGGCAACCCTTCGACCGGTGAGACAGGCTCCTGGAGCGACATACCAGCCCTACCTTCCAAACACGACGACCCTGCCTCCGATCTTCCTGGAAGCAGGCCACCGGCATCACCCCTAATCGCCCGCCCGCGCCCCTAGACCCACTGACCGCCGATCGTGCCCACATCGCTGTCCGCGTACGGGAGTTGAGCTCGCGGCCGTGCTCGGCCCGCCCGTTACAACGTCGCCAAGAGGGTCAAACGCGCCGAATCGAACAAAGAACACCAGGCTGCCGCAAGTTGAACGCCAAGCTGAGTTGACATGGATACGCAGCTCGCCGGCAGCGGGCAACGTGTCTACCAGGGGTTTCTCGGCTTGCTCCATCACCTCGTCGAAAAGTCGTCATGGGCTCAGTCATGTTTCAGTCATGTTTTAGTCAAGAAGCCGTTGTGGCGCGGCGGGTACCTGTGAAAGATTCTCAAACACTTGTCCTCGTCGAGGGCGAGTGCGTTCGAAGCAGCTTGGAAAGGCCACCCCACACGTGGCCTAGGGGGTTACCCCTGCACGTGCTCAAACACGTGTGAACGGGGGCGGTACGGAGGCTGTGCCGGCCAGTGCTTGGCGATCCCCATTCGGAACTGCTAACGGGGAGGCAGACGCCAGTCATGCTGGTCCAGCGAGACGAACAACTGACTCAATTACATTGGGCTTTCCATGCCTGCGAGAAGCACGGACACGGACAAGTAGCGCTGGTTACCGGCGCTGTGGGCAGCGGTAAAACTCAGGTGCTCGAGACCTTCGGGGAGTGGGCTGCCACCGCCGGTGGGCAAGTGCTGAGTGCCGCCGGGTCACGGGCCGAGCAGGGACTCCAATTCGGAGTGCTCGGACAACTTCTGCACAGCGCGCGGCTCCAACCAGAAGAAATCCAGCAGGTCGAGGAGCTCATACGCGAGGTCGCGCTGTCGGTACCCACGGCGGAGGCCAAAAGCGACGCGGCGGCCGAGGTCTTAACAGCGGACGGACTCTGGGAGCCGCTACTGCGGACCACCTTCGACACGTTCCTGACACTGGCCAACCAAGGGCCCCTGGTACTGGCGGTCGACGACCTCCAGCACACGGACACCGCCTCGCTGCACGGTCTGCTGTATGTCACCCGCAGACTGAGAAACGCCCGCATCATGGTGCTGCTGTCGGAGGCGACAACGCTTCGTCCGGCGCATCCGCTGTTCCACGCGGAGCTGCGTAGCCTGCCCCGCTTCACCCGCGTCACCCTTCCGCCCCTCACCGTCGACTCCGTCTCCCGGCTGCTCGGCCACGATGTCGGGGCGAAGGACGTACGCGAGGAGGCCAGCCGGTTTCTGCAGGTGACCGGCGGCAATCCGCTGCTCACCCAGGCGCTGGTCGACGAGCAGGCCAACCGCGAGACGGACAGCGCCCCCGCGACCGGATCGAGGGTCGGCGACACGTTCGACCGGGCCGTGCTCAGCTGCCTCTACCGTCACGAGCCGGGCGTACGCCGAGTGGCTCAGGCGCTCGCGGTGCTGAACCGCCCGGCATCGCAGGAGCTGCTCGGTCAACTACTCGACGTCCTGCCCGACTCCACCGTGCCCGCCGTCCGCGCCCTTCAGGGCGCGGGGCTCGTCCACGCCGACCAGCTGCGCCATCCGCGGATACTGCATTCGGTGCGTTCCGACATGCCGGCCGAGGAACGGCGGTGGTTACACCAGCGGGCGGCCGAGGTGCTGCACGAGAACGGTGCGGAGGCGAGCGTGGTCGCCGAGCATCTGGTGTCATCCGCGTGGGCCGACGGCGCGTGGGTGGTGCCCGTCCTCAGGGACGCCGCTGCGCAGGCGCTGTCCTCCGGCCGCCCCGACCACGCCGCCGCGTGTCTACGCCTGGGCGGTCGAGCCGAAACCGACAAGGACCGGCGCAACTCGCTGATGGCGATGCTGATCACCGCTCGCTGGCAGGTCAATCCCCTGGCCGTGACCGGTCAGGTGAGTCAGTTGGTGGAAGAGGCGCGGACCGACGAGTCGTCTCATTCCATGGCCGTGTCCGCGGTGCCGTATCTGCTGTGGCAAGGACGGGCGGAGGAGGCGGCCGATGCGATCAGCGGCTGTGACACGGACGACCATGGCCCCGCGTCGAACGAACTGCGACTGACCCGCTTACTGATCGCGCTGTCCCATCCGGACTACCTGGGGGCGGTTCGGGAGAACCCGAGCTCCTGGACGGGGGCCGCGACGGCGCCGCACTCTGTCAGTCCGCAGCTGCAGGCCGTGTCGGTGCTCGGCAGCGCGCTGATGCCGACCGGCGGTGTGGACACCGTGGCCGCCGCGGAGCAGTTGCTGGAGCGGCATCATCTGGACAGCGGCTCCCTGGGTCTGTTGACCGCCCCCCTCCTGGCGTTGCTCTGCACGGGCCGCTCCGACCGGGTCACGGTCTGGGGCGAACGGCTGCTCGCCCGCCCAGGCGTCCAGCACCCACCGGCCTGGCGGGGTGTCGTACGGGCGATCCACGCGGAAGCGACGTTGCGCCTGGGAGACCTGGACGCGGCGGAGCGGGGCGCGCGGTTGGCGCTGGAGGATCTGCCCGCGCCGGCGTGGGGCGTGGCCGTCGGTGGTCCGCTGGGCACGCTCATCACCTGCACGACCGAGAGTGGCCGGCTGTTCGAGGCCGACCGTTGGCTGTCGCAGCCGGTAGCGCCCGGCGTCTTCCGCACTCCGGTGGGCGCGCACTATCTGATCGCCCGGAGCCGACAGCATTTGGCCATGGGGCGGCACCAGGCGGCCTCCGCCGATCTGCACCGGTGCGGTGAGTTGGTCCGTTCCTGGGGCATCGACGTAGCCGGACTGGTTCCGTGGCGCCTGGAGCTGGCTCGAGTGCACTTCAGCCTCGGCAACAGAACGCACGCCGCGCAGCTGCTGCATGAGCAGCTGCGGGTGGCCCATGGGCTGGACGATCGTACCCGGGGCCGGGCGCTGCGGCTGCTCGCTTCCACGGCCGCGCCGGATCACCGGCGCAAGCTGCTGTCCAAGGCGGTGACCGTGTTGCAGTCGTGCAGCGACCAACAGGAGCTGGCCCGGGCCCTGTCCGACACGAGTCAGGCGCTCCAACAGGCCGGTGGCTCCACACGGGCCCGGCTGTTCGTACATCGCGCCAACCGGCTGGCACAGAGCTCGGGCAGGGCGCCGGAGCTGCCGCAGCAGAGGGAGCGGCGGAGCGCGCCCAGCGGCGCGGCATCGACGGCGGTTTCGCCCTCGGATTCGCTGTCGGACTCGCTTTCGGATTCGCCTTCGGATTCGCCTTCGGACGACTTCGATGCGCGGGATCAGGACAGGCTGCTGAGCGAGGCGGAGCGCCGGGTCGCGGTACTGGCGGCCCGGGGGCGTACCAACCGGCAGATCTCCAACGAGCTCTACATCACGGTGAGCACGGTGGAGCAGCACCTCACCCGGGTGTACCGGAAGCTGGACGTCAAGAGCCGCACGGACCTGCCGAACCGGCTCATGGCTCTCGCCGAGCCGATGGCGTAGGTCGGCCGAACGTGCGTCAACCGCCATACGGTGCGCGGCGGTTGACGCCTTACCCCCTTACCCCTACTCGCCCGGCCCCCTAGCGAAACGCTCAGGGGTGGAGCGTGCGGCGGGCAGTTGGGGCGGCTGTCGGCGCCGGCTGGGCGCTCGTCCGCGATCGTTAGGGGTTGTCGGCGACTGGTGGCGCTGCGATCGTCTGGGCCTGGGCCGATGTGCGGCCGCGCGCCGACGGCGGCGTTGGCGGCGAACGCCGAGGACGTCTCCCACCCGGGGGCGAATGACACCGGTTTGAAGGGACGACGAACGATGGCGACGAGCAGCGACGCGAGCGACCTGTGGGTGCGCCGCTTCCATCCTGCACCCCAGGCGCCGGTCAGACTGCTCTGCCTGCCGCACGCGGGGGGCTCCGCGAGCTACTTCTACCCGGTCTCACAACGTCTCGCTCCGCGCGTCGAAACCCTGGCCGTGCAGTACCCGGGCAGGCAGGACCGCAGGAACGAACCGTGCCTGGAGACGGTGCGGGACCTGGCCGACCAGATCGTCAAGGCCCTCGGTCCGTGGCAGGACAAGCCGCTGGCGCTGTTCGGACACAGTCTGGGTGCCTCGGTCGCCTTCGAGGTGGCTCTGCGTCTGGAAGCACAGGGGACTCTGCCCGCCGCGCTCATCGCGTCCGGGCGGCGGGCGCCGAGCGCGCTCCGGGACGAGCGGGTGCATCTGCGCGGCGACGAGGGCCTGTTGGAGGAGATCAGGCGACTCGACGGCACCCAGTCCCAGCTGCTCGAAGACGACGAGATCAGGCGCATGGTCCTGCCGTCGATCCGCGCCGACTACAAGGCCGCTGAGACCTACCGTTACGAGCCCGGTCCGCCGCTGTCGACGCCCGTCTACGCCCTGACGGGGGACGCCGACCCCAAGGCCACCACCGACGAAGTGCGCAAATGGGCCGACCACACCACGGGACAGTTCGAGATGACCCTCTACCCGGGCGGCCACTTCTTCCTGAACGCCCATGCTCCGGCGGTGACCGAGGAGATCGCCGGATGGTTGGTGCCCGCCGCCACTGCCGGACGCTAGCGACCGGACACTCCTCCATTACGTTTGCTTACGAGAATCTCGGCTTTACCGATGCCTTTCCATAGCGGCGGTTCAGCTCGACGTATGCCGGCTCTCGAGTCACGCGCATTTCTCCTGGCTGACGAGGTAGGGCTCGCTTCGTATTCACCGGTCACCGCACGGGGATTCCATCCGAATTCTCGGCGGTCAGAATGCGGGAGTTCAGAATGCGGGAGTGCCGCCGCGGCGTGATGCCGCCCTACCCATTCCCTCTCCGCCTCTTCAGCGGTTCCCACCAATCGCGCTGCGTCTTGTACCATTCGACGGTCTCCGCAAGACCCTCATCAAAAGAGACCCGCGGTCGGTAGCCGAGTTCCGTGGAGATAGTCGTGATGTCGACCGAGTATCGACGATCGTGGCCCTTTCGATCCGCCACGTTCTCCACCATGGACCAATCCGCGCCGACCATACGCAGTAGCCGCTCGGTAAGTTCACGGTTCGTCAACTCGGTACCGCCGCCGACGTTGTAGACCGCGCCCGATTTTCCCTTATCCGCCACCAGCGCGATGGCCCGACAGTGGTCGTCCACATGCAACCAGTCCCGCACATTACCGCCGTCCCCGTACAGCGGCACCTTCCACCCGTCCAGCAGCTGCGTCACAAAAAGAGGAATCATCTTCTCGGGGTTCTGGTACGGCCCGTAGTTGTTGGAACACCGGGTAATGCACACCGGTAGTCCGTGGGTGCGATGGAAAGCTCGTACCAGAAGATCGGAAGACGCCTTGGACGCCGAATAGGGGGAGTTGGGCTCCAGGGGCCGGTCCTCAGTCCATGACCCCTCATCGATCGAGCCATAGACCTCGTCCGTCGAGACGTGGACGAACTTCCCCACCTCGGCACGCATCGAGGCGTCCAGCAGTACCTGGGTACCGAGCACATTAGTCCGGATAAACTCCTCGGACCCGCTGATCGAGCGGTCCACATGTGACTCCGCGGCGAAATGTACGACCAGGTCACCACCCTTGAGTGTCTCCGCGACCAGTGCGTGGTCACAGATATCGCCGTGCACGAAGGTCAGTCGCGGATCGTCCTGAACCTGAGCCAGGTTGGCCCTGTTGCCCGCGTACGTGAGCTTGTCAAGCACCACCACCTCGGGCGCGGTGCCACCGGTATACGCGCCGGCCACGGCCTGTCGGACGAAGTGGGAACCAATGAACCCGGCTCCGCCGGTCACTACGATGCGCATGCCGCCCCCTCAGTGATCCGCGCTCGCGATGGCCATGAGATAGGAACCGTAGTCCGAATTCCCCAGCTGCCCGCCCAGTGCGTAGCAGGCGGCGGAGTCGATGAATCCCATACGGAAGGCAATCTCCTCCAGGCAGGCGATCCGTACGCCCTGACGCTCCTCCAGAACCTGTACGTACTGCCCGGCCTGGAGCAGGGAATCGTGTGTTCCGGTGTCGAGCCAGGCGAATCCGCGCCCCAGGTCGACCATCCTGGCCCTGCCCTGCTGGAGATACACCTGATTGACATCGGTGATCTCCAGTTCGCCACGGGCGGAGGGCCGAACCTTTCGCGCGATGTCCACCACGCCGTTGTCGTAGATGTAGAGCCCGGTGATCGCCAGGTTAGACCTAGGATTGACCGGCTTCTCCTCCAGCGAAACCAGCTCACCCCGGTCATCGGTCTCCCCTACGCCGTAGCGTTCCGGGTCCTTCACCGCGTAACCGAACAGCACACATCCGTCGACATTCTTGCACTGATCGCTCAGTAGAGCCGAAAGACCGGGGCCATGAAAGATGTTGTCGCCCAGAATTAACGCTACCGAGTCATCGCCGATGAATTTCTCACCGATGACCAAGGCCTCCGCGATGCCGTTGGCCCGTGGCTGCTCGGCGTATTCGACGGAGAGACCAAGGTGACTCCCGTCACCCAACAACTCCCGGAAGAGACTGATATGCGATGGGGTCGATATCACCAGAATGTCCTTGATGCCGCCGAGCATGAGGACCGAGAGCGGGTAGTAGATCATCGGCTTGTTGTAGACGGGCAGTAAGTGCTTGGACACGGCATGGGTGAGCGGATAAAGTCGCGTCCCACTCCCCCCGGCCAGAACGATACCTTTCATGCTGGTTAACCCCCCGTGTCCGATGATGAACTCAGGGTGGATCGGGCGAACCGCCACTCAACCGAGATCATGCCGAAGTCAGGGATTGAGAATATCGCTCAGCGCGTGATGGCGTCCACTGTCACGCTATTCTTCTCGTCGAAGGCGATCGGAGGTCCGAGGACGACCTCACCAGTCTTTACAGCTGCGAAGCACTCCCCTCGCACAGCGGCGTGGCCGCGTACGCCGACCGGCTGCGCCCGCGCCCGCTCCCCTCCCCAGCCAACAGGCTGAGGAGTGGCCACGTCAGCGCAGTGGTTCAGGTTCGGTTGGTGAGGAGTTCGATCAGCTGTTCCAGCTTCTCGGCAGGTCTGGCAGCGGTTCTCGCTGTCTCGGCTCCTCTGCCCGAGCGTGCGGCTCTGGGGTGTGGTGTTGAGGAGGTTCAGCTTCAGGTGCGGGCGTTCCCGTTCCCGCACTCTCCGTGGCGTCCGCTATTACGCCGTAATAGGAATCGTCGTCGGCGTGTGGCGTGCTGCGGTCGCGTCGCCGGGTGGCCTCATCGGTCGACTTCTTGCCCTTGAGTTCGTCCAAGGCCTGCTGCTGGCCGTGCTGGTCACCGCGGCCAGCGTCCAGGACTCCACCGCCGGCCGCACCCTGCTCGACCAGGCCGCCTCCGACCATCCCGGCCTGCGCAAGGCCTGGGTCGACGGCGGCTACCGCAAACACTTCATCGAGCACACAGCCACCCTCGGTATCGACCTCGAAATCGTTCAACTCATCCCCGGACCCAGGGGTTTCGCTCCGATTCCCAAACGCTGGGCGGCCGAGCGGACCTATGGCTGGCTGATGCTGCATCGCCGCCTGGCCCGCGACTACGAGAGGCGCCCGCACCGCTCCGAAGCCATGATCCACCTCGCCATGACCGACCTCATGGCCCGCCGTATCACCGGCGAGAACACCATCTCCTGGCGAGACTCGACACCAGCACACCAAAGCCGCAGCCAGGGATGAAACAACAGGATGAAACGACCTCTTAGCCGAACCGGTGATAGACGACGTCAGCGAGATCCGTACGGTCGAAGGAGGAGACATTGGTGAGGTGACTGTCGAACGGACCCACCTTCGACACCGAGCAACCGCGGCGGAACACCATCTGAAGCCCGTGTTCGGGCTCCCAAGCACATTCGCACTCAACGGAGACATGCACCTGCCGGTCCCCGTGGGCGTCCTCCCGCTGGACGGTCACCTCGCCGCCGGGCCGGACATGCGACCACACGTCGTCCGGAGTGGCGATCGACACGAGGTTGTCATGGTCGCCCGCCTCGGCCTTCACATCCAGGTAGTACTGAAAGACCGGCACCGAAGCGGACCGCAGAGCAGCCTCGTCAAGCCCCAGAAACGCGCTGATGGCCGTCTCGAAGTCGACCTTCGCGCCGTCATCGTCATAGCCGGCGACCAGGAGTTGACACAGAGCACCCCCGAACACGGGAACGGGAAGCAACGGACTCACGTAGGCGCCAAGGTCGGCATCGACGGTCACGGGGCCGAGGCCGGGGATCTCCATTCGGGAACTCTACGGCCTTCACCCAGAGCACGGCGCACACGCCAAGACGACGTGACGACGCACAGCGCGCCACCCACCAGTCCCGCAACGCGTCATAGAAGCAGTGCTGCTCCAGCAGTTGGGAAGGCACCAGATCTTCGTGGGCCACGGTGCAGAAATAGCCCTTGTTCCATACCCAACTCACAGTGAAGAAGGGGGGCATCAGGAGCCGGTCCGGGGTCAGTACGGACAGATCTGGATCCTGGTCGGTCGAGGGAACGTCGTAGAGGTACGCGAGGATCCCGCCGGGAAAACGACCTGCCGGGCCACTCTCACCGATCCTCACGATCCGGCCGAACCGATAACTTGCGTCGTCCAGCTGAAGGGCAAAGACGTCCCCAGCCACATGCTTACGACGCTGACCCCTCATCTCCTTCAAAGGCATACAGGCAATCCTGCCGGAAGTCGCTTACTGATCGTTTCAGAATGTCGTCCTGCGGAGACGTCAGCGGCCCATGGACCAATCCCTTCAACCACGGGCTCAGGGGGGGGTAACGCCGTATGGAACGGGTCGAGGACGCACGGGAGCTCGTGCTTGGTCACGTCGACGCTCTGAACGGGGTTGACGAGGCCGCGCGGGTGGCGATCCCCTCGCTCGAGCGACTCGCAGATGTCCTCGGCCTCGTCCATTCGCGCCGGATCAGCCGGAGTGGGCAGACGGGAGCGAGATCTTCGACCTCTGGTGCCTGCACTCGTACGGGCTGAGCCTGCCGGAGCCTCTTGACGTCACGGATGAGGACCTCGGACCGCGATGCGGTCCCTGCAGCCGCCTCCGACCGAGGCGCGACAGGGGTGGTTCAGCGTCGCGCGCACCGGGATAGTCATCGCAGGCAGCAGCCGATTCCTCGCCGCTGTCCGGGTCCACCCCTGGTTCAGCGGCGGGCCGGACGGGCGCAGCGCACGTTGCCGGAGGTGATCGCGTCCCGGGGCAAGGCGAGGCCGAAGGCCCGTTCCAGGCCTTCGAAGAACAGCGCGATGTTGTCCGTCCAGTTGCCTGCCTTCTCCGCGATGCGGAGGTGGAGGTTGAGGAAGGACAGCGGCGCTTCCGGGGCGAACGGCGCCTCCCCCGGGGTGTACCAGATGAGTTCGTACATGTCCCGCCGGTCTTCGGCACCGTCCTCGATCGGGAAGGGGTTCTGGTACGCCCCATCCTCGAAGTAGCTGAACTCGTAGATGGCCTTGGCCATGGTCGCGCTGAGCGTGATCTGCTGCTCGGGTGGCGGGTTCAGGGAGCGCGAGAAGGCATGGTCGAAGTCGTGGTAGCCCAGCCACGTCCAGCCGTTCTCCTCCCCAAAGGCCAGCACACGGGTCAGGTTGTCGGTACCCTCCCGTGCGTCTTGTTCCTCGACCTGGTGGAGCAGCAGCCCGTCGGCGATGTCCTGCGCGTCGGCCCCGTAGGCGAGGGCCACATCCTCGGCGGTCGACCCGTTGATGAACACGATTTCCGTGAAGGGCTCTTGGTTCCGCCAACTGTCGGCGATCCACGCCACGCCGTCGCCCACCGGGCCCTGGCGGGCGAGGAACTCCTCGAACGCGTCCGCCTGCTTCGGGGGCATGTAGCTCTGGCGGGCCGTGCGCGCCCTGTCCTCCAGCCAGTCGATCTCCTCCACCGACCTCAACTCGGCCACCACCACCCGGTCTCGCACGAAGGTCATCCGCTCCCCGTCAGCGTGCACGTAGCGGATGTACGGGCCCTGCGGGTCCGGGCCGAACGGGTGCCCCTGCCCCGATCTGGTTCTGGGCCGGTGCCGCGCGCCGCTGGGGGCCCGTTGGGCGAAGTGTTCCAGCTCGGCGAGTTCGGCCGCGGGGAGGAGCACACTCGTCGGCTCGCCGCCATCGATGATGCACATCCGCTCGCCGGTCTCTTCGACGCGGCCGATCAGACGCGCGAAGTCCGCTATGGCATCGCTTAGTTCAATGTGGTCCATGCGAGGGGACATTACGCGCGGCTATGCGGCGGCCGGGCCGAGGGGCACGGTGCCGTGGACGGCACATGCGCCCGGTCCACCTGAGGAACTGCCATAGAGGCTTCTTGGTAGCGACAGCCGCACCCCGGGCAGGCCGCCTGCCGACACCTACTCCGCCCTCGACCCGCACCACCGCGTCGGTCACCATGACCGACTCCACCAACACGTCCTCTACCAAGGGGACAGCAACACACTGCGTAACGTGACCACAAGAAGTGGATCAGATCCCGTTGAAAGCTATGCAGCCAGCCGGTGCAACGCAAAACGGCCCGCACTCCTGGCGATTCATGCCGAGGGTGCGGGCCGTCGTGATCAACTTTGCGAGCTGTTACGGCCGCCGCGTACGGCGTGCACGCCGGTGATCGCTGCAGCCATCCAGAAGCACGCGCCGGCCACCGCAATCTGAGCCGGTGCATGGAGGAGCAGCGCCAGAACACACACAACGGCAAAAACGACGATGCCGCAGGCTATCGACGTGGTGTCGCGCCAGGCGGGCGTCGTAGGTCTGCCGACGAAGAACAGGACCCCGATGGACAGGAGGACCAACAGGGCTCCGCTGTAGATGAGCCACGAGCTGTTCAAAGCCATTCTCCGATCGTCTTGCTGTTGTTGCTACTTGCAGTTTCCGCCGGAGTACTGGCCGGGGATGAAAATCCCAGCCGCAAACTTGACCTTGATGCACTTCTTGGCGTTCTTCGCCTTCAGCGCCGTCGTGGTGATGACCGCGGCGTGCGCTCCCCAGTAGATGTTCAGGCCAGGCGGGAGGAAGCCCGAAACCACGCCGGACAGAGCGCCATTGGTGGCGATCGCCTTGGTCTCCTTCTTGTTGAAGTACGCGGTGCCCGTCACGATGCCCCACGTCATCTTCGGGTCGGCGACCACCGGGAACGCGGTCTCCCCGCCGGTCTCTATGGTCTGGATGAGGTCGTTGCCGTCCAGCTTGTAACTGGTGGGCACGCTCTTGCCGTTCGCGTCCTTCGCCCACGGCGCGTCGATCGTGGCGACCGGGACGTGAATGCCCTCGGCGGCCTCACGCGTGATCTCGAAGCCACCTTGGCCGTCCTCGGCGATGTTCGCATCCTGCGGAATGTTGAGCCGGAAACGATGGGTTTCTGAGGCTTTATCGTCCTTGAGCGTGACCAAGGTGCGGGCTCCGCCGTCCGTGGTCGGCTGCACCGCGATGTCCGTGGCCGGAGCGGCGTCGGGGTAGATCACCGTGCCCGCGCCGACCTTGACTCCGGCGACATCCTTGGCGCCCGGCAGCGTGAGGCCGAACGAAGAGCCGCTGTCATCGGCCGCGTGCAGGGCGCCGTTCGCCTTCTCCGGTGCGGTGACCGTGAGGGCGGCTCCGTCCGCGGTGGTGACCGCCTTGGCCGGCGTGCCCGGAGCCACCGTTGACGCAGCGATGTCGGCCGTCCCCGTGGCAGCTTCCACGACAGCAGCGGCCTGGGCCGCGTCATCCGAACGCGTGGTGGCGGTAGTGGCGTTGGCCGGGATCGCGGCGGCGAAGAGCGCTGCCCCAGCGGTGGCGGATACAGCAGCGAGGGAAAGCTTGCTGAACTGGCGACGGTGTGTGCTGTTCTGCACGCGCCGTACTCCTTTGAACGTGCTTTTCAGGCATGGCTCGCAACCCACCCCTGTCAGGGCGATGGGTGTTTGCCAGGCCTTGTGGTCAAGATCAACTCCATCACACACAGAGCGGGACACGCTGTGGCGAGAGTCATAAATCAGCCTCAAATATTCAAACGATCTAAGGATTCTCGCCTATATAACCTTCCAATCTCAGGTCCAAAATCAAAGCAACCTGCGAAGCCAAATATTCATCAGAGATCACCATCCTCCACGCCGGTACCTCCGATCTCCGTGCAGGCAGCGCCCCCCGTTGCCGTTTTCATGCCACCAGCCCATCAACCTGCCCGCCGCAGGACAGCTCTAGGGCTGCAACCCCGGGGTTCGGCAGGCCGGCGAACCGACCTGCCGAACCTGAATTCCTCCGACGGCTTGTCTGCCAACCGGCCATGACCGACGACGCCGCCCGCCATCAGGTCAACCACGCCCTGGAGTTCCTGGACCTGATTGGCGCCTGCCAGCGGTGGCAGGCGAGCGCCACATCGCGGTGGCCCAATGCGGCCAGGTGTGCGAGGGCGAGATAGACGCCGCCGGCGTAATCGGTGGACACGTGCTCGCTGGGGTCACCAATGCCAGACGGTGCTCGTTCCAAAAGGACGTACGGCAGCGGGAGTTCTCGCAACAGGCGGGTGCGTGCGGCAACTGCGGCGCCGGCAGGTCCCGGGGGCGTGATGAGCAATCCCTCCGCCGCTGCCAGGTGGTGGGAAAGTCGGGTGAGCCGGTGCCATCCGTGGTCGCCGTAGCCGGTGGTGTGCACGTCGATCGTCGTTCGGGTACGAGCTGCGGCTGTCCCGATGGCTGCGAGCACAGGCGGGAAGCACCAGTCGCGTTCAGGCAACACCACCACAATCCGCCGCCGCGCACTCAATCGTGACAACCCGAGGAGGCCCATGGCAGCTTGACCGGTCTAGTGACGTGGCCCAATCGGTTCACCGGTTGCCTCCCGATCGCTCCAAGGAGTCGCCGGGTACGCTCCTTCAGTCCGTGATCGAGAGGAGTTGTTGAGTGGCCCGGTTAAGTGGACCCGTTCTGCGCACCCAGAGGCTTGTGATGGAGCCGATCCGCCGCAGAGACAGCGACGATCTCTTTGAGGCCGTGGTCAGTCAGGACAGCGTCATGCAATGGCTGGCGACCGGCCGGGCGGACAGCCGATCCGCGGCCAGGGCCATGTGCGACGACCACGTCGCCCACTGGGCCAGACACGGCTACGGCGACTTCGCGGTCAGGGATGCCGAAACGCACGCGTTCCTCGGCCGGGTGGGATTGCGTAATCGGGCCCAGCACGGAGTTGACCTCGGTTTCGCCCTCCACCCACGGGCCCAAGGCCGTGGAATCGCCGGCGAGGCAGGACGTGCGTGCCTGGACCTGGCGTTTCGCCGCCTCTCACTCCCTGCTGTTTCCGCGTTTGTCCTGCCCGGCAATATGGCGTCGATCGCGGTACTGCGTCGCCTGGGCGCCCACGCTGACGGGACTGTCCACTCCAGTGGCCTGCACTGTTTGCGTTACCGGTTCGACCCCGCCGTAACCGCCGCTGCGGAGCATGCGGTGGACGACGGTTGCGCGGACCTCCAGCTGATCCATGCGCTGGGACCCGGTTCTCCGGATGACAATGACGTACTCCACGATGGCCTGCCCGACCCCTTCGGGCTGAACGGGACCGGTCTGGTGTGGGCTGACAAGCAGCACACCCTCACCACTGTCTCCGAAGGCCGACCGGTGGCTTCCGCAGGATGGATACTGCGAGACATGGCCTTCGACGGATTGCCGCGCCGTGCCGCGGGGCTGGGCGGTGTACTGGTGCACCCTGCCTATCGAGGCCAGGGCATCGCCCGGACGATGATCAGCGTGGCGGTCGAACACGCACGAGCGGCCGGCGCCGAGACGATGATTCTGCTCTGCCGTCCGGACCTGGTACAGCTCTTCACGCAGCTGGGATGGAGCCAACTCTCCGTGCCCGTCACCATCCAGCAGCCCGACGGCGCACGGCCCTCGCCACTGACCACCATGATCTACGACCTGACCAGCCTGCCTCACCCAACCATCAGCGTGGACCTGCGGGGCCTGCCCTTCTGATGCCCTTGCCACCGCGGAGCTTCCACCATTGCGGCCCGGCCAAAAGCGAGAGAGGGAGCGTGTACCCGCGCGGGACGCAAGGATCAGGGTCAGCGCTGGTACGGGCCCGTGTTGCGGCAACCAGTCCGATGTCGCCGACGCAAGCGCGGCCGGTCTGCGCCACTACCGCGGCTATTGGCTGGGGCACGGTGCCCAGTGGGACAGCACACTGGAGGAACGAATCCGGAAGGGGCGGGGCTGGGATCTGCTGAGGCATCTGACCAACGTCCCTCCCCAGTGGCGCTGATCCCATCGTCTGAGGAGCCTCGTCGGTCGGAGGGGCGCAGCTAGCGCCAGCGGGGTGGCACGTTGGCAAGCTGCGTCAGCAGGTCCCAGTCACCTGGCCTCCGCCTTGGGCGGTCCCACTGAGCACCGTGGCCGGTCCAGTAGCCCCGCAGTTCCCGCACCTGCATGACATCGTCGTCACCAATCCCGGACTCATTGCCGCAGCAATCGCAGATGACGTAGTTCGGAAAACCGTGCTCGAACAGCGCCTCGCCGTCATCCAGTCCGCAAAATGCGACACGCTGTCTCGACTATGTCTTCCATGGCCGCAGGCTACCGGGACCCACCCACTACAGCCGGACCCGCCCCGAGCCAGGAACCGCATGATCAGTGTCGACGCACACGCCACCGACGTTCAGGCATCCGAATCGACAGAGCTGTGTGCGGGTGCCTCTCGAAGTTGGGCCTTGATCTTTTCGGGCGGCTGGACTTGTCGACGTCGAACTTGTACACGGTGCCGCCGCGGTAGGCGGTCTCCGTGCGGACGTCATTGTTGTTGTTGTACTCGTACGTCGTCACCCGGTCCTGGGGGCCCTTGAGGTCTCCTGAGTTTGTTCTCCTCGTTCCAGGTGGAGTCGACCTCCCCCGCCGGGTCCTGGTAGAAGTCGACGTTCCCGGCCCGGGGTGTCGGCCAGCAGGGCCTAGGAGCCGTCCTGCAAGGTGCGCACCGTTTCGGTTCGGACGTGCAGGGGCACGTCCTCGCCTACTCAGTGGTGTTGCGGCGTTGGCACCACACCCGCACCCCCGCCCGTGCCCGCGGCGACTCCCGAGAGCGCATCACTCTTGGCCCCGGGTTGGCCGGCAGCAGCCCATACGTAGGGCAGCGGGCCGCGGGCCGGGTGTGTTAGGCGACTGCCAGAACCTGGGGGTCGGCCGTCGCGGCGGGGTAGTCGATGTAGCCCTCCGCGCCACCTCCGTACAGGTTCTCCGTCGGCGGCCCCGCGAGCGGGGTGCCGTTGGCCAGGCGGGCAGGCAGGTCCGGATTGGTCATGAACAGGCGGCCGAGGGCGATGATGTCGGCGTGCTTGTCCCGGATCAGCCGGGCGCCCGCCGCGGGGGTGCTGGGCACCGGACCGTTCGTGTTGGCGACGAGCGTCCCCGACCAGCGGGTCCGCAGATCTGCGATGGCTCCATAGGCGCCGTTCTCCAGCACGTGCAGATAGGCCAGGCCCAGCGGGTCGAGCGTGTCCACCAGCGCACGGTACGTGCTGCGCGGGTCGGTCTCGACGAGCTGGTTCTCGGCGTTGTCCGGCGAGATGCGCAAGCCCACGCGGTCCGCGCCGACTTCGCTGACGACCGCCTCGACGATCTCCGTCGCGAACCGCAGTCGGCCGGTGGTAGAGCCGCCGTACTGGTCCGTGCGCTGGTTGGTGTTGTCGGCGACGAACTGGTGGATGAGGTAGCCGTTCGCTCCGTGGATCTCCACGCCGTCGAAGCCCGCCTCTACCGCACGCCGGGCTGCCGACGCGAAGTCCGCCACTGTCTCAGCGATTTCACGGGTCGTCAGCTCCCGCGGGGTGACATGGTCGAGCAACCCGTCCCGGGTGAAGATCTGCTTCCCCCCGATGCCGATGGCCGACGGGGCGACCGGCAGCTCGCCGTCCGGGAGCGTGAGCGGGTGGGTCATCCGGCCCACGTGCCACAGCTGGGCGAAGATCGTGCCGCCCTCTGCGTGCACCGCGTCCGTCACTTCTCGCCAGCCGCGCGTCTGCGCGTCGCTCACCAGCCCCGGGATACCGGGTCCGCCCTTGGCCAGCGCGTTCACGTACGCGCCCTCGGTGATCAGCAATCCGGCTCCGGCGCGCTGGCGATAGTACGTCGCCGCGTGCGGGCTCGGCACTCCCGTGACGTCGTCGGCGCGGCCCCGCGTCATGGGGGCCATCGCCACCCGGTTCGCCAGTTCCAGGCGCCCTGCCCGGTACGGCTCCAGCAACTCCTGCATCCTTGCTCCCTCTTCCGGCGTCTTTGCGTCCTGTGCCCGTCCCGTCATGACCCCGGGGTTCATGCGGTGCTCCGGTCCAGCGCGATGACCTCGACCTCGATCTGCCAGTCGGGCTGGGCCAGCGAGACCACTTCGATCAGGGTGTCGGCGGGGTAGGGCTCCATCAGGAACTCGCCGCGCAGCGTGATCACATGCGGGAGGTTCGCCGCCATGTCCCGTACGAAGATGCCGACTTTGATCACGTCGGTGAAGTCGAGACCGGCTGCTTCGAGCACTCTTGCGACGTTCTTGAACGCCTGCCGCCCCTGCTCCAGGAACCCGCCGTCGACGGTCGTTCCGTCTTCCTCGAAGCCCGCTTGACCGGACACGTACACGAAGCCTCCGGCTCGGACGGCCTGGGATATCAGGTACGGCGCGTACCAGTCCGGGGTGGTCGCGATCTTGCTCACGCGCTCCTCGCGGGCCGCGCTCTCGTTGCTGGACATGCCGTTCTCCTTGCTCAGGGGGACCCGCGCCCGGTCACCGCTTGTTCGGGCCAAACCTGCGCCGCCCCCACCCTTGCGTTACGGAACGTTTCGTAACGCGATGTGAAGCTAGGCCACCCGAAGCGGGCTTGTCAAAACGAAACGTAACGTCACGCGAGCGGTAGGGTGAGGACCATGACCCCCGATCCGAACAGTGAACGGCGCAGTGAGCGCGCACGCCTGGCGATCCTCAAGGCGGCGTTTGACCTGGTGAGCCGTAAGGGCTTCGCGAAGGTGACCATCGAAGGCATCGCCGCCGAGGCAGGCGTGGGCAAGCCCACGATCTACCGGTGGTGGCGGTCCAAGGGGGCGGTGGTGCTGGAAGCGATGAACGAGGAACTCGGTGACGACTTCGCCTTCCCTGACACCGGTGACATCGCCGCCGACCTCACGAGCCAAATCACCGCGGTGAGCCAGCGTCTGATCACCGGCAGGATCAGCGAAGCGTTCAGAGGCGTCATGGGTGAGGCCCAGAACGACCCCGCGCTGATGAAAGCCTTCCGCGAAACGATCCTCGAACCCAGCATCGTCGAGTGCCGCGCCCGCCTGGAATCCGCCGTCGCCGCCGGACAACTCCGCTCCGACGTCCCCACCGACGTCATGGTCGACCTCTTCTACGCGCCGATCCACTACCGGCACTTCCTGGGCTTCGGCGACGACGCAGTCAGGCGCAGCGCCGACCTCGTCCAGGACGTCCTGCTGGGCCTCAAGCCCCGGCCGAACACGGAGTGAGCTACAGAGCAACCCCCGCGCTCCCCGCACCGCATCCGCGCACTCCGGGGAGCGCGGCGGGACCCACGAGCGGTACCGGCCGGGCGTGCTTGGATGGACCTGTGGCCCAGACAATCGATACACCGTTCGTCGGCCGGACGAGCGAACTCGCCCGGCTCACCGGCGTACTGGAGCGGGCCGCGGCCGGCGACCCGCGCGCCGTCCTCGTGGCCGGGGACGCCGGCGTCGGCAAGACCCGCATGCTGACCGTGGCCGCAGCGCACGCCGCAACCCTCGGCACGACCGTCCTGACCGGCCACTGCGTGGACCTCGGGGATGTCGGCCTGCCGTACCTCCCGTTCACGGAGATCCTCGGTGCGGCTGCCGCCGACGAACGGCTCGCCCCTGCCTTCGCCGCGTATCCCGCAGTGGAGCGCCTCATCGGTACGGCAGCGGGGGCGGGCCCTGTGCCCGACGCAGGCAGCCGCCTCCAGCTCTTTGAGGGTATCGCCGGCCTCCTCGCCGATCTGACGCCCCTGAACCCGCTTCTCCTGGTCATCGAGGACCTCCACTGGGCGGACCAATCCTCGCGTGACCTGCTCCGCTTTCTGCTCAGCCGGGGTGTCCTCCAGCGGCCCACGCCCGGCGGCCCGCCCCACCGGCTCGCGGTCTTCGCCTCGTACCGCGCGGACGACCTGCACCGCCGTCACCCGCTGCGGCCGCTGCTCGCCGAGCTGATCAGGCTGCCCGCCGTCGACCGGCTCGAACTGCACCCACTGGCTGACGCGGACGTGGCCCGGCTCGTGCACGCGCAACGCATGGGCCCGGTCTCCGAGGCGGCGGTTCGCCGCATCGTCGACCGCGCCGAGGGAAACGCCTTCTACGCCGAGGAGTTGCTCGCAGCGCTGCCCGAGGACGGCGAGGGCCCGGACTCAGCCGCCATGCCCAGCGGCCTGGCCGACGTCCTGCTCATCCGGATCGAGCAGCTGACCGAGACTGCCCAGCAGGTCCTGCGCACGGCGGCAGTGGCCGGGCGCCGGGTCGGGCACGACCTGCTGCGTGACGCAGTACAACTGCCGCAGGAGGAGCTGGAATCGGCGCTGCGTGAGGCAGTCGGGCACCAACTGCTGGTGACCGACGACACCGCGACGTACTCCTTCCGGCACGCCCTGACCCGCGAGGCCGTGTACGCGGATCTGTTGCCCGGCGAACGGGTCAGGCTGCACGGGGTGTTCGCTGCGCTCCTCGCCGGCGAGGACCGTCCGGCGAACAGTGCGGCGGAGCGAGCCCATCACTCACGCGCGAGCCACGACCTGGCCGACGCGCTGGCGGCCTCCCTCGAAGCCGCCGACCACGCCCAGCGACTCCGCGCACCCGCCGAAGAACTGCGCCACCTGGAGACCGCGCTCGAACTGTGGGCCGTGGTGGACCCGTCCGCGTACCCCGAGCACAGCGACCCGGTCACTCTGACCCTGCGCGCCTCGGCCGCCGCCGCACGCGCCGGGGAACCTCACCGAGCGGTCCAGCTCACCCGCTCCGCGCTCGCGCGAGTCGGCTCGGAGGCCGACTCCGAACTCGCCGCCCGTGTGCGCTACACCCTCGCGGGCAACCTGATGCGGATCGACCATCTGGAGGCCGCCTTCACATACAGCAGCGAGGCACTCGGGCTGATCCCGGCCGAGCCGCCTTCGCGCACCTGGGTGTGGGCGGCCGCGACCCACGTCATGGCGGCCCGCTACGTGGGCCGTGACGAGGACGCCGCACGCGTCGCCCGGCAGGCCCTGGACATCGCCGAACGGCTCCGACTGCCCGACGCCCAGGCCGATCTGGTGACCTCGCTGGTCGGTCTCGAGGCGCACAACCGGCGTACTCCGCAGGGCCGGGAGCGGCTGCTCGGAGCCCGTGAGCTGGCCCGCACAGCCGGGAACTTCCAGGTGGAGATGCGGGCGCTGTACAACCTGGCGATCGGTTGCCACGAGTGCGGCGAAATGGAATCGTGCCTGGCCTGGATCGGCGACGGACTCGACCGCGCCCGCCGTGCCGGCCTCCTCTCCTCGCCGTACGCGGTGGAGTTGCGCTATCTGCAATCCCTGCTGCTCTACACGCTGGGTCGTTGGGACGAGTGCACGCGAACGGCCGCCGACGATGTCACCCTCCTCACGGCCACGTCCGGGTTCGCGACCGCACCCGCGCTGTACGTCGCGCTGGCGCGCGGCGAGTTCGACGCGGCGGTCGGCGGCTCCCGCGCACTGCTCGACGGCGCCCCGGACTGGATGGCCTCGCTCGTCGCGAGCGTCGTGCTCACCGACGCCGCGGCGCTGCGCGGTGACGCCGAGGAGTGTGTACGGCAGCTGGGAGCCGCGGTCGACGCGCTCACGGAAAGCTCGGTCTCCGACAAGCCCGACGCCGTGGTCCGGCTGGCCGCACTCACCTTGTCAGCCGTCGCGGACGCGGCGGAGGAGTCCCGCCTGGCCGGCGACGCGCCGGGCACCAATCGCTGGACGGACATCGCGGCCGAGCTCGTAGAACTGGCACGCACCACGGCGGCCCACGGCGAGGACGGCACTGAGCAGGGTCCCGAAGGCCTGGCCTGGCTGGCCCGCGCCCAAGCCGAGGGAGTACGCGCCGCCACCGGCCCGGACGTCGCCACCTGGGAGCGGGCGGTGACCGCGTTCGGCTACGGCGAGCCGTACGAACTCGCCCGGTGCCGACGGCGGCTCGCCGAGGCCCTGCTCACCGTCGGCCGCCGCGAAGAGGCGGCCGAGCAGGCACACGCGGCCCGGGACACGGCCGTGCGGCTCGGTGCCGTACCGCTGCGGGAGGCGCTCGACGCCTTGATACGCCGCGGCCGTATCGCCGACGCAGCGGGCACCGGGGAGCGTATCGCCGACCTGACCTCCCGGGAGAGCGAGGTACTGCGGCTGCTCGGCCGGGGACGCACCAACCGCCAGATCGGCGAAGAGTTGTACATCAGCGGCAAGACGGCAAGTGTCCACGTCTCCAACATCCTCGCCAAGCTGGGTGCCGCGAGCCGTACCGAGGCCGTCGGCATCGCTTACCGCGAGGGCCTGATCGAGCCGGAGAGCAGCGCGTCGGGCTGAGCAGAATCCGTCGCTTCGGGAGGGTGTCGGAACCGCAGATGGTCGATTGCCCTGCACCGATAGCGACGGTCCCGCCTCTCCGATCTACAGAAGCGCGCCACTCCCACGATCGACACAGGCGCGCCCCACTTCCCCGCTCCGCACGGACACTCGCGCCTCCGGTCAAGGCACCGCGGCGATCCCGGCTCCAGGTCCGTCCGCCGTCCGTCGAGCGGCGGCCCTTGCCTCAGCTGCGCCCCCCTTCCCCTGAAAGGGCTGGTCAAGGCCATCCGATCGTGTCGTTCTGAATGCTCCCTACGCGGACAGACATCATCCACCGGCACAGACCGCACCGACTGCCCCGGGGTTCAGGCACCCCGAGGGCATCCGGTACTACGTCGAGGAGACCTGCTGTGGCCAGTCAGTTCCAACACGACAAGCTGGAAGCCATGTTCGAGGCCTTCGATGCGGATCGCGACGGCTACCTTCAAGAGAGTGACTTCGAGGCACTCTCTGCCCGCTGGGGACGGCTGCCCGGCGTGGAGCCGGGCACCGAGCTGCGAGCCCGGGTGGACGCGGTCTGCCGGGGTTGGTGGCGCACTCTGCTGGCAGCAGCCGACACCAACCGCGACAACACGGTGGACATGAGCGAACTCCTCTCCGTGGTCGACCAGTTGCCCACCATGCGGAAGGAGGTCGCGGCCACGGCCGACACCATCTTCGACGCCGTTGACACCGACAAGGACGGCCGTATCTCGCCGACCGAACACCAGCGACTCGTCGAGACATGGCACGGACAGCCCCGCGAAACGCGTGACATCTTCCCCCTTCTCGACCACGACGGGGACGGTTACCTCACCCGCGCCGAGTTCGCTGCCCTGTGGATCCAGTTCTGGATCAGCGACGACGCCGCAGAACCGGGCAACCTGATGTGCGGCCGCCTCCCCGGCCTGCCCTCCCCCTCCGGGAGTCCGGCCCCGCCCCAGGCCTGAGCAAGCGTCTTGAACCGTTGTCTCATTCAACGTCCGACCCAGGAAATGGCCCTGCTCGGACGGGTGCCACAACGGGGACCAGCGCACGCGGCCCAAATCGATCCACTGACGTCGGCTTCGTCCTCCAACAGCCGCTCCCAGCAGCTGGTGACCGTCTCGTACTGCAGATGCAGTCGTGTCTGCAGTAGCGAATGCGTCAGCCCTCCCCCCGAGCCCCCCGAGCCCCGCACTGGAGGCGGAACTGGTCGAGGAGGCAGCCGCACCATCCGGGATGCGAAGGCGTGCAGGGGTGCAGTCCCGCCCGATTCCGAAATGCCAGGACTAACTGGTTCTAACAAAAGCGGTTGATCATGTGACTGTTTGCGTATCGGCTCGTTGGTCTGGTTGTGGCGAAACGTCAGTCGCGGCCGTGGATCGTGTCGGATGAACTGTGGTCGCTCATCGAACCGTTGCTGCCGGAGCCGGGACCGAAGCTGGTGCAGGGCAGACCTCGGGTGCCGGACCGGCAGGCCTGTGCGGCATCTTGTTCGTGCTGCACACCGGGATCCAGTGGGAGTACCTGCCCCAGGAGTTGGGCTTCGGCTCGGGAATGACCTGCTGGCGGCGCCTGGCGGCCTGGAACGAGGCTGGTGTCTGGAACGAGCTGCATGTGGTGCTGCTGGAGAGGCTGCGGTCGAAGAACCAGCTGGACTGGTCGCGGGCGGTGATCGACTCCTCGCATGTCCGGGCGGCTCGGCGGGGCCCAAAAGCGGTCCCAGCCCGGTCGACCGTGCACGGCCGGGCAGCAAGCACCACATCGTCACCGACGGCCAGGGAATCCCGCTCTCGGTGTCGCTGACCGGCGGAAACCGCAACGACGTCACGCAGTTGCTGCCCTTGCTGGACAAGATTCCGGCGGTGGCGGGCGTGGTCGGCCGCCCGAGGCGCAGACCCGATGCGCTGCTCGCCGATCGTGCCTACGACCACGACAAGTACCGTCGTCTGCTCTGGCAGCGCGGCATTCGCCCGGTGATCGCCGAACGAGGGGTCGAACACGGCTCTGGCCTGGGCGTTTTCCGTTGGGTTGTGGAACGCACGATCGCCTGGCTGCACGGCTTCCGCCGTCTTCGCGTCCGCTGGGAACGACGCGACGACATGCACGAAGCCTTCCTCGGCCTCGCCACCTGCCTGATCACCCACCGACACGTCCAACGTCTTTGTTAGGACCTCTAAGGCGAGGGGTACGGGGTAGCGAAGATGTGAATTCGACTCCGCTGTGAACGTGAGGCGGTCTGTATGGACCTGGTTGGGTACGACGAGGGCCAACAGCTGCTCGCAAGCCGCTCGCTGGCTGTTTCCGCCGCGTTCGAGGGCAGCGCGGAGATCGCAGCCGCTCGAGACATGGCCCGTGCCTTCTTGGCGTCGGTTCAGGCTGTGCACGGACTGCCGGTATCGGAGCGGGCAATGGGCACGGTCCAGCTGGTGGTGAGCGAGCTGGTTACCAACGTCCATCGGTATGCCCCTGGACCGTGTCTACTGACGCTGGAGATCAACGAAGGGGCGGCCGTGGAGGTGACGGTGTGGGACAGCAGCACCACGCTGCCCCTGATCATGGGACCCGACCCCACACGCATCGGTCAGCACGGGCTGGAGCTCGTCATGGCGATGTGCCGTAGCTTCGCGGTCCACCGCGAGCCGGTCGGCAAACGCATCCAGACCACCATTGTCCTGGCCGACGACCCGGGCGGTGACGCCGCCGGCAGCCAAGTGATCTGACCACACGGCAGGTCCGGACCCGCGGCGGGCGCGCCGGGTGGTGTGCCTGGGCCTGTGCAACCTCACTGGCGCGGCACACACAGACACCCCGTGCTCCTCAATCGCCCCCGTTCGCAACTGCGGACTAGGGGGCGCATGTCGCTGGTGGGGAGGGACGTCGAGCAGGCGCGGGTTCAGCGTCTGCTCGAGAACGCGCGCGTTGCTCGCAGCGGGGCGTCGTCAGGGCTGCCGGGCGTACCGGGGACCGGGAAATCAGTTTCTTCTCGACCACACCGTGTCGATGGCTGATGAGCACGCCCGCGCCCAGCTGGTCTACGGCGAATGGCTGCGGCGCCGTCGTGGACGAGCCGAAGCCCGCGGCCATCTCGCGGGGGCGGTGTCCGCGTTCGAGCCTCTCGGCGCGCAGATGTGGGCCGATCGTGCGCGTGGCGAGCTGGCCGCCTTCGGCGAGCGTGCCGAGGAGCCCCAACGCAGCGGCCCGCTTACCGTGTTGACCCCGCCGGAGCGGGTCGGTCGCTGTTCGTTCTCCCCCTTCTACCAGCCCTCCGGGGTGAACTGTCGGGGAGAGGTGGCGTCTGCGGGGACGACGACCACACCGGTGATCGCGTCGGCGAAGGTCTGTTTCTTGGGGCCCCGGATGGCCCACAGCCAACCCAGGCAGAAGGCCGCGTAGTTGAGGAACTGGAAAAGCCGGCGGGCGAAGGCCAGGCTGATACCGGGCACCAGGCCGTCGTAGGCGCGGATGGCCCTGATCTTGAAGACCTTCTTGCCCACGCTCTGCCCGGTGCGCCCCTCACCCACCAGCTGCACGCCCGCTCGCGCCTATCAGCAGCCACATCGGCCCGAAGTTGATCAGACAGTCCAGGAGATTCGCCTGCGCGCGCTGCCACCAGGCGGCGTACAACGGCGGGTTCTGCGCTGCGGACGGGAAGGACGCGTAGCCCGCCGCCGTGTATGGGGCCCGGGAAGTCTCCTGCTGCGGGATCGCACTGAACGCCCCCTGCGACGGTTGCGGCGGGGGCCCTGCGGGGGTGGGGTGACTCAACTCAGATGCTCCTCGCGGGTTCCGTGACGGAACGTCGGTACTCGGTCACCACCTCTACGGACGCCCCGCAGAGCCCCCGGGGGTCACCGGCCACCCGGCGTCGTGGGACTCGGCGCCCGACCTGGTGTGCCAGGGGAGATCGACGAAAGCTACACCGAGCTGAGGCGGGCGGCCGTCGACCTCAACGAGGCCGCTGGGCAGACCGACGGCCCTGAGGGCCTCGCGGAGGCGGAGCTCGGTGCCGGAGCTGCCGATCAGGCAGAGACCGGGCAGAGACCCAGACCCTTCCTGATCCATCGGCTCACCACTGGCCTGCGACGATTCCAACCCCCATGGGTTCACTCCGCGGCAACACATCACCAGAAACTGCCCACCCATCCGGCCAGGACCGTTGCAGTACGCTCCTGCGTCGCTTCCTCGGCGTCACGGGCCTGCGAGTGCGGTGGTGGACGGGCGGTACCTCAGGTGGCGTACAGGGATCAGTGGGAATGTGGGGGGATCTTCGGGGCATTCGGAGGCGTACCTGACGTAGGTCATTTTCAGCTGGGGAGGGTATGGAACATGCGTGTTTCGAGGATGCGGCGTTCGAAGACAGCAGCCTTCGGGGTGGCAGGGCTGCTGGCCGCTACGGTGCTGACGGGCTGTGGGTCGGAGGGGTCGGGTGATGACACCGGTTCCGGTTCCGGGAAGAAGACCGAGGGGGCCAAAGGCGGCGAGAAGTCCCCGTCGCAGGTACTGCAGGCGACGAACGAGAAGACCGCGGACGCCGGTTCCGCCCGGCTGAAGATCTCCACGATGGTCAGTACGAACGGCAAGAGCGAGGCGGTCACCGGCTCCGGCGTCATGGACTTCGGGGACGGCACGAGCAAGCTCACCATGGGGCAGCAGGGCAAGAAGGTCGAGCAGCGCGTCGTGGACAAGGTCCTCTATCAGAAGCCTCCCAAGGGAGAGGCCCAACTGCCCGGCGGCAAGACCTGGTTGAAGATCGACCTGGAGAGACTGCAGGCCTCCGGGGTGGCAGACACCGATCAGGCCAGCGATCCCTCCGATTCCTTCGCCTACTCCAAGTCGCTGTCCGACAAGGGTGCGAAGCAGGTCGGCGAGGAGGAGATCGGGGGTGTGCAGACCACGCATTACCGGGTCCCGCTCGACATCGACAAACTCGCCCAGGGGGATCAGAAAGAGGCGGACAAGATGCGTGAGCAGCTGGGCGACTCCGTGCCGGTGAACATATGGGTCGATGACAAGGGCCTTACCCGCCGTATGCAACTAGAGATGTCCGCCAAGAACGGAAAGGGATCCGCGGGCAAGGACAAGGTCAAGGTCGTCATGGACTTCAGCGACTTCGGCACGAACGTCGACGTCGACGCGCCCGCTTCCTCGGACACCGCCGACGTGACGGAGAAGGTCATCAAGGAGAGCCAGGGCCGGCATAAGGCCTGACCGCGGCCATTCTTGGCGGGCCGCCCCTGGCCGTGGTCAGGGACGGCCCCCCCGTCATATCAGGCGAAGACCGTCTGCTGTTCCATTGGTTGGACGGCAAGGTCGCAGCGCGCTCGGATTGATCGTCCCCTGCCGCTCCTAGGCTGCGTGCGTGGGCCTGCGGTAGGTCCGAGCGCCGTTCTGGAGCCTTCGCCAAGGCTCTCTCGGTGCCGCCGCCAAGGTCAGCTTAGCCCCAGTGCCGCCGACAGCCCCACCGGACTGTCGGCCACGTCGACCGCCCGTTCGATCTCAGGTACCCGCGCCCGCGCCGATCCTTGCGCGGTGTGTCGAAGTAGCCGGGGGCCACACTGTTGACGCGGATCCTGCGCGGCAGCAGCTCCGCGGCCAGCACCTGGCTGCTGGATGGTGGCATCGAGCGTCGATCATGCGGGACGCACGGCCGAGATCCGTCCAGGTCGTGTTCAGCGACGGGTGTGTCTGCGTCGCCCTCACGGATTTCGACCACACGGTGGCGGCCTACCGCACCGAGAACTGACTGGCGCCCGGCACCCGCCAGCGCAGAGCACAATGGGGGCCGCCCCTCTGCCACAGTGTATGTACGAGATCAACGGAAAGGTTGGGCGGCCGGCTCTTGCCGGGGCAGCAGCCATCGCACCACGTCGGCCGCGCCGTAGGGTGCGCCGTTCGGGCTCAGGGGTGTGAGGAACGTGAGGTCTTGGCCGAGGGTCGCGATGAGGGGTTCGATCGTGCCGTGGGGGCGGCGTTGGGCGAGGCCGATCGTGGCCAGCAGGCCGTTGCACAGGCACAGGCGGCCCTCGGTGGCGGATGGATCGCCGCCCTTGCGCCGGTAGGCCGCCTCGGGTTCGGCGGGGCAGCGGTAGCCGATGGTCCCCTTGGGGGTGCGGTAGGGCGTACGGAGATATCCGAGGTCGCAGACCCGGCGGCGTCCCGCGAGGACATCGGGGTCGGCGAGAGTGCCCGGCAGCTTCGCGACCTTGAAGGGGAAGCCGGTCGGCGAGGCCAGCGGGTCGTTGCGCACCGTGAGGGCTCCGGCGTGGGCCCGCTCCCTCAGCTCCCTGCGCAGCTCCGGGTCGAGGCCGGAGTCCTCACTGAGCGCGAACGCGCTGCCGATCTGCACCCCCGCGGCCCCGGCCGCCCGCGCCACCGCTAGCCGGTCGGGGTGGGCGGCGCCGCCGGCCAGCCAGAAGGGGATGCCGAGCGCGGCCATCTTGGCCAGGTCGGGGTGGTCGCGGGGGCCGTAGACCGGATCGCCGTCCGGGTCCAGGCTCAGCCTGCCGCGCGGGGGTGCACTGTGCCCGCCCGCGCCATGGGTCTCGATGACGAAGCCGTCGGGCCGGGTCACCTCGTCCCTGGCGAGATACGAGGCGAGCACGGGCAGCGAGACGATGGCGAGGACGTCCGGGCGGCGCAGGCCCGCCATCGCCTGCGATGCCTTAACTCCTGCTGTTGAGTGTTGAGTTGAGGATGCGGTCGCGTGGAGTCCGTCGATCGTCACGTCCTGCACCCGGCGCTTCCCTTCGACGGAACCGGAACCGGAATCGCCGCCCCCGCACGCGCAGTCACCCGAGCCGGATCCGCCGCCCCCGCCGCAGCCGCCCTCCTCCACCGGGTCGGCGTCACCGACCGTCAACGTGGCCCTCGGGTCGAAGCGGTGGGCGTACGGCTCCTCGTCGCCTTCCACCGTGACGGCGACCGTCACCGGTTCCGCGCGGGCCAGACGTGAGGCAAGGTCCGGGACGTGGCCGGGGACACCCGCGCCGACCAGGACGCAGTCGACGCCCGCGAGGACCGCCCCGAACATGGCCGGGGCTAGGCCCAGTTCGACCTTGCCCAGGTAGTTGATGCCCACCGGGCCCGCCCCGTCCCCGTAGCCCTCCTTTGCCAGCCACACCTCGACGAAGTTGCCGAGCACGGTCAGCAGCTCCGCGGGCCGGCCGCGCTCGGCCCGCAGCATCGGCACCGTACGGAAGCGTTCGTGCTCGCCTATGCCGCCTTCGACGTAGAAGCGGTCGATGACCGCGGACGCCAACTCCGGTACGGGGAAGGCCGCGAGGGCGCGCCGCACGTCGCCGCCCGGGTCGCCGAGCTGGAGACGGCGGGCGAGCACCGCGTCGAGCGCCGTGCCGGAGACGACCCCGAGCTGACCGGCGCGGGAGACCGCGCGGGCGAGCTGCCAGTCGGATACGCCGACGCCCATGCCGCCCTGGATGATCTGGGGCGGGGCGCCGCCCGCGGCGATCCTGCGCAGGGCGGGCTTCGGTGTGACAACGGTCTTCGGCATCGCGCTCAACCTCGCTGCTCGGGCTCCGGAACCTACGGAACCGTAGGTTCGCCCGAGGCCCAGTCTGCGCCACCGCGGACCGTCGCAACCGCGCCGAAGGACCCGGAAAGGAGGGCCCTTGGACCCCAGCTGGCCCTGTCATGGCAGGGTTTCGCCCGGGTCCGGGGATTCGCCCCCGGTCCAGTGGCCCCAGGCCCCAGGGCCCCACCCAGCCGTCACAGCGCGAGCAGCGTCACCAGCAGGACCGCCGACAGGGCCAGCTCGATCAGGCCCACCGTGCGGATGCGCAGCCCCCGGCCCGGCAGCAGCGCCGCCCGCAGCAGGCACAGGGCGAACAGCACCGCGAGCAGGGGGTCGAGCAGCGTCGCGGCGGTCAGGGCCGCGCAGTGGTAGGCGACCGAGGCGAACAGGAACCGGCGGTTGCGGCGCTCGCGGATCATGGACTTGACGTAGAGGACCGTGCCACCGAAGTAGAGGAGGCAAGCGATGAAGGGTCCCACTCCCTCGCCCAGCGAGGGTCCCACTCCCCCGCCCGGCGCACCGCCACCGATCCGCAGCGCGACCAGCAGCATGGCGCACGCGGGCACGATCGCGACCAGGCCGTTGACCAGCGCCCGCTCCCGGTTGCGCAGCGCGTAGAAGGTGTTCACCGCGACGAACGGCAGCGCGGCGGCGACCGCCACGACCAGCCAGGGCCGCCAGACGAGGAGCGGTGTGCCCAGGAGGATGAGCACGGTGGCGAAGACGAGGAACGGCCGGACGTGCCGCTCGGCGGCGCGGGGGTTGCGGGAGCAGCGGGTCAGCCGGATGTGCTGCTGGAGGTGGAAGGCCGTGGCGTAGGCGACGAGCCAGCACACGAAGAGCGGCAGGTGCAGCCAGGTCGGCTCGCCCAGGAAGGTGCCCGCCGCGAAGGGGACGGCCAGCATCGCCCAGGCGCCGTGCTGGTCGGGGACCCACTTGGAGCGGACGCGTGCCCTGCTCCCGGGGGTGGGAGCGAGTGTCGTGCTCCCACCCCCGGCGGGAGCGGGCGCCCTGCTCCCCTGCGCGGGAGACTGCGCCCTGCCGTGCGGGAGGTCGGCCCGCACTCCGCCGTGCGTGACAGCGTGCGCCCTGCTGTGCATGAGTGACAGACCTTCCCAGGAGCGGCCGCCGGCGCGGCGAGCGACCGCCGACGAGCAGCGAACAGCGACTGCCGGCGAGCAGCGAACAGCGAGCGGCGGGCCAAAAGCCCCTTTCTCCGCGCGATTTGGCCCTGAGTTCCACCATGTCACGTGCATGGAGCCGGAATTGCGGAATTAGGTCACTGCCTACTGGGACTTAAGTCCCCGGGTTCTGCCTGCTCAGCGGGCATAGAGTCTGGTCAGGCCAGCGAATTTCCCGGCGAGTTGTCGGCAAGTCCGGGCCGGAGTTTCTCCCATTCGGAGGGTCAAGTTGCGGCACAATCAGCGCGGAGCCGCGGAGACGCTGCTCAAGGCCGGACGGTATTTCGGCCGTGCCGACGTTTCCGAGGACCTGCGGTCGGTGCACCACACCGGCGGGCGCGACGGAGAGGTCTTCTACCGGGAGCGCTGGAGCCACGACAAGGTCGTGCACTCCACCCACGGCGTGAACTGCACCGGCTCCTGCCGCTGGAAGGTCTTCGTCAAGGACGGGATCATCACCTGGGAGACCCAGGCCACGGACTACCCCTCGGTCGGTCCCGACCGCCCCGAGTACGAGCCGCGCGGCTGCCCCCGCGGCGCCTCCTTCTCCTGGTACAGCTATTTGCCGACGCGGGTGCGCCACCCGTACGTGCGCGGCACCCTCCTGACGATGTACCGCGAGGCGAAGAAACGCCTGAAGGACCCCGTCCTCGCCTGGGCCGACATCCAGCGCGACCCGGCGCGCAGGCGCACCTACCAGCAGGCGCGCGGCAAGGGCGGCCTCGTCCGGGCGAGCTGGGAGGAGTCGGTGGAGATCGTTGCCGCGGCGCACGTACACACGATCAAGGAGCACGGTCCCGACCGGGTGGCGGGCTTCTCCCCCATCCCCGCGATGTCCATGGCCTCGCACGCGGCGGGGGCCCGCTTCCACTCCCTCATCGGCGCCCCGATGCTCTCCTTCTACGACTGGTACGCGGACCTGCCGGTCGCATCCCCGCAGGTCTTCGGCGACCAGACCGACGTACCGGAGTCGGGTGACTGGTGGGACGCCGCGTATCTGATGATGTGGGGCTCGAACGTCCCCGTGACGCGCACTCCCGACGCGCACTGGATGGCGGAGGCGCGTTATCGCGGGCAGAAAGTCGTCACCGTGTCCCCCGATTTCGCGGACAACACCAAATTCGCCGACGAATGGATGCATCCGCACCCCGGGACGGACGGTGCGCTCGCCCTCGCGATGGGCCACGTCATCCTCAAGGAATTCTTCGTCGACCGGCAGACGCCGTTCTTCACGGATTACGTGCGCCAATACACCGACCTGCCGTTCCTGGTCACCCTGCGGGACACCGAACAGGGGCTCGTCCCGCACAAGTTCCTGAACGCGTCCGACCTCGGCGAGGCCACCGAGAACGCGCGGTGGAAGACCGTCCTGGTCGACGACGCGACCGGCGACCCCGTCGTCCCGAACGGCACCCTCGGCCACCGCTGGGGCAGCAACGAGACTCCCGAGTGGAATCTCGACCTCGGCGACACCGTTCCGCGCCTCACCCTGCACGGCGAGGCGGGAGGTGACACCGCCGAGATCGTGCTGCCCCGCTTCGAGGAGGACGCGGACACCACCATGCGGCGCGGCGTGCCGGTCCGGCGGATCGGCGGGCACCTCGTCACCACCGTCTTCGACCTGATGCTCGCGCAGTACGGCGTCGGGCGTCAGGGCCTGCCGGGTCAGTGGCCCACCTCGTACGACGACGCGTCGGAGCCGGGCACTCCTGCCTGGCAGGAGACGCTGACCTCCGTCCCCGCGGCTCAAGCGGCGCGCGTGGCACGGGAGTTCGGGCAGACGGCCGAGCAGTCCAAGGGCCGGTGCATGATCCTGATGGGGGCGGGGACCAACCACTGGTTCCACTCCGAGACGATCTACCGCGCGTTCCTGGCCCTGCTCACCCTCACCGGCTGCCAGGGCCGCAACGGCGGCGGCTGGGGCCACTACGTCGGCCAGGAGAAGTGCCGCCCGGTCACAGGCTGGGCCACCCTGGCAAGTGGCGCCGACTGGGCGCGGCCGCCCCGGCACATGATCGGCGCGGGCTGGTTCTATCTGCACACCGACCAGTGGCGCTACGACACCCTGCCCACCGAGTCCCTCTCCTCCCCCCTGGCCGACGGGCACTTCGAGGGCATGAGCGGCGCCGACTGCCTGGCCGCGTCCGCCCGTATGGGCTGGATGCCGTCGTACCCCACCTTCGACCGTAACCCCCTGGATCTCGGCGGCGCGGACGACCCCGTCCAGCACACCGTCGACGAACTCAAGTCGGGGAAGCTGAAGTTCGCGGGCGAGGACCCCGACGCACCCGGCAACTGGCCGCGCGTCCTCACCGTGTGGCGGGCCAATCTGCTCGGCTCGAGCTCCAAGGGCAACGAGTACTTCCTCAAGCATCTGCTCGGCACCCACTCCAACTTGCCCGACGACGGGCCGCGTTGCGCGCCGCGCGATGTCACCTGGCATCAGCAGGACGTCGAGGGCAAGCTCGATCTGCTGCTCGCCATGGACTTCCGGATGACGTCCACGACGCTGCTCGCCGACGTCGTGTTCCCGGCCGCCACCTGGTACGAGAAGCACGACCTGTCCTCCACGGACATGCACCCCTTCCTGCACGCCTTCACCCCGGCCGTCGACCCGCCCTGGCAGGCGCGCTCCGACTTCGACGCGTTCCTCACGCTGGCCCGCCGGTTCGGCGACCTGGCCGCCGAGCACCTGGGCGTACGCAAGGACGTGGTGGCGACCGCGCTCCAACACGACACTCCCGGCGGGGAGATGGCGCAGCCCGGTGGGGTCGCGCTCGACTGGTCGAAGGGCGAGTGCGAGCCGGTGCCGGGACGCACCATGTACAACCTGACGGTCGTGGAGCGCGACTACGGCGCCGTCGGCGAGAAGTTCGCCGCACTCGGCCCGCTGATCGACACCCTCGGTGTCACCACCAAGGCCATCACCTTCGACGTGAGCGAGGAAGTCGAGTATCTCGGGGCGAAGAACGGGACGGTACGGGGCGGCGTGGCCGATGGACGGCCCCGTATCGACACCGCGCAGCGTGCCTGCGAGGCGGTCCTTTCGCTGTCCGGCACCTCCAACGGCCGCCTCGCCACCCAGGGATTCGAGACCCTGGAGAAGAAGGTCGGCACCCGCATGGCCCATCTGGCCGCGGAGGCCGAGGGAAAGCGCGTCACCTTCGCCGACACCCAGGCCCGCCCGGTGCCCGTCATCACCTCGCCCGAGTGGTCGGGCAGCGAGTCCGGCGGGCGGCGCTACACCGCGTTCACCGTCAACACCGAGCACCTCAAGCCCTGGCACACGCTCACCGGACGCCAGCACTTCTTCCTGGACCACGACTGGATCCACGAGGTCGGCGAGGCGCTGCCCGTCTACAAGCCGCCATTGAACATGCACCGCCTGTACGGGGAGCCGCAGTTGGGTCGGGTCGACGAGAAGACGGTGGCCGTGCGCTACCTCACCCCGCACAACAAGTGGGCCGTGCACTCCATGTACCAGGACAACCTGTACATGATGTCGCTGGGCCGGGGCGGCCAGACCATCTGGATGTCCCCGCAGGACGCCCAGTCGATCGGCGTGGCCGACAACGACTGGATCGAGGCGGTCAACCGCAACGGCGTCGTCACCGCCCGCGCGATCGTCTCGCACAAGATGCCGCCCGGCACGGTCTACATGAACCACGCCCAGGAGCGCACCGTCGGCGTCCCGCGCACCGAGAAGACCGGCAGGCGCGGCGGCATCCACAACTCGCTCACCCGCGTGATGCTCAAACCCACCCATCTCATCGGCGGCTACGCCCAGTTGACCTGGGCGTTCAACTACCTGGGCCCGACCGGGAACCAGCGCGACGAGGTGACGGTCATCCGCCGCCGCAACCAGGAGGTGACGTACTGATGCCCCGTGACGGAGTCACCAGTAGACGAGTGATGGCACAGGTCGCGATGGTGATGAACCTCGACAAGTGCATCGGATGCCACACCTGCTCGGTCACCTGCAAGCAGACGTGGACCAACCGCCAGGGCACCGAGTACGTCTGGTTCAACAACGTCGAGACCCTCCCCGGCCAGGGCTACCCGCGCCGCTGGGAGGATCAGGAGAAGTGGAAGGGCGGCTGGGAGCGCACCCGCTCCGGCAAGCTGCGGCTGCGCTCCGGCAACCGCGCCAAGCGCCTGGGCACCATCTTCGCCAACCCGGACCTGCCGGGTCTCGACGACTACTACCAGCCGTGGAGTTACGAGTACAAGAACCTCACCGAGGCACCGGCGGGCGACGACCTGCCCACCGCCCGGCCCGTCTCGCAGGTCACCGGCGCCCCCATGGAGAAGATCGAATGGGGCCCGAACTGGGACGACAACCTGGGCGGCGCGCCCGAGCACGGGCCGCGCGACCCCATCGTGGAGAAGATCCGCGACGAGGTGGGCGAGAAGATCCGCTTTGAGTTCGAGCAGTCCTTCATGTTCTACCTGCCGCGCATCTGCGAGCACTGCCTCAACCCCGCCTGCGTGTCCGCGTGCCCGTCCGGCGCGATGTACAAGCGCTCGGAGGACGGCATCGTCCTGGTCGACCAGGACACCTGCCGGGGCTGGCGGATGTGCGTCAGCGGCTGCCCGTACAAGAAGGTCTACTTCAACCACGCCACCGGCAAGGCCGAGAAGTGCACCTTCTGCTTCCCGCGCGTCGAGGTCGGCATGCCCACGGTGTGCTCCGAGACCTGCGTGGGCCGGATGCGCTACCTCGGGGTGATGCTCTACGACGCGGACAAGGTCGGCGATGCCGCCGCCGTCGAGGACGAACACGACCTGTATCCCAGCCAGTTGGACTGCTTCCTCGACCCGCACGACCCGGCCGTGCAGGCTGCCGCGCGCGCGTCCGGCATCACCGACGAGTGGCTGGCGGCGGCCCGCCGCTCCCCCGTGTACGACCTCATCGCCACCTATCAGGTCGCGCTGCCGCTGCACCCGGAGTACCGCACGATGCCGATGGTCTGGTACGTGCCGCCGCTCTCCCCCGTGGTCGACGCCGTCGCCGCGACCGGGAGCGACGGCGAGGACGCGGGCAACCTCTTCGGGGCGATCGACGCGATGCGCATCCCGGTGGAGTATCTGGCGGGCATCCTCGCCGCCGGGGACACGGATGTCGTCGACGCCGTGCTGCACCGGATGGCCGCCATGCGTGCCTACATGCGGCGGATCAACCTCGGCGAGGAGCCCGATGAGGGCATAGCACAGGCGGTCGGCCTGACGGGGGTCGAGATGCGGGACATGTTCCGGCTGCTCGCCGTGGCCAAGCTGGAGGACCGCTTTGTGGTGCCGAGCGCGGCGCGGGCGGACGCGGACGCGCTGGCGCAGGCGCATCCGTTCCAGGACGCCGGGGACCCGGTGGCTACGGGGTCGGAGGCTCAGGAGCAGGCGGCCTGCCCGGTCGCCGGGCTGCCCGATGCCGCCGGGGCCCCCGCGCGCGTCCTGCTCAACCTCGGGGCCACCCGGAGGACCACATGAGCGCGCCCGCCGTGGCATCCGTGACCGCGCCGGTCACCGCCGACGACGTCACGCGGCTGATCGTCGGGCGGTGCCTGGAATACCCCGAGACGCGGCTCTACGCCGACCTGCCCGCCCTGCGCGCGGCACTCGACGAGGCGACGCCCCAGGCCGCCGTGCTGCTCGCCGGGTTCCTCGACCACGTCGCGGCCACCGAGCCGCTCGACCTGTGCGCGCACTACACGTCCACCTTCGACACCCGTAACCGCCGCTGCCTGTACCTGACTTGGTGGGCGGACGGCGACACCCGCCGGCGCGGCATGTCCCTCGTACGCGTCAAGCAGATCCACCGCGACCACGGCCTGCCGTACGAGGACGAGGAGCTGCCCGACTTCCTGCCCGTCGTCCTGGACTTCGCGGTTCGCCGCCCGGAGGCGGGCACGGAGCTGCTCGAGGAGCACCGGGTCGGCCTCGAACTGCTGCGCCTCGCCGTCGCCGCGGCGGACACCCCCTACGCGGCCGTACTCGAAGCCCTCTGCACGACGCTGCCCGGCCCTTCCCCACGCACCCGGGAGGAGGCCAAGGCGATGGCACGCAAGGGGCCGCCGCAGGAACTCGTCGGCATCGGCTCGCCCCTGGAGCCCTTCGGCGCCGTAATCGACCTGCCGTGGCCCACCCCTTCCGCCGCGCACGGAATCCTCGACGCGCACGGAATCTCCGAAAGGCCGTCGGCATGACCGACCTGCTCCTGTGGGGCGTCCTGCCCTACGTCTCGATCGCGCTGCTGATCTCCGGCACCGTCTGGCGCGCACGCTACGATCGGTTCGGCCGGACCAGCCACTCATCGCAGCTGCACGAGTCGCGGCTGCTGCGCATCGGCTCGCCGCTGTTCCACTTCGGGATGCTGTTCGTCGTACTCGGCCATGTCGTAGGCCTGTTGGTCCCGCAGAGGTGGACCGACGCGGTCGGCGTCAGCGACCACACGTACCACCTGGTGGCGGTCGGCACCGGGGCCGTGGCGGGCGCCGCGGCCGTCGCCGGGGTCGGGATCCTCCTCCACCGCCGCCTGACCGTGCCCGCCGTGCGCCGGGCCACCCTGCGCAGCGACCACCTGATGTACACCTTCCTGCTCGGCGCGATCGTGCTCGGGCTCCTGGCCACCATCCTCAACTCGACCGGAGCGACGGACGGTTACAACTACCGTGAGGGCATCTCACCGTGCTTCCGTTCGCTGTTCACCTTCTCGCCCGACTACCAGCTGATGGCGGGCGCGCCGCTCGCCTTCAAGCTGCACATCCTGTTCGGCTTCACGCTCTTCGCGCTCATTCCGTACTCACGCCTGGTGCACATGTTCAGCGCCCCGGTGCGGTACGTGTTCCGGCCCTTCGTCGTCTACCGCAGCCGCGACCCGAAGCGGCTCACCCCGCGCCCGGAGCGGCGCGGCTGGGAGCGGGTCCGATGACGATCGCTCATCACCAGCGGGCGGTGGCGCCTCCCGCTACGCGGCTCGTCCGTACGCCACGGCACGCGGTGGCCGACCGCCCCTTCCTCGTCATCTGGGAAGCGACGCGAGCCTGCCCGCTGGCCTGCCTGCACTGCCGGGCCGAGGCCAACACCCGCCGCAGCCCGCACGAGTTGGACGGGGCGCAGGCGCGCGCCCTGATGGACCAGATCGCCTCCTTCGGGCGCCCCCACCCGCTGTTCGTCATCACCGGGGGCGATCCGTTCCAGCGGCCGGACCTGAGTGAACTGATTTCGTTCGGTACGGAGTTGGGCCTACGCGTCGCCGTGTCGCCGTCCGGCACGCCCACCCTCACCCGGGAGAACCTGACGGCGGTGCGCGACGCGGGCGCCGTCGCGCTCTCGCTCAGCGTGGACGCCTCCAGCGCCGCGCGGCACGACGCCTTCCGGCGCGTGGACGGGGTCTTCGACCTCACACTGCGGGGCTGGCGGACGGCGCGCGAGCTCGGCCTGAAGGTGCAGATCAACACCACCGTGTCGCGGCACAGCCTCGACGACCTGGCCGACATCGCCGCCCTCGTCCGCCGGGAGGGGGCGATGCTGTGGTCCGGTTTCCTCCTGGTGCCCACCGGGCGCGGCGCCGACCTCGCCTCGCTCAGCGCCGCCGAGACCGAGGACGTCCTGCACTTCCTCTATGACTGCGGGGCGTTCATGGCCACGAAGACCACCGAGGGGCACCACTTCCGTCGCGTCGTGCTGCAGCGGACCGCCCTGGCCGAGCGGGGCGGGACGCCGGCCACCGGTGAGCTGCACGCACGCCTCACGGCGCGTGCCGCCGCGCTCGGGCTCTTCGACGGGGAGCGGCGTGCGGTGCGCAGGCCGCCGATGGATGTCTCGTCGGGGCGCGGCTTCGTCTTCGTGTCCCACACGGGCGAGGTCACACCGAGCGGATTCCTGCCACTGTCGGCGGGCAACACCAAGCACCGCCCGCTGACCGACATCTACCGCCACTCCCCGCTCTTCACCGAGCTGCGCGACCCCGGGCTCCTGCGCGGCAAGTGCGGGCGCTGCGCGTACCGGTCCCTGTGCGGCGGTTCGCGCTCGCGGGCGTACGCGGTCACCGGCGATTACCTGGCCGAGGACCCCTGGTGCGCGTACGAGCCGGGCGAAGTGGATGGACCGGGCTCCGCTCACACTCCCGACGCCCCCGAGGCCCCCGGCAAGGAGTCCACGTGCGTTCTGTGATCGTCATCGGTGGAGGCATCAGCGGTCTCGCCGCGGCCTGGGAGCTGCGCGGCCAGGCCGAGGTCACCGTCCTGGAGGCGAGCGACCGCGTGGGCGGCAAGCTGCGTACCAGTGTCCTGGCCGGGACCCCCGTCGACGAGGGCGCGGAGTCGATCATGGCGCTGCGCCCCGAGGCCGTACGGCTCGCCGAGGAGGTCGGCCTCGGGGAGAGCCTGTGCGACCCGGCGCCCGCCCCCGTCACCTTCTGGACCCGCGACGCCCTGCGCCCGCTGCCCGCAGGGCACGTGATGGGCATCCCCGCGGACCCGGCCGCCCTCGACGGCACCGGGCTGCTGTCCCCCGAGGGCCTCGCCCGGCTCGCCCAGGAGGAGGCGATCCCCGCGAGCCCCGCCCTGGCCGAGGGGACGGACATCAGCATCGCCGGTTACCTGGTCCCCAGGATCGGCCGGGAAGCGGTGGACCGCCTCGTGGAACCGCTCCTCGGCGGGATCTACGCGGGCCGCACCGACCGGCTCTCCCTGCGCTCGGCCATGCCGTTCCTCGCCCCGGCAGCCGCGTCGGGCGACTCGCTGCTCGCCGGCCTGCGCCGCCGCCGGGAGAGCCGGCCGCCGTCCACGGGCCCCCGGCCGAGCGTGGTCCGCGGCATCGTGGGCGGCACCGGCAGGCTGCCCCGCGCGGTGGCCGCGGCGAGCGGCGCCCGCGTCCTCACGCACAGCACCGCCCTCGCCCTGGAACGCGTACCGGGCGGGGGCTGGCGCGTGCACGCGGCCACCGGCCAGGGCCCGACGACGCTGGACGCCGATGCGGTCATCATCGCGCTGCCCGCGCACGCGGCGGCCACGCTGCTCGGCCCGCACTCCCCGGCCGCGCAGGCCGAACTCGACGGGGTCCGCCATGCCGGATCGGCCGTGATCACCATGGCGTTCGCCCGGCCACGGCAGGGCGGTCCCTCGCCGGGCCTGAACGGCTTCCTCGTACCCCCGGTGGACGGCCGGACCATCAAGGCGGCAACGATCCTCTCCCACAAGTGGCCCTGGCAGGGCGCCGATGCCCCAACGAAGCTCATCCTGCGCGCTTCGGTGGGCCGGGTGGGCGAGGAGCACCTCATCGGCCTCGACGACCGGCGCCTGATCGGCCTGGCGCAGCGGGAACTGGCCCACGCGCTGGGCCCGTTGGGCGAACCACTGGAGTCGAGGGTCACCCGCTGGCCGCAGGGTCTTCCGCAGTACGAGGTCGGGCACGCCGACCGCGTGGCCGCGATCCGGGACGCGATCAGCAGGCTGCCCGGGGTCGAGGTGTGCGGGGCGCTGTACGAGGGAGTGGGTGTCGCCGCGTGCGTGGCGACGGGGCGGGCGGCGGCGGAGCGGTCGCTGGAGGAGCGTTGAACCACGCGGCGGTGGCTACCCCGCGGCGAGGCGGTTGGCTGTCCGACGTCGACGAGGGTCACGCCCAACTCGCCGCAGCCAACGGGTAACCCGGCAGGGGGCCCGGCGTTATGAGGCCGTGGGTATCTGGCTGCTGAACACTTTCACCACTCTCGCGCTCGCCGGGCTCCTCGGCGGCGGCGCCGTACTGGCCGCCGTGGTCGGCGCGCTCGTAGTGCGGCGCGGCTTTCCTCACCACGTGAACGGCACGCACAACGAGATGATCGGCGTCGTGCTCGGCATGTACGCCGCGATCTACGGCATCATCCTGGCCTTCGTCGTCGTGGCCGAGTGGGAGGGCCTCAACGCCGCGGAGACCAACGTCGCGCTCGAGGCCAGCCAGACCGCCGAGGTCTTGCGTGATGCTTCCGCGTTCCCGGCCGACCAGGAGCGCCGGGTGACGAACGCCGTCGGTGCGTACGTGCGTGTCGTCGTCGACGAGCAATGGCCGCTGATGCGCGCAGGAGAGCCCGACCCCGGCATCACCAATCCCGAAGTGACCGCGCTGTACCAGGCGTTCCAGGAATACGAGCCGCAGACCGAGGCCGAGAAGACCTACTACGCGCAGTCCGTCTCGACCCTGGGCGAGATCGCGGGAGCACGCCGTACGCGGCTCTCCGACGCCCAGCAGTCCCTGCCGTCGCTCCTCAACATCCTCGTCTACGGCGGCGCACTCGTCATGCTTCCCCTGACCTTGCTCTACGGCATCAGGAGCCTGCGTGCGAACTTGATGTTCGTCGTGTCGGTCGCCGCTCTGATCGGCGTGAGCCTGCTGCTGTGCTTGACGTTGGACCATCCCTTCTCGGGCGACCTCGCGGTTTCGCCCACCCCCTTCAAGGAGGGCGTGCTCGCTCAGTTCTGGCCTTGATCCCGGACCTGCCGACCTGCCCAGAGGACCTGCTCAGAGGCGGCTCTACGACGCCGTGCGCCGGGCCCGTTCCTCTGCGTCCGCGTCGAAGCCGACCGGTTCCCAGCGCTTGGCCAGCAGTGCGATCAGACCCAGTACGGGGGCGGCGAGGATGACCCAGAAGACGTGAGTGCCCAAGCCGCTGCTGAGGATGGGGAAGAAGAACAGGGTCAGCGTCGAACCCAGGCGCAGTACCGCCTGGTTGAAACCGATGCTGACGCCGCGCATCGACGTGGGGAAGCCCAGCGAGGCATAGCTCATGATGTGCGCGCCGGGGCCAAAGCCCTGGGCGAACATGAACGCGCCGAGCATCAGGATCCCTGCCACGACAGCGGCCGTGCCGGAGGGGTCCGCGATGAGGCCGAGCACCGTGATGGCGACGAACTGGATCGCGAAGCCCAGCGTCATCATCGGCCAGGCGCCGCGGGTCGACGCCCAGCGGATCCCGAGCAGGCCGCCGGTCAGGGCGAAGAGGAGGTTCAGGGCGAACGAGGAAGCAATGGTGGTCAGCGGGCCCTGCGTCATCAGGGTGGCGATGATGATCGGCAGCCCGAACGCGACCGCGTTGTAGCCGAAGGTCTCCGCCAGACCGACCGTCACCGACTGGATCGTGCGGGTGCGGTACGGAGGCGTGAAGAGCCGTGCGTACGCGGCGAGGCCGGGCTTGGGCGGGCGGGGCGCCTGCGCGGGTACATCGTCGGCGACGCGCGCGTCCACGTCGTAGGACTGCCGGAGGATCCGCGCCGCGCCTTCCAGGTCGCCCTGGTCGGCGGCCCAGGTCGGGGACTCGTTCATGTAGCGCCGGCGCAGCAGCAGTACCAGCAGCGCGGGTACGGCGCCGAAGCCGACGGTGAACCGCCACAGCCAGCCCAGTTGGGCGTCCGGCAGGAGGAAGTACAGCAACATGATCACCAGGTAGCAGCCGCTGGTCGCGGCGTACCAGGCCGGCGACCAGGCAGCCGTACGTGAGCCCTTGCTGCCCTTGCCGCGCAGCCGGGAGAATTCGGCGAGGAACGCGATCGCGACGGGGATGTCCATGCCGACGCCGATGCCCATCACGAAGCGCGCCACGATGAGCGTCCACACGTCCTGCGCCAGCGCGCACACGAGCGCGGTCACGACGAAGAAGAGCATGTTCGCCATGAAGACCCGGTAGCGTCCGATGCGGTCCACCAGCCAGCCGCCGACGAGAGCTCCGACGAGCGATCCCACGCTGATCGAGGCGGTGACCGTGCCGGCCATGGCGGAGCTGAGGCCGAACTGTTCCGTGATGTCGGGAAGCCCGTAGGCGAGGGAACTCAGGTCGTAGGCGTCGAGGAAGATGCCGCCGAGCGCGATGATCACGATCATCTTGGCGTGCCTGCCGCGGGCCGTGCCCGAGTTGACCAGGTCGGAGACGTCCGCCGCGGAGCGGATCAGAACCGTGCCCGGTTCGGTCGCCGGGATCGTGCTGCCGGACAAGGGGGAGGTGGAGCTCACGAGCGCCTTCCGGGGTGGTGCGGACGTACCGGCGCATCGTCGCATCGGCCGGAAATCGTCCGTACGTACGTCCGCATAGTGGTCACAGCCGTCTGCATCATGGACATGGACGGTGACCATCAGGCCCTCGAATGGCGGAGTGCGGCGGGCAGGCGCAGAGTGAAAGTGGCGCCCTGACGGGTGGATGAGCCGCTCGTTCCTGCACCACTTGGGAGGCGGCCATGACCGACACAGGAACCATCAGCACCAACGCGTCGACAGGCAGGTCGGGCACGTCGACGCCCGCTCAGGCCCGGGGCTCGACGGACACCGACTCGCGCGGCACGACCACTATCGCCGACAGCGTCGTGGCCACCATCGCCGGGATCGCGGTCCGGGGGACGGACGGCGTCCACTCCGTAGGCAAGGGTGCGTCGAAGGCCTTCGGAACCGTTGCCGGCAAGATGCCCGGAACGTCGAACGCGGGCCGCTCGGTGAGGGTGGACGTCACCGACAAGCAGGTCGTGATCGACGTGGACATCGAGGTCGAGTACGGCATGCCGATCCACGAACTCGCCGACCAGATCCGCACGCATGTCATCGACGCCGTGGAGACCATGACCGACTTGAGCATGTCCGAGATCAATCTCAATGTCTTCGCCGTCCACGTCGTCGAGGATGACGACGAGGAGGAGTGAGGCTTTGCACGGCTCCTGCGGAGCACTCGGTGCCGCAACGCAACTGGCTGGGCGGATACCCCACGTGACGCCTGCCGCGGTTCTCCGCCGGTTTGCGACCGGCGGAGGGCACGCGTGGCGGGCGGCGCGGGATCACCGCCTGCGCGTGTCAGGGGCAGGTGACGAGGATGATGGAGACGGCGGTGCAGGTGACGGCCGCGGTGTTGTTTGCGGGGTTGGGGTCGGTGGGTGCGGAGGCGGTGCGCTGGCCGGTGACCTTGACCGTGCCCAGGGTCAGCAGGTGCAGGGGGACACGGAAGGTCTTGTTGACGCTCGCGTTGTCGGCTACGGCTCCGTAGGTGCAGGTCACCGTGGTACCGACGGCGGTGCACCCGGCGGAGAGGCTGGTGGCGGACGCGCCCGGCGGGAGCGTGGCGGTCAGCGTTGCCGAGGTGACGGGGTCGGGGCCGGTGTTGTGAGCGGTGAGGGTGTAGCTCAGATAGGGCACGAGCAGGCCGAGGTTCGGCCGAGCGGTGAGGTTGACGTCGATGTCCGCGTTCGCCGGTGACGGCGCGGCAGCGAAGGCAATGCCGTAGGGGCTGTTGAACCCGCTGATCGTGGCGGTGACGGCGTTGGTCGCGGTGTCGATCACCGAGACGGTGTCGTCGGATCGGTTGGTGACGTACGCGGCTGTGCCGGACGGGTCGACCTCGACCTTGGCCGGGCCGTCGCCGACCGGGACGGTCGCCGTCACCGTATTGGTCACGGTGTTGATCACCTTCACGTCGTCGCTGCCGCCGTCGGTGACGTAGGCCCTCGTGCTGGACGGGTTGAACGCGACGCCGTTCGGGCCGGTCCCGACCGGGACGGTGGCACTGACCGTGTTCGTCGCGGTGTCGATGACCGAAACCGTGGTCCCGTCGTTGTTGGTGACGTACGCGCTGGTCCCGGACGGGCTGACCGCGACACCGGAGGGGCCGTCCCCGACCGGGACGGTCGCGGTCACCGTATTGGTCGCGGTGTTGATGACCGAGACCGTGTCGTCACTGTTGTTCGTCACATAGGCGGTCGTGCCCGACGGGTTGACCACTGTCCAGTTCGGGCCGGTCCCGACCGGGACGCTGCCGCTGACGGTGTTCGTCGCGGTGTCGATGACCGAGACGGTGGAATCGGAGAGGTTCGTGACGTACGCACGGGCCCCGGATGGGGTGAACGCCACGGAGAGGGGGTTGGTGCCGACGGGGATCGTCGCGGTGACCGTGTCAGTCCCTGTGTCGAACGCCGAGATGGTTCCGTCGTCGAAGTTGGTGACGTACGCCTGTGTTCCCGCCGGGTTGACCGTCACGCCGGTGGGATTGCTGCCGACATCAATGCTGTTGGTGATGGTGTTGGTGCCCGTATCGAGCACCGAGACGTCGTCACCACCGAAGTTCGAGACATACGCCTTCGGGCCGGCCACAGCATGGGCGGGCTCGGTGAGCGTCGCCACGCCTGTCAGCGCCAGAGCGCCACCGGCAGCGAGCGAGGTCAGTCGCCGCCCCCAGCGGGAAAGGGAACGGCCGGGTCTGGAGGGTCTGGAGAGCCTGGAGGGTGCACAAATCAAGGAACTTCCCCCTTCATCGGTTCCGCACCCTGACGGCAGATCCGAAGGACCCCGAGGACCGGCAGCGGTACGGCCGAGCAAGCCCCACCACCAGCGGTCCGCTCAACCGCCGAGCGTCGGGGCCACGACGCACAGGTCGCGCACCGCCGCGGCCGGGACCGGGCCGCAACAGCCTCACCCCGCCCTGGCACCGGCAGAGCCGGCGACCGGCGGCGTCACGAGGAGCATCCCGCTCCCCCACCGGCCCCGGGAGCGAAACTGCCGCTGTTGTCCGCATACGGTCAAAAGCTGGCCGCCCGGCAACTTGACACCACACCCGAGGGGTTCACGGCCTGTCCGAGCTCTTAGGCCAACCACCCCGATATGCAGGCGAGAATGGGGAAGCGACTGCTAGTGGCGGCGTAACCGTCAAGAGGGCCTCGCCGTAAGAGATGCGGTGAGGCCCCTAAGCCTGCTGACGGATGTGCAGGCCACCCACGGGTTCCCGTCCCCGGCCCTCCAGAAAGGTGAGACGAGTAGCCTCACGCAGAGCGGTCCGGGCTCAAGTTGTGCAGCACGATACGACGCGTGTTACACCGAGGTGGCGGTGACTGTGCCGTCGTCCAGTTCCAGTTGTCGGGTGAGACGTACGGCTTGCAGCAGGCGGCGGTCGTGGGAGACGAGCAGGAGGGTGCCGTCGTAGGTGTCCAGGGCGGATTCCAGCTGCTCGATGGCCGGCAGGTCGAGGTGGTTGGTGGGTTCGTCCAGGACGAGGAGGTTCACCCCGCGGCCTTGGAGGAGTGCGAGTGCGGCCCGGGTGCGTTCGCCGGGAGACAGCGTGGTCGCCTCGCGCAGCACGTGTTCGGCGCCCAGCCCGAACTTGGCCAGCAGGGTACGTACTTCGGCGGGTTCCATCGAGGGCGTGGCGGCTCGGAAGGCGTTCAGCAGGGATTCGCGTCCGTGGAAGAGTTCCCTTGCCTGGTCGATCTCGCCGATGACCACGCCGGAGCCGAGTGCCTGATGGCCGGTGTCCAGCGGGGTGCGGCCGAGCAGTGCGGCCAGCAGCGTCGACTTGCCCGAGCCGTTCGCGCCGGTGATCGCGATGCGGTCGGTCCGGTCGATCTGCAGCGACACGGGGCCGAGGGTGAAGTCGCCGTGGTGCACGCTGGCTTCGCGCAGCGTGGCGACGACCGTGCCTGAGCGTGGCGCGGTGGCGATCTGCATGCGCAGCTGCCACTCCTTGCGTGGCTCCTCCACCTCCTCCAAGCGTTCGATGAGCCGTTCGGCTTGCTTCGCCTTGGCGGCCAGGTTCTCGCTGTTCTCCATGCGCCCGCTGCGGGCGAACTTGTTGTTGTCCCGGCTGCGGCGTTGCGCGGTGCGTACCCCCTTGTCGGCCCAGGACCGGTGCATGTTCGCCCGCTGCTGGAGCGCGGCCTTGCGGTCGGCGTACTGCTCGTACTGCTCGCGGGCCTGGTGCCGGGCGCGTTCGCGCTCCTGAAGGTAGGCGGCATAGCCGCCGCCGAACAGGCTCACCTGCTGCTGGACGCGGTCGAGTTCGAGAACCTGGGTGACGGTGCGGGCGAGGAACTCGCGGTCGTGGCTGACCACGACCGCGCCCGCGCGTAGCCCTTGCACGAACTGCTCCAGCTGCTCCAGACCTGCCAGGTCGAGGTCGTTGGTGGGCTCGTCCAGCAGCAGGATGTCGTAGCGCGACAGCAGCAGCGAGGCGAGCTGGGTACGGGCGGCCTGCCCGCCGGACAGCGAGGTCATGGGCTGCTCGAGCCGGACCCCGAGACCGAGCGTGGCGGCGACGTGCTCGGCGCGCTCGTCCAGGTCCGCGCCGCCCAGGCTCAGCCAGCGATCCAGGCTGGTGGCGTAGGCCTCGTCGGCCCCGGTGGTGCCGTCGGCCAGCGCCTGGGTGGCGCGGTCCAGCGCGTCCTGGGCGGCGGTCACGCCGGTGCGGCGGGCGAGGAAGGCCTGCACGCTCTCGCCCGGGCGGCGGTCGGGTTCCTGGGGCAGATATCCGATGGTCGCCGTTGCCGGGGCCGTGTGCACCTGGCCCATTTCCGGGGTGTCGAGGCCGGCGAGGATGCGGAGCAGGGTGGACTTGCCCGCTCCGTTGGCTCCGACGAGCCCGGTCACTTCTCCCGGCGCCACGCTCAGGTCGAGGTCGGTGAACAGGGAGCGGTCGCCGTGGCCCGCGGCGAGGTTCTTGGCTACGAGGGTTGCGGTCATGGTGTGCCTACCGGGGGAGTCGATCACCCGCGGTCATACGAGGCGGGTGCAGGAGTGTCAGGGGCAGCACACGGCCGGTGTCCCAGCGGCAGGCGGAAGTGCGGGCATCCGGGTACGGGAGACAGCGCAGGGCAGGGGACCACCGCGCGTGGGGGGGTGGTCCGGGCAGGCTCCGAGGTCACATGCACAACCGCCACCGCCGGTATGACCGGCCGCGGCAGGGCCGCACGGCAGACGCCGTACTGGCAGCAGGGGCACGAGCCTCAGATGCGCAAAATCCACCTCAATCGGCGACAACAGGACCGCTCACCAGGATAGACATCGATCCCGGGAGCGTAAAACTCATTACGGCACCGGCTGCGAGCCCGCCAAACTTCGGCCCTCCCCAGGTCTCGTCGAGCCTGGCGGCAGGCTGCTCAGGAGTGCCAGGTCGTCCAGCCGTCGTGCGACACCACGTATGCCAGACGCCAGATCACCACGAGCAATGTTCCCGCCCAGAGCGCGATGCTCCCGTACAAGCCGCGGACGCAGCGCCGGTAGCGCGTGTCCGTGTCCAGCGCGGCCAGTTCCGGGTGGGCCGGGTCGAAGCGGATGCGCACCCGGGATCCCTCGGGGAGGGCGTGGGCACCCGTGCCGTCGGGGAGGGCCCGTTCGTGCGTCGTGCCATCGGGGGCCGTCCAGGCCACCACCGGATGCAGCGTCGCGTACGTCGCCTCTCGCGAGGCCGTGTGACCGGTGACCGTCGCCTCGACCACCGTGCCCGTCGCGCGGCGCAGGGTTTCGGTGACGAGCTGGGTTATGTACGTCGCCATCAATGCCAGTCCCGCGACGAACGGGACCAGGGCAAGCAGCCAGGGTGTGCTCATGGGGCACCACCGTAGCCGCGTGACTGCACCGCGCTCGACGAGAAGGATGCCGCACTACATGAACCGCAAGATCCGCCTGGCCGCCGTCGCCACCACCGGCGTCGCCTTCGGCACGGCAGCCGCGTCGCCCGCGATGGCCGCCTCTGGCGCCCAAGCCGCCGTCCAGGCGAAGAAGGCCGACTGCCACGGGACTCAGTTCACGCAGAAGGAGAACGGCCAGACGTACATCGTCGGCAAGGTGACCCTTTGCGACTCGAAGGACAAGGTCATCGTCAACGACATTGACCTCGATGGCCGTTCGATGGGCGTCCGGATCTCCGATGGCAGCGGCAAGTACCGCTACTGCAAGGACAGCAATGGCAGCAGCATGTACTCCAAGACCTGTTACTTCAACCTGAAGGAGAACCGCCAGATCAAGCTGCGCGGCTACGAGTCGAAGAAGGGTCACAAGACCATCTGGCTGCAGAGCACCACCCTCCCCAACTAAGCCTGCAGCAAGGCGTCAACGCAGTACCGGCTGGGAGTAACACGGTCTACACCCTGCCCGGCGAGACCGTGGTCCAGGACGGCGAGTTGTCGCCGCGGGAGTTGGTCGATCAGGTGCTGGCCCGGGTTCGATCCGGTGGGCCGTCCGGCGGCTGATCGGCGTGACCGGGCCTGCCCGCATCACCCTGCGGCTACCGGCCGTACACGCCAGGGCAGTTGAGCCAAGCCAGGCCGGCGGCATGGTTGTGCCGTCTCTACGCGGGCACGCGCCGGCCGTTCAGGCGGTGAGATCCTTACCGAGGCGGACCTCTCCCTTGCCGCTCGCCGAAACGTCGGCCGCGTGGGCAAGTGGGACATAGCCCTGCCGTTGGTAGAAGGCCAGGTTGTGGCTGCTGGCGGCTCCGGTGGACAACATCAGGCGGCTGCATCCACTCCCCTGCCCTTCCGCGATGTGCAGGAGCCACCGGCCCAGGCCCCGCCCCCGGAGGTCGGGGGCCACGGCAAGGCGTCCGATGTGCAGTGCATTTCCCTGGCGGCGCGCGCGGACCATGCCAAGGAGCCGCCCGGCATGCCACAGGCCCGTGCCGTGCCAGGCGGTCAGCCACTCGCGGACTTCGGCGGGCGATTCGCGCAGTGCCGGGAGTTGCAGGGTGTTGTTCGCGACCGCTTCCTCGACCCAGCAGCAGCGCTGGAGCACCGTGACGTGTGGCCCGTCATCAGGGTGGAGGCGTTGTGCGTAGGAGCCGGGCAGAGGGCCGGGTATCGCCTGCCCGTGGTCACGGAGCGGAGCCAGCACCTTCGCGACCCGGACCAGTTCCTCCAGCATGTCCACCGCTACTCGGGCGTGGTGGGCAGCAGGCTGGAAGCTGCCCTGCGGCAGAGTTTCGGAGATCCGGAGGGCCACTGTCGAGCCGAGAGGAACCAGACGCAACGTACTGGTCACTTGCTTGGCGTGCTGGACCGCCCGGGTGCCGGCCGAGGTGTTGCCGTAACTGACGAACCCCATCGGCTTCCAGGCCCACTCGGCACCCAGGAAATCCAGAGCGTTCTTCAGCGTCGCGGGCATTCCGTAGTTGTACTCCGGGCTCACCACGATGAAGCCGTCGGCTGCCGCGACCGTCTTGCTCCATCGCCGGGTGTGTTCGTGGTGGTAGATGCCGCGCGCCGGGTGCTCCTCTTCGTCGAGAAAAGGCAGGTGAAGGTCTGCGAGCGATACGGGCACCAGGTCGACATCAAGGGTGTGCGCGGAGGGTGCCAGGGTTTCCGTAAGCCATGAGGCGACGGCCGGACCGAGCGCGTTGGGGCGGGTGCTGCAGACAAGGACGAGAATCCGCGACCATTTCGTTGACATGGAAATGACAGTAGAGAGTAGATTGGTTACATGTCAACGAAAAGGTCGAGTGCCGCCGAGCCGGAGCCGGGCGTCCCATGGCTGACACCTCCGGAGGAGCGAGCCTGGCGGGCCTACCGGCGCATGACGACCGCAGTTCAGGCGCACACCGCCCGGGACTTGGCCGAACTCGGCCTGTCCGAGCCCGACTACGAGGTACTCAGTACGCTGTCGGAGCACACGGATGCGACCAGCACGCTGCGCGAGCAAGCCGCCAAGATGCAGTGGTCCCGCAGCCGCCTGTCCCGCCATGCCACCCGCATGGAAGCCCGTGGACTCATCCGACGCGCGCCGGATCCTGCCGACGGCCGTGGCTGTCTGTTGATCCTCACCGACGACGGCCTGGCGACCCTCAAGGAGGCCGCCCCGGCACACCTCGCTTCGGTACGTCGCCACTTCATCGAGCACCTGAGCACTCAGGACCTCGCCGCACTCAACCGCATCGCCGACAAACTCAGCGCAGTTGGCGGGGACGCGGATGAAGAACCTGCATGAACGTGGCGCGAGGGAGAAACATCGACCTCGACCGAGCGGCCGCAAGGGGGCCCGCGAAGGCCCCGACTGGTTCGGGGGATCGCCGGCCGGGGCCGGTCGGGTGTGGGCGCGAAGGGCGGTCGCCTCGCGGCGGGGGCTCCATGAGGCTTCAGCCGAACGATCGTCCTCATGGGCGAAGGGGTGAGGCCCGGGGACACAGTTCCCTCCACGCCCACATACGGATCAACAGTGATGCACCATCGAATGTTCCCCGGATGCTCCCCGGAAGCGGCTCCTACCGAGAGTCTCCGCAGCTCGTGCGAGCGGGGCCCGGGGCGCGCCTGTCGCGCGGTTCCCGGCACCGTCGGGTAATCAGGAACGGTGAACAAGGACGAGAACGACCCCTTCGTACGTGTGCGGGGCGCCAGGGAGAACAACCTGCGGAACGTCGATGTCGACGTGCCGCGGGACGCGATGGTCGCCTTCACCGGCGTCTCGGGGTCGGGCAAGACCTCGCTCGCCTTCGGCACGCTCTACGCGGAGGCTCAGCGGCGCTACTTCGAGTCCGTGGCACCGTACGCCCGAAGGCTGTTGCAACAGGTCGGCGCACCGCACGTGCAGGACATCACCGGACTGCCACCCGCCGTGGCCCTGCAGCAGCGACGCGGGGCGCCCAGCTCGCGCTCGACGGTCGGCACCATCACCACGCTGTCCAACCTGTTGCGCATGCTGTACTCCCGCGCCGGCACCTACCCGGCCAGGGCTGCTCGGCTGGAAGCCGAGTCGTTCTCACCCAACACCGCGGCCGGTGCCTGCCCCGAGTGCCACGGGCTGGGCGTCGTGCACGACGTCGCCGAGGACCTGCTCGTGCCCGACCCCGCGCTGAGCATCCGCGAGGGGGCGATCGCCGCCTGGCCGGGTGCCTGGCAGGGCGCCAACCTGCGCAGTGTCGTGAACGGCCTGGGGATCGACATCGACCGACCGTGGCGCAGGCTCAGGAAGAAGGACCGGCAGTGGCTGCTGTACACGGACGAGCAGCCCTCCGTGTACATCGAGCCGGAGGAGGACCGCGTCGACTACGGCTACCAGGGCAAGTTCTGGAGCGCCCGCAAGCACGTCATGCACGTCCTCGCAGACTCCAAGAGCGAGAAGATGCGCGAACGGGCGCTCCGGTTCGTCAGGAGTGTGCCCTGCCCCGAGTGCCGGGGCAGCGGACTGCGGCCCGAGGCGCTCGCCGTGACGTTCGCAGGACACTCCATCGCCGAGATCAACGCGATGCCGCTCAGCGAGGTCGTGGCGCTGCTGCGGCCCGTCGCGGGGCGGTCCGAGGCCGACGCCACCACGTCGACCGCCCGGTCCGGGGAGACGACCGAGGTCGCGGTCCGGATCTGCGCCGATCTGGTGGCACGGGTGGACGTTCTGCTCGACCTCGGCCTCGGATATCTGAGCCTCGGGCGCCGCTCGACGACCCTGTCGCCCGGCGAGGCTCAGCGTCTGCGGATCGCCACCCAGCTGCGCTCGGGGCTGTTCGGCGTCGTCTACGTCCTCGACGAACCCTCCGCGGGTCTGCACCCGGCTGACGCGGAACCGCTGCTTGACGTGCTGGACCGTCTCAAGGCCGCGGGCAACTCGCTGTTCGTCGTGGAGCACGACATGGACGTCGTACGGCGGGCGGACTGGGTGGTCGACATCGGTCCCGGCGCTGGCGAGGGCGGCGGGCGCGTGCTGTACAGCGGTCCGGTCGCCGGTCTCGAACGGGTCGGGGAGTCGCCCACGAGTCAGTACCTGTTCGGGCGCGCCCAGCCGCTCGATCACCGCCCGCGCGCCCCGCACGGCTGGCTGCACCTGCGCGGCGTCTCCCGACACAATCTGCGCGACGTGTCCGTGGACGTACCGCTCTGCGTTCTGACGGCGGTGACGGGCGTGTCCGGTTCCGGGAAGTCGACGCTGGTGACGCAGGTGCTCGCCGAGGTCGTCCGTGGCCACCTGGGCCTCGTCCCCGAGGAGCCCGACGAGGCGCAGCTGGAGGTCGACGTCCAGGACGCGTCGGGGGTCGAGTCGTTCGACCGCCTGGTGCGGGTCGACCAGCGGCCCATCGGCCGGACTCCGCGGTCCAACCTGGCCACGTACACGGGGATGTTCGACGCGGTGCGCAAGCTGTACGCGGCGACGGACGAGGCCAGGGCGCGCGGCTACTCGGCCGGGCGATTCTCCTTCAACGTGCCTCAAGGGCGGTGCGAGACGTGCCAGGGCGAAGGATTCGTCGCGGTGGAGCTGCTGTTCCTGCCCGGCACTTACGCGCCGTGCCCGGCCTGCCAGGGCGCCCGGTACAACGCCGAGACGCTGGAAGTCACCTACCGGGGCAAGAACATCGCGGACGTGCTGGCGCTGTCCGTCGACGCCGCCGCCGAGTTCCTGTCCGCCGTCCCGGCCGCCTCCCGCAGTTTGGAGACCTTGCGCGAGGTGGGACTCGGATACCTGCGGCTGGGCCAGCCCGCGACGGAGCTCAGCGGCGGTGAGGCGCAACGCATCAAACTGGCCACCGAACTGCAGCGAGCTCGCCGCGGCCACGCGCTGTACCTGCTCGACGAGCCGACGGCCGGACTGCACCCCTCGGACATCGCGCTGCTGCTGCGGCAGCTGCACCGGCTCGTCGACGCCGGCAACACGGTCGTCCTCGTCGAGCACGACCTGGACACGATCGCCACCGCCGACTGGGTCATCGATCTCGGGCCCGGCGGTGGCGACGCGGGCGGGCGAGTGGTCGCGGCGGGCCCACCGGCCAAAGTGGCGAAGTCCCGCCGCAGCGCCACCGCGCCCTACCTCGCGGCCCGGCTCGCGCGCTCTTGACCACGGCGGAGGGGGCGGAGGACCGGTCGACTCGGGGCGCGGGAGGCACGTAGCAAGATGCTTCGCTCCCTTGCTCACGAGCAGCCCTCGAAGCATCCACGTCTTGGCGCGCTTGTAGGTGATCCCGCGGCGGGAGCCGCGCCCGAAGAGGTCATCGACGCTACTGGAGCTCCTTGTGAACGGCCTCGATGTTGTTGCCATCGGGGTCGCTGACGAACGCACAGTAGGCGCGGTACTCACTCCAAGGCCGCGGAGTGTGCCGGGAGACGCCCCCGGCCGCCACCGCAGCGGAGTGGAACATGTCTACCGCTGCTCGACTCCCGGCATCGAACGCGAGGTGCATCCCCCGCGTCGCCGTAGCCGACTGATCCGCGCGTTCCAACGACACCGAGGGCGTATCCCGATCCGGATGCCAATACTCGGCGACACCATCGGCTCGATAACCGGCAGAGATCCCGAGCGGCTCAAGCGCCGCGGTGTAGAACCTTTCGCTCGCCTCGAAGTCGGAGGCGCACACGCCAAGGTGATGGATGAAAGTCGTCGCTGATCCCATGGCAGCGGAGCCTACGGCTGGATCGATCGGCACCCCGAGATCAGGACCTCCCACCCGGCGAACCTATGTGGTCCTGCACCCCGGTCTCGCGAAGGTCCTTCGGGCTCGAACGCAGCTCGAAGCCGACCGGCGCCGCTCGTCTGCGGGTCGGGTTGGGTCGGTCGACGGGGTTGCGACAGTGCTGTCACAGGCTTCGAAGATCGCTTGACCTTGCCCCGGGGGAAAAGTCGACAGTGTCTGTGTCACTCACACGAGCTGACGCTCCTGTGCTCGCTGGACCAGAACGAAGAGGGGAGTTCGGGTGACCGAGACTTGCGTCATTCTCGATATCGGCGGGGTGCTGGAGTTCACGCCGGAAACCGGGTGGGTGCAACGGTGGGAAGCGCGACTGAAACTGTCACCCGGCACTGTCCATGAGCGGATGCGCGACGTGTGGCGGGCCGGGAGCGTCGGGAGTATCAGCGAGCCAGCGGTGCGTGAGCAGATATCCGCCCGCCTGGGTCTCGACGGCCCCGAGACCGAAGCCTTCATGGCTGATCTCTGGACGGAGTATCTGGGCACGCCGAACGAGGACCTGATTACCTATCTGCGGGGTCTGCAAGGGCGCTGCAGGCTGGGCATCCTGAGCAACAGCTTCGTCGGCGCCCGGGAACGGGAAAAGACGCTGTATCACTTCGACGACTGGACGGACCAGATCGTCTACTCCCACGAGATCGGCATCGAGAAGCCCGACCCGCGCGCCTTCGAGGCCGCGTGCGCCGGCTTGAACGCCCGGCCGGAAGACTGCCTGTTCATCGATGACGTCGCCCTCAACGTCGAGGCCGCCCAAGCGACGGGCATGCAGGCGCACCGGTTCGAGGACAACGCCCGGACCATCACGCGCATCGCGGCCCATTTGGACGCCGGGCTTTCATGAGATTGGTTCCACGAAGCATGGTCGAGGAAGTCCAGTCACCCAACTGTTGAGTGGCTACGAGCCGAACACCCAAGGAAGAACCACATGCCGAACCCAGGCACGACCTCCGATTCCGACGAAGCTCCGCACGTGAGCCCACCTGCCGCCCATGATGCCGGGCCCCTGGGACGTCCCATCGACTGGGCGGCCACCAGGGCGCGGACAGCCCGAATCCGCAAACGTCGACGGGTGATCGGTGGAGCCATTGCCGTCACCCTCATGGCCGGTGCGGGAGTCGGGATCTGGCTCGCGGCAGGGGAAAGGGACGAGGCGCCGGTCAAACACACTGCCGAGGTGCCGGTCGGCTTCGGCGACTACCGGCTCGCGGGTAAGGACGGCAAGTCGCTGTGGACGTCGACGCACGGTGGCGACAATCTCGACCCGACCAAGGAGACAGCTCACGCGACCTACGTGCGCCCGGACGGCAAGAAGTCCTACATGGTCACCCTGGAACTCAACCCGACCGTCGACGTCTCCGATCCGGGTGAGGACGACGAGGTCATCTCGGTGCTTCTCAACACGGGTGTTGATTCGGGCAAAGTACGCAACTACGCTCCCGGGCCTATAGGGGGCAAGCTGCGATGCGTGAAGTACGAGGTCGCGGACACGACCAGTTCACGCTGCGTCTGGGGCAACGACACGGCAACCGTCACCGCACAGCCGGTGATCCCTTCCGGGCCTCGGCCGACGCCCGCACAGACCGCCACGGATGTTCAGGGCTTCCTGGCCGAACTGCACATTCGCCCAGTGAAGAAGTGATCACGCATCTCAACTCACATGGCGAGCCGCCACCATCAGTCGAGGTACTCGAGGTTGTACGCCCACAACCCACCCGTGCCGGGGCAACCACGCGTACGTAAAGCACTCTTCGGGGCGTCGCCTGCCCGGCGGTTCCTCAATGCGCAGCCCCGGGCGCGTCTTCCATCAGCGCTGAGCATGCAGACCAATGGCTCACCCGTCCTCCAGGTTCCGTGAGCCTCACGGGCAGCGACCCTCTCGGCGGGGGCGCTCGTCGAAAGTAAGTCACGACGGCGACGGCGCCCCGTCGTCGTTCCCGGAGAGAGCAGGAGGGGCGACAGGGCCGCCGTCCGCCGGATTACCGCCCCATTCCGGGGAGGACGGCTCTCCCGGAGGAAGACCGGCACGGGCGCGGAGCATGTCGGCTTCAGCCCTTCTCATGTCGGCTTGCGCGCGGATGAGATCGGCATCCGCCTGCCCGCGAACCTGGACGATGTCGGAGGCGTTTTGCCCTCGGGCACGGACGAACTTGGCGAGTCCGTTCAGGATCCCGCCGATGAGCACTCCGGAAGCTGTGATGAGGCTGACGACCGCAACTACCACGGGAGGCGCGTCGGATGGCCCCAGTTCAGCACCGTGGCTGATGTCCGGCAGCACCGCCCGCGTGCTGCGCCAGGCCACCGTCAGCAACGCGATCACGATGATGGTCCACAGAATCACCGAGATCCCTGGAACGGCCCGCAACGCATGCCATACCCGCTCCGGCCATGGCAAGGTGGTCCGCCATCGCCGCTGTTGAGCTCGGTAGACCTGACGGGCGTCGGCGTGCTCACCCCCGTTGCGCAGAGTGGCGGCCAGCTTCTCGTACGGCTCGGGGTTGTACTCGGCGGTCGCGGCCGCCACCCAGCTCAGCCGCCGGGAGAGCGGGAAGCTGCCCTGCGGGACGAGGTACTCGTAACTGAAACCGTCCATCTGGAGGCCGCCGGGGCCCGGCCAGCTGGTCGACTTGTCGATGAGCGTGACGACCTTCGCGCCGGACAGAATGACCCTGCCGCGCTGCGGGGCCTCGCCGAGGAAGCGCAGCTCGGGGGTCTGGACGCGGCGCAGCGACACCTCCTGGTCGTGCTCCAGGGTGAAGCGCGCATGAGCCAGGTCGACGGCCTCCCCGAAGAGGCCGTCGTCGAGGCGGATGCCGCCCTGGCACTCGAAGGGCTGGACTCGGGAGGCCCGGTCGGGGGTCCGGCCGGTCTGGAGTCGGTCACCGAGCGCGGCAGGCGACATGTGGAGCGTGCGTTGCACGGTCATCTGCGGGGCGTTGAGCGCCCACAGGCCATACGGATTGACGAGCTTGCTGCCGCGCAGGGACAGCGAGACGCCGACCATCGCGCCGCGCAGGCACAGCTCGCCGTGCGACTCCAGCGACTCGGCCTGCAGGTCCCGACCGACCGAAAGCCCGTCCGCCGCTATCGAGTTGCCGCGCCGGTCGCGGTAAACCACTGCCTCGTTGAACAGCAAGTCCCCACCTATGCGGGCGTCGGTCAGGCGGACACCGCGCTGGAATCGGCAGCGGGACAAGTCGAGGTCGCCCTCGGTAGAGACGCGTCCCCCTGCCAGGCAGGGCACAGAGCAGTCCACGATCCGTACCGCTGTGAGCCGCGCCTTCTGGATCAACACCTCCTTCTCGAAGCGGCACTGCTTCATCTCGACGTACGGGGCGACGGTGCCGCCCGCGATATCGAGCACGTCGGTGATCTGCACGCCCCGGAGCTTGAGAGAGGTGACCCTGCCGCCCCGGGCGGGCGGCCCGTGGAGCAACAGCCATGCCACGACCCGTGCACGCACGCTGCGTTCAGGACCCCAGGGGTGCTCGCCGTGCGGGTCGTCGCGGTCCTTGTCACCCGTGCGCATGTCGTAGACGCTCCCCGTGCGAAACGCCTCCCACATTCCTGCCTCGGCTTCGGTCAGCCAAGCCGGTGGACCGCTGTCGCCTGCCGTGGCCACGTCCATCGTCGCTTTCTTCTCCCTGCCGACGTCATCGTGTGCGCCCCATACCCATGACACCGGGCTCGTACCAGCGCACCCCGAGGCGCAGCTTCCCGAGATCGATCTGCACGTCACCACCGTGCACGTCACTGCGGAGAGCGTCGCTGTTCGTCACGTCGATGATGAAGGGCGGGCGGCCCCTTCAAGACGACGTTCTATCAGAGTCGTTCAGCTCGAACATGGTGTTCACCGGACGCCACCGGCCACGGCTAGCCAGCATTCACGTCTACCGAAGTAACAAAAGGGGCACGGACACACGGTGGCGGCATTCGCCGCCGGCGCCTTCCTGGTCGTCCGCACCCAGGAGCCGCTGCGGCTCGCAGTCGCCGGCGGACTCACGGAGGGCGGACTGGTGCTCGGGTACTACGGCTACGCCCAGTTCGGCCGAGGTGGCATGGGAAGCCTCATCTTCCCGCTGGTGCGGCTGAGCCTGGCCTGCGTGGCAGGCCCCTTGTTCGGCCTGGCGGGGGCCTGGTGGCGTCGCGGCACCCAACTATGGAAGCGGGTAATCGGCTTGGGCGCCCTCGGTGGCCTGTTCGGCAGCGAAGCGTTGCAGGCCTGGCTGTCCAATCATCACCGGGGGCAGGCGTTTGTCTGCGCCGCCGTGGCCGTAGCAGCTCCACTGTTGCTGGCCCGCACAGTGAGGGCACGGTGGTTGAGCCTGGCCGCTGCGGCGATCGCATCGCCCATGGCCTACGCGCTCGTCTACCTGCCGCTCAACACCATCTCTGCCTGACTGGAGACGCCGGCACTTCCCGTGTTCGAGCACGCCTACGGCATCCGACCACCTCGACCAAGTGCCGGGGCTGGCTGATTGCCGTCGCGTGGGTGGTGACGCCGGCCCGGAACGCCCCCGCAGCGGCGCCACTGCGCGGCGGGGTCTTCGCCGTCCAGGCCCGCGAGCTCGGGATGCCCCTGCATCACGAGCTCACCCGGGTCCGGCGAAGCGCACGGCTGTCTCATGGTTGCCCGACGACCGCCACTTCCAGCGCGGCCAGTCGCTGCGGTTCGGCGATGACCTCGACGGCGGTGATCAGTCCGCTGTCGGGGTGGACGGTAAAGGTGAGGACCAGGCGCAGGCGTCCATTGGGGGCCATGGCCAGGCCGGAGACGCCGTCCAAAAGAGCCGGGCCGGTGAACTGGGCGCGTCCGGTGGCTGCCATGGCGCCCTTCGCGACCGTGTGCGCACCGAGGACGACGACCGGCTCCGGGGTCGGGATCACGGCCGGGTCCGCGGTGAGGACCACGTCCGGGTGCAGCAGGGCGACCAGGGCCTCGAAGTCGCCGGTGCGGGTCGCCGCGAGGAAAGCGGACACCGCCTGCTGTTGGCGCGAGGAGTCGAGCGTGGACGGGGATGTGCCCCGGACCCGACGTCGGGCGCGGCTGGCGAGTTGTCGCGTAGAGGCGGGCGTGCGCTCCAAAATCGCTGCGATCTCGTCGAAGGGAACAGCGAACAGGTCGTGCAGGACGAAGGCAAGGCGTTCGTCGGGAGTGAGCGTGTCGAGCACGACGAGGAGGGCGATGCCCACGGCGTCGGCGGCCTCCACCTCCTGCTCGGGGCTGGGGCGGCCGTCAGGCCGGTCGGCTCCGTAGGCGGTCTCCAGCTCTTCCTCGCGGCGTGTGGCACGCGAGCGCAGAACGTTGAGGCAGGTGCGGGTGGCGATGGTGGTGAGCCAGCCGCCGGTGTTCACCACCTCGCTCGAGTCAGCGGCCGCTGCCCGTAGCCAGGTCTCCTGCACCGCGTCCTCGGCCTCCGCCAGAGAGCCGAGCATGCGGTAGGCGACCGCGCGCAGATGCGGGCGGTGGGCTTCGAAATCCCCGGCCCTCAGGCTCTTCCCGAGACTCCGATCGGGACGGTTCTCAAGATTCTTTTCGTCCATCTGTCACATCCCCCCTCGGTGGCGTGTCAGAGCAGCAGAACCGAAGCTCGCACACCACACATCAAGCAACTTAGGGGTACATCATGACTGTTGACGCCACGATCCTGGTCACCGGCGGTACGGGAACGCTCGGCCGCCACGTGCTCCCGCTCCTTCGTCAGGCGGCGCCCGCACGCCCGGTGCGGGTGCTCAGCCGCAGCGAACGGCCGGACACCGACGGGATCACCTACGTCAGAGGAGATCTGATGACCGGTGAGGGCGTCACTGACGCGTTGGCCGGGGTGGACACGGTGCTGCACCTTGCCGGCGGCGCCAAGGGCGATGACGTGGTGGCCGGCCACCTGGTCGCGGCGGCCAAGGCGGCCGGAGTGAAGCACATCGTGCACATCTCGGTGATCGGCGCTGACCGGATGCCGATGGCCTGGTTCGCCACGCAGCGCGCGGCGGAGGAAGTCATCACCGGCTCGGGCATCGCGTGGACGATGCTGCGAGCCGCCCAGTTCCACGACCTGGTGCACCAGATGGTCTCGAAGATGGCCAGGCTGCCCTTCATCCCGGCACCCGGGATGCGTCTGGAGCCAGTGGACGTACGTGACGTCGCGCAGCGCCTGGTGGAGCTGACGCTCGGTGAACCGGCGGGCCTGGTAGCGGAGTTGGCGGGGCCGACGGTGTACACGATGGACGACGTGGTCCGCTCCTACCTGAGCGCCACAGGGCGCCGACGCCCGGTCCTGGGCCTGCGGATGCCCGGCAAGGCGGGCCGTGCGTACCGCGAGGGCGTGAACCTCGCTCCGGCAAAGGGCGCGGTGCACGGAGACCGGACCTGGGAGGCGTTTCTGGCGGACAGGGTGGCCTGAAGATCGCGTCATGGCGGCCGCACCCTGTGCGACCGCCTTCTTCCGCTGGTCCGCCAGGTGATCCAAGGCCTGGCACGTTCAACCACGGCGCCGACATCCCGCACCAGCAGGAGTGGCGCTGCGCATCGCAAGCATTGCGCATGCCTTGGCCACCGGTGCGAGTCCCCACACAGTGCAACGGTTCGTATCAACTCCGCACCTATGTACGGACGGTGGAGGACCGGCGGAGTAATGTCGCCTCTGTGCGATCGGAGCGACCGTTCGACGGTGGCCGCCGCGCACTGAGTGGCGACGGCCGCCCGGGGCGCGAGGAACGAGGCTCCCCTCGTCGCTTCCTCGCGCGGTGCCCTCCATGGGTGAGATGCGGGATTTCCCACCACGAAGGGCTCAGGCAGGAGCCGCGTCGTCGGTGGTGCGGCTCCTGTTGCCCGCAGAAAGTCCACTCCGCGCCGGTCGGCTATCGGTGTGGCCGCCCGAGCCGGTACCTCAACCAAGATCCGCTCCGAGCGGCCGGCGGATCAGTAGGCTGACCGCATGATTGCCAAGTCGCAGGCGGACGACCGGCCCTACGCGGCCTCCTTCGCCCGCTGGAACGCCGTCTCCTGGGTCCTGTTGGGCCTGCTGCCCACGGCGCTCGCGATAGTGGACTCCCCCGATGGGCACAGGTACTGGCCGCTGGGGGGTCTTGGCGCGATGGCGGTCTGTTACGGGGCGCTGTTCGCCCTGGGGAGCGGTCCCGGGCGCTGCCAGCTGGTGCTGCTCAGCGTCTTCGCCCTCGGACTGGGCGGTACCTCCTATGTGCTGGAAGGCGCGGCCGCGCTGTACATCGTGTCGCTGCCGCTCTTCTGGATCTACGCGCGCGACGCCCGCTCCTCGGTCGTCCTGAGCGGACTCACCGCGCTGGCCACGGTGTTCGGCGGGACGCTGCCGCAGGGGTGGAGCCCGCAGTTCCTCACCGGGAACAACGTCGTCACCGTCGCGGCTTTCGCGGCGGGGACCGCACTCGGGCTGTGGTTGCACCGGTTCGTCGGACAGAGCGACTTGCGTGCCGCCCAGCTCAGCGCTGAGCTGGAGAGCGCTCAACGGCGGCTCGTCGAGGCGTATCAGCGCCAGGGCGCGGTGGAGGAGCGCGAGCGGCTCGCCCGCGACATCCATGACACCCTCGCCCAGGGGTTCGCGTCCATCATCGTGCTTGCGGAGGCGGCCCGGTCCTCGGCCGACTCCGATCCCGCCAGGCGTGCCCAGCAGTTGCTCTCCATCGAGCGGACCGCCCGCGAGAACTTCACCGAGGCCAGAATCCTGGTCGGCTCCGCCCCGAGTGGAACTCTCGCCGCGGGCTCGCTCGCCGAGACGCTCGGCCGGACCCTGGACAGGTTCACGGAGGACACCGGTCTTGCCGTCAGCGCGGAACTGCCGGACATCGACTGCGACCGGGCGGCGCGGATCGCGTTGCTGCGCTGTACGCAGGAGTCGCTGGCCAACATACGTAAGCACGCCGCCGCTTCGGCGGTCGGCGTCGTCCTGGCGCGGCACCAGGACGTCGTCGAGCTGGAGATCACCGACGACGGGCGTGGTTTCGTCGTCCAGGAGTCGCACGGCTTCGGCCTGGACGGAATGCGCAAGCGGCTGGCGGAGATGGGTGGCGAACTCACGGTCACCAGCTCTGTCGGCGACGGTACGCGCGTCCTCGCCTCGCTCCCGGCTCCGGAGGCCGCGGGCACGCCCGAGACAGTGGAGGCGTTGGAGCCGGCGGGGACACCCGTGACAGCGGGCACGCCTATGGCAGCGGGCACGCCTGTGACAGCTGCAACCATCGCGACGTACCGGGCACCCGGCGCGCCCGTATCCACGACCGGTCAGGAGTGACACATGCCAGAGGACGAGGGTCCGATCCGTGTCATCCTGGCGGACGACCACACCGTGTTGCGCGCGGGAGTCGCCGCGCTGCTGGCCGGTGCCCCCGGCATCGCCATCGTCGGTGAGGCGGGCAACGGCAGGGAGGCCGTCGACCTCGTCGCCTCACTCGCCCCCGACGTCGCACTCGTCGACCTGCGGATGCCCGTGCTTGACGGTGTCGAGGCGACCACCGAGATCGTCGCCGCACGGTCCGCGACCCGGGTGCTGATCCTCACCACGTACGACACCGATGTGGAGATCGAGCGCGCCATCGAGGCCGGGGCGATCGGCTATCTGCTCAAGGACACCACCCGCGCACAGCTCGTCGACGCCATCCACTCGGCAGCCCGCGGCGAGACCGTACTGGCGCCGCAGGTCGCGGCGCGCCTCGTCGCCCAGATGCGGCGCCCGGCCCAGGTCGCCCTGACCGCAAGGGAGTTGGACGTCCTGCACGCGGTGGCGGACGGGCTATCCAACGTCGACATCGGCCGACGGCTGGTCATCGCCGAGGCCACGGTGAAGACCCATCTGCTGCGCGTCTTCGCCAAACTCGACGTCAGCGACCGCACCCACGCGGTGGTCGTGGCGCTGGAACAGGGCCTGCTGGTACGCACGGGGCGGGATTCGCGCGCCTCCCGCCCCACCGCGTAGCCCCCCGCCGCCCTGCCACGGGCCGCCGCCGGTCGGCCGCGGTCCCCCCGGTCACCGACTCGGTGTCCACCGACCGGTGGACACCGAGTTCAACCTGTCGAGCCTGTCGGCGCCCGCACCCCGGCGGCCAGCATGAACACCATGAACGAGACACGGAAGCAGCACGGGGAGCCGGTCGTCAGCCTCGATTCGGTGAGCAGGCTCTACGGAGGGCCGAAGAACCGGGTCACCGCCCTTGACGACGTGAGCATCGGCCTCGAAGAGGGCACCTTCACCGCGGTGATGGGCCCGTCCGGTTCGGGCAAGACCACCCTCCTGCACTGCGCGGCCGGACTCGACAGGCCCACGGCGGGGACGGTACGGCTCGACGGAACCGACCTCGGGACCCTCAAGGAGCGCCGGCTGACCAAGCTGCGCCGTGAACGGATCGGCTTCATCTTCCAGTCGTTCAACCTGCTGCCCGCGCTCACCGTTGTCGACAACGTCACCCTGCCCCTGCGGCTGGCTGGGATCCGTCCGAAACGGGCCGCCGTCGACGAGGTACTGGGTCGGGTCGGCCTCGGCACCCGCCGCGACAGCCGCCCCGGTGAACTCTCCGGCGGCCAGCAGCAGCGCGTAGCCATCGCACGGGCCCTGATCACCCGGCCAGCCGTGATCTTCGGTGACGAGCCGACCGGCGCGCTGGACACCCGTACCGCGAGTGAGGTGCTGTCGCTACTTCGCGAGGCCGTGGAGGACGCGGGGCAGACGATCGTCATGGTGACCCACGATCCGGTGGCCGCCGCACACGCGGACCGCGTGCTGTTCCTCGCCGACGGCCGGCTGGCCGGATCCCTGGACCGGCCGACCGTCGAACAGGTGGCCGCGCAGATGACGCACCTCGGTGCCTGGGACGACGAGCGGGCCACCGCCCGGCAGGCCCCCCGCTCCGCGGTACGGGTCACGGCGCGTGGAATCGGGGGCCAACGATGATCAGGATCGCGCTGCGCACCCTGCGTTTCCACAAGTACGGCTTCATCGCCTCGTTCATCGCACTCTTCCTCGGCGCCACGATCGTGATCGGCTGCGGTGGGCTGCTGGAGACCGGGGTGCACAACGCGGCCCCGCCCGCGCGGCTGGCCGCGGCGCCCGTCGTGGTCACCGGCGACCAGCGCTACATCGGCACCGAGCGCGAACTCGTCTTCCCCGAACGCATCCGCCTGAAGAACGAGTTGGCCGAGGAACTGCGGTCGGTGCCGGGTGTCGCCACGACGGTGAAGGACGTGTCGTTCCCGGCCGGCCTCGCCCGCACTCCCGGCACGCACCTCGCCCGCACGTCCGGCACGAAGGTGACCGGCCACGGCTGGTCGTCCGCCGAGCTCGCGCCGTACACCCTCTCCGCCGGCACCGCGCCCACCGGGCCCGACCGGATCGTCCTGGGCGCCGGCCTCGCCGAACGGTCCGGGCTGCGGCCCGGCAAGCACATCAAGCTGACGACGGGCGGAGAAGCCAGGAGTTACGAGATCTCCGGCTTGGCCACCGGGCCCGACGACGACGCGCACGTCTTCCTCTCCGACGCGGAGGCCGCCCGCGCCTCCGGTCACCCCGGCACGATCGACACCATCGGTGTCTTCCCCGCCGCCGGGACCGACCGGCAGGAGATCGCGGAGCGGCTACGTGACGAGGTCGCCCGGCAGCGGGCTGCGGGACAGCGGACCGCCGGACAGCAGATCACCGTCCTGACCGGCGACGACCGCGGCCGGGCCGAGAATCCGGCGGTCCTCGCCGAAGGCAGCGACCTGGTCCCGCTGGCCGCGGCCTTCGGTGGGCTGTCGGCCATGGTCACCGTCTTCGTCGTCTCCGGCACGCTCGGCCTCTCCATCCAGCAACGGCGCCGCGAAATGGCCCTGTTGCGCGCCATCGGTGCCTCCCCGGGGCAACTGCGCCGGCTGATCCTCGGCGAGACGATGGTCCTCTCCGTACTCGCCACCGCTCTCGCCTGCCTGCCCGGTCCCGCGTTCGGCCGGTGGCTGCTCACCGCGTTCAGCGACGCGGGCGCGGTGCCCGACGCCGTCGTGTACCGCGCCGGATCCGTCCCGCTGATCGTCGGCGCCGGTACCGCGCTGGTCACCGCGATCGGCGCGGCCCTCATCTCGGCGCAGGGCGCGGTGCGTACCCGGCCGACCGAGGCCCTCGCCGAAGCCGGTCTCCAGCGCCGCTGGTTCAGCCGGTTCCGGCTGGTCGTGGGGCTGCTGTGCGTGGCCGGCGGTGTCGCGCTGGCGATGGGCACGGCCGCCTCGGCCGGGCCCGACGCACCGGGAGTGGCCACCCCTGCGGCCATGGTGTGGGCGGTCGGCTTCGGGCTCCTCGGTCCGGTGCTCGTACGGGCCGTCGTCGGCGCGCTGCGTCGTCCGGTCGAACGCCGGCTCGGGCTTGCGGGTCACCTCGCCACCCGTAACGCCAAGGCGCGCACCACCCGGCTGACGGCGGCGGCGCTGCCCGTCATGCTCGCCTCCGGACTGGCCCTCGGGCTCACTTACCTGCAGACCACTCAGTCGGACGGCGCTAAGCAAGCGTTCGACGACAGCCTGCGGGCCGATCTGGTGGTCACATCGGACTCCGGCGGGGTACCGCTGTCGACGGTCGACGCCATCAGGGAGCTGCCGGGTGTCGCCGCGGCCACCGCGCAGATTCCCAGCGTCGGCTACCTGGAGCCCGACGAGCCCATGGCCGCCCCGAGCCCCCAGGACGAAGGGACGTCGGAGGACGACCAGGAATCGGCAGGCCCGCAGCCCACCGAACTGTCCCTCCAGGGCATCACCCCCCAGGGAGCCGCGCGTACGACGGCCTTCCGCGCCTCCAGCGGTGACCTCGACGCGCTGCGCGGGAACTCGGTCGCCCTGCCGGCCCGCGCCGCGAAGGGCCACAACATCGGCGACACGGTCACGATGAGGCTCGGGGACGGCAGCCGGGTACAGCTGCGACTTGTGGCCACGGTGGGCGCAGAACGCGGTTACGAGACGGCCCTGGTACCGGCATCGCTGCTGATCGGCCGTACCGACGCGGGCCTGGTCCCGACGATCCTGGTCAGCACGGCCCCGGACACCGACATCGGCCAACTGCGCGCAGGGATCACGAAGCTGACGGACCGTCACCCTGGCCTGCACCTCGCCGACCGGGCGGCCCTCGAAGCCGTACAGGCCGAATCTGACGACACTCAGGCGTGGATGGCGTATCTGGTCCTCGGCGTGGTGGTCGGCTACTCGGTCATCTCGCTGCTCAACACGCAGATCCTGGCGACGACGGAGCGGCGCAGGGAGTTCATGCTCCAGCGTCTGATCGGCGCCACCCGCCGGCAGGTCCTGCGGATGATGACGGTGGAGGCGCTGATGATCTCACTGGCCGGCCTGCTCCTCGGCCTGCTCGTCGCCGCCGCGACACTGGTGCCACTGAGCCTGAGCATCCTCGGCTCCCCGCTGCCGGGCGGCTCCCCGTTGATCCTGGTCACCGTGATCGCCGCGACGTTCGCTCTGGTCCTCGCGTCGACGCTGCTGTCCACCGCAGCGGTTCTCCGTGCGCGTCCGGTCGCCGACTCCAGCGGCTGATCCCCGGCCGGGCGTCCGGCGGCTCCTGTTGGTCACATGAGGGAAGGTGACGGATCGGCGGTGCCGAGTTCGCAGGCAGCGCGGTGGCCCCGTACAGCTCACGCTGTAGGGGGCCACCGCGCGGTTTCGGCAGCATCCTCCGCCCCATGTCCTCAGGGCCGCCCATGCGCCAACGCATCACCACCGCAGTAGTAGCCTGCGCCGCCATGCTCATCGGCGCCGCAGCGGAGGCCACGGGTGCGACCGCCCGGCTCCCCGTCGCACGCCCCAGCCCCAGCCCCAGCGTGGCGCGGCACCCTGCTGCAACGCCGTCCAGGCTCAGCCCGCTCGCGGTCCAGATGGCGGGACCGCGCGGTGGCAGCCGACAGCTCAGGCCATCCAGCAGTACAGGCCCTGGCCCCGCCGGTCGGCGGTGCGGGCCAAGTCCGCCAGATCCCCCAGGAGTTCTTCCACCATCTCCGGGCCGAAGGTGTCGCCCTCGGCAGCCCGCTCCTGAATCCACAACTGGCCGACCTCCGCTCGCCGGGCAGGGGAAGCACTGGTCAGCGCCCCTTGAAGCGCGTCCGAGACGATGAACAGCAGTGGACCGTCCCCTTCCTCGGGGTCTGCGACCGTACGAGGCTCATCGGAAGCGACAAGCGCCTCGAAGCTCTGCCCGGTGAGCAGGCTCTCCCACTCGATCACCGCCTCGGAGGCGTCGAAGTTCCCGCAGGCCAGCGAGTCGAAGACTCCGTCAGGGCCGCTGTCCACGCAGCTTGCCGCCGAGGAGTCGTCAGGGGCTATGAAGAATTCGATGATGGTACTCACCCGGGCATGATGCCTGATCAGACCGCCTCCGAGCACCCCAAGCCCGGACAGCCCACCGCAAGCCCCTCCCCAGATCACGACCCATAGCCGGAGTACTGGGCGCGCAGGATGCCGTCATGGGCCGGGCCGCCGAAGGGGCATCCTGCCTCTGCGTGTCCCGACAGCGGCAGAGACGACGGCCCGGCTTCCGGCCGCGGCCCCCGGCCCGGTCCGGCCCGGTCACAGGGTCAGGGGGCTGAGCTCGCCTGCGACCTCGGCAAGTTCGCGGATCGGGCCTGTCTCGCTGCTGGTGCGCCAGCACAAGGTCCAGCGGCTGAGCGGGGCGTCGCGAATGGGGATGTAGGCGATGTCGGGTCGGGCGTAGTAGCGCGACGCGTGCGCGTGCGCCGGGCAGACCGCTTCCCCGCTGGCGACGATGGCGAGCAGCTGCGAGCCGTCGATCGCGGGTGGCCCCTCAGGGATCGGCCGTCCGCCGGGAGTGTGGGAGGGGATCAGCGCCTCCCGCCAGTAGTCGGGTGCGGCACCGGTCAGGACGGCCTCGTCGGCGAGGTCTTCGTAGGAGACGGAGTCACGTGCGGCCAGCCGATGAGTGGAGGACACGCACAACACAACAGGCTCGGTATAGAGGACCGGGCCGACGGTGAGATCCGGTTCACGGATGGGGAGCCAGGCGAGCAGGACATCGACGCTGCCGCGGCGCAGTGCGGAGAAGGGGTCGTTATAGCCGACCGCGCGGATCTGCACGGTGCAGCCGGGCCGACGCGATGCGAACGCGGTGAGGACGGGACGCAGGTCCTCGCTGTTGCTTGACAGCATGCCCAGACGTAGGACTTCGGTCTTCTTCTTCGCGGCCAGCGTGGCGCGCTCCAGGCTCTGTTGGAGGCCGCGGTGGACCGGGAGCAGATCGTCGTAGAACTGCCGGCCGAGCGGAGTGAGGCGAACGTGATGGCTGGAGCGGTCGAAGAGTGCGCCGCCTATGCGGCGCTCCTGCTTCTTGATCGCCTGGCTGACCCGGGCCGGGGACACGTGCAACCGTTCGGCGGTCCGGCCGAAGTGCAGCTCCTGAGCGAGCGTCAGGAAAATCTCGATGTCCCTGATCTCCATACTTACCCCCAGCCCCGTGGTGGCTCTTCAGCCCCGTTAACCACCAGGTTAACGAGCCTTGCGGAAAAGGCCGTTGTCGATGATCCCGCCTGGACCGAGGGTTGAGCCGACGGACTCGGCGCGGGTGCGCCGTCGATGCGAGGCCGAACCAAGAGGACGCAGCATGAAACACCTACAGACCGGCGTATTGCTCGCCGCCACCCTGTCCACCGGGCTCATGGCCGGACTGTTCGCCGCCTTCTCCTACGCGGTCATGCCGGGCCTGGCCCGGTCCTCCGACCGCACTCTCGTCGAGGCGATGCAGGGCATCAACAAGGCCATCCTCAACCCGGTCTTCATGCTCCTGTTCATGGGCGCGATCCCCCTCATCGGGCTGACCGTCTTCCTGGCCTGGCGCGGGCACGGCCGCCCCGCACTGCCCTGGCTGATCGCCGCACTGGTCCTGTACCTGGTGGCCTTCATGGTCACCAGCGGCGTCAACGTCCCCCTGAACGACCAGCTCGCGGGTGCCGGTGATCCCGCCCGCATCGGACACCTGGCGGCGGTCCGCGCGGACTTCGAGAACAAGTGGGTCCTCTGGAACATCATCCGCGCGCTGCTGCACACAGCTGCGTTCGCCTGCCTGGCCTGGGCACTGGTCGTGACCGGCACAGCCCGGCAGTCGCACGAGAGCAAGGACACCGCGCCCGCGCGGAGTTCTGCCCCGGCAGCCCCCACCAGTGGCCACCCGGGGGCACCCCGGCCCGCCGAGGAAGGCCCCCACTCCCCCGCCGGCATCCTCCGTGCGTTCACCGGGACGGACATCTGACGCCTTCCGCCACCGGTCTTCAAGATCACCGCCAGTACAGGGCCTCAGGCAGTACGGGGTGTCTGCTTCCTGGTGCGCAGGGCGACAGCCGCGATGAGGGCACCGAGCAGGACGAGCGCCGTGTTGACGGCGATGGCGACGGTGACACCGTCGAGGATCGCCTGGGCGCCGAGCGCGCCCCCGGCGGTGGCCGCGACGACCGCGGACATGACCGGGGTGCCCAGGGTGATGCCGACCTGCTGGGACATGGAGGCAAGTCCGGTCGCCAGGCCCTGCTCGCGGTCGGGCAGACCGGTGGTGGCGGTGACCATGAAGCCGACGATGACGAGCATGTTGCCGACTCCGCCGAGGAAGGTGGCGGGCAGCAGCAGCCACATGGACGCCGCTGTGTCGCCGAGCAGCAGCAGAGCGGCAGTGGACAGGGCCTGCAGCAGACTGCCCGCGACGAGCGTGGTCAGGGTGGAGGTACGGGCGATGACCTTCGGCGCGAGCATCCCGCCGGTCACGGTTCCAACGCCCAGGACACCGAAGGAGATTCCGGCGGTGAGGGCGGAGAAGCCGAGCGTCTTCTGCATGTAGAGCGTGAGCAGGTAGACCAGCGAGGTCTCGGTGACGAAGGCCAGCAGACCGAGCACATTGCCCCAGGCCACGGTCGGCTTCTTCAGGACGTGCACGGGCACGAGCGGCTGCTCGGCCCGGCGCTCGATGAGGTAGAAGGCGATGAGCAACACGGCGCCGGCGGCCAGGCCCATGAGGGCTGCGGGGTGGGTCCAGCCGTGCTCACCGGCCTGTGTGAGGCCGAAGACCAGGGCCAGCAGTCCGAGGGTGACCGACAGCGCGCCGGGCAGGTCCATCTTCGGGCGCTCCGCGGGACGCGACTCCGTGATGATGGAGGGGGCGACCAGCAGGACGGCCAGGGCGACAGGGACGTTGATGAAGAACGACCAGCGCCAGGAGAGCAGATCGGTGAGTACGCCGCCGAGTACGGCGCCCGCGGTGAATCCGGCGGACATCAGCGCACCGTTGAGGCCGAGGGCCTTCTGCCGCAGCGGCCCCTCTGGGAAGGACGTGGTGAGCAGGGCGAGTCCGGCCGGAGTGGCCGCTGCGGTCGCGAGGCCCTGGGCCACGCGAGCGACGATGAGGATCTCGGGGCTCGTGGCCAGACCACCCACCAGGGAGGACAGGCCGAGCAGCGCCAGGCTGCCGAGGAAGATCCGCTTGCGTCCGATCAGATCGCCGACGCGGCCGAAGAAGAGAGTGAAGCCCGCCGCGGACAGGGCGAAGGAGGTGGCGATCCACTGCAGGTTGGTCAGGGAGAACCCGAGGCCGTCACCGATCGCGGGGAGCGCGACATTCAGGATCGAGAAGTCGACGGCGAGCATGAACTGGGCCACCAGGAGCACCGCAAGGATCAGCTTCAGACGGCCCGTCATCTTCGGGGCGGAGGCGTCTGACGGCGCAGGGGCATCTGCAGGCGCGGGGACATCTGCAGACGCGGCGGCCCCTGCCGAAGGCGCGAGTTTGGTAGTGGACATGACAGTGAGTTCCTTTCGAGCCGCTTCTGCGGCGAACGGGGGAGCCGACGGCGAGATACGGCCACCCGGCTGAATCAACTCTCTGTGGGACCGAAGCGCCGAACAAGATCGAGCTGATCTATGATCGGTGACCCCAACTCACCAATGGAGGCCGGTGGTGGAACGGCACGAGATCGAGGCGTTTCTGACGCTGGCCGAAGAGCTGCACTTCAGGCGTACTTCGGAGCGGCTCGGACTGGCGCAGGGCCGGGTCAGCCAGACCATCAAGAAGCTGGAACGACACATCGGCGTACCGCTCTTCGAGCGCACCAGCCGCCGCGTCGCACTGACCGCTGTCGGAGCACAGCTCCGCGACGACCTGCTGCCCGCGCACCAGCAGACCCAGCGGGCGATCGCACGCGCTGTGTCGGCAGGGCGTGGCATCACTGGCGTACTGCACATCGGTTACTCCGGCTCCATCGTGGCCGCAGCCGTCCTTGCGGTGGCCGAGCGGTTCCGGCACTGTCACCCGGACTGCGAAGTCCAGATCCAGGAAGTACAGCTCTCCGACCCCTTCGGCCCGATCCGCAGCGGTGAGGTCCAGCTCCAGGTCACCGAGTACCCGGTCGACGAACCCGACCTCGCTGTCGGCGGCGTCCTCGTGTCCGAGGAGCGTGCACTGATGGTCCCGAGGCGCCACCCCTTCGCCCAGCGCGCGTCCGTGTCACTCGAAGATCTCGCCGACGTGACTCTCCTGACCATCGCCGGGGACCTTGTTCCGCAGTACTGGCTGGACTACCACTTCCCTCGGAACACCCCGAACGGACAACCCATTCGCCACGGCTACGCCGCCACCTATTGGCCCGAGATCTTGAACCTCGTCGCGGTGGGCAAAGGGGTGTCCCCCGTCGCCGTGGGAGTAGAGCGTTACAACAGCCGCCCCGATCTCACCTGGGTCCCTTTCCACGATGCCCCTCCCATCGAGTACGGGCTCATCTGGCCAACATCCGGCGAGAGCGCCCGAGTTCGCGCCTTCGCCGAGCTCTGCCGCACCTCTCCCAGTCGCCTTGGCTGATCAGTCGTGGGGGCGTGCCACACCGAAACTGCCTGACTGCTGTTTCACTTTCGGGGTGGAGGGATATGAGCACGGCAGACGTGATGGCGTCATGTGCCGGGCATCGCCGCCGGTGCGATCGGCTGGAGGCCGGGACGGCGGTAATCTCGCCCGCCGGGACGCTCACCTCGTCGAGCACCCTCACCGCCGAGTCGGCACCCCTACGAGGCATCGGGGCCGGTGTCCCCGGCTCGCGCGGCCGCCGCCTGTTCCAGCAGCGACCAGCCGTCGACCTCCACCGCCCGCCGCTCCCCCGGCTGCCACCCACCGGCCAGCGCCACGTCGAGCAGGGCGCGGACAGCGCCCGGCTCATGCAGGTTCAGGTCCGCACCCCGAGTGAAGCCCACGTCCCCGGAGCCGAAGGGAGCCCCGCCCGGGACGTACCGACCGGGGCCGTCGGCGAAGACAATGCGCAGCGGTCCGCCGGTTCCGGCCGGTTGCGGGAACACGGTGAGGACTTGGCGGCAGTCCACGGACCGGCCGTGATCGTCCTTTTGGTGGCTGTGGCGCATCGTCCACATGTACACGCGCCCATCCGCGATCAGTCGGCGGGGCTTCTTCGAGTGGCGTGGCACGTAGCCGAGAGTACGCGGCTCAAGCACCTGACGGCCGTCGAGCTCAACTGGTTCGTCCGGGCCTACGCCGGCGCCCACCGCGAGCTCGAGGGCGACGAGGGTGCGGTGACCGCCGACGAAACCGCCTCGGACTTGGCGGACGCATATCGTGAGGCGATTGCCGTGACCCGGGTGCGGTGAATGAGCGCGATCGCACCGACCGACCGCAGCCCTGCACGCCCCAACCGCCCACGCCTCTGAACCCCTTGGAACCGATGATCCAGTGGGACAAGACCATCTCGCGCGCATGGTGCTCGATCCGGCGCTGTCACCGGCGCGTCTGGGCGGCTGGCTAACTACCCTGCCTCGCTGATGCGCAGGTCCGCGAGCCATACCTTGGCCGCCTTGTCCTGTACGTCGGCGCCGTAGGTGCCCCACTGCGGCCGGTTGAGACTGTCCCAGGTGCGCCAAGCGAAGTGGGAGACCTGTTCACCGTCGACGGAGAGGGAGACCTCTCCGTCGCTGGACGTGGAGGTCTTGAGCGTCAGGTCGATGGTTCTGTACTGGTTCCTGGGCATGGGCGCGCTCCAGGCAAGGTTCCACTGCTCCCCCGGCGCGACCTTGAAGAGCTTCAGGCGCCCGTCCTCGACCTTGAGGAGGACCGGGTAGTTCTGCCGCGCGTTCGGGTGTGACTTCCACTGGAAGACGGTGCCGGCGTCGCTCGCGTCGGTCTTCACCTTCCAGTGCAGGTGGTACCTCTTGCCTTCGCTGAACCCATAGCCCAGGTCGGGGCGCCCCTCGTTGTCTCCGCCGGTGGCGCTGATGCTTCTGGCCTCGCAGCGCTTGACGCCTGCCGGCCTGTCGAAGAGGAAGGCGTCCCGCTCCGCGGTGACCGCGCCGGGGCTCACACAGTCGAGGCCCGAGAACGCTGTGGTCCCCTGGGCAGGATCGGGCTTCCAGATCTCCTTGGCCGTCGGCGCGGAGCCGACGAGGTGTGCGCTTGCCGAGGACACGGCGACCGCCGAACCGGCCGCAGCGACGAGGGCTCCGGCTGCGCTCAGGGCGAGACGCCGGCGCTTCTTCTTGTGATCGGGCATGCACGCAACTTAGTGATCACAGCGCCTTGCACTCCAGGCGAGAACGGCCAGTTAAGCAACCCTTAGGGCCCCATTAGGGCACCATTTTGTTTGGTGCGGTCTCGCGGACGTCCGGATCGGTGTCCGCTTCGACTGCTGCTTCCTACCGAGGCGCTGACCCCCGTGATCCGGGTATCCGTCACACCAATCAAGCTCAGCAGACACCGTTGTGGCACAGAGTTGACCATTCCTGGAAGCCCTCCTACGCTCCTCATCGCGCCCCACAGGTACATCGATTAACCGCCATTGGAGAATCTGGCCGTGCACTCACCGATGGCTCGGACGCGGCACCCCCGGCGCGGGTTCCTTGTCCTCCGGCACCGCGGCAATCAAGTCGCACGCGCCGCCCGCCAGGCGGGCCCACAAACGGTGAGCACTCTCAAGTGGCCCTTACCGGAAGGGCAATTCGTGGGCCTTCGTGCGGACATTTCACGCCCAGGGCATCGCCGAGACGTCGTAATGGATGGTGGACAGGGCTCTCTCGACGCCGTGCCGCCGTAGCTACCAAGCACACCAAGAAAGTGACCTGATGACTGGCTCCTACTACTGCTGCCCGGACTGCGGAGCCGATCTCACGGCCCTGCCCGACGCCATGTGCACGTGCGCTGGACCGTTCACCGAGGACCAAGCCGATCCCATGCACATCCGCCCCTACTTGCACCAGCTCCCGCAGTGCCAGAGCGCGACCCCCGTGGAGCCGGATGCGGGATGGACATCGCGCGAGGGCACCCCGACAGCCAGTCGGCCCCTAGCAGTCCACGCACATCGTGACGACCACGATGACGCCAGCACCGCACCCGATGTCAGGCACAGCACTCAGCGGGGGAAGCCGCGTGCCCGGTCCGCTTCGTTCGTGCGGATAACAACGGGCTTTGGCGTGATAGCCCTGCTGGCTCTCGCCACGCTGCAGGCATGGCCAGACGGGACGAGTGACACGCAGAGCGGCGCGTTCCCGCGCGACAGTTCCGCGACCGAGCCGACGCATCACTCCCCGAGCACCGACAGCCCTACCCCTGGCTCGGCCTCGCCGTCCCCCTCCGAGTCACGCCGTGACCATGCTCATCAGCCCAAGTCACACCCTTCGCCGGCCAGAGATTCACCAGGGACGGGCGAAGCCGTGGACCCGGCACCGATCTTGCGGCCTGGTGACACCGGCCCCGAAGTTGTCGAGTTGCAACAGCGCCTCAAGGAGTGCGAGTTCCTCGCTCAAAGCTCCCCGGAGGACAGCGGGTTCACTCCCCTGGTGCACGAAGCGGTCTTCCGATTCCAGGTCGCACGCGGAATCCATGGAGACCCCAATGGCCAGTACGGCGCCGCAACGCGAAGCAAGCTTGAAGGCGAGACACGCTCATAGCAGCCCGATGACGTGGGGGGGGTGTCACAGCAATCGTGACCGGCTGGCTGGCTGGCTTCGGCAGCGTTCTCTAACGACATGGCGGAGCGGCCGCACTTCTCCTTCCAGGTCGGAGCTGCCGGTGGGCATGCGCCTCGACCAGTTCGTCGACGAGCTCGGCGGCCAGAACGCAGCGGACCCGGAAGCCGGCCATCCCAGCGGCAGCTCCGTCAAGCTTGCTTCAGCGGCCGTCGCGCGGAGCCGCCCTCTCGAGGAGCGTAGTGCCGGCGGCCGCGGAAGCTCCGCCCGGATCCTGGTAGACCCGATCCAGCGCCAGATGGGCGCCGCCGCGCGCCGCGGCGCTGAACCCCAGGGTGGACGACATGACGTCGCAACGGCCGGCCTCGGGAGCCATGACCCGTGCGGACAGCTCGCTGCGCACCCGGTCGATGAGGTAGTCGCCGAAATAGGCGAAGTGGCCACCGAGTACGACGGCGCGGGGGTTGAGCAGGTCCGCGAGGAGGGCGAGTCCCAGTGCGAGGCCGTCGGCGATCTGCTGGAGCGCCGCGCGAGTGGCGGGTTCGCCGGCATCGGCGCGGCGGCGCAGCTCGGCCAGTCGCTGCTGCAGATCGATCGTGGGGTCGTGGACCGGGTCGTCGGCCGGCGCGGCCAGTCGCAGCAGGGCGGCCAGGCCGACCATGGTCTCCCAGCAGCCCCGACGTCCGCAGGCACACGGATGCCCGCCCGGATCCAGGGGCATGTGGCCGATCTCGCCGGCGAATCCGGCCGATCCGCGCAGCAGTCGGCCGTCGGAGATGATGCCGCCTCCGACGCCCGTCTCGCCGGTCACGTAGATCAGGTCGTGGATGTCGTCCGCGGCGGCGACCAGGTATTCGGCGATGGCACCGAGCTTGGCATCGTTCTCCAGCCGGATCGGTGGTGCCCCGGGGCCGAGGCGAGTGCGCAGGCCCTCGACGACGGCGACGTCCCGCCAGCCGATGTTGGGCGCGTACGAGACCACGCCGGTGTCGATGCCGATCACCCCGGGAGCCGCGATGGTGACCCCCACCGGGTGAACTCCCCGCGCCCGCAGGGCATCGTGTGTCTCACGGATCGCCTCCGCCATCCGGTCGAGGACGACGTCGGGCGCATTGCCCCGGGCGTCGAGCGGTGTGTGCCGCTCGGCGATGTTCTCGCCGCGCAGGTCGAAGGCGATCAGACTCAGATAGTCGACGTTGATCTCCACGCCGATGCCGCAGATGGTGCGGCCGTCGATCTCCACGGTGCGGCTCGGTCGCCCGACGGAGCCGTGGCGCTCGGTCTCACCCTCCCGGACCAGACCGAGTTCCACCAGCTCCGCGACCAGGTTGGTGATGGTGGCCTTGGGCAGGCCGGTCTCGGCCGCGATCTGAGTGCGGGGGCGTGGCCCCGCGTCACGCAGCAGGCGCAGTACGAGACCGAGGTTGGACCGGCGCAGCGAGGCGCGGTCGTTCGCCCGCGCCGGGCCCTCACTGCCCAAGTCGCGTACGCCTGCTCCACGTAGATCTGCCTTCACCAGTGCCTGCTCCTGTTCCGTACGGGCGCTGTCCGTCAAGTTACGCGGTTGCCGGGAGCGTACGACAGGCGCCTGTCGACCGGCGGCGGAATTGCCCACTCCCAACCCGTTGACGAGCCACTATTTATTTTAGATCCTAGCCGAACTTATTACGGCCGAGGAGTGGTGACGATGAGGTCCCGACGGATACGGAGCGCGGCGCTGGCCGCCGCGAGTGTTGTGATCATGGCAGCGACGGGGTGCTCGTCGAGCGACGGCGGCTCCGACACCGCCGGGCAGAAGGTCACCCTCGACTTCTGGGGCTGGTCGCCCGGCTACGAGGAAGCCGTGGCGCAGTTCAACAAGACCCACCCCGACATCAAGGTCAACTTCCAGAAGACGGCATCGGGTTCCAAGGGCGGCTACACCAAGATGCTCACCGCGGCGAAGGCCGGCAACGCGCCGTGTCTGGCGATGGTGGGCTACGAGACCATGCCGAGCTTCGCCGCCGCCGGGGCGCTGCAGGACATCACCGAGTACGCCGCCCCGCACAAGAAGAAGTTCGCGCAGTGGACCTGGAACCAGGTGAGCATCGCGGGCCAGACCTTCGGGGCGCCGGTGGACTCCGCCCCGATGGCGCTGTTCTACCGCAAGGACCTGTTCGCGAAGTACGGCATCGACAAGCCGCCCGCCACCTGGGAGGAGTACCGGGCCGCCGCACGCAAGGTGCACCGCGCGGACCCCGACGTCTACCTCGGCACCTTCGGCAACGACGCCTACAACTACGCGGGCCTGGCCTGGCAGGCCGGTGCGCAGTGGTTCGGCACCAAGGGCGACGCCTGGCAGGTCTCCCTGGACAGCCCGGCCAACACCAAGGTCGCCCGCTACTGGCAGGGGCTCATCGACGACAAGCTGCTCAAGGCCGACCCGAGCTTCGACCCTTCGCTGTACAAGGACATGGCCGGCGGCAAGATCCTCTCCGATGTCAACGCCGTCTGGAACGCGCCGATTCTCGCCTCCAGCGTGAAGGACACCTCCGGCAAATGGGCCGTGGCCCCGATGCCGGTGTGGGACGCCGACAAGCCCGCGTACGGCAACGACGGCGGCTCGGCCACCGCGGTCATGAAGGGGTGTGAACACCCCGAGCAGGCAACCGAGTTCGCCCTGTGGATGAGCACCGACAAGGACAGCTTGAGCACGCTGATCAAGGCTGCGGGCATCTTCCCGGCGGCCACCGCCGGGCTGAGCCACCCGGCACTGTCCAAGCCGGATCCCTTCTACGGCGGCCAGAAGATCTACGACGTGTTCAAGAAGGAGACGCCGCACGTCGACACCAGCTGGCAGTGGGGTCCCACGATGACGCAGACCTCGACCGACCTCACCGACGGCCTCGGACGCGCCGGGAAGGGCAGTGCCGCACTGCCGGACCTCCTCACCTCCGTACAGAAGAAGACGGCCGGTGAGCTCAAGCGCCAGGGCCTGAACGTCACCACCCGCTGACTGGAGTCGCTGTGACACTCTCCGCACCCACGGCGCCCGCACCGAAGACGGCCGCCGCTCCCCCAGGCCGCCCCGCACCACCCGGCCGCCGCTCGCGGCACGGCCGGCGCCGGAACAGGACCGCCCTGCTGTTCCTGGCACCCTTCGCCGTCCTGTTCGTCGGCCTGTACCTCGCGCCCATCGGCTACACGATCCAGCAGAGCCTGTACGAGCAGCACCGCTCGGGCCTCGGCCTGACCGCACCCAGCACGACCTTCGCCGGCCTTGGCAACTACGCCACGGCACTGGGCGACGCGGAATTCCGTACGTCGCTGCTGCGGGTACTGCTGATCGGTGCCGTACAGGTACCGGTGATGCTCGCCGTCGCGCTGGCCCTCGCCCTGCTGCTCGACGCCAAGCAGACGATGTTCAAGCGGTTCTTCCGCCTTGCGTACTTCCTGCCCTACGCGCTGCCCGGCGTCATCGGGGCGATCATGTGGTCGTTCCTGGTGGCGCCCCGGCTCAGCCCGATCAGCGCGGCCGCCGAGAAACTGGGCCTGCATCTGGACCTGACCTCCGACGGGCTGCTCGGCCCGGTCATCGGCAACATGCTGACCTGGGGCTGGACCGGCTACAACATGCTGATCATCTACGCGGCACTGCAGGCGATCCCGCCGGAGCTCAGCGAGGCGGCCAGGATGGACGGCTGCTCCGCGTTCGGCATCGCCTGGCGCATCAAGATCCCGATGGTCCGGCCGGCGCTCGTGCTGACGACGGTCTTCTCCATCATCGGAACCGCCCAGCTCTACAACGAGCCGTCCATCCTGCGCAATGTCGCCCCGAACCTGTCCAGCACCTACACCCCGATCTCCGCCGCCTACTCCGCGGTCAACGCCGGCAACTTCAATTACGCAGCCACCGAGTCGGTGATCCTGGCGCTCCTGGCGCTGGTGCTGTCCTTCGGCTTCCTCAAATTCGTCCAGCGCAAGGGTGCGGCCCTGTGACACTCCAGACCCTCAACCGCCGCCCGGCCGCGCGGACACCCGCCGCGCCGGTGCCCGCCCCCCGGCCACCGCTCGCGCTGTCCCGGTGGATCGTCCTGGCCGTGATGACGCTCGCCGCCGGCTACTTCCTGCTGCCCGTGTGGTGGCTCCTGGTGTCCGCGACCAAGACCAACTCCGGCCTCTTCACCGGAAACGGCTTCTGGTTCGGCGACTTCGCGCTCATGGACAACGTCCGGGCCGTGTTCACCGAGGAGGGCGGGATCTTCTCGCGCTGGCTGCTCAACAGCGCCGTGTACGCGGTCGGCGGCGCCGCGTTGAGTACCCTGATCTCGGCGCTCGCCGGATACGCCCTGGCCAAGTACTCCTTCCGCGGCCGGGAGCTGACCTTCAACGTGGTGCTCGCCGCGGTACTCGTGCCACAGCCGCTCTTGGCCATCCCGCTGTACCTGATGTTCTCGCAGGTCCACCTGGTCAACACCTACTGGGGGGTGCTGCTGCCCAGCGTGATCAGCCCGTTCGGTGTCTATCTGGCCCGCATCTACGCCGCCGCCTCCGTGCCGGACGAGCTGCTCGAGGCCGGCCGGGTGGACGGCGCGGGCGAGACACGGATCTTCGCCACCATCGCGCTGCGGCTGATGTCACCCGCTCTGGTGACGATCTTCCTGTTCCAGTTCGTGACCATCTGGACCAACTATCTGCTGCCGGTGCTCATGCTGGCCGACGACAAGCTGCAGCCCGTGACCGTGGGCATCGTGGGCTGGCAGGCACAGCGCGGCATCGGCTCGGCGGTGCCGTACAACGTCGTCATCACGGCCGCGCTGATCTCGGTCGTCCCGCTGGTCGTCCTGTTCCTGTCCCTGCAGCGCTTCTGGCGCTCCGGGCTCGTCGCGGGGAGCCTCAAGTGAGCCCTCTCGCCCGACGGGCGCGCTACCACCTGCGCTTCCAGCTGAGCCCCGGGGACGACATCGGCGACCGGGCGAGGTCCCTGGCCAAGGTGTGCGGGGAGAACGGCGTCGACGAGGTGGTGCTCCTGCTCGGGGCCGAGCAGCTGCACACCGGCCATCTCGCCGGCCTGGACGAGGCGCGCTGGTTCGCGGCGGCGGCCGAGGCCGGGCGGGTGCTGACCGACGCCGGCCTGGACGTCAGCCTCAACCCCTGGGTCACCGTAGGCCACGCCGACCGGGGCCGGGTCGACCGCCTCGGCTTCGCGCCGATGGTCTCGCCGACCGGTGAAATCGCCACCGCCCAGGCGTCGTTCGCCTGCCCGAAGTGGCGCGGCTGGCTGTACGCCCACTACGGGCTCTTCGCCGGCCTGGGCTTTCGCGTGTTGTGGGTCGAGGACGACTTCCGCTTCCACAACCACGCACCGCTCACCTGGGGCGGCGGCTTCGAGCCGCTCATGCTGGAGCGTCTTGCCGCGCTCGTCGGCGAGCCGGTCACCCGGGAGCAGGTCGTCGCGGCGGTCACCTCGCCAGGACCTCCCCACTCCTGGCGCGCCCTGTTGCAGCAGGTCTGGCGCACGGCCCAGCTCGAAGTCGCCGAAGGCCTTGCGCGGGTGGTGCACGAGCGCTCCGGCGGCGGCTCCCAGCTGGGTCTCATGAGCTCGCGGCCCGCACTGCACTCCGTGGAGGGCCGCGACTGGGAGGCCCTGTTCGCCGCGCTGGCGGTACGCCGCCAGGTGACCCACCGGCCGCACTTCGCGCCCTACTCCGATGCCCCGGCGCGCGGGCTGACTTCCGCACTGTGGAACCTGGAGTTGCAGCGCACGCTGCGCCCGCGCCAGGTGTCCTGTGAGCCCGAGATCGAGAACTGGCCGCACACCTCCTGGTCCAAGTCCGACACCCAGACGTGGTCGGAGATGGTCGCCGCCCAGCTTTCGGGGGCCGACGCACTGCTCCTGAACGTCCACCCCACGCACGCCGAGCGGGCCGAAGACTTCCCACGCGTCGACCGGCTCCTGCACCGCTCCCGGCCGGCCCTGGACTGGCTGGCCGCGCGCCGCCCGGAGCGGGCCGTCCCGCTCGGCGTGGGACTGCCCTGGCGGCAGGACACCGCCATGCGGCTGCCGACCGTGACGGGACGCCTCGACGAGCTCGAGTCCGACCCCGCGACGGCCGCGGATTTTCTCCTCGGCTACGGGGTTCCGGTGACCGCACAACACGCCCCGGTCCAGGCCCTGTTCGGCCGCCTCGCCCATGCCTTCGACGACGACGAAGTCCGCGCCCTGCTGCACGGCGGTCTGCTGCTGGACGGCGGGGCCGCCCACATCCTCGCCGAGCGCGGCTTCGCCGGTCTGCTGGGTGTACGGGCCGGGCGGTTGGCCGCCCGCTCCGACCAGCTTCCGCCCGGTCCGTACGCCGTCGAGCAGGTGGCGGAGAAGGCCGGAGCAATGGACGAGGGCGCACAGCTGAGCGTCGACGTCCAACCGGCGCTGGCCCGGCTCGAACCACTGCCAGGCGCCCAGGTCCTCACGCGCATCCGGACGCCGGACGGCCGCACCTGGGGCGCCGGCCGCTGCCACTTCGTCAACGCGGTCGGTGGACGCGTCGCGGTGCTGGCCGCGGCGGCGCCCGCCGAACTCGCCCGCAGCGACGAAGGCCAACGCCTGCTCCACGCCTCGATCCGCTTCCTGGAAGGCGACGACCCCCGACTGCCGCTGGTCAGCGGAGCACCGCACCTGATCCCGCACGCCTCCCGCGCGGGCGACGTACACCGCCTCGCGGTGGTCAACGGCAGCGCCGATCCCGCCCGTCCGCGCATCGACCTGCCCTCTCCCCCCTCATCCGTGCGGACCACGCTGCTGACGCCTCTGGACATGCCGGCACACGCCGCCACCCGACCGACCGATGGCCTGCTGGAACTGGAGCCCGAACTGCCGCACCGCGGCTGGGCGGTCTTCGACTGGTGAACCCATTGGTGAGCCCATCCATCCGTGGGCCGCTCCCCCGGCGGCCCAGCATGAGAGGAGTACCTGTGTCCGTTCGTCCCAGGACGAAAATCGCCGCCGCACTCGCGGCGACGGCCGCGGCGCTGGCCGGTACCTTGGCGTCCGTACCGGCAACCGCGGCCTCCCCCGTGGGCTCCGCGACCGCCTCCGCGGAACCGACGTACAGCGTCACCATCGGGTCCAAGGGCCCCTGGAACAACCCCGACGACACGCCCGCCAGCACGTACATAGACAAGGACGGCTCATTCCACTACCAGTCGGCCCATGCCCTGTACGGCGCGGACGACAGCCGCACCTGGTCGTTCTACCGCGGCAAGGACTTCGACAGCGCGACGCGTGACGCCGCCCTCAGCGACGCGGTGAATCCCGCCAACTCCAAGGACAAGAACAACGACACCACCTGGCGGTGCAACAACAGCCCCACCGGCCGTGAGGCCACGTACGCCCCCGACACCTCGCACTACTCGCAGAAGAACTTCTGCGACCTGATGGGCGTGTGGGTGGACCCGGACACCGGCGACTGGTACGGCCTGGTGCACAACGAGTTCACCCCCTCACCCTTCGGTGACGGCCTGCACTACGACGCGATCGACTACGCGGTCTCCACGAACCAGGGCAAGACCTGGGACATCAAGGACCACGTCCTCACCTCGCCCTACAGCACCAAGCGGGGCGACGACGCGGCCTTCCCCAACGACCTGTACCACTACGGCAACGGCGACCCGCGGCTCTTCGTGGACACCGCCTCCGGCTACTTCTACGTCTACTACAACTCCCGCGCCATCCCCAAGGGCGGTGTCCCGGGCGGCTGGACGGACGCCAGCCGGGCCCATGTCGCACGTGCACCCATGTCCGGCAAGCTGAAGCCCGGTTCCTGGAAGAAGTGGTACGACGGCTCCTGGTCCCAGCCCGGCATCGGCGGCCTGGAATCCAACATGGAACCGGTCGACGCCGACAACAGCACGGGTTACACACCCGTCGAGCACGACTACGACCCGGCCAACGACGGCACCATAGCCGAGCAGCAAGCGGCCGGTGAGCTGCCCGCCAAGTCCGACCTGTTGACGATGAACATCGCCTACAACGCCCATCTGGGCCTGTACGTCGGCGAACCCGAGCCCATCAAGCAGGACGCCACACAGCCGCAGCGCTTCTACGTCACCGACAACCTCGCCACCCAGAAGTGGAAGCTCGTCGGTGACTCGGGCGACTACAAGTCGGGGTCCTGGTACCGCTGGATGCTGGACCCGGTGAGCAAGACCGGTTCCACGATCGTCGGCAAGACCTTCCGCAGCTACTGCTCGTTCTTCTGCTCGAACAACGCCGACGGCGAGTACTACGACACCACCATCGGGACCAGCGCCCCCGCCTCCCCCGTCACCGCCGGAGCCGCGTACACCATCAGCAACGGCAACGGACGCGTTCTGGCCCAGACCGGCAAGAACGGCGCGACCACATCCCGGCCCGCGGACGACGGATCCACTCGCAGCCGGTGGGTGTTCACCCCGAACGGGGACGGCTCGTACCGCATCGCCAACTCCGCCACCAAGAAGCTGCTCGGCGTCGACTCCACCAAGGATGCCGGCCGTGCCTGGGCCGCCAAGCCGACCGTGACCGGCGCGCCCGGCGCCAAGCCCGGCGTGGGCCAGCAGTGGTTCGTCGTTCCCGGCAAGACCACCGACGGCCGGTCCACAGGAACCTTCCACCTGGTCAACCGCTACAGCGGCCTGGTCATCGGCATGTCGTCGGACACGAGCAGGCTCGCCGAGACCACGCCCACCCGGGCCTGGACCGATGGCACCGGAAGCCCGGTCGGTGATGGCAGGACCGCGGCCGAGCAGATCCTGACGCTCAAGAAGAACTGACACCGAGGGCCCACCCCGAGCGCCCGCAGGCGCTCCCCGGTCCCGCACAAGGCGCCGGTAAAGCCGCCGGTGCGGGACCGGGGCAGACCCAGACCCCCCGAGCAGGCGGGGGCCGAGCACCCCACTCACACCCCCCGTAGCCACGATCGCTAGGAGACCCACGCGGCATGCGAAGGCACAGAGACAGGCCAGGCAGCAGGCACGGCACCAGCGCGGCGGCACGCACGGCCACGGCCGTCCTTGCCATCGGCGCGCTGGTCGCACTGGCGGCGACGACGGGCGCGCAGGCGCTGACCGCGGAGGCGAGCGCGGCTCAGCGGCAGGCTGCCAAGGGCGCGGTGCTGGACGGCCCGGTCCGCTTCCAGGTGCTCACCCCCACCCTGATACGGATGGAGTACGCGAAGGACGGCCGCTTCGAGGACCGGGCGACGGTCAACGCCGTCCAGCGCGACTTCGACCCGCCGCCGTACTCGTCGAAGGTCGAGAACGGCCACCGGGTGATCCGTACCGGCGGACTGACGCTGCGCTACCGGCTCGGTTCCGGTCCTTTCACCCAGGACAACACCGAGGTCCGCCTCAAGGCGGGCGCCGAACTCACCACCGGCCACCCGCAGTTCGGCGAATCCACCTCTACCTGTGCCTTCGGCGCGGTGTGCGACGCCGAGTACGGGACCACGAAGGGTGGGGCCAAGTGGTCGTTCCCCGGGCACACCACCCATGCGTACGGCCGTGGCGTCGTGTCCGGCTACGAGAAGGAAGGTGCGGCAGCCAAGCTGCGGGTGCGCGGCGTGCCCGCGGATGGGACGTACACGCTGCGTCTGCGCTACTCCAACGCCAAGGCCTCCGACGGCGGGTCGACCGACCGCACGGTGTCCGTCGAGACCGGCGACGAGCGTAAGCGCGTCAGCCTTGAACCGACCGGCGACTGGGACAAGTACCAGGTCTCGAAGCCTGTCACGGTAAAGCTCAAGCGTGGCCTCGCCGACATCACCCTGGCCCAGCGCGACGGTGACACCGGCAAGGCCAACATCGACGCCTTCGCCCTGACCAAGTCCGCGGACACCGCCTTCCCCACGCCCGCCACCCAAGGCAACACCGCCAACCTGGGCGGCTGGACCCGCGGCCTGGACAACACCCCTGCCGCGCCCTACCAGTTGAACGACGGGGTGCTCTCCCGCGACGGCTGGTATCTCCTCGACGACTCCGCCACCGCCCTCACCAACGGCGACGGAAAGCAGCCCACGCCCCGACCCGACCGGTCCGAAGACGCGTACCAGGACGGCTATCTCTTCGGCTACGGCCACGACTACAAACAGGGCCTGCGCGATCTGCGAGCCCTGACCGGCCCCGCGCCGCTGCTGCCGCGCTGGGCGTTCGGCGTGTGGTTCTCGCGCTGGAAGGACTACTCCTTCGAGGACTACAAAAAGATCCTCGAGAAGTTCCGTTCGAGCAAGGTGCCGCTGGACGCCCTGGTCGTCGACACCGACTACAAGGGCTCCGGCTGGTGGAACGGCTGGAGCGGCTGGAACAAGGACCTGTTCCCCGACCCGGACGCCTTCATGAAGTGGGCCAAGGACAACGGTCTGCCGATCGCCCTGAACACCCACCCCTCCATCGACGCCTCCGACCCCGCCTTCGCGAAGACGATGGAGACCGCCGGCGGGAAACTGCCGAAGATCTCCTGCTATTCGAGTGCGGACTGCTACGGATTCGACTGGTCGGACCCGGCCCAGGCCAAGGCCTTCTTCGACCTGCACACCCCCTACGACCAGCAGGGTGTACGCCTGTGGTGGAACGACTGGTGCTGCGACGCCTCGGCCGCGACCGGCAAGGGCATCGCCCCCGACACCCTCATCAACCAGCTGTACGCGGCCCACACCGCTGAAGCCACCGGGCAACGGGGCTTCGCCTTCTCCCGTATCGGCGCCTCCTACCAGCGCCTCGGCGGTGGCTACGCCTCCGGCCCCTGGGCCGATCACCGCTCCACGATGCACTTCACGGGCGACTCCTATCCCACCTGGGACACGCTCGGCTTCGCATCGCGGATCAACTCGGCCGAGGGCAACGTCGGCCTGCCCTACGTCAGCCACGACGTCGGCTCCTTCCACGGCGAGCCGGAAGACAAGAACCCCGAGCTGTACGCGCGGTGGATGCAGCTGGGCGCCTTCTCACCGATCGACCGGGTGCACTCCGGCGGAAAGGCTTCCCTGCCCTGGGAGTTCGACGGTGCGGCGGGCAAGTCCGCGAGCAAGTTCCTGCGCCTGCGCGGCGCGCTCACTCCGTACGTCTACTCCCTGGCCCGCGAGGCACAGCAGACCGGCCTCCCCATCGCACGGCCGCTGTACCTCAACTACCCGGAGCAGGACGGTGCGTACGAGAACGCCACCCAGTACACGCTCGGCGACGACGTCCTGGTCGCCCCAGTCACCAAGCCGGGGGGCAAGTCGCGGCTGTGGGTGCCGCCGGGCACGTGGACGGACTACTTCACCGGCAAGACCTACACCGGGCCGAAGTCGGTCGACATCACCACGCCGCTCGACGAGATGCCGGTCCTGATCCGCTCGGGCGGCGTCCTCGCTCAGCAGGAATTCAAGGACTACGCCGACCAGTCCCCCATGGATCGGCTCACCCTCACGGTCGGCGCGGACGGCCACCGCTCGTTCCAGCTGTACGAGGACGCGGGCGACAGCACCCAGTACACCAAGGGCGAGCACGCCACCACGAAGGTCCACACGGCCGGCAACAAGGTGACCATCGACCCGCAGCGCGGCACGTATGACAAGAGGGTGAAGGAGCGCACCTGGACCCTGCGGTACGTGAACGCCGATCGCCCGGCCGCAGTCACCGTGAACGGACACCGCACCGCGTGGAAATATGACGCCGCGAAGCGGGTACTGACCGTGGTCACGGACCGATTGCCCACCGCCGATCGCACCGTGATCAGGATCAAGGAGTAGCGGGTCAGAGCAAGAACGAAGAGCACACGCAAGCGGGGGCGGTCCGGCGAGACCGCCCCCGCTTGCTAGCCAGGTTGATCCGGGTCACAGCTGGCGCGCCGCAGGCCGATGGTGCGCAGGGCGGCGCGCAGGGCGGTCTGATCGCCGTGATGGACGGTGTGCACACCGCCTTCGGCTTCTTCGAGCAGACGCGACGGGACAGGGGGTTCCGCCGAAACGTGCCAGATGACCCCGCTGGGAGGGTCCAGGCTTCGCAGCTCCTGGAACAGGGCGGAAAGCTCTGCCGGGGCCCCGGGGACAGCGGTGTCGATAATGACGATGTCCGGGAGCAGAACCCTTGCCTGGGCCAGAGCGACAGCTGGGCTGGCCGCGTGGGAGATGACACGGTAATGCGGGCCGTGATGGATCAGCGGGCGCAAGGACCTGATCATGTCGTCGTCGGCTACGAGCAGCACAGTCATCATGAGACCAGCATGCTTCCAAGCACGTCACGCCGCCCATCGGTGGACGAGCGCCGCGGACGGCAATCGCTGGACCGTGACGGTCAAGCCTCACCGTGCTGCGCGCACCGCAGCACGGTGAGCGTACTCATTTCTTGGTGTACGTGAGGAAGATGGTGCCGCTCTCCATGATCTTGCTGTCGGCCAGCGTGAAGAACGTCGGGTCGAACGGTTGCTTCTGCCCGAACAGCGGGGTCCCCGAGCCGATCGCCATCGGTGCGAGCTTGACGACCAGTTGGTCGATCTCCGGGAAGAGCACCCCGGCCAGCTCGCCACCTCCGCACAGCCAGATGTCCTTGCCGTCCTCCTGCTTGAGCTCGCGCACCTTGGCCACGGGGTCGGTGGCCACGAGCTCGACGCCCGGGTCGGGGGACTCGGTGAGGGAGCGGGTGAAGACGAGGTGTCTCAAGTGGGGCCAGGCATTGGTGATTCCGGCGTCCACACCGTTCTGATACGTCCTGCGCCCCTCGATGACGGTGTCGAAGTGCGCACCATCCCCACTGATCCCGAACGCGTCCCGCGCCGGGCCCGGCAGCGTCTCGGGGTACTCGGCGACGAGGCGCTGGACGTAGTCCTGCCCGATCGGCCAGAAGGCGTCGGGGCCCGAGGTGGGATCGGAGCCGTCGGGGCCCGAGATGTATCCGTCGAGGCTGACAGCAATGAAGTAGACGAGCTTTCGCATGGGGGTCTCCTCGTGGTCGGATCCGGGGCTTCGGTCTGCTGCGTCGCGTTGGCGTTCCGCCGGGGCTTCAGCTATCGCGCATCTAGCTCCCTCGAAAGCATTGTTGGTACGTTGGGTGATGTACTCTGAGTGAAGTGGTTAGACCGTAGTACTGCACACGCAGTGGTGTCAACAGACTTCCGGAAGGAAATTGCCATGCGTCAGAACCCCGCACGGCGGGCCGCCCTGCTCGATGGCGCGATCGAGGTCCTGGCCCGAGAGGGCTCGCGCGGCCTCACTCTGCGCGCGGTCGACACCCAGGCCGAGGTCCCCAAGGGCACCACCACCAACTACTTCGCCAACCGTGCCGAGTTGCTGGCCCAGGTCATGACGCGCATCCAGGAGCGCCTGACGCCCGAGGAGTCCCAACTCGCCGACACCATGAGCGAAAAGCCCTCCGTCGAGCTGGTCGCCACCCTGCTCAAGCAGCTCCTCGGCCGCATGCGCGCCGATCGCAGCAGTTGGCTCGCTCTGATGGAGCTACGCCTGGAGGCCACCCGCCGCCCCGAACTGCACGCCGAACTCGCGCGGTTCTTCTCCGTCCAGCTCGATGCCAACATCAGCTTCCACCTGGACGGCGGCCTGCCGGGCGACCGGACCGGCGTCATCCTGATGTATCTCGCCATGACGGGCCTCATCGTGGACGACCTGACCGTGCCGGACCTGCTCGCACCGCACTCCGTCGACAAGCTGATCGACGAACTGGCTCGGCGCGCCGTGGACATGGGCACGGGCCCGGGCGCGGGCACGGGCAGCTGAGACCAAGCGCCCCCAGGAGTGACGTTTCCGCCCCCATGCTCGTGTCGACCAGCCCGAACAGCCGATAACTCGCCGACACAGTCGTGTCGCAGGAATCCAGCAACCGACTCACCAAGCACCTCACACATCGGGAAAGGCGGCGCTCCCACCGACGGTAAACCTTGACCCACCGGTGCCATGCCCTACGAGCATGATCTCTCTCCGCGAGGTAATCGCATGCCAGAACGGCACTGACGCCCTTGTACGAAGTGGCGGAGCGGGCGCCTGTTACCGAAATCCGACCTCCTGGAGAAGAGGGCGCAGGGAGTGGGACGGACGAGGGCAACCGCTTGTTGTTCAGCATTCAAAGGGTCGTTGCCATATGCAGCAACTCGTGGAAAAACGGTTCATCAGGGTCTGTGACGGATACAGGCGAGTATTGCTTGAATGTCCGCATCTGGTAACACCCTCCAGTTGAACCCCGCGCGGGCCCGCAGCGGCCCCACGCTGTGGGCACCCGGCAGCACGCCGGGGACATCGCATCGTCCACCGTCGCGCACACCGGGGCGAGGGACATGTACTTGAGGGGCACTCATGTCCACTGCACGTGACATCCGTCGTATCGCCGCCACGATCCTGGCATCCGGCGTCGTCCTGGGCGCCGGCGCTCTGCCGGCCGCTGCCGACGGCCACGGGGAACGACACCGCTCTGCTGTCGTCATCGGCAAGATCCAGTACAACAGTCCCGGCCCCGACAACCACTCCAACCGCAGCCTCAACGGCGAGTGGGTGGTAGTGAAGAACAACTCCCGGCACGCAGTACAGCTGCGCGGCTTCACGCTGACCGACAAGCAGGGCAACCGCTACCGCTTCGACCGCCTGCGCCTGAAGGGCCACTCCAGCGTCAAGGTCCACACGGGCCACGGACGCGACATGCGCCACCACGTGTACCAGGACCGCCGCGACCACGTCTGGGACAACAACCACGACACCGCCACGCTCCGCAACGCTCACGGACACGTTCTGGACCGCGAGTCCTGGGGCCGCAACCACCAGCACTGACACCACCGGGCAGCCCCGCCGCACCAACGCGGGGCTGCCCACCCGCATGCCGTAGCTCACCGCGCCCTCCCGGGCCAAGGCTGAGGCTAGAGCTGAGGTTGAGACCTGGGCGCTGGCCGGCACTCCTCGATGTGGCCATCCCACATCACCCTCCAGGCCGACCGCACAGAGCCATCCGGCTGCATTGTCGACCCGGCCGCGCACGATCCACTCCGGCGCCGGAGACAGACCCGAGCCACTCCCCCCGCAGTAGGGCTACCCCTATGCACAACTCGGGGGATGGCCACAGCGATACCGGGCGATCGCGCCCCTAGCGTGCCGTGTATGCAGATGACCAGAGGTGGGCAAGCGGCCGTTGTCGGTGTCGTCATGCTGGCCGTGACAGCAGGGGCGTCACCCGTCACAGCCTCGCACGCGGACCCGAAGCCGTCGGGGCTCGGGCGATACCAGTCCCAGGACATCGACTGGCACAACTGCGCGCTGGGCCCCGACGACCCCACCGGACAGAAGCTCGATGACGCGGGCGCCCAGTGTGCCGACCTCACCGTGCCGCTCGACTACACCGACCCCGGCGGCCGGACCCTGACCGTCGCCATATCCCGGCTCCGCGCCGCCGATCCAGCACACCGAGTTGGCCCGCTGCTGCTCAACAACGGCGGCCCCGGCGGGCCGAGTCTCGACATGCCGCTCACCGTCGGCGCGGCCATGGGAGAGGTGGCGAAGAAGTACGACCTCATCGGCCTGGACCCGCGCTTCGTCGGCCGCTCCACGCCGCTGGACTGTGGCTGGGACGTCGGTTCCACGGTCTTCTCGGCCGGCAAGGGCCTGGCCGGGTTCAAGCACTCGGTCGCCCGTCAGCGCAACCTGGCGAAGCGGTGCCGAGAGACGAACGCAGATGTGCTGCCCTATGTCAGTACCCGCAATACCGCCCGGGACATGGACATCGTCCGGGCCGCGCTGGGCGCGCAGCGGATCTCCTACCTCGGCTATTCGTACGGCACCTACCTCGGACAGGTCTACACCGAGCTGTTCCCCGGCCGCACCGACCGCATGGTCCTGGACGGTATCATCGACCCGACCCGATACACCCAGACACTCCTCACCGACTCCACGGGGGCCAACGAACGGGCACTGCGCGCCTGGGCAGCCTGGACCGCCGCCCGGCACGACACCTACGCCCTGGGCCGCACCGCCGACGCTGTGCTGGCCACCGTGCGCCGGATCCAGCAGTCCGCGGCCGAAAAGCCCCTACGGGTCGGCGACTTCCGGGTCGACGAACACTTCGTTCCCCTGGTCTACTTCAGCGGCCTGGGCAGCGACCTCGACAAGCCTCGGGCCGACCTGGCCACCGCGACCCGAACGCTCGCGCGTGCCGCCGACCGCCAACCGGCCGAGCCCGGACCGGGGTTGTCCGAGCTGCTGGCAGCCATGACCACCAAGGCCGGTTCGCAGCAGGGCAGCGTGCAGGCCGCCATCCTGTGCGGAGATGTCGCGACGCAACGCGGAATCCAGACCTACTGGCGCGACATCCAGGCCGGCCGGAAGAAACACCCCTTCGCCGCGCCACTGTCGTACAACATCACAGCGTGCGAGTTCTGGGACCGCCCTGCGGAAGCACCGACCATCGTCGACAACGACGTCCCAGCCCTGTTGGTCAACGCCACCGGCGACACGCGTACCACTTACGCCAACGCACGGCAGGTACGTGAACGGTGGGCCCGCTCCCGCCTGGTGACCCTGCCCGGCGCCAAGCAACACGGGATCTATGGCGAGTACGGCAACTCGTGCGCGGACACGCAGATCAACGCCTATCTGAGCAGCGGCACACTGCCGCTGCACGACGTGTCCTGCCGGGCCTGACGCATCTGCCCGTGACTCATGGCCTCCCCCCACCGCCGGTTCGGGAGACGGGCAGGCGCGGCAGAAGGACGGCCCGCGGGACGTGACAGTACTGTCGTCGCCATGACTGACAATGCGCTGCGTTCTGTCACCATCGAGCGGGCCGGCCCGGGCCGGTTCACCGTGACCAATGCCCGCGGGGGCACGCTGAGCTTCGGCACCGGCGAGGGGACCGACTTCACGCCGGTGGAGTTGTTCCTCGCGGCGATCGGCGGCTGTACCGCAGCCGACGTGGAGGTCGCCACGAGCCGTCACGAGGAACCAACCACGTTCTCCGTCACCGTGACCGGCAACAAGGTCGAGGACGAGAGCGGCAACCGGATGTCGGACCTCGAGGTCGCCTTCTCCGTCGCGTTCCCGGACGGGCCGTCAGGGGAGCGCGCCCGCACGATCCTGCCGCGGGCCGTGAAGACTTCGCACGACCGGCTCTGCACGGTCAGCCGCACCATCGAGGCGGGCACACCGGTCAGCGCGACCGTGTCCGACAAGGCTGACGGCGACGGCGCCTGACGTCTGAAAGCGACTCACGCTGTAGGGCGTGCGCGCAGATCAGGCAGTAGCCAGGGAGACCTCGGTCGACTTGATCAGGGCGACGACCGAGGAGCCTGCGGCCAGGTTCAGGTCGGCGACGGCGTCCTTGGTGATGGCCGCGGTGAGCGCGCCGCCCTCCACGTCGACCTTGACCGAGGCCATGGCGGTGACGGACGCGACGGTGCTCATGGGGTGCTGCCTCACAGAGTCGGAGGGGAAGAGGACCGGAGCGCCGTAGCGCCTTGTCACGCCCCGAATCTAATACGTCCCGAAAAATCCCGTTGCGAGGCCACTCCGGCACAGGACATCAGGGGGTGGAGTCTCCCCGGCACGCGGTGCCGGTGCGCATGTTGGAGGAGGCTCCGGCGATGACGGAGTCGAGCCGCTCCCGGGTGTGGGTGAGATCCGCGATGTGCTGGTCGAGGTGGTCGCGCTCGGCGGTCAAGCGCTGGAGAAGCTCGGGCGTGGCCTTGCCGTCGATGACGCAGGGCGTGAGCTCGGCGATTGTCTTGCTGGACAGTCCCGCGGCGTACAGCTGCCGGATCAGGCGGATCTGTTCGACGGCGGCTTCCGCATAGTGCCGCTGGCCGCTGGCGCTGCGTTCGGCGGCGAGCAGGTTCTGCTCCTCGTAGTACCGCAGGGCCCGGGTGCTGACGCCCGTACGGAGGGCGAGTTCTCCAATGCGCATTGCCTGCTCCGGATTCCCGTGACGTGGGCACTTCACTTGCCTCTGACGTCGACGTCAAGTTTTAGCGTAGCCGACGTACCCACCGCCAAGCCTCTGCCGGTGGGCGGCTCCCGGCTGTCGTCCAAAACAACCTGACCTCGCAGTCCACGTGAAAGGCACGCGCATGACCACTCCCCAGAAAACCGGTCTCACCGGACCCGAGCCCACCGCGACCGTGACGGTCAAACCTCTCGTGCTGCGCGCACCGCAGCGCGGTGAGGACCTCCACGTACGCGTCTCCGCCCCAGTCACCGGCGCCGCCCTGCCAGTCGTGTTGTTCGCCCACGGGTTCGGCTCCGACCTGGACGGCTACGCGCCGCTGGTCGACCACTGGGCCTCCCGCGGCTTCGTGGTCGTTCAGGCCACCCACCTGGACTCCAAGCGGCTCGGCATGGCCGCGGACGATCCCCGCAGGCCCCGGATGTGGCGCCACCGGGTGCAGGACATGCAGCTCATCCTGGACGAGCTAGGGACTCTGGAGGAATCCGTGCCGGGCCTGGCCGGTCGGGCCGACCACAGCCGTGTAGTGGCGGCCGGGCACTCCTTCGGCGGCCAGACCGCCGGCATCCTGGTGGGACTGCGCGTCAAGGACCCGCACACCGGCACCGCCGAAGACCTTTCGGACTCCCGGATCATGGCCAGCATCCAGCTGGCCACCGCCGGCAAGGGCGGAGATGAACTGACCCCCTTCGCCCACAAGAATCTTCCCTGGCTACGAGATCAGGACTTTTCCCACATCACGGCACCCGGACTCGTCGTCGCCGGTGACGCGGACGACCTCCCGCTCTCCACGCGGGGACCGGCCTGGACCACCGATCCCTACACCCTCAGCCGGGGCAGCAAGAGCCTTCTCACCGTCCACGGCGGCGAGCATTTTCTCGGCGGTATCTCCGGCTATCAGGCGGCGGAGACCACCGACGCCGATCCCGGCCGCGTCGCACTCGTCCAACAGGTCACCCTCGCCTACATGCGCCACGTCACCGGGACCGACCACAGCCACTGGGAACAAGCCCAGAGCGTTCTCACCAACGGCCACCCACTGGGACGACTCGAGTCCAAGTGACCTACTGGGCGCAGGCATACGCCCCCTTGCCCGGCCCCGGTGGGATCTGACCCAGGAGTTGAGAGTGGCGCACGATGTTGCTGCACTGACGGCGGAGCTGACGGACATGGCCGCGGCCGACCAGCAGTCCTCCGACCGCGCCGACAGCGAGCTTCCCGCCGAGCAGTTGGCGTGGCGGCGGCTGACCGCACGGCACGCTGACCGCCTCGGCGAGATCATGGACGAGTACAGCTGGCCGACGGCAGATCAGGTCGGCGAGGACGCCGCACGCGCGGCACTGCTGGTCGCCCAGCACGCAGACCGGCAGCTCGACGTCCGGCGTCGCGCCCTCCTGCTGATGGAGCAGACGGTGGCCGCAGGCTCGGCCAGCCCGCGCGAACTGGCCTTTCTGCGCGACCGCACGCTGGTCAATGAGGGGCGCGTCCGCCTAAAGCACCACTCCAGGAAGGTCAAGGCACCCTGGCCACCACCGCGTACATCCCGCTCGGTTCGGGCCGCGGCGCGGGCTGCACGCGGAACCACTCGGGGGCCGTCACCAGGCCGGGTTCGACGGGCTCCAGGCCCTCGATGAAGCGGGCCGTCTCCTCGCGGGAGCGGAGCGCGAGCGTCATGCCGCTCCTCGCGTACTGCTCGGTCGCCTGCTCCGCCACCTCGGGGAAGATGTCGTTGGAGGCGTGGGAGAGCACCAAGTGACTGCCTGACGGCAAGGCCGAGACGAGCGTGGCGACGATGCCGTACGGGTCCTCCTCGTCCGAGACGAAGTGCATCAGCGCGATCAGCGAAAGACCGATGGGTCGGCCGAAGTCCAGGACGGTACGGGCGTGTTCGAGGATCACTTCCGGCTCGCGCACATCGGCCTGGATGTAGTCGGTCGCCCCTTCGGGGCTGCTGACCAGCAGGGCCTCCGCGTGGCGCAGCACGATGGGGTCGTTGTCGGTGTAGACGACCTTCGCCGACGGGGCGGTGCGCTGCACGATCTGGTGCAGATTGGGCGCGGTGGGGATACCGGCGCCGATGTCGAGGAACTGGTCGACGCCCAGCCCCGCGAGATGGGCGGCGGCCCGCTGCATGAACGCGTGGTTCTGCACGGCCCCGATGCGCACCTCGGGCGGCAGCTTCTCCCCCACTGCCTCGTCGACCGGGTAGTTGTCCTTGCCCCCGAGCAGCCAGTCGTAGACCCGTGCGGGGTGCGCCTGGCTGGTGTCGATGTGGGGGTGAGGGGAGGGTGCCGTCATGGGCGGACTCCATCGTCGCAGGGTGACGGGCGAGTGGCTGGCGCTGAAGAGTGTGTCATGCCAACTGGCCCTGGTAGCAGGTGCATTCGCATTTCCCGCGTACACCAGGGAGTCCGTGAAGCCCCCGGGGTCACGGCGCGGTGCGTCGGAATAGGACCCTGGGCCCACGCACGCCGCCCCGTATCGGCTCTTGGCCAAGAGCCCCGGCATCGAGCGCGCGGACGGACCCTCCGGCCTCTATCCGAGCGTGAGCATCGCCTCGGTGACCTCGCCGACCGCCGTGTCGGGGATCGCGGTAGCGGCCTCCTTGAGGATGAGCAGCCGTGCCCCGGGGATCTCGCGTGCGATCGCCTCGCCGTTGCCTACGGGGAAGAAGCTGTCGCGGCTGCCGTGCACGACGAGCGTGGGGATGTCGAGCTCGGGCAGGCGCTCGCGCCAGCGGGGTGTGCAATCGAGCCTGGAGAACACCATGCCCAGCTGGTTGGCCATGTGCACCGGGGCCGCGGTGCCCGGCGTGCGGTCCCAGATGCGCGCGGCGATCGCCCGCGCGGCGGCGGGGTCGTCACCAAGGATCTCTGCGCCGCCGGCGGCGAACTCCGCGACCGCCTCGCGGTCGTTCCAGTCGGGCATCGGGCGCGCGAACAGCCGGCTCATCGTCGCCTGGTCGTGATCGGGGAGGTCGTCATCGGGCGGGCCGGGGGCAACCGCGCGGGTGCCGACCAGGGTGAGCGCCGAGAAGGTGCCCGGGTGGTCGAGCGCGGCCACCTGGGCGACCATCCCGCCGACGCCGATCCCAGCGAGGTGCGCGGGTCCCCCGCCGAGCGCGTCGGCAAGCGCCGCCGCGTCGGCGGCGAGGCCGCGCAGGGTGTAGGCGGGCGCCTCCGGATCCGCCGTCGTCGACTCTCCGCTGTCGCGCAGGTCGTAGCGCACCACACGCCGCCCGCCGGCGGCGAGCCGCTCGCACAGTGCGTCGGGCCAGGAGAGCATGGTCGTGCCGCCCGCGAGCAGAACGAGTGGCGCGCCGTCGTCACCGAACGACTCGATGCCCAAGGCGATCTCATTGGCGCTGACAGCGATGATTCGAGTCATGTCAGGGCAGACCCGATCCGCCGCCCAAACTCATCGATCACGCCCCTCGGCCCCACCCGCCGGTCAGACGGTACTGAGCGGGTGGGCCGCCGTGGCAGAGCGTGGGGGCCAGGCGCGGGGGGCGAGGATACCCAGGACGTAGGCGCGGGCGACCAGGGCGGGGCGGGTGGCGGCTCCCAGGGCCTGTCGCAGGCGGCTGAGGTGGTAGTCGACCGTCTGCCGGGACAGCTTCAGCGAGGTGGCGATGTCGCTGTTGCTGCTGCCCTCCGCCAGGAGGGACAGGATGCGGACCTGCGCGGCGGTGAGCGGCGGATGGGCCTCGTGGGCAAGGCTCTGGTGGGTGATGACCGCCCAGACGTGCCGGGCACGGGCAGCGGAATGGCCGACGGTCGTCAGGTGGAGCTGCGCGCGGCGTTGTCGCCCCTGACTGTCGACGAGTACGGCGGATGTCTCCATCCGTCTGGTGCGGCGCGCTATCAGACCGTTCCATCTGCGGTGCAGCCGGTCGAGGTCGAGGGCGGAGGCGGGGGCGAGCAACGTGTGCGCGCGGCGGCCCACCAGGTCGGGCAGGCCGAGGTGAAACAGGTCGGCGGCCGCCGCGCTCGCCTCGATCACCCGTCCATCGGCGGAGAGCAGTGCGCAGGGCAGGCCGCTGTGGTCGCGCAGCGCCTGTAGGTTCTCCTCCGCCTTTTGCCGTTGGACCATGGCACGGAGGTGGTCCGTGATGTCCACGTAGATTCCGGCGACGCAGGTCTGCGTGTTCTCGCGCACGGGGAAACGGTGGCCGACGGCCTGACCGGCGCTGCCGTCCGGCCGGCGGTAGCCGAGGGTGTGGCGCACCTGCGTACCCCGGGTGAGGATCTCCTGGTCGAGGGCGCGGAACTGGACGGCGTCGGCGGGGGCGTCGAAGTCCTCGATGCACTTGCCGGCGAGTTCCTTTGCAGTGGTGCCGTAAAGGTGCGCATAGGCATGGTTGGCCCACAGGTAGCGTCCGTCCCGGTCCCGGATGAAGGCGGCGGCCGGGGCGCGGTCGATGAGGTCGGCGAAGGCCGCGTACCGGCGCGGGACTTCGGGGTGTGCGTCGACCTCCACGGCGAGGCCACGCGTGGGGCTGTGGGCGCGGTTCTCGTCCAGGGGCCAGCTCACGTCGAAGGTGCGGCCGTCGAACCGGGCCTGCCAGCGGCCATCCTCGGGCGGGCGACCCGGGGTCGAACGTTCTTCCTGCAGCCGTTCCAGGAAGCGCTGCGCCGTGCCGGTGTCAGCGAAGGCGCCACCTCCTCTCTCCAGCACCTGCCACGGCTCGTCGACCTCCCACCAGAACACGGGAAGGTCCTCGAGAAGTGCCTTGAGGCCGGAATCGTCCACAGTGTTCTCTCCATCCGTATACAGCTGGTTGACGCACAGTCATCACGCGAGGCGTATCCCGTCCTGGTCCCGCGCATGCTCGGTTCTCGGCCGAAGTGGGGACTGCCCGCGAGGAATCGCGGGCTGCCCGCGATCCCTCGCGGAGCACGAGGTCGCCCAACACGGCCCGCGACTCAGGCATTTGCCTGAGTCGCGGGCGCCCCGGATGGCGCTCCCGGGTACCTGTCGGCTGGTCCCCTTGAGTGTGCGGGTGAACACTCCCTGCAACGTACGCCCGGTGATCCGCCATGGTCTACGCGCGTCACCGATCCGTACGGCACCACGCCCCGTACCAACCGGATGGATGGAGACGAACTTCAGTGAGCAAGGTGCTGTTAGTGCATGCCAAGGGTGGTCCGCCGCTCGGTCACGTCCTGTCCCGGACGGCCGCGCGGGCGGAAGTGCACCTGCTGACGCTCAGCGCTCTTCCTCCCGCGGCGGCGGACACCGCCCGGACACTGTGCGCGTCGGTGGTGACGCCCACCGATGCGCAGCGCTCCGACCTGGTGTCACTGATCGTCGCGCAGGCCAAGGCCGTCGGCGCGGACGCGGTGTTCACCTGCTCCGAGTATGCGGTCGTGGCCGTCGCCGAAGCGTGCGAGGCGCTCGGCCTGACAGGGGCGGGCAGCGCCGCCGCTCTCGCCCGTGACAAGCGTCTGATGCGGCGCACGTGGCAGGAACACGGCCTGCCGCAGCCCGAGTTCCGGCCGGTCGCCACGGAGGCGGACCTGCACGAAGCGGCCGTTCACCTGCCCTTCCCGCTGCTCCTCAAGGCGGCCTGGAGTGCGGGGTCCACCGCGCACCAGATCATCCGCTCCCCCCACGAGGTGCCCGCCGCCTGGCGTCGATCGCGTGAAGTGATGGCCGAATCAGCCCTGTTGGGGTACGCGGAGCTTCATGTCGCCGAGGCCGACGCGGACTTCGTGGTCGAACAGATCGTGACGGGTACCGCTTCGCACTGGTTCGACGAGCCTGGCTGGGGCGACTACGTCAGTGTCGAGGGGATCGTGACGGACGGTGTGTTCCGTCCGGTCTGCCTGAGCGGCCGGATGCCTACGGTCGAGCCGTTCACCGAACGTGCGGGGATCACCCCCGCCCTGTTGTCCCAGGACGCCCAGGACCGGATCGTGGCCCTGGCCCGTGAATCCGTCGACGCCCTCGGCCTGCGCGACTGCGGAATCCACACCGAGATCAAGCTCGGTGCGGACGGCAGCATGTGGCTGATCGAGACGGCCGCCCGATTCGGCGGCGCGATGACGGTGCCGCAGGTCGAGGAGGTGTTCGGGCTCGACCTGATCGGCATGCTCGTCGACCATCTCCTCGGCCGCCCCGTCGCGTGGCCCGAGCAGGCTCTCACCCCGGCGCAGGCACACGGCGCGGCGGGCTCCCTCGTCGTTCTCGCGGTCGACGGCAAGGGCGAAGCCTGGCAGGACCGCAAGATCTGGGACTTCGCAACGGTAGCGGCGAACGTGCCGCTCGGAGGGGGCAGCGAGCTGTCGGTGGTCGCGGAGAGCTCGCTCGCCGACGGCAGCGTCGTGCCGGTCTACGACCCGGCCGCGGGCGCCAACACCATGGCGGCTCTGTGCCTCCTGTCAGCCACCGATGCGCGAGCGGTCCTCCGCGACTTCGAAACGCTGGTGGATGCCCTACCCCTGGCCCTGCCCACCGCGCGGCCCGAGGCGGTTTCCCGATGACCGCCCAGCCGCTCGCCGGCACCGCCGGGCCTGCCACGGACCGCACGGTCGTCGGCGAGAACCTCTCCCTTCCGCTCTTCCGCACCCTCTCGGGCGTCCTGGCCGGTCATCCGTACCTCAAAGTCGTCGTCGACCGCGTCGAGAACACCTGGCACCTGCTCGACACCGCCGCGCACCCCTTCCACGTCAACTACATCGCCACCCGCGTCCTGGGCATGGATCTCGCCGCACTGGACGCGGATCTCGACGCGTTCAACGCCTCCGTCTACATGGACCCCGAACGCCGCTTCCTCCTCGGCGTGCTGTCCCTGCACACCGAGCAGGACCCGGAGGGCCGCGAACGCACCTTCCTCGTCCTGGAGACGACCGAGGCCGACACCATGCACGGTGAACTCCTCGCGTACTTCCACGAGTTCGTCCGCTCACGCGTCGACGGCAGACTGCCCGTGCTCCTCAAGCCCGCCAACCACGGACAGGAGGAGGAGCTGGCGGCGATCAGCGAACTGCTCGTGCCGCGCATCCTGAGCCACGAGCTCTTCGGCTCCAGGACCCGAACGCCGCTCAATCCCGGCGAGGCCACCGGGCGTTTGCGGTACTTCCGTACGCACGAGGAGTACGCGGCGGCGGAGGCCGGACTCGGCTGGGCGGACATCGTGGCCATGCCGTGCCTGCCGGACGACGTTCCCCGGGTGGCCGGATTCCTCAACACCGCCCCGATCACCCCGCTTTCACACACCAACGTCCTCGCCTCCGGCTGGGGCATACCCAACGCCATCGTGCGCGACCTGGAACAGCTCGTCGAGAAGGACCAACTAGACGGCGCGTGGGTGCGCTACCGGGTGTGCGAGGACGAGATCTCCCTGGAACGGCTCGACCACGAGCCTGCCCTGCGGGCTCCGGCCTGGCACCAGCAACGCATACGCCTCGAACCACCCCTGCTGGAGGACGCCCCCGTCCTGGCCCTGCACCGGCTGCGCAGCACCGACCGGGACCGGTACGGCACCAAGGCGGCCAACCTCGGCGAGCTGCACCACGTACTGGACAGCCGTACGGCCGACCTGACCACCTTCTACGGCCGGCCCCGGCCGCCGCGCGAAGACCTCTACGGGCACCTCGCGGCGCGCCTGGGCCTGCACACACCCTCCCCGGCCGAACTGCGCGCCGGTGCGGCCGACTTCGTGGCCACGACGGTCGGCGCTCCGGAGGGCGTCGCGCTCCCCTTCGCACTCCAGCAGCACTTCTTGGCCTCCTCCCCCGCGCTCCAGCAAGGCATCGGCAAGCTCAAGATGGCTCTGGAGCTCGACGCCAGCGACGTTCTGGACTCCCTCTGCCTGCAACTCCAGCACCTGATCCGGAACACTCCCGTCCCTGAGTCGGTCACCCGGCAGATCAACCAGGCCCTCCCCGCCGCCGCGGCCTCGCGCCGGCGCCTGGTGGTGCGCTCCTCGTCCAACGCCGAGGACCTTCCGGGCTTCTCCGCGGCGGGCGTCTACGACTCCGTCACCACCGTCCACGGCACCGGCGAACTCCTGGAAGCCGTACGCCAGGTGTGGGCCTCCGTGGTGTCACCCCGCAGCGTGCGACTGCGCCACCAGGTAGGCATCTCCCTGGACGACACCTACATGGGCGTGATCATCCAGGAGTACGTGCCCGCCTCTCTGGGCGGTGTCCTGGTCACCTGCGACCCGACCCGCCGCGAGGACTTCCGCAACGTCTACCTCAACTGCTCCCCCGGATCCCCGGAGCAGGTGGTCGACGGCACGGTCATGCCGCAGCAGTACCTGTACAACACGGTGGAGGGCGGGGGCCGCACCGTCGCCCTGGGCTCCGGGGGCGAAGCCCTTTCCACCGTCACCCGCGCCCGGCTCGCCGACCTGTCCCTGACCGGGCGGCTCCTGCAGTCCCATTTCAGCGGATCACACTCAGGTGGCTCGGAGGTGGACAAGCCGCTGGACATCGAGTGGCTGATGACCGAGCGGGGCGACTTCCGTCTGGTCCAGATCCGCCCGTACGCGCTGTGAGCGCGCGACGTGGGAGTCCCCGCACCGGCAAAGGGGCGGGCCACGGCCTGACGGACACCGCCCGCCGGATCATCCGCCTCAACTACGGCTTCCAGCTGCTGTTCAACTTGCTGTGGTGGATGCCGGTGTTCTATGCCTACCAGAAAGCAGCCGGGCTCTCGGACGGGCAGATCTTCGGCATCCAGAGCATCTACTACGTGGCCTTCTGCCTGTTCGAGATCCCGACCGGGCTGATAGCCGACCGCATCGGCACCCGCAACTGCCTGCGGGCCGGCGCGGTGGTCATGACGGCGGCCAACCTGGCTCCGGTGGTCAGCGCCTCGTACACCGGCTTCCTCGTCCACTTCCTCGCCATCGCCGCGGGCCGTTCGCTCACCTCGGGTGCGGCAAGCGCCTATCTGTACGACGGGCTGCAGGCCGAGCAATGCGACGAGCACTACCTGAAGGCCGAGGGCACCGCGCGGGCCCTGGGGCTTGCGGCCAAGGTCGTGTGCTGGCCGCTGGTGGGGCCCTTGATGTCCGCCGCCCATGCGGCCCCCTACGTCCTCAGTGCCGCCAGCGCGGCGGGCTCCCTCGCCTGCGCCGTCGCGCTGCCCCGGCTTGCCGGAGCGGACGGCGGCACCGGGAAGGCGGCCGAGCGGACGAACGGCGGGCGCAGAGGCGGCGACTTCCTGCGGGACGCGGGCTCCGCGCTCCGCTGCGTCGCCTCCTCACGGTGGCTGGCCCTGGTGATGGTGCAAGGCGTGGCGGTCTTCACGCTGTCCCGCATCTGTCAGGTCAACCTCTTCCAGCCGATCCTGCTGGACCACGGCATCGCAGAGGCCTCGCACGGCGGAGTGCTTGCCGCGATGACGGTGGCGGAGGCGGTGACCTCGGCCCGCCCCCAGTGGCTGAGCCGTCGCCTGACCCCGGTCGCCTGGGTCTCGGTCCTCAGCCTCGTGCTCGCGGCCACCCTTGCGGCCATGACACTCGGCGGCCCCTGGGCCGTGGTCACACTGCTCTGCCTCTTCGCCGCCGCCGCCGGTTTCGCGTACCCGGTTCAGCGCAAGCTCGTGAACGACGCGGTGCCCACATCCGCCCCGCGCGCCACGCTCCTCTCGGTCGAGAGCACCGTGGACCGTGCGGTGTGCGCACTGGCCGCGGTGGCCGCGGGCGCGTATCTCTCGGCCGGACACTTGGACGCCCTGCTGTGGCACAGCGCGCTCGCGACGGCGGTGCTGCTCGGAGCCTTCCAACTGATGCTGCGCAGCGGGGTGGTGAAGCGGGGCCCGGTGACTGCGACCCCGGGAGCATCCTCGGCCCCGACGGGGAGTGCGGACACGACGGACGCGGACACGTGCGACCCGACCGCCTGCACTGCCCCGGGGACGGAACCCGGCAGGGACGCCCCGCACGAGGCGGGCGACGCGGGCCACGCGGACCGACTGACTGGAGGCGGGGGCCGCAGGCCCCGGGGCTGACACGCAGTCGCGGAGAGGACCTCCGCCTGCCCCCGCTGCCGTACACACCCGCGAACAGTACGTCCGGCAGCGGGGGACACGCTCCTCACGAACTTCGGTCAGCGGGTGCGGTCCCCGAGGAACTCGATCAGCCGGACCGGGAAGAACGCGGGCCGGTGGGGCCGGGCGACCTGGTACGCCACGTAGCCGAGCGATGCCGCAGCATTGGTCTCCTCGGCCGTCTCCGCCTGGTAGAGGACTCGGCAGCGGCCCGAGTCACCCTTCGCGCGCTGCCAGAGGGCGGGAGCCGGTTTGCGTTCCGCTTCCGTCCGGGGGGTGTAGATCCGGTCACCGAAGTCCTTCCAGGCGAAGGGCGCGGAGCCCACCCACGTGGCATCGACCTCCTTCTTCAGCCTGGCGGCACGCTCCTTGTCGGTCGTGCCCCAGGAGGACGGGACGTTGGTGATCAGGCCGATGCTGATGTGGCGTTCGCGCAGGGCTCGCAGATAGGAGGCCGCGCCGGCCTGATAGCTGGTGCTGCCGTCCTCGGCGGTGTGCACGAGGGTCTCGCCCAGGTCGAAGTACACGACGGGGCAGCCACGTTCGGCGCTCAGCCGCGCGACGGAGGGCGTCGCCGTGGCGGCGCTCGCGTCCCCGGGCACAGCCACACTCGCCGTGGCGCAGAGCACGGTCGACGCCAGGGCCGCACCGAGCGTGATGCTCGTGCGGACCGAGCCCTTGAAGGCGGATCTGTGCATGGCGTCGTCGCCCTTCTCCTGGCGCACCACAGGGTGCGCTTATGTCCAGTCCATGACAGGCAGTCGCCACATTCCATGCGTCGGCTGCCTGTCTGGAAGTTCCCTCATCGCTTCGCCGGTCTACCCCGCTCTACCCGTGAACACCACGTGACACTCAACTCCCTGATCACCGCCCATGAATCTCACGTGATCGCGTAGCGTCACCGCATCCGTCTCTCGGCCGTCACGAAGCCGCCATGAGCTTGTCACGTACGAGCTGGAATGGCGGTCGCGCGACGGACGGTTGTGGTGAGTATGACCATCGGAGTAGCGCTCTCACTTCAGAACCGAGTCGACAGCACGGTGCAACTCGCGCGGGAGGCCCACGAGGCCGGACTGCGCTCGGCATGGTTCGGCCAGACCTTCGATTACGACTCCCCCATGCTCGCCGCGATCGTCGGCCGCGCGGTGCCGGGACTGCATGTCGGCACCGCGGCGATCCCGGTCTTCGGCCGTCACCCCCTGCCTGTCTCCAGCCAGGCCCAGACGGCCCAGGCCGCGACCGGGGGCCGCTACCACCTGGGCCTCGCGCTCGGCACGAAACAGCTGACCGAAGCGGCCTTCGGCATCCCGCACGAGCGCCCCATCGGCCGACTCCGTGAATTCCTCACCGCCTTGCGCCAGTTGCTGGAGACGGGCACCTCCGATTTCCACGGCGAGCTGCTCACCGCCACCACACCCCTGTCGGCACAGGTGCCCGGCGCCGATCCCCAGGTGCCGATCCTGGTGGCCGCCATGGGCCCTCAGGCACTGCGCGTCTCGGGTGAACTCGCGGACGGCATCCTGCCGTTGCTGGCCGGTCCGCGCGCGCTGGCCGAGCACATCGTCCCGGCCGTCAACGCCGCGGCCGAGGCCGCCGGCCGACCCGCTCCCCGGATCGTGGCCTTCGTGCCCGGCGTCGTCACCGCCGATGCCGAGACGGTTCGGGATACCGCGACCGCGGCTCTCTCGTTCTACGAGCAGTTTCCCTCCTACCAGCGTGTCATCGGACTCTCCGGCGCCACCCGCGCCGCCGACCTGGCTGTCATCGGCGACGAGGAGCATGTCGCCGCCGAGGTGCACCGCTATAGAGAAGCCGGGGCGACCGAGGTGGTGTTCACGTCGACGGAGCTCGGCGGCGAGGCGGACCGACGTCGTACGTGGAAACTGCTCGGGGAGCTGGCGAGCACCTGAGGCGCTCCGATGGGCCCGGTGACAAGGCAGCGCGATGCCTTGCAAGTAGCGGAATGCGCCGCGTGCCAGATGATGGGCATGCAATGGCCACCGGGCTCGTTGCCCTCAGGGACACACCCGCGCCACCCGGGCGGGCAGCGCCTCCCCGAGGGGCACGTTCTCCCCGATGAAGACAACGTCCGGCTTGAGAACTCCGTCGCCACAGGTCGAACCCGCCACCACCCGGAACTCGCAAACCGCTTCGTCGGGCAGCTCGACGTCTCAAGTGCCCTGGTCGCTCAGCGGAATTGAGCGGGCCGTGCGCGACGGTGTCATGAATCGTGCACAGGCGGGCGGTCACCGCCATGCACCAGTTCCGCGAAGGCCCCCACCAGCCCGCCCTGCACTGGGGCTCGCGCTGCACGCGGACTTCCCTGCCCAACCGCGTCCGTCGCGGAATTCACCGGCGGTCGCTAGTGTCGGCCCATGTCCAGTCCTGGAGACGTGCCGCCCCAGATCCTGAACCGGTTGCGGTCGATCTCGCGACAGCTGCCCGAGGCGTACGAGGAACCGGCCTGGATCGGCGTGCGCTGGCGGATCCGTACGCGGACGTTCGCCCATGTCTACACGCCGGACGTGGATCGCCATCCGCTACTCCTCGTATGCAACCGCGGATCAGGAGCCGGTCGTGATGACCTTCCGGGTGCCCGTCGACGACCTGCTCGGCCTGACCGCCGGTGGGTTCCCGTTCCTCCGTGCCGGCTGGGGCCACAACGTCGTCGCCGCCGTCCTCGGTGACCACACCGACTGGACCGAGCTTGCCGAACTGATCACCGACAGCTACCGCGAGATGGCCCCGAAGTTCCTCGCCGCCCAGGTCCCCTTCGTGCCACCGATCAGCTGACCGACGGGGGCCCGGCCGCCCGCCGCACCATCCGATACAGAACGTCTCCACCGAGTTGTGGTCAGAGCATTCGGTCGACCAGCCCGTCGACGTAGTCCGGGGTGAGCTCCATGCCGAACAGGACGCGGATGTACATCGGGGCAAGGATGTGGTCCAGCACAGCGAAGGCGTCGGGTGCGTGTTCGCCACGTTCGCCGGCGCGATCGAGCATGGACTGCAGTTGCCGGGTACGTTCGGCGCGGAGCTTCTCCCCCGCCTGTATGGCCTGCTCGCCGTTGTTGGACAGGGCGACGGCCAGGCGCAGCAGCAACAGGCCGTCGGGACCGGTGATTTCGCGGGCCACTTGTGCCGCGTACGTGCGCAGGTCGCCGTCCAGGCTCCCGGTGTCGGGCATCGGCGACTGCGCGTTGAGGCGGGTGAGGGCCACATCGGTGAGCAGGGTTTCCAGGTTGCCCCACCGGCGGTAGATGCTGCTGTCGGCCACACCCGCGCGGGCCGCGACCTCGCCGACGGTGAAGTTGCCGTAGCCGCGCTCGTTGATCAGGTCGGTGACGGCCTGGTGCACCTCCGCGGCGACGCGGGCGCTGCGCCCGCCGGGCCGCCGGGCCTTCTGTCGCTCATCCATGCCCCCACCTTAACGCAGTTGGAACTTGCGTTTGTGAGTCGACCCTCCCTATAGTCCCCTAACGCAGTCGCTGGCTGCGTTTAGGCATCTGAAGCTGACCCCATCGGCCGAGAGGTGCGACTCACGATGGAGAGGAATCCCCATGGCGGCATCGCCTGCGGCCGTAGGCAGTCGATCGAACCGAGCCGTGCTGCTCACGGTGACATGCCTGGGCCAGTTCATGGTCCTGCTCGACAACACGATCGTTGGAGCGGCGCTGCCCGATATGCAGCACCGGCTGCACACTCAGCTGACCGGTCTGCAGTGGATCGTCGACGCGTACGTCCTGCTGGTCGCCATGCTGCTGCTGTCCGGTGGTGTCTTCGCCGACCGGTTCGGCCGCAAGCGGGTGTACCTGACCGGCGTGGCGGTGTTCACCATCGCGTCGGTGCTGTGCAGCCTCGCGCCCTCGGTCGGCTGGCTGGTCGCCGGCCGGGTGCTGCAGGGCATCGGAGCCGCCGCGCTGAGCCCTGCCTCGCTCGCCCTGCTCGCCGCCGCATATCCCGTGCCGCAGGAACGAATCAAGGCGATCGGGCTGTGGGCCGGATTGAGTGGCATCGGTCTGGCCGCAGGCCCCGTGGCCGGCGGCCAGCTGACGGACGCCTTCGGCTGGCCCGCCATCTTCCTGGTCAATCTGCCCATCGGCGCGGTCCTTCTGCTGGTCGGTCTACGCACCCTTGAGGAGACCCGCAATCCCAGCGCTCCCGCGATCGACGTCCCGGGGACGGTGCTGTCCGCTCTGGGGGTGGGGGCGCTGACCTACGGGCTGATCGAGGGTGGTGCTCGCGGCTGGACGGCGCCGGTGATCCTGGGCAGCTTCACCGTCGCGGCAATCCTCCTCGGCGCCTTCGTCGCCGTCGAAGCGCGTCGTTCCGCTCCGCTGCTCCCGCTGCGGCTGTTCCGGGAGCGCCTGTTCACCGTGTCCAACACCGCCATGGTCGTGGTGGGGTTCGCGCTCATGGGGTCGTCGTTCTTCTTCTCCCAGTTCTTCGTCAACGTCCAGGGCAGCTCGATTCTGCGCGCCGGCCTGCAGACCCTGCCGGTATCCCTCGCCATGGTGATCGTCAGCCCCTACGCGGGCAGGCTGGCCGCCCGGTTCGGCTTCCGCATCGTGGTGACCACCGGCCTGGCCCTGGCCGGTCTGGGTCTCCTGGCGCTCGGCATGGTGCACTCCGACACCGGCTACGGGAACGTGTGGTGGCGGCTGGGAGTCGCCGGCATCGGCTTCGCCCTGACCATGTCCCCACTGACGGGAGCCGCGATGCAAGCAGTCAGCCCGCAAGAAGGCGGCCTCGCATCAGGCATCAGCAGCACCACGCGGCAGATCGGCGCGGTGCTCGGAGTGGCGGTACTCGGAGCCATCGTCCGGACCCGGCAGTACGGCGGCGCCTCCTTCGAAACCGGCCTCAACAGCGCCTTCCTGGCCGCCGGCGCCGTCACTCTGGCCACCGCCGTGTTCACCGGCCTGTGGCTGGCGAAGTCCAAGCCCATGGAAGGCTCCGCGGCGCCGCGACGTTCCACCGATGCAGGTGCGGTCAGCACCTCGAAGGAGGCATCCGCGACCAGCCGTTGACGGCGGTCCCCCGGCGGGCCGGCGACTGGCTCACTGAGCGGGGTTCGTGCGGAGGTGGGCGGCGCCCGAGCGCACCGCCCACCCGAAGACCGCCAAAGCGATGACGCCCACCACGAGCGAGTCGTACGGCGCCGGCAGATGTCCGGAGCCGCCGAACGTGCCGAGCCACGACAACAGTGTCAGCGACGCCAGATGAACCACGAGCCAGGAGCCCTGACGCAGTTCCTGGGCCGGAGAGCGGCCACCTGACGTCCTGCGTCGTTGCAGCAGGAACAACGGGACACCGGCAAGGACGAGAGGCAGGGCGAGCCGCAGGTCGTCCCACCCCGACCAGTAGACGAACTCGGTGGCCACGGCGAAACTGACCGGCGCGATCCACCGCACTCCAGGCATATGGCCGTCCGCGAGGGGCAGGCCGCGCTCCCGGTCGTGCGCCCGGAAAGAGGCCACGGCCACCGCCGAGGCGGCGTAGATGATCAGGTACATGTCCCCCATCACGCTCACGATGTCCTGCCAGCCTCCGAACGGCAGCATGAAGACGACGATGACCGCGAGGTTGAGGACCAGAGCACGGCGTGCGATGCCGGAGCGGGGATCGATGCGCATGAAGAAGCGGGGCAGCAGACCGTTCTTCGACAGGGCGTAGGTGTGGCGGGCGTCGATCGCGACGCCCACGTAGGCGGATCCGCCCGGGGAGATGACCGCGTCGGCGTAGAGCAGTGTGGCCAGCCAGTGCAGGTTGAGAACGAGGGCGAGCTGCCCGAACGGCGACTCGAAGTTCACTCCCTGCCAGCCGTGGGTGAGCAGTGCGTCAGGCACCGTGTAGAGGAAGGCGAGTTGGAGTCCGAGGTAGACAAGCACCGCGAGGCCGATTCCCGTGAGGACGGCGGCGGGTACGTTGCGGCGCGGGTTGCGGGCCTCTCCGGAGAAGTCCAACGGGGCCTGGAAGCCGTTCACGGAGTAGACAATCCCTCCGCCGGCCAGCGCCGTGAGGCAGGCCGCGTAACCGTAGGGGGCGAACCCGCCGTGGTCCGTCAGGCGGCCCGGGTGAGTGCCGGAAAGGAACAGGGCGGCCACCGTGAGCACGGGGACAATGACCTTGAACACCGACACCAGGTTGTTTACGCGTGCGAACATCCGTACGGCGAACCAGTTCAGCGCGGTGAGCAGCACACTCAGTGCGGCGGCGACGCCCAGACCCGACAGGGTGAGGCTGGCGCCGTGATAGAGGCCGGGCACGTAGTGGGCGGCGTACTGCATGATCGCGCTGATCTCGGCCGCGGTGCCGCCCACGGAGAGCAGGACGGACCAGCCGACAACTGTGCCCACCAACCGGCCGTTCGCGTACAGCGGCCAGCGGACCGTGCCGCCGCCTTCCGGCCTGGTGGCGCCGAGTTCGACCATGACCACGGCCACCAGCGCGCAGAGCAGACCCGCGGCGATCCAGGAGAGCAGCGCGGCGGGACCGGCGGTCTGCGCGGCGTACAGGGCGGCGAACAGCCAGCCCGAGCCAAGGATGTTGGAGAAGCCGATCGCGGTCAGGGCCCAGAATCCGAGGTCCTTGCGCAGTCGGCTCTCCTCGGCCAAGACGTCCGGGCCACCAGCAGTCTTTGCCGGCTGTCGCTGCGCCACGTGACAAACCTCCTCAACGATCACGGACCCACGGCGCCAGCGTGCCACGTCCTGACGCACGCATGCCCGTGCACCACCGGCGCGCGGCCTGCGGCGACCGGGAAGGGCCCAGCGCGGCCAACGCCGGTCACCCGCCTGGGCTGAGGGCACGCCCCGCGGTGGCACCGGCGGATGAGTTCGAGTGAGAGGTGAAGAGTTCTACTCCGCAGCCACGATGCGCTCCACTGCAGCCGTCACCCCCCGGCGACACCACGGCGGTCAATCTGCTCATGCTGACGCGAGACCGGACGGACGCCTCGTTCCGCGTAGGTCTCCAAGTCACGGGCGTCTCGGGATCCGCTTAGTCGTGCTTGGGCCAGACCGGGCCCTGGTCGTTCCAGATGACGCCCTTGTTGCGGCACAGGCAGAAGGGGTGGCCGATCGGGTCGGTGAAAATCTGCCAGCCGTAGCCTTCAGGTCCGATGAAGTCCTGTTTCAGCGTCGCGCCGAGGTCGAGGACGCGCCGCTGCTCGGACTCGATCTCGTCCACTTCGAAGTCGAGGTGGAACTGCTTGGGGTGCTCGCTGTCGGGCCACTGCGGAGCGCGGTAGTCCTCCACCCGGATGAATGCCAGCTCGATCTCGCCGAACTGGATGCCGGCCCAGTCCTCGGAGCTGCCTTCCTTGATCGGACGGCCCGTCACCTCGGAGTAAAAGGCCGCCAGCTTCATCGTGTCCGGGCAGTCGATAATGAAATCAGTGAGTCGCAGCATCCCGCGATCTTGGCACAAACTCACACCCGACTTCGAGAGCAGTAGAGGAGTCACCGCCCGCCCAGGGCAGGGAGCTGGAGGCGTAGACACCGATCTGACCGCGGTACTTGGCCTCGGCGACCTCCTGGTTGGTCTCACGGCCGGGCCCTCGGCACAGAAGCGGAGGTGCAGTGCGTACTTATCGGGCTGGGGGGGATCAGTCAGCGCGCGTCCGCCAGGCCCGGGCGAAGAGTTCGGGCAGGGGGCCGGCGACGGGTCGGGAGTAGACCTTGCGCCCGATGGTGCGGACCCCGAGCAGTCCGGCCTTCCAGGTCTCCATCGGAGGGTAGAACTTGTCCCCGCTCGCCCAGTCACCGGGCAGGAACACCCCCCGCCCGGCCCGGGCCCTGCGGTCGGCGACCACCAGACCGGCCTCGACGAGTGTGGCCGCAACGGCCTTGTGGTGAGCGGCAGTCCACCGGTTGAAGCGGCGGATACGGCGATCGGTGGGCACGGGCAGGGCCAACAGCTGCAGATAAAGAGTGGCGGCGTCTGTATCCAGACCGGTGGCGGCGACCGCCTCCTCGACCACCGTTGGCGCGGACAGCCGCGGATCGGTTTCGTAGCCGCCCGGCGGCAGAGACCCCTCGGTCATGCGCTGCACGATCCGCTCGAACTCGGGACCACGCAGCCGTCGGACCACCGCCAGATGCGAGTCCTCCGCGTCGACGACGGTCTCCAGGCGCCGCGAGCGCTCGTCGGCCCCGTAGCGGCCGGGCCGGAAGTACACGCCGGGTGCCTCGCGCTCACCGCGCCGGTCGAACCCGGCCTCGGACACGACGACCAGGCCGTCGTCAAGCGTGGGATGGGCGAGCGGCTCGGCCGCGTCCAAGTAGGGCAGGGCGCCGGGGAAGCCTGGCAGCAGTTCCGCCACGGTGCGGCCGCGCAGGCTGCGGCCACGGGCGGAGAGCAGCAGCCCCGGGTGGGCCAGGCGCTCCCGCAGCAGCCGAAGGGTCTCGGGGACACCCCTGCGTACGGGATCTCCTTCCGGAAGCTCGGCGTACACCCAGTCGACGGCGTCACAGACCACGGCGAGCAGCTCCGTGAAACGGAACCCCTCGTCGCCCTCCCAGCCGCCGCCGCTGATGCTGTTCACCCGCAGCCGGGTGTCGGGGTCGCGGGTCAGTCGCGGCTCGCGCGCGGGATCGGCGAACACGGCGCACACGGCTGCCGGGGCCATCCGTACATCGCTGTGCTCGGCAGCGACGGCGAGGGTCGACTCGGGCACGGCGGGGCGTACGCCCTGTTGCCTCCGCCAGGCCTCGGCGATCCGCTCGGCGAGCGCCAGCTGCCCGCCCTCCAGCCACAGCTGCCCGGGGTCAGCGGGCAGCACGTCGGCCAGCAGGTCGAGGCGATCGGCCACCCGCAGGGTCGCCAACTCCCGCTCACCGGCCTCGGCTTCGGACTGCTTCAGCCCCATCACCTTGCGCGCCTCGGCATCCAGGCCCGCGTATCCGTACTTCACATCGGGTATTCCGGCGAGCAGCAGCGCGGCGCCCGCCCGGCTCAGCCCGGTCCGCTCGGCGAGCACCGCGGCCGCCTCACGGTCCCAGGGCGCGGGGCCTTTCTGCCGTACCAGATGCACCAGGCGCCGCAACCGCTCAGGTGTGTCCCAACCGCCCGCGAGTACCGGCTCGATGGCCGTGATCCGACCCAGTCCCGGCGACTGGGCGACGGTACCGGTGCGCAACTCGACGAAGCGCTGCCCGGCCAGCCTCGGTAGCGCGCGGGTGGCGTCTCGCCGCTTCCGGTCAGGAAGTCGCCGACCTCGGTGAACAAGGCGAGCGTGCCGGGCTCTCAGTGTCCGGAACCTTCGATGAAACCATCGAGGACCTGAGCGATCCACTTCTCGTTGAAGGACTGTGCGGGGCGTATGGGGGTGTGGGACATGCGGCCATCCTGCCGGATCGCATGGCCACCGCTCCGCCCAGTACATGGCGAACGGCGCAGCCACCGTTGACGGCTTCGACGTCTCACTCCGCGGATGACGAAGGGGTGGATGGGCGCACGTCGTGGGCCAGGGGCGCGGCTCCTTGCCGGGTACGCCACTAAGCCGGGACCGGGTGCCTCCCGCACCAACTGAAGACCGACACTCTTGGGGCTTACCCCTCCCCTGCGCCACCGCCAGCGGGCTCTTCACCGTCCCGCACGGGGTCCAAGGCCGTCTACAGACCGTCTCGTTCGCCCACCGCACCGGAGTCCACCGCATCGACGCGCCCTCAATGCAACAGAAGGTGTTCCTCACCGGCCCTCCATCACGTACGCCTCCGAGACCACGGCCTCCCTCGATCTGCTCCGCACCGCCCGCCAGTTCGCCCGCAGGGTGTTGTGCCCCTCCGGCTCTCCGGCCGGACGGGCACAACCCTGTTGGAGGTCAGGTCATCGATTCCGCCGTCATGGTGGCGGTGGGCACGGAGATGCGCCAGGTGACCAACCCGGCCACAGCGAGCCCGGCGAGGGCCAGGCCACTGCTGGCAAGGAAAGGGTCGGTACCGCCCAGGGCGGGAGCGAACCCGATACCGACGTACAGCGTGATCCCTGTGGAGCCGCCCAGCTGGTCGGCGGCTCGCTGGATGCCGGAGGCGATGCCCGCGTCGTCTTCGGTCACTTTGATCACCGCGATGTACTGCAGCCCGACGATCCCGAGACACATCCCGGCGGCGATGAACACCATGGCCGGAACCATCGCCAGGCCGGTGGCCCCGAAGTGCGAGACCAGAGCGATGGCGCCCATCGCCAGCGCGGTGCAGCAGATCCCGGCCAGGACACAGAGCCGGGCGCCCCAGCGTTCGAGTACCCGGGGAACCAGCACTGAGGCCGTGATCAGAGACACCGCCAGAGGCAGCATCGTCAGACCGGCCTGGAGCGGGCCGGCGTCCAACCGGTCCTGCAGGTAGTACGTGAACAGCAGGAACGAAGTGGACAGTGCTGCGCTGACCAGAACGGTCGCCAGGTTGGCCAGAACCCGGGGACGGTAACGGAAGATCCGCAGCGGCACGAGCGGATTGCGTGAGCGCCGCTCGACACGGAAGAACATGCCACCGGCCGCTGCTGAGCCCGCCAGAGCCACCGGCGCGAGCCAGGGCATCGTGCCGTTGGCCTCACCCGCTTCGACGACTCCGAAAGTGAAAAGCAGCGGAGCCACGATCAGCAGGAACGAACCGGGAAGGTCCAACGGGCCTCTCCCAACGGGCCGTTCGCCCGGTACGAGGAAAATGACTGCCCCGAGGACGACCAGGATGAACGGCACGGACACCAGGAAGATCCACCGCCAGCCGAAGAGTTCGGTGATGAAACCGGAGACCACGAACCCAAGGACGAGACCACAGCTGGCGACGGCCGCCCACACGCTCAACGCCCGTGACCTGCGCGGTCCTTCAGGGAACATGAGCACGATCACCGACATCGCAGCAGGAAGCGCGATCGCCTCACCGGCCCCCTGCAACAGCCGGGCCGTTACCAGCAGGGCGAAGGAGGGCGCGAGCCCGGCCAGCAACGAAGCGCCGCCGAAGACAGTGGTACCGAGAAGGAGGACGCGGCGCCTGCCGAGCACGTCGCCCAGCCGGCCGCCGAGCATCAATAGTCCGCCACCGGTCATCGTGTACCCGACCACCACCCAGGTCAGCGCATGACCGTCGACGCCGAAGTCCGCACCGATCGAGGGCAGGGCGACGTTGACCACCGTTACATCGACCGCGATGAAGAACTGCAGCATGGCCATGCTGGACAGCACAAGCCGTGCACGCACCGGGCACGATCCGTCCCGGCGCGCAGAGAGAATGCCTGAAATCACCAAGTGCTCCGTTGCTCAGAAGAAGTTCCGAGCAGCACCAACGTGCCGCTTCGGCTCGACCACGAAGCGACGACACGTTCTGCAGAAGTGAGAGAGACGCCCCGCCGCTAGCGGAACGTCCTCGTCACTGCGGCACAAGCCGCACACGAAGCAGCAGACATGGCGCCGAGAGTACCGGAACCGACAACAGAGACGTGCCTCTGCCTTCATCGTTCCGCTGCGGTGTTTCAAGAGGACATGGTCAAGGCCAACGCGGCGACGGCGGTGGCGCAGTAGAAGCCGGGAAACGCGAGGTTGTAGAGCACGCGGGCGCGCAGATGGAAGGCGATTGCGCCCAGGTAGAGCAGGACGAGACCGCAGGCCGCGGCGGCACCCAGGGGCCGCAGTGCCGCGTCGAAGAGACCGAGGAGGAGGCCCGCAGCCCCAGCCAACTTGAGCTCGGCCAGCCAGGGCAGCCAGGACCGGGGCACGCCCACCTGCGCCGAGTTGGCCAGCACGAAGCGCGCTCCGGCGAGGTCGGCTACGGCGATAACGACGTTGATCACGGCGGTGAACAAAGTGACGACGAGGAATGCGAGCTGGGTACCGGTCATGCCTTCAGGTTCCGCCGGCCCTTCGGCACCGTCCAATACGTGCTTCTATAACCTGGCGGCATGGATGTGGACACGCGCCTGCTCCGGTACTTCGCCGCAGTGGCGGCTGAGGGCAGCCTGACCGGGGCGGCGCAGAGGCTGTTCGTCTCGCAGCCCGCGCTGACCAAGCAGATCCGGCGCTTGGAGGACGATCTCGGGGTACGGCTCTTCGCGCGTTCGCGGTCCGGGATGGCGCTGACCGATGCCGGTCGAGAGCTCGCCGCGCGCGTGCCCGCACTGCTGGACGGCTGGGACGAGGCGGTACAGGCAACCGGCCGGGCAGCGCGGGTGCTGCGCCTGGGCTTCCTGGACGCGGGCGCCGTGGGCGCCGTCCACGAGGCCATCGCCGAGTTCCAGCAGGTGCAGCCGCAGTGGCGGGTGGATCTGCGTCAGTTCGACTGGTCGGACCCAAGTGCCGGCGTGGCCCGGGGCGAAGTGGACGCGGCAGTGGTGCGCTTGCCAGTGCTGGGGCAAGAGGGGCTGAACGTACGGGAGTTGTTCGTCGAGGAACGTGGGGTGCTGCTGCCTGCCCGACATCCGCTGGCGAACAACGGGACGGTGGAGTTCAGGGAGCTGTGGGACGAGCCGTTCGTCGCGGCACCAGTCGACACCGGTACCTGGAGGGAGCATTGGCTTGCGGCGGAGGAACGGGAAGGGCATCCCGTACGGGTCGGCGCCGTCACCAGCCGGCCCGACGAATGGCTCGCAGCGGTGGCCGCCGGCTGCGTAGCGCTGGCCCCGGCCTCGACAGCTCGTTTCTACTCCCACCCAAACGTGGTCTTCCGTCCAGTCCGCGGGGTCTCACCGAGCCGGGTAGGACTGGCCCGGCCAAAGGGCCGGACACACAAAGGGGCGCTGGATGAGTTGCTGAAGGCCATCGAGCGGCGATTGAGCCGGCACTGACGAAAGGGCCGTCTGGCCCGTGCCATCATTCGCGACGGCCTGCACTGCACCTGACAATCGCTCCCCCGCCGGACCCCACAAGCCCGACCCCGCGAGCGGGGTGCGGGCACCACGTCGCCGAGGGTCTCGCCGCGGGCCGCCGGAGCATTGCCCGCTCGACCGATACGCCCCACGGCGGGGGTTCGCTGTTCGGGCCGTCATCGGCGGGGCCCATCCTCAGAGACGAGTTTCGTTCCGATGGTAGGCAGCTCGGTGTGGTGCTCTTGCGAAGGCGCGTTGCCTCGACCCGGGTCATGGCCGTCGGTGCGAGAAGCAATGATGGGGGCATGGCGTTATCGACGGAGTTCACGGAGTTGTTGGGCGTGCGGCACCCAGTCGTGCTGGCGCCGATGGGCGGTTCGGCCGGTGGCGCACTGGCAGCGGCCGTCTCCCGGGCAGGCGGCCTCGGGTTGCTGGGCGGCGCGTACGGGGACCGGGCTTGGCTGGAGCGAGAGCTGCCGATCGTCGCGGAGGGAACCGACCGGCCGTGGGGTGTCGGCTTTTGACGTGGACGATCGATGCCGACGCGGTGGAGCAGGCGCTGGAGTTCAATCCCGCGGCGGTGATGTTGTCCTTCGGTGACCCGAGCCCGTTCGTCGATCGGATCCGCCGGTCGGACGCGGTTCTGATCGTTCAGGTCACCGATCTGGACGAGGCCAAGCAGGCCGTGGACGAGGGCGCCGACGTCATCGTGGCGCAAGGAACGGAGAGCGGTGGCCACGGCGCCCGCCGCGGGCGCTCCACACTGCCGTTCGTGCCGCTCGCGGTGGACATCGCGGCACCGGTACCGGTCCTGGCAGCCGGCGGGATCGCCGATGGCCGTGGCGTCGCCGCAGCGCTGGCTCTGGGTGCCGCCGGAGCTCTCATCGGCACCCGCTTTCAGGCCACGGCCGAAGCCCTGGTCGACCGCTCCATCAGCAAGGCCATCCTCGAAGGACACGGACAGGACACTGAACGCAGCAGCGTGTTGGACATCGCCCGCGGCGCGAGCTGGCCGAACGAGAGGTACACCGCCCGTACTCTCGGCCACCCCTATCTCGACCGATGGCGTGGCCGGGAGGCCGAGCTGGCCGGCGATTCCCAGGCCCGTCAGGATTACCAGGACGACGTGGCTCGAGGAATGATCCCGTCCCTGCCGGTCTGGGCGGGCGAGGGCGTCGACCTCATCACCGATCTGCCTCCCGCTGCCGACCTCGTCACCAGGCTGGCTGTCCAAGCCGAGGATGCACTTGCCTGGGCCGGAAGGCGCCGTCCAAACGATCAGCCACCAGCCCACGGCTAATGCCGCCGAGCCGACAATGGTCACCATCGGTTACACCGCAACTGGTCGTAGGTCGGGAATTGCTGGTGCTCCGTTCTGGGACTGCAGGTCCAACTGCGATCGTGCTGGGAAGAGACGGCGCCCCCATTGCGGCGAAAGCCGTACCTCTACAGCGCGGCCGATGAGTTTGTGGCGCCCCTCCAGTCCAAGCTCGTGGCACCTGAGGAAAGGACATCGCCATGTCGGAGCTTCTCGTTGACTTCATCACCTCCCTCGACGGCCACGCGTCGGGCGAGGGGTGGCCCGGGTTCTGGGGCCTCGAGGGCCCGGAGTACCTCGCCTGGCTCGGGGAGCAGCCCGAGGCCACCTACCTGATGGGGACGAACACCTACCGCCAGATGTCGGGCTTCGCCGCAGGCGAGGTCCCAAATGGCCAAGACGAGTTCAGGCCCGAGGAAGAGGCGTCTGTCGACGAACTCACGCAAGCGTCCAAGATGGTGTTCTCCTCCTCGCTCGAGGGGCCACTGACATGGGCCAACTCCACGCTCGTCCGCGACGACGCCATCGAGGCGGTCCGAGCCATGAAGTCGAGCGGCTCAGGGCTCCTGAGCACGATCGGCAGCCTCCGCCTGTGCCGGTCCTTGCTACGAGCCGGACTCGTCGACCGCTTCCGGGTCGTGATGTTCCCGGTCATCACCGGGGCCACGGGCGCAGAACGCATCTACGACGGTTATCCGGACATCGCCCTCGAGATGATCGAGCACCGAACCTTCGACGGCCGCACCCAACTGGTCGAGTACAAGCCCCGCGTGCTCGAACACCCGCCGCTCGGCGCCCCTGCGTAACACCACCCAGTCCGCTGCCTCCCGGCCGTGTCGGCGGTGTCGACGGTTCGTCAGGAACGGGGCCACGATCGGCTCATCGGCGGTGCCACTCCTCTGCTAGGAGTTGGTACGAGCGCACCCGGTCGGCGTGGGCGTGAGTGATGGTGGTGATGATCAGCTCGTCGGCGCCGGTGGCCTCCTGCAGTTGTTCTAGCTGGTCGGCGACGCGTCCCGGAGAGCCGACGAACTGGGTATCGACGCGGTCGGCGACCAGAGCCCGGTCCGCTTCGGTCCAGGCGTGGGCGCGGGCCTGCGAAGGAGTCGGGAAGGGGATGGCCCCCTCGGCGGTGCGGATGCTACGGACCCACGGGCCGTAGCCGGCGGCCAGTTCGCGGGCGGCTTCGTCGTGCTCGGCGACGACCACGTCTGCGGAGACACTGACATAGGGTTTGTCGAGGTGGTCGGACGGCTGGAACGCCGCGCGGTAGCCGTCGGCCGCCTCTAGTACGGTGGCCGGGCTGACGTGGTAATTGGCCGTGAAACGCAAGCCGTTGCGACCCGCTACATCGGCACTCTGTCCGCCGCTGCTGCCGAGGATCCATACCTGCAGCTTGGCGCCCTCGCCGGGGACGGCGTGCGCTTCGATCCCGTCTGCGGAACGGTAGTCGCCGCGCAGGAGCGCAAGTATGTCGTCGATCTGCTCGCCGTAGTCCTGGGGCCGCGCGCCCGGCTGGTGCAACAGTTTCTGCTGGAGCAGGAAACGCGGCGAGCCGATCAGGTGTTCAGGGGAGAACCGAGGCGGGATCTTCAGACCGTTGGGGGCCTGCCCGTCGGCGACGGGGGTCGTGGTCTGCCGAGCGTCTGCCGTCTGTTTGTGGGGTCGTCCGCCCGAACGGCCGAGGCCCAGGTCGAGTCGCCCCGGGTGCAGTGCATCGATCAACCCGAATTCCTCGACGGTGGACAGGGCGGTGCGGTGACCGAGCTGTACGGCCCCGGATCCGATCCTGATCGTGGAGGTCGCTGAGGCGGTCAGGGCCAGTACGACGGCGGGAGAGGTCCCGGCCACGCCGGGGTTGAGATGGTGCTCGGCGAACCAGTAGCGCGTGTAGCCGAGACGCTCGGTCTGCTGGGCGAGGTCGATGGTGTTGCGCACCGCTTCCGCGGCGGTGGAGCCGGACGTGATCGGGAGGAGGTCGAGGACTCCAAGGGGGATGCCGGACATGGTCGGGTGTTGCTCCTCAGCGGTCGGTGGGCGCGGGTGCGGATGCGGGTGCCGATGCGGATGCGGGCTCGGCGATGACCGGGCCCCAGGGGAACGGCGGGTCGGGGATGTCGCGTCGCAGAACGGGGGCGATGTCGGACTGGAACAGTTCGAGCGAGGCACGGTGCTGGGCGTGGGTGAGCCCACCCGCGTCGGCGTGCAGGTGGAGCACGCTGTGTCCGAACTGCTCGTAGTAGCGGTGCACTTTGTCGATCACTTGCTGCGGGCTGCCGATCAGCGCCGAGCTGCGTTCGACGAAGTCCTCCAGGGTGGCGAACACCGGCTCGACGCCCAGGCGTTTCTGGAACGCGAGATAGCCCTCGAACACCGGCCGGTATGCGGCGATCGCTTCCTGTGAGGTGCGGGCCCCGTAGTAGCCGGCCGTCCCCGCCCCGACGACGGCCTGATCCGGGTCGTGGCCGTAGTGCTTCCATCGCTCCCGGTAGTAGCGGATGAGATCGGCGTACGGCTCGATCGGGTGGGTGACGTTGGCGGAGAAGAGCGGATCCCCGTAGCGGGCGGCGAGGTCGACCGATTCCTGGCTCGTCGCGCTGCCGTGCCAGACCCGGATGGGTTGCTGGAACGGTCTCGGCCACACCTCGGCGTCTGCCAGCTCGGGACGAAAGCGCGGGGCGGCGCTCACTTTGTCCTGCCGCCAGATCCGGCGGAACAGCTGGTAGCTCTCGGCGTTGCGCTCCCACTGGTCCTCGGGTGTGACGTGGAACAGCTCTCGCTGGGCGGTGCCGTTGCCCTTGCCGATGATCAAGTCGAGACGGCCCGCTGACAGGTGATCCAGGGTCGCGTAGTCCTCGTACGCGCGTACCGGGTCGAGCAGGCTGAGGGTGGTGACAGCGGTGAACAGCCGAATGCGGGAGGTGAGCGCGGCGATGTGGCTGAGCACGACCGGGGGTGAGGAGGAGATGAAGGGCCGCTCGTGGCGTTCGCCGACGCCGAAACCGTCGAACCCGAGATCCTCGGCCAGCAGCGCGTTGTCGATCACCTCGCGGAAACGCTCGTTGGTGGACTTCGGGACACCGGTAACCGGATGCGGGGCGTGCACGATGAGGGTGATGGCCAGGAACTTCACGACGCCGCCCGCCGGGTCTTCGGCTCCGCGCGTGCGTCGGGGTGCGCCAGACCGAGGTGGTCGCGGAGCGTGCTGCCTGTGTAGTCGTGGCGGAACACACCGCGTTCCTGGAGCAGCGGGACGACGGTGTCGGCGAACCCGTCCAGGCCGCCGGGGGTGATGTGCGGGACCAGGATGAAGCCGTCTGCCGCGTCCGCCTGGACGAAGGCGTTGATGGTCTCGGCGACGGTGGCCGGGGAACCGACGAACGCCTGGCGTCCGGTGGTCTCGATGACCAGCTCGCGGATCGACAGGTTCTCCGCCGCGGCACGCTCGCGCCATTCCCTGGCGATGGCGAGCGGGTCGCGGAACATCCGGACGCTGGCCCGGCCGCGGGCGATGGTGTTCTCGCCGGGGTCCGGGTCGATGTCGGGGAGCGGGCCGTCCGGATCGTACGCGGAGAGGTCCCGGTTCCAGACGTGTTCGAGGTACTTGATCGCGGTCTGGCCGCTGACCTGTTGGCGTCGTATCTCATGCGCCAGCTCCTGCGCCTCGGCGTCGGTGTCGCCGAGTACGAAGGTCGCCGCGGGGAGGATGAGCAGCTGGTCGTGGGTCCGGCCATGGCGGGTCAGGCGTCCCTTGACGTCGGCGTAGAAGTCACGGCCCGCCTCCAGGGCGCTGTGCCGGCTGAATATGGCGTCGGCGCTGGAGGCGGCGAATTCGCGCCCCTCGTCGGAGTCACCGGCCTGGAAGATCACCGGGCGGCCCTGCGGGCTGCGCGGCACGTTGAACCGACCGGCTATGTCGAAGTGCTGTCCTTGGTGGACGAAGGCTCCGGCCTGCGCGTCCTTCAGGAAGATGCCGGACTCCCGATCGGCGACGATCTCGTCGCCGTGCCAGGAGTCGAACAGCTCGGTCGCGGTGGACAGGAACTCCTTGGCCCTGGAATAGCGCTGCTCCTGCGGGAGGAAGCCGCCGCGCCGGAAGTTCTCGCCGGTGAAGGCGTCCCAGGAGGTGACGACGTTCCAGGCGGCGCGCCCGCCGGAGAGGTGGTCCAGGCCGGCGAACTGGCGGGCCACCTCGTAGGGCTCGTTGAAGGTGGAGTTGATGGTGCCGGTCAGGCCGATGTGTTCGGTGACGGCGGCCAGCGCGGACAGGACGGTGAAGGTGTCGGGCCGCCCCACCACGTCCAAGTCGTATATGTGGCCGCCCTGTTCGCGCAGCCGCAGCCCCTCGGCGAGGAACAGGAAGTCGAACTTGGCCCGTTCTGCGGTCCGTGCGAAGTGCGCGAACGAGCTGAACTCGATGTGGCTGCCTGCCTGCGGGTCGCTCCACACGGTGGTGTTGTTGACGCCGGGGAAATGGGCCGCGAGATGGATCTGCTTCAGGGGCCTGCCCGTGGTCGACTTGCTCGCGGCCGTCTTGCTCGTGGGCGTCTTGCTCGTGGCCGTCTTGCTCGTGGCCTGCGTGCCGGTGGTCGGCAGTTTCTTGCTCATGGTCGTACGCCTCCTCCGGCTTCAGGCAGCGGTGTAACGGTTCGTGGGGCGGGCGAGGCCGAGGAGCCCGCGCAAGGTGTCCGCCTCGTAGGTGTCTCGGAAGGCGCCTCGGCGCTGGAGTTCGGGCACCAGGCCCCGCGTGATCTGCTCCAGGTCGTGACCGATCACACCGGGGCGCAGCCGGAAGCCGCTGAGGCCGGCCCGACGCCACTCCAGCAGGAGGTCCGCCAGCTGCCCGGGTGTACCCGTGAACACTTCGGCGTCGCTCGTGTATACGTGGCCGGCGAGGTCGTCGAGACGGGCCTTGCGGTCCTCCGCCGCCGGAGAATCGTCGTCCAGGAACACGACCAGGTCACCGAAGATGTGCAGCGGCTCATCCGCCCGCCCCGCCTCAGCCTGGGCGGCACGGATTTCACCGACGGCGGCGCGGGCCTGGCCGGTGTCGTGCGGGGTGACGTAACCGATGTCGGCCGAGTGGCCCACCAGTTGGTACGGCACGCTCTGGTGCGCGAGGGCGCTGACGATGGGCTGTCCCTGCGGTGGCCGAGGAGTGACCGAGGGTCCCTTGACGCTGAAGTGCTTGCCCTCGAAGTTGATGTAGTGCAGCTTGTCGCGGTCGATGAACCGCCCGGTGGCAACATCGCGGATCTCCGCCTCGTCCTCCCAGCTGTCCCACAGGCGGCGCACCACCTCGATGTGGTCGGCGGCCTCCTCGAAGAGCTCAGCGATCAATGTGCGGCCGTCCGGGGTGTCCCGGTCTTCGAAGCGGAGACGCGGGAAGGTCCGACGGCCGAAGTGCGCGGCCTCGTTCTGCCGTGCCGACACCTGCACGCGCAAGCCCGCACGGCCGGCGCTGACGTAGTCCAGGGTGGCGATCGCCTTGGCGATGTGGAACGGCTCGGTGTGGGTGGCGATCACGGTCGGCACCAACCCGATGTGCCGCGTCAGCGGTGCGACCCGGGCGGCGACGAGCACCGCGTCCAGCCTGCCCCGCACCTGGTCGGTGCGCTCGTCCGGCTCCGTGGGGTGCGAGGACTGCAGCCCGAGTGAGTCCTCGAACGTCACGAAGTCGAGCAGGCCGCGTTCGGCCTCGGCCACGAGGTCGGCCCAGTAGCCGGCGGTGAACAGGGCGTTGGGCCGGGCGCCCGGCTCGCGCCAAGCAGCCGGGTGCCAGCCGGCGCCATCCAGCGCCACAGCGAGGTGAAGAGAGGGAGGTGCGGACACGACAAGGGTGCCTTCCTGGTCGACCGTGTGTGATCACCGGCCCTCATGCGGAGGGCCGAGCGGCGAGGAACAGGTCAGGAACAACAGAGAGCGCCGGCCACCCGTTGCAGGTCAATGTAGGACCGGGAGTACAGGCGGACGCAGCTGCGCCCGGCGCGCACCCCGGCAGCCGGGACCAGACCGCGGGAAACGGGGAACGACACCATTTACCTCCGCTCTTCCGGCTGCTTGTCCTGCTTCGCACGGGCCCTGACGGGCTCCGGCGCGACAGGGTCCATGTCGTCGCAGGTTAGGCGGATCCGGACGGATGAAGGTGGAGGGCGTATTGCGGTTCCATGAAACCGTCCGGACGCCGCTGGACGGCGCCCGCGTCCACGATGTGTACGGGCCAGTCCAGGATCTGCACCGCCGCTCCTGCGGCCTCCAGGCCTTGGCAGTGGGCATGGTGTCGGCGGGCGATGCCGTCCAGGTCGAGGTGGGTGCCGAAGGCAGGGTGGGAGGCCAGTCGCCGAGCGTAGGCCCACAGGTGCGGATGGTCGGCGACGCGGTGGACCGCAGCGGCGTCCAGGTGCAGACGGTGCACGGTGTCGAGTTGTACCAGGGTCACCCACAACTGCACGTCGGCGGCGGTCATTTCGTCGCCGAGGACGAAGTCCTGGTGGGTGAGCCGCCACTCCAATGAGTTCAGGACGCGGAGGAGGGAACTGAGCGCGCTCTGCCTTGCCATGGCGTCGGTGTCTGCCTGCCCGGCTCGCCCGGCCTGCCCGGCTTGCTGTGCGGCTTCGTTGATGCCGTTCTCGCAAAGGTGTCCGACGGCTTCGATCTCCTGCTCCGCACCGGATGGGTAGAGGACGGGCCGGGTAGAGCCCTCACCACCGAAGTGCCTGGCCAAGTCCCGGAGGATGCCCGGCGTGTCCGTGCTGACGATCCGCCCCGTCCAGTCGTCGCTCAGCACCGGCGCGTCAGCCGGTCCGGGATGCCGGTGCGAACTGGCCTCGTACAACGGGCGCAGAGCGGAGTGACCGCCATCGGGGCTGTCGGGCACGGCCGGCAACAGTGCCACGGGGAGGGCCTTTCCCAGGCCGAGCAGGCTGTGGGTGATGGCGATCCGCAGACAGTGGGGACAGGACAGCGAGAGGTGGAGGCGGTAGCGGCGCGGCACGGCGTAGTAGCCACTGCTCGCGTCACAGCCGATCCTTCCCCGGAACGACGGCGAAGAGGAGAGGGACGGCACGGTGGGCAGGGGTGCGGCGGGCATGTGTCTCCCTGGGTCCGGGTTCCGGCTTCTGGCTCTCAGAGGGCGCCGTGGGCGCGCGTGGGGTCATGGGGCGCGCAGCGGCGTCGGCGCGCACCCGTACCCGGCGGAGATGCGGTGCCGATGGCCACCGCCGGCGTCAGCGCGGAGGGTTCGCCGCGCTGCAGACACGCAGGAGATCGATGTGACGGCGGGAGGTCAGCAGGAGTGGCGACCGTCCGGCGCGCACGGCGCGGTCGGCGGGCGGCTCCGGACGCTCCATAATTTCCTACCAGTTCACTAGAGATCTGTGCTTCGGAGTGTCAGGCCCTCCTCGCGCCGCGTCAAGAGGGCCTTCCCAATGAGGCCCCCGCCGACGGGTATCGCGAACGGGCCCAGGGAGCCCCTCCCCCGCCCCCACGCACGTCACCAACACCGACACCCGCCCCATCGGCGGTCACTGTCAAGCAGCTCGTCCGGCGGCCGTCGGCAGGGCCGTACGGTTGCCGAGGGCTTCGGAGAACTGGTCGACGATCTGTGCGAGCGCCTCGGCGGGGCCCGGCGCGACGGTCAGGGTGCCGTCAGCGCCCACCGCGAGGTCCTTGTCGAGCGTGAACCAACCCTGCACGATGTGAGCGGCGCCCATGGAACTGAGTACCGGACGCAGCGCGTAGTCGATCGCCAGGACGTGCGCCGTACTCCCGCCGGTCGCCAGCGGGAGGACCGTCTTGCCGACCAGGCCGTACTGCGGCAGCAGGTCCAGCAGGGACTTCAGGAGCCCGGAATAGGCGGCCTTGTAGACGGGTGTGCCGATCACTACCCCGTCGGCGCGGGCGAACAGTTCGGTCGCCTCGACGATCGCCGGGTGCCGGAAGTCCGCGCCCAGCAGGGCCTCGGCGGAGATGGTGCGGACGTCCAGGGGGATCACCTCGTGTCCCTGTGCCGTGAGTCGCGCGTCCAGGTGGCGCAGCAGGCGGGCGGTGCGAGAGGTGGCAGAGGGGCTTCCGGAGACGGACAGGACAGTGGCCATTGCGGATCCTTCGGGAGCGTGAGGTATGGGGGGAGCGTGAGGTATGGGTAGGGCGGGCGCGGGACCACGCATTGCGACCCCGCGCCCTCGGCGGCGCTACTTGTTGGTCCTGGGCAGTCCGGGCGGGTTGACCTCGGACTTGGTCACGGCCTCGCCGGACAGGCCCCAGCGCTTGAGCACCTTGTCGTAGGTGCCGTTGTCGATGATCTCGTTGAGCGCTGCGGCGAGCGGCTCGACCAGACCGCTGTCCTTCTTGGTGGTGGCCGCGATGAGCCCCTGGAGGGTGGTGCCGGCACCGGAGTAGGTGCCGACGACTTCTGTCTTCCCGGTGGTGGCCGCGTGGTAGGCGGCGGTCGGGTTGGGGCCGAGGTAGAGGTCGATTCGGCCGGACTGGAGGGCGAGGTAGGTGTCGCTTTCGTTCTGGTAGTACTTGATGTTCACCGGCTTGCGGCCGGCCTTCTCGTTCTCCTTGCTCCACTCGATGAGCAGCTTCTCCTGGTTGGTGCCGCTGCCCACGGCGACGGTCCTGCCCGCCACGTCCTTCGGCCCGGTGATCTTCAGGCCGCTGCCCTGCTTCGCCTCGAAGCCCAGGTTGTCCTCGCGGTAGGGGGCGAAGTCGTACTTCTCCTTGCGTTCCTCGGTGACGGTGATGTTGCTGAAGCCGACGTCGTACTTGGCGCTGTCGAGGCCGACGAAGATGTTCTCCCAGGAGACCGTGTTGATGTGCGGCTCGAGGCCGAGCACGTCGGCGACCAGGGAGGCGATGTCGGGCTCGACGCCGATGACGGTCTTGTTGTCGGTGGCGTAGAAGGTCAGGGGCGCGGCGGAGCCTGACGAGTCGACGATCTCCAATGTGCCTCTCTTGCGGATCCTCTCCGGGAGCTCGGCTGCTATGGAGTTGACCTTGTCGGTGGTGATGCGGTCCTGGTCCGGGCTCACGTTGATCTTCGTCTTGCTTCCTGACGTGGCTGCGACCTCGGTCGTGCCACCGTCGGAGGGGTTGCCGCACGCGGCGAGGAAGAGGGCGGCGGTCACTCCCAGCGCGGCGGCGGTGCGGCGGGTGATCGAGGTGGACATGGTCGTGCTCCTTACGAGTGTGGGCAGGAGTGAGGGGTGGTCAGAGGACCTTCGAGAGGAAGGCGCGGGTGCGCTCGTACCGCGGGTGGTCCAGGACGGCCGCGGGCGGGCCCTGTTCCACGACGACACCGTCGTCCATGAACACCACGGTGTCGGCCACCTCGCGGGCGAAGCCGATCTCGTGAGTCACGACGATCATGGTGGTTCCAGCGCGGGCCAAGTCCTTGATGACGTCGAGGACTTCACCGACGAGTTCCGGGTCGAGCGCCGAGGTGGGCTCGTCGAACAGCAGTACCTTGGGTTCGATGGCGAGTGCGCGGGCGATGGCCACGCGCTGCTGCTGCCCTCCGGACAGTTGCCGTGGATAGGCGTCGGTCTTGTCGGCGAGGCCGACCCTCTCCAGGAGACGGCGGGCGGTTTCCTCCGCCTCCTTGCGCGGACGGCGCAGCGCGGAGACGGGCGCCTCGACGAGGTTCTCCAGCACGGTCAGGTGCGGGAAGAGGTTGAAGTTCTGGAAGACGAACCCGATGTGAGTGCGCTGCCTCAGAACGTCCTTCTCCTTGAGTTCGTGCAGTTTGCCGCCGGAGCGGCGGTAACCGATGAGTTCGCCGTCGATGGCGATCCAGCCGCGGTTGACCTTCTCCAGATGGTTGATGGTGCGCAGCAGCGTGGACTTGCCGGAGCCGGAAGGGCCGAGGATCACGGTGACCTCGCCGGTACGGACCTGGAGGTCGACGCCGCGCAGCACTTCCAGCGGGCCGAAGCTCTTGTGGATGCCGTGGACGTCCACCATCACGTCCGCGACCGTCGGCTTCGCTTCTCTTACGGCCGCCGTCACATCGCTCATCGGCTGTCTCCCAAAGGCTTCACGGGTACGACGGGTTGGTTGCGCTGGGCTGCTGCCGCGCGCTGGGTGCGGACGAAGAGTCGGGCGCGCTGGAGCGGGGTGGGCGGCGGGGTGCGGTTCGCGCCCCGGGCGTAACGCCGCTCCACGTAGTACTGCGCGACCGACAGCAGTGAGGTCAGCACCACGTACCAGGCGGTGGCGACCAGCAGCAGCGGGATCACCCGCCCGTTGCGGCCGTAGATCACCTGCACCTGGTAGAACAGCTCCCCGATAGCCATCACGTAGACCACCGAGGTGCCCTTGAGCAGTCCGATGACCTCGTTGCCGGCAGTGGGCAGGATGGCACGCATGGCCTGCGGGAGCACGATCCGGCGGATCTGTCGCAGCCGGGGAATGCCCAGCGCCGCAGCGGCCTCCAGCTGACCGTGGTCGACGGCGATGACACCGCCGCGCACGATCTCGGCGGCGTACGCGGCCTGATGCAGCGTCAGCCCGATGATGGCGGCACCCATGGTGCCGATGACGCTGTTGCTGTCGACGGACCAGAACACCGGGCCGAAGGGGATGCCGACGCCCAACCTGTCGTACAGGGCGCTCAAGTTGAACCAGAACACCAGCTGGACGATCATCGGGATGGACCTGAAGATCCAGATGTAGGTCCAGGCGACGGTCTGCAGCACCGGGCTGTGCGACAGGCGCATGAAGGCCAGGACGGTTCCCAGGAGGAAGCCAAGCACCGTGGCGTAGGCGGTGAGTTGGAGGGTCACCCACACCGCCTGCACGATGGTCTCGGACAGGACATAGTCGCGAAAGACGCTCCACTCCCAGACCGGGTTGGTGGCCAGCCCGTGTGCGAACTGTGTGGCCAGCACGGTCACGGCTGCGACTGCGAGCCAGCGGGCGTAATGGCGGGCGGGGACGACCTTGAGCAGAGCAGGATCGTCATGTGTGGGCGGGGCTTGACGGCCGCCCGGGATGGCCGCGCCGGGTGGCACGGTTTCGGTGATCGGTCTCATCGTGGTGTCCTGCTCGACTCTTATGTGTGCTCGGGCGGGTTGATCCGCGACGTCTCGATCGCGGAGGGGGAGGTGCCCCACTTCTTGAGGATCCGGGCGTAAGTGCCGTTCTTGATCAGCTCGTTGACGGCGGCCTTGAACGCCTTGGTGAGAGGCGAGCCCTTCGTGAAGGCGAAGCCGACGTCGAGGCGGTGGTACTCACCGAGGAAGGCGGTCTGTGCGGCGGGTTGTGCCGCCTGGTGGCGCAGACCGTTGATGGTCGACATGATCACGTCGATCCGGCCCTGCTGGAGCGCGGTGAGAGTCGCCCCGTTCTCCGAGTAGACCTTCACGTCGTACGGCTTCTTGCCCGCCTTGGCGCACACTCCCTTCTGCGCGGTGAGGGTCGCCTCGAAGGTGGTGCCGGCGCCGGTGCCGATGGTCAGCCCGCACAGCTGGGCGAGGTCGGTGACCTTCGTCTTGAGCGCGGTGCTGCCCTTCTTCACCGCGAAGCCCTGGCCGTCGTTGATGTAGGTGACGAAGTCGATGGCCTTCAGCCGTTCGGCGGTGACGCCGAAGTTGCCGGTGCCGAAGTCGTACTTGCCGCTGTCGAGGGCGGGCAGGATCGTCTCGAAGGAGGCGCCCTGGCGCTCCAACTTCACGCCGAGGACCTTGGCCACCGCGTCCGCGATGTCGATGTCCTGGCCCGCGGGCGGCTTGTCCTGCCCGTTCGGGTAGTACGCGCCGGGCGGGGATCCGATCGATCTGCCGACCCGCAACGTGCCGGACGCGCGGGCGTCAGCGGGCAGCAGGGCGGCGACGGAGTCCACCTTGCGCACGGCGGAGACCGGATCGTCGGTCGGCGCCGGGGCTGCCTGGGCGCCCGCCGGTGTAGTGCCGTGGGTGTCGTCGGCGCCGCAGGCGGTCAGCGTCAGTATCAGTACGGGCAGCAGCGCGATGGTGGCAGCCATGCGCAGACGGATTGTGGTGCCACGGACGTTCACAGGCTGGCTGCCTCTCCCTGGGGTGGCGCGGTCGGCAGGTGTTTCTCGAACGGCAGGTGCTTCTCGAACGGCAGGGGGCCGATGGTTTCCGGGTCGGCCTCGGTGTCGAACAGCGGGGTGTAGCCGGTGGCCAGGTAAAGACCGCGGGCCTCGGGCTGGCGCGGCCCGGTGGTCAGGTAGATCCGCCGGTAGCAGCGGGCGCTCACCTCACGCTCCAGCTCGGCGACGACACGGCGGGCCAGGCCGCGCCGACGGTGGGAGGAGTGTGTCCAGATCCGCTTCAGCTCGGCCGTGGACTCGTCGTACCGGCGAAAGGCGCCGCCCGCGACCGGCTCCCCGTGTTGGAGGAGCAGGAGCAGCACACCGCCCCGCTCAGCGGTGAACTCCTCATCGGGGTAGCGGGCGAGCTCGGCGTGCGCGTCCTTGCCGTAGCGCGTGGAGTACTCGTCGCCGAGCTCACGCAACAGCGGTCTCACCCGCGGGTCGGACACGCGGGCTTGAATGACTGCCAACTCGGCTGAAGGCGTGGGTGGTTGTGCGACGGAGGTCATCCGTGCACCGCCGCGAGGGTCTGCGGACCGCGGGCCACCCGCCGGGCGTCGCGTTTGGCGACCTCCTCGCGGACGATCGGAATCACGTACCGGCCGAAGTCGACCGCGTCGGCCAGCAGGTCGTAGCCGCGGGCCGAGAGGATGTCGACGCCGAGGTCGTAGTAGTCGAGCAGCGCCTGGGCGACCGTCTCCGGGGTGCCGACCAGAGCGTTGGAGTTGCCCGCGCCACCGGTCGCGGCAGCGGTCGGGGTCCACAGGGCGCGGTCGTAGCGCTCCCCCGCCTCGGCGATGGCGATGAGCCGCTGCGAGCCGGTGTTCTGTGGCTGGGAGGGGGCGTTGTGGCGCTTGGTGATCGCCTCGCCCTTCTCCCTGCGGGCCTTGATCGCGCCGACCGTCCGGTGGGCCTTCTCCCAGGCCAGCTCCTCCGTCGGGGCGATGATCGGGCGGAACGCGACCTGGATGCGGGGCACGTCGATGCGGCCCGCGGCCTTCGCGGCGGCCTTCACAGCGTCGATCTGCTCTGCGGTCCTCGCGAGGGGCTCACCCCACAGGCAGTAGATGTCGGCCTCAGCGGCCCCCGCGGCATACGCGGCCGGCGACGAGCCGCCGAACGACACGTTCGGACGGGGCTGTTGGACGGGGAAGATGTCGCTGACGAAGTCGTGGAACCGGTAGTGCTCGCCCTCGTGGTCGAAGGGCTCGTGGGTGGTCCAGATCTTCTTGACGATCCGGATGTACTCGCGGGTGCGGGCGTAGCGTTCGTCCTTGGTGAGGGTGTCACCCTCACGGCCCTGCTCGTGGTCGTTGCCGCCCGTGATGAAGTGCACGGTCAGTCGGCCCTCGCTGATCTGGTCGAGGGTGGCGAAGGTCTTCGCGGCGTAGGTCGGGTAGGAGACGTTGGGCCGGTGGGCGAGCAGGATCTGCAGGCGGTCCAGCCTGCTCGCGATGTAGGCGGCAGCCGGCGCGGGGTCCGGGGAACCGGAACCATAGGCAAACAGCACCCGATCCCAGCCGTGTTCCTCGTGCGCCCGGGCGAGCCGGAGCGTGTACTCCTTGTCAAAGGCGGCGCCGGAGCGCGGGGTGGTTTCGGAGCCGTCGTTGGTGGCGGCGATGCCAAGAAACTCCACTGGCATGGCGGATGACCTTTCCTCAAGTCTCATGGGCCGTGGCGTGGGCAGCCCGGGGGCACGGCGGAGCAGCCCTCGGAGCGGCCGGGTGTGACGGCGCTTCAGGGTGCTGGGAACCAGGTGATGAGCAGGGTGTGATGACGCCGGGGCAGGGGCCTCGGGCGAGGTGGGGCGGCGGCAGCGCGGCCAGGACTCGCACACCGTTCGTCCGCAATTCAGCGCGCGTTCAGCGCATGCGTACGACGGTGCTGCGAAGGAAGGAGCTCGGCCCGCGACGGGGATTCCGAGGGAGGGAAGGGCCGGTCAGACGGCCCGCTGCCGCGTCAGGCGCAACACGCTGCGGACCACACCCGACCGAAGTCGATGTGGTCACGGGTGACCAGGCGCTGCTCGGCATTCATGCGCTTAATTGAGCAGTACATCTCGCCTCTCGTCAACTACGGCCCGGATGCCGGACCGAGCGCAGCAGTTACTGCGTGCGGTTGACACATGGGCGTGGTGCGGCCATACGATCGAGAACGGGACGGCTCCGCCAAGCGGCAGCCGCACCGGCCGCGTTGAGGGACGCGGCGCGCGATGACGCCGAACCGAACCACAGCCACACCGCCGCAAGCCCGCACCGCGCCTGCTCGGAATCCACGAACGCGCGCTGCCGGGTGGTCACCGACGCCCGCGCTTCCCTCCCCTGGAGAGCCTCCTGATGGTCTCGCCATCCGACATCGCCGATTCCTCCCGTACCTCAGGAACCATCCCACTCGCAGAACCACTGAAGGCCTCCGGCCATGACCCAGGCCAGCCAGCTCACCCAGGTCACCTAGGCCCCGACGGCGATCTGCCACGGATCGTGCCGCGCCGACATGCCGCGCGCCGGCTGGTCGCTGCCGCCGCACTGCTGGTCTTCGCGCTGGTGGCCCACTCCGTCATCCGCAACCGCGCCTTCCAGTGGGATGTCGTCGGCCGCTACTTCACCACCGCCGCCGTGCTCGACGGGCTGCTGCTCACCCTGTGGCTGACCGGCGTGGTGATGGTGCTCGGCTTCCTGCTCGGCATCCCCCTGGCCGTGATGCGGCTTTCCGCCAACCCCGTACTGCGCACGCTGAGTTGGGGCTACGTGTGGATCTTCCGGTCCACTCCGCTGCTGGTACAGCTGCTGCTCTGGTTCAACATCGGGGCCCTTTACCCGATGCTCACCCTCGGTATCCCCTTCGGGCCTGAGTTCGTCACGGTCAAGACAGTCAATCTGCTCGGTCCCACCCTCACCGCCGTCATCGGCCTGACCCTGCACGAAGCGGCCTACGCTGCCGAAGTGGTGCGCGGCGGCATCCTGTCCGTCGACTCCGGCCAGACGGAAGCCGCCCAGGCTCTCGGCATCGGCAGACGGCGCTCGCTGCGCCGGATCGTCATTCCGCAGGCGATGCGCTCCATCGTGCCGACCGCCGGGAACATGCTGATCGGCACCCTGAAGGGCACCAGCATCGTCAGCGTGCTGGCCGTGCACGACCTGCTGTACTCGGTGCAGCTGGTCTACAACCAGACGTACCAGGTCATCCCGCTGCTGATGGTCGCCACCCTCTGGTACGTCGCCGTCACGACCGTGCTCAGCGCGGGGCAGTTCTACGTCGAGCGCCACTACGCGCGAGGCTCCGCCCGCGCACTGCCGCCCACGCCTCCGGAAAAGCTCAGGGCCCATCTGGCCGTTCTCCGCGCCCGGCTGTATGGGGCGACGGCGCCCGACGCCCGCCCGGCAGTCGACGATGTCCGGTGATTCCTCTCGCAGCGCGTACCCCAATGCGGCAGCGACTCGCTTGTCGTCGGCATGTCGACCTCGGTCACGCCGTCAACGCCGCCTCGTCAACGGAGCAGAGCCGCCCCACTGACGCCCCCGCGGGTGGAGCAGCTGTCCCGGATGCCCACAACTGTGCAGGCGTCAGGTGTGGTCGTCCTCGGTGATGGCGGAGGCAGCGGTGTTGTAGCGGGAGAGCAGGCCGCGCAGGGCCCTGACCTCGTCCGGAGACCAGGCTTCGGTACGGGTGGACACCTCGTGGCGCATCCGGGCGTCGGCGTGGGCGAGCAGTTCGCGGCCGTGCTCGCTCGGGTGCAGCAGCTGCGTGCGGGCGTTGTCCGGGTCGGCCTCGCGTACCACCAGGCCCGCACGCTGCAGTGCGGTGACCTGGCGGCTGATCGTGGACTTGTTGATGCCGTAGAGGCCGACCAGGTCGCGCGCTCGGGCCCCGTTGCGTTCGGCCATCTCCGACAGCAGCGAGTACTCGACGAAGCTCAGGTCCGGGTGGAGCCGTTCGGCGTTGGTCCGGAAACGCCGGGAGAGGGTCACCAGCTCGCGGACGAGTGCCGGCAGTTCTTGGTCGTTGTCGGCCACGTCGGTGTCCTTCCATCCATGGTGCACGCCCACATCGTGGTGAGTTGCATTTTGCATCATCGACAGCCCGGGACTACGCTCATGTTGCAGGATACAACTGAACCTGGGCCACGCCCCACCCGACGGACGCCCGAGAGCGACCCGGTGGGCCGCATGGGGCATTCCATCCCTTTTAGGGACCTTGGGGATAGCATCGGCGACCCTCCGGGGCGCGGCATGCGACCGCTTGCCGTAGCGCGCCCGTCCCGACATCCTCACCCTGCACAGATGCAAAGGCGGCACCATCCATGAGCGCCGAAGAACTCACCGACCGCATCCAGAAGGCCATCGCCCACCCGCTCACCAGCGACGAGGGCTTCGACATCCACCAGGCCCTGCGCGAGGTCCTCGCCTCGGCCGGCCTCCACCCTGAGGACAGCGGCGGCAGGATCAGTTTCCTCGGCAGCGACCCGGTCGTCCCGAGCATCATGCGTCTCGGCGCCGTGCCCGCCCTGGGCATGACCGCCAAGTCCGTTGCCCTGGCTGCTCTTTGGCGTCAGCGCGGCGGCGAAGGTCAGGACATCACCATGGACCTGCGCAAGGCCCCGCACCGGCTCTGCCCCTTCTACGACAAGAAGTGGGAACTGCTCAACGGCTACCCCGGCGGCGCACCCTCGGACCCGGCCAACCCCCTCGGCTTCGACTTCTACCAGGCACGCGACGGCCGCTGGGTCATGCCGCTCAACCCCTACCCGAAGATCAAGAATGCCGCCTACAAGCTCCTGCGCACCTGGCCCGAGAAGGAGGCCGTCGCGGACGCCGTCGCCACGTGGGACGCCGCCGACCTGGAGCAGGCCGGCGAAGAGATCGGCGTGGTGATGCCCATGCTGCGAACCACCCAGGAGTTCCTCAAAGAGCCGGCCTACGAGCACATCGCCCAGGAACCGCTCATCAAGATCGAGAAGATCGGCGACAGCGAACCCGAACCTCTTGCCCCCGCCGCTGACCAGCCGCTCTCGGGCGTGCGCGCCCTGGGTATGGGGCACATCATCGCGGGCGCCGGTGTCGGCCGCGACCTCGCCCAGCACGGTGCGGACGTACTGAACATCTGGCGTCCCAACGAGCTGGAGCACGACTCCACATACAACAGCGCCAACGTCGGCGTCCGCTCCACCACCATCGACCCCTACGGCCCCGCGGGGCAGGCGCAGATCCGCCAACTACTGGGTGACGCCGACCTCTTCTACGCCAACCGCCGCCCCGGCTACCTGGAGAAGATCGGCCTGAGCGCCGAACAGGCCGCGGCGATCCGCCCCGGCATCATCCACGTCAGCCTCTCACTCGCCGGGGAGACCGGCCCGTGGGCCCACCGCGTCGGCTTCGACCAGACCGCCGGTGCGCTCAGCGGCATCATGCTGATGGAGGGCCAGGACGGTGTCGCGGCCGCGCCGACCAGCACGCCGGGCCTGCCCTACATCAGCGTCGTCAACGACTACGTCCTGTCCTGGCTGGCCACCACCGGCGCGCTCGCCGCCCTGATGCGCCGCGCCACCCACGGCGGCAGCTACCGCGTCACCCTCAACCTCACCCGCATCGGCGCCTGGATCCTCAGCCTCGGCGTCTTCGACCGCACCTACGCACAGGCAACCGCCCTCAATCCCGACCCCCACTCCCCCCACGCCTACCTCGACCCGGACACCTTCACCGCCGACACCCCCTGCGGCCACTACCAGGGAGTCACCGACCAGGTGCTCATGTCCCGCACACCGGGCCGCTTCCGCGACATCCTGCTCCCCCGCGGCAGCAGCGCCCCCGCCTGGCTCCCCCGCCACAGCTGACCGCGCACACGAGCCTCACAGCTGGAACCAGACTGCCTCGTCCGGGGCTCCGGGGTTCGTCATGCGGCACGCCGGCCCAGCGGCAATCCGTACCCGAAAGCCCGGCACCGATATGCGCCCATCAAGGGGCCAGCTCCCGGTAGGCGCCGGTCCAGATGCTGGTGATTGCGCTGATGTACCGGGCACCGCAACGGTCCGTGGGAACGACGAGTTGGCTGCCCACCGCGTCGAGTTCGGTGTCGTCGAGCCGTGTTGCCAGCAGGATCGGGGAGTCGGCGAAGTCGGGGTCTATCTCTCCCCACGAGAGGACGGTGTGGTGGCCGTCGCCTCCGCTGATCGCGAGCAGGAAACGGGAACGGTCCTTGCGCCGCCGCGGGTTGAAGCCGGGCTCGGCTGCGCGTATGACGTCGTGCAGCAGGGGTCCTTCGAAGCGGTGGTGCTGGGAGCCGCTCGTGGCGCAGTCGAAGGTGACCTCCGCCTGGTGCTGCTGCCAGCCGGCGCGGAGGTCCGCCACGGTGAGGGTGAAGGGCTGCGCCACTTCCCCGTGGACGGTGAAGGACGCGGCGGTGGTCGGGGTGGCGAGGGGCGCGGTGCTCGGTCGGCTCATCAGTTCCCCTTCGGGCGGCGATCGGTGCCGTGAAACGTCGTACCCGATCGCCGGACCAGAGAATCCTGAATGCCAGGCAAATAGCGTTCTATGGCGCGCAGTTGAGAGGTTGTTATGAAGGTGTGGGTCGCATCTTCTGGCTCATCATCTGACGGTCGGCTCCCAGACTTTCGGTTTCCGTGCCGGCCTGCCGGCCCGCCGGTTCGCCTGGCGATCGATCGCCAGCCAGACGCGGTCGCGGGTCACCGGCATCTCGGTGAAGCGGACGCCGGTGGCGTCGCGCAGTGCGTTGGCGAAGGCGGGGGCCACCGGGTTGAAGGGGCTCTCGCTCATCGACTTGGCGCCGAGCGGGCCGATGGCGTCGGTCGTCTCCATGAAGTGGACCTCGGTGCGTGGCACGTCGGCGTACTGCGGGAGTCGGTAGCGGCGGAAGGCAGCCGTGGTCACCTCGCCGCGTTCGTCGAGCCGCACTGTCTCGAAGAGCGTGGCCCCGAGCGCCTGCGCGACTCCGCCCTCGATCTGGCCGCGGCACTGCAGCGGGTTCATGACCTTGCCGGCGTCGGCGGCGTGGACGCTGCGCAGGATGCGCATCTCGCCCGTGTGCGGGTCGACGGCGATCCGGAACCACTGGGCGTTGAAGGCCACCGAGCGCGGGGTGCCGCCCCAGTGGCCCTCCGCCATGAGCTCGTCCTGCGCCCCGGCGGCGTGGGCCGCCTCGTGGAGCTCCTTCAAGGTGACGGTCCGCCCCGCACAGTCGAACGCCTCCGCGTCGAGCGTGCACAGGTGGCGGGCCACTCCCGTGTACCGGGCCGCGAAGGTCTTCAGGCGCCCGGCCAGGGCGTCCGCGGCGAGCAGGACTGCCTTGCCGGCCACGACCGTGCCGGCTGATCCGAAGGCGCCGGTGTCGTGGCGTACGACGTCGGTGTCGGACTGGCGGATGGCGACCCGGTCGACGGTGGTGTTGAGGGCGCCAGCGGTGATTTGTTTGTGGACGGTGGTGGTGCCGTTGCCGAACTCGGCGGTGCCGACGGCGATGTCATACGTCCCGTCGGAGAGGAGGCTGACGGTGGCGTCGGCGTAGTGGCCGCCGGGCGGTCCGGTGGCGATCATTGCCATGGCCGTGCCCTGGCCGGTCAGCCATCCCTCGGGTACGTCGTCGGCGCTGCGGTCCTCGGCGATGGCCTTGCGGACGATTCCCAGGCATTGGGCGAGGCCGTACGAGGCGATGTGCAGGTCCTCCTCCTCGCCGATCGGGCTGAGCATGTGGTCGCCGGGGCCGATGATGTTCTTCTCACGGAAGGCGAGCGGGTCCATGTTCAGGCGGCGGGCCACCTCGTCCATGGCGGACTCGACGGCGAAGGTGACCTGGCCAAGGCCATAGCCCCGAAAGGCGCCCGCAGGAACGCAGTTGGTGTAGACGGAGTAGGCGTCAACCTTCTTGTGCGGGGCCCGGTAGACGGCGAAGGACTCGCCGACGCTGTGGAACATGACGGCCGGGCCGTGGTTCCCGTACGCGCCGGTGTTGGAGACCACCCGCATCTGGATCGCGGTCAGCGTGCCGTCGGCGCGGGCGCCCAGCTTGATGCGGATCGTGAAGGGGTGGCGGGTGGTCGCCCCGTAGAACTGTTCGGCGCGGGTGTACTCGAGCTTCACCGGGCGGCGCAGCTTGAGCGCCGCGAGGGTGACGATGTCCTCGGTCAGCATCTCCTGCTTGCCGCCGAAACCGCCGCCGACCCGGCCCGCGACCACGCGGACCTCGTCCTCCGGCAGGCCGTAGAGCGCGCACAGCGCGCGGCGGGTCAGGAACGGCGTCTGGGTGGATGAGCGCACCGTGAGCCGCTCCCCGGTGCCGTCCTCCTTCGGCTCGAAGTAGGCGACGCAGCCGTGGGTTTCGAGGCTGGCGTGCTGCACGCGCTGGGTGCGATACGTCTCCTCGTACACGACCGCGGCTGCGGCGAACCCGTCGTCCACGGACCCGATTTCGCCGTGCACCTCGCCGGCCACGTTGTTCTCGACGCGCGCGATCCGCACCTCGGGACCCTTGCCGGCGTGGAGGACGGGCGCGCCGGGGCGCATGGCATCCTCGGGATCGGTGACGTACGGGAGTTGCTCGTACGTCACCTCGATCCGGCGGCAGCCCTCCTCGGCCGCCTGCTCGCTCGTCGCGACGACGGCGGCGACGCGCTGGCCGACGTAGCGGACGGTGTCGTCCAGGACGCGGGTGTCGTCGGGGTCCTCGGTGGGGTGCTCGTGCCGGGCGCTGGAGTACAGCGTGGCGGGGGCGTCCTCGTGGGTGAGGACGGCGTGCACACCGGGGACTCGTAGGGCGGCGGAGGTGTCGATGGCGAGGATGCGGGCGTGCGGGTGCGGGGAGCGCAGCAGCTTCATGTGCAGGAGCCCGGGGACCTCGACGTCGAAGGTGTAGCGGGCGGTGCCCGTGACGACCTGAGGGCCGGCCGGGGCGCCGAGGCTCTTGCCGACTGCCTTTCCGGCGCAGGGGCGTTCGGTGTGCTTGACCCCGCGTACGGCGTCCTCGATCGCGCGATACCCCGTGCAGCGGCAGATGTTGCCCTTGAAGGCGCGCGGCAGGTCGTCCAGTTTGCCGTCGTCGTGAGCACCGCCCTTCTCCTCTTCGAGTGCGGCTGTGGTCATCAGGAATCCGGCGGTGCAGAACCCGCACTGGAAACCCTGCGCATCGAGGAACTTCTGTTGTACGGGGTGGAGTTCACCGTCCTTGGCGGCCAGCCCCTCGACGGTGGTGACCGACCGGCCCTCGGCTCGCAGCGCCGGAAAGAGGCAACTGTGCACCGGTTCGCCGTCCACATGGACCGTGCAGGCCCCGCAGTCCCCGGCGTCGCAACCCTTCTTCACACCGAACCAGCCGCGCTCGCGCAGATACGTGCGCAGACACTGCCCGGCGCGCGGCTCGGCCTCGAAGGGCTGGTCGTTGACCTGGATGCTGAAGCTCATCACACACCGTCCCGGGTGAGTTCGTTGCGGATCTGCTCGGCGAGGTGGAAGGTCATGTGCCGTCGCCATGCGGGCAGTCCGTGAATGTCGTCGAACCAGTCGGCATCCGTGACGGTCCGGTCGATGGCCCGGCGCAGCTCGGCGGCGGTCGGTGCCAGCGGGAACCACAGCCGGAACGGCCGTACGGTGGAGGCCGTGACCGTGATCGCGAGCGAGCCGTCGACCGGGTCGAGGGCGCCGATGACGAGCGCGCCGGAGCGACCGAGGCCGTACAGAGACGCCTGACGGAACGCCGTACGGCACCGCAGCGAACGGGCGGGGAGCGTCACCGAACGCAGCAACTCGCCCTCGGCGAGCGCCTTGCGGCCGGCTCCGGTGACGAAGTCCGCCGCGATCACCCGCCGCAGCGAGCCGTCCTGGGCCTGGAGCAGGCACTCGCCGTAGAGGGCCGCGGTGAGGGAGATCATCGGTCCTGCGGGCAGGGCGTTGCACAGGTTCCCGCCGACGGTCGCCATGTTCCAGATCTTGAACGAGGCCAGGAAGGCCCGGCAGCACTGTTCGATGAGCGGTGCCGCCGCGGTGTCGAGCGTCCGCCCGAATCGGGACAGCTGCGCGATCGTGCACGTGGCCGCGATCTCCAACGAACCGTCGGGCAGCAGCTGGAGCGGATCCCAGCCCATCCGGCTGAGATCGATCAGCCGGCGCAGCTGCGGCTGGGGCTCGGAGAGGAGGTATGTGCCTCCGCCGAGCCAGGCATCACCCGGCCGCCAGGGCTCGCGACGGCGTGCGTCGCGCACGTCCAGAACCGTGTTCAGATCCATGTCTCCCCCGCCTCGGCCACTGTTTCCCGCTGCTTCCTTGCTGCTTCCTGGCTGCTTCCTGGCTGCTTCCTTGCTCAGTGAAGCCGGGCATGGGGCCGAAAACGACTGGTCCGCCGCACGGAAAACCTCCAGCTGTTCCGTCCCTCCCCTGGTGGATCAACCAAGAGGCATTTCGCATCCCATGCCTTGCACTTACGATGCTTGAACCCTGATTCACCTGGTGGATGTGAGAAGCCGGGTGGGGTCCGGTGTCCGCACAAGGAGTCAGCACATGCGCGTCGGAGATCTCCTCCACATCGAGGGCCTTGACCTCTCGCTCGCCTGGGGTGGCGAGCGGGGTGGCGAGAATCTGCTCAACCGGACGATCAGCGGAGTGACGGCGACCGACCTGGAGGATCCCGCCCGCTTCCTGCAGCCCGGCGAGATCGTCCTCAGCGGCCTGGTGTGGTGGAACGAAGCGGGGGGCCGGGCACGGACCGAGCGCTTCGTCTCCGCGCTCGCACAAGCCGGGGCCCGCGCCCTTCTCGCCGGGGAGGAGACCCACGGCTCCGTCCCCGTCGACGTGGTCGACGCCTGCCGAGCACACGGCATCGCCTTGCTCGCCGTACCCGCGCACACCAACTTCCGGGCGATCACCGAAGTCGTGTACCGGCGCCAGTGGGGCGACCTCAGCCGCCGCCCCGCAGACCACTTCGCCCTGCCCGAGAACGTACGCAGCGACCTCGGCCGGCTCATCGAACAGGACACCGAAGCCGGCGAACTCCTCGGGCGGGCGCTCGCTCCGTTCGGAACGCCCCCCGGTTACCTGCTCACCAGCACCGGGCGCACTGTCGCACGCACGGCGTCAGCCCCCGAACTGGCGGCGGCGCGTGCCGTGGAGAACCTTCGCGGCCTCACCGGTGAAACGCTGCGCGTCCAGGCCGAGTCCACGCCGTACGATGCCTGGTACCTCCATGTGCCGCAGGCGGGCGGAGTGCCTCCCCGAGCTCTGCACGAGATAGCCGAGGTCTTCGGCCAGTACCGCCACCACCACAACCGCAGGTACGCGGACCGGCGTCGCACCGGGCAGGAACTGATCGCCCTCGTCGAGAGGGGTGACGCGGACACGGGAGCTGTCGCGAACGCTCTCGAATCCTGCGGTCCGCTGGCTGAGGGACCTTGGCGGGTCGTCGTCACTGACACCGGCGGCCGCCTCGCGGGCAGCGGCGTCAAGGAAGCGCTCAGAGAGGCGGTTCAACACCTGCCGGCTTCGGTCTTCGCTATCGGCACAACCCTCGACATGGAGGCGGTCGCCGTCATAGCAGTCACTGACGAGAGTCCCTTCTCGCTCGACGAGCCCTGGACCCTGCTGCACGGCTGCCGACCCGACACTCCGCTGTACGCCGGTGTCAGTGCGCCCACCGCAGACCCATCCAGGCTCAACACTGCGTTGTCGCAGGCCCGTTACGCTGCCGCAGCGGCGCGGCACGGCTCCGCGACGACCGGCCGCGTGACCATGGTCGAGGAACTCGCCACCCTGGAGACACTCCTGTCCGGCATCCCCGCCGACGTACGAAAGATCTTCAGCGCCAGGACCCTCGGCCCGCTCGCTCACAGCGACTCCGCCTCCCACCAGACGCTCCTGGAGACCCTGGAGACCTTCCTGGCCCACAACTGCTCGTGGGCGCGCACCGCGAAGGCCCTGCATCTGCACGTCAACACCGTCCACTACCGCATCGAGCGCGTACAGGCCCTCACGGGAAGGGACGTGACCCTCCTCGACCACAAGCTCGACCTGCGCGCGGCACTCCTGTGCCGCTGAGCTGGTGCCAGGCCTACAGCTCCTCGGTTCCAGGACTCCGGGTTCTCGGTGCCAGGACCACAGGTTCTCGGTGCCAGGGGACTCCAGGTCCTCTGTGCCAGGACTCCAAGTTCAAGGAAGGTCGATGTGCACGTTGGTCGACTTCACACGAGCGGTAACCGTGACGCCGACCTCGATGCCGAGCTCCTCGACGGACTCCCGCGTGACGACCGAGACGATCCGGTGCGGCCCCGACTGGATCTCGACCTGTGCGGCGATGTCGTCGAGCGTCACCCGGGTCACGATGCCCGCGAACGCGTTCCGTACGGAGGTGAGCGCGGGCCCCGCCGGCAGCGGATGCATCCCCGCCGCCCGCTCCTTCGCGAACGCCGCCAGACTCACGCCGTCGATCGCCCGATTCCCCGGCCCCTCCCGGCCCATGGCAAGCCGCCCGGAGTCGGCCCACCTCCGGGCAGTCTCCGGACTCACACCCAGCAGCCTCGCTGCCTGCCCAATGCTGTACGACGGCACAGACCGAACTCTAGGACAGTCACTTGATCCGGGCACGGGCACGACGGGGGCCGAGGATCGTTCGGTCAAAGTGTGATGAGGCTGGTCTCGGTTGCCCCACACACTGCGTCACACTCCGGCACCCCCCCCGGGGCGCAACTCCAGGTGGTCATCGACGAGCCGGCCCTCGGCACATGGACCGTGACCGCCACCGCGGGCGGCTGGTCACTGGCCGAAGCACCCACTGGCCGGCCAGCCGCATCACTACGGCTGGACCCAGAGACCGCTTTGCGAGTGTCCCGCACCACGAGCGTCAACACCGGCCTCTGGCCCCCGGCGAGGACCTGGGGAGCAATCTCTGAATTTGCTTGACCTCAAGTGCGGTTGGGGTTGAATGCTGACCTCCATGAACGAAACCATGATCGATGAGCAGGTACAGGAAGCCGAGATCGTGGCGCTCAAGAAGGTGATCGCCACTCTTGAGCACTCCCAGCAGAACGAGCTCGTGGACGAGTTCGTCAGTCTCTTCCGGAGCGACGCAATCTGGACGACAGGCCACGGCAAACGCCTCACCGGACGCGATGAGATATCAGCTTTCACGCACCAGGTACTTCCCGGTGCCATGAAGGATTCAACAGCCACCTACGAGGTGGTGGATGTGCTGTTCATCCGCCCCGACGTCGCCGCGGTCAAGGTGCATGCCCAGTACCTGACGCTCGATGGCCAGCCCATCGGAAACCCGGGTACGCCCCTCTACGTCATGGCAAAGGAGGACAGGCAATGGCGCTTGGTCGCCTGCCAGAACACGGAGATACACGACGCGTAACCTGACATGGGTTGTGCGGGCTAGGTCCTGGCCGAGCTGTTCGACGTGGACCGCTCCACCGCCTCCGTGGCCATCCGGCAGCTCCGCCCACTACTCACGGCCCGTGGCGTTGCCGGGCCGACCGGCCCGGAGTGCGGCTGCACGCCATGTGGGGCGCCTTGGCCTAAAACCGAGGCCGCCGTGCTCCGATTGGCCGGTCACACCCTCGTGCGGACGCCGTAGAAACCATGCCCACCACGGCGGGCGGTGACGCCCGTGAGGTTCGGCTGGGACCTCGGGTTTCCAGGAGGGGCTTCATGTGATCGCGACCAAAGTGCAGGGACACTGGTTCGGCCGGGCAGAACTTGACCCCGTTCACCTGGACTGCCAACCGTCGCGGCCGACCTATCCATTCCTCCCCCTCACAGCGCGCACCGGATGACGTTCACGCGCTCCACGGCAAACTGACTGTCGCCGACACCGAGATGCCGCGACGGTGAAGGCCAAGTGCCCTGTGACCCCAGCGCCTGAGCGCTCGGGCCACAGGCGAGCGTCGCCTCACTCCTGCCGTCGCGTGGCCCGTCTCATCCAGCTGATGATGAACATCAGGGCGGCTACGCCTATGAGAGAGAACCCCACGACCCTCAGAGCGTTACTCGTATCGGCGTCGATCACTTTAGCGACGACAACCGCCGCGCCGGCCAGGACGAAAATGGCCCCGAAGATGGCAAATACTCTTCGGTTATCCGACATCATTCGTCGAATGCCTTCGTGAGATTTTCGCACGCGTTGACTCCCTCTCCTTTGCTCGTGCCGCCGTGCAGCAACACCTGCTGCACGCCCGGCCCCGATGGTCGGGGCGCAGGCCGCGGGGGCCACACTGGCGCAGAACGCCGTACCCGCAGCAGCGAGTGTGTGTCCAACCCTGGTGATGAAGCTCTTGAAGCCGAACAAGCCCGTGGGGCCGATCCGGTTGACGGGATCGGCTTCGCCGCAGAGGCGTCTGAAGCAGATCAGGCTCCAGGCGGGGGAACCGAAGCCCAGCTACAGCGGCATGAGTTGTCAGGCCATGCCGTTGTAGGGGACGAACAGAATGCCCTGCAGACAGAGCCGGTCCGACACCGGCCGAGGCACCGGAGACCGCTCCGGCCACGGCGGCAACAACGGCTCGATCATCGCCCACAACTTAGTCGACGATCCGCGGTCGAGTACCCACACCATCACGCACGGCCGAATCATCACACCGGCAACGCCCAACCAGCCCACATCAACAAGTCCGTGTTACGAGCTCTCAGGCCTGTTCTTCCGGGCCGTCACCCACGCGGCGAAGTCCTCGACGCCGCCGATGAGCGCGTCAAACCGGAATGAGTGGAAGAGGTCGAAAGCGTGGTGGGCACCCGGGAGTTCGACGTACACGACCGGCGAGGTGGAGACCGATCCCAGAGCGGTGACAAGAGCCCTGGGGTTCTCCGTGTCCACCAACTCGTCCAGGTCCCCGTGCGCGATGAGGAATGGTGGTGCATCCGTCCGGACGAGGTTCACCGGCGAGGTCGCCGGGTCGCCGTCGAAGTACTCCGCGAGAAAGCCGTTGAGCACGACGGCGGAGGTCACGGAGGTGTCCGCCTCCTCGAACCCGGGCTGGTAGGCCAGTTCATTGGGGGTAAGTGCCGCCTGAGCCGCCATGTGCCCACCCGCGGAGCTCCCCGCCACGAATACGGCGGCCGCAGGCGCCGCGCCGTACTCCGCTGCGTGTTCGCGCGCCCAGGAGATGACCTTCTTCGCGTCGATCAGATGGGCGGGATGCGGGAAATCGGGGCGCAGCCGGTAATTGGCGCTGATGCAGACCCAGCCCTGGCTGGCGAGCCGGTAGAGCAGGGGCAGCGACTGAGTGTTCTTCCGACCCTGGTCGTAGTGGCCACCATGGAAGTGGATCATTACGGAGCCGCCCTCGGGGCGCGAGCGGTGGTGGTAGACGTCGAGGAGGTTGCGACGGCCTGCGTCGCCGTAGCTGAGGTTGCTCACCCGCTTGACGTCACGGCGGCGGCGGAAGACGGGCCTGAGCAGGATGCGTGCCAGCGGCGGCCGGCGGTGCGTCCCCGTCCCGACGCCGAGCGCGTCGTCCAAGGCGACACGCACCACGGACGCCGCCCGCATTCCGCGCAGGGTGACCACTACAAGCCCGGCTGCCGCGGCCCCTGCCACCCCGACGTTTACCCGGTCGGAGGTCGTGGTGATGTCGCCCTCGGAGAAGGCCAGTGCCGTCGAGGCCACCAACGCGTAAAGAGCGACGTGCGGGATCTCGTTGAAGACCAGGCCGAGTCGGTAGCTGAAGTAGAAGAGCGGTTTCGGCCCGCGTATGCGAGCCAGACAGAACACCACGATCAGTACGGCCAACACCACGGTCACCAGGTAGCCCACAGCCACCACATCACCCCGTTCGACACTCGACCTGACAAACCCCTTCTGTGGTATCACGGTTGGAATGACGCGGGAGGGTGAAGTGCTCGCTGCGAAGGTGCACTTGGGGTAGCTCCCCGTCCAAGTCGCAGGCGAGGCGCAACGGTGGGGGCGACCGGCTCCACCACGTGACGCCGTGCACGCCGTGCCGACTAGAGGCATCGACAGTCCTACCGGGGCCGTCAATGATTCCCCGGTGTGCCGGTCACCTTCTCCCAGTGGCCATCGCGGCATTCGTGCGTCGGCACGTTCTGCTGGAAGAAGTACCTGCCTCCGTCATCAGAGCGCGTGCTCCCGGCGGCGGGTGGCTTCCAGATGATGTGCACCCAGTGGCCCTTGTGGCACTGAAACTGCTCCTCCTCGCGGTCCCGCCCCCACGCCGCTTCCTCTTTGCATTGCACGCCCTTCGCTACACCATCCTGTCCGCCGACGCTGAAGGCTGAACCGAGGGACGAGTCGGTACCTGTACGGCGATCGTCCCTAGGCCGTGTTTTAAAAGTGGCTGCTGTACCTGCTCCTGTGCCGTGATGATCCTGGGTGTGGGGCGAGGGGATCTGCCGGATGGTCAATGGGCCGCCCTGGAACCGCTGTTGCCGGTTGTGGTGCTGGGCCGTCCGTCCTGGCATCGGCGAAAGTTGATCGATGGGATTCGTTGGCGGGTGCGGACGGGGGCGCCGTGGCGGGACCTCCCGGCCGAGTACGGGCCGTGGCAGACCGTCTATGGGCTCTTCCGCCGCTGGCAGCGCAGTGGTGTGTGGGCGGAAGTACTCACCGGCCTGCAGACACGTGCTGACGCGGCCGGGCTGATCACGTGGGAGGTGAACGTCGATTCAACGATCTGCCGCGCCCATCAGCAGGCTGCCGGTGCCCGGCGCGACGGGCCCAATCAGAAAGAACCGCCGGGCGGACGCAGTCCCGAACCCGACGACCACGGTCTGGGCCGCTCGCGTGGCGGGTGGACGACGAAGATTCATCTGGCCTGCGAGCAGGGGCAGCGGCCGCTGTCGGTGCTGATCACGGCCGGCCAGCGTGGCGACAGCCCGCAGTTTGCCGCCCTGCTGGAAACCATTCGCGTGCCCCGGCCCGGCGCGGGACGCCCTCGCGGCCGACCGCTGCGGGTGCGGGGTGACCGGGCCTATTCATCCCGGGCCAACCGCGCCCATCTGCGACGCCGGGGCATCCGGTGCACCATTCCGGAACCGGCTGGTCAGGCAGGACATCGCCGGCGTCGGGGGTCAGCGGGCGGGCGGCCTCCGTCCTTCGACCGCGAGGACTACAAAGCCCGTCACGCTGTCGAGTGCGGGATGAACCGGCTCAAGCGCAACCGGGCCGTGGCCACGCGGTTCGACAAACTGGCCGTGCGATACCTGGCGGTTGTCCAGGTGGCAGCGATCAACGAGTGGCTGTAGTCGACCCCATACGATGCTGACCTGATCGGTTGCCGACCCGGGGAGAGGACCATCCGATGGGGGCCAGAGGCTACGGAGTGGTCAGCGAGAACGGCGATCACATCGAGGGTGCTTCCGAGGACGCTTTGTTCGAGATGATCAGTGCACTCGACGGCACGGACAACACGTTCATCGTCATCGAACCCGACACGGACGATCCTGCCTGGTTCGCATCTGTGGCCGTCCTGGAAGAGGGCGGGTACGAGATCGTCCGCAGTGACTCCGCCCGTTACGAACACCAGGTCCACACGGAAACTGACATCAGCCGCATCGCACTTGACCTCATCATCTGGCTGACTACACGTAACATTCCAGGTCAGCCAGCTAAACGGGGCACCGACTTCTAAAACACGGCCTAGTCGGCGCCAAGATCACACCGGTATAGGGGTCGAGAGATCTTCCTTGCGTCGCAGTGCCGCATCCGGCCAACGACATGACTGCGATCGATACAGCAACAAGGGGTGGAGCCAGGCGACTTGACATGCCCGGGCCCTAAGGGCTGTCCCGTAAGGTCAAGATCGGGCCGCAGAGCATGTGTACGGTGTCGATGTGATCGACAGTGACGGGGTTCAACTGGGGGGTGAAGCCGCGCGTCGCCTCGCGCTGGCTGACTGCTGCGAGATAGAGCCAGGGTTGACCAAGGCCGAGTTCAGACGCATCGAGGCTACGTTCGACTTTGAGTTCTCCGCCGACCATCGAGCCTTTCTGGCGACTGGCCTGCCGGTCGCCTCACCTCCTGAAGAGGGGGCGACCTGGGACCAGCCGTGGCCGGACTGGCGTCACGGCAATCCCGAAGATCTTCGATACCACCTTAAGTGGCCCGTTCAGGGCGTGTTGAACGCTGTCGGGAACGGCTGGTGGGAGCGGGCTTGGGGGCCGTCCAGCCGACGGGCCGACTGCGTTGACGGTGGCCGAGCAAGAACTCGCGCAGGTCCCGAAGCTGGTTCCTGTGTACGCGCACTGGTTCGTTCCTGCCGGACGGGGCGCCTACGGCCACCCGGTTCTCTCGGTGTGGGGCACTGACATCATCTGCTATGGCCACGACTTGGCCGACTACATCGATCGCGAATTCCGGGAGCCCGACGATGACGCTCCCTGGAACCCGCAGGCGTCCGTTGCCTTCTGGAAGGACTTCATGTGCTGAGGAGTCGTCCGGTACCCGGGTTCACCCTGGGATGATCTTGCGATGTCAGGTGTGATCACGGCTTCGGAGCCGTCTTGGATAGGCCCCTTCGCCGGGCTGAGCCCGCGCTGCTTTGGCAAGTTGGTGGCCGCAGTACGGCGCGAGCAGGCCACCGATCCACGGCGTGGTCGCCTGCGGGGCCTGTCGCTTGAGGACCGCATCTTGCTGGTCACAGCCTACTGGCGGACCAATTTGACGATGCGCCGGCTGGCCCCGCTGTTCGGGACCTCCAAGTCGGCCGCGGACAGAATCATCGACCACCTCGGGCCGATGCTGGCGCTCCAGCCGCACAAGAAGTTCCGCAGGGACTCCGTGCTCATCGTCGACGGCACCCTGTCTCCACCCGCGACCACACCATCGCCCAGCAGTCGAAGAACTACCGCTACTCCACGGCTCATCAGGTGGTCATCGATGCCGATACCCGTCAGGTGGTCCTGGTCGGCCGGCCCGCACCAGGCAATCGGCCTGACTAGCGCGGCTGGGAGGAGTCCGGCGCCAAGGTCGCCGTCGGCAAGACGATGACCATCGCTGATGGCGGCTATCAGGGCACCGGACTCGTCATCCCGCACCGCCGCCGCAAAGGCGAAGAGCTTCCGGCCTGGAAAGAGGAACACAACCGGTCCCACAAGCAGGTGAGGGCTCGCGTTGAGCACACATTCGCCCTCATGAAGGGCTGGAAGATCCTGCGCGACTGCCGTCTCAGAGGCGACGGCGTCCACCACGCCATGCTCGGCATTGCCCGCCTGCACAACCTCACCCTCGTCGGATAGGCGAACTGGCAGCGCGGCAACCAGTCTTGCCTGGCCGACTCCAAGATTAGTTACGGGACAAGCCCTAGCCTCCAGCCGCGGCCTACGCTACGAACAATTCCCTTGAAGGGCTGCGAACGCGGTGGTGGCGGAGCATGGAGGGAACATCCGCAGGACGGTGGCACGGTCCGGTGACGTGATCGCATAGTGCTGGGCAAGGTAGGTGAGACCGCCCCATGGTTCCCGGGTGTGGGCGCGCATCAGGACCTGGCCACATCGCGCACAGGCGATCCAGGGCACGAGGAAAAAGTCAGCCGCGTCGTGGTCGGCTTCGCCCAGCACCTCCTCGGCGCTGCCGGCGTCCGGCTCGATCAACTTCAAGCCGGCGGTCTGGTCGGCCCCACGGCATTGGAGGATCTCGGGCGTCAGGCGCTCCCTCTCACCCCAGGCCTCCGCGAGTACGGAGAGCTGGGCTCTGATCGTCTCGCTGATCGGCGTTTCATGGGCCAGGAGACCGGAGACGAGCAGTCCAAGCCCCGCCTCCTGTTCCCCGATGTCCCAGCAGTCCTTGACCTCCTGGGCCTCGGCCTCCGGCAGCAAGGCGGTGAGCCGCTCCCACATCACGACGTCATCAGTCATCCGGCTGACGCTACCGAGCTGCGCGGACACCCAGACACCGGAAGGAGGCCGGTGAGCGTCACCGCGGTCGCCGTAAAGGCCCACCGGCATCGCTCTACGGCAGGTGTGAAACGAAGAACTCGAACCGATACTCCTGCTCGCTGATCGCTGCCACCGCGCCGAGATCATTCCTGAGGAAGACCCATGAGGGTCCCGTTGCCCGGCGGATCGAGGGGAACCAGCCTGGCCGCATCCGGAACTCGATCCACGGTGCAAGGCAAGGTCGGTGAGCATGAAGGCGGTTGCCTGGTAGCCGTGCCGGGAGAGGAGTTCCTCCGCCCATGCGTCAAGACGCTCGCTGGGCGCCTCGTCGGTCAATGTTGCGACGGGCTCGGCTGCCATATCCCAGAATCCCCGCACGGCATCCACAGCGCCGTCGGGTACCTCTGCGGAGGTGAGCGTGCGCGCCGTAACCACCTCGGAGGCAGCGCACAGCACGCGCTCGAGTTCTCTTCTCTCGCGTTGCTCCAGGAGCCTGCGCCGCAGTTCGCTGGTCACATTTACCCCTTGTTGGCCGGAGACATGGCCCTTCGGCTGCAGTGCGTTGTAGTACGCCTTGCTGTCATATCAACACCCGGCGTCCACCTGTCTGCGGGGAGCCGCGTACGTAGGCGCTCGGCGAGTACGGTCGGCTCAGCGGTCGAGTGCGGGCACACGGTCCAGGCCGGTGTCGGACAGAACCCGGTGAACGGTGTCGTCCAGGGTGCTGGTCGCGTCGATGACGGTCTCCATTCCGTCGGGCAGCAGGTCCCGCTGCCGATACCAGTCGCGCAGGTGGTGCTCCTTGACCCGCTTCAGGTACTCGGGGTCGGGCTTTGTCGCGTGCCGGATCAGCGTTTCCTCGAGGGCGACGTCCAGGTAGTAGCAGCGGGTGATGCCAATATGGGCGCGCACCAGCTCCTGCAGCATTTCGCCGTAGCGGTCGGCGTACAGGATGCCTTCTACGACCGTATGGAAGCCGGCGTCGAGCGCGTAGGAGGCGACCGAGCCGATCAGTCCGATGTTGGCGGCGCCGGGCAGGTCACGTTCGCGCAGCACGGTGCGGCGGAGGTTGTCCTGGCCGACAAGTGCCAGATTGCGGCCGTACTTCTCGCGCAGGCCGGCCGCCACGGACGACTTCCCCGACGCGCTGTTGCCTCGCAGAACGATAAGGCGTGTTTCCTCGGTTCCGACCACGCCCGGCACACTACCGACAGCCTCTGACGCTGCCTGTCTCCGAGGCTCGACTCCGCCTCGCACCAGCATCGGCGCACTCTTCTTCGTATTCCTTCGTACGAAGTGGCGCGCGCACTTACACTCCGACAGCTGGGGGTGTCGGCGATGATTGGCACGTCGAGCAGCGCTGAAGAGGCGGTCCGCTGCTTCCAGTCGGCCCGGTAGCCCTCACGGCTGCTCTGTGAGGAAGGCCGTCACAGCGCCGACGAACTCAGACTCTGCTTCGACGTTCGCCATGTGCACGGTGGGCAGGACGGTGAACCGCGCGCCGGGGACGGTCGCGGCGAGCTCCTTCCCGTGGGCGGCGGATGTGACGGTGTCGTGCTCGCCCGCGATGACCAGTGTCGGGTTGGGGATGAGCGCGGCCGTGCGACGCAGGTCGTAGTCGCGCACCGCAGCCCAGCTCCCGGCCACGCCCTCGCGTTGCGTCGCGAGCAGAGTGCGACGGAAGCCCTCGACCACCTCGTCCTCGCCTTCCAGCATTCGGGCCGGGAACCAGCTGCGCAGGAACCCCTCCGCCGTGACCTGCATGTCGGGGGCCTGAAGCAGTTCGGCGATCGGTCGATCCCACTGATTCGCCGGGCCGAGGTAGGCGGCGGTGTTGGAGAGCACCAAGCGGTCGACGCGCTCCGGAACGTGAATCCCCAGCCATTGCGCGACGATTCCTCCCAGAGACAGGCCCAGCACGTGCACCCGCTGCAGGCCCAGGGCATCCAGCAGCTCCACCACGTCGCGCCCCAGCCGGTCCAGGGAATACGCGCCCTGCGGGACATCAGAGGCACCGTGGCCGCGCGCGTCGTAACGCAGCAGCCGGAAGTGATCAGTCAGTACCGACACCTGGCCGTCCCACATGTGGAGGTCGGTACCGATGGAGTTCGAGAGCAGCAGCACCGGCTTACTCTCGTCACCGTCGAAGCGGTAGGCGATGCGGACGCCATCGCCAGTGGTGATGGCAGTAGGGATCTGAGAAGTCATGTCAGCTCCAGTGATCTAGCGGCTATGCACTCAGCCTACGAACGCCGCCTGCAGACTTCTATTACAAAGATCGAAAGAAGCCTGTAGGTTTTCTGAATAATGTCGAACTTCACGCTCCACGAACTGCAGTGCTTCAACGCCGTTGTGCTCGATGGTGGCTTCCAGGCTGCCGCCGAGCGGCTGCACCGCTCGCACCCTTCCGTGTTCGCAGCCGTCGCCAAGTTGGAGCGCCAGTTGGGCCTGGACCTGCTGGACCGCTCGGGCTACCGGGTGCAGCTCACGGAGGCGGGGCGCGCCTTCCACAGCAAGGTGCGCTTCCTGCTGCACGAGGCCGAGGAACTGCAGACCTATGCCGCGCAGTTGGCGATGGGCGAAGAAGCCGAACTGCGCGTGGTGATTGGGGACTTGTGCCCACTACCGCCGGTGTTGGAGATGCTCAGCCGCTTCTTCGCGCAGCGCCCACAGACACGACTGCACCTGCAATTCGAGACGGTCACCGGACCCTGGGAGCGGCTACTGGAGGACGAAGCCGACCTCATCGTGCACCGCATCCCCAAGAGCGACGTGCGGATGGAGTGGATCGATCTCGGCCGCGTCGCACTGGTGCCCGTCGTGGCGCCCGGTTTCCTGCCTTTCCCCCCGGACGCCGACATCACACCGCAGCGGATGCAGGCCTTCACCCAGTGCGTCATCCGGGACTCTGCGCGGCAACCGTCCGAACAAGGCCACTTCCTCGTCGAAGGCGCGCCCCGAAGCTCCGTTCCGGACCACCTCATGAAGAAGGAGCTGATCCTTCACGGCATGGCGTGGGGACACGTACCGCGATTCATGATCGAGACCGAGTTGCGTGACGGAAGCCTGCTATCCATCGCCGGACAGCACTTTCCCGGCGTGGTCGAGGAACTCTCGGCCGCTCGTCGGCGCGACCGCCCGCACGGACCAGTCGCCGACCAACTGTGGGACTTCCTGGCCCGCAGCGCACCGGTTCTACAGCCGACGCTAGGCCGTGTACCCAAGGCGAACACAGCCCCGGGACACTACAGTTGACCTCGCCGTCGTACGAACTCCACCCCAGCGAGCCCGACACCGCATCGCGGACCCCCAGAATCCCCGAGATTCACCTGTCCCCGAGAACAGCGAACGCGAAGGCGAGTCGGCGATCCAGCCAATCCGCCTTGACGGCAAGCAGTTTGATGCTCTCCGAAATCATGACCAACTCGCCACCGGATCGCCACTCCAGCTTGCGGCTCTTACGCATGGGGCTGCCTTGGTCGCTGCCTTCGTGACCCATGCTGGACACAGCACTCAGCACCTCGGTGAAGGCCTTGCCCGCCCCCCGCTCAGCGATCTGCTTGGCGTCACCGCTGACCCACTGGTTGCGCCCGATGATTTCCGAATATCCGGGCTGGTCGATACGCCACGTATGTTTGAACGGCTTGCTCGATGGCGGAATCCGCCTGATGGTGCCGATTTCGTCATGCTGGCCGTCATATACGCGGAAGCAGCGTTCGCCACCGTCACCGCACTCGTCGTCGGGGACCAGATAGCACAGCAAGCGCTGCGCTTCGGGATCCTCGAACAGGCAAGGCTCCATCGCGGACGCCGGAACGGGCGAAGCCACCGGAGCGAAATAGGCGCATGGAGCGAATACACGCGGCTTGCCACCTCCGGCCGGAACGCGGATGGCTCGCGGGCCGCGCACCGGACGCCCGCCCTTCGACGCCGCAGGGCGTTCAACAGTACCGACCGTGAACTCCCGCACCCCGGCCCATGGGACGGCGGCTACTGGAGCCTCGTCCCGCGCGCCGCCCTTCCCGAACACCACGTCGTCCCCTGACTTCTCACCCGTACCGCTATGCCGCAACGGTAGCCCCCTGATGATCCGGTGGTGCAGCGAGCCTGTGCGTGTGAAGTACAGCAGGCCCACGCGGCCGGGGCTCACGACCACAGCGTGCGCATCACCGACGAGACGCGCGGAGAGCTGAAGACGTGGCAGTCGAAGTGTCACACGGTGGCGGAGACACCGCGCGAAGAGGCGCGGGACTGTGACAGGTCAGTCGGTAATCAGCACTGGAGCTAAGTCATGCGGTCCATGATTCGGCCCGGCGCCGAGAGCAACGCCCCGCGAAGCGACAAGTTTCGCGCATAGATTCCCTCAAAGAGGATGGCAAGGCTGATATCCACCGAATCAGCCGCACCACTGGTCGTTCCCGAGATGGTCTTCGGCTCTCGCCAACTGGAGCGCCGAGTCATGACCTTGGCTTCATCGCGCACCAGCGCGTGGTGCAGCTCGCTCCCTTCCTCCAGGTAGGCGTACTTCCGTCCGAGAACCCGGATTCGGAGTGCGCGCCCTTGCCTGCTCGTCTTCCAGTAGTTGTGAGAGAAAGTCGCGTTCTGCCCCGCGACGTTCAGCTCTCCTTCGGCAAGCCGAGGTCGCCCAGCGTACGGCCAGCCCTTGAAGGAGGACGACGGGATGCTCTCACCCGTGACCATCGCGCCCATATGGGTTCCACGCTCCTGCACGGGGACCACCTCCAGGGCGGGGAGAACCAGCTCGACGACTCCTAGACCGCCCAACTCCCCCACCCAGAACGAGATACGGCCCCGAGGGCCCACATGCCCTGTGGAGTGCCTGAGCCGTAGCTCGAAAGAGGATTCATTCGTATACATATGCTCGCCTCTCCATGCTGCGGCCAGAAGGGGTTCAGGTCGCCCAGCAGCTTCTCACCGCCGTCGACAAGCTTCCCCCGCTCCCTCGCCGATCCGTTTCCCAGCCCACCGTCCAGCGTCAGTTGCCTTTCCCGGGAAATCCATCACCGTTTCCAAGTTGTCGATCACAGAGGACACGCCATGAACTCCCGCCGCACCGCCAGGCATGCGCCGATCGCGCTACACGTCCAGGCCTTGCACGGCCATGGCCCGCCGGCTCGGGGGTGGTCCTCGCGTCAGCCACCGCGTTGGCGATACCCCGGAATCTCGCCGTCGGCAGGCTGCGACTGCTGGGCGCGAGCAACATCGCCAAGGCCACCCGGGTATTCGGGACCTACCCGAACGCTCCGCGTGACTCATGGGCATCACTGATAGCCCGCATCCTTGGGGACTTCCAAGCGAGTTGGCGGGTGACGCACTCCGCGACCGCCTGAGGGGTGCGCCCCGCGTGACCGTCTCGTTGAGGCGGCTCATGGTCGCCTAGCGGAGCGGCGGGTCGGCCCAGGGCTGTGTAAGGCGTCAGCCCTGGGCCGTGGGGCGGACGACGATGTCGCCGACGTCGACGCTTGAGGGTTGCTCGATCGCGAAGGCGATGGCGCGGGCGATGTCGTCGGGGGCGAGGGAGAAGTCGACTGTCGGGGCCTGCGACCTGACCGTAGGGCTGGTAATCGAGTCGGCGAACTCCGTCCCGACGTAGCCAGGCGAGACCACGGTGACCCTCAGGTCGGGCCCGGCTTCCTGGCGCAGCCCCTCCGAGAGGGTGCGCACCGCGTTCTTCGTCGCCGCGTAGACAGCCTGGTTCGGCACTATGCGCAGCCCGGCGGTCGAGACGACGTTGACGAACTGCCCCTTACGTTGCTCGCGGAAGACGGGGAGTGCTGCGGCGATCCCGTAGAGCACGCCGCGGAAGTTGACGTCGATCATCTGGTCCCAGTCCTCGACGCGCAGCTCGTCGAACGGGGAGATGGGGCCGACCCCGGCGTTGTTGACGAGGACATCGAGCGCGCCGTAGCGCTCGCGGGCGCACGCCACCAGGCCCGCGAGGTCGCCGCGGCGACGCACGTCCGTCGTCATCCACGCGGCTGTGCCGCCCTTGGCCTCGATGCGGGCGGCGAGCGCTTCCAGTCGGTCGCTCCGACGCGCTCCGAGGACGAGCTTCGCACCGCGCGAGGCCAGCAGCAGTGCGCTCGCCTCACCGATCCCGCTGCTCGCGCCCGTGATGGCCACCACTTTGCCGTCGATCCCTGTCACGTACGACCTCCAGGAGTAGAAGTAAGAGGGCTATCACTTTTACAGTAAGAGCCCTCTTACTTCTGGTCAAGGCAGGTGGGTCGAGTGACCGAGGCCGTAGCTGGGGCGGGCAATGAGCGTCCCGCCCGGGGACAGCTCCGCGCGGCGCTGATCGTCGAGAGTTTCGCGCTGCTCTCCGAAAAGGGCATGGCCGGCTTCTCCGTCGCCGAACTCGCCCGGAGGCTCAAGGTGAGCACGGCCGCCCCCTACCGCCACTTCCGCAACCGGGAGGCGCTGCTCGCCGTTGTCGCGGCACAGGCCGCCGACGAGCTCACCCGCACCATGGAGACCGCCGCGTCGGCGGCCGGGCCCGACCCGGTCGACCGGCTCGCTGCCACCGCGGGGGCATACGTCCGCCACGTGTCCGACCGTGGCGCCGGCCTCGACGTGATCTTCGCCCGGGAGCTGAGGCCACTGCGCGACGCCGACCTGGCCCGGGCCGGCCGTGGCCTGATGACGCTGCTGCTCGACCTCGCACGGCAGGCGGGCCACCGCGACCCTTCCCGGGCCCTGCTCCTGCTCGAACAGCTCTTCTGCCTGGCCCACGGCTACATCACCCTGGACGCGGCGGACTTCCTGACCTTCTCCCGCCACTCACCCGAGGATGTCGCCACCCGCGCCACGGACGCGGCTACGGCGCTGCTGCGCGGCAACGCGACGTGAGCACCGCCCGGCAGCTGCGGTGGCCACCATTCGCCGACGTCTTCAGCCAGTCGAGCTGCTCCGTGGCGGCCGGAGCGCATCTGGTGTTCTGAACCGCGGCACCTGCTTCGGACCGCTTGGCCGCCCACCCCAGGACCGCAGGCAAGCCGGCGCTGCCGACCAGCGCTCGCAGGTCATCCATCGCTCCGACGCTGCCGACCAGCGCTCGCAGGTCATCCACCGCTCCGACGCACGCACTCCGCTGCGGATGGAACACCCGCAGCACGCCGGAACGACCGGCCTGCGCCCGCCCCTTGCTGACCGGTCAGTCAGATGCGTGCCGCAGTGTCTCGTGCTGTTTCCGGGCCACGGAGACCGGCACGGCGCGGGGCTGCCCCTCAAGGAGGTAGGTGGCGAGCACTCCCCCGGTCCGCACCACCGTGATGGAGTTGCCTTTGCCGCCCGGGGCCTGGGTGTTGGTCAAGATGTACGCGACCGAGTCGTCGCCCGCCGCGACGGAAGGGACGGCTCCACCGTGAACCGGAAGGACCAGCCGCGCTTCGATGTGGCGGTGAACTCCGTGCAATCGGTGCGTGCCACCTTGAGCTCACTCATCCAGGCATCGGCGCCGTCACCGGCGAAGCTGGAGAGGGCCAGACTTCCCCCCTCAGCCGTGTCGGCACCATCGAGCGTGGCCCAAACCAGCGCCTTGCGGGGGTGCTTGGGGCGCACGTTCATCATGTCGGCTATCGGTCGGCAGGCAGCCTTATCCGCAGTCACGATGTCCTGTTTCTCCAGCAAGGGCGCCTTCTGCGCCGTCGCTTTGAACCTGGGAAGGGCATCGGCTGTAGGCAGCGCGTCCCTCAGCGCCGTATCACCGAGGGGCGCTTGGGGAGCTGCCGATGCGCTGCACGCCGTCACGGCCAGCACCGACGCAACAACGAACATCAGTGGAACAGTGCCCCGCACAGACAGCTCCTTCATGCCCGGCGGAACCACGCCCGCGCTCTGAGAACACCCGATGATCGCAGGCCCCTGCCTGCTGAGCCAGCGCTTTCCCTCATCCAGAAGTGGGGTGCACCGCCGGCGAGCTCACTGAGCGCGCGCCTCGGCGATGAGCCGAATCATCCGACCTGGGCCGGCAGGGATGCCGCGTGGTCGCGATGAGTTGGGGAGCTGGGCTGACGTACGTTACGTGACAGAGTTGCTGAACTCCCTGAGGCAGGAAGGCAGTTATGGCTGCCACGCGTGTGTCCTGACGTCGGTCCCAGGCGTCGGCGTACCGCCATCCCGACGGCTATGCGCGGGCTCCCGTCGTGGGCATCGCGTTCACCGCGAGCCTGCCCGGCGCTCATGAGCAGATTCAGTTCTGCAGGGTCGCCCGGACCGCTCAAGGGCCGGTGATCTCCCTGGCGCCCTCACACCGCCGCAGCGGCGGGCGTGCCTGCGTGACGTGCGTGTGCCGCCAGTCGGGTACAGACTTGATCACATGGGTACCAAAAGGTCCCGGACGGTCTCCGCCGGCCCCTCATCGGCGAGCGCGCCTAACCAGACTCTCGCGCTCGCGGCCATGCTGTTCGCGGTGTCGATGACGTTCATCGACCAAACCATCGTGTCCATCGCCGCGCCGGACATCATCGAGGAGCTCGGCCTGACATCCTCCGGGATGCAGTGGGTCATCAACGCGTATTTGCTCGCCCTTGCGGCCTTCTTCGCCCTCGGCGGCCGGCTCGCCGACCTCATCGGCAACCGCCGGATCATGCTGATCGGCACCCTCGTCTTCGTCATCTCATCAGTGCTCTGCGGGTGTGTCCCCGAAGGTGATTTCGCGCAGACCTGGCTGATCATCTTCCGGGCCACCCAAGGGCTGGGGGCTGCTCTGATGTTCCCCGCGGCGCTCGCCGTCGTGGTCAACGTCTTCCCGGTCGAGAAACGCGGGCGGGCGCTCGCACTGTTCTTCGGCCTGTCGGGCGCTCTCACGGCCGTCGGCCCCCTGCTGGGCGGGTGGCTCACCGGGTGGACGTGGCGCGCGATCTTCTGGGTCAACGTCCCGGTCGCCGTGATCGCGCTCATCCTCACCTTCATGGCTCATGTCCCCAACGTGCGGCGGCCCGAGAAGCTCGACGTACGGGGAGCCGTACTGGTCGCCGTGGGCATGGGACTGAGTGTGCTGGGTCTGCAGCAGGCCCAGGCCTGGGGCTGGAGCAGTGTGCTGACCTGGGTCTGCATCATCGGCGGCCTCGCGGTGCTCGCGGTGTTCGTCCGCTACGAGATGACGGTGGCTCAACCCCTGATCAGGATGCAGGTGTTCAGGGACAAGGCGTTCACGGTGGACAACCTCGTCCTGTTCTTCGCGATGCTCGCTTTCGTCCCGCTGTTCTTCTTCGCCTCCGTGTACGCCCAGGTCTCGCTCAGCGCCTCGCCGAACCAGGCGGCACTGTATTTGCTGTACTTCTTCGTGGGCTTCGCCATCGCCTCCCAGTGGGGTGGCCGAATTCTCGACAAGAGGGGCGCCCGACCGGCCCTGAAGATCGGCACGGCCCTCGGGGCGGTCGGCTTCGCGCTCTGGGCCGGCAAACTGACCGATCTGTCGATGCACAACCAGTGGCCCTACGTGGCTCTGGCGGGCGCGGGCATCGGGTTCTTGCTGGCCCCCGCCTCCACAGACGCGGTCAACAGGGCCATCGGTGCCTCGTACGGTGAAGTCACCGGTATCACCCAGACGGTGCGCAACTTCGCGGCGAGCGTGGGCCTTGCCGTCTTCGGCACGATGCTGACGCACATGACCACCAACCGCGTGGCGGACACCATGGAGAGCCGGGGCCTGTCGCCGGACGAAGCCCGGGATACCGGGCGCTCGGTGGCCGAGGCGGTCTCCGGGAACGCGGACGGACGCGCTCCGACCGGTGATGGACCGGCGGCGACGCGGATGCGCGAAGCGATGGGTGACATCCAAATGGACTTCGCCCAGGCCAACCAGTATGTCTTCTACGGAATGGCCATCGTGCTCGGCATCGGATTCTTGTGCGCGCTGCGCCACCCCGGATCACGCGTGACATCGGATTCCGTCACCGCCGGGCCGACCGGCGCGGCGACCGGCGCGGCGACCGGCGCGGCTCGCGATTCGGCGTCGGAATGAGGAGCGACGCAAGCTTCGTCTCAGCGAATGCCGTCTCAGCGGATGACGTCTCAGCGGATGATCTTCACGCCGAAGCGGCCACCGAGAGCGAGGCCTACGGCGGTGTGAAAGTGGGCGTACATCTCTAGGCCGCGGGCCGCAGCGAGGGGGCCGAGGTCGATGATGTCGTTCCATCCATAGGCGTTCAGGAGCTCGCGGGCCGCGGTCTTGGCCTCTTCGTGGTCACCGGCCAGGAACATGGTGTGGTCGCCCCCGGCGAACTCTCCCGGATTGACGACGGTCTCCTGTTCCTGGGTGACGAATGTCTTGACGACGAAGGTATCGGGCAGGGCGCGCTGGATCTGTTCGGCGAGACTGTCGGTGTCGACGGGGTCCAGGCGCGGCATCTCACCCCAGGGCGTGGGCCAGGAGTGTTCGGGGTCGCCGGGCTGTTGGTAGACGTAGGGGACCGCGTAGTCGATGAGGATCTTGCCCGTAAGGGCTCCGGCGGGGAGCGCGGTCAACGCGGCGACGGCGTTCGCGCCGTCGATGCCGTTGATCACCAGTTCGCCCGCGTCGGCGGCTTCGGCGAACGTGGTCAGGGTCAGGGTCAGGTCGGGGTGCGCGGCGCGGAAGGCTGCGAAGGGTTCGGTTCCCATCATGTCGGGTTCGGTCCGCGCGAGGGTGGCCTCCGGATCGCGGGTGCCGACGATGACCTGGTGGCCGAGTGCGGACAGGCGGGCTGCGTGCTGACGGGCGCCTGCACCGGTTCCGAGAATTGCGATCTTCACTGTGTTGCTCCTGGGGTAAGGGGGGGGCTTGGGGCCACTGGGGGGCTTGGGGGCTGCTTAGAGGCTTGGCGGCGCTTGAGGGGGTATGGGGCGCTGTCTGGAGGCAGGCGGCCCGCTCGGCCACAAGAGAGACATTACGGCCCTTTGAGGACATCTCACGTCCTAAAAGAGCGGTCCAGGCATCGTTCCGAGACTCATCCAGCGGCATCGAGGATGCGGTGGGCCTCGATGCGCAGGTGGTCGCGGACGGCGTCGTCGGCATCCAGGTCGTACTCAGCACCGAGGCCGGCGAGGATCTGGGCGATCCCGGGGAGGCGGTCGCCGGAGCAGTCGACCGTGCAGGAGTTGGGACCGGCAGGTTGGATGCGGTCGGCCAGGGCCCAGGTACGGCGACGTACGGTATCGGCGGGTTCCTGGAGGGTCGCGATCGCCCGGTAGCGCACCGGTGCGGAGGCGATCTTCCCTGCCACGTAGGCGGCGGGATCCTCGCCGGGCACGGGGCGGGGTGTGTAGTGGCGGCGGGTCGGCGTCAGGGCGGCGATGCGGTCGAGACGGTAGATGCGCCAGTCGTCGCGGGCGTGGTCATGGGCGAGGAGGTACCACAGGCCGCTGGAGGAAACGAGGTGGTGCGGGTCGACGCGTCGGTCGGCTTCGTGGCCGCTACGGGTGGTGTAGGCGAAGGTCACGGTCTCTCGGTCACGGCAGGCGGCGGCCAGCGCGGCCAGGGATGCCGGGTCTGTGCGAGGGCCGCGGCGCTCCCATTCGATGGTGGCCGTTGCCTGCTGCAGGGCGGCGACCTGCGAGCGCAGGCGCGTAGGCAGAACCTGTTCGAGTTTGGCAAGGGCGCGCAGGGTGGTCTCCTCCATGCCGGTGAGCTGGCCCGCGGCGGTGCGCAGGGCGACGGCGGTGGCGGTGGCCTCCTCGTCGTCGAGGATCAGCGGCGGCATCGCGGCACCTGCGGCCAGGCGGTAGCCGCCGGCATGGCCGGTGGTGCCCTCGACGGGATAGTCGAGTTCGCGCAGGCGGTCGATGTCGCGGCGCACCGTGCGGGCGGTGACGCCGAGCCTCCCCGCCAGTTCGGCACCTGACCACTCGCGGCGCGTCTGCAACAGGGACAGCAAGCGGAGCATCCGGGCGGGAAGGTCGGTCGTCATGTCTCCAGGATGACGCCACTTACGGACGTGAGATGTCCTAAAAGGGCTTTAGCGTCAGAGGCGCGGACGAGAACCAGCGGCCTGGAACGCGTCTAGTGCGATGGATTCACGAACACCTTCACCTAGCCGGGGCCGTGGCAGTCGCCGTGGCCGTGGACCCGGCCGTGATCGCGGCCGCGGCCGCGCAGGGCCCCCGCCATCCGAAAAGGAAGAATCATGAAGATCGCCCTGCTGGGAACCAACTTCGGTCAGGCGCACGTCGCCGTCTACGCCGCCCGCACCGACATGGAGGTGGTGATGTTCGGCCGCGACCCACAGAAGACCGCACATGCAGCCGGCCAGTTCGGGCTCGCCTCCTCCACCGACATGGACGCCGCGTTCACAGACCCCTCGTTCGACCTGGTGGACATCTGCCTGCCCGTTCCCCTGCACGCCTCGTACGTGCTGCGCGCCCTGGAAGCGGGCAAGCACGCGTTGGTCGAGCTGCCCCTGGCCGACGACATCGAGGACGCCAAGCGCGTCACCGCCGCGGCGGCACGCAGCGACAAGCACGTGTTCGTGGACATGTTCGAACGGTTCATCCCGGCCAACCAGGCCTTGTTCGACGCGGCGAGCGAGGGCACCTACGGGCGGCTGAAGCAGCTCACCCTGTGGAACATGACCGCTCCCCTGTGGCCGGGTGCCTCCCTCGGGCTGAAGGCGCTGCCGCTGGAGGCCATGCACAGCGACATGGACATCATCACGCGCGCCCTCGGAGTACCCCAGGACGTCACCGTGACCTCTGTGGCGCGCGACAAGGACTCCGCCGCCATCGAGGCCATCTTTGGTTTTGACGGTGCGACAGCCCGCAGCTCCATCTCCTCACTGATGCCCAAGGCGTGGGGAGCTCGTGGCGGCTACACAGCCACGTTCGAGCACGGCATCCTGGATGCCACCTCCACGATGGGCTTCGACGGCAAGCCGTCCGGCACCGTCACCGCCTACACCGCCTACACCGCCTACACCGCCGACGGGCCGCATGAGCTGGACCTCCCGTCGGCCGACCAGTACACCGACATGATCGAGCACGTCATGGCCGTACTCCGCGGCCAGGCCGAGAACCAGATTTCCCCTGACAGCGTGCTGCAAGCTCTCCAGCTCACCCTCGACATCGACCAGCGGGTCAATCGAAATCGAACAACGGGGCAACGTCCCCGCTGAAGACCCACCACGGAGACAGAATCGTCGCTGATTCTTCGGGCAGGCTGGACGCATGACCGACATCTACGAAGGCCCCGTCACACTCGTCATCAACGGAGAGGCGACCGAGGTGATGGCCGCCCTGCAAGCCGTCGACAACGGAGCGTCCAGGACCTGGTCGGGCACGGTTCACGCCGACGGGCTTCAGGCATCGTTCTGGCCCGCAGTGCAGAGCAGCAGCGTCACGATCCGCATGCCCGACGGCAGCGAGGTCACCGCCCGGATCGACATGGACGCGGAGAGCGGGAGCGCCGAGGTCACAGGCGAAGGCCCGGCACCCTTCTGAGCCGGCCCCCTCCTTTGGACTGCGGGCCCCGGGAGGAACCGTCGGCGCGTCCGCCTGTTTCGCTCGGGTCAGCGTCAGACCTGCTCGATCAGACCTGTTCGAAGTGAAACGACTTGATGAAGCAGTCGCGGGGCTGGGCGACTGCGAAGAGGATGCACTCCACGAGTGACTGGGCGGTGAGGGCGTCCTTGGCCTCACGCGGTGTCGTCTCCCACTCATCGGAGAGCGGGTAAGGGTTGTCGAAGTCGGGCGGATAGAGGGAGATCACCCGTACCCCCTGGGGTCGCAGGCGCTTGGAGAGGATTTCGGCGAACCCGGCCTGAGCGCTCTTGGCCGCGTAGAAGGCGTCGTGTGCGTCCGAGCGGTGATGGCCGGCCGCTCCGCAGGCAGAGACCATGGTCACCACGTCAGGCTTGTCCGAGTTGAGCAGGAAGGGGAGGAAGTTCTTCACGGTCAGTACGGTGCCGGTGGCGCCGGACGCGATGGTGTCGACGACGTCGGTGTCCGACGCGGTTAGCAGATCTGGGCCTTCGAGGTAGCGGGAGCCGTTGTTGATCAGCACGTCGATGTGGTCGGTGTGCCGAGCGACGCCGGCGGCGAAGTCGCGGATTGAGGCGGCGTGCGTCAAGTCGCAGGCGAAGGCGTGTACTTGTTGGTGTCCTCGGTCGCGCATCTCGTCGCGGACACGCTCTGCGGCTTCGAGAGTGCGCGCGGAGAGGAAGACCTCGGCGCCGAGGTCCGCGAGACGGATGGCCAAAGTGCGTCCGAAATCGCGGCCGGCGGCGGTGATGACCACGCGGTGGTTGTCGAATCTCATGTTGGTATCCCTGGTTTGCGGATCGGATGTTGCGGTAAAGCGGGCGGCCGCCCTCTGCTGCCACTGCGGCCCATCCTCCGGCGGCGGCTCGCTGCTATGTGACGGCGATGGTGGTGTCGATGCCGAGGGTGCGGGCGGGGCCCCGCGGCGCGCAACTCGGCCGAGGCGGGTCGGGTAGAGCTCCAAGTGGAGGCGTGGGAGGAGCAGGCGGTCTGTGCCTACCTAGGGCAGGTCGCCCAGGACGGTGCCTCATTCCCGCTGGTCAGCCTCCGGCAGCAGGCTTTCCCCGCGCCGCAGCCGAGCTCCCAAGGCAGCGGTCCCCGCGTGGACTTGGTGCAGCCCGGGACAGGTCGCTGGGTGGGCCAGTAGTGTCGTTTGGGTCGAGGGCAGTGGGTGCAGGGGGACGCATGCGATGGTGGAAGAAGGGGCGTTCCGGTGACGGAGACCGGTGTGAGCTGTGCCGCGCGGAGATGATGCCGTCTGCCGAACCGGAAAGACAGGGATGGGTCTACGTCTCCGACGGCTCGGATGCGGCGCGGCGCCACGTCAATCGACTGTGCTGTGAGGCCTGTTGGCAGCGTGGTGTCGAGCTCGAAGCGGAAGCGGAAGCGCAATTCCGTCGCGCGAACCCGGTAGACGAGGTGTGCGCCGCTCTGCGGGACGGGGACGTTTCCGTCCGTCGCGAAGCGGCACGCACGCTGGAGCGATTGCGCGATCCGCGCGCAGTGGACCCGTTGTTCGATGCCCTGGGGAGAGAAATCGTCAGGCCGAAGGCACCTGCAGTCTCGTCCATGATCGGATCGCTGGCCACGATCGGTGGCGCCGAGGTCGGGGAGCGCCTGCTGCGCTTGTTGCGCGATGAGGCGTATTGGACGGAGAGATACAACGGCATCGACGACGGACCTCAAGTGATTCCGGCCGTTGACTGCGTGAACCCGGCACTTATCACCGTGGGTGGGCCGGAACTGATGCTGCGCGGCCTGCTCGAGGTACTGGCGGATCAGCGGAAGATGCTGAGGTCGTACGCGGCACGTGAACTGGCCAACATCGCCTACCGCAGTACCGTCGGTTACGGCCTGACGGTCTACGGCCACGGCAAACTTTCCGACGCAGGCCGGAAATTGATGGTCGGTCCGCTGTGCTCAGCACTGCGGGACGAGTTCCCGCTGGTCCGCGAGCATGCGGCCGCCGCGGTGGGGCATCTCGGCGACCGGAGTGCGCTGGACAATCTGCTCGACTCCCTCACCGACGACCATGAACGGGTCCGCTACTTTGCCGCTCAGGCCCTGGGAAACCTGGGGGACCCCAGGGCCGTCGAGCCTCTCCGCCAGGCCCTCAGCCACGACGCGGAGATCTCCTTTGCGGTACGGGAGGCGCTGGCCAAGCTGGCGACGCGGAGCTAACCGCTCGCCCTCTGAGGCCGTACCTGGCCAGTGCATCGCGGGCCCATCAGTCCGCGTGGCGGAGACCATCACCCGGAGGAACGGGGGTGGTTGGGGTGGTTGGGGTGGTTCTGGTCGCGCCAGGCCCGAGGCGAGATTCCGTACGCCTGCTTGAACACCTTGCTGAAGTGGCTCGCCTCCACGAAGCCCCAACTCCGTCCTATCGCCGCGATGGTCCGCAGCCGCCCGTTCGGGTCGGCCAGCTCTCGCCTGCATGCGGCCAGGCGGCGCGTACGGATCCAGTCTCCGAGCCTGGGTCGTTCGCGCGGCGGCTTCACCAGCAAAATCCATCTGAGCGCGGACGGCCGCTGCCGCCCGCTGTCTCTGATCGTCACGCCAGGGCAGCGAGCCGACTGCACCCAGTTCATACCGGTGCTGGAGAAAATCCGGGTTCCCCGGCTCGGACCGGGCAGGCCACGCAAGAGACCCGACAGCGTCGCGGCCGACAAGGCCTACAGCAACGGTCCCTGCCGCAAGTACCTGCGACGGCGTGCCATCCGACACACGATCCCGGAGAAGGCTGACAGCCAGGCCGCCCGCCTGCGCAAGGGATTACGAGGCGGACGGCCACCAGGCTTCGACGAGGAGCGGTACAAGAAGCGCAACACCGTCGAGAGAGCCATCAACAAACTGAAGAACTCCCGCGCCGTCGCGACCCGCTACGACAAGCGCGGCTACGTCTTCCTCGGCACCGTCACCGCGGCCGCCCTTGTCATCTGGCTCCGCAGCTGACCGCGTGCCAGACCTCAACCCACCGAGGCGCCCGGCGCCAACACCAAGCCGGCTGCCGCAAGGAAGTTCTCAAGGCTGATGACACCGCTGTCGGTGCCGTCGTCCCACTCGATCAGGAGCCCCGAACGACCCTCGTTCCAGGACTGCGGACTATCATCAAAGTCAGGGCCGGGGTGCCATTCGACGCAGCCCTCACCATGCCGGTATCGGAAGTACAGGTACTGGCCGTCCACCGTCCAGGCATCCCACTGCGAAGGGTATGCGGAGCACGTCTGCACAACCCGCGTCAGCTTCCGAACCTCGTCCGCACTCATCTGACGATGATCGCGCAGCGTCAGGTGCCCGGCAATCGACTTCGGCCCGTCGCCCCAGGGGCCTCAAACAGCAGCCAGACGCACACCATCAATGATCGTCCGGACAGCTCCTAGTCCAGATGACAGGATGCTTGTTCCGGTGATCCTTGGAGGCCGCGCCGATGCACACGCCTGGCGACTATCTTGAACGGGCGCGTACCGAGAACGACAGCGCCGTTCTGCAGCGCCTCGCTCAATGTCAGTACCCCTTCGTCTGGCAGGCGTTGGCCACCAACCCTTCTACGCCGCCCAGCACTTTGCTGGAGCTGAGCAACGCCCACGACAGTGCCTGGAACGACAACAGGCTGCTTCGCCTGTTGGCGGAGCATCCGAACGCGGACCACTCCGTGCTGCGAGCCGTCCTTGACGCCGTAGCGGCGAAGCTCGCCGAGGGCGAACGGCCCTATGCCGCTGTGCTCGCACTGGCAGGACGAACGGAACTCACGGCGGCTGAGGTGCAACAACTCGGTACTCTTCGTGGAGCTTCTGCGCGTCTGCGCAGCCGACTGGCCCAACTACCCAACCGCACTTGAGACAGCCACGCCCAGCGGGTGCCATCCAGGGCGGGAGATCACGGCTTCCCGGCAGGCGTGTCAGGCGGTCAGGCGTCCGACATGGGGCGCGGTTCAGCACCAGCGCGGTGTTCTTCGTTGAGGCGCTGCGCTTCTTCGAGCTGGTCTTCGAGGATGACGATGCGGCAGGCAGCCTCGATGGGGGTGCCCTGGTCGACGAGTTCGCGGGCGCGGGCAGCGATCCTCAACTGGTAGCGGGAGTAGCGGCGGTGGCCGCCCTCCGAGCGCAAAGGAGTGATCAGGCGGGCTTGTCCGATGGCCCGGAGGAAGGAGGGTGTGGTGCCGAGTATCTCGGCGGCCCGTCCCATGGTGTAGGCGGGGTAGTCGTCGTCATCGAGACGGCCGAAGGAATCGTCTGCTGTCATCTCACCTCGTTGTGGAACATGTCGGAGGGGCCCTGGTGCTGTTGACACCAGGGCCCCGAAGGAACTGCTACACCATCTGCCGGCCCTAGTCCTGCGCCGGCCTTCTGTGTCCGCGTGACCGCCTGAGATGCGGGCGGGTTGCGGGGATCGCGAATTGCGTGACCGGAGACCACCTGCCTATCGATGTCCTGCGGTACCCAGGCTCAAAGTCTTGCCCGGGCGATCCTGATGGCGCCTCAACCCCTCCGTTCTTCCCTCTGAATCAACTATGCGTGCGTACTGCGAACTGCTGTGGCGGCCCCTGAGAACTGCGGGCCACCCGGTCCGGCCGTCAGTCCCGTCACCGTCCTGCGAAAACCTGGCTCCGGAACTCCACCACCGCACCGACCTGCACTTACGTGTACTACTCCCCCGGCAGTTCATTTCTGCCGGGCCTGTTCGACCTCTTGGCTACGGACAAGACAGTAGCCCAGCAACACCCACATGTCTACCTCCGCCATGACAGATTTTCTGCGCAGGCTGACAGTGAAGCCCTGGCGTTCACAGCGCCTAAAAGTTGCAACGAAAATCGCCCCGGGCGTGTGAGTGCCGCCGAAACGGGCAGGTGGGGTGTCACGGCACAAGCGGCGCAACCGATCACAGGCGGGGTGTACGCGCATGAACAGCACCACGATCACCATCACCTCGACACCCCCCGGACCAAGCATGGTGCGGGGCGACAGCGCAGCCGCCATCCGCCAGGCCCGCCAGGCGGTCCGCGCCTTCACTGACCGCCTGAGCCCGGCACCCGACCCGGACAGGGCCGACTCGCTCGTCCTGGTGGTCTCCGAACTCGTCACCAACGCCCTGCGTCACGGCGGCGGCCAGTACACCCTGGAACTGTCCGGCGGCACCGGCACAGTGACCGCCGCGGTCAGCGACTCGAACCCGGCGTACCCGCGCGAGCGCACGCCCGACCTCAACGGGGCCGGCGGCGGCTTCGGCTGGCACATGATCCGCGACCTCACCAACCAGCTGACCATCACCCCCAGCCCCGGCGGCAAAACCATCCACGCCCAGCTCCCCCTCTGACAGCAGCCCGACGCGCTGCGGACTGGCCGGCTGCGCGCTCCTCAAGCAGGTCACCGCCGACCACTCCGGCTTGCGCAAGAGGTGTTGCCGTCTCACCGCGTTCTCACGCCGCTGGCCGTCGGGCGGAACCGGTACGGGGGGGGGACGGCCGGTGCGGTCTACGGCAGGCTCGGCGGGGCCGAGGGCCCGGGGTCGGTCCCGAGGACATGGTCGACGGCGGCGTTGAGGGTCTCCGTCTCGGCGACGAGAACGGATTCGCGGGCGGGCAGGGCGCGTTCGACCGAGAGTCCATTGAGGACGGTGAGAAGGAATCTGACGTTCCGGGTGTGGTCACCCGGGGGCAGTGCCCCTTCCTCGGCGAGCACCGTCAGCCAGTGTTCGATCCGGCGCTCCGCCTGCCACTCATGACCGAGGTAGGTGGAACGAAGTTGTTCGGTCGGCTCGGGTTCGATGAAGGTGCGATACATATTGCCCCACGCCGCCCGTGCGTCTTCGTTGACGCCGAGGGGTGCGAGCACTTGCCGAAGGCAGTTCAACAGCCGTTCGCGGGGCGGCAGCTCCCGGTCCCGGATGGGGTCGCCAGGCAACACGTACTCGTAGATCCGTGAGAGCAGGCTGTCCTGCAGGGCGCGCTGAGTGGGGAAGTGGAACCTCAGCGAACCGGTGCTCACTCCCGCGCGTGCAGCGACCGCTCTCACGCTCAGCTTCGCCGCCATGTCCTCGGCGATCATCTCTGCCGCGGCCCGGAGGATCTTCTCGCGTGTTTCCATGCTCCGCTCACCTTCACTTTCTCCTGCCGCTCACTGTACTAGCACGCCGTACTAGCACACTGTGCTAGTACGGCGTGCTAGTACAGTGTGCTAGCGTTTCACTAACACGCTGTACTAGCGACGGTGCAGGTGATGAGTGAAGGGTGCGGTGCCATGACCTGGAAGCACTGGGCGGCGTCAAAGCGCCTCAGGCCCGGGGACGGAAGGGAGCTGCAACAGTTCCGCTGGTGGCAGCTACCCCTGCGCTCGCTGTTCTGGCTCCGGCTTCCCGGCGCCGACGGCCACGCCCGCCTGCATGCCATCGACGTACGCCACTGGGCTCGGTTGGACAACAGCAAGATCCGGGCGCATCTGTTCCTGGACGGCAGGCACGCGGCCGAGTCGAAACTGCCCGCGGTCTTCCCGGTCGAAGGGGGCGTGATCGAGGTGGCGATGAGCAGCTACGGGATCAAGCGCTGCCATTACCGCCCCGCGGCGGGACAGCCACGTCAGCTCACGCCCGACCCGGCATCGGCAGAGGGGCGGCGAGCCCGCTTCGGTGCCCGCCATCCGGGACTGAGCCGGGCGATCGGCATCGGCTCGGTACTCCTGCTCGTCATCGGCGTGGGCCTGAACCTGTTGCAGCTCGCCGCACCGCTCTCCCAGATACCTCCTGTCGCGCAGCGGGTCGGAACGTTCGAATCCCCCGTCCATCTGCCGCTCTGGCTGAACCTCGCGCTGGGGGGCGGGGCCGTCCTGGCGAGCATGGAGCGCGCGCTCCGCCTGCGGTACTCCTCTCTGCTTGACGCAGCCGGTCGCTGATCCCTCAAGGCGAGGGGCGCGACCCGTCGGCCCTTCGCGGCTGGCCCTGTTCAGCTGGCCCTGTTCGGCCGGCTTCTTGCGCGACCGGCAACGCCCCGTCGCATGGAATGACACGAGTACGGCAAAAGGAGGATCACCATGATCCGGTCGAGGCCAAGGTCCGCCGCCCAGTACGGGGCGGCCGTCGCCGCCGCCCTCCTGGTATTGGCTGGGTGTTCCTCTGGCGCTGCGGGACCGCGCAACACGTCCACGGAGGTTACGTCGACCTCCGCCCCGCCCCCGGACCCGCTCACCTGGAGCGAGTGCGGGAACAACCTCGAGTGCGCCACCCTCAAGGTGCCGCAGGAATACGACGAACCCGACGGCGCGCAGATCCAACTCGCGGTCATGCGGCACCGGGCCACCGATCCCGACCATCGCATCGGCAGCCTGATCTTCAACCCGGGTGGGCCCGGGGTTCCCGCCACCGAGACCCTCCGCAACCTGCCCAAAACTGCCGGCACCCCCGGCGCCTTCTCGTCCCAGGTACTCGCCAAATTCGACATCATCGCGATGGACCCGCGCGGAGTCGGCGGGTCGCAGGCCGTACGCTGCCTGACCGACAAGCAGCGAGCCGGCGCCGCCGGCACCGCATTCAACCCGGCCCTCCCCGGGGGCAAACCGCTGCCACAGCTACTCGCCGACGCCACCACGTTCACCGACGGCTGTGTGGCACACCAGAGCAAAAAGTTCCTGGCCAGCCTGTCCACCGACAACGTGGCCCGCGACATCGACCAAGTCCGTGCCGCACTCGGCGAGGACAAGATCACCTACTACGGCCTGTCCTACGGCACCGTGGTCGGCCCGATGTACGCCACCCTGTTTCCCCACCGCGTCCGCCAGATGGTGCTCGACGCACCCGTCGACACCAACTTGTGGTTCGACAACTCGCTCACCTTCCTCAACGAAGTCGCCGTGGCCAGCGAGCGGACGCTCAACGCCTGGTTCGAGACCTGCCGCACCGAGGAAACCGCGGTGTGCCCGTTCGGCGACGGTGACCCGCAGGCCGCGTTCGACACGCTGATCGACACGTTGGAAGCGAAGCCACTGAAGATCGCACCAGTGAAAGGCGTCACCCCGGGCGGCGAACTCGACGGCGCCATGGCGCTGGAGGCCGCCCGAGCGCTCGCAGGCGACCAGAACACCTGGCCGTTGCTGACTTCGTCACTGCTGGCCGCGCAGAACGGCAACGGCGCACCCCTGCACTCCCTGTGGACCAGCGTCACGGTATCCCCCTTCCCTGTGCCGACCGCGATGTTCGAAGCCCACACCGCGGTGCGCTGCGCCGACTGGCAGACCCCCGCCGGCATCGCCGCACATGAGGCCGCAGCCACCAAGGCCGTCGCCGAGGCCAAGCGGATCGGGACCAGGGCCGCCTACTCCGCCCTGAACTGCGCCCGGTGGCCCGCGCCCAACAACGACCGCGTCACCAAGCCGCTCACAGCCACCGGTGCGCCCCCGGCACTGGTGGTCGGGGGACGGCTGGACCCCGTCACTCCGCACCACTGGGCCAAGGCGATGGCCCAGACTCTGGACTCCGCAGTCCTGCTCACACGCGAAGGAGTCGGCCACGGCTCCTACGGCACCATGCCGTGTGTCAATGCCGCAGTCGACGCCGCCCTGGTCAACGGCACCCTGCCCGCCGACGGCACCGTATGCGAGAAGGACAAACCTGCCACCACCCGCCCCCTTGCATCCGCGAAAGGCTGAGCCAGAGTCTGTCGACTGAACTCAGGCCTCCCCCGGCGGGAGTTCTTGAGCAGCCAGCAGTCCTCGCACGGTGCCCAGTGGGCTCTTCAGCGGATCGCGGAGTTGATCAACGATGACGCTGCATCCCACCCAAGTGGCCCCGCATTCCTCGGCCATGCTCCTGACTGTCGCGGCCTGGCTGCCGGTCTCGATCCAGTCATCGACCAAGAGAACCCGGTCCGCCGGTCCCAGAGCGGATCGCTGGAGGCGCAGCGTGTGGAGAATGCGTCGGTAATCGGGATCCGTCCGACGCTCCACTTTGTCGCCAGGAAGGAGCCCTTCACCCTTGCGGACAGCAACAAATCCGACGCCGAGCTCGACAGCTGCGGCACCTCCCAAGAGGAACCCCCGCGACTCGATCCCACAGACTGCTGTAACCCCATCGTCCCGGAACGGTTCCACGAGCCCTTTGACGACGGTGGCGAGCGCTTCGGCGTCCCGGAAGATCGCCCACACATCGGCATGCCCGCCGACCCATCGGAAGTGTTCCAGCGTCAGATCACGTGCGGTCACGGGCATGAGCGAGAGTCTCCCGACCGCCTGAGTGCACAGCAACTCAATATCGCGACCGCCGGCTCCCGGTACTGGGAAGGCCCTCAGGCTGACACCTGACGGCCCAGGAGAGCTGCGAGGCGGTCGATGGCCGGTGCTTCCTCGTGGACGGGTTGCGGAGCCTCGAAGCGCCGCAGGGCCGGGGGGACCTTGGGCTCGTCATCTGGGCGAAGTCGATGGTCCGAGCCGCCACCTCGTCGTCGAACGACGGGTCGCGCCCCACCGCCTGCCCGATGTCCAGCCGTGCGCCAGGTGCTCCATCACCATGACGTCCAAGAGCGTGAGACCGGTGATGTCGCCGAGGCGGTCGGGAACGACGCGATCGAGGGCTCCTTGCTCCTGGAACGCGGTCGTCGGCATCGCGGCGTTCTCTCGTAGGGTGGAGTTCGTCTGGATGGCTTCCCCGGTCAGATTGGCGAGGAATCGTTGCTGCACGTCGAGGAGATGGTCGACGACGGCACGGACGTCCCATGCCTCACACGGGGTCGAGGCCGACGACTCCCGCTCATCGAGGGATTCAACGAGCCGTACGACGCGGTCGAGAACCTCAGCAGCATCCGCAACTGCACCCACCAGCTTCTCCTTCACCTTGGGCGTGTCCTGCACGCCATCCTGACGGTGCCTCACCCACTGACGTACGGCCGAGCGGACGTGACGCCGCCCCCCTGCTCGAGAGGAATATTCATGTCGATCCGTTCCGACCTGCTGATCACGGAAGAACAGCTGCCCGAGCAGGTCGACGTCATCGTCGTGGGCGCGGGCAGTGCCGGCTCGGTCGTCGCAAGCCGGCTGTCCCAACGCCCAGACCGGCGGGTACTGCTGCTCGAAGCCGGTACGGCCCTGCCGACGGAAGCGAGCTCGATACCCGGCGATGCCTTCGCCGCTCTTGGCCCGGACAACCTGCATGTGGCCACGACGACACCGCAGCGGGGACTGGACGGCCGCACCATCTCACTCGCCACGGGCAGTGGCCTCGGCGGCAGTAGTTCCGTGAATCTGCTCGCCTGGTTCCAGGGCCACCCGGAGGACTATCGGGCGTGGGCGCGTTCCGGAGCGGAGGGTTGGGACTGGGACGACGTCCAGCCGGTGTACCGGCAGATCGAGGATCACGCGGGCGGCCCGAGCCGGTTCCACGGCTCAGGGGGGCCGATGATCATCGACGCGCCGCGTGACCTGGAGCCAACGCACTTCGCCCTCATCGCGGCCGGTGAACAGGCTGGGATGCCGGTGACCCGCGACTTCAACGGCGAGCAGCGCACCGGTGTGGGAACCGCGTCGGTCAACATCCGTGACGGCGCGCGCCACAGCGTCGTGGACGGCTATCTGAACCCTGCGGCCGACCGTGACAACCTGCACGTCGCGCTCGAAGCGCGCGTCGCCCGGGTGCTCATCGAGGAGGGCCGCGCCGTCGGCGTGGTGCTCGCTAGCGGCCAGGTCGTGCGGGCCAGGGAGCGGGTGGTGCTCAGCGCCGGTGCCCTGCGCACGCCTCAGTTGCTGATGCTCTCCGGGATCGGGCCTGCTCAGCACCTACGGGAGCACGGCGTCGAGGTCGTCGTGGACAGCCCGGAGGTCGGTCAGGGTCTTCAGGACCATCCGATGGTGCCCGCGGTCTGGGAGATCACCTCCGGCCGCACCTACCTGGACGCGCACGACGAAACCTCGGTGCTCGCCTACGCATTGTCCCGGCGCGGGCCACTCGCCAGCTTCGCCACGGTCGGCGCGATGCTCCCGCTCCCCGCGGACGGTCCGGCGCCGAGCATCCAGGCACTCTTCTACCTGCTCGGTCTCGACGGCCAGATGCAGCCACTGGCCCGTCCGGCCGTGACAGCCACGATCGCCCTGCTCACCCCGCACAGCCGAGGGTCGGTTCGGCTCGCCTCGGCCGACATCGCCGACGGGCCGGTGATCGACCCCGGCTACCTCAGCGATCCGCGCGACCTCCCCCGACTGCGTCAGGGTGGCGAAAGGATCCGAGCGCTGATGCGCGCTCCGGCGCTCGAAAAGATCGTAGGGGAGCAACTGTTCCCGCCCGAGAGCGCGGCCGATGCCGAAATCGACGACTGGATCCGCGCGAACGTGCAGACGCAGTGGCATCCGACCGGAACGGTACGCATCGGACGGGACAAGACCTCACCCCTGGATGCGCGGCTGGCGGTCCGCGGCGTCGACCGGCTCAGTGTGGCCGATGCCTCGGTCATGCCATCCATCCCGCGCGGGAACACGCAGGCCCCGACGATCATGGTGGGTGAGCGGGCCGCTGCGTTTTTTGACGCCTGACACGCAACTCGCCAAGCTCGCCTACAACGCCACACGCCCCCTCCCCGCCCTCTCCGCATCAACAGACAGGAAACCGACGTGGATCTACGGCCGCACCAGCGCGAAGCCGTCGACGCGGTTCTCCAGGCACTCGAACTTCCCGCAAGATCGCTTGTTCCCGAACGAGGGCTCCGGACTCAGGTGATCATGGCGACCGGGTCCGGGAAGACGAGGGTCGCGGTTCGTAGCGCGGAGGAGCTGCACGCGGGCCGTGTGCTGGTGCTCGTGCCCTCGCTGGACCTGCTGGCGCAGACCGAGGCGGCGTGGCGTGAGGGCGGGCGCCGGGGCCCGGTGATCGGGGTGTCCTCGCTGCGGGGTGAGGAGGTGCCCTTCCCCAACACCACCGACGTGGACGAACTGGTGGAGTGGACCCGGGGTCTGGACAAGGTGACCGTGTACGCCACGTACGCCAGCCTCGGCCTGGGCACATTGGAGCGGGCGCACACCGCGGGCCTCGCGGCATGGGACCTGATCGTCGTGGACGAAGCCCACCGGGTTTCCGGCCGGATCGGCAAGCCGTGGGCCGTGGTCCACGACAACCAGAAGATCCCCTCCCTGCGCAGGCTGTACATGACCGCGACGCCCCGCCTGTGGAACCTCGGCGACGAGGACGAGGCCGGCGCGCCCGGTGAGCTGGTCGCGAGCATGGAAGACGACCCCGAGGGCCCGTTCGGCAGCAGGGCGTTCACGTTGACGCTCTCGGAGGCCATCGACCGGGGAATCTGTGCCCCCTACGAGGTCGTCTGCGTGGACGTCACCGATACCGCGCTCCAAGCCGCGCAGCTGTTGGGTGCTGAGGGCCGGTCAGTCGAGGTACGTGGAGCGCGGCTCGCCGCTCTGCAGGCCGCGCTGGTGAAGGCCTCGGCCGAAGAGGGCTTTGCCCGCACGCTGGTCTTCCACCACATGGTGAAGGAGGCCGAGGCGTTCGCGGCCGGTCTGCCGGGCGTGGCTGCGCAGTTGCACGCAACCGACCCCGAGCTGTACCCGAAGACGGTCTGGGCCGATTGGCTGTGCGGTGAGCACAAGCCGCTTCACCGGCGGCGTCTGCTGGGCGAGTTCGCCGACGGGAGCGCAGGCGACGGCACAGTCGTGGAGAAGAGTTACCTGAGCTCAGTGAAAGTCCTCGGCGAGGGCGTCGACACGTTCCGATGCGACTCCGTCTACTGGGCAGATGTACGCGGCTCCATGCCCGACCTCGTCCAAGCCGTCGGCCGCGCGCTGCGCATGCAGCCCGGCGAGGGCAAAACGGCTTCACTCGTGGTGCCCGTGCTGCTCGGGCCCGGCGAGACAGCGGACAACATGCTCACCTCCCGCGCGTACCGTGGCTTGGCGAAGCTGCTGGAAGCACTGCGGGCGCACGACGCCAGGGTCGTGGAGGCTCTCGCGGAGCAGCAGGCCCCCAGCCGCTACAAGCCCGTGGCCGAGGGCGAGAACGAGAAGAGCACGGACGACGGGAGCGGCGACGGCTCCGGGGGCGTCAGTGCCCCTGCCAAGGCCCTGTTGAAGTTCTCCACGCCTCGCGACCCGGCCGTCCTCGCAGCCTTCATCAACCTGCGTGTCCTCCACCCGGAACACGAACACTGGCGGCGCGGCGTGGAAGCCGCCGTCATCTACGCCCGCGAACACGGCGACCTTCGCGTGCCGTTCACGTTCCGGGTGCCAGTTGACGAAGACGCGGAGGCCGAGGGGTGGCCGCCCTCGCTCGCCGGATTCCCGCTGGGCCAGTGGACCGCCGACGCCCGCCGCTTCTACGCCCGCGGCGACATGGACGAAGACCGCATCGCCCAGCTGGAGAAGCTGGGCATGATCTGGTCCCACTTCGACGTCGCGTGGGAGGAGGGGCTTGCCGCCGCGCGCGGGTGGGCCGCCGAACACGGCCACCTGCTGGCCCCATTGGACGCTACCTACCAAGGGGCCGCGGTGGGCATCTGGTTGAAAAACGCGCGGGCCGCCGCCCGGAAGGCGGCTGAGATCGACCAACGGCGTGCGGAGGGGCTGCCGGTGGTGTCATCGGCCGGAGCGCTGTCGGACGAGCGGCGCGAACATCTGGAGGACATCGACGCGTCCTGGTGCCCGAACTGGCCGGTCACCTGGCAACGCTGCTTCCATCTCGTCCGGGAACACCTGGACGCCGGCGGGACGCTGCCCACCACGGCGGGCGAAGTCCTGCGCCAGGGCGAGGACCTCGGGCGGTGGGTGACCTCGGTGCGGCTGAGGTGGGATCAACTCACGGCTGTGCAGCAGTGGATGAGCGAACACGTCCTCGGGATCACACCCGCCACCGAGGACGAGAAACCGAAGCCGCGGCGCTCGCAAGCCGACAAGTGGGCGATGAACTACGAGGCCGCCCAGCAGTTCCACCAACGCGAAGGACACCTCCGGGTCCCCCGCAAACACATCGAGACCATGCTCTCCGAGGACGGCGGGGAACTGCAGTTCCGCCTGGGGGCATGGGTCAGCAACCAACGCAGCAGAGCCGCAAGCCTGAACCCGGAGCGGATCGAGCAGCTGTCCAAGATCGGTATGCGGTGGGTCTGAGCGGCGCGCTCTGCGGGCCGGCTCGCACCATCCTGCCGTCCCGCAGATCCGCAGCTCCGCAGATCCGCTTGACGACGGGAGCTAAGGGCGACCGCGTCTGCCGTCTCCTCGCAAGGCCCCCAGAACATTGACCATCGCAAGGACAGCCATGGCCCCTCCAGCGAAATTCGTGGTGGATGACTTCCCCCCGGGGCCAAATAACAGAAGAACGCTCAACCCTAACGAGACAGCAGCAAACAGCCACATAAGCGTCCGATTCTTCAAACTCTCCTCCATCGGGACGCGTTCGGCCCCGGTGTCACGGCCGGGCTCGAACGTCAACGGCATTGTGACTGTGCGCCCTTCCTACGAGAAGCCGCGCGGCATCCTCCCACGGGCGAAATGGCCGCATCCGTCATCCATGGGTGCGCTACTTGGCGTAGCGGGCGGCGAGTTGAGGGCTCTGGCCACCGAAGGCGGCGAGATCGGCGGTGAAGAGATTCTCGAGGAGCTGGTAGTCCGCGACACCTGGCGCGCTGACAGTCTCGCCGAGCTCGAGACCTCGTAGGGCGCCGGTCACGAGGTCCTCGGCGCTCATGCGGGGTACGGCGCTCAGGTCCAGGCCCTGGGCGGAGTGGAACTCGGTGGCGACCACGCCGGGGCAGACGACGCCGACCGTGACGCCGGAGCCGGCTACCTCGGCGGCCAGGGTCTGGGTCATGGCCACGAGGTAGGCAAGGGTGCCTGCGTAGACGGCACGCCGGGGCATGACGGTGCGGTCGGCGGGGCCGGAGAAGGCGATCATGCCGGCGACGTTGAGGATGGTGCCGCGGCCGCGTTGCTGCATAGGGCCGACGGCGGCGCGCATGAACTGGGTGGGGGCGAGGACCTTGACGTTGACCAGTTCGCGGGCCTTTTCGGCGGGCAGGTCGGCGAGGGGCATGTAGTGGGAGACGCCGGCGTTGTTGACCAGCATGTCCAGCGGCTCGTCGGCGCAGACCTGCGCGAGGTTGTTGATGCCGTCCTCGGTGGACAGGTCGGCTGCGACGGTACGGACTTGGACCTCGGGGTGGCCGGAGGCGAACTCAGCGAGGCGGTCCTGGCGGCGGCCGACGATGATCAAGTCGTAGCCATCGGCGGCGAATCGCTCGGCGAAGGCCTTGCCGATACCGGAGGTTGCGCCGGTGACGAGGGCGAGCTTGCTCATGAGGGTGGGTTCCTTTCGGGGCACTGACTCAGGCGGCCGGAGCGGGGGTGGAGTGGGTGGTGCAACCAGACGCGCCATCTGCGGTATTGGGCGGTGATGTGCTGGGGCCGGTCGTCGCCGAGCAGCCCGCCGGGACCGACCTCAGTGAGTTGTATGGCGGTCTGGGTCATCGGGTGTAACTGCGTGCGGCTTCACGAGTTGAGCCGGCCCACGAGGTCGGGCAGCCCGTGGACCCCGCTCGGTCAGCTGCGACACATCGTCATCGGTGCCGACGCACAGGCAGGCGATGCCGCACGCGGTAGCCAGATCCTCGACCGCATCGTGGGCGAAGTTCAGCCCACTGCCCAGGCCGTCCCGGGAGGCAAACCGCCGGGCCCAGGCATGCAGGGGAAAGCCAGTTACGGCAACGGCACGGGCCATGGGAAGACCCGGACCGCTCAGTCCGATCCAACCCACGACAGGTCCGGCAGCTGTTCCAGTTGCTGTCATGACGTCCACGATGACCGCAAAACGGTGGAACAGATAGCAGACCCTCCTTCATAGGACTACCAGTACCAGGCTGACCCTCCCGCCCATAGGCCACACTGTCCGACATGGCATCGACAGAACTCGGCGCTGCCCTGCGGCGCTGGCGCGACCAGCTCGCCCCAGACAGGGCAGGCCTGCCCTCAGGCAGCCACCGGCGCGCCGCAGGCCTGCGACGCGAGGAACTGGCCCAGCTGGCCGGCATCTCCGTCGATTACGTCACCCGTCTGGAACAGGGCCGGGCCACCAACCCCTCGGCCCAGGTCATCGAAGCCCTCGCCCGAGCCCTGCGTCTCTCCCCGGACGGACGTGCCCACCTGTTCCAGCTCGCGGGACTCGCACCCCCCGGTCCGGAGTGCATCTCGACGTATGTCACGCCCAGCGTCCAGCGGGTGATCGACCGCCTCAGCAACACCCCGGTCGCCGTCTTCGACGCCGCATGGACCCAGCTGGTCGCCAACCCCCTCTACATGGCGTTGATAGGGGAATGGCAGGGCAACGACCTCAACGCCGTGTGGCGCAACTTCCTCGGGGGCGGCACTCGCGTACGCCACACCCCTGAGTCCCTGGGAGCGCTCCGCGCCCTACAGGTCGCCGACCTGCGCAGAACAGCGAGCCACTACCCGAACGATCAGCGACTGCACCACCTCATCTCTCAACTACGCCTCAAGAGCACGGAGTTCGACGCGCTCTGGGAATCCGGAGCCGCCAGTCGGCACGATTCCGCCCGCAAGACCATCGACCACCCTCATGTCGGCGCCCTCACCCTGGACTGTGACGTCCTCACAGTCGCCGGAAGCGACCTGCGCATCATGATCTACACAGCCGAACCTGACAGCCCGGACGCCGAACGCCTCGCGCTACTCGACGTCATCGGAACCCAAACACTCACCGGATAGCCGATCACGCGCCACGAGGGACGCACGCCGGACCAGGCCCGCGCTCCGCGCACCGCGTGGCTTCCTCGCGTCCGAACTACTGGGCGGTCTTCGGGCTGGTCCGCTGTCGCCGTAACCGATGATCCGCCCCGTCCGATGGGCTCACCCTTGCCGTGACGAGGGCGGCGTGGCAGCAACGGGCAGTCCGAGCCAGGCGACCTCAGCCGTCTACGCCGCTCACGCCGGACAGGCCGGGGCAGCGGCGCAAGCGGTGGCGCACCCATCCCCCGCCCGGACCCCCTCAACCGTCCGACCACCGAGACGGTTGCTTGCCTGGGCAACCAGATGTGACACTGTTATTGCCTAAGCAAGTATCCGCCTGCCGCCGGTCAGCGCGGCGGCAGCGCTCACCCTGAGAGGGACCCGTATGACCAGTCAGCAGATCTCGCACATCCCGCCCACCGACGGCCAGGAGGTCGAGGGTCTGCCTGGCTTCACTCACCGCTACGCCGCCGTGAACGGAATCCGCCTGCACTACGTGGACGGCGGCAGCGGTGAGCCCGTGGTGTTGCTGCACGGCTGGCCCTTCACCTGGCGGGAGTTCCGCGCCACGATGCCCCTGCTGGCCGAGGCGCGCTACCGGGTCATCGCCCCGGATCTGCGCGGGTTCGGTCTCTCCGACAAACCCGAGACTGGATACCGCAAGACGAACGTCGCCCGGGACATCGCCGAACTGGTCGAGCGGCTCGGACTCGCGCCCGTCAACCTGGTGGGCCAGGACATCGGGATGATGGTCGCCTTCGCTCTGGCCGCCTCCCGCCCCGACCTGGTGAAAAAGGCCGTACTGGGCGAGGCGTTGATCCCCGGCTACGGCCTGGAGGACTATATGGATCCCGCGACGGGTGGCTACGGCCACTTCGCCCATCACATGCAGGTGGACCTCGCCACCCGGGAGACCGAGGGCCGGGAGGAGGAGTTCCTCGGCCCCACGTGGGACATGATGTCGGTGAGCGAGGACACATCGTGGACCCGGGAACTGCTGGACTCGTTCCAGGCCCCGGGTGGCATGCGTGGTGGATTCCAGCACTACGGCACCCTCCTGGAAGACATCGCCGAGTCCCGGGCTCTCCTGGGCGAGAACAAGCTGGCCATGCCGGTGCTGACCGTCAACGGCGAGCACGGCATCCCCGCCGCACAAACCGCCGCCAGCGTGGCTCGCGTGTCCGACCCCTCCCGCTTCGAACAGGACATCGCTCCTGACAGTGGTCACACCCTGGGCGAGGACAACCCCACCTGGTACGCGACCCGCCTGGACCGCTTCTTCCGCAGCTGACTTTCGCCGCGCCGCGCGGACGGGCCAGGCGCATGCCGCGGCAGCCGCCTGCGGCGCCCTCGCCCCTCCGGGGAAAGCTACTGGGCGGCGCGGGGATCCTGGCGCTGCCAGCGACTGGCCTTCCACCGCGGAGGACCCACGTGGCCTGCCCCACGGACTCCCGGCATGGCAGGTCACACCGCACTCCGGGCGCTCAGTCGCGTTGCTGGTCCGCGGCGCACGAGCGGTCAGGGATGATCTGGGCGGTCACGGCTCGCAGGGCGTCGGCGAGAGCCGGTGCGGAGCCCTCGGGCAAGTGGTCGAGGAAACGTCGGCGCGCACTGGCCTGGTGCGCGGACCGGGCGCTCTCCCAGCAGGACAGACCCGCATCAGTCAGGACGGTGACGTTGCCGCGCCCGTCGGAGCCGTCCCGCTCCTTGGCCACCAGCGACTTGGCCGCCAGTGCGGTGACGAGTCGGGTGATCCGACTGGGCGTCAGCCCGGTCCGCACCGCGATCTCCGACATACGCAGCCGACGCCCCGGAGCCTCGTTCAGCACGCTGAGCACGGAGAACTCCGTCAGCGGCAGGCGCGTCGCCTGCAGCATGTCCTCCTCCAGCAAGCGAGGCAGCGCATGAACTAGACGCCCCAGTTCACGCCAGACCTCAGCCTCCTGCTCCGACAGCACCGAATCCTTCACCTTTGCGGACCTCGTCATGTCCCCAGTTTGCCATGTCCTTGCCTGAGCAAGTTACCCTGGTACTTGCTTGAACAAGCACATGGCACGTCAGAATGGAAATCCCCATGAAAATCCTCGTCCTCGGCGCCACCGGCTATGCCGGCTTCCACATATCCCGCGCCCTGCGCCAGGAAGGCCACACCGTCCTCGGCCTCACCCGAGACGCCGCCGGCACCCGGGCCAGGGAACTCCTGGTCGAGGAAGTCCGCCCCGTCGAGGGCCTGCTGTCCGACCCCAAGACCTACCGGGCGGCCCTGGAGGAGTCCGACGCCGTCGTGTGCGCCGCCCTCGACATGAACGACCCGCTCGGCAGCGATCGACTCCTCTTCCGCACACTCCGCGAAGCTCAGGAGCGCACAGGGCGCAGCCGCCACCTGGTCTTCACCACCGGCATCACCTTCCTCACCACCACCGGCCACGTCTGGGACGAAAAGACTCCCGCCGACCCCGGCAACCCACTCCACCTGCGAGCCCAGGCCGAACAGGACCTCGCGGACAGCGGCTTGCCCCACACCGTGCTGCGTCCCTCGTTCATCTACGGCGGCAGCGGCCGCAGTTCGAAGTCCGCCCAGTGGTTCACCGCCGCTCGCGACGGCGAGCCGGTCTTCTACGGCGACACCACCAAGCGCTACACCTGGGTCCACGTCGACGACCTCGCCGCCGCCTATGTCGCCGTCCTCCGTCGGCCCGACGCCTTCGACGGTCAGATCTTCATGCTCGGCGACGAGCACCAGCCCACGATCCTGTCCGTCCAGCAGGCGTGTCTGAACGCCGCCGGCTACACCGGCGACATCGCCTTCCAGAGCGCGGAGTCGGGCGGCGTGCTGGAGACCTGCGCTGACCGCGATGAACTCGTCGACAGCACCAAGGCCAGCACACTGCTCGGCTGGCAGCCGCGCCACCCCGGCATCCTGGAGGACACCCTCACCTACTACGCCGCATGGGACCGCGCACAGCCGCAGAACTGACCCTCAAACCGTACGGCAGTGACGCCGTCAGCTGCACCAATCCAACTGCCCTGAAACGAAACGGAAGCCAGCCACAAAGCACAAGCTCAGCAGAGGCGTTGGTACACGGCGTAGTCGACATGGAAACTTGAGCCGAGGTACTTGTTCCTGTGCGGCCCCACGCATTCGTAGTCCGAGGTGTTGTTCCAGTAGTCGACTCTGATCTGGACAGTCGTGTTACCACAATGCCCGTAGTACGCGTTCCCTCCGGACTCCCAGAAACCGCACTCCGCCGCGACTCGGCTGGGGGCCGCCGACGCGGCGGATGCCGAGCCCGTCAGGCCCGAGCCTACGATGGCCAGAGACGCGAGTGCGGTGCCAACGATCTTGCGTAACGCCATGATTCTCCCCGGTGTGGTAGCTCTAACTGCCTTCTTTCCACCAGAGGTTGCACGTCACACGGGCTCGGCGTTATCTGGAAGCACATAGATTCGTTCGAGTCGATAGGCCACTGCCGAGCATCGGAAGTCATGCTGGCCGCGGGCCGCCTTCGGTCACCACCCCGCCGATGAGATCGCGGACGAGAGCGGCCGCCTGAGTGCGGGCCAGCTCCGGCTCATCGGTCTCCGTGATCGTGATGGACAGTTCGGTGAGCGCGCCGTAGAAGGTCCGGGCGACCAGCTGAGCCGGGTGGGGTCGCAACCGGCCGGCATCGAGAGCGACTTGCACGATGTCGAGGACCAGGCCGCCGAGGTGGAGCTGGTCCAGTTCGCGCCACCGCTGCCAGCCCAAGGCGCTCGGCCCCTGCTGGAGCACGATGTGCCGGTAGGCGTGTCCGGCGCAGACGTCGAGAAACGCGTCGACCGCCCGGTAGGCACGCTCGCGCGGATCGGCTACGGGGGGCGATCTCCGCCCGGATGCGCTCACTTGCCTGGCGCTCCAGCTCCTCGAAGACGGCCTCGAAGAGTCCGGGCTTGCCCTCGAAGTGGTGGTACAGCGCACCCCGCGTCAGCCCGGTGGCACGCACCAGCTCCTCTGCGGAGATGCTCGCGAAGCCCCGCTCGGTGAAGAGCCGCAGCTCCGTGTCGAGCAGGGCTCGGCGCGTGTTCTCCGCGTACTTCTGTCTTGATAGTCGGAGCCGGGGTGGCGGGGCTGGTGGGCGGGCAATGGGTCGGACCGACCCAGCACCACGCCATGGAGCTGATCGGGGAACTGGGCCTGCGGACGTACCCGACGTACAACGAAGGCGAGCACATCTGGGAGTTCGGCGCCACCCGCTGCCCGTACACGGGCCGCATCCCCAAGGTCAACCCAGAGCGGGTCACCTATACCCTCCAACTCCGCCCGCTCACGCCGGAATCGAGACTGATGCCACGTCAGTGGAGGTGTCTTCCGGTTGAGTTGTGCCTGTAGGGCGTTCCGAGCCCCAAGTGCTTCCGTGATGTGGCAGGGTCGTGAGACGGATGCCGATCACTGTGGAGGGCCGTGATACCGCAGAACCGATCCGAGGGCGAAGCGTTACTCGACCTGGGAACCTCAATGATCGACAAGGGCCGCCTCAACGACGCGATCGACCCGCTGCTGCGGGCCGCCGCGATCAGCGGGCCCGCGGCTCAGCGCCACGCGACGGCGACGGCGCTGCTGCGACTCGGCGTCGGACTCACCCAACGGTATGGATTCACTGACGCGTTGCGCATTCATGCCCGGGCGGCTGCGGTCTTCGCCGAACTCGGGGAGGTCGAGAAGGAACTGCAGTGCCGCATCTTCACGGGCGTCTGCGAGTGGCAGCTCAAAGCGTACGAGAGCGCGATTCAGATCTTCGATTCCGTCGCGGGAAGGGCACTCAGTGCGGGCAAGAGCGCGTTCCGGGCGCGGGCGTTGCTGAGCATCTCCTGCATCCTGGTCGACCATCTGCGCCAGTACCAGCGGGCGGTCCCGTACGCGGCCGAGGCCGCGAGGCTCTCCCGGTCGACTGGCGATCACGAGCAGGCGGCCCATGCTCTTAGGCACCTCGACGAGGCCCGACGCGAAGGGACTGCCTGATGGACCGGTTCGCCCTCTACTACCCGCACATCCACGTCCGCGACGACGACTGGCTCAAGTACACCGCCCTGTACTGGCCCAAGATGGCCCGGATCCGCCCGCCTGGCTACCCACTCCAGGACTCCCCCGCCGCGCAGGAACTCCACGCCGCGCGCTGGCTGTTCGACCTCGAGCCGCCCGCATGGGCCGCCGCCGAAGTCGCCGAGCCGTTCCTGGAACTGCTCCAGGAACACGGAACCACCCTGAGGGACCGCTTCGGCCTCGACGGGATCGAGACCTGGGGCCTACCGCTCGCCGACGCCGGATTCGGCAACGCGGGTTCGTATTCGGCGGGCGGGGAGGAGTTGGACGGGGACGACCCGACCTGGCTCAACCCGCGATTCGGTTACGTCCACGCCAGCCGCATCAGCGAGGACCTCCTCGACTCGGCCGTCGACCAGGGCCTCGCGCTCGTCCGCCCGGGCCGGGGCGGGATCTGGGCGGCGATGCACCCCCAGCTGGCCACCGTCTACATGCTCGCGCTGGCCGAGCAGATAGCCGCCGAGAACTGCCTGCACCCGATCACCGACCAGACGCTGCCGCACGCCGCCATGTCCGGCTGGACCGTCGAGCGACTCGCGTCGGTGCTCCTGGACGACCTCCCCGCGGATGCTTCCGCGGCGCGGCCGACGCTTGAGGAAGCGTTCGCGTTCCTGGCGTTCGCCACGGTGATCCCCGCGGATCTGCGGAACGTCCCGATCGAGAAGATCCTCGCCATCCGCGCCGAGTTCGGGTCCGAGCTGGACGGGTTCCGGGAGTTCACGGCCGACCAGGTCGAGCGGCTCGGCGCCATCGAGGACGTACGGGACGCGGGACTCTACCAGGAGTACCTGCACTCGGAAGTCGACCGCGAGGTCCGCGCGCGGCTCGACGACCTGGACGACTGCATGCGCAGCGCCGGCCTCGAAACAGCCCGCGCCTTGGCCAATGTCAGGTCGGTGGCCCTCCCGCCGATGGCCGCGGTCGCGGCGAACGCGGTCGGTGTCACCCCTGCCCTGACCGTCCCCGCCGTGGTCGCCGGCTGCATCGTCGGCGCGCCCCTGCAATGGCGGCGCAGACGCCGCGAGCTCGCCCAGGAGTCGCCCGTCGGCTACCTCTTCCAGCTGAAGCGGGCGATCGGTCCCGACACGCTGATCGACAAGCTGCGAAGGGCATGGCCACTGTGACGGGCGACGACGACGCTTTCTCGGAAGGCTTTGACGAAGCATTCCCCGGGCGCGACTCCGACCTGAGCCACGTGCTCATCCCCGAGCCCGATGCTGATCCGGCAGTCCTCGACCTTGCCGACCGGCAGACCCAGCGTCTGGCCGAGTGTCTCATCGGCGAAGCTCCGTCCGACTGCCGGCGCATTACTGCGGTGTTCGCCCTGACGCTGCGATCCGAGGCCTCCTCCGTCCTGCACTCCACCGACCATGCCTCCATCAACGCCGTGCCGGGCCCTGATGCGCTGCGTCTGGTCCGCGAGCTGCGCCGGACCACCGCCCAACTGCCGCGCGGGCCATGGTGGCGTATGACGATCGAACTCTGCGTCGACGGCACCATCAACGACGTGGACGTCGACTACGGCGACGAGCCGTTCCCCGACGAGCATCTGTTTTCCCCCGAGGATTACCGGGCCGATCTCGAAGCCTTCGACTGGTCGGCGGAGAAGCTCCCCACCTGGTTGTCCGCATTCGTCAGCCACGACGGCAGACAGATGCGCAGCCCGCGCAAAGCCGCCGCGCCGGCCGATCCATACGGTGCACGTGCCGCCCAGAGCGTCTCGCCGAAGGAGTTGCCCGGCCTCACCGAGACGTGGGCGCGATGGGCCGTTCTGTCGGCGGCGTTCGTCGCGGCCGGCTCCGCATGGGGTCCGCGGATGGAACCCTCCCGGGCACGGTTCGAGGGCTCCAAACGCGGCGGCTCGACCCTGTGGATGCTTGCGGGCGGCCGAGCCGTCCTGTCCGGCGGCATCTGGGATCCGCCGAGCCTGGCCGATGCCTATCGCGGTGACGCGCCGCACCCCGAGCTGTTCGCGGGAGCGCCGAAATGGGTTGCCGATCCGCTGCTCGACGAACGGAGCAAGGTCGGTCTGCTGTCCTTCTGTTACTGGTGGGAGAGCGGGCGCTGGCTGCGGGGCGAATCACTGAAAGCGGAGGAGATCGCGACGGCGATTCCGGGGGTCTGGACCAGCGCGACCGTCGCCGGCATCGTGTCGAAGCTGCCCCGGCGCATCACGCAGGACACCGAGCCGGCCGCGCTGCGCCTGGTCCAGGCCGCCGAAGGGGGATTCGCCGAACGCGGCATGCTGGCCGACGTCTTCGGGCACGGCGAGGACGCCGACCTCGACGGCGCGTACCACCAGTTGGTGATGGCGGGCGTCGTGCACCGCACCGACCTGCCGCAGTTGCCCCGCCACCGTGCGATCGCGATCGTGAGGCGTTACATGCTCGCCCACGATCTGGACAGCCCCGACTACCGGGCCGCGGACCTCGTGGCCGACCGGGTGGACTGCGGATGGCAGGTCTACGCGCCGGTCACCGACGGCCAGATCAGGATCGGCCGCGGGCTCTTCTTCGTCGCCGACGACGAGGTCCTCGAACTAACGGACACCCAGAGCTCGCGCCCGCACCAGTTCGCGGAGGAGTTCGCCGGCCGATACCGCCAGCGCTGGGGGCTGTGAGCAGATCGAGTCCGCGGGGGCTGTGAGCAGGTCAAGACCTCGGGGGCTGTGAGCAGGTCAAGTCCGCGGTTTCGCCAGCTCCCAGTCGAGCGTCCACAGACGTACGCGCCCGTCGCTTCCTCCGGTGACCGCGTATGCGCCGTCGGCCGTCACGGCGAGCTGACCCAGTTGGCCGGGCTGGGTCTCCACCGTCCGCAGGCAGGTGCCCGTCGCCAGGTCCCACAACCGCATCTCCGCACCGTCGTGGCTAGAGATCAGGAAGCGCTCGTCCGGGGTGAATCGCATCCTCTGCGCGTTGTCGCGCTGCCCTTCGAGCACCGCGGTGCAGGCGCCGGTGGCCGTGTCCCACACGCGGATCGACAGATCGTCGTAACCGCCCGCGGAGGCCACCAGGCTCCCGTCGGCGCTCATCGTCACCGCCATGACCCAATGCGTGTGTCCACGCAGTACGGCATCGCAGCGGCCGGTGCCAAGGTCCCACAGGCGGACCGTCCCGTCGCTCGCACCCGTGGCGGCGATCCGGTCGCTCGGGCCGACCCACGCCGCCCTGGGCATTCCCGTGTGGCCCTCGAACTTTCGTAAAAGGGTGCCGTTCTCGAGGTCCCAGAGCCTGAACCGCTGGTCCGCGCCATCGCCGCCGATGAGTGCACAGCGCCCATCAGCGGTGAACCGGGCCGCGTCGGGACTCATGGCCACGGGAATCACCCACCTGAGCGACTCGGGCATGGCATCGGTGCCGATCAGCCGGTCGTCGGACATCGAGTACCGTTCCGCGCCGCTGCTGGTCGACCAGGCCCTGGCCGATCCGCTGCGGCCCCACGCCATGACGGTGCCGCCATCGGCACTGACCTGCACCTTGTCGATACTGGCGAAGGGGCCGCCGCGCTTGCCTCGTTCGTCGACGGTGATGGTCCGCAGGAGCGCGCCGCTGCCCACGTCCCAGAGCCGGATCTCACCGCCGCCGCTGGTGGCCATCACCTCCCCGCCCGCACTGATGTCGAGGGAACCGACGCCCGAGCGGTGCGCCACGAAACTGCGGGCATGCCAGACCGCACGAACGCCGGTGCGGACCAGTGACCGGCTGAGGACCCGCCAGGCGGCCATCACGTCGGGAGCCCGCTCGTGCCCTGGCACAGCACGGGCCTCCCGGAGCGCGTCGAGCGCGGCGGCGCGGTCGCCTACCGCCTCCCGGGCAGCCGCGGTCTCGAGCAGCGCCTTCACCTTCTCGTCCAACACGTTCAACACGCCGTGCCGGCGAGGCCAGCACACCTGGAACGGAACAGCGGGAGACTCGGGCATCCGCCACAGCCGCACGGTGTTGTCGAGCGACGCGGACAGCGCGAACCGATCGCCCGCTCCCCACAGCACGCGCCCCGCGCTGCTCTGGTGGCCCCGATACGTCCGCAGGCACCTGCCGGTTGCCAGGTCCCACAGCCGAACCGCGCCGTCGACGGCGCCGACGAGGAGTTTCGCGGCGTCGGCGCTGAGCGCGAGCGACCTGACCGGGCCCCGCAATGTCCGAAGCCGCCGTCCTGTACGCAGGTCCCAGATACCGATGGCGTCGTGGTTGTCGGCGATCGCGGCGACGCCCTTGCCGGTGTCGAAGCACACGGCGGGCTGGTTCACGCCTTTCCCGGCCAGCACCTGCGCGCACTCCCCTGTACGCAGATTCCAGATGCGGGCGACGCAGTCCTCGTACCCGGCCGCTAGGACCCACCTACCGTCGGGGCTGAGCTCGGCTTTCGGGAACTGCGCCAGCGGACCGTACAGTCGGCGGCGTACCTCGCGCCGGCGCAGATCCCACACAACGATCTCGACGCCGTTCACCCCGTCCTTCCGGACAGGTTCCGTGGCGACGGCGATGCCCTCCCGTGCGCTGACCGCCGCCCAGTCGAAGGACCGCGCCGCCCTGATGGCCCGCAGGCATCTGCCGTCGGTCAGGTCCCAGATCCGTAGGGCCGCGTCGTACTCGACCGAGGCGCAGTACCGGCCGTCCGGAGTGATCCGCACCGACCGGAGCTTGGCCGTGTGGCCGCGCAGGGTGTGCAGGCACCGGCCCGTGCGTACGTCCCACACGCGGACGTGCTCGTCGTCACCACCGGTCACGGCGGTCCTCCCGTCCGCGGACACGTCGATGTGGAGCATCGGGTCGAGTTCGCCCTCGGCGGTCGGGTTCCAGCGGATCTCGGTGAATCCGATGCAGTCCGCGTCCGGCACCGTTCCGGAGCCGAGCGTGTCCAGCGCCTCGACCACGTCCCGCAACCCCGGCTGCTCACGGTCGACGCGCTCAAGAAGCGGTCGGGCCCTGACAAGGTCGCCCCGCTCGAGGTGGACGAGGCCGAGCGCGTGCCGCGCGGGCCAGGCGTCGTCGGTATCGGTGCGAACGGCGTCGAGATCGGTGACCAGCTCCTCGTCGGTGATCTCGCCGCCGCGCCAGCGCCACAGCCCCGCGTTCAGGGTCGCCTCGGCGTGCTGCGGGTCGGCTGTCAGCGCCGCGGTGAACGCGGCGGCGACCTCCTCCTCGCGGTCGAGGTCGAGGAGGGACAGCGCCCGGTTGTTGAGCTCGTCGGCGCGCAGGTCGGCGGCCTTCGGCTCCAGGCGCCGGTACCGCTCCCCGGTGAACCGCCGGTAGATCGCCGCCAGTTCCTCGGCGAGTGCCGCCATCGCTCCCGGCCGCTGCTCGGGGTCCGGGGCGAGGCAGAGCTCCAGCAGATCGGCCAGATCCGGCGGCAGCGGCGGCAGGCCCGGCCCGTACGACTCGATCCCGTGTCGCTCTCTGATCGTGTCGTTCGCGAAAGGTCCCCGGCCCCAGCGCGGCCCGCCGGTGAACATCTCAAGAACCGTGACACCGAGGCTGAAAACGTCCGTTCGCCGCCCGACCGGCCGGTTCGACAGCTGCTCCGGGGAGGCGTACGCCGGTGTCCGCCCACCCGCGGACACCGGGACGCTGACGCCGTACGAAGGGTCGCCGGCGTCCTCGGCGACGATCGGCCGCATGCGCGCCAGGCCGAAGTCGGTGACCTTGGCGATGATGTCGCCGCCCTGCACGTCGAGCAGCACGTTGGCGGGCTTGACGTCCCGGTGCACCAAACCCGCGGCGTGCGCGTGGCCCACGCCCCAGGCCATCTGGATCGCCAGGTCCAACATGCGTGCAACCGCAGTCTCTTGGCCGCCCTCGTACAGGCGGCGGTCGGCAATCCAGTCGTGCAGGCTGCCGTCGCCTACGTACTCGGAGAAGACATACGGGACGCCGTCGACCACGCGCACGTAGTGGCATCCGCAGATGTTCGGGTGCAGTCCGAGCGCGACCCACGCCTCGGCCTCGGTGACGAACCGCTCGCGCTGCTCCTCTGTCGCGAACACCTCCGGCTTCGGTGTCTTGACCGCCAGGTCGATTCCCCACTGCCGGTGCAGGACCCGCAGCACCCGCCCCATCCCGCCCTCCCCCGCGATCTCCTTGACCTCGTAGCGATCGTCGAGAACCTCCTCGAATGCCCTGCCGCCCACGTACAACACACCCTTCGCCGAGTCGACTGCGCCTTCCTGCTCATTAGAGATCGGGCCATTGGGGTCTGTACGGTCAACGGTGGATCTGCATCCGAGGAACACCGGAAGTGTCAGGAGGGCGCTGCCACTTCCGCGTTGCCCGTGGCGAGGTACGCGTAGTTGAGCAGCCTTCGCTCCTGCTCCGCTGCCGTGGTGCCGCCCGTCAGGACGTCCATGGCGTAGCCGTCCTCCATGGCGATGAAGGTACGGGCCAGCTCGGGTGCGGGTGCCGCGAGGGTGAAGTCCCCGGCGGCCGCGCCTTCCGTCAGGATGTCCTGGTAGAGACCGGCCTGCCGGTCGAAGAAGGTGCGCTGCATCCGCCGCGCCGGCTCCTCACGCAGGGCGACCGGGTACAGCTCGAACAGCAGACGGCTCGTCACCTCTGCCTCGCCGGGCCAGGGGACTCCCGAGTGGACGCAGGCCCGCAACCGGGCCACCGGCGAGTCGGCCGCGGTAATGCGCCGCTCGCGCTCCTCGCAGTAGCGGGCCGCGCCCTGGGCGAAGACCTCCACGAAGAGGGCCCGGATGTCGGGGTAGTAGTAGAGCACCGATGCGGGGGTGACCTCGGCCTCCTGCGCGATGTCACGCAGCTTCACTCCGGTCGCCCCGCGCTCCTGGAGAGTCTTGGCTGCCGCGGTGATCAGCTGGGCGCGGCGGGCTGCCTGGTTCTTCGGTCGGGCCATGCCAGATCGTTGCACAGGTGCTTCGGTCGAGGCGTTGACCCATCCTGGATCATTGAATAAATTTCATTTAATGAATACGCTCCGGTGCCGAGTGCGGCCTCACCGCAGTGCGCCTCGCCCCCACCGTCACCTTCTCGATTGGCCCGGTGATCCCCTGTGTCCCGTCCCCTGCCGCTGATCCTCGCCCAGGCACCCGGCCGCCCCTTCGGTGACCTGGCCGGGTTCGCCGCCGACGTGGAGCGGCGTGTCCGAGGGTGCGCTCCCTCCGCCCTGGTCGTCTACCCCGAGCTGCACCTCGGCGAGACCTCGACCGGCTTGCAGGCCGCGCCCCAGGAGGGCGCAGAGCCTCTCGACGGGCCCCGCGACGCCACACTCGCCGAGCTCGCAGGCGACCTGGGCATCTGGCTCGTTCCCGGCAGCATCTACGAGCGCGGAGGGGACGGCCACGTCTACAACTCCGCCCCCGTCTACTCCCCGCAGGGCAAGCGCATCGCCTCTTACCGCAAAATCTTCCCCTGGCGCCCGTACGAGACGACGCAGCCGGGCAGGGAGTTCACCGTCGTCGACCTCGACGGCATCGGCCGGATCGGGCTCTCGATCTGTTACGACACCTGGTTCCCCGAGGTCTCCCGGCACCTGGCCTGGATGGGCGCCGAACTGATCGTGAACGTCGTGCGCACCTCGACGAGCGACCGCGCTCAAGAGGTCGTGCTCAACCGTGCCAACGCCATCGCCAACCAGATCTTTGTCGCCAGCGTCAACGCTGCCGCCCCCTCCGGGGTGGGCCGGAGCCTGCTGATCGACCCGCAGGGCACGGTCCGTGCCGAAACCCCGGCGGACGGGGACGCCACCCTCACCGACGTCATCGACCTGGACGAGACCGGCAACGTCCGCCGCTTCGGCACCGCCGGGCTCAGCCGCATCTGGGACCAGTTCCGCCCGGACGACCAGCCCGTGCCGTTGCCGCTGTACGGCGGGCGTATCGACCCCACGACCTGGAACCCGACACCCGCCGCCCAGCAGGGACCATGGCGAGCAGCTCACCCCTCGGCAAGCTCTGTCGTCAGCTGAGAAGTACCTGGCGCTCCGGCCTCGCCCGGCCCGGCGGGCGGCAGACCAAGCTCGCTCACGAGTGTGCGCAGCAGCCCGACGAAAGCCTGCAGGGCCGCCGAGCGATGCCCGCCCGACCGGGTCAACAGCGCCGCGGTGCGGTGCGGCAGCGGCGGCCGCAGCGACACCTGTGAAAGGCCCGACCGGTCCAGGATCACGGCTTCCGGCAACACCGTGGTCAGCGCCCCGCCCCGTACGATCTCAAGGAGCGCCAGCGCCGAGTCCGCCTCGACGGCCACCCTTGGTGCGGCGCCCTGGCCGGCGAAGTACGCGTCGATCCGGGCGCGGGTTGCGAAGTCGCCGGCGAGCAGCGCCAACTCCCGTCCTGCCAGCTCATCGACGCTCAGCGGCGATGCGCCACCTGCCCCGGGGCCCGCGACGACAGCGAGCGCCTCGATGAACAGGGGCACGGCCTCGACGCCGGGCACGGGATCGCCGGTGAAGCCGATCCCCGCGTCCATCTCGTCGGCAAGCACCGCCTCCCCGATGTGCACCTGCGTCGCCTCACGGACGCTCAGGTCGAGCCCCGGGTGGCGGGCATGCAAGGCGGCCATGAGCGGTCCGACCAGGTAGGCGGTGAAGGTGGGAGTAACGCCGAGCCGCAGCCTGCCGCGCGAGAGATCCCGTACGTCCTGCACAGCGCGGTCGGCGGCGGCGAGTTCGCGGAGCGCCCTTCTCGCATGGTCCACGTACACCTCCCCGGCGTCAGTGGGCCGCACAGCGCGCCCGGATCGATCGAGCAGCGGCAGGCCGACAGCCCTCTCCAGCACCCGGATCTGCTGCGACAGGGTCGGCTGGGAGACGTGCATGGCATCGGCGGCCCGAGTGAAGCTGCCGTGCTCCACGACGGCGAGGAGATAGCGCAGGTGCCGCAGTTCCACAGAGGCCATATCGCCAGCGTAACGCCATGTATAGCCCTCACCAATGGGAGGCATCGTCAGCGCGTCTTGGACTCTATAGCTCCAGGTCAGCCACACTGGTGGAACCGGAAATCAGTCGAACGGATCCGCCCGGAGGCACCTCATGGATTTCATCCAGCGCACGATCGACCTGGCCCGCTCCAACGTATTGGACGGCGGACGCCCCTTCGCCACTGTCATCGTCAAGGACGGCGAGATCATCGCTGAGCGCGCCAACCAGGTCGCCCAGACCCACGACCCGACGGCGCACGCCGAGGTGCTGGCCGTCAGGGACGCCTGCATGAAGCTCGGCACCGAGCACCTGATCGGCGCCACGATCTACGTCCTGGCCCAGCCGTGCCCGATGTGCCTGGGCGCGCTCTACTACTGCTCCCCCGATGAGGTCGTCTTCGTCACGACCCGCGACGCCTACGAGCCGCACTACGTCGACGACCGCAAGTACTTCGAACTGAGCACGTTCTACGACGAGTTCGCGAAGCCTTGGCAGGAGCGCCGACTGCCGATGCGCCACGAGCCGCGCGAGAGCTCCGTGGACGTCTACCGTCTTTGGCAGGACCGCAACGGCGGGGATCGCCACGTCCCGGGCGCGCCGGCGGCTGACGACAGCCACTGAGCCACTGAGGCGGAGGGCGGGCGGCTCCGGAACCGCCCCGGAGCGCCCGTCGCGAGCGCGCGAGCGCATGCGCGGGCCGCTCGGGGGCACTCGGGCACGTACGACAACGCCCTGGACGGCAACAGAGATGGATGTGATGGCATGTCATTCTCCGACCGGTCCCAGCCCCAGCCCCAGCCCCAGCCCTCGGCATCGCACGATTACACGCAGTCCCACCCGCACCCACACCCGCCTACAAGATCGAGCAACGGCATGGCGGTCACGGCGCTCGTTCTGGGCATCGTGGCGCTCGTCTTCTTCTGGACCGTGATCGGCGGTGTCGTACTGGGCCTGCTGGCACTGGTCTTCGGCATCATCGGCGCACGCAGAGCACGTGGCGGGCGGGCGCCGTACGGCAAGATGTCCGTCATCGGAGCGGTGCTCGGCGCGCTGGGGCTGATCGCCTCCGGTGTCATCCTCGCGATCGGCGCCTCGATCCTCAACTCCGACGAGTTCAAGAATTTCGACGACTGTGTCGACCATGCTGATTCGCAGAGTGAACGCGACGCGTGCGCCAAGGACTTCGACCGGGAGCTGAACGACTGACCTCCCGGCATGGTGGCTTCCGAGGGCGGCGCCGCCCAGCGTCTCGGCCAGGGCAGGCCCGAGCTCTCGTCAGCTGGTGCTGACGTCCGAAAGGCGCGGCAGCTTGTCGAGTGTCAGCGTGAGCGGCCCGTCCGCGGAGGTGTTGCCCTCGACGCACTTCTTCTGCCGTGGCGAGCTGAGCACGTCTTGAAGGATGCCGACGTTGGTCAAGGCCATGACGCTCTGCACGTTGGCATCGACCGGAATGCCGATGCACGGCGTGTTCAGAGTGCCGTCGATCAGCGCCAACGGAACCTCTGCGGGCGCCTCGGCTCGTCGGCTGTCAGCGCCTGGCAGGGGGGAGCCGGGCAGACCCGGCTGTGGAAGCCGGGGCGTGATCCCGAGCAGGGCGCCGTATTTGTCGGTGAGTTCCTTGACGGGGTTGTCGGGGTTCGTGGCGGCATCGGACAAGCAGTCACGAATAATCTCCGGTGAGGCGCCGGCGGGGATCTGCTGAGTGTGGACCATGGCCAGGCCCGGAACTCCGCGATCCAGGACAGGGCTCTCGGGCAGCCCGACACACTCCGCTGTCACCTGACTGATCAGCAGGAAGCCGGGCCCGTCGGGGTGTTCGGGGGCAGCGGTGGCGGGCGGGACGGAGATCATCATCAGGCCCGTCACGGTCAGGGTTGCGGCGGCGAGCACGGTACGGGCGCGCATGAGGAATCCTCCAGGTCGCTCTGCCAGGGACCGAACCCACGATTCCTGCGGTTGCATAGTTTCGCTCGCCGGGCTCCGCTGACTGGAGGAAGCATTTTTCCGGCACGGGCTGGACGCGATCCGCACCAGGCCGCGCCGCCCTCCTGCAGAGCCACGCGCCCAGCGCCGCGCAGGGGCGCAGGGGCGCAGGCGAACTCGTCACATGACGCCGTGACTGTCCGCCTGGACGACCTCACCGCCCGAGCCGCGCTGCACGACCCGCCGCGGCGCGGCGCGGGAGCCTGGCCGTTCCCGTCAGTGTGTTGGTGTTCCAACGCGGTGCCGACCAGGCCCAGCGGGCTTCCCGAAACCCGCCGCTACCGGACCGACCCTGCCGCTTTGCTCAGCGCACCTGCTGCATCGCGCCCGGCAAGGCGGGCTGCCCGGCCACCGGACTTCGCGGCAGTGCGGCCACGGTGAGCCCCGGACTTCACGGCGGAACGACCGCGGGTGGCACCGGACTTGGCGGCGGCTCGTCCGCGGGTGGCGGTGGTGCGGCCGCGGTAGGCGAGGGACGGCTTGCCGTGCGTGTCGGCTGCCGCGATGAGCAGGCCACCGAACAGTGAGAGGTTCTTGATGAACTGGGTGCGCTGGGCGGCTCGGCGGTCCGGGTCCTCCTCCTTCCACCAGGCGTGGCCGGCCAGGGTCGTCGGCACGAGAGTGCCCGCCAGCGCGAGCGCGGCGAAACGCGGAACCCGCCCGGTGGCAAGCATCATGCCGGCGCCGACCTGCACTGCACCATTGATGCGGACCAGGCGTTCGGGGTCCTCCGTGAGACGGGGAATCCGCGAACTCAGGGGAACCGCGACGTGCTCCGCGGCGGAAGCCACGCGCTTGGGATCCCGGAGGGTACTGATGCCTCCCGACAGGAAGACGGAGGCGAGCAAGGGGCGTGCGAATTTCCTGAGAACAGCCATGCACATCGGCTTCCCCCGATACGGCCACTCAGACAGCGTTTCGTGCGAAACCGTCGTCCGGAGGGCGGCGCGTATCCCGGCGTGCTGAGCCGGATCGGCGCGCCAGGCTGGATGGCTCGATCGCGAACCCGGCGCGCCTGGCGCGCGTCCGGCCCCCGCGCACACGGTGGTGGGCGGGGGCCGGACGTCTGCTCTGCCGCTTGCGGGGGTTACCGCTTGTGCGCGGGGATCGAGTCGGTCCCGGCGGGCCTCTCCACCGTCTTGCTGTAGTTCGGCGTAGCGCTCTCGGACTTCTTCGCGGGCTTGCTGTCGGTCCCGGCCGGCACCTTGACCGTCGTGGAGTACGAGCCCTCACCGGTCTTGTGCGCGGGCTTGGAGTCGGTACCAGCCGGGCGCTCGACGGTGTGGCTGTGTCCCTTGCTGGGGGCGGTGGACGCGTTCGCGACGGCGGCGGTCGAACCGAGCGTCCCGAGCGTGATGAGCGCGAACGTGGCGATCGCTGTGGACTTCTTCATGGGGAGTCTCCGTGATCGTGGGTGCTGCTTTGCCTTGCCCTTCGATCCTCACAGCCGGCGCATTTCGTCTCTGTCTCCGTCGGCCTGCGGGGATGAGAAGCCGATGAAAACCGCCGCGTGCGGCGCATCCACTGGGCTGCTGACCAGGGCGTACGGGGCCGTCAGCAGTCTGTGCAGGAAGATTTGCGGTGGAGCAGCCCACCCTTGTGTCCTTTTTGCGGCAAATGCTCCTTAAATCTGTTACATCTCCTACGGGTGGTGTTGATGTGAGGTGCGTAGCTTCGTAGATGTCGCCGCAACGAGGCGGCAACGCACCCCCCACTGAGACCGACCCGAGAGGGCCACCTTCCTCATGCGTACCGCCCGTACTCTGCGCACCACCGCCATCGCCGTAGTCGCCACCGCCGGTATCAGCCTGGGGGCCGCTTCCGGCGCCATGGCCGCCACCGCCTCCCACACGGCCGGCCCTGCGTCCATCAGCGTCGAGTCCATCGCGCACTCCAAGACCAAGAAGCCGAAGAAGGCCAAGACGGTCAAGCTGCGCGACGGCTCCACCGCCAAGGTCTACAAGCTGGGCAAGAACAAGGCCAAGGCCGTCATCTCCGGCCCCAAGGGCACCACGCTGCTCGCCAACGGCAGGACCGTGCACGTCAACCACAACGGCATGCACATCAAGCTCACCCCCAGCGGCTCCATCACCTCCTGGATGGACAAGGCCAAGCCGAAGCCGCACCCCGAGAAGCGTGAGCACGTCCGCAACGACACCCTTGCCGACGGCTCCATGGCCCGCGTCTACAAGTTCTCGCCCACGCACTGGCAGGCCGTCACCTCCGCCGGATCGCTGGATGCCAACGGACGCACGGCTTCCGGCGAGAACAACGGCATGCACGTGACTCTGTCGCCCAGCGGCGTCCTCAAGTCCTGGATGGACAAGGCCGGGGACGAGCCCGCCCCCGCGCCCGTCCCCGATGACGAGGTGCAGCCCGACCCCCAGCCCACCCCGGACGACGAGGTCCAGCCTGACCCGCAGCCCGTCCCGGACGACGTGGTGAAGCCGGCGCCGAAGCCCGCTCCGGACACCGACACCGTCAAGCCCGCGCCGACGCCCGCCCCGGGCACCGACGCCCCGATAGCCCCGGCTGCCTGAGTCGGGAAGCACGCACACGGACAGAGCCTGCCCCGGACACACGTCGGTGCCGGCCCTGTCCGTGTACGGGGAACCCGGTCGGCGGCATCCGGGGGGCATCCGGCATGCGGGCGGTGTCCGATGGGACAAAGCGCGGCCGGCGCCCCTTGCCCCTGGCCGGGGTCTCGCCGCGCGTCGACCGCCCGCTCGGCCCCGGAGATCCCCCCACGCGCCGCATAGCCTGCACCCTCGCCGCAACCGCCGCCCTGACCCTCACCACGGCCACCACCGCGCTCGCGGGCGACGGCGCCACCGCCTCCGTATCCCCGTCCACTGCCGCGCCAGGAGCGACGGTCGAGATCACTGTCTCCTGCCCCAAGAGCGATCAGGAGTCCATCAGCGCCAACAGCCAGGCTTTCTCCGGCGGCTCGGTCCAGCTGACGATGTACGGAGGCGGCGGCGCGAACCTCTACGGCAACCAGACCAACTACCGCGGCTCCGCCGTCCTGGCGGGGGCATCCGGCTTCAAGGGCGACGGGCCCAACGGTGTCGGGAGGAAATCGTCCTGGGGCATCGACGGCACCTGCCCGACCGGCGAGCAGTGGAACACCACGGTCACCGTCACCAACCACCACTGGCGAGGCACCAGGGCCGGAGTCGGCGGCAGCACCACCGCTGGGAGCGTAGGACAGATCGCCCTGGGCGCCGCGCTGGTGGGCGGGGTGGGCTACATCGCGTGGCGGCGCACCAAGACCATCACGCCCGAGGGCTAGAAGCCGCTGTCACCAGAGCTTGAGGCACGGCGGTTCAGCGTCTGCCCGTAGCCGGTGAGAATCACCCTCAAGGCCTCCCCCAAGTCCCTGTGCGCACGAAGTCCATTGGCCACGCCAGGAGTTCACACCTGCACTCGCGAGGCGGCAACAGCACATTCCGACGCGCCGAGACGATCGAATCGGCCGCCGCCAGCTTGAGCACGAGCCCCAACGGAGCTACCTACTCGCCCGCCCTTGTCAACGAAATGACCCTGCTCGCGCGGCACCGAAGGCATTTACGTGAGGGCTTCCGACTCCGTGTACTGGGGTCCTTCGCCTCCCGCCCCGCCTTTGCCTTTCCTTTAGCTTTGTAGGTACAGAAAGTCGCCAACGCACACACAGCGCACCAGCGTGAATGCCCCACCGCTGAAAGGCTCCTCGCGATGACCACCCTGTACCAGCCTCCCTACGTGGCCGACACCCTGCGCCCACGCTTCGAGATCATCGTGAACCGCTACGGCGCGACCCTGGGCACCCGCTCCAGCTCGTACGCCCGCCGCCTGAGTGTGATCGAAACCCGCTCGGCGTCGACCATCGAGCGGGCGCTGCACATGGCTGGGCAGATAGCCCGCAAGCACAACATGATCATCCGCTATCAACTCGCGCGCCGTGAGGGCGAGATGACCTACTACCCGTGCGTGAAGACCGGCGACACCGAGCAGCTGTCGCGCTGAGACCCCGCGCCCGCGCCGACCACATCACCCGCCGGCCCACCGCCTCCTGGAGCGGACCGGCCCGCACCCGCACATCTCTCAGGCGATCCGACCAGACAGGGATCGGGGTACAGCCGGGAGCCCCATGACCGTCGGGGTGGCTAAGAGTGCGGGAAGCCTTGCGTGCGCATGGCGTCGACGAGTGACGCGGGAGCGGTGTGCGGTGAGCCGGTCGCGTACGGCGGCTCGGGGGCGTACTCGATCATCAGCTGCACGATCTGCGCGAAATCGTCTCCGGCAAGGCGTCCGGCGATGGCCAGACCCATGTCTATTCCGGCGGAGACCCCGGCGGCGGTGACGTACTTGCCGTCCGTGACCACCCGTTCATCGTCGACGGGGGTGACGCCGTAGCCATCAAGTCGGCCTTGGTGCAGGCCCAGCCAGTGTGAGGTCGCGCGCCGTCCCTTCAGGAGACCGGCTGCGGCGAGCAGGACGGAGCCCATGCAGACCGACGTCGTGAAGGTGGTCGCGGTGTCCACTTGCTGGAGCCACATCAGGAAGTTCGGGTTGCGGGTCTGGGCGTCGATCGCGGCGATGGCTTGCCCTGGTCGCGCCGAGCACCGCACACCTGCGGCAGCCTGCCTCTTGGCCTTGGTCCGATTGCCGCGCCATGTGTGATGCGCCCCCGTGGCCGGAAGCGCCATCCGCACTTCAAGTCCCAGATCGACCCCTTCCCGGTGGTGACACTCAGTGCCATAGTGTGGGTATGGATTCGTCACTGCCCTCGGGGATCTCGCAGGCTTGGGCGGCACTGGGTGCCGATTCATCGCTGCTCGACCGGGTGTCCTACGGCGGTTCGTCCGGAGGGCTGCCGGCGCGGCTGCCCGTCATGGAGCTGGCGCGCGCCACTGTCGCGGTGTGTTCGCTCGCGGCAGCCGAGCTCACTTCCGTACGAACGCGGCGCCCCGTTCCCCGGGTGCGGGTCGATGACGAGGCAGTCGCGACGGCGTTCCTCAGCGACCGGTTGGTGCGGGTCGACGGGCAAGCGTGGTCGACCTTCTCGCCGCTGTCTCGGTTCTGGCGGGCGACCGATGGATGGGTTCGTACTCACGCCAACTACCCGCACCACCGGGCCCGATTGCTCGCCGCCCTCGGGGTGCCGGAGGACATCGGCGGGAATGAGGCGGACGCCGTGGGCCGGGCGATCGCACGGCTTCCCGCGCTAGAGGTGGAGGAGCGCGTGTACGCGGCGGGCGGCTTGGCCGTCGCGGCACGCAGCCCCGAAGACTGGGCCGCCAGCGAGCAGGGAGTCATGGTCGCGGGGCAGCCGCTGCTGACGATGGCGCGCATCGATGAAGCCCCGGAGCGGATGCCTGGTGGTGGAGCACTACCGTGCGCGGGGCTTCGCGTCCTGGACCTGACCCGCGTGCTGGCCGGACCGGTCGCCACCCGAACTCTGGCGTTGCTCGGCGCCGACGTGCTGCGGATCGACGCCCCGCAGCTGCCGGAGAGTCAGGAGGCCCACAACGACACTGGAATGGGGAAGCGCTCGACCACCCTTGACCTGACAGCGGCCGCCGACCGCAAACTCTTCGACGAACTACTCGAGACCGCGGACGTGGTGGTCACCGGTTACCGGCCGGGCGCACTGGAACGGTTCGGACTGACACCCGAGGCGCTCGCCGAGCGCCGTCCGGGTCTTGTGATTGCCCAGCTCTCCGCGTGGGGCCGTTACGGGCCGTGGCACGAGCGGCGCGGCTTCGACAGCCTGGTACAGGTGGTCACCGGCATCGCCGAGTTGGAGGGTTCGCCGGACTCGCCCGGTGTGCTGCCCGCCCAGGCGCTCGACCACGGCACCGGATATCTGCTCGCGGCCGGGGTCCTACGCGCCCTGACCGAGCAGCACCGCACGGGCGGCACCCGTCTTGTCCGTCTGGCCCTGACGCAGACCGCGCACTGGTTGGTCCACGGTCTGACAAGCGTTCCGGGCGTGGATGAGGGCTTCGACGCCGAGCACCGACTGACCGAGACCGACAGCCCCATGGGCCGACTGCGGCACGCCCTGTCGCCGGTGTCGTACGAGGGGGGCCCGGTGAACTGGGCGCGCCCGCCCGGCCTGTGGGGGACGGACGCCCCCGTCTGGAACGGCGCCTGACGAATACGTTCGAGCGGTGCGCCCGTTACACCGTCGCGCTCGCGTCACGGCCGCCGGAAGGTGGTCCCTGAGCGAGCAGGACTTGAATCAGGTCGGCCGCGGACCGAATCTGCGGCGCGCTGGTTCAAGTCCTGCTCGCTCGGACCGATCGAGGTCGTGCGCGCAGGGCAGGCAACCGGGCGCATTCTTCCGCTCCGGCCAGGCTGTCGCCCAGGGTCAGGAGCGAGAGGATCCGCACCGGCCGGCCGACCGTGGCAGCGGCCTCCAGTTTGTGGTGGCCGTCGAGGAGGAAGTGGGTCAGGCCCCAGTGTCGGTAGTGGTCGATCGGCATCCCGCTGGCGGGCTCGCACACGTCCAGCGTGGAGACCGCTACCGCCATGGGAACCGTTCCCTGCCCCATGAGCGCCACATACTCGCCGACGCGCTCCCTCTCGTTCCACGTCGGAGGAACCATGGGCACGACGAACTCGTACAGGTGGGCGTCCGTGTCGACGGCAGTCTCGAAGGTCCGGTAGTACGGGGTATGTGGGTACTCCGGCAGCCCCCAGAACTGATCGACCCCCCACGTCATGACCTGCTCGCTGCTGAAGTAGTCGGCTTCCGTACCGGGGACGACCAGCCGGGGTTCCACACTCAACAGAAGTGGAAGGTACTCGCCTTCCGGCAGCAGCGCGGCAAAGGCGTCGATCACTCCCCCGTCATCCGGATCGTCCAGCGCCCCGGTAAGCCTTTCCTGCACACCCTCCAGGGACAACTTCTCCCTCGCCGTCTCCAGCCGTCGGAACAGGAACGGGCATGTGCCGCAGTAGAAGCTGAGCTCGAAGGCAGGCTCGTCGTCGACCATCAGCAAGCGGCGCCGTGGCCCGCCGCCGGTCTTCTTCCATTCCGTGTCGAAGCCCAACCGTGCCTCGGGCGCAGGAAGGCCGAGGCTGCGTGGGGCTCCCGATCTGATCATCACGGTTCGACGGTACGGGACACTGCGGGGTTACTCCTCATACGCGGCCTCCCCCTCCCGCGAACCCCGGCTGTCATGTCAGGGACGGCTGCCCGGGGTCGCAGCGACCCAGCGCACCTTGTAGATGCTCCCCGCTGTGTATTTCTTGTCCGCGTCAGCAGGTTTTGCGTTTGGGTTGTTGCATTGTGCGAGCTGCAGCTCGTCGTGCTTCCCCTCGATGAAGAAGTCGATATAAGCAGCGCTGTAGGTGTTGCACGTGCGTTCGTTCTTTACGAAGGTTGCTCCGCGTGCGTAGGCTGCCGCCCCGTCGGAACGGATGGAGAGGCCCTTTAGTTCGTTGAGTGGGTGCTTGTCGTGATTCCACTCAGCCGTACCGGGGATGGGCCGACGAGGCGAGGTGAACTTTTCTCCCGCGGCGTCGGGGTTGAATTCGTATATCGACAGGTCGGTCGTGATGGCCATGGTCCCGCCATCCCGGAACCCGTCAGGAATGGGAGAGAGCTCGTGGGGAGAATCGTAATAGGCAACTCCATTTGAGGCATTACCCTCCCCCCACCCTATATCCCCAAGTTCCTTACCGGTCGTCGGCATCACATACTTTGCAGACTTCTTGCCGAACTTGGGAGTTTTAGGCTTGCCGGAATAGGTGATACCCAGGACCGCCCCCTTGCCGTCTGCTTTATCCAGACCCTTCGTGCTGCCCGACGCCCAGAGCTTCTTTCGCTCTTCGTCCCAAATGAAGGCCATGCGCGGCGGGAAGCTCCACCCAGTCCACATAGTCCCCATCTCCCCAACCGTTTTTTCCATCAGCTGGGCGGGTGGCGGAGTACAGGAAGATTCCACTCGCCGTCGCCACGGCGACATTACCGTCGGGAAGCATTTCGGCAGAATGCGGACTACCGTCCGGACACGCCACGAAGGAGGCCGCTGTCTTCGGCCGTGCGGGCCCTTCAGGGTTGTACGGGATTACTGCGACCCCACCGGCCGAGGAAGCCACCACCACGGACTTCCCGTCCCGCGACAGCTTCGCTTCCGTCGCGCCACCGTCGAAGTACTGCTTCCAGTCTTTTCCGCACTCGCCATAGACCCGTGCAGGAGTGCTGTCCGTGACCCACCAGTCCCACTGCGTCTCGGCCCCCTCCTTCCATTTTTCACTCTTCTTCTTGAGGATGTTCACACGTTCCCCAGCAATGATCACACGATCGGCATTACTCTCTCGGTCCTCCTCGGAAGGTGATTGCACTTCCGAAATCGCCGGGGAAAGGGCCACGGCGCCGGCAGCACACGCGACAGCAGCGCCGATGGCTATCAAGCGGGATCGGGAGGGCTTCATGGAATCTCCTCGGGGCCAGCGAGAAAGCGTCGGCATTGGCGACGAGTACATCACGGCCGGAGGTCGGGGCGCCAGATGAGCAACTTATCTGGCGCCCCGCATAAGCCAGAACCCCGGATGCAAATCCGCCTTTTCTGGTTCCGAATTCCTCCCGTGACCTAGGGCACCCTCATTTCTCGTTGATGCATTACGGAGACGGCCCGCGCCCGCCCCTACCCCCGACTCGACAGCGCCGCCAGGGCCCGGTCCATCGCGGCGTTGAACTCCTCCGGCGCCAGCGGCAGCCGGGACTTGACGTCCCGACTCCACTGGTCGGCGAGGACCTCGGCGGAGCCCGCCTCGACACCGTCGAGCGCCGCGTCGGCCAGGTCCGAGGGCGCGATCTTGTCCACGGGCCAGCCCGCGGCCATGTCGGTGTCGGCCAGGCCGAGGTGCACCGCCGTCACGAGCGTGCCCTGCTCGGCGAGCTCCAGGCGGACGCCGTTGGTCATGGCCCAGGCCGCGGCCTTGGTCAGGTGGTAGGCATTGGCGCCCTTGCCCCCGAACCACGACATGGCGGAGAGCACGTTGACGATCGCTCCCCCACCGTTCCCGGCGAGCGCCGGCGCGAACTCCCGGATCATTTGCAGGTGGCCGAACACGTTGGTCTCCAGCTCGTGCCGTACCACGTCCAGCGAACCGGTCACCAGGTCTGTTCCCGTCTGGATTCCCGCGTTGTTGATGAGCAGCGAGACGTTCGCGGCAACCTCGGCGGCGGCCTTCACGGATGCGGGATCGGCGATGTCGAGGGTCAGTACCTCGGCCCCGGGCAGGTCCACGGTCTCCGGTCGGCGGGCCGTGGCGTATACCTTGCGGGCGCCCCGTTCGAGCAGGCGCTGGGTGAAGGCGCGGCCCAGGCCGCGGTTGGCTCCGGTGACGAGGGCAACTGAGTTCTTGATGTCCATGCCCGGTACGCTAAAACCTGACGTTGACGTCAGAGGCAAGTGCTGGACGTCCAGGCCGAGGTGAGAGGAATCACCATGACCGTCACAGAGGCCGCGGCCGAGCGGCTGGTCCGCATCGGCGAGGTGGCGCGCGGCGCCGGCATCTCCGTACGCGCCGTGCGCTACTACGAGCAACAAGGGCTGCTCAGCGCGGAGCGCAGCCCATCCGGTCAGCGCCTCTACCGGCAGGACGCCATCACCCTGGTCCGCTTCTTCCAGCAGATGTACGCCGCCGGCCTGACCAGCCGAAGGATCACGGAACTCCTTCCGTGCTGGGACTCCGGGCACACCGACGCCGATCAACGTGCCATGCTGCGCGCCGAGCGCGAGCGTATCCAGGCCAAAGTCTACGACCTTCAGGCTGCCCTGGACCGCCTCGACGAGGTCATCGCGATCACGGACACGCACCCGTAGGCGCGTTCGGTCGGACGTCGCACCAGCGGTTGACAGTTGGCGTATCAGGCGATGGCGAAGCCGATGCCGTTCAGCCAGGCCCTGATGGGGCCGTCCGCCTTCCCGACTTCCTCTCCTTGGACTGCCAGGCCTTGAGCGAAGGTGGCGCCCCGGCATGAGGCGGCGTAGTCGCGTGCGGTGGAGCCCAAGCCGCTCATGGCGTGCGTGGTGAAGGGGACGACGGTCTTGCCGGCGAAGTCGAGCTGCTCCGTGAAGGTCGTCATGATCACGGGTGCACGCACCTTCCAGATGGGACTGCCCAGCAACACGGTGTCGTAGCCGTCGAGTTGAGGCAGCCCGCCCTTGATGTCGGGGCGAGCGTCGGCCTGCTGTTCACGGACGTTGCGCTTGACGGTCGCGTCGTAGCTCGCCGGATAGGCGTCGGCGGGCTCGATCCGGTACAGGTCGCAGTCGATGAGGTCGCGGATCTTACGGGCCATGACCTCGGTGTTGCCGACCTTCAGGTGGGTGCGGTCCCCGTAGTAGTAGTTCTCGCCGGGGCGGGAGAAGTACGCGAGCAGCACCTTGCCGCGCGCCCCGCCGCTCACCGTCGGACCCGGCGTTCGGCTCGTTTCCGGAGTCTGCTGCTCGCCGCGGATGAGCAGCTGGTGACGTGAGGCGTGGCCATGGCGGTGACTCCGGTCAGCAGCGCGGCGCGCAGGATCGTCCGACGCCGGGCGGCGCTGGGTCCTGCTGGTGCATGGCAAGTCCCTTCACGCGGCGATCCGATGTGGGAGCGAGCGGCGGCCGGCCCCTCGAAGGCCACCCGATCTCTGGGTGGCGTAGGTCAGGCATCCAAGCGGCGCTTGGCGAGCCAGGCGACGATCTCGGGGTCGTGGTGGTCGAAGAACAAGGAGCTGCCGGTGTCGAGGGTGGCGATCTGGGCCATCTGTTCGTCGGTGAGCCGGAAGTCGAAGGCGTCGATGTTCTCGGCCATGCGCTCGGCACGTACGGACTTGGGGATGGCGATGACACCGCGCTGGGTGAGCCAGCGCAGGACGACCTGGGCGACGGACTTGCCGTACTGCTTGCCGATGCCGGCGAGGAGAGGGTTGGTGAACAGGTCGTTCCTGCCCTCGGCGAAGCCGCCCCATGACTGGATCCGCACCCCGTGCTCGCGCATCAGGTCCTGGTAGTCGGCGCGTTGGAAGAAAGGGTGGGTCTCGACCTGGTTGACAGCCGGGGTGACCTCGTTGTTGACGATCAGATCGACCAGCCGGTCGGGGTAGAAGTTCGCGACCCCGATCGCCTTGGCCACGCCCTCGCGGTTCAGGGCTTCCATCGCGCGCCACTGGCCGTAGACGTCGCCGAACGGCTGGTGCATCAGATACAGGTCGAGGTGGTCCAGGCCCAGCTTGCCCAGGGACGTCTCGAAGGCGTGCTTGGTGTTGTCCTGGGCGGGAGCGTTCTGGACCCACAGCTTGGTGGTGACGAACAGGTCCTCGCGCGGAATACCGCTGGACTTGATGGCTCGACCGACGGCTTCTTCGTTGCCGTAGGCGGCTGCGGTGTCGAGCAGGCGGTAGCCGGCGGCCAGTGCGTCGGAGACGGCGCGTTCGGTGTCCTCGGCGGGGATCTGATAGACGCCGAAGCCGAGAAGCGGCATGCGGAGGCCGTTGTTCAAGGTCACGTGCTGCATGGGGGAAGTCCTCTGTGGTGCGGGCGAGTTGGGGCTCAGGGATGGATGAGGGCCTTGAGGACCTGGCGTTCGGCCATGGCCCGGTAGGCGTCCGGCGTCCGGTCGAGAGGGAAGGTCCGGTCGAAGACGCGGCCGGGGGTGATGGTGCCTGTGTCGCCCGCCTGCGTGCCATCGCCGGTACGGCCCCGGACGCACCCGACCTCACCAACCTCGTCGGTGAACTGCTTCTGAAGAGCCCGGACTTCGCCGGTCTGTGGGAGCGCTACGAAGTGACGGGACGCAAACCCGCCCACAAGATTTTCCACCACCCCCAGGTCGGCACGCTCACCCTCACGTCCCAGTCCCTGCACGTCGAAGGCACCCCCGGCCAGCGCATCGGTGTCTACACCGCCGACCCCGGCAGCCCCGACCACGACGCCCTGCTCCTGCTCGACATGAGCGCTCCATCCGTCGCGATGCCCAGCACCACGCCTCGCTACTGAACCGCGTGAATTTGTTTCTGGCTCCATCCGCAGGGCAATCGGCAGAGGCAGCCCCCACAGGGGGCCCAGTGCTCAGCTCAGCAGGAAACCCAGCATGGAGGTCCAGGAAATGCTCAAGGCCATTGCAGATGTATTCCGTGCCATTGGCGGGGCCATCGCCACGGTTGTCACTCTTCCTTTTCGTGCGGTCGCGAGGCTCTTCGGCGGGGCGTCTTCCAGCGCCCGCGGCAACCACTGACCGCCGTAGCCACTAGTTCCTCGACAGTCAGCTCACCCCGTCGGCCACACCGGGCATCTGGGGAAGTTGCCTCGACCGGCCAAGGAAGAGCATGACAAGCACAGACAGTAGATCCGCAGCGTCAGCCCAGCATGCCGACGTGCCGCGCCAGTCGGCGGACGAGCGCAAGCAACGGATGCGGCGACGTCTGGAGCGGTTGATCGGAGTAGCCGCCACCGAGGGCAATTCACTCCTCCCGTTGCGAAACGGGGATGAGATCTTCAAGGCGATGCTGGACGGAATTCGTGCCGCCGAGCACACGGTGGACATGATGACGTTCGTGTACTGGCGTGGCGAGATAGCCCGCCAGTTCGCCGATGCCCTCGCCGACCGGGCCCGCCACGGTGTGCGGGTCCGCCTGCTCCTTGACGGCTTCGGTAGCCGCCTCATCGAGCAGGAGCTACTGGACATGATGGAAGAGGCCGGAGCCCAGGTGGCATGGTTCCGCAAGCCGCTCTATCTCTCTCCTCTCAAGCAGAATCACCGTTGCCACCGAAAGGTGCTGGTCGTCGACGAGCACACCGCGTTCACCGGCGGGGTGGGCATCGCCGAAGAGTGGTGCGGGGACGCCCGCAACGCGAACGAGTGGCGCGACACACACGTCCAGGTACGCGGACCTGCCGTCGACGGCATCGCAGCCGCCTTCGCCCAGAACTGGGCCGAGTGTCATGACACCTTGTTCGATGAACGGGACCGTTTCATCGAGCACACGCCCGCCGGTGGAGCGGTGGTACAGGTCGTTCGAGGCTCGGCCAGCTTCGGCTGGCAGGACATGCAGACCCTGCTGCGGGTCGCCCTCGAATCCGCGCAGGAACACTTCCGCCTGGCAACCGCCTACTTCGCTCCCGATGCGTACTTCATCGAGCTGCTGTGCGCGGCCGCACGCCGCGGTGTCGAGGTGGAGATCCTGCTGCCCGGCCCGCACACCGACAAGCGGGTCTGCCAACTGGCCGGCCAGCACTACTACGCGACTCTGCTCTCCTGCGGCGTGAAGATCTTCCAGTACCAGCCGACGATGATGCACGCCAAGGTCATCACCGTGGACCGGATCGCGGCCCTGGTCGGCTCCACCAACTTCAACCGCCGCTCCCTGAACCACGACGAGGAGGTCATGCTCGCGGTCCTGGACGAGGACTTCACCGCCACCCTCGACCAGCACTTCGACCAAGACCTGCGAAAGAGCACGCAGATGCTGCACTCACGCTGGAAGCGCCGCCCTGTCACGCAGCGGGCACGGGAACTTGCCGTCGCCCCCATCCGCCGCTACTTGTGAGCCACATGCGTGGCAGGTTCCAGGCGGGCGCCGCTCCGACACAGCACCCCGTGAGCGAGGCGTGCAACACCCGCGAAGTTCTGAACGGCCCAGTTCGGACGACTTAGGAAAGTGGCAGCGATGCTCCCCGCACAGCAAGGTGGCCCATCACGCGGAACCAGCGGACTGTATGACGTCCTGGAACTCATCCTTGACCGAGGACTGGTCATCGATGCGGAGATCCGCATCTCGGTCATCGGTATCGAGCTCATCAAGATCGACGTGCGCATCGTGATCGCCAGTGTGGACACCTACCTGCGCTTCGCCGAAGCCTGCAACCGACTCGACCTGGACTCGGGGCCGGGACAGCGCCCCGGTCTGCCCGAACTGATCGGTGATCTGAACGGAAACGACTCCCGGGGCTAGCCGCCGCTCGCACCAGCCCCACAGCGCATGCAAAGCCTCCAGCCAGCGCTGGCTGATGCGGCGTTAGGGTGTCCGGCATGGATGACAAGGGGGCCGGTGGGCCGCGTCAGGTGGCCTGTCCGGAGTGCGGCAGCACCGAGATACGGACGGTCGAGAAGGCGCAACATGGCAAGGGCTCTCTGCGTGACAACTTGAGCACGCGCCTGGCACCCGGGCCTAATAAGTCGGGGGACGGGTGCATGCACTTCGTCGAGGGCATGGTGCTGACCAGCATGGGCGGCGCCCTCGTGTACATGGGTCTGCAGGAGCACAAGCCCCTGTACACACTCGGCGGTGCGGCGCTCGCCCTGATCTGCTTCTTCGGGACGATCATGGCGGTGCGCATCGACGCACGCGAGAAGGCCGCCGAGGAGGCCGGGGCCGCCCGTGCCGACGAGCTGTGGCGCCCCGCCCACTTCTGCTCCGGCTGCAGCTCGGTCTTCTGCCCGGACGGCACTCCGTGGCAGGGCGCGCTCACCACGGAGCAGTTCAAGAAGTTCGTCTGGACACAGGCCGGTTACGCCGACCAGCTCTCGCCGGGGGACAAGGCGCGGGACGCGGAGGTACCCGCGGGCGTGCTTCCGCTGAGGTAGCTACTGCCGCATGGATGAACTGCCTCCAGGGAATTGACCTTCCCGCAGACGAGAGCGGTGCCTACCTGCACAACGACGAGCAACTACGCGCATGGCTCGCCGAGCTGAGGAAACGCCGGACGATGTGACGTGCCCGTAGCTGCCGAGCGGGTCACGCCTCCATCCCGCCCGCGAGCGTCGGCCCGCCCCCAGGCGCCGCCGCGAGCCCCACGCTGCGAACCAGCCGCGGATGCGGTCCGCGACGAGCCGGGACAAGCTGTTCGTATGCCCCGAGGGTCCCGAGGGTGAGGAACTTTCGGACTGCGGGCTGCGGGCTGCGGAGCACCCCGTATAGACGAATGTGGCGCCTGCTCAAGTTCGCGGCGTCCGTCGCTGCCCGCTTCGCCGCCCTCACCTGACCCGCCTCCCAGTGCGGCGAGGTCCGCAGCAGAAAGGGAAGAGTCATGGCGAAGGACAAGGACATCGGCAAGGGCGACAAGGTCACGTGGAAAAGCCACGGGCAGACAGTCACCGGCAAGGTGAAGCGCAAGATCGCCGAAAACACCGAGACCGCCGGCCGCACCGTGAAGGCCTCGAAAGAGGAGCCGCAGTACGAGGTGGAAAGCGACAAGTCCGGCCGCTCGGCCGTGCACAAACCCGGTGCGCTGCGCAAGAAGGGCAGGAAATCGTGACGCAGCAGGACGACGGCCGGGACAAGAACATCAGGGACTTCAAGGAAGCGGTCAACATGTCCCCGGCCGCTCTGGAGAAATGGCTGGAGACGGACGAGTCGAAAAGCGTCGGTCAGAGCAAGAACGGCGGTGAAAGTGTCGGACACGCCTCAGGACGGCGCATCGTCGATCTTCAGCGCACCAAGAAGGGCGACCTCAGCGATGAAGATGTCGCCCACATGCGGAAAGTCACCGGCTACATCCACCGGCACCTCAAGCAACGCCCCAAGGGCGACGTCGCCGACACCCCGTGGCGTTACTCGTTGATGAACTGGGGACACGACCCCCTGTGAGCAGGAACCCCGCGCCTCCCAAGCGGGTACCGGCGGCCCTGGAAGGCTGACTCGCCGCGCTTCGGGCCGCAGTCGGCGTCTCACAGCTCACGGCTTCCAGGTGCGCAGGAACTCGGCGACGCGGGCAACGGTGCAGCGGGAGCTGTGCAGTTCGTGGGCGAGGGCAGTGAGCTGCTCACGGGTGGGATTTACGGGGATGTTGCTCGCCTCGAGATACATGACGGCGACCGCGCAGGCCACGGTCAGGTTCGAGGCTGCCAGCCAGTGACAGCGCCCCAGGGTGTGCACGAGGGCCGCGGCACGCGCGTAAGGGCCGTTGTAGACGGGGTGTTCCATGAGTTCGCCGCGGTGGCGGGCAACGGCGGCGATCGGCACGCCGTAGTCGTCGACGGCGGGATCGCGGTGGGCGGCACGCTGGGCGGCCTCGAGGATCCAGGATTCGTCGATGTGCAGGATCACGCGGCGGTACCCGGACGGGAGGCGGCGTGCGGCTGGTCCAGCCGACGCTCCAGATCGTCCAGGAACGCCCCGTGATCGTCGATGAACTTCTGCGCGGCGGCCATACCGGCGGCGCGTGCGCCGGTGGTGTCCTCGACGATGAGGGCCGCGACGTACTTGTTGAAGTCCAGGCCGCGGGCTGCCGCAGCCCCCTTGCCTGCGGCGAGCACGTCGGCCTCGAGCCGTAGCTGGGTCTGCTTCTTCGCTGACGTCATACACCGAAGGTAGCAGGGTGGTAGCCGCGGCGGGCGCCGGGAGTCGAGACCGAGGGTGGCTTCATAAACCTGCGCGCTCCCAGGGAGCCGCCGACGCCTCTGCCGGGGGCAGCCTCGCCTTCGGGCCGCGGGTCACTTCGCCGTCGTCACGGTGACGTTGCCGCCTCCGGTGTGGGCCTTGACCTTGTGCGGCGATGACGGCGTGTTCGTGACCCCGACATCGCGGTTGCCGCCGTCGGTCTTGGCGTCTACGGAGTACTTTCCGTCCTGCAACCGTACGGTGACGTTGCCGCCGCCCGATTCTGCGTTGACCTGGTCGGGAGCACTGGTGAAGGAGGTTTCGACGTCGCCACCGCCGGTGGACGCGTCGATCGTCTTCGCGGCGGACTCCTTGATGCGCACGGTGCCGCCGCCCGTCTTCACCGCGGTGTCGCCCGACAGGCCCCGCACTGTGATGTCGCCGCCGCCGGACTCCACGTTCACGGCGGTTCCGACGGGAACCTCCACGGTGTAATTGACGCCGCACTTGCCGGCGTCGTCGTTCTCGCATCCGGGAGCGTTCAGGGAGAGTTCACCCGATTTCACGGCATGCTCGGCGCGGGGCTTTTCGTCGGTGTACTCGAACTCCTCAGTGACGCTGATCCCCGAGCCTCCCCCATCGACCACTTCGACATTGCCGCCGTAGCTCTCTATACGAAGAGATGTCACTTTCTCATCGACCTGATACTGCGACTTCTCTGTCTTGACCTTGCCGTCGCAGGCCGTGAGGGCGGCGCCGGCGAGGGCGACGGAGGTGGCGACGAGCAGCAGGGTCTTGGTCTTCGTCATGGACTTCTTCGGCGGCGTGGCCATCGTGCTTCTTCCTCAGGTCGGTTGGAAGGGGAGGGCGTGGGATGACGCCCACTCGCCCCTGCGCGCCAGGGTTACTCGACGTCCTTGAGGGTGCGTTCCATGGACTCGACCCGCGAGCGCATGTCGGAGAGCTGGGCGGCGATGTCCGTGAGCTTATGGTCCGTCAGTTCCTGCGTGGTCACGGCTAGTTCAGTCAGCCTGCGGTAGTCCTGGTCGCGGGCGAGCTGCGCCTCGACCCGCTGGGTCTTGCCGCGCTGACGCAGGGCCACGATGACCACCGGCACGAGCAGCAGCAGGCCGCCCAGCGTGAAAATGATCGCGTCAAGGTCGTAGATGTTCATCGTTCCCCCTGGGCCTGACCGGCCTCTTTCTCGTCGGTGGCGATGCTGATCGTCTCGGCCACCGGGATGATGTTGCTCGGCGTGAGATGCAAGGCGAACGGCACGACTTCGTAGTACTTCATTGCCTTCCCGTCCGCCGAGACCTCGAGCGTTGAGGAGACCAGTCCGACACTCTCCAGCTTGCGCAGATGCACCTGCAGCAACGCCCGGCTGATGCCGAGATCGCGAGCCAGCCGGCTCACGTAGTTGCGTTCCTTGGCCACGGCGGCAACCACTCGCAGCCGATGGGGGTTGGAGAGAGCCGCGAGCACTTTCGTCAATTCGTCTCCGTTGAGATCGGAGAGGTTCATGTGGACTCCTTGCTCGTGCCAAGAAAAGTTAGCAGGTGCTAGCGAGACGTACAACCAGGAAGTGCGGGGGAATGGGGCGCCGCCGTCGCCGGGTACTCAGTGCAGCTGGGGCCTTACGGAGGGGCTGACCTGCAGCGCTGGAGCCGATTCATCCCGCTGTCTCATTCCGGTGCTCTCTATGTGAGACGGCGTTTCGGGATCTCCGCTGGATGCTTATGGTGGTGCGCATGTTCGGACCCGCCCGTCAGCTCGCTCTCGCGCTCTTCGCGGCCACGCCGTGGAGCGTCGACGACGCGCTCTGTCGCCGCTGACGCCTCGCTCCTCCCTCGCGCGAGCCCCGCCTGTCCGATCATCCCCCTCCCGTTCCCGGAGACCCCCTTGACGACCGCTGCCGATGCCGGGGCGCCGCCCCGCACCGCCCTGCTCGCTCCTGCCCCCACCTCCGCCCCCGTCCCTCAGGCCGAGGCCGCGCCGCCGGTCCGGCGGGTGCCGCTGGCCGTCGCCGGCGCCATCGGTGTCGCGCTCGCCGGTTACGTCTTCGCGGAGCACGGGGCCAAGCCGGGCGTACTGCTGCTGCTCGGCCTCGGGCTGGGGTTCGCCCTCTTTCACTCCCGGTTCGGCTTTACCTCCGCCTGGCGGCAGCTGGTGGCTGTCGGCAACGGCACCGGGCTGCGGGCCCACACCCTGCTGCTCGGCACCACCGCGACGCTCTTCGCCCTGGTCATCGGCACCGGCAGCGGCCTGTTCGGTTCGGTGCCCGCGCCCAGCGCCGGACCGATCGGAGTGGCACTGCTCGTCGGCGCCTTCCTCTTTGCCATCGGCATGCAGCTCGGCGGCGCCTGCGCCTCGGGGACTCTCTTTGCCGTCGGTTCCGGCCAGGGCACCATCGTGCTCACCCTCTTCGGCTTCATCACCGGCTCCACCCTCGCCGCCTGGCAGTTCGGCCTCTGGAGCGACCTGCCCGCGCTGGACCCGTATGTGCTGTCCGACCACATCGGCTGGTTCGGCTCCTGGGCGGCGACGATCGCAGTGCTCGCCGGCATCTGGTTCATCGCCCGCGCCGTGCAGGCCCGCCGCACTCCCCCGCCGGTCGGCACCCCGCCCTCCGCGCGCGGTGTCCTCCGCCGTACGGTGCGGGGTTCCTGGCCGCTGGCCGCAGGCGCCGTGGTCCTCGCGCTGCTCGGCGCGGGCGTACTGCTCGTCTCGGGCGGCGCCTGGGGCGTCACCAGCGCGTTCGCCCTGTGGGGCTCGAAGGTCGTGGGCGCACTCGGGGGCGCGCCGGAGACCTGGGCGTTCTGGCAACAGCCGGGCAGCGCGGCCCAGTTGTCTGGGCCGGTACTGGCCGACAAGACCAGCCTCACCGACATCGGCATCATGGTCGGCGCGGCCGTCGCCGCGGCCGCCGGCGGCGTGTGGCAGCTGCACCGCAACATCCCCGCCCGCACCGCGCTCGCTGCCGTCATCGGCGGCATCCTGATGGGCGTCGGCGCCCGTCTCGCCGGCGGCTGCAACATCGGCGCCTACCTGGCCGGCATCGCTTCCGGGTCGCTGCACGGCTGGATCTGGGCCGCCGTAGCGATCCTTGGCACCTGGGCCGGTCTGCGCCTGCGCCCGCTGTTCGGCCTGGGCAACCCGAAGCCGACCGACAGCGTCTGCTGACCTGTCGGCGCCGCAGCCATCAATCACCGCAGCTTTCGGGCGAAGTCCTGCAGGTCGGCGGTGAAGAGGTCAGGCTGCTCGAAGGCCGCGAAGTGGCCGCCGCGCGGCTGTTCCGCCCAGTGCACGACGTTCCACTGGCGTTCGCTCCACCGGCGCGGAGCCCGGGTCTTCTCCCGCGGATAGAGCGCGATGCCGGTGGGCACGTCCACCCTGCGGCCCCATACCTGCGCATCGGAGCCGTACGCCGCCGACTCCGCATACAGACGGGCGGACGATGTGGCAGTCCGGTGAGCCAGTAGAGCATGGTGTTGTCCAGCAGCCGGTCGAGCGTGAAGGGGAGCCCCTCCCGGGTGTCGGACCAGGTGTGGAACTTCTCCAGCAGCCAGGCCGCCAGCCCTGCCGGGGAATCCTCAAGGGCCGCGCCGATGCTGTGTGGCCGGGTGGCCTGCTGGATGTAGTAGCCGTTGTCCGCGCCGTACACCCTGATGTTGCGTTCCAGCGCCTCGCGTTCAGCCGGTGTCGCCTCGGCCTCAGGATCCTCGATGCCCGGCGGGGGCACTGCCCAGGGGAAGTTGATGTGCGCTCCCAGCAGCCGGTCGGCGTGCGCCAGACCCAGCTGACGCACTACGAAGGCTCCCCAGTCCCCGCCCTGGGCCACGCGAAGCGGGAGTAGCCGAGCTCACCCATCAGAGCGGCGAACGTGTCGGCAATGGCGACCACATCGGCGCCGGCCACTGAGGTCGGCCCGGACAGTCCGAAACCGGGCATCGAAGGGAGCACCACGTGAAAGGCGTCCTCGGCGCGTCCGCCGTGCGCGACGGGGTCGGTCAGCGCGGGCACACAGGCACACAGTCGAGGAACTCCACCACCGAGCCCGGCCAGCCGTGGCACAGCAGCAGCGGCGTGGCGTCCTCATGCCGTGAGCGCACCACGAAGGCGTGCACTCGCAGCCCTGCGACGTCGCCGATGACCTGAGGCAGGGCGTTGAGTTCCGCCTCGGTGCGGCGCCAGTCGTAGCGTGCAACCAGTGCTCGACGAGTTGCCGCAGCCAGGGCTGCGGCGTCCCCCGGTCCCAGCTCTCACCGGGCAGATCCTCGCGAAACCGGGTGCGCGCGAGCCGTTCGCGCAAGTCGGCGAGTGCCTCGTCGGGCGTGGAGATCCCGAACGTCTGCGTCGAGGCATTCTCACCCCTCCAGTGCGACAGCTGTTAAGGGGTGACGGCTCTGTGCACTCGAAGGCCGAGCACGACCTGACGGAGTTCCCGGCGAGGCAGGCCATGGAGTTCCTACCGAAGCAGGCCATGGTCTCGACCCGTCGCGTGAGCGTCTCCGGGAGTCCCCCTCAAGACGGACCTACACAGATCCGGCCGCCGCACCCGCGCGACGGCCGGACACTGCAAGCCTCCTACAAGGCCCAATCCCCCTGCATTTACTTGCAGTTGGGCACGAAGCCCTGCGCCTTCACGTAGCGAGCGGTGACCCATCCCTTGGGCACGTTGACCCGGTACCAGGTCCGGTTGCCGGCGACCGGCTGCCCGGCCTTCTTGCAGACAAGAGCGATGGTCTGCCGGTAGCGGTACGTCCCGGTCGCGGGCGAGTTGGAGGTCGGCTGCCGACGTACGAACAGCCCGGCCTTCGAGGTGACGGTTCCCTTGACCACCTTCGAGTTGGGCGCCGCGGGAACAGTGAACGTGCCCTTCGCCACCCACTTGCCACAGCCGATTCCGCCCACCACGACCTGGTGACTACCGGGAGCAGCGTTCGCCTTCACGGCCGCCTGGCCGGTGTACATCAGCGGCTTGGTCTTCTTCGCCAGCATCACCGGCTTGGCGAACGCGTCGGACTTCGCCTGCACCGCACGGCATGTCTTGGGGACGTTCACCACCCGCACCGTCACCGCAGCCTTCTGCTTGACCGAGGCCGGGGTGACCGTGACCCTCGGCTCCGCCCTCGGAGCATCAGACGCCGATGCCGGCGCGACACCAGTGAACGCCACAGAGGCGAGAGCAACCACCGCACACCCGCTCACAGCACTACGAACCATGACTTCGCTTCTCCTTGGTGACGCGCCGGGCCTTGAAGGAGCCCGAACTTCTGCGCTGTGCGGGCAACATAGAACTGACACCGGGAATACGACGCGACCGGTCGCCCGACACGCTCCTCATCACCAGAATGCAGGAGCGTGACTGCGGCGGCCGGTGTTCTCCACGGCGCCGGATGACCTGCCGCGGATGACCTGCCTATGTCACACGCCCTGCACAGCCGATCGACCCGGACGACTCTTCCCGACCCCCGTCAGGACTCCGGCCAGGGCGACGCACACCACGGTGACGCCGATACCCAGGCACGTCACGGTGACACCGACCCCGGCTGCCGCAGCCGTGACTGCGGCAGCTCCCAGCGGGCCGAGTGCGGAGTGGGTCGTCCAGAACGCGGCAGTCACCCGTCCCAAGAGATGGCTGGGGGTGACCTCCTGGCGCAGTGACATGGAGCAAGTACCCGCGATGCCGGTACAGAACAGCATCGCGGCAGCGAGCACCCCGACCACGACGACGCTCTCCGACAGGCCCAGGCACAGCACGGCGGTCCCGCACAGCACGAAGGCTCCGATCCAGCTGACGCCGAAGCCGAAGCGTTCGCGAACTCGCGCGACGGCGAAGGATGCCAGGCAGGTACCGAGCGTGCCGGCGCTCAGGACGAAGCCGACGGTGCTGTCGGGGTGCCCGAGATCCTCCTTGACGAGGAAGATGATGAGGTCGGTGAGCCCGTACGTGAGAAAGGTCAGCAGGGAGAGCAGCGCAGTCAGCGGGCGTAGTACCGGATGGGCCCACAAAAACCGTATGCCTGCGAGGAATTCGCCACGCACACTGGCCCTTTCGGTCCCAGTGTCGGTGGGGGTCCGGTGGGCAGATCGGATCTTTACGAAGAGTATGCCGATGGCGGAGAGCGCGAAGGTGGCGGAGTCGAAGCCGATGGCTGCAGCTGGGCTGAAGGCGGAAGCTATGAATCCTGCCAGCGCTGGGCCGCCCGCGCTGGCAGCAGCGTAAGTACCGAAAAGATGACCGTTGGCCTTGGTGATCTGACCTGGCTCGACGATGGCGGGGACGACCGTCACATAGGTCACCCGGAAGAGCATCATGAACGCGCCTGCGGCCGGGACCACCGCATAGATCAACCACATCGGGGTGGCGAAGAACCAGACCAGCGGGACAAGAGCGAACAGCAGACAACGCGCCCAGTCGGCGGTCATGAGGACTCTGCGCCGGTCGAACCGGTCGACGATCACCCCGGCGAACAATCCAGTGATGATTGAGGCCACGCCCGTCAGGCCGGTGACGAGGCCCATCTGCACTACCGAGCCGGTGCTTTGCAGGACCAGGAGTGGAATCGCTACATAGGAGAAGGAATCCCCGAGAGCCGATAGCGTCTGGATGACCAGAAATACCCGGTAGTTGGAGTTGGCCCATAAGCCAGGAGGTTTCTGTTCCCTCCTGCTCTCAGTCGGCGTCACGCCTTCCCGTTCATCACGTGTAGACACGAACCGCCTTTCTCGCGATGGCCGCAGCGATTAGATCACGGGGTCTCTGTTCCGTGCCGCCAGCACGACTCTGCAGCGTCATGCCTGTCCGGTCAGCTATCTGGTTCTTCGCGCTGGGGTCCGCCCATGGTGGGGTGTCAGGCCAGCAGCCCCCGCAGCCAAGACCGTTCCGCGCGGCTGGTGGCGCGGGCGATGGTGAGCATGCCGTGGCGGTAGGGGTCGTCGGTGTCCTCGGCGCCCAGGAGGCGGTCGCCGTCATTGAAGAAGCTCGCGGGCTGTTCCAGGAAGTCCAGTCGGCGGCGCAGCACCGCGTGCTGGTCGGCGAGGTCGGGAAGCTGCGAGAGAAATGCCAGGACCGTGAAGTACCGGGTGCTGTCGCTGATATCCAGGCCGCCGGCCTCCCGCAGCCGGCGCAGAAGCTCGGTGCGGCCGGTAGCGGTCAGGTCCAGGGTGTGCCGTTGGGCGGCCGAGGCGCCTGGCTCAGCGGTGCGGTCGAGCAGACCGGCCTTGACCAGGCGGTTGATCGCCGGGTAGAGGCTGCCGTCGCTGACCGGACGGGCATGACCCGACAACTGCGCGATTTTGTGCCGCAGTTGGTAGCCGTGCAGCGGCCCCTCGGCCAGGAATCCCAGGATCGCAAGTTCCAGCATGCTGCTACTCTCGCACATCGAAACGAGGTACCTCGAATCGATATAGGGGGCAGGGATGGCGTATACCGAGGACTGGGTGACCACACGAGCGCGCGACGCCTACGAGCACGGCCAAGCCTCGTTCGCCGTACGGCCCGAACGCACGGCTTTGCTGGTCATCGACATGCAGGACGAATTCGTCCGCCCCGGGGCGAGCCCTTACTGGGTGCCCGCAGCCACCCGGATGGCACCCCGGCTGCGGCGGCTGGCCGAAGACTGCCGGGCCGCCTCGATCCCGGTGATCTGGACCATCTTCGACGACACCCATCTCGGACTGGACCGGCCGCACGCCCTGCGCTTCCTCCCGCATGCCGACACCGACTGGCGCCGCCCGGGTCCCGCCGAAGTGTGGGCTCCGATGGGCCGCCGCCCCGATGAGGCACTGATCCGCAAGCCCTCCTACGGCGCGTTCTACGACACCCCGCTCGACACGATGCTGCGCAACCTCGGCTGCGACACGGTCATCGTCACGGGCACTCTCACCAACTACTGCTGCGGCACCACGGCCCGACAGGCATACGAACGCGGCTACAAGGTCGTCTTCGGATCCGACACCACCGCCACCGACGACGAGTCACGCCAGGAACCCGAACTCGCCGTGCTGCGCAAAGGCTTCGCACTCGTGCTGAGCGCCGACGAGATCAGGAAACGACTGATCGCCACCACCCCAGCACCGGAGAACGGGGACAGGGCGAGCGGTGCCTGATGCGGCACTTGCCGGAAGGCCATTGCCAGGTGCCGTACTTCACCGTGAGCCCGGCGCAGTTGGTCAGCTCCACCGTCAAGCTGCCCTCGATCAAGGCCCGTTCGCATCCTGTCTCATCAGTGGTGTCAGTGCGGGATGGCACGATGACGCGCATGAGTAAGGTCATCAACTTCAATACCGCCGACCAGGCCCGCGTCGTCGCCTTTATGGGCGCCGACCAGCTCACCGCGGACCAGCAGCGCACCCTGGGCTCCATCCGCGCAAGGGCTCACGCCAAGCAGCTGGACCTCGACGGGCAGGGCGTCGACTGGGGGCTGACGATCCCCGAGGCGTTGGAGCACCTGATAGCCGGGCGGGCCGACTCCGATGCCGAGTGCGCGGGCAACGCGTACTACACCGCCCTGCAGAAGATCATCGACTCCATCGGGTCCGACTCCAACACCCTCGGCAGCTATTCGAGCCCGTCCACCTTCTTCGGACTGCTGGACAAGCAACTCACACAGGCGGGCGTGCCCCGGGACCTGCTGCCCTCCGACTTCTTGTACGCCGGGCCGCCCCAGATCCCCTTCTACATTCCCTCCCCCGTCGACGGCTCCCCGGAGATCGGCCGCTGGCCGCTCGACCAGGCCAAGCCCGCGGCCGACGCGTACCGCGCGGTCCTGGACCGGATCGATCCAGACTTCCGCTACGACCTCAACGAGCTCATCGAGCTGCTTGACACCGAGGACGACAACTGGCGGGAGATGCAGGACGTCGACTGGTACACGCAGGACACGATCTTCTTCTCCATCGTCGGCTGACCCAGCCCCGGCCGGGTCTCTCACCGTGCGGAGCCGAGCGCCTTCCAGAAGGCGTAGTGGTGGTCGGCTGCGAAGTCCGTCTGCCCGATACGGCCGGACGCGAGCCGCTGCACGTACGGGGTGCGCATCGCGAATCGCTTCCACGTGGGCATGCCGTCCGTGTTCATCTGCCCTGTGCGCGCGAAGTGGCTCCAGTAGGCGGTCACCGTGTCCGAGAGCCCGGCTTGCGCGGGGTCGAGCGGCTCGAACAGGTCGTTGTCGAACAGGTAGGCCAGGTCGGTCATATGACCGGCTCCGAGCGAAAAACTCACCGGCCGTGGCACGCCTTTGAAGTACGGGGCCTTGGCCTCGGCGAAGTCGTAGGCGTAGACGGGGGTGTGGCGGGCCAGCGCGCGCTGAGTGTCGAGTGCCGCTGTCGACCACTCCGAGTCGGTCAGCACAGCCGAGAGTGCGGCTCCGGGCGCCAGGTAGTTCGCTGCTGGGTACTCGGCCAGGATCGCATGGGCGTCCTTTCCGAATTGCTCCGTGACCTTCTTGGTGTACCCCTCAGCAGTCAATGGCTTCCCTGTCTGGATCTCTTCGAGGCCGGCCAGCCCGCTCATCTCGTCATGAGTGGAGCCGTGCAACACCGGTACGCGTGCGAACCGTCCGGCGGCGATCGCCCGTGCCGGGGCCTCGGGCAGCACCTTGCCGTCCACCACGGGCCGGTAGCCGTTGTGCCCTGAGCTGGACGCCTTGGTGAGGTCGGCCGTGGATCTGCGCCGTAGGCAGGGGTCTGCGGTGCGCGGATCGTCGCAGCCCGCGGCTTTGGCGACGGCAAGGCCGTTGGCCTCCGCCTGCGTGCGGGTGAACGAGCCGTCCGGCCCGACGCAGCCCGCACTCTGCACGATCGCCTTGCTGAAGAGCCCACGGGCGCCGGGCGAGACCAACTGGGCGCAGACGCTGTAGCCGCCGCCCGACTGTCCCATGATCGTGACATTGCCGGGGTCGCCCCCGAAGGCACCGGCGTTGCGCTTGACCCATTTCAGCGCGGCCTGCTGGTCGAGAAGGCCGAGGTTGGCTGGTGCGCGCAGGCCGGGAGCGGCGAGGAAGCCGAACGCGCCGAGCCGGTAGTTGACCGTCACGACCATCGCGCCCTGTTGCGCGGCGGCCAGTTTGGCCGCGCGGTAGGTGGCGCCGTCGCCGTAGGTGAAGCTGCCGCCGTGAATCCAGACGATGACCGGCAATGGTCCAGTGGTCCGCCCGGCCGGAGTGGTGACGTTCAGGTGGAGACAGTCCTCGCTGCCTCCGCCCTCGATCGCGATCGGCTGGTCGGTCGGCTGCGCGCAGGCGCTCTTCGGGGTACGGGCGTCAAGCGGCGACGACCAGTGGCGCACGGGCTGCGGCTTCTTCCACCTGCGTTCTCCGGTCGGCGGAGCCGCGTAAGGGATGCCCTGGAACGTTCGCACCGCGCCGGCGGCCGTCCCCTGTACCGGCCCCTCGGTGGTCACTACCCGGGTGGGGAAGACGTGTGCGCCGGCGAGCGCGGAGGCAGGGCCGGCTGTGATCACCGTGGCGGCGAGCGTCGCGGAGACGGTAGCTGCGGCTATGGCGGCGACGCGCGACTTCGTGGTGCTCATCCAGGACCTCCGGGATCGGCGTGATGTTCGATGCCCGGAACCGTAGTCAAGATTTGGGCAGATGCGCAAGACGTTCGCCTGAGGCGATTGCCTAATGCGATCGTCTGGCACAAACGTGCAGGTTGTTGCTAGGGTCCGCGTCATGGGAAATCGGGAGAAGCTGCTGGAGGCCGCCAGAGACTGTCTCTTCACGAAGGGCTATGAACGCACGACGGTCCGCGACCTCGCCTCAGCGGCGGGCGTCAGCATGGCGGCGATCGGCTATCACTTCGGCTCGAAAGAGGCGCTGCTCAACCACGCGCTCTTCGAGGCACTCGACTCCGGAGGCCAGGCCTTCGGGCCGTCGGCGGACGACACCGATCTGGGCGCGCTGTGGCGTCGCCTGATCGAGGCGTTCTCGGGCAACAAAACCTTCTGGATCGCCAATCTGGAGACCGTCCTGCGCGCGCAGCGGGATCCGGATCTACGTGAGCAGGTGGCCGCGGGGCTGCGGCAAGGACGCAGTGGCATGGCGCGAGAGGTCACCGGAACCGCCGAGACCGAGCTCTCCGAGGAGACCATCCGCACCCTCGGATCAGTGCAACTCGCCCTGGTCAGCGGCCTGATGATGCAGCATCTCACCGACCCCGAGTCCGCGCCCACCGCCGACGAGGTGCTGGCCGGGTTGCGGGCGCTGGCCACCTGCCTGCCCGAGGAGACGTAGGGCAGGAGCTCGACCGGGGCACAGGATCGCCACGGGACCGTCCACACGCTCCCTCCCTATGCCTCTGCCCCTACCCTGCCGCACAGTTGATCAGACGTCAGGCACCACGTCCGCCGACGCGGGCCGCATCCGCATGTCCGAGAACGAGCCCGAGCCGGCGCACGGTCGGGACGTACCGCCGAGGCGGCGGCTTGAGCGGGGATTCCTGAGGCGCCGTACAGGCACACTTTCCGCATACGTCGCCGTCCTGATCTCGGCAACCCACTCGGCTGCCACCCCCGAGCCACAGCGCAGCTCGTGGGGCAGGCGCCCCAGGCGGGTGACCACCGGCAGTAACGAGTCGATGAGCGACCACAGTTCATCCGCCACGCCCACGGCTGCGACTGACGTTTCGCCACAGTCGGACCAGCGAGCGGGCACGCCAACAGGCCCTCAGATCCACCAGAGCCGCGCACAGCAGTCCGGTCGCACGCGGAAGGCTCTGCGCACCGGCCCGCGACTAATGGCTCGATGCCGTCACGCAGTCCCTCGCGTGCGCCCCCCTGCACGACACACGTATGTGTGTCAGACCGCGGCTGTTCGGCCGAACCCAGCGGACCGCTGCCCGGCCGCTCGGAGCAGGCTGGGCGTATCGATCATTGCCGTCCCTTTACGACTCCCCCGGTACGTCGCCCCCCTGAGAGGCCTCAAACGTGGCTCGCATGCGGCTCCCCCTGCGCCCAAGCGTGCGCCTGCCGCTGGCTGCCGTCGCGAGTGTGGGGCGTGTGGTGCACGGCGGGCTCCGGGCGGCCGGGCAGGCGGTGCCGCGCGGTGGGGCCGCGGTGGTCGAGTTCGGCGGGGGTGCCGTGCGGCTGCTGGCCGGGGCGTCGCCCCAGCGGCTCGGATCGCTGCTCGCGGACGCACCGAACCACCTCAGGACCATCGCCACGGAGCTGGCTGACTCGGGTGATGTCCACGTCGCCCGTCAGGTCTGGTCGCACGACGGTCACGCCCATCTGCAGGTCCGCGGCCTGACCGGGCGGGGTACCGCGCATCGCACCATCCTCAAGGCCGCGATCATGGCGCTGATGGAGACCGACGGCGTCTACTGGGCCGAGGCCAACGCGGAGACTCGTCGGCTCCTGGTCATCTTCAACGAGAACCGGGTCGGCATTGACCTCATCGAAGAGGTCGTCGAGGGCGTGGAAGCCGCCCACGGTGTGGCCGACGAGGCGTTCCCGGCTGCTCCGCAGGAGCACCCCGCCGACAACATCGAGCAGACGGCCGCCTATGTCGCCCTCACCGTCGGCCTGGTTGGACTCGGCATCGCCGCCACAGGACGCCTCGTGCGGGTGCCGCCACTGCCGTACGGGGTCCGCGAGTGCTTGGTGCTCTCCGAAGCGCATCTGCGGCTTCGGCACCTCGTGGAAGAACGTCTGGGGCGCATCCGCGGCGATCTGCTGCTGTCGCTGGCCATCACCACGGCCCACGCCTTCACCCACAACGCCGCGCCCATCGCCGTCGACGTACTGCGGCGCAGCGCTCAGATCGTCGAGGCCCACGCACGGCGGGCCGCCTGGGCCCGGCACGAGATGGATCTGCACTCCATCCAGTCGGTACTGCCGCACGAGTGCGTCAAACGCCCCTCACGGCCGGAGCCGCTGCCGTCCGGCCCCGTCGAGACAGTCACCGACCGCACCGCGCTCGGCTCCCTGGCCGGGGCGGCGGCGCTGCTCCTGGGGACCCGCAGTCCGTTCCGGGCCACCGAGCTCCTGATGACGACCGCGCCGCCGGCGGCCTGGCTCGGTCGGGAAGGGTACGCGGCTGTTCTGGACTGGCGCCTGGCCCGGCGCGGAGTGCTGCCGATGAACGCCGCCGTGCTGCGCCGGCTCGACCGGGTCGACACGGTCATCATCGATTCCGTCGTGTTGTGCGGCAGTCGCCCCGTCCTGTTGTCGGCGCAGTCGGTGCACACGGACGTCGACGACACGGAGGTATGGCGTACCGCCCAAGGAGTGCTCGGCGCCAGGGATGTGACGACACTTCAGAAACAGCGTCGGTGGAGCAGGGACAGCTGGACCCTGGAGCTGGAGGGCGCGCACGCGCGTCCTCTCCTGGACGGCACCGGCACTGTGACCTTCCGTCTGCTCGACAGGCAGGAGCGTCACTGCGGCACGGTCACCATCGGCTGTGGCCTCGATCCGCTGGCGGAGGCCGTACTCAAGGCAGCTCGGTCCAACGCCGAGCACGTGGTCGTCACCGAGCACGCCGGCATCGGCGAGCTGCTGCCGCTGGCCGACGAGGTACTCCCGCCCGGCGATCTGTCCGACAGCGTCCGGCAGTTGCAGACCGAGGGCCGCGTCGTCATGGTGATCGCGGCCGGGCAGGACACCGCCCTGGCGTTGGCGGATGTCGGCGTGTCCGTGCTGCACGGCTCCCATGGAGCGAGTTGGTCGGCCGACCTCATCTGCGCCTACGAACTGGACTCCGCCTGGCTGCTCCTGCGCACCCTGGGCCCCGCCCGCCGTGTCAGCCGCCGCTCGGCCAAGACGGCCCTGGGCGGAGCAGCCATGGGCGCACTGCTGACCTTGGTGGACGCCAGCCCTCTGCACCAGCGCCGCAAGCTCTCGCCGATGCACAGCTCAGCCGCCTTCGCCCTGCTCGGAGGCGTCATCAGCGCCCGCAAGGTCGGCACCCTGCCCGCACCGAAGCCCGCACTGCGCGGCAGTTGGCACAGCCTCACCGCCCGCGCGACCTTCCTCAGGGTCCGCGAGTACGCTGCCTCGCACCCTGCCGCCGACGACACGGCCGACGCCGCGCAGCGCCGGACGAAGCCCCGGCCGCCCCACTCCCTGCTGCCGCCCAAAGCTGTCGCCCTCACCCGGGCGGTGGCCGAGGAACTGCGAGATCCCCTGACACCGGTGCTCGCCTTCGGCGCGGCCGCCTCCGCCGTCGTCGGCTCTCGTGTGGACGCCCTCCTCGTGGGCGGCGTGATGCTGGGCAGCGCCCTGGTCAGCGGCTCACAGCGGATGAAGGCCGAACAGGCCCTGAACGAACTGCTCGACGTCGAGCGCGTCACCGTCCGCCGCGCCCTCCTGACAGCCACCCCGCGCGACAGCGGCTGGTCGGCTGCCCTGGCCAAGGAGCCCTTCGAGACGGTCACCGCCGACCGCCTCGCCGTCGGCGACGTCATGCTGCTGGGCCCCTCCGATGTCGTACCGGCCGATGCGCGGCTGCTCAGTGCCACCGAACTCGAAGTCGACGAGTCCAGCCTCACCGGCGAACCGCTGCCGGTCGACAAGGACCCCGCCCCTACCCCTGGTGCCGCACTGGCCGACCGCTCCTGCATGGTCTACGAGGGAACCACCGTGGTCGCCGGGCACGGGTGCGCCGTCGTCACCGCGGTCGGCGCGAACACCGAAGCCGGCCGTGCTTCCGCGGCGACCGGGCGCGCCGCCCCCGCGACCGGCGTGCAGGCCCGCCTCGCCGACCTCACCCGCATCACCCTGCCCGCGACGGCCGCCGCGGGAGCGCTCGTCACCGGACTCGCCCTGCTGCGCGGCGCGCCCCTGCGCCAGGCGCTCGGCTCCGGCGTGTCCATCGCGGTCGCCGCGGTCCCCGAGGGCCTGCCCCTTGTTGCCACGGCCGCCCAGCTCTCCGCCGCACGGCGGCTCGGCAACCAGGAAGTCCTGGTCCGCTCCGCCCGCGCCCTGGAGGCACTGGGGCGCGTCGACACCGTCGCCTTCGACAAGACCGGAACGCTCACCGCGGGCCGGCTGTCGGTGACACGCCTCGCGGACTACGGCGGCGAAGTGGCCTTCGACAGCGCCCACGCCCACCGCCTGCTGCGCGTCAGCGGCCGCGCCTGCCCTCAGGCCGACCCCGACTCACCCCGAGCCGTGGCTCATGCGACCGACCGGGCCGTCATCGAGGCGGTGGCCGAGCACGGCGAGCCCGACCACGCCTGGCAGCTGATCCGGGAGCTGCCCTTCGAGACCAACCGCGGTTACGCGGCCGCGCTGGGCACCAACGACGACCAGCTGCACCTGGAGGTCAAAGGAGCCCCGGAAGTCGTCCTGGAACGCTGCGCGGCGGTGTGGGAAGCGGGCCAAGAGACGGTCGCTCTCACTGCCGCCCGACGCCTGCGCGCACAACGCACGGTGCAGCAACTGGCGGCAGCGGGCCTGCGTGTCCTCGCCGTTGCCGAGGGAACTCCGCCCGCCGACCGTACGCACCACGGCGACGAACTCGCGGCCCTCACCCACGACCTCACCCTGATCGGATTCCTCGCCTTCGCGGACGCCCCACGGCGCACAACCGCCGACGCTGTCCGCCGTCTCACCGAAGCCGGCACCCGCAGCGTGATGATCACAGGTGACCACCCGGTCACTGCCACCGCCGTGGCCTCCCAACTCGGTTTGCTGGCACCGGAGTCGGTACTCACCGGCGCGGAACTCGACACGCTCCCCAAACGCGACCGCGACCGCCGTATCGCGCAGACCTCCGTGTTCGCCCGCGTCTCGCCGGAACACAAGACCCGTATCGTCGAGGCCCTGCAACGCTCCGGCCACGTCGTCGCCATGACCGGAGACGGCACCAACGACGCCCCCGCGATCCGCCTCGCCGACGTCGGTATCGCCATCGCGGGACACGGGTCGACCGCCGCGCGCCGAGCGGCCGATCTGGTGCTCACCCAGGCCGACCCCTCGCGCATCGCCACCGCCATGAGCGAGGGCCGGGCCCTGTGGGGCCGAGTGCGGGACTCGGTGTCCATCCTGGTGGGCGGCAACGCGGGCGAGGTCGCCTTCACCGTCCTGGGCACCGCGGTCGACGGCCGCTCGCCGCTGTCCACCCGTCAGCTGCTCCTGGTCAACATGCTCACCGACATGCTGCCTGCCCTCGCGGTCGCGCTGGCACCGTCCACGCCTCCTCCCGGCGACCGGGCCGGGGACGCCGCGGGCGGCGAGACGCAGCGCGAGATGCAGGACTCAGCACCCGAACGGCCGCAACAGCCGCAACAGCCGCAACAGCCGCAACAGGACGAGTACGCCCAAGACCCGCTCCACTCCGGCCCCGTCACCACCGTCTGGGGTACGTCCCTGGCCCACACCCTTGCCGTCCGCGGCGGGGCCACCACCCTGGGCGCGACTCTCGCCTGGGGCGCGGGCAAAGCCACCGGGCGCGTGCACGAGGCCAGCACGATGGGCCTGGTCGCGCTCATCGGCACCCAATTGGGGCAGACCCTGATGATGGCCCGCCACAGCCGTCTGGTCACTCTGACCAGCGGGGTTTCGGGCCTGGCCCTGCTGGCCGGGGTTCAGACGCCGGTCATCAGCCGCTTCTTCGGCTGCCGCCCTCTGCGGGCCGGTTCCTGGGCAGTGTCCGTAGGCTCCTGTGCGGCCGCCACGGCAGTCGCGATCACGGCGGGCACGCGTTGGGCGAAAAGTGCGGACGAGGAGCGCTTGCAGGCGGAAGGCTCGGAAGACTTGGAAAGCCCAGAAGGCCCAGAAGGCTCGCAAGGCTCGGATGTTTCAGCAGGCCCGGAAGGGCACTGACAGGTCCACTCCCCCGACCTCACCCCTGGAGCGCTACACACCGTGACACCGGGACGCGCCGGAGGTGCGGGGCGGCACGATCCATTTCAAGATGGACATCTGCCGCGATCAGAAGGAGCAATGCCCAATGGCTACAGCGCGCAAGCAGACCCCGGCCAAGAAGACGGCTGCCTCCCGTTCGGCGAAGAAGACCTCGTCCCGACCGGCGGCAAAGAAGACGGCCTCCCGCTCGACGAAGGCCTCCAAGTCGACGAAGGCCACCACCAAGAGCGCCGCGAAGGCCAAGTCTTCCGCCGGTGGATCCACGCCCCGTACGCGAGGCTCCGGCTCACAGGACGGCTACACCATGTCCATTCCGGTCGAGCGCATGGCTCGCGGTCTCGTGGACGCCGTCTCCACTCCCCTGGCCTCCGCGGGCCGGGCGCTGCCCTCTCGCGACGGCATGCCCGTCTACCTCGGGCTCGGCGGTCTGGCCGCCGTCGGCGCCGTGGGCGGACCGACAGCCGCGGCCATCGGCGTGGGGTACGCCGCGCTGCGCAAGTGGGGCCCTGCGCGCCCGCTCCTCACCGGCGAGGGGAACACGAGCGCCAAGTAGCGCTTGGCACCCGGTTCGTCGGATTCACTCGGTGATGTACCAGTCGTTGTCGAGGTACTCGAGCGTGTAACTGCCCAGGTCGTTCTCGGTGAACGAGGCGGAAGCCTTGACCGCTTCGACCGGCATCTCGACCTTGTCGGTCGTGCGCACGGCGACCCGCTGCGGGTCGACCGTCGCGGTCTTCAGCGCCTGCTTCTGTACGGGCGAGATCATCTGGAACACGGTGGTGTACGTCGACGTACACGGGCCGAAGCCCTGATCCTGGGCCTTCTTCGCAGCGGGCTTGGCCACGTCGCAGACCGTGTCGATGTCCTCACGACCCAGGGCATGCAGATACTGCTCGTAGCGCTTGATCGCGCCCTGCTTCGTCCTGGGCGCGGGCTGGTCGCCTGTGGGTTCGGCCGAGGGCTTCTCGGTCCGGGCGGCACCGGACGGCGTGGCCGACGGCTTACTCGTGTGCGTGGAACCTGTGGGTGTGGAAATGGACGACTGCGAAGGCTTCGCGTCGACGTCCTTCCCCGCCTCGTCGGCACCGCACCCGCACGCCACCAGCACCACGCAGGCCGATACCGCCACGCTCACCATCGTGCGCGCACTCATTACTTCTCCCTCACCACCAGCCGACAACACCTCAACAGGTCACGCAGGCTCCGGGGGAACGGTTCCCGAAAGCCACACGACACACTGCGGGCGCTCGACCGTCCTCTCCGCTTCTGGGGAACCACCCCGTACAGCCCGGTCGTCAGGTACGGATGTGACTGAAGTGACGCCCGCCCTGCAAGCCGACCACCGCCGCGAACTGATCTCCGACCTGTCCGGGATCGTCAGCGACTACCCCTACGTGGATCCGGAATCGACCCTCACTGTCCTAGCCGACGACGCGGCGGAGGCACTCGGCCGCAACGCCACCCCGCAGGGCCGCCGCGAGCGGACCGGGTACACGATCCTCCTCCACGCAACCTGCTGGTACGTCGCCGCACGCATCGTCAACAAGTCCCTGTTCGCGGCCTACATACAGGTCCTGGACGGGTTCCGTACCGAGTTGGACCGGGCATCCTGCACCTGCCCGGGGGATGCCCACCCCGTCGACCTCGACTCGGAGTACGCGGTCGAGGCCGGGGTGAGCATGCTGACCGAGGCAGGCCGGGCCGCCTTCGCCGAGGACGGTGGCCTCAACGCCGACGAGCTGGCGGCGCTCGACTGCGAGGGGTTCCTCTCAGACCTGGCCGATCAGGCCCTGGAGCGCATGCGCGAGGCGCACCGGGAGCTCTTCGGTGGCATCGATGTGTCCCATCTGGACGCACAGTTCGTCCAAGGCGGCGGCAGCCTCGACATCGTCGCCATGCAGGAGGCAATCCGCCGTACCTGGGAGAACAACACCGGCCCGGTCGCCTTGTGGTCCGCCCGCCGCTGGCTCTCCGGGCAGGTGCGGGAAGAGGAGCGGCTCGGCCTGTTCCTGTGCATGTGGATGGGCATTGCCCAGACATACGAGGGACTACCACCCTCGTATGCGCGTGACTTGGCCGAAGCCGTTGACACCATCGACCTGGATGTCTCCTGCGAGCACTCGCAACACCCATGGTCCGCCGCCAACTCAACGGTGCAGTCCCGATGCCGCGCAGTGGTTCACCTCTACGCGCCCCTGGACCACCCCGACACCCCCGTCCCCGTCGAACTCTCGGCCCGCGAGTTGTGGGAATGCCCGGTGCAGTACGCCCAGTTGGCGCGAATGGCTCTGGAAAACTTCAAGGGTTGGCGCACCATGCGGGGCGGTAACGACGAGGACTGGGACTGGGCGGGCTGAGCGGTGGGTGCGCTTCAGCACTGACCCGACTTGTCGACGGCGGAGCCGCTGCCCCGGTCGGCGGGTGGAGGCCCCTGGCGAGAGGGCCGCGCTCGCTAGTGTGGCCGACATGTCTAATCAGATGAACGTGGACAGAGTCGCAGCAGCGTGGGGACAGATAAGTAGTTGGCTCGCGGAACACGCCCCGTTGTCGAGCGAGGCGCTGCTGCCGCCCGCACCGTCGGAGGAGGTCATTGCAGCCGAGCAGAAGCTGCGCGACTACGCCGGGCACGGCTTCCCGGCCGAGCTGAAGACCTTGTGGTCGCTGTGTGGAGGGCTCCAGCCAGTTGATCTGCCGGAGGAAGACGAGGACGACGGTGACCTGAACCCGCACGGGTTCATCCCGGAAGGGAATCTGCTCTCCCCGGAGTGGGCTGTCCATGCGCGCCTCAGCTCCGACGGCTTCGCAAGCGAGTCGACACCGCTGGGGATCCAGTGGGTGCCGTTCTTGGGCGAGCACTGGGAAGGGGGTGTCTTTGGCCGTTACGTCGATGCCGCGCTTTCGCCGAGTCCCGTGGGCCGTTGGGATGCGATGGCGGGCCTGCATATCGGCGGTACCTGCTTTGCGTCGATCGCTGACCTGCTGGAGCAGACGGTCGAGGGCATCACACACGGCGGAGGACCGCTGGTCACCGACAGGCAGGTGCCGGGACTGGAGAAAGGCTGCCTGACATGGGGGGACCCACGCGAACCCCTGATGCTGCATCCTGCCTGGCGGCCTCTGCACTAGAGCTGCCGGCCGGCCCAACCCGTCAGGGTCCCGGATCGCTCGGCCGTCGTATTCGGCGTGGCTCGCCACAGTCGCAGCCTCGAAAGCGCGAGCTCGTGATCGCATTACGAGTTCGAAGGCGTCGGCGTCGGCGTCGCGAAGAAGTTGGCGAGCTCGCGGCCGATTTGGTCGGGGGCGTTCTCTGTGGGGATGTGGTCCGCATTGGGGATGCGGATGAGCGTCGTGTCGTGCATCTCTGAGGCGAACTGTTCGGCGTATTGCACTGTTTCGTGGAGGTCGTCCTCCCCCCAGATCAACAGCTTGGGCGTTGTGGACCGCTTCAGGGCGGGGACGAGGTCGAGCGTGTATCGGTTGTCGGCGGCGGCTGCCAGAGCCATCCAGGAACGGCGCACTCGTTCGTCCGTCCACGGGTCCAAGTACTCCGTGATCAACGGCTCAGTGGCGACACCGGCCAGGACTCTGGTGATCGCCTGCCGACGGGCGGCGAGTACGCCCTCTTCCGCACCCCCGCCCCGGAATTGGGCCACGTGGGGCGCGGGCCAGGAGTCGTAGAGGACCGAGTTCACCAAGGCCAGCCGGGACACGTCGAGCCCCTTGTGGGCGAGGAGGTGCTGGGCGATGGCGCCGCCGATGTCGTGGCCTGCCACGGCGATGGGGCCGGCGAGGTTCAGTGCGGCGGCGCATCTCGTCACCCAGTCGGCGAGGGCCGGAACCGTGGCCGTTTCCGGCGTGAGTCGGCCTCCTGAGCGTCCCAGCCCGGGGAGGTCGACGGCCAGGGGCCGCAGCCCTGCTTCGGCGAGGTGGCCGAGTACGGGGAGCCAGACCCGGCTCCAGTACGTTCCGTGCAGCATCAGCACGGGCGTGGCGTCCTGCCGCCCTGCTGTCAAGTAGCTGACTGCCTCGCCGTCCACCTGGACTACGGTCCTCACCACGGTTGATTCGGAGGGCTCGCTGGTTTCGGTGATTCCAGTGGTTTCGCTCATCGGGCCACTGTGACCCGTGTGGGTTGTCCGGCCGAGAGTCGAGAAAGACACCCAGGGGTACATTCTTGCCATGCGTCCTCATCGGGTGGTGGCCCTGCTCAATCCTCCTCAGTCGCCCTTCGAACTCTCCTGCGTCACCGAGGTCTTCGGCACCGCCCCGCAGGAAGGTCCGCCCCGCTACAGCTTCGGGATCTGCGCCGAGCACCCCGGCCCGCTGCCGACCACCGCCGGTTACGCGATGGTCGTCGACGCCGCGCTGGAGGCCTTGGAGCAAGCGGACACCGTGGTCGTCCCCGGCTGGCAACCGGCCGGCGCCACCGCATCACCGGCCGTCACCGCGGCGCTGCGGGCCGCCCACCGGCGCGGTGCGAGGATCGTCGCCATCTGCACGGGCGCCTTCGTCCTCGCCCAGGCCGGACTGCTCGACGGCCGCCGCGCCACCACCCACTGGCGAGACACCGCTCGGCTCGCCGCCGCCTTCCCCAGGGTGCACGTCGACCAGGATGTGCTCTTCGTGGACCACGGAGACGTGGCCACCAGCGCCGGAACCGGTGCGGGCATCGACCTGTGCCTGCACCTGGTCCGTTCCGACCACGGCTCTGCTTACGCCGCCCAGATCGCCAGAAACATGGTCCTGCCGCCGCACCGGGAGGGCAGCCAACTCCAGTACGCCGCACAGTCCACGCCGGCCAGGGCGGACGAGTCATTGGCACCCCTACTGGAGTGGGCAGCCTCCCGACTCGACACCCGACTGACCCTCGACCGGCTCGCCGAACAGGCTGGGCTTTCCAGCCGGACCCTTGCTCGGCGGTTCACCGAACAACTCGGCACCAGCCCGGGACAGTGGCTGCTCGGCCAACGCCTCGACGAGGCACGTGTCTTGCTGGAGCAGACCGACCTGCCGGTCGAAGCCATCGCCAGCCGCGTCGGACTCACCTCGGCGGTCAATCTGCGCCGCCGTTTCCGAGCACACCTCGGCACCACACCCGGCGCCTACCGACGCACCTTCGGCCAGATGTGACGGAACTGGGCTTCGCATCTTCCCGTCTGCCGCATTAGTACTGTGGCTTCGCATGACCGACTCCGAGATCGAGATCACCGCAGACCTGGTCCGCGACCTGCTACGGGAACAGCATCCAGACCTCGCAGGGCTGGCCATCCGCGAGGTCGCGGGCGGCTGGGGCAACCAAATGTGGCGCCTCGGTGACGAGTTGGCCGTACGCATGCAGCGCATGGACCCCACCCCGGAGCTCCAGCTCAAGGAACGGCAGTGGCTGCCCGTACTGGCCCCGCGCCTGCCGCTCCCCGTCCCGAACCCCGTGCGGTTCGGTGCACCGTCCGAGCGCTTCCCCAAGCACTGGACCGTGATGACGTGGGTCCCCGGCGAGCCACTGGACCACGCCTCGATCAGCCGCGGCGACCACGCCGCCGACACGCTGGCGCGCTTCCTCAAGGCACTTCACGTGGAGGCGCCCGCCGAGGCGCCGAGCAGTGCGGACTTCGGCGCTCACCCCAAACACTGCACGCACGGCTTCGAGAACTTCTTCCGAGCCGTCACGCCCGACGACATCGCCGCCGACGTCCGGGCTGTCTGGGACGACGCCGTCGCGGCCCCCGAGTGGGAGGGTCCGCCGGTTTGGGTGCACGGCGACCTTCATCCCGCGAACGTCGTCGTCTCTGACGGAACGCTCTCGGGCATCGTCGACTTCGGTGCCATGTTCGCCGGCGACCCGGCCTGGGACCTCGCCGCCGCATGGGTGCTGCTACCCGAAGGCACAGCCCCACGATTCTTCGACACGTACGCGCACGCAGACGAAGCGGCGATCCGGCGCGCCCGCGGGCTCGCCGCCATGAAGAGCCTGTTCCTGATGCTCATGGGGCAGAACGGAGACCGAGGCCTTCCGGGCGGCAAGCCGCGCTGGGGCCCTGCGGGCCGGGCGGCGCTTGATCGTGTTCTGACGGGCGTTTGACCGCGGGGTTCTTTATACGTGCTTGCTCTCGGTCTTTCAGACGGTGGAGACCCGGCGATGTGAGCTCGCCGCGAAGGCGAGGATGTCGGGTACTGCCTCGCGCAGGCTCGCGAAGTGGCGGTGCACACCGTCCACTGGTGCCTGGGCGTTGACTCCCCACACCGTCATGCCGGCCCGCAGGCCGGACTCGACGCCGGACAGTGCGTCCTCAACGACCAGGCAGTCCTCTGGCTTGGCACCAAGTCGTTCGGCCGCCAGCAGGTAGGGGACGGGTGACGGCTTTCCCTCCGCGACGGCGGCGGCATCTACGAGCACGTTCGGAAGCGGCAGCCCTGTCCGGGCGAATCGCCCGCGCACCCGGTGCTCGTAGTTCGAGGTGACCAGCGCCCAGGAGCCCGAGGGCAGGGCGGACAACAACTCCGTCGCACCGTCGAAAGCGGCATAGACACCGGACCGGACGTCCTCGTCCTCCAGTTCATGCAACACGGCCAGGCACTCCCGCGGGTCCCGCTCCGGGGCTACCGCCAGAAATGTCTCCACAGGGCGCGTCCGCAACGCCACTTGGTAGACCGCAGCAGGTTCGAGTCCGTAGCGCGCCGCCCACGTCGCCCAGACCCGACGCTGGTTGGCGACCGCATCGATCAACGTGCCGTCGACGTCAAAGAGGACATACTTCCCGGAACTCGGTTCGGTACGTTGGCTGGTCACGCCGTGATCATGCCATCACCCCGCGGCGTCAGCCTCCCCCGGCGTAGTCGAGTGTCTACGTCACTCCCCCCACTCGGCGGCTGTCTTCAGCCGGCCCGCTGCTGGGACGTGGTGATCAGGGTGTGGAGTACGGCCTGGGCGGTGGGGAGTCGGTTCGCTGCCTGCTGCCAGGCCAAGCAGCGTGGGCCGTCGAGGATGTCTGAGGTGATCTCCTGCCCGCGTACGGCGGGCAGGCAGTGCAGGACCATCGCGTCCTGGGGCGCGAGGGACAGCAGCAGGTCATCGACCCGGTACCGCGCCAGATGTGTCGTGCGCTCCGCGGCCTGGTCGTGTTTGTCCATGGCCACCCACACTTCGGCGTAGAGAGCCTGCGCTTCGCGGACGGCGTCCTCGGGTTCCGTGGTGACAGAGACGGACCCGCCCGCCTGGTCTGCCGTCTGCCGTGCCTCCTCCAGAAGGTCCGCGTCGGTCTCGTAGCCGGGAGGGCTGGCGATGACCAGGTGCATGCCGGAGGCGGCGCATGCGGAGAGGAAGGAATTGCAGGTGTTGCTCTTCCCGTCTCCGATGAAGGCGGCCCGCAATCCGGCCAGTGTCCCGAAGTGTTCGCGCAGGGCCATCAGATCGGCCAGGGACTGGCATGGGTGGTGGCTGTTGGTCAGCGCGTTGATGACCGGGACGGAGGAGGATTCAGCCACCTCTTCCACCGTGGAGTGCTCGTAAGTGCGCACCGTGACGGCGTCGAGGTAGGAGGACAGGACGCGGGCGGTGTCGGCGACGGTCTCCCCGTGCCCCAGCTGAAGCTCGTTCCGGTTCAGCACGATGGCGGCCATGCCGAGTCGTTGAGCGGCTGTGGCCAGCGACACCCGCGTACGTGTGGATGGCTTTTCGAAGACACACCCGACCGTCGCCCCGCGAAGGCTGTCGAGCCAGCCCAGCGGCTCGCGCTTCATGCCGTCCGCCAGATCGAGCAGCGCCGGCAGGACGCCCGGGTCCAGATCGCTGACCCGTAGCAGATGATCCGGAATCTTGCCTCGCGTGACGGGCGAGTCGGCAACGAAGGGTGCGGGGGGACGGGAAGGAGGGGGCATGGCACGTCTCCGATTCAGGTTTTCACCAGGCGGCACAGCCCGAGCCTGTACCTGGACGAAAGAGCGGGCACCCGCACCCGTCCGATCGGATGAACCTTCCGGGGTCCTCATCCGCACCGGCAGCACCGGCAGCACCGAAGGAGCCGACCGGTCGCTGGGATGCCACACGCCGCGGCACGCCGCGGCACGCCGCGGCACCGTTGCGTCCGGTCGACGACCGTCGTTGAGTTCCAAGGGACTCAGCGGTGAAACAGCGGCGAAGGAGAGAAGCAGCCATGACGGATGAATCAGCAATCCCCGGCAAGCCCGCGGTCGTCGACCGCGCCACCTTTCAGGCCGAACTCGACAACCTGCGGGCCCGGGAGAAGGCGCACACCCGGGAAGGCGATGCGATCGCCGCTTCCCGTCGGCGCCTCCCCATGGTCGAGGTCGACCCCGGGCTCGAGCTGATCGGACCGAACGGCCCGCTCACCCTGCGGGACGCGTTCGAAGGCCGCCGACAGCTCGCCGCGTACTACTTCATGTGGTGGCCGACCCGGCCCGCGCCGGAGCAGTGCGAAGGGTGCACGCTGTTCCTCAGCCAGGTCGCCGAGCTGTCCTACCTGCACTCCCGTGACATCACCTACGCCGTCTTCAGTCAGGGCCGCAACACCGCGTTCGGCCCCGGCGACCCGCAGGTCTCGTACGACGAGAGCCTGCGCTATCGGGACTTCATGGGCTGGACCATGCCGTGGTACTCGGCGCAACCCTCCCTCGATACGCTCCTCGTAGGCCGCGAGATCGGGTTGTTCCACCTCGTGTGCTACCTCCGGGACGGCGACCGCGTCTTCGAGACCTACTGGACGAACCGCCGCGGCGTGGAGGCGATGGACTACAGCTACGCACTTATGGACCTCGCCGTCTACGGCCGTCAGGAGCCTTGGGAGGACTCACCGCCCGGCTGGCCCCAACACTGCTCCATGAGGACCCACAGCGGCTCACCCACGTGGCGGCCGGTGTCGGAGGAGTCGGGCGGACGGCCCGTTGCCCAGTGGCCGCGACTCGACGCCGGACACTCCGACGACCTTGCCGGTGGAACTTGATCGTGCCCGCCCTCGGGCCGTCACGGTCGCACCAGCCACCCCTTTTGGGGTTCAGGTTGGAGGTTCAAGCCGGCTGAGGCGCCCCGGCCGCAGCCGCGGAGTCCGTCGCCTGCTGCCGATCGAGCTTCTCCGAGACGCGGTCGCGGAGAAGCTCGTACTCCTCCTGGAGCCTGCGCCATTCGGCCACGGGCGGGCGGGGGATCACGATGCCTCCCGTGACGATCTCCTCCGGCCGAAACTGCTCGCGGGTGAGGTCGATCTCAACGCCCATGCCCAGACGGTTCCACCAGTGGAAGTCCACACGCTCTCCGTCGACGTGGACCTCTCCGCGGATCAACTCACCTCCCAGCAGGTCGTTGAGCACCATGGCGGTCACCCCGCACTGATCCCGGGCCGGGTTGTCCTCGGACCAGCGCGACCGGAACTCAGGAGTGCACGTCTCGGCACTCCAACTGCTGCGAACGGCTCGTTCGATGTCGGTGAGAAGCAACGGTTTCATGGCGGTGATCCTGCCAGCAGGCACTGACAACGGCCGGACGCTGACAGCGTCGGCAACCCCTCAGCCGGTGGCGGCCGGCTTCGCAGAAATCATGCTGAGCAGCGCGGTGGCGGATTCCTCGGCCAGATCCTCGGCATGGGCGGGGAGGGGCTTGCCGGCGCGCAGGTGGCGGCGTACCAGTGCCAGGGGCAGGTCGACCAGGGCGAGCGTGACACCTTCCGTGGCCTGGGGGTCCTCTGCACCCAGAGCTGCGGCGACGGATGCGAGTGCGGTGTAGACGCGCTGGTTGCCGCGGTCCGCGCGCCGGATGAGTTCCTCCGGCCATTCGGAGCGCCCGAAGTCCTCGGCGCCGTAGAGGAGGAGAGCGGCTTCCTCCGGGTGGGCCCTGGCCCAGGCGACGACCTGGCGGGCTGCCGTTGCCCCGGCCCGCTGGGCGTCGGCTTCTGCTTCGAGCGTCGCGAGGTACCCCTCCTGGAACCTCTCGACCGTCCGCAGCCACACTTCCGCGAGCAGAGCCGTCCGTCCGGCGAACCGGTGGTACACCGAGCCGCTCGGGGCTCCTACCTCCTTGGCCACGGCGGACATGGTGACGCCGGTCGGCCCCGCAGCGGCGGCCCGCCGCACGGCGGCGTCGAGGAGTTGGTGCATGTCGAATCGGGGTGGTCTTGCCATGCCCCAGAGAGTATTCTCAAACGTATTAGAGACCGCTCTCTATAACGCTTTCCATGACTAGCCCCGGGAGACCCTATGGGCATCTACAACGTTCACGAGCGCGTGCTGGCCGCGACGGAGAGCGAGGTGGGTGCGCTGATCGATACCCTGGCCGGATCCGAGGACGCGCTGTGGCCGCGCGAGGAATGGCCGCCCATGAAGTTCGACCGCCCGCTGGCTGCCGGGGCGGTCGGTGGCCACGGCCCTGTCAGGTACACCGTCGCCGCCTACGCCCCCTCCACCTGGGTGCGCTTCACCTTCAGCGGGCCACGCGGCTTTCATGGCTTCCACGAGTACGCCGTCCTGGCCGTCGACGAGGAACACACGCTGCTGCGCCACACCCTCGCCATGAACGCACGCGGCCTGGCACGGCTCACCTGGCCGCCGGTCTGGCAGCCACTCCACGACGCACTCCTGGAGGACAGCCTGGACCGCGCCGAACTCGCTTGCACGGGAGCGGTTGCGCGCCCTGCCCGACGGGGTCGATACGTACGGCTGCTACGCGCTCTTGCTCGCTGAACGCTGAACGCTGAGCCGAGCATCGACGGGTCGCGGTCTCCGGCGGGGGTTCAGCGTGAAGCTGCCGCCACGCACGCACCCACTCAAGTGAGCAGTTTCAGTCAAGGCGTGCGCATCATTGCCGCCAGTCGCGTGAACCAGCACAGTGGCAAGGTCAGTTGATCACGGCCAGTCGGCCGACTCCGCCGAACTCGCTGACGCCTTCTCCGTCTACCGCGATCAGCTCGAAGGGCACACTGAAGACCGAGCTGGGCGTCAGCGCGGAGTGCACGGAAAACGATCTGCGTGCGGGCCAGTTCCTGCGCATGGTCAACTACCACAACGGTCCGGCCAGTTGAAAGGACCATCTGTGGCCGAACTGCGTCGCTACGCGGAGGACGTCGAAACAGTCACTGTCGCCGGTTGAGGTCTGAGTCGCCGCGGCCCTGGGGCTGCCGCCCTCAGTGTGGTCGCGGTGCTGTGCGAGACCTTCCTGATCAGTACGGGGGGACGGGATCGTGGCTACCCGGCCGCTGGCTGTCGTGCACGGATCCGACCGGGGCAGTGAGGCGACGCGCAGGGCACTGGATGCAGCAGCGGGGGCGTTGGCCGAACGGTGGGGCGTTCGGCACGGGGAGGCCTGGGTCGAGTGGGCGGCGGGCCTGCGGCCGACGGGCGTCTGACCGGGCCCCCCTGCGGCCGGTCAGACCTGCACGACGTCCACACCGGCAGCGCGCAGTGCCCCCAACTCGTTCTCGGGCGCCGAGCCGTCGGTGATCACCCGGTGCAGCCGGACGGCGGGGGCGATCCGCACGGGACCCGAGCGGCTGAACTTCGACCCGTCGACCAGGGCCGTGACCCGCCGTACGCGCGAGAGCAGCCACCGGTCGGTCTCCGCCTCGTCCACGTGCGCACCGCTGATCCCCGCGCCCGTGATGCCGTAGGCGCCCACGAACGCCTCGTCCACCTGCAGCTCTTCAAGGGCCTGACGTGTCAGGTGACCCAGCAGGGACATCTCGCGGTGGCGCAGGTATCCGCCGAGCACCACCGTGCTGATGTCCTCGAACTGGGCTAGTTCACCGGCCAGATGGAGCGAGTTGGTCACGACGGTCAGCCGCTCGATCCCGTCGAGCAGCGGCACCATCGCGGCCGTGGTCGTGCCGCCCGTGATGAGGATCGTGGCCCCGGGGGCGATGTGCTCCACGGCGGCGCTCGCCAGCTTGCTCTTCTCCCAGGAGGCGAATCCGCTGCGCTGAGGACGGTCCGCCTCGTCCGCCTGGACCGCCTCGGCCATCGCGCCGCCGTGGGTACGGTTCAACAGGCCCTGGGACTGCAGCGCGGACAGGTCCCTGCGAATGGTCGAAGGGCTGACGTCCAGACGCTCGGCGAGCGTGCCCACATGCGCGACGCCCTCCGCGCGCACCGCGTGAAGCAGCCTCTTCCTTCGCTCGGCGCCCAGCATGGCCTGGTCTCTCTTCCCTCGTCATGGTCCCGGCGCCCTGCTCGGCCTCGGCACCCGGGGCATCTTGGGCCGACGGTGGTCCGCCTGCCGCACCGGCAGCTTACTGGGGATGCTCATCCTTGCCGGAATGTGACTCGGATGCGTGCGTGGACTCAACTGCGTGCGTTGACTCAGATGCGTGCGTTGACTCAGATGCGTGCGACGGCGCACGCACGCTCACTCCGGCCGCGACGCCCACAAGCGGCCCCTCCCAACACGGCGTCCTTGTCCGCCGGGCGTCCAGGAGAGCGAGAGCGGCAGCGGAGATCTCCTGCGGTGCGTGCCGGCGCGCAGTGTGCCCTTGCCCCTGCCCCTGCCAGCCCAGTACGAGCAGTCTGCTCGCCGCTTCCGAACGGGCTGCGGCGGGCAGGTCATTGGCGAGCCAGACCTCGGAGTCGGCGCTGGTACGGTCCGGTGCTGCCCGTTCGCTCGTTACCAGGAGGACGACGGGGCCGGGGCCTTTCGGCGGTGCCGCGCAGCTCCGCGCCGAAGGCGTCCGCCGTGATGTCCGCGGCGAGTGGGGTGCCGCGGCCCGCTTGTCCATCGGCGAGTTCTCGCAAGTCGGGCGCGGAGCGGGCAACGGCGGTCACGGACACGCCTCGTCCGGTCAGCGCCGTGACCGCGGGGCGCAGGATACGGGTGGCTCCAACGACCAGCGAACGTGCGGCCTTTGACGCATGGGCAGGGTCTGGGCCTGAGGACTATTCGCCTGAGGGCTTTTCAGCCATCGGGCTCCGTCTTTTTCGTCAGGGGCAGTTCAGCGCGTTCACTTCAGCAGGGCTGCGGCACGCGAGACCCGCCGGGCCCACCCGGACATCATCGCTCACTGTTGCTCGTTTCTGCTCATTGACGCTTGTGAATGCGAGTTAATAAGGTGCGGATGTGGCGCTGACGGCCCAGCATCAGCGCCGAGATTCTCGTCGCCCGGCCCGACCACCCGGACCGAACCCATCAACCATCCCCACCCGCCCCCGCACCCCCACTCGCCCCTGCTCGAAGGAGCTCGCGTGAAGACCGCCGTCCCCGAAACCACCGAGGGCCCGTCCGTGCCGCAAGGCGCCGCCCACACGCACCGTGAAATCCACCAACAACCGCTCCTGTGGGCCGAGATGGCCTCCCGCCTGACGCAGGAGCGCTCCGCCATCGACGTGTTCCTCGCCCCCCTGCTTGCTGAGGCACGGCTGCGTATCGTCCTCACGGGCGCGGGGACCTCCGCCTACGCGGGGCAGATCGCACGGTCGGCCCTCGCGCGAGCAACGGGCCGGGCGGTCGAGGCCGTCGCCACTACGGACATCACGGCCCACCCCGACACATGCTTCGAGGAGCCTGACCGGCCGACCCTGCTGGTGTCCTTCGCACGCTCCGGCAACAGCCCCGAGAGCATCGCGGCGACCGAGATCGCCGACCGGCTGCTCGACCACTGCGCCCACCTCGTCATCACCTGCAACACGGACGGCGCCCTGGCCGATCGGCATCGGCACCGCGCCGACTCCTACGTGCTCCTGACGCCTCCGGAGGCGGAGGACCAGGGCTTCGCGATGACCTCCAGCCTGACGTGCATGCTCCTCGGGGCGCTCAGCGCGCTGGGCGGCAGCAGCGTCCAAGGGCTTGACGACTGCGCCGCCGCGGCCCGGGGCCTGCTGTCCGGCGCAGTGCCCGCCCGGGTCGAGGAACTGACCGATCGCGCTCCGGACCGTTTCGTCTACCTGGGAAGCGGCGCGCTGCAAGCCCTCGCCGGCGAGTCCGCGCTCAAGCTGCTTGAGCTGACCGGAGGCGCGGTCACCGCTCTGCCCGAATCGTCGCTGGGCTTCCGGCACGGCCCCAAGGCGTTCCTCACCCAGCGGACGGCGGCCATCGTCTATGTGTCGAACAACCCCTACACGCGCCAGTACGACCTGGACATCTTCCGGGAACTGCGCGGCGCCCTGCCCGCCGGCCAGGTGGTGGCCGTCGCCGCACGGCCCGACGGGCTCCCGGCCGAACACACCTGGCTGGTGGAGGGCATGGCCGAGGCCGAGGACGCCGCGCTGGCACTGCCCGCCGTGCTGTGCGCCCAACTCATAGCGCTGGCAGCCTCGTTGGCCTGCGGAATGCGGCCCGACAATCCCTTCCCCGACGGGGAGGTCAACCGGGTCGTCCAGGGCGTCACGATCCACCCCCTACCGGCGCGCTGAGCGGTCAACTGGACTGGGGGGCCGAGCGGGCCTTCGTCATCGGCCGTACGGCGCGTGAGGTGAGCGCGCAGAACGCCATGTCGTACGTTCGGCTACACCGTCGCCAACGACGTGTCGGCGCGGGACGCACGATTCTCCGACGGGCAGTGGTTCCGAGGCAAGAACTTCGACGGGTTCTGCCCGCTCGGTCCGTGGATCGCCACCGAACAGGTCGACCAAGGGAACCCCGCACCGCGTGGGTATGGAACCCACCGCCGACCCCAGCGGGCTTCTCCCCCCCTCCCCTCCCCCCCCTCTCCGCTGAAGGAGCCGCGATGAACATCGCCGACGATCCCGACCGCGCACCGGCCCGCTCACACCTGTACGCGATGGGCCTGACCGAGGAGGAGATGCGGCAGCCCACCGTCGGCATCGCCTCGACCTGGACCGGGACGATGCCCTGCAACCTCACGCACCGTGACCTGGCACGTCACGTCGCCGCAGGCGTGCGCCGGGCGGGCGGGACACCCATGGAGTTCAACACCATCGCCGTCTCGGACAACCTGACGATGGGCACGCCCGGCATGCGGGCCTCGCTCGTCAGCCGCGAGGTCATCGCGGACTCGATCGAACTCATGGGGCGAGCCCATCAGTTCGACGCCATGGTCTGCATCGTCGGCTGCGACAAGACGGTGCCCGCCGCGATGATGGCCATGGCCCGCCTGGACATCCCTTCCGTGCTCCTCTACAGCGGCAGCATGATGCCGGGCACGTGGCGCGGGCGCGAGGTGACCATCCAGGACATGTGGGAGGCCCTCGGCGAGCGGGCCGTCGGCCGCGTCAGCCAGGACGACGTGGACGATCTGGCCCGGCACGCCTGCCCGGGCGCCGGAACCTGCGCGGCGCAGTACACCGCGAACACGATGGGCACCGTCGCGGACTTCCTCGGCCTCGCACCGTTCGGCGTCGGCGACATCCCCGCCACGGCCGCGGAGAAGACCGCCGCGGCCGAGCGCGTGGGCGAACTCGCCCTCGACGTAGCGGCCCGCGACCTACGGCCCTCCTCGATCCTGACCGCGGACGCCTTCCACAACGCGATCGTCTCCGTGGCCGCCACGGGCGGCTCCACCAACGCCGTACTGCATCTGCTGGCCATCGCCCGCGAGGCGGGCATCGACCTCTCCATCGACACGATCGGCACGGTATGCCGTGAGGTGCCGATCATCACCGCGCTGAAGCCGTCCGGACCCCACACGGCGGCGGATCTGTGGCGGGCCGGCGGCACTTCGCTGGTGGCGGCGCGGCTGCTGGAGGCCGGTGTGCTGCGCGAGTCGGTGACCCTGGTCGACGGCCGTTCACCGGCGGACGTCGCCGCGGCCGCCGTAGGGACGGAGGGGCAGACAGTGGTGCGCGAGGTGAAGTCCCCCGTCAAGCCGGCGGGCGCCCTGGCAATCCTGCGCGGCTCGCTCTCTCCGGACGGCTGTGTGCTCAAGCTGGGCGGACGCCCCGACTTCGTCCGGCAGGGCCCGGCCCGGGTCTTCGACTCCGAGGAGGAGTGCTTCGAGGCCATCCAGGGCGGCCGGATCACGGAGGGCGACGTGGTGATCGTCCGCTACGAGGGCCCGGCGGGCGGTCCGGGCATGCGGGAGATGCTGTCGATCACCGGCGCCCTGGTCGGGCAGGGCCTCGGGGAATCGGTCACCTTGGTCACCGACGGACGCTTCAGCGGCGTCTCCCGCGGCCTCGTGATCGGCCATGTCGCCCCCGAGGCGTGGCACGGGGGCCCCATCGCCCTGGTGGCGGACGGTGACACGGTCGTCGTCGACTCCGCGCGCCGCACGCTCGACCTCGACGTCCCGGCCGAGGAGCTCGCGGAGCGCCGGGCGCGCTGGACCCGCCCGGACCGCACTGTCGAACGCGGCGTCCTCAGTAAGTACGCGGCAGCGGTCGGCTCGGCGTCGGACGGCGCGATCACCGTGTGACGCCGACAGCCGAAGGCACCGAAAGCACGCCCCGGCAGCCGATGGAACCGTGCCGCACTGTCCGCCGAGCGTCGCTCGGCGGACAGTGCGCGCCTGCGGTACCGCATCGGAAAATCAGATCACTCTCCACTGAAACATCTGTTGGACAGGGTTTCGGAGGCACCCAAAGATAGGTGGACTACCGCCTGACTGGAGGCCGAAATGGCGAGTGAAGAGACGGAAGTTGTCGTCGTCGGGGCGGGCCAGGCCGGCGTCGCGATGAGCGAGCACCTGGGGGCCGAGGGCATACCGCACATCGTCGTCGAGCGGCACCGGATCGCCGAGCGCTGGCGCACGGAACGCTGGGACTCCCTGGTCGCGAACGGGCCCGCCTGGCACGACAGGTTCCCCAACCTCGAATTCCCCGACATCGCCCCCGACGCCTTCGCGACGAAGGAACAGGTCGCGGAGTACTTCGTCGCGTACGCCGAGAAGATCGGCGCCCCGGTCCGCTGCGGCGTCGAGGTGACGTCGGTGCGCAAGCACGAGGGCCGGCCGGGCTTCCGGGTCGAGACGTCCGAGGGTTCCATCGACGCGCGGTTCGTCGTCGCCGCGACCGGCCCCTTCCAGCGGCCCGTGGTCCCGCCGATCGTCCCGAACGGCGCCGTGACGACGCAGATCCACTCCAGCGGTTACCGCAATCCGGAGCAACTGCCCGGGGGCGCCGTCCTCGTGGTCGGTGCCGGCTCCTCCGGGGTGCAGATCGCCGATGAACTGCGCAGGGCCGGGCGCCGGGTGTTCCTGTCGGTGGGCCCGCACGACCGGCCGCCGCGCGAGTACCGGGGGCGTGACTTCTGCTGGTGGCTCGGGGTGCTCGGGCTCTGGGACCTGACCACGCCACCGCAGGGCGCCGCCCATGTCACCATCGCGGTCAGCGGTGCGCGCGGCGGCCACACCGTGGACTTCCGCGCGCTTGCCGGTACCGGTGTCGAACTCGTCGGCATGACCGCGGCGTACGACAAGGGTGTGCTGCGCTTCGCGCCCGACCTCGCCACGAACATCGCGGCCGGCGACGAGAAGTACCTGGCGCTGCTGCGGGCGGCCGACGCGTATGTCGAGCGCAATGGGCTCGACCTTCCCGAGGAGCCGCAGGCGCATGTCCTTGGCCCCGATCCGGCGTGCGTGAGCGACCCCCGGCTCGAACTCGACCTGGCGGAGGCCGGGGTCACCTCGATCGTCTGGGCCACCGGCTTCGCCGCCGACTACGGCTGGCTCGACGTCGACGCGTTCGACGAGGAAGGCCGGCCCGTCCAGAGCCGGGGCATCTCCCGCGAGCCCGGCGTCTACTTCCTGGGCCTGCCGTGGCTGTCCCGCCGCGGGTCGAGCTTCATCTGGGGTGTCTGGCACGACGCCCGGTACATCGCCGATCACATCACGACCCGGCGCGGATACCTCGCGTACGGCAGCAACTGACCCGTGTACGGCACCAGCTGAGGAGCAGACCATGGCAAACGCCCCGATCGTGGCCGGCGGGCACACCCGGATCCGGCCGTTCAACACCCGCGACACCTACCCCGAGCAGAGCCTCGACAACGACCTCTGCCAGGCCGTCGTCGCCGGCGACACGGTGTACGTGCGCGGGCAGATCGGCCAGGACCTCGACACCAGCGAATCCGTCGGCGTCGGCGACGCCGAGGCACAGGCCGAGCAGGCCATGGCCAACATCAAGATGCTGCTCGAAGAGTCCGGCAGCCGGATGGAACACCTGGTCAAGCTGACGATCTACCTGATCGACCCGCGGTATCGGGAAGCGGTGTACCGCACGGTCGGGCGCTGGACCAAGGGCGTCCACCCCATCTCCACCGGCCTGGTCGTCTCGGCGCTCGCCCGTCCCGAGTGGCTGTGCGAGATCGACGCCGTCGCCGTCATTCCGAGGGCCGTCGCCGTCATTCCGAGGGAGGAGCGGGCATGACGTTCTCCCTTGTCGTACGCGACGGTGAGCGGTTCGGCATCGCGGGCAGCTCGTCAAGCCCAGCGGTCGCCGCCCGCATCGCCCATCTGCGTCCCGGCGTCGGCGCCGCGAGCTCGCAGAACATCACCGACCCCATGCTCGGCACGGCCCTCCTCGACGGCCTGGCCGCGCACGGTGACGCCGAGCGCGCCCTCGCCGAAATCACCGGCGCCGCAGTCAACGAAAAGACCATCGCCTACCGGCAGTTGACCGTCCTGGGACGGCAAGGCCCCGGCTTCGCCCACAGCGGCCCGCACACGCTCGGCACCTACGCGTCGGCCACCGCGGACGGCGCCGTGGCGGCCGGCAACATGCTGTCGGGGAAGCACATCCCCGGCGTGCTCCTGGAGGCGTACCAGCAGGCCACCGGAGAGCTCGAGGAGCGGCTGATCACCGCGATGAAGGCCGCCGTCGCGGCGGGCGGCGAGCAGGGTCCGGTGCGCTCGGCAGGGATGGCGGTCGTCGCGGACGTCGGCTGGCGGGTCACCGACCTGCGCATCGACTGGGCCGACGACCCGATCGACCGGCTCGGCGAGCTCCTCGACGTCTGGCTGCCGCAGCGCGACGACTACGTGACGCGCGGCCTCGACCCGGCGACCTCGCCCTCGTACGGCGTTCCCGGAGATGAACGATGAGCGCCCTGAAAGAGGCCGCCCGCACGGCCGTCGACCGGCACGCCGACGATCTGGTCGCGTTGTCCGAACACCTGCACGCCGACCCGGAGACCGCCTGGGAGGAACACCGGGCAGCCGCCCGCGTGCCGGAGCTGCTCGACCGGGCCGGCTTCGGCGTCACCGCGTCCTACCTGGGTCTGGACACCGCGTTCCACGCCTCCTTCGGCAGCGGGCCCACCCGGATCGCGCTGTGCGCCGAGTACGACGCGCTGCCCGGCCTCGGGCACGCGTGCGGGCACAACCTCATCGCCGCGAGTTCGGTCGGCGCCGCGCTCGGCCTCGCCGCCGTGGCCGACGACGCCGGGCTCACCGTCGAGGTCTACGGCACTCCCGCCGAGGAGGGCGGCGGCGGCAAGATCGAGCTGCTCGACCGCGGCGCCTTCGCCGGAGTCGACCTCGCGATGATGGCGCACCCGGCACCCGTCGACGTCGCCGAGGCCCGCCCCTTCGCCGTCAGCCACTCGAAGGTCGCCTACACCGGCAAGTCCGCGCACGCCGCCGCCTACCCCGAGGCCGGGATCAACGCGGCCGACGCCTTCACCGTGGCGCAGGTCGCCATCGGCCTGCTGCGCCAGCAACTCCCGGCCTCCGCGCGCGTGCACGGCGTCGTGACACACGCGGGGGACGCACCGAACGCCATCCCGGAGCGCTCCTCGGGCCGCTGGTACGTACGGGCCGAAACCCTCGCGGAACTCGCCGAGTTGGAGCCGCGCGTCATGCGGGCCTTCGAGGCGGGCGCGCTGGCGACCGGCTGCGACCTGGAGATCGAACCGGAGAGCAAGCCGTACGCGGAGTTCCGCGCGGACGAGAAGGCTCTGGCGCACTACCGTTCCAACGCCGTCACTCTGGGGCGTGCATTCGCCCCGCCGGGCCAGGCCGCGCGCATGAACCGGGCCTCCACCGACATGGGCAACGTGTCACAGGTGGTGCCCGCCATCCACCCCTACATCGGCATCGGCTCCCTGCCCGCCACCAACCACCAGCACGAGTTCGCCGCGTACTGCGTGGGCTCCACCGCACAGCGGGCACTGCTCGACGCGGCGACGGCGCTGGCGTGGACGGGCGTGGACCGCTGCCGACCGGCAGAGGAGACGTCGACATGACCGTGACCGAGCCTCAGGACACCGCGGCCGAAGTCCCCACCGACGTGGCCACGTTGCGTCGCAGCATCGCGGCGGGGGCCGTCGGCGTCTTCGTGCACTGGTTCGACTGGGCCGCGTACGCCTATCTCGCCGGCACCGTGGCGAAGGTGTTCTTCCCCGCCGGTGACAGTACGACCGGGCTGCTCGCGGTGTTCGGCGTCTTCGCCGTCTCCTTCGGCGTACGGCCGATCGGTGCCCTCGTCTTCGGGCCGCTCGGCGACAGGATCGGCCGCAAGCGCACGCTGTCCCTGGTCATTTTCATGATGTCCGGCGCGACGCTGGCGATCGGCCTGCTGCCCGGCTACGACTCGATCGGGGTCGCCGCCCCGGTGCTCCTGGTGGTCCTCCGTCTGATCCAGGGGTTCGCGGCGGGCGGCGAGTTCGGCAGTGCGGCCAGCTTCCTCGCGGAGAGCGCGCCGCGCCGACGGCGCGGATTCGGTGTGAGCTGGCTGGAGGTCGGCTCACTGCTCGGCTTCCTGGCCGGCTCGTTCGTCTTCCTGCTCCTGTCGACGGGGCTCGACGACGCCCAGCTCACCTCCTGGGGCTGGCGTATCCCGTTCCTCGTCGCGGCGCCGCTCGGCATCATCGGCGTGGTCATCCGCAACAAGATCGAGGACACCCCGGAGTACCGGGCACTTGAGGAGAACGACACCGTCCCGCGCAGCCCGGCCCGCGAGCTGCTCCGCTCCCACAAGCGCCAACTGCTCCAGGCGGCGGGCCTGATGGCGGCCATGCACGTCCCCTTCTACGCGGTGCTTACCTACCTGGTCACCTACGAGACCGACCACCTCGGTCACTCGGCCGACAGCGCGGCCCTGCTGTCCACCGTCATCTCCCTGCTCGGCCTCGTGCTGGTACCCCTGTTCGGCAGGCTGTCCGACCGGGTGGGCCGCAAGCCGGTGTTCATCGGGGCGACGGTGGCCCTCCTGATCGTCGCCACCCCCGCGTTCTGGCTGATGCGGACCGGGATGGCCGGAACGTGGATCGCCGGTCTCGCGCTCGGCGCGATCCTGGCCGCGATCCTCGGCACGTACGCGGTGTGGTCGGCGGAGGTCTTCCCCACGCGCACCCGGCAGAGCGGGCTCTCCATCTCGTACAACGTGACGGCGGCGCTGTTCGCGGGCACCGTGCCGTACTTGATGACGCTGCTCATCTCGGCGACCGGGAGCACGCTGGTGCCGGGTCCGTATCTGATGGTGTTCGCCGTGGGCGGCCTGATCGCGGCACTCTCCCTGAAGGAGACGGCCGGCTCGGCGCTGCTGCATGCCGAGGACGTGGCGGCTCGGACGCGGACGACGCCTGGATCGGACGTGGACGGCGCCTAGAGTCGGGCCCGCACCCGGTTCACCTAGCACGAGGGCTCGTATGACGTCGCCGTTGGGTTTCACGCTCGTTCAGCTGCGTTACTTCCTGGTCGCCGCCGAACGCGGCTCCATGACGGAGGCGTCGGCCGAGCTGCACATCGCACAGTCCGCCGTGTCCGCCGCCATCCACAATCTGGAGCGGGACCTCCAGGTGCAGCTGTTCATCCGCCGCCGGGGGCGGGGCCTGACCCTGACCCCTGCGGGGGAAAGGCTGCGCACGCAGGGCCGTGACCTCATTGCCCGCGCGCGCGAGGTCGAGCGGGAGGCGCGGGGGGACGGCGCGGAGCTCTCCGGGCCGGTGGCCGTCGGCTGTTTCGTGACCTTGGCCCCGTACTATCTGCCGCGCCTGTTCAGCGAGTGCACGCGCCTGCACCCCGGCATCGAGATCGACGTGGTGGAGGCGGAGGCGGACCAGCTCGTCGAGGCCCTGACCGCGGGGCGCATCGACTTCGCCCTCACCTACGATCTGGGCCTTTCCACCGAGCCGGAGCTGCGCAGCGAGACGATCGCCCGCGCCCCCGCCTACGTCATCGTCGCGGCCGACCACCCACTGGCGGGCCAGGGCAGCGTGCGCCTGGCCGAACTGTCCGCGGAACCGCTGGTCCTCCTCGACCTCCCGCACAGCCGCGACTACTTCCGCTCCCTCGTCGCCGCCACCGGCACCGCCCCCGACGTCCGCTACCGCACCCGCAGTTACGAGACGGTGCGCTCCATGGTGGCCCGCGGCCTCGGCTACTCCGTGCTCAACCAACGCCCCGCGACCGACCGGACCTACGGCGGCGGCGAGCTCGCAGAACTCGAACTACGGGACGCCGGACGCCCGTTGGAGGTAAGAATCGCGACGCTTGACGGCATGACACAGACCGCGCGGGCACGCGCGGTGATGGACGTACTGCGGGAGAGCACCGCCCAGTCGTAGAGGAAATCTTCCGTCTCGACCGCGTCATGAAAGGACATATCGGCATCCCCCACCGCATCCCAGTCCACTCCCTGCCCACTGCGGTGCAGCTTACGACTGGAGTATCAATAGGGTGTCCCCCATGCCTGCCACGCTTAGTTCCACAAAGTCCGCCGCCGCGCTCCGCAGATCGGCGCGGGTCTCCGTCGAGTTGCTGCTGGTTGTTGTCGCCGCCGCGGTGGCCCTGTGGGTTCTGGGTCGGATGTGGTCGGTCGTCTGGCCGCTCATAGTGGGACTCCTGCTCACCACACTGACCTGGCCGCTGGCCAGCTTCCTGCGCCGACGCGGGTGGCGCCCCGCCCTGGCCGCCTCGGTGGTGACCGTGCTGTTCCTTCTGGTCGCCGCGGGCATCGTGGCACTGATCGCGGTGCCGGTGGCGTCCGAGTCCGGTGAACTGGCCGACGGCGTGGCCGATGGCATCGAGAAACTGCGCGAGTGGGCCTCCGGGCCGCCCCTGAACATCAACGACGCCCAGATCTCGGACGGCGTCGACTCGGCGACCGCCCGGATCAAGGACAGCGTCGGCAGCATGGTCACCACTCTCTTCACCGGGTTGAGCACCGTGTTGAACGGTCTGGTCACCGCGATCCTGGCGCTCTTCCTGATGTTCTTCTTCCTCAAGGACGGCCCGCGGTTCCTCCCGTGGCTGGCCCGTCAGCTCCCCGGCCGGCTCGCCGAGGACATCCCGATCGTGGCGGCGCGCAGCTGGGACACTCTGGGCGCGTTCGTACGTTCTCAGGCCTTCGTCGGCCTGCTCGACGCGGTCTTCATCGGTCTGGGTCTGTGGATCCTGGGAGTGCCCCTCGTGCTCCCGCTGGCCGTGCTGACCTTCGTATCCGCCTTCGTGCCGATCGTGGGTGCCCTGTTCGCCGGCTTCGTTGCGGTGCTGATCGCGCTGGTGTCCAACGGCCTGACGGACGCGCTGATCGTGCTGGCGATCATCGTCGTGGTCCAGCAACTCGAGGGCAACGTGTTCCAGCCGATCATCCAGAGCCGCGGTCTTGGCCTGCACGCCGCGGTGGTCCTGCTGGCCGTCACCCTGGGCGCGAACCTGGCCGGCGTCGTGGGCAGCCTGCTCGCGGTACCGGCAGCCGCCCTGATCGCGGTGGTCTGGAACTATCTGCGGGAACAGCTCAGCGACCCGCCGCAGGAACCGGAGGCCGACGATACGTCGCCGGGCGCAGCGGTCCCGTCGTAGTCCCTTCTCGTAAGATGCCGGGATGTCCAAGCCGATATCGATGAGCCGCCGCAAGTGGGCTGCCGCGTGGGCTGTGTTGTGCGCGGCCGGCCTCGCCCTCACCGCCGCGCTGGACGCCTCCTCCGCTCGGGACCAGCAGCCCGAGAAGTCCGTCAGCGCCGAGTGCGACAAGTACATCGCGGACATCGAGACGCAATTGGCCAAGGCCAAGCAGGAAGGCACGGAAGACGGAGTGGTGGCCCTCGCGGGAGTCCACGCCGGCCCCGAGAACGACGACTGCAGCGACGCGTTCCGCGACCGTTTCGGAGGCGATGAGTGAGCCGCGGTGCCTGGCTCGCCACGATCGCGGCGCTGTCTTTCGTGGCCGCCGGGACGTTCGTCGCCGCGGGCGCTACGTCGGAGCCCGAGCCGCGGCCCACGCCCCCGCGGGTGTACTCCTCCTGCCTGGCGGCGGACACCCAGCCGATACCGGCGGACGAGGACCCCTGCGACAGCCGCTGAAGAGCGCCCGTGCGTCTAGCCGGACGCCCTTCTGACTAGGGAACCCCGCCAGAGGGCACGTTGGAGGGATGAGAACCCACTTGCGCAACGGTCCGCACGGCTATGGAGTGGTCACGAAGACGCTTCACTGGGTGGTCTTCGTGGCCATGGCCGCGCAGTTCGTCGTGGGGTATCTGCTCGACCCGGACGACGGCGGCCACGGTCGGGGGCGCGGCCGCGGGCGCGGCGAGGACTCGGGCCGCGGGCGAGGCCGTGGCCGGGGCTCTGAGGACGGGTATGAGCCCTTCGGTGACGATTCGCTGCTGACCGTGCACGTCGTACTCGGCGCCGCGGTCCTCCTCCTGGGTGTCGTCCGGATCGCCTGGCGGCTGGCCACGCCACTGCCCCCGTGGGCGCCGACTCTCACCCGACGAGAGCGACGTATCGCGCATGGCACCGAGACGGCGCTGTACGCGGCCATGCTCGCCGTCCCGGCCACAGGCATCGCACTGGTGCTGTCGGGTGACGGGCTGCTCGTTCTGCATGTCGCCGCGCAGATCCTCTTCTTCGCGGCTCTGGCGGCCCACGTCGGTCTGGTCCTCAAGCATCAACTGGTCGACCGCGATCACCTTCTGCGCCGTATGACCTGACGTCACTCGCGAACTCAGCCACCTCCGAGATCATGGTGACCCAGCGCGACCGGGGCCGCTCACCGCAGCCGACCGCGGCGGCGCGACTCCCCCCCCCCTGAGCGTCAATGCCCACGTCGGAGGAGAGCGCGCCGCGCGCGGCCGGCTTGGTACGGAGGTTGCCTGCGGTACGGGGCGATGTGCCAAGCGGGTGGCGTGCTCGGTCAGCGGACCTTCGTCAGCTCACCCTTGTCCTTGAGGGTGGCGATCCCCCTGGCCCAGAGGCTGTTGACCCGCTGACGCTCCTGCGCGTTCGGGTAGGCGTTGGTGCAGGACGTGCCGGGGCCGCCGCCGGACATCAGCTCGCTGCACGGGCCCGAGTAGTGGTCGGGCAGGCCGAGCACGTGCCCCGTTTCGTGAGACGTCACGCGGGTGGAGTTGTACTGCTGGTTCTGCCGGTAGTCCAGGAAGATGTAGCCGTGGCCGCGCCCATCGGTGGAGGCGTACGAGCCGCGCGAGTCGTTACCCTCGCGGTACTCGAAGTCGGCGGTCGAGCTGGTCTCCTGGAGCTTCACGTTGCTGACGGAGGAGTTCCAGATCTGCGTGCTCTGCGCTATCTGACTGCGGAAGCTCGGCGCCCGGGTCGTGCGGTACCGGACGGTGACGACCTGGATGCCCGGCTGCGCCGCCTGCTTCTTCAGCGCCGACTTCATGACGGCGTCGAAGAACCGCCGGTTGGCGGCCTCGTTCTCGGCGGAGCCCGCATAGGCCGCCGTGGCGTTCGATGTGGCGCTCGTGGAGAGGGACTTGGCCACGTCGGGCGACGGCGCAGCGAATGCCGAGGGGGCGGCGGCGAGCGAGCCGACGAGAGCGGCGGCGCCGAGGATGGCGAGCGATCTGGTGCGGGATCTGTTCATGGGGGGTGTGTCCCTTCCCGATGTCCGGTGGCCTGTATGGCCGGGGTCGCCGGGAACTTTGGGGCACGCGGATGCCCGGGATCCCGGGACCGAGGGCCTGCGGTGCGCCTTCGGTCGGGACGAGTATCGGGACGGCGGGGCCAGTTCGTACCGATACCGATCGGCGATAGCGGGAGAGCATCAACTGCGGTGCACAGGAGGGGACTTGCACTGCATCCAGGACACCTGGATGGGCCATCGATCGACATACCCTCCTCGGATACGTCGGGAGGGCGATGTGACAGGGATCGATGCTGTCGGTGACACTGCTGCTCGGCGGCCGAAACCGAGGAGAGACCGGAACCGAAGCGAGACCGGAACCGAGGAGAGATACGCCGGCTTCACCGGCGCAGGATGATGCGGCGGCACTCGACGCGGGAGACCCGGGGGATGGTTGCGATGCCGGTTTCTGGAACCACGGCTGTTCTGGCTCTACTGCCGGATGCCGAACCGCTGTTGGAGCTGGCCGCCCAGGTGGACGCGCGGGTGGTGCGACCGGGGGTACCCGCTCACGCGACGCTGCTCTACCCGTGGCTGCCGGCCGACCGGATCGGCCCGGCGGAACTGGAGCGACTCCGGGCCGTGCTGGTACGGGCCTCGCCGGAAGACGGCCGGATCCCCCTGCGGCTGGCCGAGGTCGAGCCGGCCCGCTCTTTCGTCAGCGTCCCGGTGCCCGAACTGTGCTCCCTCGCCACTGCCGTTCGCGCCGCGTTCCCCGAACAGGTCCCCTACGGGGGTCGGTTCGGGCAGGACCCGCCGGTGCACGTCACCCTGGCGCTGGACGCCGCAGCACCCTCCACTGCCGCCGATGTCGCGCGTCGCGTCTCCGGGCGGCTACCGATCTCCACCGAGGTGTCGGCCGTGCACGTGGTCGCCCTCGCACCCGAGGGTTGGCAGGCCCTCGCCGAGGTGCCGCTCACCGCTTGACGGACGACATCCAGTGCTCCCTCCAGCGCTCCCAGAATTCACGCGCTCCAGCCCCCGCCGACCGCCCGGCTCGACAGGTAGGAGTCGCGCAACGCCTTGCGCAGGCCGGGGACGAGCTCATCGAACCGTGCGGCGAGTGGCCAGCTCATCCAGCGGGATCGACGCCGGGTCGGCTCCGCCGAGCACGGTGTCGCGTACGCGATCCTGGAGAGCGCGGACATCTTGCGGGTGGGCGACGGTGACCCGGTCGGCGGGGATGAGTCCCATCACCTTGCCGCGGGAGACGTCGACCTCTCCCCTGGCGGAGAGCTGGTCGCGGACGGGAGTCTCCGCGGTGTGGGCCTTGTTGTGTATGAACTGCAGCCAGCCCTTGGGCTTGTTGTCGAGCTGGAACTTGCCCTGGTCCACGGTGTAGCAGAGCAGGTACAGGCGTTGCGGCAGCGTCTGGGGCATGGCGTCTCCCATGAGGAGGGGGCGGGGTTTCAGGTGGCGCACGGCATGGGGCGAGTGCCCTCATGCCTTGTGGGTCTCGAAGCCGAGGTGTTCGGCGAGGAAGCGTTCCGCCGCGGTGTAGAGGGCGATCACGTTCTCCGGGTTCTCGATGGCGTGCCCCTCGTCCTCCATCACCATGTACTCGACGGGAACGCTTCGTGCGCGGAGGGCTTCGACGAGCTGGTCGGACTCGGCGAGGACGACGCGGGCGTCGTTGGCGCCGTGAACGACCATCAGCGGGGTGCGGATCTGGTCGACGCGGCTGATCGGGGAGCGGGCCAGCATGTCGGCCTCCTGCTCCGGGTCGGCCGGGTCACCGACGTACGTGAACCAGTTGTAGGCGAGCATCGGTTTGACGAAGTCGGGCTGGCTGCGCATGAAGTTGGCCAGGTCCGAGATGCCGACGACGTCGACGGCGGCGGCGAAGACGTCCGGGGTGAAGGTGACGCCCACCAGGGCCGCGTAACCGCCGTAGGAGCCGCCCATGATGGCCACGCGGTCCGGATCGGCGTACCCCTGATCGACGGCCCAGCGCACGCCGTCGATGAGGTCGTCGTGCATCTTGCCTGCGAACTCCCCGATGCCGGCCCTGGTGAACGCCTTGCCATAACCGGTCGAGCCCCGGAAGTTGACCTGGAGCACCGCGCAGCCTCGGTTGGCGAAGAGCTGCGCGGCGGGGTTGTACCCCCAACTGTCCCGGGTCCAGGGGCCGCCGTGGACGAACAGCACCAGCGGCAGCCCCGAGGGCTCGGACCCGACCGGCAGCGTCAGGTGCGAGGGAAGCGTCAGACCGTCGCGGGAGGTGATCGACACCGTTCGCATCGGTGCCAGGGAATCAGGGTCGAGGTGCGGCTTCGCCCGGTGGAGCACGCGGCTCTCGCCCGTGGTGTGGTCGTAGAGGTAAGTGGCCCCGGGGTCGCGGTCGTGGGTGAAGGCGGCCACCCAGCGCTGTCCGCTCTCGTCGGAGGACAGGCCTGCGAGATCACCGTCGGACAGCTTCTCCAGGTTCTCCAGGACCGCGGCGAAGTGCGGGTCCAGAGCGTGAATGACCTGCCGCTCCCCGAGGTAGCGGACTCCGAGCAGCTCACCCGTGCGCCGGCTGCGGATCAGCGGGGATGGCAGGGCGGGGAAGACCCGCGCACGCGTGTCCAGGTCGAACTCCGGGTGGGAGTCGACCTCTTCCTCCTCGCCGGTGGCCAGGTCGAGCCGGGCCAGGCGAAGACGGTCACTCCCGAGGTGCGAGCCCAGCCACACGCCGGTGCCGTCCGGCGTGACCTCCGTGGGGTAGGCCCCCAGCGGGGCGTCGCCGCCCTCGAACCGCGCCACGAAGTCCAGGGCGCCTGTCGCCCCGTCCCACCGTGACAGTTCGATGTCGCCGTCGGCCGTCATCGCCACCGCGAACAGCTCGCGCTCGCTGTACAGCCATCCTTCGACGCCGCCGGGGTTCTGGGCGAGGGTCGTGAGGTCGCCCGTGGCGATGTCCAGTTCGACCAGGTCGAACCGGGCCCGGTCGCGCAGGTTCAGCTGGGTGATCACCTTGCCGGGCCGCCCGGCGGGCAGGTCCAGGCCGGCGGTGCGCACACCGGGATAGGGCGTGAGGTTCACCGCGGTGGCGTCCGGGTCCTCCAGGTCGACGCGGTAGAGGTGCAGGTTCTCGTCGCCGCCCTGGTCCCGGGAGTAGAGCAGCCACCGCGGGTCGCGGGTCCAGTGGTAGCTCACCACTCCACGATCCTCGGTGGTCACGCACCGCGCGTCTCCGGGTGCGTCGACGCTTTCCAACCAGACGTTCAGCCGGTTCTTCCAGGGCGCCAGGTACGCCATCTGCTTGCCGTCCGGCGAAAGGGTGGCCTTCGCGCGAGGCGGCGGTCCGAAGAACTCCTCGACGGAGATGGTCTCCCGCTGTGCCATGTCGGTCCTTCCTGCGAGGGCGCTCGACGGCGCCAGGTGCCTACAAGTACCCCTCTACAAAACCTCCGAGGGGTACGACCGACCTTCCGGGGCAGTCGGCCAATGATGGCCACCGAGTGAGGCACGTCACACGCGCCGAGGGGTGGCCAGTTGTGTCACTTAATGCCACGCTATCACTTAGTGACATTGCATTACCGCACCTTGCCCCCAGACGAACTCGGGAGAACTGACCACCATGAAGACCAAGAGCTTCCTGGAGACAGAAACCGACGCACAGGCGGAGCAGACGGCATCCCAGCAACGCCCCTCGGTCCTCGACCAGGCGGGAGGCACCGAAGGAGTCATCTACTCGGCGCTGCCCGCACTGGCCTTCGTCGTCGCCAACAGCGCAGGCGGAATGCGCGTGGCGATCATCGCCGCCCTCGGCGTCGCGGTGGCCATCGGCGTGCTGCGGCTGGTGCGCAAGGAGTCGGTGCAGCCCGCGATCGGCGGCGTGTTCGGCGTCGTGATCGCCGCCGGCATCGTCTGGTTCACCGGCTCCGCCAAGGACTACTTCCTCATCGGCATCTGGGCGAGCCTCGCCGGCGCCGTCCTCTTCCTCGCCTCCGTCCTGGTGCGGTGGCCGCTGGCGGGCGTGATCTGGAACGCGGCCACCGGCAAGGGCAACGTATGGCGCGCCGACAAGCGCTCGCGGCTCTATTACGACGTCGCCACGCTGGTGCTCGCCGCCGTCTTCGGTGCCCGGTTCGCCGTCCAGCAGTACTTCTACGCCACGGACCAGGTCGGCTCGCTGGGCGCCGCCAAGATCGCCATGGGCTTCCCCCTGCTCGCTCTGGCCCTCCTGGTGGTCGCCTGGGCCGCCCGGAGCTCGAACAAGCGGCTAGTGGCCATCGGCCTGCTGCCGGCCAAGCGCACCTGACCTCCCCGGCAGGCGCAGCTGACCTCCACCGCAGAGCCCGCCCCCTCTCCCCCGGAAAAGGAAAGCCATGGCGACGAGGAGCCAAGGAGAAGTCGTCCGACCGCTGGGCGCGTTCGAGCGCACCATCGACCTCTACATGCGCCACAACCCCCTCCAGTTCTCCCTGGTCGCCGAACTCGACCGGCACATACCGGAGTCCGAGCTGGCCTCGGCCCTGGTGAAGCTGCGTGAACGGCACCCGATGCTCGGGGTGAGCGTGGACCGCACGGGACCTGAGGCCGTCTACCGGAAGACCGACGCGGCGACCCCGGTGACGACGCTCGCCGAGGGCACGCCCTGGCAGGCCGTCATGGCCGGCGAGCAGATTCGTCCCATCTCCCCGGCTCCGGGCGGCCCGTCGGTGCGCGCCGTCCTTCTGCCTCGCGGCCGACGGTGCGACATGGTGCTCACGTTCGCCCATCAGATCACCGACGGGGTCGGCGGGCTGCGGGTGCTGCTGGACCTGGTGGCGGTACTGGACGGCGAGGAACTGGCGCCCGGCGGCGTGCCGGAGGCGCTGGAAGACCTGCTCGCCCGCGACGTCACGGCGCCGGACACTACGGGCTCCGCGGTGCCGCCGGACGATCCGCGCATGAGCGCGGGCGGCGAACTCGCCCCGTTCTCCGGCCAGTTGCCGCACCTGCAGGCTCTGGCGCTCGACCAGGAGCTGACCACCCGGCTCCTCCACCGCTGCCGCCAGGAGAGCACGTCGGTCCACGCCGCGCTCTGCGCCGCCGCCGCAGTGGTGTTCCACCGGCGCGGACGGGAGTACGTACGGGTGCTGACTCCGATGGACCTGCGCCGTGCCTGCGGCCTGCCTGACGAGGTGGTGAACCGCTTCGCCGGGGCGCGGACCGCGAGCGAGGCGCACGAGGCCGACGACCTCTGGAAGCTCGCCCGCGGAACCCGCGAATCGCTCGCGCGGCAGCGCGGTCCGGGCGCCCTCAAGGCCGCCGGTGCGGCGCTGGCGGCGCACGCCCCGACCAGCGCGGGCGAGGCCGAGGCGATGATGGGGGCGGCCACGGCCGCCGACATCCAGATCACCAACCTCGGTGCGGCGGAACCGCGACTCCGGAGCACGGGCACGCTCACCGCGCTGTGGGGCCCGGGGCAGATCACCCAGCTGCGCGGCGAGCACGTGCTCGGCGTCGTCACCGTCGCCGGGCGGCTCCGGATGACGGAGCTCACCCACGATCCCGTGGCGGGGCTGGTGGGGGACATCGCCGCCGTACTGGCCGAAGCGTGCGCCGAGTCGGGCGACGGCGCGGACGGGCACTGAACACTCGCCGCGCTCCCGGCAGCCGGGCCGAGCTACAACCGGGGCCGAGCTGGGATCGAGCCAAGCTGGAACCGGGCGTCACTTAGTGTCATTATGACACTGACGGGCCGGCAGTGGAACGAGCGGAGGTGACCGGCATGGCAGCGGCCAAGCGTGGCGGAAACGGAATGAGCGAGCAGCGGCGCCACCGGCTGCGTCTGGAGATCTCCCGCGAGGCTTCCCGCCTGTTCTGGGATCAGGGCGTGGACGCCACCAGTGGCGACCAGATCGCCGAGGCGGTCGGCCTGTCCACCCGCACCATCTGGCGCCACTTCCGCAGTAAAGAAAGCTGCGCCGAACCCATCGTCACGCAGGGCGTGGAATGGGAGATGCGTACGCTGCGCGACTGGCCCGCCGACATGTCGCTCGAAGAGCGCTTCAGCACCGAGGCGAGCAGGTTCCGTCGCGAGGCGAGTGCGGTCGAGCTGGCCGACACCGGGCTCGCGATGCGGATGATCCGACTCGCCGACACGGAACCTGCCCTGCGTACCGCCTGGTTGATGGCCTGCGACCTGGTGGAGCGCGAGATGGCCGACATCATCGCGAAGCGTCTGGGCCGCCCTGCCGACGATCTCGATGTGCGCCTGCATGCCGCGGCGGCCTCCGCCGCCCTCCGCGTCCTCAACGAAGACATCGGCGCGGCTCTCCTCGACGGCGCCGACCCCGCCCAGTTCGCCGACGCGTCCGAACGCATCGCACGCGCCGTCCGCAGGGCGACGGGAGGGGCCGTGGGGGACACGGTAACCGTGCGGGGCTGATATCGAATGGCAACGCTCCCGAGCCCTTCGGCAAGAGGTATGAGTGAGCGACGGCGCCACCGGCTGCGTCTGGAAATCTCCCGTGAGGCATCCCGCCTGTTCTGGGAGTACGGCGTGGCAGCGACCAGCGGCGACCGGATCGCCGAAGCGGTGGGCCTGTCCACCCGCACCATCTGGCGCCACTTCCGCAGCAAGGAGAGCTGCGCCGAACCCATCGTCACGCAGGGCGTGGAATGGGAGTTGAGCGCGTTGCGGAGCTGGCCGCGCCACCTCTCCCTGGAGGACCATCTCGCCGCGGAGGTCGTCAGGTACGACAACGCCGCGGACGCCGGAGCGCAGGCCGACACCTTGCTCGCGGTCAGAATGATCCGCCTCGCGGACCACGAACCGCCGATCCGAACAGCCTGGCTCATGGCCTGTGACCAGGTGGAGCGCGAGATGACCGGCATCATCGCGCAGCGCCTCGGGCGCTCACCCGACGAGCTCGCGATGCGGCTGCACGGCGCGGCGGCCTCCGCCGCCTTCAGGGTCGTCAACGAGGAACTCGGCGCCGCCGCGACGCGCGGAGTCACTCCCGAGGCCCTCGAAGGCAACGTGATCCGCCACGTGGCACGAGCCGTCCGCAACGCCACCGGAGGCGCGATCGGCGATGCGATCAGCGATGCGATCAGCGACGCGGTCGCCCCTCCACAGAGGACCTGCAACTCACGGGAGTAGTGCTTGCCGGTGTACCCCTTCCGGGCGCCGTCGTTCCACCCGCCCGTGACGCCAGGTAGACGTCCGCGCCCCCCCGCCCCCCATCCGGGGCCGGATTCCTCGCTCCCGTGCTCACCAGCCGATGAGAAGCTGTGAGGGCCGGGCCGGTTCGAAGCCCGTGGGTGGTTGGGGCGTTACGTGTCGTGCCGGGAGGTACGGAGTGCCGGCAGAGGGGCAGGGCCGTGGAGCGTGACGAGGGGCGCGGGTGGGAAGTCCAACTGGGCGGTCTGCTGCGTGAGGTGAGGCGGCAGGCTTCGTGCGAGGCCGGGCCGGGCGTCGGCGAGTTGCTCGGCTGGCTGCACCGGCAGACCGGCCTCGACGCCGCGGTCATCGCGGAGGACGCGGTCACGGTGGAGTCGTCCACAGCAGACTTTCCGCGCAGGGTGCTTGCTCCGCTCGCCGGGATGGTCGCGCGCCTTTCCGATGGGCACCTGGCCGCAGCCGCGACACAGGCCGAAGCACTGCACGTGCGCTGTGAAGCCCTGGGACCACGCAGGCCTCGCGCTGTCCTGGTGGTGGCATCCCGCGCGGAGCCGACTGCGCAGACCGTCGCGCTGACGTCGCACACAGGCAGCGTGCTGACCTTGCTGCGCCACGCCGAGGCCGGCGACCGGAATCGGCGCAACTACCAGGACAAAGCACGGCAGTTACGGTTCGCCGTCCTGCACGGGCTGTTGGCAGGAGGGCCGCTGCTGGCGCGCCGCATGACGACCGGGGCCGTTCCCCCGCTGCTCGACGCCGAACGGCTACGTATCCATCTGCTGCGCTGCCCATCGGCCGACCGTGACGAGATCACCCAGACCCACCAGGACCCTTCCGGATACCAGGGGACGGCCCTGATGGTGCACTGCCCCGTGTTCAAGGAGCACTTGATCTGCCTCATCGCCGAGGACGACGGCCACAGCGGCGACGGTGGCAGCAGCGGCGGCAGCGCCCGTAATCGGGGGCGCGCTCTGGGTGAAGTACTGCACCGTCTCGTCCGCGACAACCCGCGCTACGCACTGGGCGTCAGCGACGTACAGCCCCTGCACGCCACAGCCGAGGCCTACACGCAGGCCACCCACGCGCTGGCCGCCGCCCGCACCACGGCCGACCGTGTGGCGTACCACCACGGTCAGACATCTCTGACGGGCATCCTTCCCCCTCAGCCGGCCCTCGCCTGGGCCCGCGCGTTTCTCCGGCCGCTGGACTCCGCCCCCAAGAACAGCGCCGACATCACCCGCCTGGCCATAACCATGCCCCGCTCCGGCGTGGCCCGGCTGCTCGGCCTCAGCCGCAACACCGTCACCGCGCATCTCAGACGTGCGCAACAAGCCCTCGGGCAGGACCTTGCCGACGTCCGCTCCCGCGCCGACGTCCACCTGGCTCTCACGCTCACCAGCTCCTGCCCACCCGCCGAGCCCGGCCCCCAACGGCACCCCGCTCTGGCCGACTTGCTGAGCACCGAATCCGCCGCTGCCTGGGCCCAGACGATCCTGCGCCCCCTGCAGGACCGCCACCGCCGCACCCTCCAGACGTGGATCGACGCCAACGCCGACGCCCAGCAAGCCGCTCACCGCCTGGACATCAGCCGCAACACGGTCCGGGCGCACCTGCGGTCCGCCGAGGCCGCCCTGGGCCTCGATCTGCTCACCACCAGCACCGGCACCCACGACGTCGTCCACGCCCTGCGCATCGCCGCAGCGCGAGCCATCTGAGCAACGTGCACAACCACCGCCCGGAATTGAGCACCGTGCACATTGGCCCCGGGCCGCGGTGACTTCTAGCGTGAGAGTGACCGCCCGCGCCCGACACAGCGCCGAGCCCTGACCAGGATCGGCGGCCCACATCAAGACAACGCCGTAGCGGACCATCGGGGGAAACCGTGCTGCGTATGCACTTCACCGTGGGAGATCTGTCACGCACCAGGGTCGCCGATGGGCCGGACCCTCTGTGGGAGATCGTCCTGAGCATGCACCAACTCCGCGAAGGAAGAGAAAGGACCCGGACCGGCACCGCCGAGCGGACACGTCAGGACCGGCGGCACATGATGCGCGCGCTGGCTCCGCTGATGCCGACCCGCGGCTACTTCCCGGATTTCCTCACCCCCGCGGCAGCGTCGGGCGGCCTGGAGAGCGGAATCGACGCCGTGCTGTCCACCCCCAAACGCCGACTGCGCGACGAACTCTCCCTGCTGGCGCAGCACAACCCGCTGCCCTCCTGGACCCGACGCCTCGCCGACGGCGAAGTGGCCGCGCTGCACTGGGTGGGCCGGGCTCTGCACCGGTACCACACGTACGTCCTGGGGCCCCGGTGGTCAGACATCGCCGCCCGCGTCGAGGCCGACCGCCAGTACCGCACCGGGGTGCAGTGCCGCGCCGGGACCGAGGCCATGCTGCACACGTTCGGGCCCATGCTGAGCTGGCAGTCCTCTGTGCTCTCCGCCGAGTACCCGGTCGACAGGGACGTGCACTTGGGCGGGCGCGGGCTGCTGCTTGTCCCCTCGTACTTCTGCCGCCGTACGCCTGTTGCGCTCCTGGACGAAAAGTTACTGCCCGTGCTGGTCTACCCCGCCTGCCCACCTGTTCCGGAGGAGGCGAGCACGCCACACTTCAGGCTGGCGCCGCTGCTGGGGCACACCAGGGCCGCGGTGCTGCAGACACTCCAAGGCCCCCGCACCACCTCCGAGCTGGCGCGGGACGCCGGTGTCTCGCTGTCATCGGCCAGTGAGCACGCGGCGGTACTGCGCAACGCAGGGCTGGTGGCCAGCGTGCGGGAGCGCCAGCACGTCCGGCACACCCTCACGCAGTTGGGCGCCGATCTCCTCAACGCCGGTGTGCCACCTTCTTGACGGTGTCTCTCCCACCACGGCCCAGGGTTGCCCGCCGCGGCCCAGGGGCGCCCGCCGTGGCTAGGGGCGCTGCCTCAATCGGTCGACTATCGCCCAGTCCACCACGTGTGACAGCTGGGTGTACGTCTTGCCGCCGGACGCCGAGGTCCGCTCATCCCGAAAGCCGAGGAACTCGTAGGATTCCGCATCGAAGATGAGGTACTTGCCGTGCGCGAACGGACTCTTGGGATAAGAGATCCCCACGCCAGCGCGCCCGGCGGAGTCCTTCACCCCCGGAACCGCTCTGACCCCCGGCGCCAGGGCCATCGCCTCGTACGCGGCGGGACGCAGTCCCTCGGGCAGCACCGGCCACTTCAGGAGTTCACCGAGCATGAAGTGGGCGTCGTACCAGTCGTGTGGGGTGAACTCGCCGAGCGGCTTGCTCGACGTTCCGACACCGATGATCTTCGGTATCAGCTTCTCCGGGTCGGTGGGCAGCTTCTTGAGCTTGCTCCACTCCCGGGGCGGCCACACACCCTCGCCCTTCCCCATGGGCTCCTCCCAGATCACCCGGCCGAGCTCCATGGTCAAGGAGCGCTTGGAGCCGTCCACCGAGTCCCAGTTCACGTCCTCGTAGGTCTTGACCTCGCCGGTCCTGCGTTCCGTCTCCTTGATGATCCGCTTCGAGTAGATGAACTGGTCGTCGCGCGGCGCCACCGTCTTCTCGTGCTTTCCGATCTGAACTGCCGCCCCGTTCAGCACCGTTGCGGCGCTGGCGTTGCCCATCCGTGGGGTCTCCGTACCCGACCGGCGCTCGGCTCGGTCGCGGCGATCGCCCTCGTCGGCGCCCTCGTCGGCGCCCTCGGTGATCAGTACCGCCGTTCCCGTCACCGCCGCGGCGGCCACGGCGGCTGTCGCGAGGCGTAGCGCGTGGCGGCGGCTGGGGGCGGCGTCGGTGTTCCGCTCCGTGCGCGCCATCGTGTTCAGCAGGCGGTGGCGGGCCTTCGCTCGGGCCGTTTCGGTGAGCGGGGCCGCGTCCGCGTCCCAGTCCCGCAGGAGTTCGAGTTCGTCAGGCATGGTCGGAAACCTCTCGCAGTGTCGTCGGGTCGGATCCACCCAGCGCTTCGCGTAGCTTGCCGCGAGCCCGGTGCAGCCGTGATCTGACCGTGCCGATGGGGACATCCAGGGCCTGGGCCACCTCCTCGTAGCCGAGGCCTCCCCACGCCACCAGGAGCAGCACGTCCCGGTTCCGTGCGGGCAGGGCGGCCAGTGCCGCCGCCAGCTCGCGGCCCACGGCCTGCGCCCCCACCCGGGACGCGGCACGGTCGGCCAGCGGTTCCTCGTGGTCGGCCGGAGCCGGGAGGCGCGCCAGGGCCTTGAAGCGGCGCGCCTCGGCCCGCCGGTGTCGGCCGACCAGGTTGGTCGCTATGCCGAACAGCCAGGGCCTGGCGCCATCGCCGGTGGCCCGCGAGGGGTCGTACCGGTGCCGCTGCTGGAACGCGGTGGTGAAGGTATCTGCCATGAGGTCGTCGGCCGGCTCACCGCCGAGCCGACGAGCCAGATAGCGATGGACCGCTTCCGCGTATCGGTCGAACAGCACGGCGAATACCTCGGGCTCGTCCCGGGACCGCGCTATCACCGAGGCATCACTCTCCGCCGCCACGCGGACGCCTGGTTCGACGGTCATCGGGGCTCCTCTCGTTCAGGGGAACTTGCTTCGAAGGCTTGGGCTTTCACCTCTCCTTCGCCGCTCGCCCCGGGTGAGTTCCATCGGGCCCCTGGAGCGAGTATTCGAAGCAAGTCTTGAGTATGAGGAGAACTGCATGCCGGGGCGCGCGGAGGTCCGCCGGATTAGGGGTCGCGCCGTCGGTCGCGGGTGTCCGGCCGCAGGTGTCCGGCCGCGGGTGTCCGGTCAAGGAGTGGCGAGAACCAGCGCGGAGTTCTGCCCACCGAAGCCGAAGGAGTTGGACAGCGCGACGCCGAGCGCCGCGGGGCGGGGGCGATCGGTGACGATGTCGAGTTCTCTGCCCGGTGCCTGCTGACGGAGGTTGGCGGTCGGGGGGACGGCCTGGTGCTCCAGGGCCAGTACGGTCAAGGCGGCCTCGATGGCCGCTGATGCGCTCATGGCGTGGCCCAGGACGCTCTTGGTGGCTGTGACGGCCGGAGGAGCTCCGCGGAACAGCCGCAGGAGGGCGAGCGCTTCAGCGGTGTCGCCGACGGGAGTTGACGTCCCGTGCGCGTTGACATGATCGACGTCCCCAATTCCGCAACCGGCGTCCGACAGTGCGGCGCGCATGGCTTGCTCAGCTCCCTCGCCCTGGGGATGCGGCGCGACGGGATGGTGGGCGTCGGCGCTGGAGCCGTAGCCGCGCAGCAGAGCGCGCACCTGGGCGCCGCGTTGCTGCGCGTGGTCGGGGCGTTCCATGACGAGAACCGCGGCGCCTACCGACGCCGATCGCTGCACGCTCTCGCGCGATCCGCAGGCTCCCCCTGCACGAGGCCGGACGGGCGCATGCCGCTGTGGAGCGAGGGTCGTCGAGGGGCGAGAGGGTGGTGTTGTTGACGGACGGCGCATGGGGCCGTTAGGCGTTGCGGCCCGGCCCTCGTCACGAGAGGGCCGGGCCGCCAGCCTGGTTACGGGTAACGGCAGTTGTGGTCAGGTCGGCCCAGCTGCCTCGTGTGGCCGTTGGCTACGGAAGGCTGTGCACCTTTGGGCCGACGGAGTTCGACCATGCGTTGCCCGCTGTCGCGTCCCAGTTCGTGGACCACGTCATGGCGCCGCGCAAGGACGGGTACGTCTTCGACGGCTTGAAGGAGCCGCAGCCGGTGCCACGGGTCAGGCAGTCGAGGGCGTTGTTCACGACCGAGGGAGCCACGTAACCGCTGCCCGCGCCGCGCGTCGATGCCGGGACGCCGATACCGACCTGCGAGGGATCGAGACCGCCCTCCAGCTGGATGCAGGCGAGCGCCGTCAGGAAGTCCACGCTGCCCTGGCTGTAGACCTTGCCGTCACACCCGAGCATCGAACCGCTGTTGTAGTACTGCATGTTGACGACCGTGAGGATGTCCTTCACGTTCAGCGCCGTCTGGAAGTACCCGCCCGACGTGGACTGCATGTCGATGGTCTGCGGCGCCATCGTGAGCACCATGTTCGGGCCCGCCTTCGCGGAGAGCTGGCGCAGCGCCTTCGTCATGTAGGTGGGGTTGAGGCCGTTCTCCAGGTCGATGTCGACGCCGTTGAACCCGTACTCCTGCATGAGCGCGTAGGCGCTGTTGGCGAACGCGGTCGCGGAAGCGTCGCTGTTGACGGAGATGGTGCCCTTCTCCCCGCCGACCGAGAGGATCACCGACTTGCCCGCGGCCTTCTTCGCGGCGATGTCCGCCTTGAAGTCGGCGGTGGAGGAGTAGCCGACGGCCGGATCGAGGTTGAAGGTGATCTGGCCAGGCGTGGTGGTGGCGTCGGCGAAGGAGACGGCGATGATGTCGTACTGCGAGGAGACATCCCGCAGCTTCTGCACGGTCGCGCCGTTGTCGAAGTTCTGCCAGTATCCGGTCAGCGCGTGCTTGGGCACGGGGCCGCCGTCTCCGCCGCCGCCCTTGGCGGTCCGTACGGACACGGACGTGGACTTCGCGGACTCTCCCGCGGCGTTCGAGGCGCTCACCTGGAAGCTGTAGGTGGTTTCCGGCGTGAGGCCGGAGATGGTCGTGGAGGCACCGCCGGCCGAGGCGACCTTGGTGCCGTCGCGGTAGATGGTGTATCCGGTGGCCGTGGACACCGGGGTCCAGGACAGGTCCACCGACGTGGACGTCGGCGTGCCGGCCTTGAGGCCGGGCGGCACCGCCGGTATCTCCACCGGGTCGGTGCCGCCGCCCCCGTCGGGCCCGAGGACGCTCACGTCGTCCACGTAGTACGCGCTCTGCCCGTACCAGCCGTGGGTGTACACGGTGACCGACGTGGTGTTCGCGCCGGTCGTGAAGCTGGTGGAGAGCTGCTGCCAGGACGAGTTGCCCGGCGTCCAGGTCGACACATCGGTGGTTCCTGTGCTGCGGGCACCCAGATAGGCATAACTGCCCTGCACCCAACTGCTCAGCTTGTACGTGGAGTTGGGCTTGACCGAAACGATCTGGGAACACTCGGCATTGCCCTGACCCGAGGGGGTGGCCTTGAGCGCCTTCGCGCCGCCGCGCACGGGGGAGGCGACGATGGCTCCGCTGCTCGCGGTGCACGTCCAGTTGCTCAGGTCCGACTCGAACCCGGCGTTCTTGGCGACGTTGACATCCGCCGCTTCAACCTCCGCCGCCTTCACCTCCGCCGCCTTGGCGTCCGCCGACTGCGCAGGCGCTGCGAGCCCGGTGACGGCGAGCGCGGCGGCCGCACCGACGGCGATGGCCGCTCCGATTCTGTGGCGAACCCCGGGTCTGCCCTTGCGTACACGGTCCATGGAAATACCTCCAGGGAGAAGCGACGGTAGAAGGTGAGAGCCGGTGGCCACCGCTACTGCGCGTAAAGCTGGTCCAGACCAATCGAGTTGTCAAGACCTCTGGAGAAAGGAATCAACGGCCGCATTTTGACACGGCCTTGACAAATTGATGACGGCTCGTCAGGATGCAAAGCGCTCGCATTTCTATGCAATTTCCCGTGCCGAATGCGTAATTCATGTATGCAGCATCGGCATGTCGCTCCGTACTTCAGTACGCGCTCACCACCTCCCCAGCACCTCTCCATCACCGCAGCCAGCGCGGCCGGCGCGCGCCCTGCCTGACACGCCCCCAAGCGTCAGGAGGATGCCTCATGTCCCCACGCCCTCGTACAGGGCTCAAGTTGCTCACCGCACTCGCGCTCACACTGTCCGGGCTCACCGCCGTCACGACCGCCAGTGCGGGCGCGGACGTCCGGGACATCCCGGCCGCCGACTATCAGCAGGTCCAACTCGCCACTGGTGGCGCCGAGATGGGTGAGGCGATGTCCCTCACCGTGCTGCCCGATCGTTCGGTTCTGCACACCGCCCGCGACGGCACGGTCAGATACACCGACCCCAGCGGGAACACCACCCAGGCCGGAAAACTGGACGTCTACACCCACGACGAGGAGGGGCTGCAAGGCATATCCGCCGCCCCGGACTTCGCCTCGAGCCGCCAGGTGTACGTCTACTACTCCCCCAAGCTCGACACCCCGGCCGGTGACGCGCCTGCCACCGGGAGCGCCGCAGACTTCGAGCGGTGGAAAGGGCATCTGAATCTCTCCCGGTTCACGCTCAAGTCCGACAACACCCTCGACATGACCAGCGAGAAGGTCGTACTCGAAGTCGCCAACGATCGCGGCCAGTGCTGCCATGTCGGCGGGGACATCGACTTCGACGCGGCCGGGAACCTGTATCTCAGCACAGGTGACGACACCAACCCGTTCGACTCCTCCGGCTACGCACCCATCGACGAACGGACCGACCGCAACCCGCAGTTCGACGCCCAGCGCTCCTCCGGCAACACCAACGACCTGCGGGGCAAGGTGCTGCGCATCAAGCCGACCGCGGCCGGCGGCTACACCGTCCCCGCCGGGAATCTCTTCGCCCCCGGCACCGCGAAGACCCGGCCCGAGATCTACGCGATGGGCTTTCGCAACCCGTTCCGGATGAGCGTCGACAAGAAGACCGGCATCGTCTACCTCGGCGACTACGGACCCGACGCGGGCGGCGGCGACGCCAACCGTGGACCCGGCGGCCAGGTGGAGTTCGACCGCATCACCGCCCCGGGCAACTTCGGCTGGCCGTACTGCACCGGCACGAACACCAGCGCCGAGACGTACAACGCGTACACCTTCCCCAGCGGACCAGCCGGGGCCAAGTACGACTGCGCGGGCGGTCCGGCCAACGATTCGTTCCGTAACACGGGACAGGCCAAGCTGCCTGCGGCGAAGGCCAGTTGGATCAAGTACGGATGGGACGGATCGCCGCCCGAGCTGGGCAGCGGCTCCGAGTCCCCGATGGGCGGCGAGGTCTACCGCTACGACCCTGATCTCGAGTCGTCCGTGAAGTTCCCGCAGTCCCTCGACGGCCGCTTCCTCGCCACCGAGTACGGCCGCAAATGGATCAAGTCGATCGAGGTGAAGTCCGACGGATCCCGGGGCACCATCGAGGACTTCCCGTGGACCGGCACCCAGATCATGGACAGCGACTTCGGTCCGGACGGCGCCCTGTACGTCCTCGACTACGGCACCGGAAGCAACAACCAGGCCCTGTACCGCATCGAATACCTCGGCGGTTCCAACCGCAGCCCGATAGCCAAGGCAGCCGCGGACAAGACCTCCGGCGCCGTGCCGCTCACCGTGCAGTTCTCCTCCGCCGGCAGCTCCGATCCGGAGGGTCAATCCCTCAGCTATTCGTGGGACTTCGGCGACGGGACCACATCGACCCAGGCCAATCCGTCACACACGTACACCACGAAGGGGACCTACCGGCCGACGCTCACCGTCAAGGACCCCGAGGGCCTGACCGGCAGCGCCAGCCTCGTGGTGACCGCGGGCAACACCGCACCCACGGTCTCCCTCCGACAGCCACCTGACGGAAAGCTGTTCTCCTTCGGCGACACGGTGCCCTTCGAGGTCGCGGTGAGCGACCCGGAGGACGATGCGATCGACTGCGCGAAGGTCAAGGTCACCTACCTCCTCGGGCACGACAGCCACTCGCACGCCATCACGTCCAAGAACGGCTGCAGCGGCAGCATCACCGTCCCGGCCGACGGCGAGCACGACAGCGCGGCGAATCTGTACGGGGTCTTCGACGCCGAGTACACGGACGAGGCGGGCCTGACCACGCACCACCGCCGAACCCTGCAGCCGCGCCACCGCCAGGCCGAGCACTTCACCGCCCAGTCGGGCATCCAGATCGCCGGGCACGGCAACGCGGAAGGCGCCAACACCGTCGGCTTCACCGACGACGGCGACTGGATCTCCTTCAAGCCCTACGCACTCGGCGACGCGAAGTCGTTCACCGCCCGCATCTCCTCGGGCGGCGCCGGGGGCACCATCGAGATCCGCGCCGGTTCACCGACCGGGGCCCAGCTCGGCTCGGTGGCCGTGCCGGTGACCGGCGGTTGGGAGAACTTCCAGGACGTCACGGCGAACCTGTCCGGAGCGCCGTCGGGGACCACGGACCTCGTCCTCGTCTTCAAGGGCCCGAGCGGTCAGGGCAACCTCTTCGACGTCGACGCGTTCACCCTCGCCACGGCCACGCAGAAGGGGCGCCAACCATGAGCAGCATGCGTAGAGTGTCGAGGCGGCTGAGCCGCGCACCCGCCGCTTGCGTCCTCGCACTGGCCGCCGCTCTGACCGTGCCGATCAGCGCGTCGAGCGGGTCCGCGCGGGCCGCGTCCACGGAGGAGGCCGACGCCCGAGTGAACACCGCCCCCTATGACGTCCTCGTCTTCTCCAAGACGGCGGGCTTCCGCCACGACTCGATCCCGGCCGGCATCGACGCCCTGCGCGGCCTCGGCCAGGAGCAGGGCTTCACCGTCACGGCCACCGAGGATGCCACGGTCTTCAGCCCGGACAATCTCTCCGGATACGAGGCCGTCGTCTTCCTCAGCACCACGGGCGATGTCCTCAACGGCACCCAACAGGACGCCCTGCAGTCGTACGTCGACTCCGGCGGCGGCTACGTCGGGGTGCACGCGGCGGCCGACACCGAGTACGACTGGCCGTACTACGGGCAGCTCGTCGGGGCCTGGTTCAAGAGCCATCCCGCCATTCAGCAGGCCACCGTGGTCAACGAGGACCGCACCCACCCGGCGACCTCTCACCTCGGCGCCACGTGGACCCGCACCGACGAGTGGTACAACTACCGCGCCAACCCCCGCTCCGGCGTCCACGTCCTGCAGAGTCTGGACGAATCGACCTACAGCGGCGGAGAGATGGCGGGCGACCACCCCATCACGTGGTGCCATGCGCAGGGCCAGGGCCGTTCCTTCTACACGGGCCTCGGCCACACCGCGGAGTCGTACGCCGACCCCGACTTCCGCACCCTGCTGCTGGGCGCGGTCCGCTGGGCGGCGGGGCAAGCGCCCGGCGACTGCACCAACCGCGATACCCGGCCGGCCAAGAAGGCCGCCGCCGAGGAGGGATCGCAGAACGTCCATCTCTTCTACTACCCGTGGTACGGAAGCCCTTCCCTGAACGGCAGTTGGCGCCACTGGCCCCAGGGCGGTCACACCCCGCCCGACGACGTCGGCGCCGACTACTACCCCGCGCTCGGCGCGTACGACTCCGGAGACATGCAGGGCGCCGTAGCCCAGCACATGAAGTGGGTGAGGAAGTCCGGCGCCGGGGTCATCGTCTACAGCTGGTGGGGCCGTGACGGTTACGAGGACCAGCTCGCCAAGGGCGTCCTGGACGCGGCGGCCAAGGAGGGTGTCAAGGTGGCCTGGCACCTGGAGCCGTACTCGGGGCGCACCGCGGCCTCCACGGTGTCCGACATCCGGTACATCAACGACACCTACGGCAGTCATCCCGCCTCCTACCGTTCCGCCGAGCATGGCGACAAGCCCGCGTTCTACGTCTTCGAAAGCCTGCGGATCACCGACTGGACCGCGCTCGACGAGGTGACGGACAGCAATATCGTGCTCGCTCAGACGACGGACACGACGAAGATCGCGCACTTTTCCGGGATGTACACGTACGACGGGATCGCGGGTGCGACGGCCCCCGGCTGGAAGCAGGCCGGCGACTACGCCCGTGCCCACGACTTGATCTGGGCCCCGTCGGTCGCACCCGGGTACATCGACGACCGGGCGGTCCCGGGCAACACCACTCCCACCCTGGATCGCGCGGACGGTGCGGCCTACGACAAGCAGTGGAACAACGCCCTGGACCCGGCCATCGGCGGCTCACCGGCCTGGGTGTCGGTGACGTCCTTCAACGAGTGGCACGAGGGAAGTTCCATCGAGCCCGCCGACGGTTCACCGCCGGCCGGTCACGGCTATCTGACCTTCGAAGGAGCGTACGGAAAGACGGGTGAGGCGGCAGAGACCGCCTATCTGGACCGGACGGCGTACTGGGCGTCGCGCTTCGACGGCATGCGGAACTGACACCCAGCGGGACACCGCACGCAGGCCGGAGCCCCCGGAGATCGACGAGATCTCCGGGGGCTCGCGCCAGGTCAGAACCGGGCGTGCGAGGTGATGTCGGACTCGAACTGGTCGATCATCTGAGGCGTCACCGTGGGGCGGCACTGGGCGATCGCCTCCAGGTAGCCGGCCGTGCTCGCGCCCGGCAGCGCCTGCGTGGCGGCAGCCTGCCCGTCGACCGGGACGCCCGCCGAGTCACCACCCCGGATGCCGCCCGAGACGCCGGCCGAGACCAGATCGCGCTCGAAGGAGTTCTGGGCGGCGATCCGGGCGGCGTGCTCGATGTCAGCCGGCGTGAACTGGTCGCTCGCTGCCACCAGTTCGTCGAGGTCCACCTCCGGTCGGCCGTCGGTGTAGCGCCCCCAGATCGCCGCGCGGGCCGCCTTGTCCGGCGTACCGATCGGGATCAGGTAGTCGAACCGGCCGGGGCGCAGGAAGGCCGGGTCCAAGGACCGGATGGAGTTCGTCGCACAGATCAGGAGCCGCTCGTCGCGCTCCCGGAAGCCCGGTATGAGCTTGAGCAGTTCGTTGGTCACCCCGTGCATCCCGCCGGGCTGCGCCGGTTCCTGGCGGACCGGGGCGATCTCCTCGACCTCGTCGATGAAGACCAGGACTCGTTCCAGCTCGGCGATGGCTGCGAACGCGGAGCGCAGCGCCGCCGCCAGATTGCCCCCGTCAGCAAGCCGCGAGGGCAGGATCTCCACGAACGGCCAGCCCAGCCGCGAGGCGATCGCGCGCGCGAAGGTCGTCTTGCCGGTACCCGGCGGGCCGAACAGGCCCACGGCCCGCGGCGGGCGCACACCGTGGCGCGCCGCGCGCTCCGGCTCGGCGAGCGGTAGCACGACCCGCCGCTCGATCAGATCCTTCTCACGCTCCATCCCGACGACCTTGGCCCACAGATCACCGGGCAGCAGCCGGCCGCCGAGGTCGTCGAGAAGACTTGCGGCGGGGCCGTGCACCGGCTCGACCTTCTCGAAGTAGGCGACGGCAGGCCGGCGGGTGTAGCCCGCGTTGAGCAGTCCGTCACCGAACAAGTCCTCCTCCGGCAGGACATAGGCGATCCGGCCGACCCGCGCGGCGACCAGGCGGCGCTCGAGCTCGACCAGAAGCGCGCTGGCCAGGCCCCGCCCGCGCCAGGCCGGGGCAATCGCGATCCGCATCACCCAGGCCCGCTCCCCGGCCACACAGCCGAGGGCCATCCCGATCGGTACACCCTGGTGGACCGCGACGACACCGGGCTGGCGGGACGTCAGGGCACTGATGCACTCCGCCACGGAGAAGACGGATTCCTGGCCGAGCTCGGCCGTGGTGTCCATCAGGTGGACCACTGCGGCGAGATCGCTCTCGCGGTAGTCATGGATCAGCCAGTTCACAGGTGCCGCTCCTCGGTCGTTCTCGTGGTCGCGCCGATGCGGCGAGGCTAGAGGCGCCGAAGACCACGGGTCGTGCGCCACAGTGCACAAGGCGCGAGGGGGAAACGCTACGAACCGTCACTGGGCGCGGGACGGCGAGCATGCTCGGGGCCGCTCCTGAACGGCCGCTACTGGGGGTCCGGGCTCGGCCGAAGGAAGTCGACGAGCGCGGAGGCCAGCGCTTCGGGCGCCTGTTCGGCGACATGGTGCCCGGAGTCGATGCCGTGACCGCGGACGTCGTGCGCCCACCGGCGCCAGATCGCGCGAGGATCTCCGTACAAATCCTCCAGGTCGTCTTGAAGCGACCACAGAACCAGTGTCGGGCAGGCGATGCGTGTGCCGGCGGCGCGGTCGGCCTCCTCGTGCCGTCGGTCGACGGTGAGGCCGGCGCGATAGTCCTCGAGCATGGCCCGCACCACGTCGGGGTCGCGTGTGGCCTGCCGCCACTCGTCGTAGTTCTCCTGTCCCATTGCCTCCGGGTCGCCGACGTACCAACTGTCGGGATCGGCGGTGATCACTCGCTCGGGAATGGCCGGTTGCGCGAAAAAGAACCAGTGCCACCACTGCGTGGCGAAATCGGCGGTGATCCGTGACAGATGCTCCGTCACCGGCAGACAGTCGGCGAAGGCCACCCGCGAGACGGCCTCGGGATGGTCGAGCGCGAGTCGCAGTGCCACACTCCCGCCGCGGTCGTGCCCGACCAGCGCGAACCGATGGTGTCCGAGGTGCCGCATCACGACCACTACGTCCCCGGCGACCGCGCGCTTGGAATAGCCCGCGTGATCCGCAGTGAAGGCCGGCCCTCGGGAGCGCCCGTATCCCCGCAGATCCGGGCAGATCACCGTGTGGCCGGCTCGTACGAGCAGTGGAGCGACCCGGTGCCACGTCGCCGACGTGCGGGGATGGCCGTGCAGCAGCACCACTGGCGGCCCGTCCCCGCCGAAGCGGACGAAGATGCGAGCCTCCCCGACATCGACGTGCGTCGCCTTGAACCCTTCGAACACCCCGGCCTCCCTAGCTTCGGAAACGATCCTGTGCCCGCCTCCACGACCGGTCATGCGTCGTCGAGCAGCCGCCAAGCGGTGAGCGCGAGCCCCGCTCGGATCAGGCCTGTCGGCTCGGTGATGTCGAAGCCCAGGGCTTTGCCGATCCGTTCGACCCGCTCCGCGACGAGGGCATCACCCATGCGCTGCGCCTGCTCCAGGCGGGCGTACCGGTCGATCTGCACCGCTGCCCGAGCCGCATCTCACTGCCACTGAGCGTTCTCACGATCCACGTCAGGGATCGGCCCGAGGATCACCCACCCCGGCTTGAGCGAACGGGTGCTCCGGAACCCCCGGTCGTTCGCGTACGCCGCCACGTCCGTGCCGTCGTGCGCGTGCATGATCGTGTAACGCGGCGGGTCGTCCGCGTAGGAGCGGAAGAACGTGCGCCCATCGTCCTTCGACTGACGCACGATCACGTCCACGCCGCCCAGCGCCTCGTACGTCGCCTGGTCCCGCGGCGTCGTCGGCTCGCAGGATTCGGCCCGACCGGCATCGCGTACGCAGATCAGCGCCAGGCTCCAGCCGATCCGCTCGGCCCGCGGGTGGGCGGCCGCCAACTCCCGCATCCGGGCGTCGGCTTGGGCGAAGGCCCGTCGGCGGTGATCGAACTCCGTCTCCAGCTTGTCGAACCGCCGGTCGTCGAACCCGCTGCCGAAGTACTTCTCCAGCGCGCCGAAGGCGACGACTCGCCAGGCCAGGATGAGTGCCGCCACGACGATCAGCGTGACGAGCACGATCCGGCCCGGCGAGCGCCGCCTCAGGCGCCGCTCCAGTTCGAGGGCGTCAGAACGAGCCACTGATGGGTACTTCGACGTCCGCCACCGCGATCGCCGGGGGGTACTTCCCCTCGAACCGGTCATAGTGCTGGAGCGTAAACCAGTCGATGAACCCGTAGTTGGTGATCTCGTCGTCGGGGTCGAGCCCGAAGTGGTCGTACGAGTGGAAGACCAGGGTCCCGGAGAACGTGTTTCCGGTGACCGTGTAGTCCTTGAGCTGGATCGTGTGCCCGTGGAACTGATGGATGGCGATGGACAGGGCACGTTGGTTGGCGTCGCCGACGGAGAAGTCGTAGACCGGGTACTGCAGGCCGCTGTTCTTGAACAGCTGGTACAGCAGGTTCTTGTTCAGGTCGTCCTGGACCTGGAACTGTGCCGTCCCGCCCCGGTTCTCCGTGATCGACTGGAGGATGATCCCCTTGGCCTTGTCGATGTAGCTCTGCTCCTGCGGAGATGCCGCGACCGCCCGGGACAGGGCACTGCCGGAGCCGACCTGCAGGTACTTGGCGGGGTCATAGTTGTCTTCCACGGATACGGAGCCGGCGCTCTGCCCGTCGTGGCCGTAGCGGAAGGCGTTGCGCAGGTCGTCCACCGCCTGCTGGTTGTCGGCGTCCGCGCCTGCCTTGCCGATATTCATGATGTCGTTGAACTCGCCCCACATCAGGAACTCGGGCGTGAACGAGGCGACCCAGAAGTCCCAGCTGAGATCGGTCAGTTCGTCGTAGTTGTAGTCGTTGAACGTCAGGTCGTCCGCCACCTGCCGGCTCGGCGGCACCGGGAAGTTGTTGGGGTCGGGCTCCTTGCGCCGGCCCTCCCGGTTCTGGGACTGGTGGATCAGCATGTTCGTCGGGTCCGCGACGCGCCGCTGCTGGTCGGCGCTGTCCCGGGAGCCGTCGCCGTCGGTGTCCTTCTTCAGCGGATTCGAGGTCAGCTTGGCGTAGACCAGCTCCTTCGTCCCGGACAGCTCGTCCGTGACGATCTGGACCTCCTTGCCGTCCTTGAGCGAGTCGCCGTCCGTGTCCGGGTTCTTCGGGTCCATCGCGCCGACGGGCACGCCGTTGCCCTGGAGGAGGTTCCCGTCCCGGATCTCGTTCTCGTGGTAGTCGCTGATCCCGTCGTTGTCGGTGTCCTTCGACAAGGACGGCGCCTCGCCGGAACCGGAACTCTTGCGCTGGGGCTGGTCCCACACCTTGTCGAAGACGCGGCTGTCGAGGACGACGTATTTGGAGAAGTCGCCGGTCGTGGCCGTGATCGTGTCGCCGTCGACCCGCTGGTCCGCGAGCTTGACCAGCCGCTGGGACTTGTCGTCGTAGCGGTAGACGGCGGGCTTGGCGTCCGGGCCCGCCTGCTTCGCGTCGACCTTGAAGGAGATCTTCGCCTGCTCGAACCGGCCGTCGACCGCGAACTCGTACCCGTTGCCCACGTGCCCCGGAGTGGACTTCGGGAACTGCTGCTGGTCGGCCGGAAGCTTGGTGATCCGGAACGTCGACACCTGCCGAGGACTGAGACCCTTGATCGTGGCCGAGGCCTTGGTGGCGCCGCCGTTCGCGGACCGCGTCACGTCGAAGGCGGACTCTTCGGCACGCGGGTCCGACCCGATCCGCGTCTCCTGGCCGTCGTCCACGCCGTCACCGTCGGTGTCGGGCTTGGCCGGGCTCGTGTGCCGGGTCAGCTCCTTTCCGTCGGCAAGTCCGTCACCGTCGGTGTCCGCCCGCGTGAGGGAGGTCTTGAGCTTTACCTCGCGCTGGTTCGGCACCTTGTCGCTGTCCGGGTCCTCGCTGCTGTCCTGGACCCCGTCACCGTCGCTGTCCGCCTTCAACGGACTGCTCCCGGTGCCGAGTTCGAGGAAGTCGGACAAGCCGTCGCGGTCCGTGTCCTTGCTCGACGGGTCGAGCTTGGCGCGCTGCTCCATGTCGTCCGGGAGCCCGTCACCATCGGTGTCCTTCGTCGGCCGAGCCCCGCCCTTCGCGAAGGTCGCCCAAGCGGGCGTGTGCGCCGTCGTCTTCCCGTCCTGCGCGCGGTACCAGATGGTCGAGGTCGATCCCGCCTCGATCAGCTTGTCCGCCGGGTCGTTCTGGATCGTCGTACGCATGCTCTGCTGGGCGCCCAGCTTCGCCGACTCGGTCGCCGTGATCTTGTCCGGCGACTCGAACGACAGCGACCAGTCCTTGATGTCGCCCTTGGATACGTTCTTGATCTGCAGCTGCGCGATGTAGGAGCCCTCCGGCACCTTGTCGCGGAAGGTCCGGGGAACCTTGCTCCACTGCGGATCGTCCGCCGCGAGCTGCCGGTAGGACACGTCGACCGTGTCGTCCCGATAGATCGTCTTCCCGGAATCGGTGCTGTCGCGGTCGTCGCCTGCGACGGCCGGCGCCGCGACGCCGACCAGGAGTAATAAGGCACTGAGCGGCAGTGTGACACGTCTGTTCATGGCGCCCCCCTCGAATGGAGACTTACCTGTCGACGCGAAGTAGCCCCCGTTTCACGGCACTTCGCCAATCGAGCAGGAACGTAACAGATGGGGGTGATGGAATCGTGACCGTTTGGTGGGGTGGTTGAGGATGACTGAAAGAGCGTCAAGTCCCGTGTCTAAAAGGGAACTTGTGGCTCGTGCGAGGTCTGGGGGACGGATGAGCCCTCGTGTCACCTCGTGTGCGTGGTGGGGTCGCGAGTAGCGCGTAGCGAGACCGGGATCCTCAGAACGACGAACGATGTAAGTCTCAATTCTGGACGCATCAGACCCCACTTCTCAGAGGCAGGCAATGGGTGCCGCGGCATGGCTGACGGAGACGGTATGGGTGACACACGAAGCGCCGCTGACGAGGTGGAGGAGGAAGGACGTCGGGTCCGGGAGGTAGTTGGGTACGCCGCCGCGGAGGGCCAGGCCGCTTTGTAGGTGGGTGCTGGGAGCTGTGGCCAGGATGCTGCCTGCGAACGCGGCGGTGATGGGGCGGTGCACATGGCCCGCCACAACCCGCACGACATTGCCATGCCGGGTGAGCAGGTCAGCCAGATCCTCGCCGTCGTCCGAGCGCATGCCGTCGAAGAACGGGATGCCGACCGCGATCGGCGGGTGGTGCAGGCAGACGACCGCCGGGAGTTCCGGCCTGCGGGCGAGGACCTCATCGAGCCACGCCAACTGCGAGGCCCCCAGGCGGCCGCCCGGTGACTGGGGAACCGACGAGTCCAGGACGACGAGGGTGAACGTGGGACAGTCCACCGCGTAGTGCGCCTGCGCTCCGTCGCCCAGGAAGCGTGAATCGGCGAACTCCTCCAGCAGCACTCGGTGATCGTCGTGGTTGCCTGCCACCAGGTACAGCGGCAGTGGGAAGCGATCGATCACCTCGCGCAGCGCCCGGTAGCTCTCCGGGGTGGCACGATCGACCAGGTCCCCGGTGATGACCACGCAGTCAGGCTGCGGGTCGAGCGTGAGGACACGGCCGAGCGCCCGGGCCAACCCCTCCGCGGGGGCGCCGGCCAGTGGGCCGGTTGCGATGTGCGGGTCACTGAGGTGCGCGATGGATACGGTCACCCTGGAACGCTCCAACGCCACTTCAGGCGCGGCAACCGATAACGCTCAGGGCGAATGATTGTTGGCGACGGCCCTGTTGATCACCATCGGACTGCTCCTCAGGTCAGATGACGACGTGGGCAGGCAGTGCGTCAGCGCGTCCGTAGGCCAGGATCTGGGCGAGAACCTCGCGGAACCGAGCGATGTCCTCGGCCGGCGCCTCGATGGTGGCTTCGACCTCTGTGTCATCGAGGCCCAGCGCTGTCAGCGCTGCCGGGTTCAGGGAGAGCCGTAGGACATTGCCGGTCAGGACGGCTTTTCGTACGCATCCATATGCCGTGCCCTGTCCTGCGGTGGCCAAACAATGGGTGTCGAACCCCAGCCTGGTGTCCTGCTCGTCCGGGTCTTCCTCACCACTCATGAACAGCAGCATGAAGCCACCGCCGTCCACGCCTTCGGAGATTCCGGCCTCGATGAAGTACCCGTCCGGGTCTTTCTCAGCTCCGGCGGCACGAGCGGTGAATCGATAGGTCATGCAGCCTTTGTATCAACGCGATCCCCCTCGCCAGTCCGAGTGCCAGCTTGGCCTCTTCATGAGCCAAGGGGGAACTCCAGGAGTTCGTCCGACGGTTGGAGGCCTCACGTCTGCACCCCCGCAGGCGCACTGAATTAGCCCTGATCGCTGCGGTAAGGCCTCAGTTGCCGGTGTCGGGGGCGGGTTGGCGGAGCAGGTACTTGTGCAGGTCGCTGTGGGTGTCTCCCGCCTCGATCCGCAGCCACGTCCCGTCGCGGAAACTCAGGAGCAGCATCCGTGTCTCGTACTCGTAGGGGAAGGGGTCGACCAGGCTCGCCTCTTCGGGGGTGAGCCTGGTGACTACCTGCATGCGCTTTTCGCGGTCCGTGACCGCGCGCACGGGCGGGGCGGCGAGGACGATGCCGTCCTGGGTGATGACGACGAGGCGTGCGTCGCAGGTGGAGTGGGTGTACCAGCGCAGCAGGAACTGCCCTGCGGCTCCCTGCCAGTTGCCGTCGAAGACGCGGTCGAGCCCCCGCTCGATGATGAGGGTCTCACGCTGCTTGGCGTCGGCGTGCTTCTCTTGGCTCCGCTCCCTCTCTCTCTTGGAGGTGGAGAGGGCTCGCATGACCGCCTCGTGCGCGCCTCCCAGCGGTGTCAGCAACCATCCGATCAGGATGAACGGTGAGATGAGCACCGTTCCGAGCATCTCCAAGAGAGGCATCCGCCCCGGCCGGAGCCGCGGTGACCCGGCCGCCTGGAGGACATCGGCGGGGGGTGCGGGAATCTTGTCGAGCGTGCACCATTCCGCGGCCTCGGCCTTGATGCCCAATCGGTCGGCGATCACGCGTTGTTTACTCCTGGACGTCATGACATGCCCTCCTCGCCGACCTCGCACAACACCTTGATGCGTCGTCAGGCTATCCGGTACCGATGGGGCGAGACCTCACCACCATCGTGAGGACGAAACCAAAACCCCCGGCCACGGTACATCGGTCTCGACGGGCGCGGTGTAGTCGATGCCGGGGACGGAGAAGCCGTAGAGGCGGCGGACTTCGTCGCTGAACCAGTCGAGGTCGGCGAGCTCGGTGATGGTGTCGCTGGTGGCGGTGGACCAGCGATCGGCGACCGCGTTCTGTACGGCAGGATCGAGTTCCCAGGTGTCGAGGCGGACCCTGCCCTCGCCGTCGAGGTCGAGTGGACGGGCGCCGGTCAACTGGTCCCACAGCTCCACCAGTTGACCGATCGGAGCCACCATGGCGTCGCCGAGTACACCGCGCAACAAGCCGACGTACAGGGCGATGCCGGGGATGGCAGTGGAGGACTGGGTGACGGCGGCGGCGTTGACGGAAGTTACGGCCCTGCCTCCCACGGTCTTGTCGAGCCGCTCGTGCAACGTACGTGCGGTGGCCTCCAGATGGGACTTCGCGGCCCCGACGGTGCCCTGCCGGTAGATCGCCGCGGTCAGGGGCGAGCCGATGTAGGACAGGGCCGCGGTGGTGAACCCGTCGGCGAGCAGGGAGCGGTCGGCGAGGAACGTGATCCACCGTTCCCAGTCGGTTCCGCCCATCACCGCTACCGTCTGCTCGATGTCGTCCCCCTCGGCGGGCGCGGTGGTCACCTCCTTGACCTCATGGGCACCGTGCTCGTCGAAGACGAGGGTCTTGGTGGTGTGCTGGGCGCCGATCGGCTTGAGGACCGAGGTGTAGACGTTGCCGGAATCCGGGTCGGTGCGGCGGGGGGCGGCCACCGAGTAGATCAGGTAGTCGAGTCGGCCCCCGAACCGCTCGCTCAGGAGGGTGGCGACCTGTTCCTTCATCGTGTCGCTGAAGGCGTCGCCGTTGAGGAAGACCATGTCCCGCCCGTGCTGTCGGGCGAGCCGGGCGGTGGCGGCGGTGCGGTACCAGCCGGCGGTGCCGGTGCGCCGCGCGGGTGCCTTCTCGAAGCACACACCGATGCCACGGATTCCGACGCGGGCCAGGCCCGCGATCGTAGCGGCCAGGCCGTACCCGGCGGATGAGCCGACGACCAGAGCGACCGGCCTCTCCCCGCCGGCGGAGGTCGGGCCCGGGGCCGGAACGGCCTGCCACATCTCGTCCACCAGCTGTCGGCAGCCGTCAGGGTGGGAGTCGAGGAAGAGGAAGCCTCGGTTCTTGGGCGCGATGACGCGTTCGCTCACGGTGGGGTGCCCCAGGTGTCGTCACGGACATGGACGCGGCGGCCGTCCGGCCACCGCTCTCCCGCAAGCCTGCTGCCGTGCGGAGAAACACGGCGATCTTGACCGCCACAACGATGTCCGGCCGGCCTTGGAGGGGTTCCCACTGGCTATGGCGCGGCTCAGCGCGGCAACGCCCACTCCTACTCCCGCGCCCATCTGCCCCGTTCCAGCCCCGATGTGAGACGACCCGTCGCGCGGGTGCGTCAGACGTCGGTGACGTGCACTCGCTCACCTTGCTGCCCGTAGATGGCGATGGTCTCCGCCGGTGTGTCGTCCCGGGCGTTGCCGATCCAGTGCGGAACCGACGTGTCGAACTCCGCGGCCTCGCCCGCCGTCAGTTCTGTCCGGGTGTCGGTCAGGACGAGTTGGACCGTTCCGTGCAGCACGTAGAACCATTCCCGGCCTGGGTGCATGTGGAATCGCGGTGCCGGGAGTGTCGACATCGGCGGGTAGATCACCTTGTACGCGCGCATGCCGCCGGTCTTCACGCCCAGTGGCACGAAGGTCAGCCCGTCCTTGTGAAAGGGGCGCAGGTGGACCCGCGGGTCACCGGTGGACGGCGCGGCAACGAGCTCGTCGAGCGGCACGGCATAGGCGCGGGCGAGGGGCAGGAGCTGTTCCAGAGTCGGGCGGATGTGTCCGCGTTCGAGTCGCGAGAGGGTGCTCTGCGTGAGTCCTGTGCGCTCCGCCAGAGTGGCGAGCGTCAGGCCTAGGGCCTGCCGGAAGCCCCGTAGTCTCGGCCCGACGTTCTCCAGTACCGCCTGATCTTCCGTCACCGGCCGACACCTCCACTGCCGCGTGGGCACCTGACATAGGTTTTTGCAAGTCTGCAAAAGTGCGTGCAGTTCCGCAAGGATCCCTTCGAGGATCGCACCATGACACTCGCTCGAAACACGAGGCATCCCGGTCGCCGACGCCTGCTCCTCCAGACCGGCGCCCTGGCTCTCTCACTCGCCACTCCCCTGGCCGCCGCTTCCGCCTCTGCCTTCCCCACCAGGGAGGACACGGCGTACGACGCCGCGACCGTGCACGACGCGGAGTTCAACGCGACGTTCAAGCACGGGTTCGCGAAGGTCCGCGGCGTACGCATGCACTACGTCACTGGCGGCAAGGGGCCGGCGCTGGTGCTGCTGCACGGCTGGCCGCAGACCTGGTACGAGTGGCGGAAGATCATGCCTGCGCTCGCCCGCCATCACACCGTGTACGCGCTCGACCTTCCCGGCCTCGGCGACAGCAGGGGAAACCCGGCGAGCTTCGACAAGAAGACGCTGGCCCGTCACGTCGACGGACTGCTGCGTGATCGCATCGGGCTCGACAGGTTCGACTTGGCGGCACACGACCTGGGCGCCGGCGTCGGCGCCCAGTACGTCTCGCAGTTCCCCCGGCAGGTCAACTCCTACGTACACATGGACTATCCGCTTCCCGGACGGGAGCTCCCCGCCGCCAAGTACCGTACGTTCTCCTGGCACATGGCCTTCAACAGCCAGCAGGCGATTCCCGAAAAGCTCGTCGACGACCAGAACGACATGCGCGAGTACTTCACGGCGTTCACCACACAAGTCGCCTACGGGGGAACGGCCTTCGGCGGCACCAGGACCGAGCCTCCCTTTACCGTCGCGGAGACCGACGAGTACGTCCGCACCTACGGCCGACCGGACGCGCGGCACGCCGGGTTCGAGCTCTACCGGAGCCTGGACAGGGACGAGCGGGACAACGCCGCCGCCACGCCCACGGACACCCCCACCCTCCTCCTCACGGCGACCGGCTCGCTCGCCGCGACCCGGCCGACCCTGACACCGATGCTGCGCAACGTCACACGCGCCGTCGAGATTCCGAAGTCGGGGCACTGGCTCGCCGAGGAGAACCCCGTTGCCGTGGCGCGCGAGATCCTCAGTTTCACCGCCGCGCAGTGACCTCGCACCCGGGCCGAGGCTCAGCCCTTCCCTCCGTATCAACAGCGTCTTCTTGGCCGGAGACTGCGCCGGAAACCACCACTCACAGGAGCATCGCACCATGCCGAACTACGACGTTTCAGTGACCACTGGCGCCCCGCCGGAAGTCGTCTGGAAGCTGCTGGTCGACGCCGCGAGCTGGCCGCTGTGGTCCAAGGTGGACAGCCTGGACACGACACGGTCCGTCGACCTGGACCCGGGCGGGGACGACGGGGTCGGTGCCGTCCGGGCCTTCCGGACGGGACGCACCGTGACCGGGGAGCGCCTGACCCAGAAGGTCGAGCAACGCCTCTTGGCCTACGAGGGCGTGCAAGGCATGGCGGAAGGTCTTGCCCGCTATGCCGAGGAGGTCGGACAGGCTCAGTGACGCTCGTGACGCAGTCAGGTCCCGAGCCTCACTCGGCAGTGCGGGCCGCCTTGGAGGTGGCGACGGAATCGGCCGGAGCCAAGCGGCGCAGCAGGAAGCCCGCGGCCAGGGCCATGACGAACATGAGCACCGCGTACACCGCCGAAGGGATGGCCATCCGGGTGCTGTCGAGAAGCGACGGGCTCAGGGCGATGGCCATCGACAGCGTCGTGTTGTGCATGCCGATCTCGAAGCAGGTGGCGACGGACTGCCGGTGATCGCCGCGGGCCAGCCGGGTCGCACCGTAACCGACGGTGAGGGAGATGGCGGCGAAGAGGGAGACGACGAGGCCGACGTCGGCGAGGTAGTCGAGCACGTTGTTCCGCTCGGCGGCGAGCGCCGCGATGATGATGCCGACGAGCGCCACCACCGCCGTCACCTTGACCACCCCGGTGGCGCGCTCGGCGAAGTCCGGCCGCCGGCGCCGCACCAGCATCCCGGCCCCGACCGGCACCAGCACGACGAGAAAGACCTGCAATGTCTTGTCGAAGCGCAGGCCCAGCGCTTCGTCCGTGCCGCTCATGAAGTGGTCGAGGGAGAGGTTCACGACGATCGGCAGCGTGACGACGGCGATCACCGAGTTGATCGCGGTCAGTGTGACGTTGAGGGCGACGTCGCCTCCGAAGAGGTGGCTGAAGATGTTCGCCATGGTGCCGCCGGGAGACGCCGCGAGCAGCATCATGCCGACGGCCAGCGCGGGGCTCAGGTCGAAAGCGAGCACCAGGCCCAGACAGACGGCGGGCAGCAGCACCAGCTGGCAGACGAGCGCCACGGCCACGGCCCGCGGATACGCCGCGATCCTGCGGAAGTCGGCCACGGTCAGACCGAGTCCGAGACCGAACATGATCACGGCGAGCACGGCGGGAAGCAGATAGGTGGTCAACGGTGAGTCCACGCGAACAGCCTCCGGGAGGCCGCTCGAAAAGTACACGCTCATGCCGAACAACGCCCCCGGAGAACGAACAGGGCGAGCAGATCGTCGAGCCCGGTTCGCCGTTCCGCGTACTGAGATCGTCCCCGAGTCTCAGTTCAGTTGCTCGGCCAGTCCTACGATGATGCCCTCGGGGCCGCGGACGTAGCAGAGCAGATAGCTGTCCTCGAACCGGGCGATCTCGCCGAGGACTTCGGCGCCGTGAGGGCGCAGGCGGGCAACGGTGTCCTCGAGGTCGTCGACGGCGAACATGACGCGGTGCGTGCCCAGAATGTTGTGCGGCTGGTTACGCGGCCCCGCGCTGATCGCCGCGGGGCTGCGGTACTTCGAAAGCTCGAGCCGGCTGTGTCCGTCCGGAGTACGGACCATCGCGATGTCGCAGTGGACGCCGTCGAGGCCGGTGCACTTGTCGGCGACGGGGCCTTGAACCTCCGCCCTGCCCTCCAGCTCCATACCGAGTTCCACGAAGAACGCGATGGCCGCGTCCATGTCCTCGACGACGATGCCGACATTGTCCATCCGCTGAATCGCCATGCTGGCTTCTCCTTCTTCCTCGTGCGGCCGGTGGTGGCCGCTGATGTCCCTGGGACGGAGCCGGTGGCACGTTCTCGACATCCTCGGACCGCCGAACTCCGAAATATTCTGGATCGGTCCTCGGCACCGCTACAGCAGACACTGCACCGCGCTGCTACAACTTCGCCCCCCTGGCGGTGCGTTCGACCACTGCTAACCTGCGTCCATGATCACCGGAAGAAAGCCCGGTCGAATAGCTCACATAGCGGGGAACGACAGGCCTGAGCGTGTACTGATCCTGGCCAGCTTCGTGAACCGCGTCGGCAATGGACTCTTCAACGCGGCGTCGGCGCTCTACTTCACGTTGGTCGTGGGTCTACCGCCGGCGCAGGTCGGTGTCGCTCTCACGGTCGCTGGGTTGCTGGGCCTGCTCGCGGGCATACCGGGAGGACACCTGGCCGATCGACGCGGGCCTCGCACGATCATGGTGCTCGCTCTGGCGGTTCAGGCAGTGGCGATGTCCGCTCTCGTACTGGTCGAGAGCTGGGGCGCCCTCACGGTCATCGCAACTGTCGACCAACTTGCCGCGGCAGTCGGCGGCGCGGCTTGGGGAGCCCTAGTCGTCCGGGTCGGCACTGACCGCCCTGCGCTGTTCAGGGCAAAGCTCCGCACCTACGTCAATCTGGGCGTCGTCCTGGGAACCGTGGGTGCCGGAGTCGCGGTCGCTGCGGATACTCGCACTGCCTACACCGTGCTGATTCTCGGCAATGCGACCAGCTTTGCGCTGTGCGCGCTTCTCTTGTTCTTGCTCCCCCACTACCGAGCGTTGGCGCGACCGCCGGAGCAGCGCCGCTGGATCGCTCTCCGCGACCGTCCGTTCGTCGCGTTCACCGCCCTCTATGGGGCGATGGGGCTGCAATACCCGGCAGTGTCTTTGCTTCTGCCGATCTGGATCTCGGAGCACACCGACGCGCCGCGCTGGACCGTGGCCGCGGTATTCGCGCTCAATGCGGGAGTCTGCGTCCTCTTGCAGACCAGAATCGGATCCCGTATCGAAACCCCTCGCGACGGCGGTAGAGCATTCCGCACGGCGGGGCTGCTCTTCCTCCTCAGTTGTCCGATGATGGCCCTGACCGCACACACTCCGGTGTGGGCGGCCGTCGCCCTCGTCGTCACAGCGATATTCGTCCACAGCCTCGGCGAGATATGGGAGTCCTCGGCCGGCTTCGCCCTCGGCTTCGGCCTGGCGCCCGACCATGCGCAGGGCCAGTACCAAGGCCTTCTCGGGCTCGGCTTCAGCGCGGGCCAGGCCCTCGCCCCCGCCATCCTCACCACCGTCGTACTCGGACTTGGCACCACCGGCTGGCTGATCCTCGGCGCGTTCTTCGCCATAGTGGGCGCCGTCGGCCCCTCGCTCGAACGCTGGGGTACGCGAACTCGATCCCAGTTGCTCCCAATGTGATGGGAGGTGGCCGCTGGGCGCAGGAACCGGCGTTTGTGATTCCGGCTCCGGACGCCGAGGGCGTCGTGCGGTGGGGAAAAGTGAGTGCCAGGGGCCGCGTGTCGCGCCAAAATGGGGATCATGAGCGGCGAGACGCACGGGGATGAGCGACGGGACATGGCAGCTTCGGGGCGCCCGCTTGCCCTGGTCACGGGGGCGGGGCGTTCGGCGGGAATCGCGGCGTCCGTGGTCCTGCATCTGGCCCGGACGGGCTGGGACGTGGCGTTCACGTACTGGACTCCGTATGACGCGCGGATGCAGTGGGGCGGAGAGCCGGGGGCGCCGGAGGACTTGCGGAAGCAGGTGGCGTCCCTCGGGGCGAGAACCCATGCCATCGAGGCGGACCTGAGCGATCCGGCCGTGCCGGCTCAGCTTTTCGACAGCGTCGAGCCCGAACTGGGGAACGTCACCGCGTTGGTGCTCTGCCACTGCGAGTCGGTCGACTCGGGGCTGTTGGACACGACGGTGGAAAGCTTCGACCTGCACTTCGCGGTCAATGCACGCGCGAGCTGGCTGCTGATCCGGGAGTACGGGCTGCGGTTCCGCGGGGAACATGGCAGCGGGCGCATCGTCAGCCTGACCAGCGACCACACCGCCGGCAACCTGCCTTACGGGGCAAGCAAGGGTGCGATGGACCGCATCACCTTGGCCGCCGCGCGTGAACTGGCCCACCTGGGAGTGACCTGCAACGCGATCAACCCCGGGCCGACCGAGACCGGGTGGATGACCGAGGAGCAGAGGGCGGACATGGTCCGCTTCACTCCCCTGGGGCGCCTGGGCGTGCCGCAGGACTGCGCGAACCTGGTCTCGTTCCTCTGTTCGGCCGAGGGTGGATGGGTCAACGGCCAGCTTCTTAAGAGCGACGGCGGTCTCGGGTGACCGAGCGCATGCACCCCACCGTCGAACGCCTTGCCAGGCTCATCCCTCCTCCCGGGCCTCGCCGCTCACGAGACTGGCCCGCGGTGGAGCAACTGCTCGGCACCGCCTTACCGCAGGACTACAAGGAACTCGTCGAGGTCTACGGGGGAGGTGTCTTCGACGAGGAGATCTGGCTCCTGGACCCCGCATGCCCTGACAGGGGCTGCAACCTCCTTGATGAGGCCACGGCACGTGCGGAGATCCTCGCTCGCTTGTGGAAAACCGAGGCCAAGCCACCGCAATTGCTGAAAGGCGACGGAGCCGAGGTGCTGCCCTGGGCCTACATAGAGGGCAGCGGCGCGATGCTCTACTGGCTGCGCCGGCCGGGGCAGAGGCCGGAGGAGTGGACCACCCTGTTCAACGAGGGCCGTGGCCCCGAATGGGAGTACCACCCCCACCCCTGCGCGGATTTCCTCCTCTCCGTTCTTACGGGAGCAGCCGACACGGTCTACTTCGACGATTTCCCCCCTGCAGAGCATGAGTTCGCATCCAATGACGACCTCCTTTGACGGCTCACGGGTTGTCACGCGCGGGCGGCGCCGAGGGGCCGGTCTACTGGTCTTCTTGAGTGGTGTCTGACCGTCAGGTTCAGGGTGAGGGCGGCCGAGCCGGCCAGGCGGCCATCGACAGGTGATCGAGTACGTCACACGAACGGAGTGAGTCCTCACTCATTGACGGAGTGAGGACTCACTCCGTAAGCTCGGCACCATGACAGCAGCCAAGGAGAACCCGCCCCCTCGCCGCCGCGCCGCCGCCATGTCGCCGGAGCGGCGCCGTGAAATGATCATCCAGACCGCCATCCCGCTGATCGCCGAATACGGGGCCGCGGTAACGACCGCGAAGATCGCCCGCGCCGCGGGCATCGGCGAGGGCACGATCTTCCGTGTCTTCGCCGACAAGGACGAACTGCTGCAGGCCTGCGTGGCCGAGGCGCTCTCCCCCGAGCACGCGATCCGCGAGCTCGACGCGATCGACGTGTCCCAGCCTCTGCCCGACCGGCTCGCGGAGGCGGCCGAGGCGCTGCAGGCGCACATGGACAGGATGGGCGCGATCGTCGGCTCGCTGGGGCATCGCGGCGGCAAGCACCCCGGTACGGTGCGCGGCGCGGGCCGCGCCGAGTCGACGACCCGTATCCGCGCGGCCCTCGCGGAACTGCTGGAGCCCGAAAGGGCGACCCTGCGCCGGCCGCCCGAGCAGATCGCCGCCCTCTTCTTCGGATTGCTCTTCACCCAGCCGCGAACGGAGGACGAACCCGACCTGACCCCGCAGGAACTGGTGGACGTCTTCCTGCACGGAGCGGTCTCAAGGGGCGCCAAGTGAGCGCGCGAGGAAGGCGCCTGGGAGTCACGGCCTTAGCCGTCCTGTCCGCCGCCCTGGTATGGCTGGTCGCGGACCCCCTGCTGGGACACCGGCTACGGATCGCCGACAGCGAGCAGACCCTTCACATCGGAGCCGTGCCGGTGGTGTCGGTCGCGCTGCTGGCGTCGCTCTCCGCCTGGGGGCTGTTGGCCATCCTGGAGCGGTTTGCGGCGCGCCGCGCCCGCGCCATCTGGACCGGGGCAGCCGGCGTCGTACTGGCCGTGTCTTTCCTGCCGTTCATCGGCGACGGCATGGACGGCGGCACCCGGGCCGCCCTCGCTCTGATGCACCTGGCGGTGGCGGCGGTACTGATCCCGGGGCTTGGCGGCAGGAACCCCGGGGCGCGGAGCAACTGCAGTGATGTGACCGTCGCGCAGCGCTGACGTACCGCAGAGGTGGCGCTGGGCGGTCGGTGCTTTCGTTCAGCGCCAACGCCTCCGGGAGTCATCACAAGGTGGGGCCACCCTCGGGTGCCAGGCGCTGGCGTCGGTAATGGCGCGCTGCCCGGGCGCGGTTTCCGCAGGACGGTTTGCACCACTCCTGCCGCCCGTGGGACTTGACGAAGTAACGCACGCACCGCGGAGCGGTGCAGGCACGGAGGTGCTCGCGCTGGGGGCCGCTCAGGAAGTCGATGGCGGCGCGGCTCAAGGTGGCCATGAGCCGGATGTTCGGGTCGTTCTCCGGCGACTGCAGGCGGGCAGCAGGTGTTCCTTCGGAGGGCCAGTCCAATTGCGGAACGACTGGCTCGCGCGCAACGACAGCGTTGATGTGGGCTATTGCCTGGTCAGCCGGCATCAGCCGGCGTGCGTCCGCCGGGCTGGGCGGCGCCGGGCTGGGCGGCGCCGGGCTGACCGTCCGTGCGAACAGCGCGCGCATCGCGCGCCGCAGCTCGATGATCTCGCTCCTGAGCCCTTCGTCCGCGGCGACCTCTCCCGGCGCGACGTGTACAGCCAGGAGATCGGCCTGAGCCTGGATCCAGTGGCCCGTTCCATGCACCGTGGCGAGGTCATCGGTGACGCCGCCGTCTCCGTCGTGGCGGATCGTGCTCGCCAACTCCAGTGCCAGCCAGCGTTCCATCAGCGCCCCCTTCCGGGTCTGTCCGCGTCAGCTACTTGATCACCCGCCCACGTACACCCTAGAGTCCCTAACGGTTAAATGAGAACTACCGTTAGACACTGGATGGTCGGGGGCCTGTCCCGGCGTGGAGCGGTGGTCAGATCGTCTCGAAGGAACCGACGAGACGAGGAGACGAATTACGGGGGATGGATCATGACAGTGTTGCTTGCCCAGATCAGCGACCTGCACCTGGACGGCAGCCAGAGGTCCATCCAGCGTGCCGACCGCGTCATGGACTACCTGCGAGCCCTGCCCCACCCGGTCGACGCCCTGTTGGTCACCGGAGATGTCGCCGACCACGGCACAGAGGCGGAGTACGAGGAAGCGGCGCGCATCCTCAAGGCCCCCTTCCCGGTGCTCACTTGCCCCGGCAACCACGACGCACGTCCGGCCTACCGCAAGGCCCTGCTCGGAGAGACCCCAGGCACCACCCCCATCAACCGGATGCACCACATTGCCGGGACCGCCATCTTCATGTGCGACTCCACGATCCCCGGCCGCGACGAGGGGCGCCTGGATGCCGAGACGCTCGACTGGCTCGACACCCAACTCGCGGGCCTGCCGCAGGACACCCCGGCGCTGATCGCCTTCCATCAGCCACCGGTCGAACTCCACCATCCCCTGCCCGACTCCGGAATGCTCGAACAGCCCGAGCAACTGGCCGCCCTGCTCGACGCACACCCCCAGGTCGTCGCCCTCCTGACCGGCCACGCTCACACAGCGGCGGCCTCCACCTTCGCCGCTCGCCCACTGATCGTCGGGCCGGCCGTCACCTGGACCCTGCGCATGCCCTGGGAGAGCGACCACCCCGCCGACCGCGACCAGCCCCCCGGTCTCGCTTTCCACGTTCTGGGCGACGACCGTCGCCTGACCACCCACTACCGCGTCGTGCTCTGACCCGGCCCGCTCACTCAATCGCTCACTCGCTCGGAGGCGCCGCCCCACAACTGCCCAGGCCGGGCCGGGCGTTGCCGTGTCCACGCAATGACGTAGCGTGGCGGCATGTCCACGCCGCCCTCACCACCCGCCGGTTTCGGTGCCGCCCCTCCCCCGTACGGGCCGTCCGGGCAGCAGCCTTATGGGGCGGGCCCGGGTCCTGGCCCAGGTCTTGGTCCCGGCCCCGGTTACTGGGGTGCGCCGCCCATGACGCCGCCGGCCAAACGCAGCACCGGCAAAGTGCTGGCCGTCGTCGGTGCCGGCGTGGGGGCCTTGGTCCTGGTGATCGCGGGTTTCGCCATGGTCGGCGATGGTGCGGGGTTCCCGGAGGCGAAGTACCGCCTGCGGGTGCCTGACCAGTTGGCCGGAGGAACGTTCACGCTCAGCACGGACCAGTCGGACACCGCAGGTCGGCGGGTCGTGGAGCAGAACCGCAACCGCAGCAACGTCCGCAACCCCACGGCTGTCGTGGGCGGTTACATGGGGCAAGGAGAACAGGACGGCAGCAGGCTGGTCGTCTCCGGCATGTACGGGCAGTTCAAGAACCCGGCCGCGGCGCGCTCCGACATGATGGAGGGCGCCGCCGAAGCCGAGGGCGCTACGGTCGCCGTCCCCGCCCGCGACATCACACCCTCGGGTTCGGACACGACGCTGCGCTGCCAGGTGTTGACCTCCGAGCGGGACGGAACACGGAGCAACGTCCCGATGTGCGCGTGGGGTGACGCCAACACCGGAGCCGCCGTGGGCCTGGTGACCGATGAGAACGTGAACCAGGACCCCCAGGACGTCGACCTGGCGCAGGTCGCGCGGACGACGCTGCAGGTACGCAAGGAGATGCGCGTGCCGATCGGATGACTGGCGTCGCACTGCTCGCGCACGGGGGCGCTGGGTAGACCGCGGACGGTCCGGGCCGCGGTGTGGTGGCTGCTTCCCGGTTAGCGCCTGGCCGATGGCGACCAGGCCCGGCCCACCCAGCCCGTCCCTGTCGGGTGGATCAGCGTAGTCCGGCGAAGAGGTCGTTCTCGGGTACGGCCGCGCCCGTGGAGTCCGCGACGCGTACGAAGGTCTCCATGCCCATCAGCTCGCCGAACCTCTCCTTGCCCATCCTGAGGAAGAAGATGTTCTCGCCCTGACTGGCGTGCGCGGCCAGCGCGTCGAACTTCTGGCCGCTGAAGGCGGTGGTGTCCACCCACGTGGTGATCTCGTCGTCGGGAAGACCGATCTCAGCGAGCGCGGCGGCCTCGGCGGGATCCGGCTCCGGCATGTCCTCCTGGAACTCGCGCATGGTCTCCCCGAACCGCTGCATCATCGAGCGGGGCATCGTCGTCCAGTACACCTTCGGTGTCAGCGTGGTCATCGCCAGCGCCGCCATCGTGATGCGGTGGGCTTGGATGTGGTCGGGGTGGCCGTAAAAGCCGTTCTCGTCGTAAGTGACGACCACATCAGGGCGGTAGTGCCGCATGAGTTCCGCGAGGCGGGCGGCGCCTTCCTCCACGGGGGTCTGCCAGAAGGATCCGGGGGCGTCGTTGCTCGACCAGCCCATCATTCCGGAGTCGGCATAGTCCAGCGTCTCCAGATCGCTGATCTTCAGGACGTCACAGCTCTCCCTGAGTTCCTGACGGCGCATCTGGGCGACGGCCGCCGGATCGTGGCCGGGATCGCCTGGCTTTACGCCCCCCGGCCCGTCCCCGCAACCGCCGTCGGTACACGTCACAAGTACCGTACGGAATCCTTCCGCCGCATACCGCGCGAGGACACCTCCGGTTCCGGTGGCCTCGTCGTCGGGGTGGGCGTGTACTGCCATGAGTGTCAAAGGCCGGTCGATCATAAAAAACAGTCCTCCTGCAAGAAAATGTCCTGGCCCAGGCGTCGTGGCCCAGGCTCCACTGCGCCGCGATCTGGGGCGCGGACGCCCGAATCCCGGTGGGGCCGATGACCTCGTGCTCTCCGTTCCCCGGCCGCCGGGCGCCGGTGCCCCCGTCGGTGCAACAGCACCGCCCGGATCACCTGTTCCCGGCACGGGCCTCTAGTTTTCCAGGCGTCGGGAACCAATGCCGTGGCGAGCGGGTGGGCTGGCACGATGAGCGTCCATGGACGATCAAGAAGCTGTCGAAGCCCAAGCTCTCCGTGTGGTCAACGAGCTGTTCCCGCATGCCCTGGGTGCCCTGCTCGGAGGTTCCGCCGCTCAAGGGCGTGCCACCCCTGCCAGCGATCTGGATGTGGCCGTTCTCCTCCCCGACTCCGACACGAGCCGCCGGGAGGTGATCCGTCACGATGGCCGCATAGTCGAGTTGTTTCTGAACACCCTTGCGGACGTTCCCGAGTTCTTTGCCTGGGACCGGGCCCGGCGTCGCGGCACCGTCCTCTTCGTCTACGACCAAGGTCTGCCCCTGGCTGATCCACACGGACACGTGGCCCGTACCCGCCAGCTGGCTCGAAGCGTGCTCGCGTCCGGTCCTCCACCGCTCACCGATGCCGAATGGCAACACGGTCGCTACGCCCTCACCTGCTTCCTGGACGACCTCGGCGACACTCCACCGGCGGACCGGTACGAGCAGCTTTCCCTCGCCGATCAGGTGCTGCGCTTGGCGGCTGACCTGGTTACCGCCCATCACCGTGCCTGGACAGGGATCGGCAAGTGGCTTCCCCGCCGGTTGCTGATCGCGGATCCCACCCTGGGTACAGCCCTCCTGAACGGGCATCGCGCCGTGTCCGAGCACGCCGACCCCGCGCCGTTGGCCGCTGCGGTCAAGCAGGCTCTCGACTTGGTCGGGGGCCCGTTGATGGAGGGATACGTACACCGCTGGCGCGCGTGAGCATGCGGTGCGGCGTCCACCCGTCCGTTTTCGGTAGCAATATCGGTAGCAATATGCGTCGGAAGATCCAGCTCGTGGGAGCGATGTTCACCAGTAGTCGAACCCTTCTTGTTTCACGAGGCGTTGAACGGCAACACGGACTCCATGGCTGACGAGAGAAGAAATTCCAGTGACAGCGCCGGAAACGCTCGACAGAGCACGAAGGCAACATCCGCCAAGGGGCGGTCCGCTGCGAGTACAGGAGCGCGCAAGGTGAACACCACCGCACAGAAGGCCAAGCAGGAATCGACCGAGGCTGCCGAGAAGGCGAAGGGGACCGCCGGGGAGGCGGCCGACGCCGCCACTTCTGGTGCGCATTCGTTCGGACTCGCGACGCAGCGTGCGAAGCAGGCGGCAGCCGCGGGCATCGAGAGCGGCGGCAAGACAGTGGTGTCGGCCTCCGGCAAGGTCGCTTCCACGGCAGTCGCCGGCTGGACCCTGGTGAAGAACCGTAAGGCCATCGCCGCGGGGGCTGCCGCCGGCCTGGTCAGTGTGGTCGGTGTTTCCTTCACCGCCGGGCGCCGGACCGCGAAGGTCCAGGGCGGACCGTTGACACGGCTGACGCATGGGCGCATCTGACTTCTACCGCATACATCAACCACTGAAGGCGTCAGGGTGGAGAGGCATTGCCCCTCTCCACCCTGACGCCTTCAGTCGTAGAGCCCGCTGTCGCGCTGACAGCGGGCGCCCGTATCGTCAGCCCGCGGCGTGGTCGAGCAGTCGCTGGATGTGGAGGCCGTGCGCCGCGTCGATTCCCGTGCCGTGTCCCGTACGGACCGCGGTGGCGAACTCGCGCCGCAGAATGGGCCAGCACTCCTCGTGGTCGATGCCGGCCGTGTCGTAGACCAGCTCTTCGCCGGGCCCGAAGAGCTCCACCCGCGTCCTGGCCCGCGGAAGGTTCACGCTGCCGGACAGGGAAGCCTGACTGATCGCCCCGTTCTCATGTTCACAGGTCAGTTCGATCCAGCGCTTCGGATCGCCCGTGGCGCGTACGGAGACGATCGGGGCGACGGCGGTGTCGAGCAGGTCGAGGAGGTGCGGGCCCAGGTCGAGCAGCGCGCCGTGCTCCAGCCGCCACCCCGTGGCGAAGTCGCCCCCGAGAAAGGCACCGTGCAGGTAGCACGAGCGGGCACCGGACACATCCCGCTTCGCCGCTTCGGCGAGGAAGGCGCGGGTGGCCGGGTGGTACCGCTTGGTGAGGACGAGCTGGGAGATCACCTGGTGCTCGGCAACCGCGTACGCGACTCCGCGGGCGGCGTCCAGGTCGACACCGAGCGGCTTCTCCAGGAGCAGTGCGCGGCCCGCCGCAGCGGCACGCGGGGCAAGGGCGGACTGCACGGCGGGCGGTACGGCGAAGGCCACTGCCTCGCACATGTCGAGGAGTTCCTCGTAGGAGGCGGCGACCGGAGCACCGTACGCCGCGGCGACCTCCGCGGCAGCCTCGGGCCGACGGGCCCAGACCCCGGCGAGTGTCGTCTCCGGGCCCGCGGCCAGCATGCGCGCATGCATGGCACGAGCCCACGGGCCGGCCCCCACGAGGCCCACGTGGACGGGCGCATGGGCCCAAGCGGCGGCGTCGGGGGTGCTGAGGTGCGGCATGGTGCTACTCCGGGGTGTGCGTGTGCGTGGCCTGTGATGTGCGGGGGCATGGCCTGTGGTGCGCGTGGCCTGTAGTGCGCGGAAGTGGGTCCGGCGTCGCGCGTGAGCGGTTCACCTGTCGCCGGTGGCGAGGAGCGCGACGAGGCGCGCATCCGCCGTATCCGGCGCGTAGAGGTGTTCGACGACCATGAGGGTGGCGCCCATCAGGGCGGCGTGGTCGCCCAGTTCCGACGTGACGACCTGAAGGTGGGAGGTGGTGCGCGGCATGGCGCGTTGGTAGAGGAGCTCACGTACACCGGTGAGGAAGGGCGTTCCGGCCAAGTCGCCGGTGAGGACCAGAACGCCGGGGTTCAGCAAGGTGACGACGGTGACGAGGACTTCGCCCACGCGCTGGCCCGCCTCCCGGGCGAAGCGCGTAGCGTCCGGGTGGCCGGTGGCGAGGTGGGCGCGAACGTCGGATCCCGAAGCGGTGGGCACTCCGGCGGCGGTCAGCTGCCTGGCGATGGCGCCACCACTGGCGACCGCGGCGAGACAGCCGTAGGAACCGCACATGCACAGGGCGTCAGGGCGGTCGTGCAGACGGATGTGGCCGATGTCGCCGGCCCCGCCGTCGATGCCTCGGTAGACCTGTCCGCCGACGATGACGCCGGCGCCGATGCCCGTGGAAGCCTTGATCAGAACGAAGGCACTGCAGTCCGGGTGACCGACTCGCTGCTCCGCCAAGGCCATCAGGTTGGCGTCGTTGTCCACGAAGACGGGCGGGGGCCCCGCATCGGACGCGGGGCCGATGTGCTCGGCCCATGCCTCGCGCAGTCGTTCCCGTACGGGGAAGCGGTCCCAGCCCGGCATGATCGGCGGCTGCACGATCTGGGCCGTCTCCCAGTCGACCGGGCCCGGCGCGGAAAGGCCGATGCCGCAGACCCGTGCCGCGTCGGCACCTGCCTCGGCGAGCAACGGGGCGAACCAGCGGGCCAGTTCGTCCAGGACGCGGTCGGGGCCGTCGCCGATGAGGAGGGCTCCGCTGTGCTCGGCGAGAACGTTTCCCGACAGGTCGAGCACCGCGGCGCGCGCGTGCCGGGTCTCCAGGTCCGCGGCGATCACCACGGCGTGCGTCGGGTCGAACTCCAGGCGCGCGGAGGGGCGTCCGCCGGTGGAGGCACCCGTCGCATCGCGCAGCCAGCCGGCCGCGAAGAGCTGGTCGAGCCGGTGGCCCACCGTCGACCGGGAGAGTCCGGTGGCCTGCTGGAGCGCTCCGCGCGTGGTGGCCTGTCCGCTGCGGATGAGCTGCAGCAGGTGCCCTGCGCTGGCCTGGTTTCCTGCCATGCCCGCTGTTCCCCGTCCTGTCCTGTTGATCTGTGCCGTGTCGTGCGGGTGATGCGTGTGATGCGTGTGGTGCCTGCCGTGCTGAGCCGGTGTCAGCCCTTGTCCGCGCCGCTGGTCAGGCCCTCGGTCAGGAGCCGTTCGGCGGCGAAGAACAGGAGTACCACGGGGATGGTGAGGATGACCGACCCGGCCATCAGTACGGTCTTGGACACCTCGATGCCGTTGGCCAGTTGCTGCAGTCCCAGCGAGACCGTCCACTTGTCGGGCTCGGCGGCCAGGAAAAGGAGCGCGAAGAGGAATTCGTTCCACGCGATCATGAATACGTAGAGCCCGGTGGCCATCAGGGTCGGCGTGGCGAGCGGCAGGATGATCTTTCGGACGGTCTGCAGCCGTGAGGCCCCGTCGATCGCCGCCGCTTCCTCGATGCTGAAGGGGATGGTGACGAAGTAGTTCTTGAGCATGTAGATCGAGACCGGGACCGTCTGGGCGATGTAGACGATGGCCAGGCCGACGAGACTGCCGGAGAGCCCCATCTTCGCGAACATGACGAACAGCGGCACCGCGAGCAGTGTCGCGGGGAAGAGGTAGACGGCCAGGAAGATGGCGCTGACGTGCCGGTTGCCGAAGAACTTCAGTCGGCTGACCGCGTACGCGCCGGGCACCGCGGCGGCCAGCGTCAGCAGGACCGTGGCGACGGCGACGAGTGCCGAGTTGAGCAGCATGCCGAGGAAACCCTGGCCGCCGTCGGAGGACGACTTGAGCACGTTCTCGTACGTGCTGAGGGTGAAGTCCTTGGCAGAGACCCAGAGGTTGCCGGGGTCGAGAAGCAGTGCGTCGATGGGCTTCACCGACAGCAGGAGCATGTAGTAGAAGGGCACGATCGTGATCGCGGCGAGGAAGGCGATCACGACCCAGCGCAGGACGCCGAAGAAGCGCTCCTCGAACTGCGCGCGGGTCAGCCGCGGCATGCGGCTCGGCGGCTCGGACCGGGGGCGGTCCGGCCGCTGTGGCTGCTCGGTGCCCGCTCGGGTCATCGTCTGGGTCCGGGTCATGCCGACTCCTCCTGCACCTTCTTGCCGAAGAACTTGAAATAGATGCCCAGGAGGGCCATCAGCGCGACGGCCAGGACCAGCGCCTGTGCGGACGCGGCGCCGACATCGAAGCGTGAGGTGAGGAAGTCGTAGACGCGTACGGCCACGACGTCCGTGCCGGAGCCGCCGCCCGTGAGCAGGTAGATGTCGTCGAACTTGTTGAACGTCATGATGAAGCGCAGGACGGACAACAGCGCGATGACGGGCATCAGTTGCGGCAGCAGGATGTGGCGGAAGCGCTGGGTCAGCGTGGCTCCGTCGACTTCCGCGGCCTCTTCCAGGCTGCTGGGTACGGCCTGGAGGCGGGCGAGCATGAAGAGGAAGGCGAAGGGGAAGTAGCGCCAGGTCTCGAAGGCTATGACGGTGAGCAGGGCCAGCGGGATGTCGAAGTGCACGCCGAGCAGGCTCACTTCGTAGGACCGGGTGGACAGAAAGGCGATCGGGTCGTCCCAGCCGAAGAGCTTGTGGCCCCATTCGTTGACGATGCCGAACTGGGGGCTGAGCGCCACTTCCCAGACGAAGGCGACGGCGACCACCGGCGCGACGTACGGCAGGAGCATCGCGGCACGCAGGATGCCCCGGCCGCGGAAGGGCTTGCGCAGGGCGAGGGCCGCGATGAGACCGAGGGCGACGGAGCCCACGGTGGAGCCGACGGTGTAGAGCAGCGTGGTGCCGAGGCTGCTCCAGAAGCCGGGCGAGCCGAATACCTGCTCGAAGTTGGCCAGGGTCCAGCGGCCGAAGAGACCGCTGTCCTGGATGTTGACGAGCCTGGCGTGCTGGAAGGCGAGCAGGACGGTCCACAGGATCGGCAGGATCACCACGACCAGGACCACCAGGAAGGTGGGGGTTACGAAGGCGAGTCCGGCGCGGTTCTCCCGCCTACTGGAGGACTGCGGCTGGTTCTTTCCGGAAGGCTCGGGTTGGTGGTGGCGGCGCTTCTTCGCGCCGCTCTGGAGTGTGCTCATGGATGGGTTACCTCGAAGAAGGAGCGCCGGGAAGAGCGCCTGAAGGACCGTCTGAAGAACCGTCTGAGGGGAGCGCCTGTGCGGGCGGCTACTGGAGGGACTTCTGGAGCGCGGCCACCTCGTCGTTGGCCTCCTCGGCGGCTTCGTCCGGTGAGATCTGGCCGCTGGTCATCGCGCCGATGGCCTTGGCCACGGGCAGCTCTCCGTTGGTGGCGCCCACCAGCGCGCCCTGGCCCTCGGTGAGTCCCCAGCGCTTCATGTTGCCCACGCCCGCGACGAGCCGGTCCAGGAGCTCCGGCGGGTAGGCCTTCTGCATGGAGGCGCGGCGGTCGACGCCCATGACGCTGGAGCGCCAGGCCCGGTCGAAGGTTCCGGGCTCGCTCTTGGTGCCGGTACGGACCGGGATCTTGCCTTCGGGGGCCATGCCGAACCAGTCCTCGTATCCCTTGCTCATCATGTACTCGATGAACTTGCGGGAGGCGCCGGTCTCGGCGGTCTTGGTGACGGCCCAGGAGGTGATCTCGCCGAACTGGGCGGGTTCCTTGCCGTCGGGACCCTGCAGGGAGGTGATCACGTTGGTGTTGCGGGCGAGGAACTTGGGGTCCTTCTTGCACTGCGGGCAGCTGGGCAGCGCGTCCGAGCGCAGGCCGGCCAACTCGTCGAGCAGGAAGGACGACCAGATCATCATCGAGGACTTGCCCGCGAAGTAGGTGGCGCGGGTGGTGTCGACGCTCTGGGTGCCGGACGCACCGTGCTCGCGTGCGAGGTCGTCGTACGCGGCGAAGGCCTTGCGGCACTGCGGCGAGTCGAGCGCGGGTTTGCCGGCCGAGTCGACGAGCCGGCAGCCGTTGGCCAGGGCGAGGTCCTCGAAGCTCTGCTGGGTGAAGACGTCCGAGGGGTCGGTGGCGGCGGACATGCCTGCCCGGCCTTCGCTGTCGAGAGCGGCCGCCGCCTTCCTGGCCTTCGTGTAGGTGTCCGGGGCCTTGAGGCCTGCGTCGGCGAAGAGGTCATTGCGGTAGACCAGCAGCTGGAGCCAGGCGTCGGAGGGGACGCCGAGGCGGGTGCCGTGGTCCTGGGTGAGGGACAGGGCGTTGGCGTTGAAGGTGCCCGGGTGGAGGTCATCGACGATCTGGTCGGCGACCTTCGTGTTCAGCAGGCCGTTGCCGTACATCTGCCAGACCTGACCCATGGGGACGGCGCCGATGACGTCCGGGAGCTTGCCGGAGGCGGCCGCCGACATGATCAGCTGCGGCAGTTGCGCCTCGTCCACGCCGACCAGGTTCACCTCGACGCCCGTCTCCTTCTCGAAACGGCTGACGATCTTCTCGGTCGCCGCCATCCGCGGTGGGAGGTTCTCCTGCGACCACACCGTGATCGTGTTGTCGGCCTGCCGCTCGGCGTCGGAGCTGCCGGAGCAGCCTGCGAGCAGGCCCGCGGTCAAGGTCGCGGCGAGCCCGTACCGGGCCGCCCTCGACCGCCGGGTTTTCATCAACATGCTGTGTCCTCACGCCACTCACGCACTGTCCCGAGCATCTCAGCACCACTTTTGCGTATTGACAAGACATAACTCTGAGATACCTTCGACGTAAGTCAGCGAGTAACACCCATTCCCAGCACTACCGGAGCTCCCGTGGAACGCGTCGTCCAGTTCACCGGCCCCCGTCAGGTCGAAGTAGCCGAGCACGAGAGTGCGCCGTTGCCCGCAGGACATCTGCGGGTGCGCACCCGCTACTCCGGCATCTCCGCGGGCACCGAACTCACCGCCTACCGGGGCACGAACCCCTACCTGACGCGCACCTGGGACGCCGAGGCGCGGATCTTCCGCGACGGCGCGGCCGGCATCGAGTACCCGGTCGCCGGGTGGGGCTACTCCGAGGTCGGCGAGGTCACCGAGGTCTCCCCCGAACTCGTCGACACGCCCGGCATGCCCACTCCTGGCGACCTCGTGTGGGGCATCTGGGGCCACCGCAGCGAGGGCATCGTCCCCGCCGAGCGCATGATCGGCCACACTCTGCCCGCCGGTCTCGAACCCCTGGCCGGGGCCTTCGCCCGGGTCGGCGCCATCGCGTACAACGCGGTGCTCGCCGCCGACATCCACCTCGGCGAGGAGGTGGCGGTCTTCGGCCAGGGCGTCATCGGCCTGCTCACCACCCGCCTCGCCCAGCTCAACGGCGCCCGCGTCACCGCCGTGGACGCCCTGGACGGACGCCTGGTGACGGCCCGTGAGTACGGCGCGCGGCACACCCTCAACGCACGCACCGACACCGTCGCCGAACGCATCCGCGAGGCCACCGGCGGCACGGGCGCCGATGTCGCCATCGAGATCAGCGGTGTGTACCCGGCCCTGCACGAGGCCCTGCGTTCGGTGACCGTCGGCGGCCGCGTCGTGGCGTCCGGCTTCTACCAGGGTGACGGAGCGGGGCTGCGCCTGGGCGACGAGTTCCATCACAACCGGGTGCAGCTGATCTGCTCCCAGATCGGCGGGGTTCCCCCGCAGCTGGCCGGACGGTGGACCGTAGAGCGGCTGCAGCAGACGTTCCTGTCCCTGGTCGCCGAGGGCCAGGTCGACGTGAAGTCCCTGGTCAGTCACGTCGTGCCGGTAGCGGACGCCGCCGACGCCTACGTGCTGCTCGACGAGCGGCCCGCCGACGCCCTGCAGATCGTGCTGGAGTTCTGAACCCCGCGCACGGGCCAGGCGCACGGCCCCGGCACACGAGCAGTTATCCAGACACACCAGACCGCTGACGCTCAGCGCTGAAAGGCTTCACCATGCTGAAAACCGCCTGCCAGGAACAGCTTCTCCCGGGCGACACACTCCAGGAGAAGTGGGCGTTCGCGCAGGACGCCGGCTACGACGCGGTCGAGCTGCGCTCCAAGGGCGACTTCCACTTCCGTGACCGGCTTCCCGAGCTGAAGCAGGCCATCGCCGACGGAGTGGTCATGCCGACCGTCTGCGTCGACATGCTCCACTTCTTCGCCGCGTTCGACGACGACCTGCGGCGCGACGCGCTGGCACAGATGAAGTCGCAGCTCAGCGTGGCAGCCGAGATCGGCGCGCTCGGCGTACAGACACCGGCCTCGTACGGAATGTTCTCGCGCCGCCTGCCGCCCTTCGAGCCGCCCCGCTCCGAGCAGCAGGACCGCGAGGTCCTCATCGAAGGGCTGGGCGAGCTCGGCGAACACGCGCGCACCGAGGGCGTCACCCTCTACCTGGAGCCCCTCAACCGCTACGAGGACCACATGGTCAACCGCCTCGACCAGGCGGCGGACCTGATCCGCACGGTTGGCCTCGACTCCGTGCGCATCGGCATCGACAGCTATCACATGAACATCGAGGAGGCCGACCCCGCCGAGGCCATCCTCGCCGTCGCCCCCTACATCGGGCACGCGCAGGTCAGCGACTCCAACCGGTTCCAGCCCGGCGCCGGTCACCTCGACTGGCCCGCATGGCTCGGCGCCCTGCACACCATCGGCTTCGACGGCTACCTCGCCGCCGAGTGCCGGCTGACCGGCGACCCCGTCCAGGCGGTGCGCTCCATCCCCGCGTTCCTGCGGAGGTCCGGCGCGTGACCTCGCTGCTCGAAACTCCCGTGCCCGCCGCCGCCGATGACCTGACCCTTCGGCGCGGCGCGGCACGGGTCCTGCTCCGCAACTGGACCGGCATCTCCACCGTCCCCTCCCGCGGCCTCTATCCGCACCAGTGGAGCTGGGACTCGGCGTTCATCGCGATCGGCCTGCGCCACCTCTCCGTACGCAGGGCCCAGCGCGAACTGGAGAGCCTGCTGGGCGCCCAGTGGGTCGACGGGCGCGTGCCCCACATCGTCTTCAACCCGCAGGTGCCGCTGGACGCCTACTTCCCCAGCCCCGACTTCTGGCGCTCCTCCACGGCCGGCGCCGCCGCCGGAGCCCCCACCCACACCGAGACCTCCGGCATCGTGCAGCCGCCGGTCCACGCCATGGCCGCCTGGCTCGTCCACGAAGCCGACCCCCAGGCCTCGCGCCGCCGCGGCTTTCTGCCCCGCCTGTACGGCCGGCTCGCCGCCTGGCACGACTACCTGACGGGGCCGCGCGATCTCGGCCGCGGGGGACTAGCCGCCATGGTGCACCCCTGGGAGCCCGGCATGGACAACAGCCCTTGCTGGGACGGCCCGTTGGCGCGCGTCGACCCCGTCGCCGCGGGCTCCTACCGGCGCGCCGATCTCGACCACGGGCAGCCCGCGGAACGTCCCACCGACCTGGATTACGGACGCTATGTGCGGCTCGCCACCGACTACCGGGACAGCGGCTACGCGGACGCGGGCAGCGACCACGCCTTCGCCGTCGAGGACCCTTGCGTCAACGCGCTCCTGATCGTCTCGGAACACGCCCTCGCCAGGATCGCCGCCGAGATCGGTGCCGACCCGGCTCCGCACGAGGAGCGGGCGGCCCGCCTGACGGCCGCGCTGGTCGAGCGGCTCTGGTCGCCCGCCGACGGCATGTTCCTCAACCGCGACCTGGTCGGCGGCGACCTCATCGCCGAGCGCAGCATCGCCGGTCTCGTGCCGCTGATCGTTCCCGCACTCCCCCAGCACATCGTCGACGCCCTGCTCACCACAGCGGCCGGCCCCGGCTTCCGGCTCGGCGCGGTTCCCATGCTGCCGTCGTACGACTTCGACGGGCGTGACTTCGACCCGTCCCGCTACTGGCGGGGACCGGCGTGGTTCAACACCAACTGGCTCCTCGAGCGCGGCCTGCGCCAGTACGGACAACTCGGCGCGGCGGACGCGCTGCGCACGGCCATGCTCGGCGCGGCGGGTACGAGCGGCTTCGCCGAATACGTGGACCCGGTCACCGCCCAGGCCCGCGGCACCCGCGACTTCGGATGGACCGCGGCCCTCACCCTCGACCTGCTGGCCGGCCGGCGCTCCGCGGACCCCGGCCTCGCAAGCCCTTCGAACGGAGCGCGTACGTGAACGGCGCAGCGGACACCACCTTGATCCACTCAGGCACCTTCGCCGTGCTCGGCGCCGACGGTGGTCTGACCGGCCGCAGCGGCTCGTCGCCCGACGGGTTCTTCCACCGCGACGCACGCCATGTGAGCCGGTGGACCCTGACGGTCGACGGCACCACTCCCCTCGTGCTCACCCCGTCCGCGGGCGAGACGTCAGCCCAGTGCGTGCTCACCCCGCCGGGCACCCGCGACGAGCCCCCGGCCTACACCGTCTTCCGCGAACAGGCCCTGGCCCCAGGGGTTCTGACGGAACGTATCCAACTGGTCAACAACCGCCCGTCCCCCACCACAGCCGTCCTCGGCCTGACCGTGGACGCCGACTTCGCCGATCAGCTCGAACTGCGGTCCGACAAGCGGGACTACGCCAAGGACGGCGCCCGGCGCGCCGCGACTGTCCTGCCCGACGGTGTCGCCTTCGTCTACGAGCGGGCGGACTGGGTCGCCAGGACCACGGTGTCCGCGACCCCCGCCCCCACGGCGGTGCGACCCGAAGAGCCCTTGAAGCCGTCGCGGGCCGACACCGCACACCGGCTGGAGTGGCACATCGACCTGCCGGCTCACGGCAGCGCGCAATTGCTCCTGTCGGCCGCGGCACACGCGCCCGGTGCGCCGGAAACCGCCGCGCCGACCGAGCCCATCACGCCTTCCCGGGCTGCGGCCGACCTGGCCGCCGACCGCGCGGCCTTCCTCGGCTCCCCACTGCCGATGCCGCCGGACGCTCCCGACGGGCTCGCCGCCGCCTGCGCCCGTGGACTCAGCGACCTGGCCTCGCTGCGGGTGTCCGCCCCCGGGCCGGACGGGGAGAGCGTGCGCCTGCCCGGCGCCGGAGTCCCCTGGTTCCTCTCGCTCTACGGGCGCGACTCACTGCTCACCTCGCTCTTCGCACTCCCCTACCGGCCACAGCTGGCCGCGGGAACGCTCAGCGCACTCGCCGCGACGCAGGGCACGGAGTACGACGCGTTCCGCAACGAGCAGCCCGGCCGCATCGTCCATGAGATACGGCACGGCGAGCTGGCCCACTTCCGCCAGGTGCCGTACGGCCGTTACTACGGCTCGGTGGACTCCACCCCGCTCTTCCTGGTGCTCCTGGACAGCTACACGCAGGCCACCGGCGACCACACGCTCGCTCTGCGCCTGGAGGAGCAGGCACGGGCCGCCGTCGCCTGGATGTTCCGGGACGGCGGTCTGGACGACCGTGGTTACCTGGTCTACTCCCCCGATCCGCAGGGCCTGGTCAACCAGAACTGGAAGGATTCCGCAGGGGCGATCTGCTTCCTCGACGGCACACAGGCCGAAGGGCCGATCGCCGTCGCCGAGGCCCAGGGCTACGCCTACGACGCACTGGTCCGCACAGCACACCTCGCCCGCTCACTGTGGGACGACGCTGCTTTCGCCGACCGGCTCGAGGAGGCGGCGGCTCAGCTGCGCGTGCGTTTCGTACGCGACTTCTGGATGGCCGAGGCCGACTTCCCCGCTCTCGCGCTGGACGGCGAGGGCAGGCACGTCGACTCGCTGGCTTCCGACGCCGGTCACCTCCTGTGGTCCGGCATCCTCGACGCGTCGCAGGCCCGCCGCGTGGGACAACGCCTGCTGCAGCCCGACTTCTTCACCGGCTGGGCCATCCGGACGCTGGCCTCTGGGCAGCCCGGATACCACCCGCTCTCCTACCACCGGGGCAGCTGCTGGCCTCACGACACCGCGGTCGTCCTGCTCGGTCTCGCCCGCTGCGGGCTCGCCGACGAGGCACGTGAGGTCGCTCATGGGCTGGTGGCGGCGTCGGCGTACCAGGACCACCGTCTGCCCGAGGTGATGGCGGGATACGAGCGCGCCCAACACCAGCGGCCGGTCCCCTACCCCCACTCCTGCTCACCGCAGGCATGGGCGGCGGCGACGCCGCTGGCCGTTCTCACGGCACTGAGCACACTGTCGTAACGGCGGGCGCGTCAGCCGACGTCATCGGCATCGGCGCGCGCGTTGGCCGACGCATCTGGCGCGCGCGTTGGCCGACGTCATGGAGGGCGGACCGTGGCCATGCCGGGGCCTGCCCTCCATGACGGCTTCACGGCTTCATGTCACTTCAGGTGCCCTCCGAAGAAGCGGTTGCCGTCGTCCACCTCGAACCACGGAGTGCCGGTGTGCCCGCCCAGGTTGGCATGCAGCGTCTTCTCCTTGCTGCCGAACGCCTCGAACAGGTCAAGGGCCCGCTGCCGGGGGTTGCCTTCGTCGTCCCACTGCAGCAGGAGCAGCAGCGGGATGGTGATCTGCCGGGCCTCCTCGCGCTGCGCCTGAGGCACGTAACCCCCGGCGAAGAAACCGGCGGCCGCGATGCGCGGCTCGACCGCCGCGAGGCGAATGCCGAGGGCAGTCCACCCCGAGTACCCGACCTGGCCGCCGATCTCGGGCAGTGCGGAGAGGGCGTCCAGCGTGGTCTGCCAATCGGGGACCGCCTTTTCGACCAGCGGGCCGATGAAGGACTCGAAGATCTCGTCGACCGGCTCGCCGGCCTGCATCGCCCGGCGGAGCTCGGCGCGAACCTGCTCGTCGGCGGCGGATCGGGGCCGGTCACCGCACCCTGCGGCGTCGATGGTCGCCACCGCGTAGCCGTACGCCGCGGAGTGCCGGGCTCGGGCCACCAGCCGCGGTTCCCGCTTGGGCAGGCCGTTGTTGTGGGCCATCAGGATCAGCGGGGCGGGTCCTGCTGAAGCAGGCGTCCACAGGGTGCCGGGGATCTCGGTGCCGCGAATCTCGCCGAGGGTGAATTCGCGTTCGAGGACACCGTCGTCGAGGCGTCGTTCTGAAGTGAAGTGCATGGTCGTGCCTTTCGGGAGAGCGCTTGAACGGCGCTCCCGGACGACCTATCGCCCAGCCGTGACCCCGGAGGGGAGCACCCATGTCGATACTGCGTTCACGGGTACCACCTCCTCGTTCTCTCGCACGGCCTCGGCAGATTAGCAGCGGCCGCCGTGGCCCGCCCACCGATTTTTCGGGACCGTCCGGGCCAGAGCGCGCCCGGAGAACCGCGCCAGGTCCGCGCCGCGTCCCCCCTAGGAATGTAGGAACGGCACGGCGGCGCTAGTTGCGAGGAGCGATCATCCATGACGGTCTCGGCCGGATTGCACGTCAGCCCGGAATTTCCCGCGCTGCTCGAGCGAATCGACGTACTCGGCGAGGCGGTCGACGCGGACGCGGAGACGGCCGAGGAACTCGGCAGACTCACCGAGGACACCGCGCGGGCGCTGCTCGGCGCCGGGGTCGTGAGGGCCGCGCTGCCGCAGAACCTCGGCGGCTACGAGTTCTCCCCGCGGCAACTGATGCAGACAGTGGAGCGGCTCAGCCGGCACGACGCCTCGGCCGGGTGGACGATGATGGCGCTCCAGTTGATGACAGGCACCACAGCGGCTTACGTCGATGCCGTCGCGGCTGCCGACTTGTTCCCGGATGTCGCGGGCGGGGACCACGCGTTACTGGCAGGGCACGGCACCCGGCCCGGCCGGGCGGTCCCGGTCGAGGGTGGCTATCTGGTGAGCGGCAGTTGGCAGTTCGCCTCCGGTATGGCACACGCCACCCACATCCACAGTGCGATCCAGGTCGAGGGCACGGATGAGCTGCGGGTGCTGGCGATGCCGAAGCGGCAGGTGGAACTCGTCGACAACTGGGATGTGCTGGGGCTGCGTGCGACACACAGCATCGACTACCACTGCACCGATGTGCACGTGCCCGCCACGCACACGTATACCGCCACGACGACGAACCCGACCAACGGTGGCGCGATCTACCGCATCGGTTTGGTCAACATGTCCGCCATCGGACACACGGGCTGGGCGCTCGGTGTCGGGCGGCGCCTGCTCGACGAACTGAAGTTGGTCGCCGCGGCCAAGTCCGGCATGCGTAATGCCGCCGTCGACACCGCGCAGTTCCACGCGGAGTACGCGAGCGCCGAAGCAAAGCTTCGTTCCGCGCGGGCGTGGGCGATGGAGGTCTGGCAGGGCATCGAAGTCGCCCTGGAGGCGGGCGAGATACCGAGTACCGAGCAAGACACGCTGCTCAGGCTGGCGCTCAACCACGCAACGTGGACCGTGCAGGAGGTGGGCCGGACGGTGCATCGCTGGTCCGGGACGGCGGCGATCCGGCGCGGCCCGATCGACCGGTTCCTACGCGACCTCAACACGGGTACGCAGCACATCACCTCGAGCCCCACGGTCCTGCAGAACTGCGGCAAGTGGCTCAGCGGCGCGCAGCCCCAAACTCACTGGGAATTCCTCGACTTGGCGCCCCTTGCTTGAACTATCCGCCTCTGACCACACAGAAGGGATGCCCGGCCGGATCTGTGAAAACCCGCGCCTTGGTGCCATGAGGCTGGTGCTCCGGCTTGCCCGCACCCAACTCGAGCAGCCGCGCCTCGGCCTCGCCGAGGTCGTCCCCGACCTTGAAACAGATGTGGAGCTGCTGCGGAACGACCTGATCGGGCCAGCTCGGAGCACGGTAGTCGTCTACTCGCTGGAAGCCGACGAGAACCCCGTTCCCGTCCCCGCAGTTGAGGCCGGCGAACTCGTCATCTGACTTCGGGTGGAGTTCGAGCCCGGTGGCCTGCTGATAGAACACCGCCAGAGCCATCGGATCAGGGCAGTCGAGCGTTATCGCGCTCAACTGCATCTGCAGGGACATGGCACCTCCGACCCGCTCACTGACGTTCGCGACACACCCTAGTTAGGCCGACAGCGCCGTAGTTCGCGGGGTGGCCTGCCGGTCGTGAGCTCCTCGGCCACCAGCCGACCGGCGGTGGGTGCCAAGGTGACTGCGGAATGCATGACGGCGACGTACACAGATCGATTTGGTACCACGTAGCCAATGAGCGGGCCGTGGGCGGGCATGGGGCGATCGGCGGTGCGGTAACCCACCAGGCGTGCTTGGCCGCCTCCACGGAAGGCAGTCTGCAGGAGGCGAAGTGCGCGTCGCGCGGCCTGCTCCGCGGTTGCTGCTGTTCCTTCACGCTGCGGCACGGTCAGCAAGAGGTCACCGTCGCGGACCTCTCGGACTTCGAAATCCGGTGTGGCCACGATGGTCTTGACCAGGCCGGGAGGTGCCGCGACTCGCGCCAGGGTGGCCGGAGACACACCGAGGGGCAGGCCGCCGCGCAGCAAGGGCTCACAGAGCCTGGGGACGTGAGCACCGGCCGTGAGCACGACCGTGGAGGCGGCGTGGAAGCCGGTCGAGGACTGCACTCCGACGATGCGTCCGCCGGTCATCTGTAAGGCAGTTACGGCTGTTTCGTAGAGCACGTTCGCTCCGTGTGCGCACGCGGCGGCCACCAGCGCGCCGCTCAGCTCCGTGGGATCGATGCCTGCGTCGCTCGGGATGTGGAGGGCGTGGTCGGGAGGGTGGAGGAGGTTGGGTTCCAGGGTGGCGATGTCGCGCCGCCCGATGCGGAGCTGGCCGGGCCCCGGGTGTGCGTCCGACGTGGCCTTGGCCGGGGTATCGGTCCAGGCCAGCGAGCCTGTCCGGCGGACCACGAGCTGAGGCAACTCGGCTTCCAGACGCTGGTAGTCGGCGAGTACGTATCCACGCAGGTCTTGCGCACCGCCGGGCCAGTCACCGCCGAAGCCGCCGATCCAAGCGAAGGAGTCCCCCGTCACGCCGATGCCTGGAGCCGGGCCTCGTTCCAGCAGGGTCACAGGGGCCCCCTCACGCGCCAAGTGGTAGGCCACCGAGGAGCCGACGATTCCCGCACCGACAACCACAATGCCTGGCATGATCTCCTCTTCGGTTGGTATCGACCGCTCAGGATGGTGCTGTAACAGTGGAATCACCTTCGGCCCGTGGGCGAAATCCCGCAACGGAATTCGGTGCGGCTCTTCCCACCGGCCCCGGCTGCGCCGTGACGCGCGAGTTCCTCGCCGGGATGCTCGGCGAACAGACCGCCGCATGCGCCCCTGCACGCGATGCCTTGATCGCGGGGGGGAACCTTCGTCGTCTGGGACGGCCCAGTGCCCGCCGATCGACTCGCGAACATCTACCGGACGCGGCTACGCCACACCCAACGGCGCGGCCAGCCGACACTGGCTCTCGCCGCCACCGTCAACCTCCTCCTGGCGGCAGAAGAAGAGCTCCTCCACATCGGCCAGATCAACGCGGCAGATGCGTCATGGACGTTCATGCTCTTCCTCAACGCCGACGCCACCGCAGTTGTTGCTTGCACCGCTGTCGCCAGAAGGGCGACGCCGACGCGACCAGACTCCGAAGCGAAGTGACAGCCAGGCCTCTTTGACGGCGCCACGGTGCCTGCGGTGCTGCGTGCTGCCAGCTTCGCACTCGGCCGCCCGGTCGCCCCGCCGACCCGTGTTACCACCGGGCTCGCAGCACGCCGTCACCGTCAGGCAGGGCTGCGCTGAGCAGCGGGCGGCGTTCGTCGAGAGTCAGGGGCAGGATGCGGGCCGCCCGTGCGTCGGCCACCAGGGCCGCGAGCTGCGGGTAGTCGGTGTCGTCGACGAGCGCGTGGGCGATCGTCCCGTGCTTGCTCTCCCACACGAACTCCACGGAGTTCTCCGGTGGCAGTGCGGCGAGGACCGCGCCGACGTCGGGGGTCAGGTCGGGCCAGACGGTCAGCAAGGCGCGCGGGCCGAGATCTGCGCGTACGGCGTCGAGGTTCTCGGTTGTGATGCGGTGCCAGCGTGTGGCGTTGCGGAGGTAGGTCTCCTCCAGGAGCACCGCGCGGCGTGAGGCCAGGGTCGTGCGGACGCGCGTCCAGAAGTCCTCGTTCGCGACCTCCGTGACTTCCAGGTCGCCGGAATCCACCGCGTAGGGCGAGGCCGACAGCGGTTCCGGGAAGAGTCCGAGCCTCCGGGTACGTTCCACGGCATCTGGACAGGGCCGGTCACTGCCCACATACACGTACTGGTCCCACCCGACGTGCACCGTGAATGTGTCCCCCGCCTCCAGTCGGCACCATGCACCCTGCTCGCGGAGCATGGCGCGGACCAGCTCCAGAGCCAGCGAGAGGGAAACCTCTGCCCCGTCGTAGTAGCCGCTGAGGTCGGGCGGGAAGAGCCCGGCGAGGCCGTGTCCCCCGGTCGCCGGCTCAACGCCGAAGTGAACCGGGCCGGTGACCCCGGGCTCGCGAATCTCAAGCCGATCGACACCGGAGGCTTCAGCAAAGGCGCCCACCGCCTCCACGTACGCCGCTTCGACCGGCCCGTGGTCACTGGCCGTGTCCTCGGTGCCCGTGTAGTGACCGCGCTCGTCGCGGATGGCCGCGTCGTACTTGGTGATCCGGTGGACGAAAGACGGCGGCACGCTGCTCCCGGGACGGTTGGAGGGCTGCCAGGGTAGTTCCACGGCCTCCGTCCCGGAGGGGGAGAGCTCCTGCACCGGAGCGGGAGGGGCGGCGTTCGCGGTCACGGGTCAGCGCCCCGGGCTGGGTCTGACGAAGGTGGCGGGATGCTGCCGGCGACGGCAATATTTCCCGGCAACGTAAGGCGGTCTTCCGGGATAGTGGTCGGCATGGATGAAGTCAAGGTCGTCGTCGCTCACTCCGAGCGCGCGACCCTGCGCGTCGGCGACATGTTCCTGAAGGTGGACGCCGATCAAGCGCGCATCGATCGCGAGGTCGAAGCGATGTCCCTGGCGCCGGTCCCGACCCCGGAGATTTTGTGGTGCAAGCCGCCCGCTCTCGCGATCGCCGCGGTCCCGGGAAAGACGCTCGGCCGTCTCGGCGAGTCGGTGTCCGCGCCGCCGGCGGCGTGGGCCACAGCAGGCGGCGCCATCCGGAAGTTGCACGACGCGCCGTTGCCACCATGGCCCGGCCGGGCCGGAAGGAATCTCGACAAGTTGGCGGCGGAGCTCGACAGCGAGTGCGAGTGGCTCGTGACGAACGGCGTCCTGCCCGCCGACCTGGTCGCCCGTAACCGCCAGGTCGCCCGGGCCGCGTTCCGGCCGTGGACCCCGATGTTCACGCACGGCGACCTGCAGATCGCCCATGTGTTCATCGACGGTGATGAGATCGCCGGCATCATCGACTGGTCCGAGGCGGGCCAGGGTGACGCCCTGTTCGACCTCGCCACATACACGCTCGGACACGAGGAGCACCTGGGCGACGTCGTCGCCGGCTACGGCACCGACGTCGACCTCGACGTGATTCACGCGTGGTGGTCGGTGCGGAGCCTGCTGGCGGTCCGCTGGCTGGTCGAGCACGGCTTCGACCCGTTCGCACCGGGCTGTGAGGTCGACGTGCTGAGGTCGCGGCTGTGAGACGGCTTCCTCGGACCAAGTGACTCGCTGCCCCGCCGGCCGGGCCCCATCGAAGACAGGTTTCCTTGTCTCCCGCGCGGCAAGCCTGGGGATATGTCGTGGTTGCTTAGCATTCGCCGGTGGCGCACACACTGGATGAACTGACCGAACGACAGCAGGCTGCGGACGCGGCGCACCGCGAGGTCCTCAGATTGCGGGGCGAGTACGGCCCACCGGCCACCGCGCAGTGGTCCGACTCGCAGAAGAAGACCTACGAGACGGCGTGGCGCGCGTGGCGCGACCTGGCCCGCGACGCCCAGGACGCGGTCGCTGAGCACGCGGCCGAGCAGGGTGTTGCCCGGCAGGAGGTCGAGGCAGCGGTGGAGAAGAAGTTGAGGGCAGCAGGGGACGACCAGGACTGACCGCGGTCCTGCCCGTAGGGAGAGCCGGAACTTCCGCCGGGTCGACCCGGCAGAACGTGATGGGGTTGGTCAGGTCCTTGGCTCACCGCATCGCCGTCAACGCTCTCCAGGCCCTGCCGGGGTGCTCGCACGGGGTGTGTTGCCACCACCCGCACAGACACCTGTCGCTCCCTTGGAGCGCGTGGGCCAAGCCCCGAAGGTGGTTCCGCGGTGCCCGTCCGTCCGGCCCACGCCGGGACCCAAGTCCCCGCGTAGCCCAACGGGCCGGTGCGCCGCTGTCCGGCGAGCCCCTCGTCTCGCCCCGCCCGAAAGGACCGCTCATGCGCAGAACGTCGAAATGGTTGGCGAGCGCTTTGATGGCTGCTGCGGCAGTGCTCGCCCCCATCGCCCCGGCCACGGCTGCCGATGCCCATGCCAGTGCCAGTTCCAGTGCCTCGGCGCAGGCTCTCGACACCCTGACTTGCACCGGCACCTCGACCACCACCTACGACCCGCCCATCACCTCCGCCACTGCCTCCAGCACCCGCACGATCGACCAGACCTATGGCCCCTGCGTGGGCACCGGCGGCGCAGCCGCCATCACCGGGGGAACTCACAACTCCTCCAACACCACCAGCCGGTCCTGCCTGCAACTGCTCTCCACGGCGACAGTCAGCTGGACCATCCACTGGAGCAACGGTCAGAGCAGTACCGTCACGGCCCAGCGCGTCTCCAACCTCGCCGCTGCCGTCTTCACCAACACCTTCACCGGCAGCGTCACCAGCGGCTACCTCCAGGGCCACAACTTCGTGGAAACCATGACTGCCCCCTCCCTCCAGATAACCGCCTGCACGCTGAGGCTCGGCTCTGTCTCCAGTCTCGGCGCGATCCACACCTTCACCCTGCTCTAGCGAAGGCCCGGCCTCAATTCCGTCTGAAGAACTCGACCTCCGCCAGGGCGATATGCCGTCCCGAACCCAGACCCGTGGCGGCCTTGACGACCAGGCGGGCTTTGGCCACGTCACTGATGCCGAGCTGCACGGTCTGCGGGCCGGGCTTGTCGTTGAAGGTCAGCTTCTTGTGGTGGAGCTGACCGTCCGACGAGGTCACCACGAGGTCCGCCTGGACGGGGCGAGCCTGGCGGCGGAAGTCCTGTGCCTTGGCCGAGGTGCCGGTGTGCACCACGACGGCCACCAGCCTGAAGGGTTTCCCGAAGGTGAAGGACAGACCTGTATCGACCCGAGGCGTGCCCCAGTATCTGTTCGACAGTCCGTCCGTGGCGTTGGCCGCCGGGTGTCGGGGCAGCTCCGCACTAGCTGTGACCTCCGAAGGACTGACCTCCTTCGTCTTCCCGAGCTTGTCCCGGGTGTCCTCGAAGAGGGCACGGCCCGCCGGGATGAGGAGCACGATCGTGATCCCCAGGATGAGCACGGCGAGCACCGTGAGGAAGCGCCGGAGCACCCGGCCTGAACCGACGCGCACGCGGCGGCGGAAGGGCCAGCGGGTGCGCCACCACGGGAGAGCCGCGACCGGCGCGGCCGGTGTGAGCCGTGCGCCGCAGCGGCGGCAGAAGCGGCGCTCGGACCGGTTGGGCGTGGCGCATGCCGGACAGGGCGTACCGTCCGCGATCTCCTCGGCCGGCCGCGGCGGGCGTACCACCGGGCGAGGAGCGATCGGTTTCGCGGGCAGCACAGGGAGTACGGCTTCCGGTGTGGCGGCACCGTTGGGCGGCGGGGCCGACGTGGGGGAAACCGGTGACGCCGGTGGCACAGCCTCCCGGCGTGGCACCGGCGCCGGCTCAGCGGGCGGGCGCGGTGACGATGGCTCGGCGGGCGGGCGCGGCGACGGCGTCTCAGCGAGCGGGTGCGGTGACGGCGTCTCGGTGGGCGGGCGCGGGGCCGGAGTCTCGGCGGACGCTCCGGATTCCGGGGCCGAGGACTGCGACCAGCCCATGTAGGAGCTGCAACTACCGCAGAAGTCGTCACTGTCATCGTTGGGCGCGGCGCAGGCAGGGCAGGGGCGCACAGGCTCAACTCCCTCCGTCGGCGGGCGGCCCGGTCAAGATCTCGACGCGGCAGGTGAGGTGGACCGGGCACGATGCCCGGACGACGTTCAGGACGTGGTGCGCATCCAGGTGCGTGACGCGCTCCGGCCAGACCCGTACGAGGAGTTCCCCGGTCGGTGCGGGAGGCAGCTCCGCATCGGCCGTGGTGGACCAGCGTGCACCGCCTCCGTCGAGGATCTCGGCGCCCGCACCGAGGCTGAGCCGCAGCGCCTCCGTCAGGCCGCGCCGGGTGCCGCGCCACCGGTGGAGTTCCACGGCGCGCGCCACGACGTCCCGGCGTAACTCCTCCGGCCAGGCGGGCTCGATGTCCATGCCCAACCAGGAGGACAACCAGGTGAGGAAGTCCGGGGGCGTCAGGCGGGGGTCGAGATACGCGGGGATGTTGTCCAAGGTGGCGAAGACGGGGGCGAGGACGGAGTCGAGGCCCGCACTGAAGCGCTGTGCGAAGTCGTCCTCCGCGTACAGGACCGGCAGCCTGTCGCCGATGGGGTGGCTGGTCGCCAGGCCCGGGATGGCAGCTCGGGTCACGGCGCGCCCACCTCATCGCTCTCACTGACGATCACCTGGTGTTGGTACGAGAAGACCAGCGCGTTGCGTGCCACGTCGATCCGTTCGGCGGCCGAACCACGACGGCCGGTGATCGGATCGGCGGGGAACAGCCGTACTTCTTCGACCAGTTGGGCGCCCGGCACCCTTTGCAGGACGGCGAATATCTCCCCGTACTGCACCGGCCGACCGAAGGCCCAGCCTTTGCCGTCCGCTCCGCCGCGCAGCGGATTGAGGTAGCGGAAGAGTGCGGCCAGCGCCTCCTCGCGTACCGCGTCGCCGTCGCGTCGTGCCGCGAGCCGGGCGACGACGGTGACGCCCTGGTAGGCGGGGGGTTCCACGACGAGACGGGTGCCGAGCAGCCTGCGCTCGTCGAGACGTGTGGTGATCGCGGAGAGCATCTGCTCCGACGGGATGAGCTGTTCGAACCGGAGGCGGTCACCCTCGTCGGCGACCGCGTCCGGTACGACCAGGACGCGTGCCCCGCCGCCCTCCCCGGCCACCGCGGGCAGGCAGCGCACCCGGCGGGCCGACGGTGCGGCCTGGCGGGCGATGAACTCGTAGTCCTCCGCGGTGACCGCCCGTTCCTGTACCCGCAGCGCGTGCGGCGCGCGCACCTTGGCGTTGGCGACGCTCTCACCGTCCACGCCGCCGCGCGCGGCCTCGCGGTTCTCGACGCTCGTCACGTAGGGGACGGAGCTGCGCAGGACGGAGATGGCGCAGCGTGCCACGTTTCCGGCGGCGCCGCCGCCTGTGCGGTAGCGCGGGACCCTGATGTGCGCGCCCTTCTGCGGGACCGCGCCATAGGTGCGCAGCGTCCCGTCCGGTTCGCGTACGGCGGGCGGGAAGGCGAACTCGCCCGATGTGGCGTCGAGCAGAACGTGCCGGTCGTCGGGGGACGAACTCGCGAAGTGTTCGACGACGGTCCAGTTCTGCCAGCCCTCGGCCGTGGAGACCTCGACGACCGGAGCTTCACCGTCCAGCAACATGGGTGGGCTGTCGAGTCGGAACCGCTGGCCGGCGACTCCTTCGGAGATGCCGAGCGGCACATCGGTCAGGGTGTCGGCGTGTTCGACGACGGTGGTGCCGCCGACGGTGAAGACCTCGGCCTCGCGGATCGTCGGCGTCTCGGAGTAGAACGGCTGCCCCTGCTCGGGCCGGGTGACGCGGCACCGGAGCCACCCCGCCCTCGTCCCCGCGACGACGGACATCGCGTGTCCCGCGGGGACGTACACAGTGATCTCGCCGGGCCGGTTGAGACCGCCGGTGGTGTCGGTGCCCGTCTCGCACTCGGCCCAGCGTGCGCCGTCCCATGCCTCCCACACCAGGGGCGGCTGGCGTGGGTCCACTCCGACGCCCTCGACCCGGCTGTCGAGGCGCAGGGCGACGATGCAGCGCGGAACCGCCGTGGGCAGCCCGAACAGCAGTGCGTCGCCCGGTGCCGGTGCGGACTGGAAGCACGGGATGTCCCGGCTTTCGGCGAGTTCGGTCGTACGGTCGGTCTGCTCTCCCGTCACGGGTGCGGTCACCAGGCGTTCGAGGGAGCTGGGGACGATCGGCAGCTCGTCGGTGGTGGCGAAGACCACCGCTTCCCCGGCCTCGCCGCGAGCGGTGGCCACTTCGGTTCCGGTCGGCAGTGTCACCGTCTCCGGCTGCGGCGCGGAGAGCCAGAAGTCGACGTCGGCTCGCGCGGCGGCCGGCGGGAACTGCTGGATGCCGAGCAGGTTCAGGAACGCCGTGTAGTTCTTGTCGGGCACCCTGTTCAGCCGGTACAGGAGCTGGTCGACCATGTAGGCGAAGGTTTCGATGAGGGTGACGCCGGGGTCCGAGACGTTGTGGTCGGTCCATTCCGGAGCTCTTTGCTGGACGTAGCGCTTGGCCTCGTCCACGAGTTGCTGGAATCTGCGGTCGTCGAGATTCGGTGACGGGAGCGCCATCAGCCGGCACCTCCGTCGGCGTCGTCGTCGAAGGGGATGGTGTAGAAGGGAAAGACCAGGTTGCGGCGGTCGTTGGTGGTCCGCACGGTGTAGCGGACGTCGATGTAGAGGGTGCCCTCGTCGACGGCGTCGAAGGCGACGACCACGTCGGTGACCTCGATGCGCGGCTCCCAGCGCTCAAGGGCCGAGCGGACGTGGTGGGCGACGCGGTTCGCGGTGGCGCTGTCGCCGGGGGCGAAGACCTGGTCGTGGATTCCGCAGCCGAATTCCGGCCGCATGGGCCGCTCGCCGGGTGCGGTGCCCAGTATCAGCCGTACGGCCTCCTCGATCTCCCGTTCCCGCTCGACCATGGCGATGCCGCCCGTGGGTCCGACGCGCAGGGGGAACCCCCAGCCGCGGCCGATGAACCGCTCGCTCACACCGGGCCTCCGATCACGACGTTGAAGGCGCCGGTGGTGATGGGCGCGCCGCAGGTGGTCAGGTCACGCATCCGGGCCGCGGGCAGTCCCCCGATCAGCACGGGCCCTCGGGCCGCGGCCGCGGGGTTGGGCAGGATGACGTTTCCGGGGCCGAGGTAGGCGTCCGGGACGCAGGCGTGCAGGCTTCCGGTGACGGCGGCCGGCCTGCCGCCGATCAGCACGGTGGCGACCATGACGGCTCCCGGTGGCGGGGTGCCGATGACGCCGCCGTGACCGGTGAGGTCGCCCGAGCGGGCTGCGGGAGGCATGGCCTCGTCTCCTTGGTTCGTGTGGGGCTCGCGCATCGTGCGCGACGTTCGGGCTGGGGTCTTGGGTCGTGTACGTCCCGCGCTCGGCCGGCGGGGCACGCGGTCAGTTGATGCGTACGAGCTTGGCTTTGAGGATCGCGAGCAGCCCGCCGTTCACGACGGTCTGCGCCCTCCCGTCGATCACCACCGACCTTCCGCGCAGCTTCACTTCGCCCGTGCCCGCGTCGAGGGTGATGCCGGTCGCGCTGAGGGTCACCGAACTCAGCGGCCGTTTCCCGCCCGCGCCGAGCACTTTCAGTTCCAGGCGGTTCCGGCGCTCGTCGAGATTGACCACGAGCTGTTTGTCACCGGTGGTCAGCCGGACTCCCGACGGCCCGCGCGGTGAATCGAGAAGTTCGATCCTGTTACCCGAACGGGACACCAGTGAACGGCGGTTGACCTTGCCGGTGGTCTTGTCGACCAGCGGCACGTCGTGCGGCGAGGGCATGTCGACGCCGTTGTAGAGGCCGCCCAGGACGTACGGGCTGTCCAGCATCCCCTGCTCGAATCCGACGAGGACCTCGTCGTTGACCTCGGGGCTGAACACCCCTCCCCCGCCCTGACCGCCCCACTGCACCGTGCGGACCCAGTCGGTGACATAAGTGTCGTCCAGCCAGGGGAACTTGAGCCTGACCCAGCCCCGCTGGCCCCGGCCCTCCTCGCGGATGTCCGTGACCACACCGATGGCCAGCCCCGGCATGCGCGGCCCGCGCGAGGGGGCATTGGCCCCCGTGGCAAGGCCTGCCAGGGAGCGGTCGGTGGCCGCGCTGACCATGACGGTGGTGCGATAACCGTGGTGAGGCTCAAGGACGTGGTGCACGGATGTGGCGGTGTAGCGTCCGGAGAAGGCCGGGCCGACGTTCCCCAACGCCACGGGCACTCCCGCGCGCAGCTTGGGGTGTCCCTCGACGACCGCCTCGAACTCCCCGATGCCTGAGCTGACCTGGGCGGCGACAGATCCGGCGACGGCCATGGTCTCGGCCTGGGTGCGGTAGGGCGTGTCGGCCACCGTGACGCGGGCGGGCGCACCGAACGCGCTGTTCACCAGGCCCGCGCTGAGCCCCGGGTTCACCACCTTGCTGATCACCGAACGCTCCTTGGCGATCAGTGGCTTCTTGGTCCGCACGTTCCAGCCGCGGACTTCGACGCTCCCCGCCTGCTCGGCGCTGGTCAGCACGGCGCGCAGCGCGAGTAGATTCCGCCCGAACTGCAACACCATCGGACTCATGGCCGCGGAGGTGGTGGGAGGCGGCGCCGAAGCGGCGGGCTTGGGCCGGGTGAACTGCAGCACCCCTTGGTCGTCGACGCGCACCTGCGCACCGCTCTCCCCCGCGAGGTACTGGAGGAACTCCCAGTCCGAGACGTTGGCTTGGGACACCTGCTCGTACGTGATGGGTTTCGCGTCGATCTTCCCGCAGCGCAGCCCGGCGCCCGCGGCCACCTTGCGGACGATCGCGGCGGTGGACATGTTCCGGTACGCCACGACCTTCCGGCCGCGCTGCAGGCGGTGCGCCTTGGAGTAGGCCCGTACGACGGTGAAGGACCCCGTCGTGTCGGAGTCCAGTTCAAGAGCGGTGATCTCGCCGCTGAACAGCCGCTGCCTGGCCTGTCCTTGGACGGTCACCACCGACACCGTGAGCTGTTTGCCGATGGTGATGCCCGTCTCGGTGAGCAGCGTGTGCTGCGGATCGCGGAACGTCAGTACGGCACTGTCGGGCAGGCCGACGTTCTCGTCCACCACACAGCTGACCAGTTGGGTGGCCCAGAGGCGGGGCAGTTCAGCGGGGGCCTCCACGATCGGGTCGGCCGCGAAGGAGCGGCCACCGGTCTGTACGGCCGTCATCGGCGTGCCTCCCACCGCACGGGCTCCGGCATCGGCCCGCCGCCCGCATGGGCGCCGACTGCCTCGCCTTGCGCGGCTTCCGGGCCCGCCGCCGGCAACCAGGCGTCCAACTCGTCCGGCCGCTCCGGGTGTTCGGCCTCCGCCGCCTCAGCGTGACCCGGCAGGACCAGTTCCATACCGGGGGTGAGCGTCATCGGGTCGTCGATGTCATTGGCCCGTGCGATCACCCGCCATGCCGTGGCGTCCCCGTACTCGCGCCAGGCCAGAAGTGCCAGATCGTCGCCCGCCACCAACTGGTGGGCGCTGCGGGACTCCGGGGAACCCGACGTGGGGTTCTGTCCGGGCGGGTCGACGGTGGCTTCCTCGATGGTGAGGTTGCACCGGGCGCGCAGCGGCTTCCCATCGACGTCGAAGAGCGAGTAGTTGACGGAGAGATTCGACAGGACGCCGTCGAACGATGTCGTCTTGGCGCTGCCCCAGTCGAGACGTACCCAGGGGCTGGCCGGCGCCTTGCGGGCCAGGCTGGCCTGCGTCGGCACACAGGCGCGCATCAGCTTCTCCACCGCCTTCTCCACGGAGTCGTCGTGCTTGGCGGTCGCGTCGAGGAAGACCTCGAGGGAGAGTGACCTGGGGCCACTGCCGACGAACTCGGGCAACGCGGACTGCCCCGCCATCCGGGAGGGGGTGCGCCGCCACTCGGTGTTCTTGGTCATGGCCAGGGTCGAGGGGTTGAACTGCAGCTTGAGCTGGGCCAGCGAGCCGCCCGGTTTGCCACCGACCTTCGTGGGCGGCTCCATGAGCGTCAGCTGGGCGCGTACACGGTTGGTACGTCCGGATGCCATCGCGTGTCCTCCTTCCGGCCTTTCGGCGGGCTGTGCGTGGTGGGGTGAGTGAGGGGGCGCGGTCAGCCCGGACGCAGCCCTTCATGGGCGATCTCCAGCGTCTCGACCGCCGCCTCCGACTGGCCTGGATCGAACGAAGGTCCTTGCCAGCGGACGGGGATGATGCCGAGTACCTGCCAGCTGATGATGCGGCTCAGATCGGGCTTGAGCGCGACGATCTCACCGTCCTTCGGTTCGACCCGCTGGACCAGTTCGTCGAGCCATCTGGTGATCTTGGCCGTGTCACCGGTCACCGGCCGCGTCAAGGTGATGTTCGACCACGTGATGCGACTGGGCAGTTGCCAGGCGAAGCCGTTGTTTCCCCCCTCGGCGTACTCCTCGACCTCTACCTGTGCACCGAGCCCGGAGCAGGTGTGGAACGCGCCCAGGTCGTTCCCCCCGATCGCAAGCTTGAAGAACACGCTGGTCGCGAAGATCTCATCCGTCATCTACGTCTCTCTTCATCTCTCTTCATCTCTCTGCGTGCGGTCGGCCTGGAGGCGGTCAGCGGCGGCCGTCGTACAAGCGACCGGCGCGCTCTCGCCCCTGCCGCAGATCGGCACGGAGCATGCGGCTGAGGGGGCCGAGCAGCCGCCGGGCCAACTCGTCGGTGTCGACCGCCTGTTCGCGTTCCCGGTGCGCGGCGGCCGGGGTGGTGCTCTGCGGGCCGGAAGCGGGCGGTGGTCCGGCCTGCTGGGAGGGCGCGGGGGTGTTGTTCGTGGACGTTCGCTGGATGGCGGGCGGTGGCTTCCCGGTGGCGGGTTGGTCCCCGGGCCCGCTGGTGCGGGGCGGGAGCCCTACCGCCGGCGGTGCCGCCGGAGCGGTGACTACCGCGGGGCGAGGCATCACGAGGGCGGGCGGGTCGACAGGGAGGGCCCCTCCTCCTCCGCCGGAGAGGGGCACCGCGCGGGCCGAACGGTGCACCGTCAGGGGTTCGGCGCGTGGTACGCCGGGAGCGGGGCGTACGTGGGGCGATGTCGCACTGCTACGGAGGCGGGGCCCGGTCTCCAGGGAATCTGCCCGGGGCGCTGTGGGGGGCTTCGGGCCGGGGACGGGACGCCATCGGCCACGCTTGGGGCGGGAGGGCTGGGGTTGAGGCTGGGGCCGTGCACCACGCGGGGCATCAGTTCGCGATGGACGCTCGCTGGCTGACGGCGCGGTTGCTCGCTCCCCCTGAGCCGTCACCGGGCCCGGGGTTCGACGACTCCCTTGCCCCGTAACGGGGTTCCGCGCCCGGACGCCTGTCTCCTGGTCGCGGGTCTCCTGGTCGCGGGTCTGCCGGTCGCGGGTCTGCCGCTGCACTTGTACGTTGCCGGGTGCCCGGTTCGGAGGCTGCGTGCCACCCTGCGGATGTGTCCCACCCGCCGGCCTCGCCGCAGCCATCTCCGTGTCGCCCGGCCACGTCGGCGCGACGACGGGGCGCGAGGCCGCGCCGCCCGAGTCACCCACGGAGAACTCGTCGGCCTGGGTCATGTTCGTCGCCAGTGGCCGGGCGGCGAGGAGGCTCAGGGTCCGCTGGATGGCGGGCCGGGTCGGAGAATCAACCACCTTCGCGGTGGCGGCATTTGGGGAGTGTGGCACCGATGCGGCGGCGGTCGGGCGTGTCGGAGCCCGGACGCCGACCCGCGCGTTGCCAGCAGGGGCCTTCGCGACAGGAGCCCCCGCCACGCCGCTCACGCCGCCGTACGTCCTGCCTGCGCTGCCGTTTGGTGTGTCGCGAGCCCCGTAGTTGTGGTGCTCGACCGTCGTGGGCCGGGTGGTGACCGACCGCGCAGGGACCACGCCGGACGCTGAACTCAACGGCATGGCAGGCGTATCGGCGCCCGCGCCAACGGGACTCGGACGGGTAGGCCCGCCCCCCGAAGTCTCTCCTCCGATATGCGACGAGGCAGGCTCCGCCCCAAGCTCTCCCCGCATGTGACCGCCCTGCGCGAGGCCGAGCAGCGGCGCCGACGAACCCCCGCCGGCGGCAGGGCGCGAGGCCGCTTCCTCGGATCCACCGGCGGGTGCCGCACCCGTGCCCTGTGACGCGGTGCTGCGCTGCACCAACCCGTCGCGGGGCGAGTGCGCCGCCCCGGAGCCTAGCCCCGCCCCTCCCCGCAATGCGCCCGGCCCCGCCGGCACCACTGTGGCCGTGGAGGGCAGCCCTGGAAGCTGAGCTCCGAGCCCTGCCCGCTTACGTGGCCGGACCGGAGCTTCGTCTGACTGGGACTGCCGCGGCGATGAACGCGAAGTGTGTGATCCTCCGGCAGACGGCGCACGCCCACCCGTAGGAGACGCCCCGGACACTCCCTCCGACGGCCGCCCCAGAGGTCCCTGCGAGGTTGAGGCCGGAGCGGGCTCGCCGCTGCGCGGGACCAGAGGCATGGCTTCGCTGTTCCGGTCCAGGAGTCGACCAGGAGCTTCGGTCCCACTTCGGGGCCCCGACGGCTGCGCTGTGTCCGGGAGTTGAGTGAGCGGCTCACCGAGCGCCGGACGCGTTCGATCTGCGGGGCCACCGGTACTGCGCTGGACGCCGAGTTCGGCTGTAGGGGCCGTGGCGTCGACGGGCCCGCGCCCGTCCGCGGCGGAAGGTGCCCTATCGGCGTGCCCCTTCCGAGGCGCGCGTTCCGCAGCCCGCGGCGCCTCGCGTGAGGTCGAAGGCCGGGGTGGTGCGATCGCCCTGAGGCGGCTCTTCGGCAGCGCAGGGCTGCGCGCGACGATGGCCGACGGGCCCAGGGGACGTGGGCGTACCGGCGTGGGTCGCTCCGGCGTGGCGCCCGGACGCCTCGGTCGACTGTCCGATGTCTGCGGCCGCCCCGCCGCCGGGGAAAGCCGGGAGCCGGAGCCGCCCGCCCCCATGGACGGTTCCGAGCTGGGCGCGGGCGCCCGTCGCGAGACCACGGGCCCTGGTCCGCCTGCCTCTTCGTCCGGCGACACCGCTGCGGCAGGGGTCGCGGCCGCCACGGCCCCCTTCCGGCCCGGTGCTCCCCGCCCGGCGGACGGCCGGGCGGGCGGCAGGCCGGCTCGGGATGAACGCTGGACGGGCGGGACGGGCCGGACGGGCGGGACGGGCCGGACGGCTCCGGTGCTGTCATCCGCTTCGGCTGCCGCCCCACTGCCCACGGCGCGCAGCAGGAGTGGCCCTCCGCCGGAGAGCTGCCGGCCGGGGGCGGCAGGTCCGGTGACTCCGCGGATGAGTCCCGGCGGCGCCGATGGCATGACGGCGTGGCCGAGTGACGTAGCGAACTGCGGGTTCTGCCAGGCCGTGAGGCCCGCTCGGAAGCGCAGTCCGTCACTCACGGCGATGGCGGACCGGGCGATGCTCGTCACCGGCGGCGCCACCTGCCGCCAGCCGCCGTCCCAGTCGGCGCCCGCGGTGGTCCGGCCGCCGTCCACCGGCTCACGGTCCGCCGGTTCGCGGTCCGCCGGTTCGCGGTCCGCCGGTTCGCGGTCCGCCGGCTCGCGGTCCGCCGGTTCGGCCCGGTCGGCCGCAGGCCTCGTATCGCTCGGACGGCTCCGCTCTCCGCTGCGCCGGCGCAGCGCGTCCCACATGCCCACTGCCTCACCCGCTTTCGTTGACGCGGGTGTTGATCCGCGCGATCTCCCGGACCCACTGCTGGCGCTCGCCGTGCGGCAGGTCGATGATGTCGTCCAGTGGCCAGTGGAAGTGGTAGGCGACGTACGCGACTTCCTCCCGCAGCCGGGGAAGGGCGTACGTCACGATTCCCCCAGGCGCCCGCCCGAGAGGTCCACCTCGAAGGATCCGTCGCACAGCGGACACGTCACGGCGGCGAGCGTGTGCCCTTCGCTGTTGAGCCGCCGGTAGAAGTCCTGGAGGAAGGCGACATCCGTGGCGTACATCCGCTCGACGACACCGGCGTGCACGTCACTGATGCCGCCGAGCCGGGTGATCACCTGGCTCAGGAGCACGACGCTCAGGTACGCGGGGTTCTCCTTGACCCGCATGTCGATCTGCGGCCGCAGTTCGTCCCGCGCGGTGGCCAGCCGCATCGCGCCGTCGCGGTGCAGATTGCCGTCGTCGTCGACATAGCCCCGAGGCAGCCGGAACTCGAACTCCGTGGGCAGAGCTCCCCGTGGGGCCGTCGCGGGAGAGGCCGATGGCTCCGGCCGCTCGGCCTGCCCCGCGCTTTCCAGGAACTCTTCCAGTTGACCGGCCGACACCGTCCTGCGCTTCATTCGACCACGATTTCCTCGAACGTGATGGTCACGGTCTCGGTGGCGCCGGAGGACTCACCGGCCTTCAGCGAGGGGCCTTCCCATTTGCTCGCCCACCCCTGCAGCAGCTGGATACGGCGAATGGCCTCGCCGGTGCTGTCCATGATTTCGATGGTGAGGTTCTGACGGGCGGTGTCGATCGCGCCGTTGTTCAGCGTCTCCGTGATCCACTTCGTGAACTCGCTGCTCTTGTCCATCCCTCTGGTGATGGTGATCTCGCCCGCCTGCCGTGCGCCGGGCTGCTTGCGGATGATCTGCTTTCCCTCCGCGGTCACCTGGCGGACCACGACGACCTCCTCCTCGACGGTGAAGCCGCTGACCTCCTGGATGGATTCGACGAGATAGCCGCCCAGCTGCACGCCGAAGATATGGGTGGAAAGAGCATCGCCCTCTGCCATGGCCGTGTGTCACCTTTCGTTGGGGGACGGTGGAGCGCCGAGCGATTACTCACTCGCTGACGAGGCTCGTGCTGTCGGAGAACTGCGCGAGACGGAAGACGACGAACTCGGCGGGCTTGACCGGCGCCACACCGATCTCGCAGACCACACGGCCGAGATCGATCGATTCCTGAGGGTTGTTGTCGCGGTCGCACTTGACGTAGAACGCCTCTTCCGCGACCCGTCCGAACAAGGCACCCTTGCGCCACTCCTCGGTCAGGAACGCCGTGACGTTGCGCCGGATGCTGGACCACAACCGGTCGTCGTTCGGCTCGAAGACCACCCACTGGGTACCCAGCAGGATGGACTCCTCCAGGTAGTTGAAGAGCCGGCGCACGTTGAGGTAGCGCCACGCGGGGTCCGAGGACAGGGTGCGTGCGCCCCAGATCCGGATGCCCCGGCCGGCGAAGGCCCGTACGCAGTTGACGCCGATCGGGTTGAGGAGCGACTGCTCCCCCTTGCTGAGACGGATGTCCAGGTCCACCGCTCCACGGATGACCTCGTTGGCCGGCGCCTTGTGGACCCCGCGCTCACCGTCGCTGCGCGCCCACACGCCGGACACGTGGCCGCTGGGCGGGACCATGGTGTTGCGGCCGGTCGCCGGGTCGAAGACCTTGATCCAGGGGTAGTACACGCTGGCGTAGTTCGAGTCGTATCCGGCATCGTTGTTGCGCCAGGTGCGGACACGCTGGGCGTTGAGGCCGGGCGGCGTGTCCAGTACGGCGACCCGGTCGCCCATCTGCTCGCAGTGCGAGATCACCGCGAGCTGCACGGTCTTGACGGCTTCCGCGTCGAGGTCGCCGCGGCGGTGGGCACTCATCAGGTCGGGCACCGCGACCATGGTGATCTCGTCGATGGCCTCGAGACCGGCGAAGCCGGTACGCGCCTCCGCGTCGCCGACGTACTCGCTCGGATCGACCCGCACCAGCTCCCCGCCACCGGTCGAGGCGACCGGTGGGGCCGGCAGCCTCAGGGTCTGCTTCTCCGGGCGGGTCTGCTGCTTGCCGGGCTGCTCGACGGCGTCGATGAGCTTCGATTCACGGATCTGCTGGACCAGATAGCTCTTGACGTTCTTGCGGGTGGAGACCTCGTAGCTCTCGGCCACCTTGGTGCCCTTGCGCACCACCAGCTTGAACCGGTCCTCCGAAGGGTTCTCGCCCTCGGCGTCGTCGACCTCGACGCTGATGTCGCTGCCTGCGCCGGGGGCCACGGAGACCAGGAAGCCGCCGAGGGCGGCCGGTTCAGGTGCCGGTGCGGCGTTCTGCTCGTTCGTCTCGTCGCTGCCGCCGACGCGGACGACGTAGGCGGTGCCTCCGCCGTTGGCGAAGTAGCCGTAGACCGCGTGCGCCAGGTAGGTGTCCTCGGTGAAGGAGCCGAAGTTCTGCACGTACTGGTCCCAGTTGGCGATCAGCGTCGGCTCGTGGAAGGGGCCGCGTTCCGCGAAGCCCACGAAGGCGGCGACCGCGGTGCCGACACCTTCGATCGGCCGCGCTCCGGACTGCACCTCCTCCACGTACACACCCGGGGTGAGGTACGTCGGCATGCTCGCTCCTTCAGTTAGCCGCTGGGTCACTGTCGAGTCTGCGGAGCAGCTCTTGCAGGCAGTAGGTCCGCAGGCCCCCAACCGGGGGTAATGACGTTGCACTTTCAGGCCTGGACATGCGGCGGCGGCACTGTGTTGACTGGAAAGGTGCCGACGTAACGTGCGTCGGCGAACCGGGTGCAGCACCTGCGGCGACCACCCCCCTTGTTGCCGCGCGCGGCGCCCCCATACGGAGCCTTCAAGGCCGCCGTGTGCCGAGGGCCGGCCCCAACCCCCGGGGCCGGCCCTTCAGGCAACTCATCGCGCGGCGTGCGCCACGCCGATCCAGGGGCCGAACTCGCTCTCCAGAATCAGCCGGCCGAGCTTGCGGTACTCCTGATGGATCGCCGTCATCAACTGGGCCATGCTCAGGGGCTTTCCGGTGCCCGCCGCAAGGTAGGCAGCGGTGACGGCGCAGGCCCGGATCGAGCCGCCCGCGAGTTCGAAGCGCTCCGCGCAGAACTCCAGGTCGATGTCTTCGTCGCGGGGCAGTTCGGGTCCCAGACAGCGGTGCCACAGTGCGCGACGCTGGTCGGCGTCGGGCATCGGGAAGTCCACGATGGTGTCCAGGCGGCGGGTGAACGCCTCGTCGAGATTGGCGCGCAGGTTGGTGGTGAGCACCGCTGTCCCGTCGAAGGACTCCATGCGCTGGAGGAGGTACGCCGACTCCACGTTCGCGTGTCGGTCGTGCGCGTCCTTCACCTGCGAGCGTTTTCCGAAGATCGCGTCGGCCTCGTCGAAGAGCAGCACGCCGTTGACCGCGGAAGCCTCGACGAAGATCCGTTCGAGGTTCTTCTCGGTCTCGCCGATGTACTTGTCGACGACGCTCGACAGGTCGACGACGTACAGATCGACGCCCAAGGCTGCCGCGAGCACCTCGGCCGACATGGTCTTGCCGGTACCCGACTCCCCGGCGAACAGCGCGGTCACGCCGCGACCTCGGCCGCCGCCCGGGCGCATGCGCCACTGTCCGAGCACCTGGTCGCGGTGCCGGGCGCGCAGGGCGAGTTCGTCGAGCTGGCGGCGGGTCGGCGCGGGCAGGACGAGGTCGGCCCAGCCCACCCCCGGCTCGATGTGCCGGGCGAGGCGGGCGAGCCCGGCCCCGTTCTGCGCCCGCACCGCGGCCCGCATGTCCTCGGGGAGCACCGGCCGGGCCTCGGCGGCGGCGGTGCGCGTCGCGACGGCCGCCGCCCTGCGGATCTGCTGCGCGTCGAGGCGGTGCCCGGCCACCGCGTGGGCGAGGGATTCGTCGGGGCGTCGGCCCGCCTGCCCGAGGTCGGGCGCTCCGACACCGCTCGCCGCCTCATCGAGGGCGTGCTGCCACTGCCGGGTGCGCCGGTCGGGGCCGGGGGGTACGACGTTCAGGGGCACCGGGCTCTCCGCCGCCCACAGCGGATCCCAGGCGCGGCTGCCATGGGTGATGAGAGGGGTGCCGGAGACCGCCGCGCACAGGGCACGCAACAGCCGTGCCCGCTCGGGCCGCTCCGGTTCCAGCGCTTCGATCGGGCCCAGTACGAGCCCGCCGCCCCGCAACAGGCTCTCCGCCACCAGGGCTCGTACCAGACTGTCGGGCTGAGTGCTCGCGGCGAGCAGCGCGACGTCAAGGACCAGCGGGCTGCGGCCCGCGGCCGTGAGCGCCGCCAGGGCGACCCGCGCCGCGTCACCTCCCCTGTCGATCAGATGCACCAGACCACACCCCGTACCCGCTGCTGCCGCTGCCCGGAGCGTGACCTCATCGGGGTCGTCCTCGCCGAGGGCCCGGCCGAGAACGACGACGCCGCGCAATCTGGAGTCGGGCTCATCGTCGCCGAGCAGGTGTGCGGTCACCCGGTCGGGCACGCTCAACGCCTTGGACAGGAACGGGCGTTCACCGTCCAGCAGCTCCACGAGGCCGCCCGCCACGAGCGGCGCGGACGGTGAGAAGCGGAACCGTCCGGCGCCCGCCGGGGGCAGGCCGCACAGCTCCAGGGCCAGACCGATGGTCGGACGGCACCGGAAGAGGTCGTCGTTGAGGTAACCGTAGAACCGCTCGAAGCGGGCGTCGATGTCCGGGGCCATCGCGATCAGCAGCAGTTCGACGTCCAGTGGCGTCAGCCGGAAGTCCGCCGCGAGACGGTCGAGACGCGACCCTGCCGGTGCCGGGCCCGGCGGCTGACGCTCGTCGGGCGCCGGCGTCAGGAAGGCCGAGGGACCGTCGAGAATGCGCTGGACCGCTTCGGGGGTGAGGTATTGACCGCGGTACGGGTCGTCGGGGTCGGGATCGGTGGCGCGTCGTCCGGCCACGACCTCCCTGACCCGTTGTTCCACCCTGCGCAGCCGCTCCCAGAGATGTTCGAGTCCGGCCACCTCGTCGCCCACGCGTGGACGCGCGCTGTCGTTCACGGAGTCGATCCCCTCCGTCGGCGGCGGCCCGGCATGAGGTCGCGGGAGCGTGGTGCGGTGAACCCGTGCGCGCCGGGGTCGGGCAGTTCCTCGTAGCGCAGGCGGCGTTCCTGTGCGGTCCCTGCGTCGTCGTCGGGCGCGCCGTCGAGGCCCGCGAAGGACCGCACGGTGAGCCCCTCGGTGACGGGCGGGCCCGCGGGCCAGTCGTCCGCCGCCAACGGTGCGGTGACCCGCAGGTCGATCGAGGCCTTCATCTCGCCGTCGAGCGCCGACCACACGTCGGCCACCGACGCGCCGAGGGTGCTCTGGCCTGCCGCGTCGAGCGACACGGAGAGCCCGAGTCTGGCCAGCGAGCCGGTGTAGTGACGCGTCGGCAGGACGTCCGACCGGACCAGGCATCTGAGCACCTGGGACAGGAGCCGGTGTTCGTCCTGGGGGCGGGTGGTCCAGGCGGTGACCATGTACGTCAGCGCGTACCAGCGCGGCGGGGTGCGCCAGCCGACGACCGTGCCGTTCTCGTCGAGCACTTCGGCGGTGCCGGTCTGTCGGCGGGCGACGTCCTCGTGGATGTCGTACAGGTAGACGCAGATCGTCGGGGCGTTGCGGCGGGCGGACCAGTCCCGGGTGGGGGCTTCGAAGACCACTTCGACGCCGTTGTCCTGCAGGCCCGCCTCGTCGAGCAGCAGCCGCAGCCCTTCGTCGACTTCGTGGATCACCGGCGGTCCACTTCGTAGGGCGGCTGGACGTTGCCGTTGACGACCAGGAAGGGCGTGGTGACCGGGGAGAATCCGGGGCCCTTCGCGGTGATGGTGCGCGGCCCGGTCTGGTCCTTGCGCAGGATCATCAGCTGTGCGGTGAATCGGTGGTCGGCGCCGGGGCGGGTGGGGGCGGCGGCCGCGGTGATGCCCGGCTTCCAGGTGAGGGTCACGGGGGCTCCCGGCGGGAAGTCCTTGCCGCGTACCAGCGTGACGAATCCTGGTTTGCCGATGGGCGGTACCGCGACGATGCGGGGCTGCAGGATGCGCAGCGGTACTCGGGCGGTGTTGTCGTCGGGGTTCGCGTCCGTGCCGGTCGTCGTGAGTTTCGCGTTGATGCGGGTGAACTGTGCCTTCTTCGGGGTGAGGACGACGCGGGTGACCACGGTGTCGCCGGGTGCCAGGTCGGGCAGTGCGCACCCATCCTCGGCGCAGCCCGCGGGGAGCGGTTCGGTGGGGATGCCCGAGGGCAGGCCGAGCCGCAGGCGGAGTCCGGTCGCCAGGGCGCTTTCGCCGTTGCGCACCAGGTAGGTGACGACGACCTTGCCGCCGACGTAGCCGGGGCTCGGCTGTGCCGTGGCGGTGAGGGAGGGCCCTGCAACAGCGGGCGGCGGCGGAGCAGGTGCCGGAGGCCGTGGCGGGTCCTGGGTCGTGGGCGGAGGCGGTGTCGTGGGCGGGGTGGTGGTGGGCGGGTCGGTGGTCGGCGGGTCAGTGGTCGGCGGGTCAGTGGTCGGCGGAGGTGTGGTGGGGGGCGGGGTGGTGGGGGGCTGCTCGCGTTCGGTGACGTCGACCGTGGTCTGCCCGGCGTTGTCGCCCGGGGCGGCATCGGTGACGGCCCCGGCGACGGACCAGCCGAGTTGCTGCGTCCCCACCGTGACGCCGACCAGCCGGGCGGTGACGCTCACCTCGTCACCGGGCTTGAGCACCCCCAGGGCGCACTGCGGGGAGCCCGCCGCGCACTCGCCGGCCGTGGCGGTCAGCCGGTCGAGCCGGACACCTGGAGGCACGGCGGCCGTGAAGACGGTGCCCGGCGACGCGGCGGGGCCGTTGTTGGTCACGGTGACCGTCACCGACGTCGCGGCCTCGACCTTCACGGGTCCGCCCGTGGGAGGCGCCGTCAGCTTCAGGTCGACCGACTGCTGCACCGCCGGTTCCTTCTGCCGTCCGGGCAACCGATCAGTGAGAGGCGTCAGGGTGCCGTCAGCGATGTCGAGGGCCGACAGACTCTCCGCGGAGTTGCTCGCGAGCTCCCGGCGCGAACTGAACAGCAGCGTGCTGCCGTCGGCCGTCCAAGCGGCGTCACGCGGCTGGAACGGCCCGTCGGCCGGGGTCTCGGGCAGATCCTGGCGACAGGCCTGCGGACGATCGCGCAGCGCGGAGGGCAGGAGGACCTGGCAACCGCCATTCGAGAGGGTGGCCAGCAGCAGGCCGTTGCGATCGTTGACCCTGCCGCCACCGTCCTTGCGATTGAAGGCGACGCTCAGGCCGTCGGGCGAGAACGCCGGGCTGTCGTCGATGACTTGGCACTCGCCGGGGCAGAGGGTGGCGCTCAGATCGCGCTGGTCCTCGAGCGAGGCGGCCGGCACGGTCCAGATGTGCTTGTTGCCTCCGTTGCCGGAGATCACGTGGTTGCGGGTGAAGGCGATGGTCGTGCCGTCCGAGGACCAGGTCGGCTGCGCGTCGCCGCCGCTCTGCTGCCCCGCGGGCGGCTCGACGCGGCCGACGATCTCGCCGCTGCCGGCGTCGGCGACGAGCACCTGGCTCGGGCCTGCCTGGGATCCGGTGCCGCCCGGCGACGTCCTGGTGAACGCCAGGAGCTTGCCGTCGGGCGAGAAGGTCGGGTCGGTGTCCCAGTCCTTGGGGCCGCGTCCGGCCAGTGGCATCGGCGCGGCGTTGGCGCCGTCCGCGTCGGCCAGCCAGATCCGCTGGACACGGCCGTTGTCGGTGTCCTCGAAGCGGGTGACCACGATCCGACGCCCGTCCGGGGTGTAGTTCTGCCGTTCGGTCCACGGGTCGTAGCCCGCACCGGGGTTGAACAGCGGGTCCGCCGCGGGGTCGGTGTTGGTGTCGGCCGCCGGGTCCTCCTTCAGGATCGTCAGCCCGAGGTCCCTGGGGTCCGAGCCGTCCTGCCGGGCGTCCTGGAGGGTCGCCGTACGGGTGGTGGGCGCCGATGACCGCTCGACGATCACGCCGCCGTCGGCCTGCGTGCCCAGCCAGGTCGGGGAGGTGACCGCTCGGTCCTCGTCGAGGACCAGCTTCGGGCCCTCATCCGACCTGTCTTTCGCGCGGTACACGTGGTCGAAGGGGGTGGTGCATTCGCAGGTGCGGTCGGGGCTGATGAAGACCAGCTCGTTCCCGCCGGGCAGCCAGTCGGCCGTCCTGGAGCTCCAGTTGGCACTCGAACCGCCCAGCAGCCGCTCGTCGAGGCCGTTCCCGTCGGTCACGCGCAGCCGGGGCACGCTCTCACCGCGCTCCCGCAGCGTGTAGGCGACAAGCTCGCGGTGAGCGGGGTCGGCCACCGGGTTCCACACCGGCTCCGTCGCGTCACCCGCCGGCCCGTCGCTGATGCGGGTGGCCGCGCCGCCCGCCAGGTCACGCACCATGATCTGCCGCCCTCGCAGTGCGTCGCCGTCGCTGGAGTACGCGATCCGGGCGCCGTCCGGGGAGACGGTCGGCGAGGTCTCGTCGTCCGGCGTGTCCGTGAGCTTGCGGGCCCCGGTGCCGTCGGTGCCGACGATCCACAGGTCGCGCTGGTCGGGACCTGTGGTCTCGGCGGAATCGAAGACCACCGATGTCCCGTCCGGTGTGAGGCGGGGGTGTGCGGCGTCGCGGCCCGAGGTCAGCCTGCGTACGGCTCCGTCGCTCTCCCGGAGGTACACCTGAGGCCGCGCCTCGTCCCGCAGGCTGGTGAAGACCGTGACATCGCCACGCGCGAACGGCTGCCGGTCCAGGTGGGTGGGGCCCGCGCCGAAGAGCGGGTCGCTCGTCTTGGTGTCCTTGACCCGGCCCAGACTTCGGTGGTCCGTGCCCGCGTAGGCGATGCGCCCTGGCTCAGCGGCGGCCTGCGGCCGCTCGGCGGTGGAGCCCGACCAGGACGCACCGGCGACCGCAAGCAGCGGGACCATCATCACCAGAGCGAGAGCCAGTCTGCCCAGGCGGGTTCTCCCCACCGGCCCAGCGGTGCCCATCTCATCCACCTCACAGTCCGGGAAACTCTCGGAGGCCCGGAAGTCTCAGAGCCGGGAAACTCCTTCGGACACGAGAGTGGCGACAGCCGGAGGGGAAAAGACAGGCCCGGAGTACCAGCATTGGGGGCAAGCTCCACCGCTGTTGAGGACAATCGTCCGGCCGCCGCCATCGCGAGGCACCCTCGGGACGGCCCGTCTCCGGAGCCCTCAGATCAGGCCGTGGCGCATCGCATAGCCGACGGCGTGAGCCCGGTTGCGCAGCTGCAGCCGTACGGTGACCTCGCGAAGGACGTTCTTCACCGTGCGCTCCGAGTACGAGGTCTTCTGCGCGATCTCGACGGTGTCGAGCCCTTCGGCCACCAGCCTGAGCATGTCCGCCTCCCGTGTGGTCAACGTGGAGAGGCCAAGGCCCCTCGGGTCGAGCACGAGCCGCTGCATGGTGCCCACGTGCTCCAGGAGTTGACCGAGGAGGTCACCCGGCAGGACGCCTTCACCGTTCGCCATCGCCGTCACCAGGTGGACCAGGCGGTCCTGGTCGGCCTCCGAGCGCCACAGCACGGCCGCGACGCCGCAGTCGATGACCGCCTGCATCGCACCGGCGCCGAAACGGCTCACGATCAGTCCGACCCGCGTCTTGGTGTCCCGCTGCAACCGGCGCAGCAGTTGGACCGTGGAGTCGTCGAGGGTATCGACGACCACCAGCGAGACCCGCGCGTCGTTCGCCCGCTCGTCGTCGAGGAGTTCCACTTCCGGCCGCTGCCGCAACTGCTGGACGACGCCGGTGTGCAGGATGCTGTCCTCCGCGTACACGGCCACGGTGACCTTGGGGTTGTCCGGTCGCGCGCTGAGCCGTAATTCTGCGCTCTCCCGCGCGGGAGCGGGGCGGTTCCGCGCGGGGATGTGGTCCTGGATCGTTGCTATGGATGCCATCTTTTTTGCCCGTTCTCTTCTCAGAACTCTGCTGAAGGTGCACTGCGTGAGCGGCAAGCCGCGGTCGGCCCGAGCGCGGGGACCGCTCGGGGGGTGGGACATCGGTGTGCCACGGAAGGGCAGTTCGGGGCGCCGCCGGGGGCAGTGCTTCGGTGCTCCGCAGGGGAAGAAGCCGTGCCCGGTCGTTGTCCTCCCCGCCCCTCCCCCGGGGCTGCCGGGCCATCTACGTTCGCGAGGTGACCACATCTGCCGAACTCGAAATTCCGACCGTGACGGTGGCGCCCGGCGACGAGGCGACCACCAGCCTGACCGTGCGCAACGACAGCGACATCGTCGAGGCATACGCGCTCGAAGTGGTCGGCGACTGTTCCCCGTGGACGACCGTCGAACCGGCGCGGGTCTCGCTCTATCCGGGCACCACCCAGACGGTCACGGTCCGCGTGGCTCCGCCACGCTCCCCCGAGACCCGTGCCGGACAGGTCCCGCTGGGGATCCGCGTACGGCCCGCGGAACACCCCGACGCGGTGACCGTCTCCGAGACCACGGTGTTCATCGAGGCGTTCCGGGAGCTGCGCGCCGAGCTGGTACCGCAGCGTCGGCGGGGCTGGCGCGGCGCCCGCTACCGGACCGAGGTGCGCAATCTCGGGAACATCCCGGTCGACCTCGCTCTGGAGGGCAAACAGGACGGGGAGGAGCTCGGTTTCGGCTTCGCTCCCGGCCAACAGCGCTTGGAGCCAGGCGAGTCGGCCGAGGCCCGGCTCAAGGTGAAGGTGCAGCGGCTTGTCTGGTTCGGTCAGCCGTCGCCGTGGCCGTTCGAGGTCGATGTCGCCGAGAGCCCGGCCGCGTCCACGTCCACGGTCGAGGGCAGCGGGGCCACTGGGACGCGTCCCGGGAGCAGCGAAACCCCGAAGGCTTCCACGCCGGGCCCCGGATCCGGCGCCGCGTCCACCTCGCCCGCGCCAACCCAACACACTGTGGTTCAGGGCGAGTTCGTACAGATGCCGTTGCTGCCGCGGTGGCTGCTCGCCGTACTCGCCATCTTGCTCGCCCTGATTCTCGCCTGGTTCGCGCTCGTACGGCCCGCGGTGCGCAGCACGGCCGAGGAGGCCGCGGACAAGGCCGTCAAGGACACTCCGGCCGCGGCCGAGAAGGAACAGCGGGGCGACAAGAACGGCCAGGCTCCCGGTGGTGCGGACTCGCCCGCCCAGGGACCGGGCGGCAGCACCGGCTCTCAGCCCGGGGGCGGGTCCGGAGGTTCGGCGGCCGGTGACGTCGCGGACACGGTGCCGGGCACCGGGCGCCAGAGTTCGGCGACGATCGACATCCAGACCGGCGGTGGCGGGGAGAAGGTAGGCACCTACCGCGTCCCGGAGGGAAAGGTACTCGGAATTACAGATGCCGTGGTGGCCAACTTCCAGGGTGATGAAGGTGTATTGACGATCACATTCGGAGACCACAAGGTCACCACGATCGCGTTGGAAACCTTCCGCAATCAGGATTACCACTGGGTGACCCCCATCCGGATTTCCGAGAAATCGACTGTTACAGCGTCCGTGAAGTGCGCGAAACCAGGCACACCTGCGAGCGGAGCGCAGGCATCGGAGTGCCACGAAGTACTCAATGTCAGTGGAGTGCTCAGCGATCTCAAGAAGTGAGTCAGAGACGCGTGGGAACATCGTGATCCCCTGCGCCGGACAGGAACAGACTTCTCTGAGTATTCGACCGGAACTCACCGCAACTGCCTCGGGGAAGGGCTCCGAGGCGTGCGGCGAAACGGGCACGGCCGCTCCGTGGCATGCCCGAACAGACACGGCAGCGGCGCAGTTCACAGCGGGCCACTCCGGATGCAGCGGCCGGGTTCACACAGAGTTCGGTCACAACCTCGGCCTCGACGTGCGCCGCTCCGGTTGACACGTGCGCAGGAAGGCAGCGGAACGATCTCGGCCACTTCGTGCGGGTCGTGGACCTGCACAGCACGGGTCCGGACGGGCAACACACCCGACTTGCAGGGCAGGAGAGCAACGTGCGCACACGACAGGACAACGAGCAGGAGCCCGAGCGCGACCGTGCGAAGGATTCGGCGTCACCGTCCCGACAGGGACGGGGCCCTGGTGGCGAGAGGCTGCCCGCTGCCACCGACGGGCGGCTGACACCAGGTCAGGCCAGAGCCATGCAGCGGTCCAGCGGCAATGCGGCTGTCTCCGAGTCCATCCAGCGCAGCAGGGACGCGCACGCCGCTACGCATGCCCAGGAAGAGGGCCACGCGGAACACCAGGAGCACGATCACGAACAGCCCGTGCAACGCTCCTCCGTGCACGATGTCCTGGGTTCCCCGGGGCGCCCCTTCACCGGAGAGCTGGCCGACGAGGTCGAGACCCGCTATGGCGGTGCGGACCTGTCACACCTGCGTCTGCACACCGATGCCGTCGCCCAGCGCTCGGCGGCCGAGATCGGGGCACGTGCCTACACCTCGGGCAACCACATGGTCCTCGGGGCGGGCAGCACCACCGAGGATGTACTCCACGAGGTGTGGCACACCTTCCAGCAGAGCCGCGGCCCGGTCTCCGGCGAGGACAACGGGCAGGGGCTGAAGGTCTCCGACGACAACTCCGCCGAGGAGCGCGAAGCCAGGGCTGTCGCGCACGAGTTGAGCAAGGCTCCCCTGTCGAGTGCGCCTGACGTACAGCGTTCGACCAGGTCGGCGCGGAGCGCGCCGGCCGTGCAGCGGGCTCCGCAGTCCAACGGCTCCGGGGCCGGGAACCAGGTGTCACCTGCCGCCTCCCAGCAGTCCATCCAGCCGGTCTTCGAGTTCGCGCCGACGCTGCCTGCCAACCCGATGCTGTACACGAACGGCGACACCGGCTACTGGGTCGGCCCCACCAACCCCGACGCGGCGCCCGAGGGGTACTTCAACATCGATCAGCACTGTTCGTACATGGCCGTGTACTGGCTCCTCAACGGGCAGCCCGCCGGCGGCCTGCGGTACGACGGCTTCGATGAGGCGAACCGCCGGCAGGCATCGGACGCGGTGCGCCGCTGGGCCGCGGCCGGGGGGCGCGCGGCGCAGGAACAGTACGCCCGCACCCGGCTGGGAGGCAGCGCGGTGAGCCGCGACCGACTGACCGGGCAAGCCACGACCGGCAAGCTGGCCCCCGGCACACTCATCTGGTTCGGCACCGACTATCACGCCGAGGCGGCAGCAGTGAACGCCCAGGGCAAAATCCTGATGTATGACCCGAACACGGGCGACGCCACCGTCCGCGACGCCGCGGGGTTCGCCGCCTATATGGCGAACAAGAACACATTCGTCGTCCGGTACGGCCCGCAGGCCGAGCACGACGCTTCCTGCAAGTGCTGCGTCATCATGTGAGCACCTGCGTCGTCGCAGACCCTTGTGCCCCGCCATGCCGCGGGCTGGTTGGCTACTGCAGTGCGTGGACCGTCGCCGAGAACACCGCGGGCATCCGGGCGGCAGCGGGGACGATGAGGCGGGAGGTGCCGGCACGGCGGCTCGCGGCCAGCAGGGCCCCGGTCAGCAGCCGATGGCGCCGGGTCAGCAGGGTCCAGGCACGCTCGTACTCCCCCGGCCGTCCGGCAGCCAGGGCGCTGACGGCGGCTCGGGCCGTAGCCAGCCCGAGAGCGATGCCCTCACCCGTGAGGGCATCCACGTATCCAGCGGCGTCACCCACGAGCAGTACGCGGCCGAAGACCCGGCACCGCACCTGCTGCCGCAGCGGTCCCGCACCGCGCACATCGGTCGCGACCGGGCCGCGCAAGGATGCGGAGAGGGCCGGGAACTCGGCCAAGTGCGCGTCGAACCCGCGGCGAACAGGGCTGAGGACGGCGACACCCACTAGGCCGTCGCCGACCGGTGTCACGTAGGCCTCACCTCGACGGGACCAGTGGACCTCCACGAAGTCCGTCCACGGCTCGACGTGGTAGTGCCGACGCAGACCGTAGCGGCGGTGGGAGCTCCCCGGCATCTCCAGCCCCAGGCCCCGGCGTACCGGAGAGTGCAGTCCGTCGGCGGCGATCAGCCAACGAGCCGTCATCCCGGCGGCGGTGACCGATTCCGCACTCTGGTGTACCTCGCCGACCTTGCCGCGAAGCATGCGCACGCCGAGGCCGAGAGCACGCTGGTGCAGGGCGCGATGCAGTGTCGTACGACGGATCCCCAGGCCGCCGCGGCCGCGGAAGGACGCTTCGGCGCGGGTGCGGCCGTCCACGTAACGGATGCCCCGCAGTTCGCGGCCGGTGACACGGACGCCCAGCGCTTGCAGTGCGGCGACGCCGCCGGGCATGACCCCTTCTCCACAGGCCTTGTCCACCGGCCCGCTCCGGGGTTCGACGACGACAGTCTCGAGTCCGAGGAGCGCGGCGTGGATGGCGGCGGCCAGTCCCGCGGGCCCGCCGCCGGCCACCAGGACGTCGATCACGCCGGAACGGACGTGGACGGCGCGGTCGAGACGGCCAGCGCACGGTTCTCACAGCGAATGCGCACCGTGAGCAGGGCTGCGTTGAGGACCGTGAACACGGCGGCCGTGACCCACGCCGTGTGCACCAGGGGCAGAGCCACGCCCTCGGCGACAACGGCCACGTAATTGGGATGGCGCAACCACCTCAAGCGATACGGGCCACTCTTCACCAATGGCAGCCCGGGGACGACGATCACCCGGGTGTTCCAGCGTGGACCCAGGGTGTGGATGCACCACCACCGCAGCGCCTGGGAGCCCGCAAGCACGCACACCATCGCCCAGGCCAGGGCGGGCACGAAAGGGCGGTCCGCGAGCCACGTCTCGGCCAGGCAGGCGGCCAACAGGCCGGTATGGAGGGCGACCATCACCGGATAGTGCCCCTCCCCGGCCACCGCCGCGCCGCGAGCCATGCTCCACCGCTCGTTCCGGCGCGCTACGACGAGTTCGGCGACGCGCTCGGCAGCGACGGCGGCCACCAGCAGTCCGTACCACATCATGTGTCCCATGCCCTTCGACCGTCCGAACTACCAGCGCAACAGGACCAGTTCACAAGCGAAGCCCGGCCCCATCGCCAGGAGAACGCCCGGCGCGCCCGGCGGCGGGCGGCGTTCGGCCAATGTGTCGCGCAGTACGTGGAGCACCGACGCCGAGGACAGATTGCCCACGTCGGCCAGGTGACGCCAGGTCACATCGAGTGCCTCCTCCGGCAGATCAAGTGCCTCGGTGACCGCGTGCAGGACCTTGGGCCCACCGGGATGACACACCCAGGCAGTCACATCCTTCGGCTTCAGGCCGTGGTCTTTGAGAAATCCCTCGACGTCGTCGGCGAGGTGACGGCGCACCACGTCGGGGACCGTCGGGTCGAGGACGACCTGAAAGCCGGAAGCCTTGATGTCCCAGCCCATGACACGCTCGGTGTCCGGATACAGGCGGCTACGAGTGTCCACGATCGTCGGTCCCGCGGCTTCGTCCCTGCGGCCCACGCCGCACGCGACGACAGCGGCGGCACCATCGCCGAACAGACCGGTGGCGACCAGGTTGGCCATGGAAGCGTCGTCCCGCTGGAAGGTGAGCGAGCACAACTCGACCGACAACAGCACCGCCACGTCGTCGGGCCTGCCCAGCAGGTAGTCGTGCATCCGCGACAAGCCGGCGGCGCCGCCGGCACAGCCGAGGCCGAACAACGGAAGCCTCTTGACGTCCGGTCGCAGCCCGAGTCGGCCGACCAGCCGTGCGTCGATCGAGGGGGTCGCGACGCCGGTGACCGAGGTAAAGATCAGCAGGTCCACGTCGGCTGCGCTCAGGCCGGCCGTGTGGAGCGCGTCCCGGACAACCTTGGCTCCCAGGCCCGGTGCGGAGTCCACGAAGACGTCATTGGCGGCGCCGAATCCGTCGAGCTCCCCGTACTCCTGGAGAGGAAGCGTCATGTGCCGCGAGCGGACCGTCGTACTGCGATGCAGCCGGTCGAGTACCCGACGGTCGGCTCCCTCGGGCAGACAGGTGCGGGCCACTATGTCGGTGATCTCGGACTGGGTGTGACGATGCGGTGCAAGGGCACCGCGAACGGCGACGATCCGCGTCATGGCTTCCCCGTCCGGTGTGCCGAGTGGAGTGTTGCTCTGCACCTGTTCCACGATCCGCCGCTTCCGCACCATGGATCGCCCATCCGGGGGCTCGCCCGGGCCGCGTGGTCCAGTCGGCTGGGCGTCGGCCGCCTACGATCGGCCGGGTGGGAACTCCCGAACAGTCGGCGGCCGGAACGACCGCGAATTGGGGCGGCCGGTTGGGTGGCCTCGCCGGATCGTGCCACCCTGGTCCTGTCGTAGCGGTCACCGTCTTGGCCACGGCCTTGGCCGTGACCGCCGGGCAGGGCTCCGCGCGTTCGGTCCTCACCGCCGCCGCCGTCCTGACCGGGCAGCTGTCCGTCGGCTGGTGCAACGACGCCTTCGACGCGCGACGGGACATCGCCGCAGGCAGACGCGGCAAACCCATCGTCGACGGCACGGTTCGCGCGACGGACGTGTGGGTGGCCGCGTATGCCGCGCTGGCGCTGTGCGTTCCGCTCTCGTTCGTCTGCGGATGGTGGGCGGGCGTCGTTCACCTGGCCGGAGTCGCCGCCGCATGGGCGTACAACGTGCGTCTCAAGGCGACAGCCTGGTCGTGGGCGCCGTACGCGCTGGGCTTCGCGGCGCTCCCGGCGTTCGTGACGCTGGGACTGCCGGGACAACCGTGGCCTGCCTGGTGGGTCGTCGCCGCCGGAGCCCTCCTGGGTGTCGGAGCCCATCTGGGAGACGTGCTGCCGGACATCCGCCGCGATCTGGCGACAGGGGTACGGGGATGGCCGCATCGGCTGGGCCCTGACCGTGCACGTCTGTTGCTGCCTGTTCCGCTGGTGATGGCATCCGCGGTTCTGGCGCTGGGGCCCCCGGGTCCCCCCGGCGTGTGGGGGTTCACGGCGCTCGGGCTGACAGGGCTGATCGCGGTGGCGGGCACATGGCTCGGACGCGTCTGGGAGCAGGCCGCGTTCGCGGCAGCCGTGGCCGTGGCGCTGGCGGATGTGGCGTTGCTGCTGCTGCCTGGCGTCGCGATCGCCTCTCCGACAGCACCTTGACACCCCCGCGCCGCGGACCGCGATCGCCGACGGCGCTGGGCTCCCCGCCCGCCTCACCCAAGGGCCAGCAAGGCAATAGCAACTCCGGCTGTGGCGAGGCCGGTTACCTGCATTCTGCCCAGGCGTTCGCCTAGCAGCGTGATGCCGAGCAGAACCGGGATCGCGGGGTAGAAGGAGGACAGGGCCACGGCGATGACGGTGAGCTGCTGTTGAACGGCCTGGGAGTAGAGGATGAGCGCGAGAGCCGCTGTCATGCCGGTGGCCACGGCGCCGGCCATGTGCCACTTTCCGGTCCGAGGGCGCCGGCGGGCGGAGACGGCCAGCGGCAGCAGTGCGAGCACAGCCGCGAAGCGTCCTGCGGCCACCGCCCAGATGCCTCCTCCAGCCTGCGCGAGCGCGAGGTACTGCAGTGCGATGCCGCACCCCGCTATGAGCCCGTCGCTCGACGCCGCCGTACCCACCCCTTCGTGGTTGCTGTCGCCGGTACGGCTCACGAGCCACAGTGCAGGTATCGCGACGGCCAGCCCAAGCCAGGGCAGAGGCTGCGGTCGGTCACCCAGCAGCAGAACGCCGACGAGGACAGGCAGCGCCACGCCGGTCACGGCGCTGACCGGCACCACCACACTCATCGAGCCGCGGCTCATTCCGCGATACAGGAAGATCATCCCGATCCCGGTGCCCACGCCCGACGCCGCACCCCACGCCAGTTCGGCGATGCCCGGGACGCCCTTGGACAACAACGGCGCGGTCACCAGCGCCAGCACAAGGCCCCCGGCTTGTCCGGCGAGGGCGACGACCACGAAGTACACGCGTCGGGACAGCAGGCCCCCCGTGAAGTCGGCCACGCCGTAGCAGAGGGCCGAGCCCAGCGCCGCGAGAACACCCATCGAGCGTCACCTACCGGCCTCGTCGCGCTCGGCTTGCCCGACCGGGCATACAGCGCCTTCGACGCAGCAGCCCCGGTCGCACAGGCGGCACAGCAGATCAGCGTTCCCTACGTCCTCATACAGGCGCGCGAGCAGCTTGCCGAGAAGGCCCTCGAGAGCGACCCTCTCCTCCTTGCCGAATCCGGACAGCAGCTCAGCCACCGCGTCGTCGCGCGTACGGAGCACCGTCGAGGCAGTCCGCCGGCCGCGATCCGTCAGCGTCACCAGCACCAGCCGCCCTGTGCCGGGAGCCCGTCGGGCCAGACCTGTCGCCTCCAGTGAGTCGACCATGCGGGCAGTCGCCGACTGGGAGAGCCCGATCCTGCGCCCCAGCTCCGTGACACCCAAGCCCGGCGATGCGGACAGAACAACCACGGCCGCCGCCGCGCTGGCACTGACACCCGTCGCACCAGCGATGTTGGCCAGGGCCCGGTCAGTGATGGCCAGCGCGGCAGCACCCAGTAGGTTCGGCAACCGGTCACTATCATGCATGACTCATGCATAACACCGATCGATGCGCCTCACAACCCGGGCAGACTCCAGAGGGGCTGGTAGCTGACAAGCCAGGGCTCGGTCACGGGCTGGCCTACGCTGGCCCCATGCGGCTGCTGCTGACCTCTGACACGCATGTGCCGACGCGGGCGAAGGTACTGCCCGACGCGCTCTTGACGGGCATCGACGAGGCCGACGTAGTGATCCACGCCGGGGACTGGATCGATGAGGCGACGCTCGACCTGTTCGAGTCCAGGTCGCATCGGCTGATCGGCGTGTTCGGCAACAACGACGGTCCCCCGCTGCGTCGACGTATCCCGGAAGTAGCCCGCGCGGAGTTGAATGGCGTGCGCTTCGGTGTCGTGCACGAGACCGGGGCGGCCACCGGACGAGAGCGCCGGTGCGCCCAACGCTTCCCGGACCTGGACGTGCTCGTCTTCGGCCACAGCCACATTCCCTGGGACACCGAGGCTCCCGGAGGCCTCCGACTGCTCAACCCCGGTTCACCCACCGACCGCAGACGCCAGCCGTACTGCACGTTCCTCACCCTGACCGTCCTTGACGGCGCGCTGCACGATGTGACGCTGCATCAGCTGCCGCCGAGAGGTTGACCGCAGAAGTTCGCCTCCTTGGTCTCCTCAACACGCCTCAGATCGGCCGTCGTTGCACCGCGTCGGCGATGACCGCCGCCACCAGCTTGCTGACGGCTGCCGTGGCCGACGGGCCGGGGTCGCGGTCCGTGAACAGGAGATGTCCGCCGCCGACCAGGGAGAGGGTGAGCGATTCGATGTCGGCGTCGGCCGCGATGCGGCCCAGTTCACGTTCGTCGGCCAAGTAGGCGGAGATCGCGGTCGTGGCCTGGGCGAGGATCGCGATGCCACCTCCTGCCATCGCTTGCCGCAGCCGGGCCCGCAGTTCGTCCCGGAAGGTGATGAGCGGGATGATGGCCACCGGGATCGGCCCGAACAGGGCAGCCAACGCGCCGGCGAGGTTATCGGCCACCGCGCCCTTGCCCGCCGACTCGCGCAACACACTTGCCTGTCTGTCGAGCTGAGCGGCCCGGTCGAGCACAAGGTCGACGAGGAAAGCGTCGAAGTCGCTGAAGTGCCGGTGCAGAACGCCCTTCGCGCAGCCCGCTTCGTCGGTGACGGCCCGGCTCGTCAGCCCGTTCGGCCCGTCCCGCAGAAGTACGCGTTCGGCAGCGTCGAACAATTGCTGCCGCGCGTCGCGGAGATGCACACCAGTCGGCACTCACAGATCCTCTCGTGCGGCAGCCCGCTGCCACCATCCGTTGCCCAGTGGGCATGCGCCCACTAAGGTGGGCGCATGCCCACCTTACCGCGAGAGCAGCCTGAACCGTCTCCAATGGAGCCGCACAAGGCCCGGCGTATGGCCGAATCGTTCGGCGTTGACGCCCGACGCTACGACCAGGCCCGGCCCGGCTACCCCGATGCCCTGGTGGCACGAATCGTCGCCGACAGTCCGGCCCTTGACGTGCTCGACGTCGGCTGCGGAACCGGCATCGCGGGCCGTCAGCTCCAGGCCGCCGGCTGTTCCGTGCTCGGCGTGGAGCCCGATGCGCGGATGGCCGACTTCGCGCGAGTCCGCGGCCTTCGGGTCGAAGTGGCGACCTTCGAAACCTGGCAGCCGCTCGGCCGGACGTTCGACGCGGTCATCGCTGCACAGTCGTGGCACTGGGTGGATCCGGTCGCGGGTACCGCGAAGGCGGCGCGTGTGCTGCGTCCAGGGGGCCGGCTGGCGATCTTCGGGCACGTGTACGAGCCGCCGGCCGAGGTGGCCGAATCGTTCGCCGCCGCCTACCGACGGGCGGCGCCCGACTCACCCCTCAACGGCCGGCCCGCCCAACGTCCGCTCGATCTCTACCAGGCGGCATACGCGAAGTTCGCCGACCGGATCCGCGAGACGGAACAGTTCCACGCTCCCGAGCAGTGGCGATTCGACTGGGCGCAGTCGTACACGCGTGACCAGTGGCTGGACCTGCTCCCCACCACCGGCGGCCTCACCCAGCTCCGTCCAGGTCAGCTGGCCGAGATACTGGACGCTGTCGGGGACACCATCGACTCTCTGGGCGGACACTTCACGATGGCCTACACCACCCTGGCCGTGTCCGCCGTCCGCGCCGACGCCGCCCACTGAGGCAATCCGCCGGGTCACCGTCATGACGACCTCACCCAGCCCACAACTCCGCGGTCCGCGCGAGCCGTTACCGCGGCAGACGCGAGCGTTACCGCGGCAGAATCGCCCGGATGGTCTTGCCGCCGACCCCCGTGGAGACAGTCACCGCCTTGGCCAGTTGCTGCACTATGGGCCAGCCGAATCCGCCGGTGTCGGCGGTGAGGTCGGGCGCCCGCTCACGCGGCGGTCGGGGGTCGGCGTCGGCCACCTCTACCGCGATGCCGTCCGGCTGGGCAAGCAGCCGTAGGGAGCACGTGGTCCCGCGTGCGTGTCGCACGACATTGGTGACGAGTTCGGACACCGTGAGCTCCACGCTCGCGGCGTCCTCGGGATCCACGGCTGGGCGGATCCTGTCCAAAAAGTTGCGGGCGAAGTCGCGAGCCAGAGCAACGGCCTCCGGTTGCTTGTCGAGGGTTGCCCTGTCCATGCGCCCTGCATCTGTTCGCAAGTCGTTAAAACACATAAGCCGCCTCCTCGTACGGGATGGCCTCTGTCCGAGTTGCCCACGTGCCCCCGAAAGGGCCCCGGTAAAACACGAGGTGAAAATGCCGGAGCCCGGCCATTTGTCGCGCCCGGCGCACAGTGGCGTCGCCGAGCGCGACGACGTAGTTGGTGAGATCGCCAAATCCGGGGGAAGAAGTGGCGACAGACGATGGGAGGTTGTCGTGGAAAGCAGAGATCTGGAACTGGGCGAGCTCCTGGCCGCCGCGGAATCCGCGCCGCCCGGAGAGTCCGTCGGCGTCGTCGCACACGACTTGCGCAAGCGCTTCGGGGCGGAGCGCGTGTCGTTCCTGTTCGTCGACCTCATGGGGCAGCGACTTCTGCGCCTGAGCGTGCACGACGAGGGAGGGACCGCGGACGCCGCGGAACAAATCGATTTGCAGGGCAGCCTCTACGACGCGATCCTGCGCAGCCAGCGCCAGCATGTCGAACCGGACGGGCAGGGCGGATGTCGTGTGATCTCGCCGGTGACCAATCGCGGCGACTGCATCGGCGTACTGGAGATAACGCTGCAGTACGCCGATGACACCGTGCTCAAACAGATCAGCGACGCAGCTCACGCGCTGGCCTACATCATCGTCACGGACCGTCGTTTCACCGACCTGTACCACACGGGCCGGCGCACCACCCGGACCAGCCTCGCTGCCGAAATTCAGCACCAGCTGCTCCCGTCGTCATCCTGTTGCGAGGCCCCCCAATTCACCCTCGCCGCAGGGCTGGTCCCGGCCGACGACATCGGTGGCGACACCTACGACTACACGCTCGACCGGGACACGCTGCACCTGTCCATCACCGACGCCATGGGTCACGACACCGACTCCGCCCTGCTGGCCACGCTGGTCATGGGTGCGCTGCGCGGCGCTCGCCGCACGGGATGCGACGCGCTGCACCAAGCCCGTCGTGCCCACGAGGCGCTGCTGGCGCACGGACGTGGCCTGGCCACCGGACAACTGTTCTGCGTGCGGCTCGAGACGGGCACCTGCGAACTGGTCAACGCAGGGCATCCCTGGCCGCTGCGCCTACGGGAGGGTGCTGCCGAGGTCGAGGAAGTCGAGCTCACCGTCAACTTGCCGTTCGGCGTGGCCTCGCCCACCTCGTACCAGCTCCAGGAACTCCAACTGCACCCCGGCGACCGCCTGGTCCTGCTCACCGACGGCATGCTGGATCGCGGTGCCGCAGCTGTCGACCTGGCCTCTCTCGTACGCGACACCCGCACCCTGCACCCCAGAGAGGCGGTCCGCACTCTGACGACAGCGGTACTGGACGCCTGCCGGGGCAACCTCAAGGACGACGCCACGATCCTCCTCCTGGACTGGCACGGCACCGCCGGCCGGCGATGACCGCGAAGCCCTGGGGGCGGTGAGGTCCGCCTACCGCTCCCGGTGGCGGTCCGGTGTCGTCGTGGTGCTGCGGTGGAGGCCGGGGGATGGTTCAGGTGGGGTTTCGCCGGCGGCGAGGTGGTCCAGTACTTCCGCGAGTTCTCGGCACGCGCTCTGTACTGATCGCCGGGTCGCGCGCTGTTCGGCGACCATGGCGGACAGCAGCAGCGCCGTCAGTGCCGTGGCACCGTTGAACGCCTGCAGTTTCGTCATGATCTCCACGGCTGACAGATCGAAGAAGGCACCCTGCTGCCGGTTCGCCTCGAAGGTGGTCAGTACGGACGCGAAGAGCGCGCACAGCATGCTCCCGGCCAGCTGGAAGCGCAACGCCACCCAGATCAGCAGTGGGAAGACGAGGAACAGCAGGCTCAATTCGCCGACCACAGCCACCGGTACGACGATCAGGGCCGCAAACGCCAGGCACAGCATCTCCTTCCAGCGTCTGGTCCGCAGCGGACCGACGGCTCCCGCCAGCACGAGCAGGAGCGGCGTGACGAGCAGGACACCCATCGCATCGCCCACCCACCAGGCCAGCCACACCGACCAGAACTCCCCCGTGTCCAGTGCACCGGTCAGCACCTGCAGCCCGACCCCCGCCGTGGCGCTGATCAGCATGGCGCCGAGACCGCCCAGGAAAACCAGGGCCAGACCATCCCGCAACCGTGAGATCGCCACCCTGAAACCAGCCCGGCGCAGCATCAGATACGCGCAGAGCGGGGCGATGGTGTTGCCCGCGATGGTGACCACGGTGGTCAGCTCCGGGGTGGTCAGGGTGGCGATGACGAGCAGGGAACCCACCGCGATCCCGGGCCAGACCCGGGCGCCGTAGACAAGCAGGGCGGCGACGGCAACGCCGGTGGGCGGCCAGATGGGTGTGACGACCACTCCCTCGACAGTCAGCCGTCCCAGCAGTCCCAGCCGTCCGGCCACGTAATAGCAGGCGGCCACGGCCAGTGTCTTGAGGGCAGCCTCCACAGACAACCGGAACCGCCGCTTCGCCCACACAGCAGCCATGAGACACCGGGCGGGCCACTTCAGCCAGGCCAGGGCGCCTGTCCGTGTCCCCCCGGTCCCTCAAAGGCATACGGCGCGTCCTCCTCCAAAGCCGCGCCCGCATGGCCTACGACCAGGACAGCGGCATCGTCCTCGTGCCCCACCGTGTCCGCCAGCCGCATCACCCCGCGCGCCAGCTCGTCGATGCCCAGACTGGCGGCGGTAGTGATCTCCGCAAGCCGCCGCACCCGCCGCAGGCCTTCGTCCAGGTTCAGCGACGGCCCCTCCACCACCCCGTCGGTCAGCAGCACCACGACCCCGTCCGTGGTGAGCCGGTGGCACACGACCGGGTACTCGGCGCCCTCCAGCACGCCCAGCGGGGGGCCGCACTCCCCCTCGTCGACACCGGAGCGGCCATCCGCCGTGGCCCAGATGTGGGGAATGTGGCCTGCCCTGGCGCACTCCAGGACCCCGGTGGCCGGATCGAGCCGCAGAAACGTACACGTCGCGAAGAGGTCCGCGCCCAGCGACACCAGGAGGTCGTTGGTACGTGCGAGCAGCTCCCCCGGATCGCCCGTGACCGAGGCAAGCGCCCGCAGACCGACACGCACCTGTCCCATGAACGCGGCCGCCTTGATGTTGTGCCCCTGCACATCCCCGATGGACAGGCCCACACGGCCATCAGGCATCGTGAAAGCGTCGTACCAGTCCCCACCGACGTTGAGCCCGCGATTGGCCGGCATATAGCCCACTGCCAGCCTCACGCCCGCGACCTGGGGAAGGTCGTGCGGCAGCATGCCGCGCTGCAGGGCCACCGCCAGCTCCACCCGGGAGCGCTGCATCCGTGCCAGCTCCCGGGCCCGGGCGGTCAGCGCCCCCAGCCTGGCAAGCAGCTCATCGCCGCCGTCGGCCGCCTGCGTACGGAACATCGATCGCCCCGGACCCGCGAGAACACCCGCGTCAGCTCATCTGTCGTCGACCACATGCGCCACTCGGCATGCGCCACTCGGCACAGTCACGCCACTAACTCTGCCCCCAGATCACACGGACCGCACCCCGTCACCGCCGTCACGGCCACGGAATCGCGTCCAACAGCCATGCGATGACAGCGCCCACCGCCCCTGACAGTGCTGCGGCGGTCATGGCGAGAACCGGGCGTGTGCCGACCTCTTCGCGGGCGGGGCTCTTGCGGCTCAAACGTGGCATTCTGATGTCCTTCGGTGGGATCGGCATCGTTGCCGGGTGTCTTCACTCTGCTCGGCGGACCAGGTGTTGTGGGGGTACGCACGCGTTGCGGGGCGTTCCAACGCCGCGTGAGTCCGACGGGGGCGGGACGTGGACGAACTGGCAGAGCAGCAGCCGGAGAGCGCGGCGCGCGAGGAGCTCGCGCCGACGCCGTGGGAGGAGACCGGCGGGAGCGTCCTGAAGCCGATACCGCCTCATGTCCCTCCCGAATGCCGTGAGTTGGCCGAGGCGCTGCGCAGCCTGTTCGTCGGTATGCGGATATCCGTACGTCGCTACGCGGTCCGTGCGCACTACGACCCCGGCACGGTCTCCCGCTACCTCAACGGCACGGCGGTCGCCCCGGCGGAGTTCGTCGAACGACTCCTGACCGATGCCGCCGAGGCCCTGCGGCGCCCGGTCTCCGTACACGTCACCGACCGCGTGACGGTCCTGCAACGGGCCGCGCTGAAGACCACGAGCAAGCTGGGCTATGAACTGCAGCTCCTCAAGGACCTGTTGGTGGACGCCGACAGAAAGCTCCAGTCCGCCGAGGCCAACGTCGAGGCGCTGTCAGAAGTGTTGCTGGACAAGAAACGCCGCATCGCCGAGATGGACGCCGAGAAACAGCGGCTGCAGCTGTCATCTATTGCCCAACACAGCACAGACAGTCAGGAGTTGGAGTCCCTGCACACCGCGCACCATCGACTGCTGGAGGAGCGCGATCGTCTCCTGGGCGAGATAGCGCGGTTGCGCGGGGCCCTGGATCAGGCACAGCGCCAGGCCATCGAGGCGGAACGGCGGTGCGAGACGCTGGAACACCAGATGCTCGCGGCGGAGGACACCCTGGCCGCGGAGGCCGAGGCGCGTTCCGGCACCGACCCTGGCCGCTTCACCATCAGTTACGCCGGACCGGACAGGCCGTGGGCGGTGTGGATCAGACACCGTCTTGAGACCATCGGCCACGACGCCGCCATTCAGAGCTGGGACCCGCCCGTCGGCCTCTCCCTGCAGGAGGTTCTGCGGTCGCTTCTGGTGGTGGACGGCACCCATATCCTGCTCCTCAGTGAGGAGTTCGTGCCGGCCGGCGGGCATACGGAGGAGGGCTGGGCGCGGGCCTTGCGAGCCGCGGGCCCCTCGGTACAGACGCATCGGCTGACCGCGTTCACCCTCTCCGATCGCGAGTTCCCCCACCTGGTCGCCATCCTTCCGGGCGCGCGCCTGCTCGGCGTCGCAGCGGACGACGACGAGCGCCGCGTCCTGCAGCGGCTCCACATCGACCCGGCCCTCGGAGGTGTCAAGACCGGCCCCAGCGCCCCTCGCTACCCTGCTGAGCCGCCACCCGTGTGGGGCGACGTCCCCCGGCGCAATCCGCACTTCACCGGCAGGGGCGCTCAGCTCGGGCAGTTGCGCCACTGGCTGGACGAAGCACCGCCGGGGGCGGCCATGGTCGCCCTGGTCGGCATGCCGGCCATCGGCAAGACACAGTTCGCCGCCGAGTACGCCCATCGGTTCGCGGCTCAGTACGACGTGGTGTGGTGGGTTCCTGCCGGGACGCGGGACGAGTTCCGGCAGGGGCTCGCCGCTGTCGCTCCGGCCCTGGGCGTGGACCGTGGCGACGACGGCGTGGACGCTGTCCTCAAGGCCCTGCGCCGAGGGACCCCGTACGGTCGCTGGCTGCTGATCCTCGATGGCGCCGACGACCCCGCCGACATCGCAGGCTCCCTTCCCGGCGGCCCCGGCCACGTACTGATCACCTCGCAGAACAGCGACTGGGCGGAGCACGAGGTGGAGACCGTGCGGCTGCTCCCGCTTGACCGGCCGGAGAGCGTTCTGCTGATCCACCGCAGGCTCCCCCGGATGAGCCCTTCCCAGGCCGACCGGCTGGCGGACGAACTCGGTGACCACCCCCTGGCCATCGCCCAGGCGCTCGCCTACCTGGATCACACCCGGATTCCCGTGCCGGAATACCTCGACCGGCTGCGTGACACCTCATGGGAAAGGGCGCCCTTGCGCGCTACCGGCGACTACCCCACGACGTTCTCCCGGGCCCTGCTCGCCGTCCTGAGGCGGCTCCGTGAATCGTTTCCCGAGGCTGTGGACCTCTTGCACGTCTGCGTTCTGTTCGCCGACAGCGGGGCCCCGCTCGGCCTGCTCAGGCTCAGCCTTCCGGAACCCCTGCGCGGGCAGTCCCTGGATGCGCTGCGCTGGCAGGAGATGGTCGGCACCATCGTGGCGCACTCCCTCGCCGACGTGGAGTACAGCGAGGAGAGCGATGAGGCGCTCGAGACGCCGAGCGCCACGCTGCGCATGCACCCACTGGTCCGCCGGGTGGTCCGCGACGACATGGCGGGCGGATATCGTTCGACGCTCCTTCGGCGGGTCCGCCACGCGCTGGCCGCCGCGGATCCGCGCGACCCGGACAACGTCCGCGTATGGCCCCAGTACGCCCAGATCGTGCCGCATCTGGAGTCTTCGGCGGCCCCGGGTGAGGCCATCGCGGAGGATTCCGGACTGATCCTCAACTGTGCGCGCTACCTCCACCTGCGCGGCGAGTCCCGCTCCGCGCTGTATCTCATCGAGCGCGTCGAGCGCGCATGGACCAGCCGCCCGGGAGACGAAGGACCGCCGCAGGAACACCTCCTGGCGGCACGGCGCGGCGAAGTGCTCAGAGGGCTCGGCCACTACGGCCGGGCGCTGGACTCCGACCGTCAGGAGCAGGCGAGGCTTCGTGCCACGGAGCGGCCCGAGTGCACCGACCCGATCGAGACGACGGGGCACGTGGCCACGGATCTGCGCGGTCTCGGCCGCTACGAGGACGCGTTGGAGCAGGCCCGCACGGCGTGCAGGGGCCGCGAGGACCTGCATGGGCCGGCCCATCCGTGCACTCTCGAAGCGGTCATCGGCGTGGCCGACTCGCTGCGGCTGCTCGGACGCTACTCCGAAGCGCTGACTCTCGACCGCCGGGCGGTCGCCGGATACCAAAGCCTCGCGGAGCCCCCGAACATGGGCAGCCTCCTCGCGGAGGCACGACACGCGATGGACCTTCGTCTGCTGGGCCACTACGAGAACGCCCTGGCCCAGCAGCTGCAGGCCACACTCGGATACCGCGAGCTGCTCGGTTTCGAGAACCCCGCCACTCTGTGCGCCGAGCACCATCTGGCGCTCTGTGAGCTGCGCAACGACGCCGTGGGAGAGAGCCTGACCAGACTCAGGGAAGTGCGTCAGGCCACCGACGATCTCCTCGGTCCCGCCTCCCCGCTCGCGCTCAGGGCCGCCACGAGCCTCGCGGCCGCAGAACGTACGCACGGTGACCTCGAGGACGGGGCGGCGCTGTGTCATGAAGTGGCGGACCGTTGCCGGACGCTGCTCGGCCTCGAACACCCTTGTACGGCAGGCGCGTTGACGAACCTGGCGGTGGCCGTGCGCGCGGGAGGGGACGCGCCGGGTGCGGTGGAACTCGGCGAACAGGCCATGACGTCCGCCGTGAGCGCCCTTGGGCCACATCACCCCTGGACGCTCGGTATCGCGTACAACCTCGCCTCGGACTTGGGTCTCCATGGCCGGCCTGAAGCAGCACTGTCGCTGGCGAGGAACACGGCCCGCGATGCGGCGGCGGCACTGGGGCCCCGCCATCCGCAGACGCTGCTGGCGCGCGTGGCCGTGGCCGCTGAGCTGCTTTCGACGGGGGCCCGGAAGGAAGCGGAGGCGATGCGGGCCCGCGCCCTGGCTGACCTCGTCGAGACCCTGGGAGAACATCACCGCCTCACCGTGGCCGCCCACGCCCACGGCCGTCCTGTATGGACCTTCGACCCGCTTCCGGCCTGATGCCTAGCGCTCGGGCCCCCAGTCCCCCGGCGCCCGGCGAACGCCGGCATCGCGCCCGGTCTCGCATCGTGGTCGCACCCCCTGGACCCCGGTGCCGGTCAGTATGTTTCGATGCGCCTAACACTTGAGCGTCCCGCGCACGGCAACGCCGCCGAGCGCCCCGACCGGCCTGCACCGGAGCGAGCCGCGCCCCGTGCCGGACCCCCGCAGCCGTGCCAGAAAGGGCTCCCTTGACCACGCGATCCGAGACGAAGACCACGCTCGCGCAGCTGCTCGCCGAGATCGAGCACCGCAACCCCGCCCAGCCGGAGTTCCTCCAGGCCGTTCACGAGGTTCTGGAGTCACTGGCGCCGGTCCTTGCGGCCCGTCCCGAGTACGCCGAGCCCGGACTGATCGAGCGGCTGTGCGAGCCGGAGCGGCAGGTCCTCTTCCGGGTGCCGTGGCAGGACGACCGGGGGCGCGTCCACGTCAACCGCGGTTTCCGCGTGGAGTTCAACAGCGCGCTCGGCCCGTACAAGGGCGGTCTGCGTTTCCACCCGTCGGTGAATCTCGGCGTCATCAAGTTCCTGGGCTTCGAGCAGATCTTCAAGAACGCGCTGACCGGCCTCGGCATCGGCGGTGGCAAGGGCGGCAGCGACTTCAACCCCCAGGGCCGCAGCGACACCGAGGTCATGCGCTTTTGCCAGTCGTTCATGACGGAGCTGTACCGGCACATCGGCGAGCACACGGACGTGCCCGCGGGTGACATCGGCGTCGGCGGCCGGGAGATCGGCTACTTGTTCGGTCAGTACCGGCGCATCACCAACCGCTGGGAGGCCGGCGTCCTCACCGGCAAGGGCCAGGGCTGGGGCGGCTCGCTGATCCGTCCGGAGGCCACCGGATACGGCAACGTCCTGTTCGCGGCGGCGATGCTGCGCCGGCGCGGTGAGGACCTGGAGGGCCGCACGGCGGTCGTCTCCGGCTCGGGCAACGTCGCCATCTACACCATCGAGAAGCTGGCCGCCCTCGGCGCCAACGCCGTGACCTGCTCGGATTCGTCCGGATACGTGGTCGACGAGAAGGGCATCGATCTCGACCTCCTCAAGCAGGTCAAGGAGGTCGAACGCGGACGGGTCGATACGTACGCCGAACGCCGAGGCGCCTCGGCCCGCTTCGTGCCGGGCGGGCGGGTCTGGGAGGTACCGGCCGACATCGCCCTGCCGTCGGCCACCCAGAACGAGCTGGACAGCGATGACGCGGCCGCGCTCATCCGCAACGGCGTGAAGGTGGTTTCGGAGGGCGCCAACATGCCGACGACCCCCGAGGCGGTACGCCTCTTCCAGCAGGCGGGTGTCGCGTTCGGGCCCGGCAAGGCGGCCAACGCGGGCGGCGTCGCCGTCAGCGCCCTGGAGATGGCCCAGAACCACGCCCGTACGTCGTGGCCGGCGGCGCGCGTCGAGGAAGACCTGACGCACATCATGAACGACATCCACGCCACCTGCGACGAGACCGCCGAGCGATACGGCGCCCCGGGCGACTATGTGACGGGCGCGAACATCGCGGGCTTCGAGCGGGTGGCGGACGCGATGCTGGCCCAGGGCGTCATCTGACCGGACAGGCCCGACCATGACGAGGCGCGAGCACGGCTCGCGCCTCGTCGGCGTATGGATCTCGGGTGTTGGGCCGGGTGGGTCGTTGGTGTGGTCCGTTGTGCCGAACTGGAGGTGTGGGGGCATTTTCTGAGTCGGTGTCGGCAAGGTCTAGGTTTCGACGTTTTTCTGCCCCACCCCGTCGAACCGGATCTTCCGAGAATGAGGAATCACTCATGGCTGACAGACGCGCAGACCGACCCGGCCAGCCCGCCCGACCTGCCCGGCGCGCGTGGTTCGTGGTGAGTGTGCTGGGTGCCTTCGTATTGACGGGGCTGCCGGTGGCCGCCGCGGCTGTCGCGCCGCCCACGCCGACTCCGCCTGTTCCGGCGCCACAGCCGTCCGCGGCACCGGCGCCCCCGTCGGCCGCGCAGACGCTGGCCGCCGACAAGCCGCCGAGGGTTCTGCTGCGGGCGCTGCAGCGTGACTTGGGCCTGTCGGGCGAGCAGGCGCGGACCCGGTTGGTCAATGAGGCGGAGGCGGGGACGCGGGCGGGCCGTCTTCAGAACACCCTGGGCAAGAACTTCGCGGGTGCTTGGGTGCAGGGCACGACCTCCGCCAGCCTGGTGGTGGCGACCACGAATGCCGCGGATGTCGCTGCGATCAAGGCGGAAGGGGCGCAGGCCAAGGTCGTCAAGCATGGTCTGCAGGACCTTGAGGCGCTCACGGCGAAGCTGGATGCCGCCGCCGCGACGGGCGGCGGTCTTGATACGCCGGTGCGGTACGTCGATGTGCGGGCCAACAAGGCGACGGTGCAGGCGACGAGCAGCACTGCCGCCGACAAGCTGATCGCGGCGGCCGGCGTCGACCGGCGGCTCCTGGATGTCAGGGTGTCGGCCGACCGTCCGCGGGCGCTGCATGACGTTCGCGGCGGCGACGCGTACTACATCGACGAGAAGGCCCGCTGTTCGGTGGGGTTCTCGGTGACCAAGGGCGCCAAGCAGGGCTTCGCCAGCGCCGGGCACTGCGGCAAGCCGGGCGCCAAGACCACCGGCTTCAACAAGGTCGCCCAGGGCGCCTTCGAGGCGTCGGTCTTTCCGGGCAAGGACATGTCCTGGGTCGGCGTGAACGACCAGTGGACCGCCACACCTCGGGTGAAGAGCGAGGGAACGGCGGATGTTCAGGTCGCCGGTTCGGTGCAGGCCCTGGTGGGCGCGGCGATCTGCCGGTCCGGGTCGACCACCGGCTGGCACTGCGGGACCATCGAGCAGCACGGCACCAGCGTGAGTTACGCCGAGGGGGTCATCAAGGGGGTCACCCGCACCACGGTGTGTGCGGAGCCGGGCGATTCTGGCGGCTCCTACCTCTCCGGCGCCCAGGCCCAGGGCATCACTTCCGGGGGCAGCGGCGACTGCAAGGCCGGCGGGGTCACCTTCCACCAGCCGTTGAACCCGTTGCTCAACGAGTTCGGGCTCACCTTGAAGGCCGCCCCCGCCCAGCGCGACACCAGCACGCAGGAAGCATCGGGCAGTTGGGGCACGGGCAAGGTCTACCAGACCGGGGCACGAGTGACGTACGACGGTGTCACCTATGTGTGCCTGCAGCCCCACCAGGCACAGGGCGTATGGCAGCCCGCCCGCACGCCGGCCCTGTGGCAGCGCGCCTGACGGCCGCCGAAGTCCTCTGAGGGTCGGTCACTTGCGCCAGAACAGGTGGTGCGTCACGCCGCTCGGGCTGGCCCCGCCGCCGAGCCGGACGTCCGGACGATGGTGAGACTTGCCCGACCGGAGAGACTCATCGCTGCCGACTCAGTCCTGTGTGAGCAGTGCGTACGCGGTGGTGACGAACGTTTCGCGGGCGCGGTAGCGGCGGGTGCAGACGGCGGCCAGGGCCGTCGCGGTGTCAGGCCTGTAGCCCAGGAACGCTTGTTGGCCGAGGGTGGCCCCGCAGTGGAAGTAGAGGGGGCCGTGCGGGGAGGGGTGCTGGAACCAGGACATGGTGTGCGTGTGCCGGTGCCCCCAGCCGCGCCGCAGGACCGGGCGGCTCGCCCCCCGCAGGGCTGCGGCCAGGGGGTGGCCCGTCGGGTCGAGGTGGGCTTCGAGGAAGGTCAGCAGGTCGTGCGGGGTGGCGCGGATCGCGCCTGCCGCCTCGAAGCCGCCGATGGTCAGCGGGGGCGTGGGTGTGGTGCCGTCCTTGCGGTGGCCGGTGGCGTCCGTGTCCGGGCCGGCGGGGCGCAGTGCCGTGCCGTCCAACCGCAGTGGCCGCAGCACCTGTTGGGTGAGCAAGTCGTCCCAGGGGGTGGCGGTGGCGGCGGCCAAGGCGTGCCCGAGCGCGGCGACACCGAAGTTGGAGTAGTGCCAGCGGGTGCCGGGCCGCCGGAGCGGCCGGCGGCGTACGAAGGCGTCGATGACGTGCCGGTCCTGGTAGCCGGCGTAGGGCTGGGTGCGCCAGGTGGGCAGGGCCCGGGGGTAGAAGTCCAGGGGCAGGGAGGGCAGTCCGGAGGTGTGGGTGATCAGGTGGGCGAGGGTGATGGGGTCTGTGCCGGTGGCCCGCTCCGGAGCGAGGAAGGAAAGGGCCGGCTCGCCCGCGGAGAGAGCGCCGGATTGCGTCAGGTGCGCCAGCAGCAGAGCCGTGAACGTCTTGGAGGCCGAGCCGATCTCGTAACGCAGCCGGTCCCGGGGAACGGGGGGTGGCGGCTGCGTACCGCCGCAGCGCACCGTGCGGCGGCCTTCCCGGGACAGTGCGAGGACGACGTCGGGTGCTTCCACGGCGGCGATGGCGTCGTCCAGCTGTCGGCGTACCGTCTCGTCGGTTGTCACGCGGGTGCCGGGTGGGCCAGTTGCGTCAGGGCGCGGGAGGTGGCCAGGACGGAGGCGAAGGCGGCGACGAGCGTGGGGTGGTAGATGAGGTCGAAGAGCTCCTCGGGATCGCCCTGGGGGATGGTGCGCACAGCGGGCATCGCCCCGTCGGGCTGTTGGGCGGCGGCGAAACCCTCCCAGGCCCGCTCGTCCAGGGTGGGGCGGGGCAGGCAGGCGTCGACGACGAGGAGTTCGCCGAGGAGGTCCCAGCGTTGCAGGTCGAGCCAGTCGTCCAGCCAGACCGGCAGCCAGGTGGCGAGGTAATCGACGAGGGGGGCGGGGATGGTGTCGGGGGTCTTGCCCCAGTCGGTGAGGTGGAAGACCGTGTGGGTGATGTCGTAGGCGGTGTGCCCCTCCACGGTCCAGGGTTCGGGGGTACGGCCCAGCCATGTCCGGCCGATGACCTCGGCCTCCGGCGGCCGGGGCTCGAGCCCGCAGCGGCGTTGGAACGCGGAGAGCCCGAGGCGCCGCACGGGTGGCATCTCGCGGGCGGCGAAACTCTCGAGCCGCTGGTTGAGCTGGAACATCTGCTCGAAGGCGGGGTGGCTGTAGCCCAGCTCCTTGAACGGGAGGTAGACCTCGAAGGGAATGGGCGAGAGCGGCTCGATGCGCTGGCCGCGCACCAGCATCTGACCGCCGTCCAACGTATTGCGCCAGGCATGGTCGAGCAGTTGCCGTGCCAGCTGCGCCTCCCGGGACCCTGCCACGCCCTCACGGAACAGCACCGCGCAGATGAGTGCCAGTTCGCCGATCGGCTTGAAGCGCTCCAGGAAGCCCACTTCCGGGTCCACGTCCGGTTCCAGGCGAAACCCGTCGCGGTGGGCGTGCAGCCATTCCAGGGCGCGGCTGCCGACGGTGTGCATGAGGCGGGTGCTGGTCATGTCGACACTCCTCGTCCCCTCTGTCCGTCCTGTTCCCGGTGCGCGGTCCTGCCCCGGTGCGCGGTCCTGCCCTGGTGAGCGTGCAGTGCGCCGGCGGTCAGGACGGCGGCGAAGGCGGTCATCAGAGTCGAGTGGTAGCAACCGATGAAGTCGTCCCTGGGCGTCTGCCCGCCCCGACCGTCCCGCCCCGAGCCGACCTCAGGAACGGCGCCGGACGCGGCCTGCGCGCGGGCGAGTCGCGTCCAGGCGTCTCGCAGCATCGTGCGGTCGGGCGGGCCGGGCAGGCTGCCGGCCACGGCAAGCAGCTCACAGCTCAGGTCCCACCGCTCGTCCTCCAGGCAGGTGTCGAGCCACGGCGGAAGCCACTGCGACAGGTAGTCGGCGACCTGCGGGGGAACGTGGTGCGGCGCGGCGCCCCAGTCGGTGAGGTGGAAAATCACATGGGTGAGCGTGTAACCGGCGTCCCCTTCGAACATCCAGGGTTCCGGCAGTCCGCCCAGCCAGGTGCGCTCGAGCGCCCGCTCCATGCCCTGGTGCGGCCGCATGCCGCTGTGGCGTTCGGAGTTCAGGATGCCCAGACGCCGGTTGGGCTGCTGCTCGGTCATCTGCCACGAGCGGGTGCGGGCCACCGTCGCGGCGGCCTGCTCGAAGCCGTCGTGGCGCAGCCCGGCCGAAGCGAACGCCGAGTAGATCTCCAAGGGGTACGTCGCGAAGGGCTCCAGGCGCTGCAACCGGCGCAGGAGCTCGCCCTGCCCGGTCTGCCGCCAGGCGAAGGTCAGCAGGTCACTCGCCCTCTGGTGCAGGGGCGTGGACGGTTCGGTGTGCCGGCGGACCGTGACGCACACGTGCGCCAGCTCGCCGATCGGTTTCCAGGTGAAGTTCACGTTGCCGGACTCGGCCAGGGCGTCATCCCCGAGCGCGAAGTCGTCGCGGTGCTCGCACACCCAGGCCAGCGCCGCATCGGCGACCCCCCGGACGTCGCCCGCCCTCACCCCGGCACTCCGGCCCGTATCAGCTGCGCCGCCTCCACCTGCAGCACTACGCGGGGGTCCTCGCCGCCCATCTGCGCCACGAACTCGAGACCGGTCTCCAGACCGAGCGTCTGCGGCACTCCGTCGAGCATGACCAGCCAGCGGCCGGCCCCCGCGGCTTGCAGCCAGTCGCGGCGGCGGACCGCACGGACGAAGCCCCGGGCGACATCCACGGGACGGGCGCGGGCCACCCGGGCCACCGCGCAGTCGACGCCGGGCACCGCGAGGGGCGCAAGCACGGCGAGTTGATGGGTCAGCAGCTGCCACGGGGCGTCCTCCAGCCAGGCCGCCCGAGGCTCTGTTCCATCATGGTCCGGTGCCCCGTCGAGGGACGTGTTCAGCCCCGCCAGCGTTCGCCGCATGGCCCAGTGGCTCCACACCGACGTGGGCGAGGCATCGGCGGGGGGCGGATACGCGTGCACCGCCTTGCTGAACACGGCGAGATCGTCGGGTTCGAGCGGTGTGCGCCGCAGGACACCCGGCAGAACGGCATCGGCACCCACCACCCGTACGGCGGCGAGAGCGAGTCCGTTTCCGGCAGCCGGCCCATCGGGACCGGTGATGGTGCCGGCCAACCGGAAACGGCCCCCGCTCCGAAGAGCGGAGACCAGTTCCGATGTGAGGCCCTGCACCGCGCCTGCCAGAGGCGTCGTAGTGCCTGACTCCTCCATACCAGTGCCCCGTCAGCCCTTCTTGGGCCGAGGTGTCGGAGGTGACAACAGCAGGGAGATCGTCCCGCCTGTCAGGGCCAGCGCCGCACATTCGCGGCTGTCGCGGTAGGATCCGTCGGCCTCGACCGGATCGAGAGCTGCCTCAACGTCCAGAGTTTCAGCCACGTCCTGATCCGTGAATTCGGTGGAAGCCATGCCTCTACCTCTTCCATCATAGAACACTGGGTTTCGCCACGTATTGCCAGCGCGTTTCCCGCCCGCACTGCCAGATCGTGGAAACTCAGCGCATTTCTTTCCTTTACCTCACACGCATTAGATAAATGCGTGACCGAGGCAAGGCCTTGCATGCCGCACGCCTCTGAACCGTTCTCTTCGAGGCGCCCTAATAAGCCTAGACGAACAAGCATGGGGCGGCATCCGCAGCCGATATTGCATACGCGAACTATCGCGATCCGCGCGGAGTTTGCCGACCAAGAAGTCCCGCTCGACGCCGCGCCCGGATCAGCGACCGGTCGCCGCCTCGGGCGTGGCGACCGCTGCGCCAACTCCCCGCCCGTTTCTCCTTGTTGAGGACAAAGTATGGACGCTGCGAGGCATGCTTCGTACGCTTGGCGTCGCTCTCGTACAGAACTCTGCGCACCGCGCGGCGTCATGCCGCGGCTCGCACCACCCGCATGTGCATCAACTCCCTCCGCGGACACGGGCTCCGGCGGCCCGGGCCGCCTCACAGCGCCCAGCAGGAGACCGAGTGACGCCACACGAGCACCCCCCGCGCCCCCGCCGTATCCGCCCCCGTACGCGGCTGAGACCGCGAAGAGCCGCCGGGATTCTCCTGGGGCTGCTGATGGCCGGCGGCGTACTCACCGCGCCGGCCGTCGGCGCCGAGGACAAGGACACGGACAAGCCCTTCGCCGACCTGCCCCCACAGGAACCCGGGGTCACGCTGCGGGTGTTCGACGTCCAGTCCCCGCTGAGCAAGCTCTGCGACCTCAAACCCGCCCAGACCCCCAACGTCGACAAGCTGATCCCCACCGTCGACTGGTCCTCCACTGAGGGGTTCGGGTTCAGCGACAACTTCGTGTCGCAGATCATCGGCAACATCAACGTGCCCGCGGATGGCGCGTACGCCTTCCGCCTGATCAGCGACGACGGTTCGCGCCTGTTCATCGGCGACAAGAAGGTCGTCGACCACGACGGGCTGCACGGCGCCGAGCCCAAGGACGGCGAGATCACCCTCACGCCGGGCTATCACCCGCTGCGCGTCGACCACTTCGACCGGAGCAACGACCAGCAGGTCACCCTGCAGTGGAAGCCGCCCGGCGCCGACGCCTTCACCCTCGTACCGAACTCCGTGCTCAGTACGGACGCCGACGTGGTGCGGGTGACCGCGCCGGGCCGCAAGGAGTGCGAGGGCAGCTACGACACCCCGGGCGACGGCCTCCCCCTGACGGCGGTCAACCCCGGCTACACGCTGACCGATCTGCGTCCCAAGGGCTTCGAGCCGCAGGTCTCCGCGATGGACTGGCTGCCCGACGGCCGCCTCGCCGTGACCACCTGGGGCGGCAGCGAGGAGACCAAGGGCGCGGTATACGTCCTGGACAACGTCACCGGCGACACCGGACCGGACAAGGTCACCTTCGAGAAGATCGCCGACGGGCTCAAGGAGCCGATGGGCGTCAAGTACGTGGACGGGAAGCTGTACGTCTCGGAGAAGCACCAGCTGACCGAACTCGCCGACCTGGAGGGCGACAACGACGCGAGCGAGCGGCGGAAGATCGCCGAGTGGCCCTACGGCGGGAACTTCCACGAATTCGCCTTCGGACTGCTCTACGACAAGGGCGACTTCTATCTGAACCTGTCCGTCGCCATCAACTACGGCGGCGCGACGACCGATCCGCAGCCCGCTCCCAACCGCGGCACCACGATCAAGGTGAACAAGAACACCGGGAAGGTCAGCTATCTCGCCGGCGGCCTGCGCACCCCCAACGGCATCGGCCGCGGCCCCGGTGATGAGCTGTTCGTCACGGATAACCAGGGCGGCTGGCTGCCCGCATCGAAGCTGATGCACGTCAAGCAGGACCGGTTCTTCAATCACTACACGAACCCGGACGGCCCGTTCGACGACAACAGCGTCACCAAGCCGGTGCTGTGGCTGCCGCAGAACGAGATAGCCAACTCCCCCAGCACCCCCATGACGGTCAAGAAGGGTACTTTCGCCGGGCAGTTGATGTTCGGTGACGTCACGTACGGCGGACTGCAGCGCGCCGACCTGGAGAAGGTCAACGGCGAGTTCCAGGGCGCGGTGTTCCGCCACACGCAGGGCCTGGAGTCCGGCATCACCCGTATCTCCACCGGTCCTGACGGGGCGATCTACACCGGCGGTCTCGGTGCGGACGGCAACTGGGGCCAGGAGGGCAAGCTCCGCTTCGGGCTGCAGAAGCTCACCCCGAACGGCAAGACCGCGTTCGACATCAAGACGATGCGCGCCACCTCCGACGGCTTCAAGCTCACCTACACCAAGCCGCTTTCGGACAAGACCGTCGAGAAGCTGACCAGCGGGGCCTACTCCGTCGAGCAGTGGCGTTACGCCCCCACCCCCGCCTATGGCGGCCCCAAGGCCGACGAGGAGGCCCTGACCGTCACGAAGGCCGCCATCTCCGATGACCGGCGCACCGTCCAGCTCACCATCCCGGGACTCAAGAGCGACCGCGTGGTGCACGTACGCTCACCGCGTCCGTTCTCCTCGGCCGACGACGAGCAGCTGTGGTCCACCGAGGCCTGGTACACGCTGAACGCACGCCCCGGCCACACCGACCCGGTCACTTCCTACGACGCCGAGTCGGCGCGGCTGTCCGGGGGTGCGGGCATCGACACCGAGCACGCCGGATTCACCGGCAGCGGCTTCGTCGACGGCTTCGGCGAACCCGGCGCCACGGCCACGTTCGACGTCCACGCCCCGGCCAAGGGCACGTACGCGGTGGACCTCCGCTACGCCAACGGCCCCCACCCCGCCCCCGGCACCAAGACCCTCGGCGTGAGTGTGAACGGCGGGTCCGCGCGCCAGACGCAGCTGCCCTCCACCGAGACGTGGAAACGCTGGTCGACCAAGACCGAGAAGCTCGCCCTGCGCAAGGGCCGCAACACCATCACGTATTCCTACCGGCCCGAGGACACCGGTCATGTCAACCTCGACATGATCGAAGTACGCCGCCCCGACAGCCGCATCGACCTCTTCTCCGGCGGCAGCACCGCCGCCTGGCAGCACTCGGACGGCAGCAGCCCTCAATGGCCCCACACCGCGGACCAATCCGTCGAGGTGTGCTGCGGCGACATCCGCACCAAACAAGCCTTCAACGACTTCACACTGCACGCCGAATTCCGAGTGCCCAAGCTCCCGGACGACGTGACCGGACAGGACCGCGGCAACAGCGGCATCTATCTCCAGGAACGCTACGAGGTCCAGATCCTGGACTCGTACGGAGTGGAGAAACTCGCCGCGAACGAGGCCGCCTCCATCTACACCAAGAAAGCGGCCGACGAGAACGCCTCCACGGCGCCCGAAACCTGGCAGACCTACGACATCACCTTCAAAGCGGCCCGCTTCGACGCGGACGGCAAGAAGACCGCCGACGCGCGTATCACCGTCGTGTGGAACGGCAAGAAGGTCCACGACAATGTGGCCGTCGACGGTCCCACGGGAGCAGGGGATGCCGAATCCGCTGCCGCGGGGGCCATCCGGCTCCAGGACCACGGCAACAAGGTCCGCTTCCGCAACGTCTGGATCGAGCCCACCGACTGATCCCCTGAACCATCGCAAATCCGCCGGGCCCGCCCACCACCACGAGGGCGGGCCCGGCTTCGTCCGTACCCGGTGGCCATTTGCAAAATGCGGCGAACGGAGTTATCCCGAAGATACGGAGGATGCGGGAGAGACGAGGGTGAACGAGGTGCGGTACGTCGACCGTGTGGACGCGGGGCGCCGCCTCGGCGACGCCGTGCGACACCTGCGGGAGGAAAGACCCGTCGTCCTCGGTCTCCCCAGGGGTGGCGTGCCGGTGGCCTTCGAGGTGGCCCGGCAGCTGAGCGCTCCGCTCGATGTGATCGTGGTCCGCAAGCTCGGCGCGCCCCACCGGCCCGAAGTGGGGTTCGGCGCCATCGGCGAGGGCGGTGTCCGGGTCATCAGTGACGACATCGTGCGCCACTTCGGGATCAGCGCGGCGGAGCGCGCGCGGGTCGAGCACGACGAAGAGCGTGAACTGCTGCGGAGGCTGCGGCGCTATCGCGAGGGTCGCCCGCGGGTGGCGGTCGAGGGCCGCACGGTGATCGTGGTGGACGACGGGATCGCGACCGGCGCCACGGCCGCGGCCGCCTGCCGGGTCGCGCGGGCGCAGGGCGCGGTTCGCGTGGTGCTCGCCGTGCCGACGGCGCCGGCGGACGTGGTGGCCCGGTTGCGTGCCGTGGCCGACGACGTGGTGTGCCTGTCCACGCCGGCCCGCTTCGGCTCCGTCGGCGAGTGGTATCAGGACTTCACGCAAACCACCGATGAGGAAGTGGTCACCCGCCTGGCACAGGCGGCGGAGGCCGCTTCTGGCCGTTGAAGACATCGGCGCCCCACCGCCACCGCACGAAGGACGGTGACGGAGGGGCGCCGGCGGGTGGTTCGCCTCAGGTACCGCAGTTGCCCGACGTGGGCTCACCGGCGAAGCGTCGGCCCAGCCACTCAAGTGCCGGGCCGTTGCCCTGAATTGCCGTCCCCACATGGGACTGCCCGGGGAAGGACTGCCACTCCACGGCGTTCCCCTTCGCGCACCAGTCGGCCCGCAGCTTCTGCCCGACCGCGTAGGGGATCGTCTCGTCCGCGTCCCCGTGGTACACGAACGTCGGCGCCGACGTCCGCTTGGTGCCGATCAGTTGCTTGGCGATGGCCCGCTGCCATTCCGGCCGGTCCAGCGGGTTGGACGTGGTGACGTCCTCGATCGTCTTGCCACGCCCTGCCTCCAGGACCGTGCCGACGCACTCGTTGCGCACCACTTCGGCGAGCTTGCGCCCCTCCTTGGTGAGGTACTTCTTGAGTCCCAGGGCCGGGTTGGCCGCGTTCTGACCGACGGCGGACATCAGCAGATAGCCGGCGCTGTCCCCACCCTCCAGTGACTCGGCGACCTTGGCGAGATCCGCGGGGACGCCGCCGCTCGCCGTTCCCTTGACCTTCAGCTCGGGGGCGTAGGTCCCGGCCATCTCGGCGGCTTTCGCGCTGGCGCCGCCGCCCTGGGAGTAGCCCATGATGCCGACGGGCGCGTTCGCGGAGACGCCGAACTTCGCCGCTTCCGGGTGCCGCTGGGCCGCGCGTGCCGCGTCGAGGACGGCGCTGCCCTGAGCCTTGGCGACCATGTAGGTGTGGTCTCCGGGCGTCCCGAGGCCTTCGTAGTCGGTGACGGCGACCGCGTAGCCGCGTACCAGCGCGGCGTTGACGAGCGGCGCCTCGGCCGTCGTACCGCCCGGGAATCCGGCGGACGGCGCACACTTGTCGCCGAGGCCGACCGTGCCGACGGCGTACGTGATGAGCGGGCGGGGGGTGGTCCTGCCGTCGTCGGGGACGATCACGGTGCCGGAGACGGCGTTGGGCCGTCCGTTGGCGGAAGTGGACCGGTACGTGATCTTCCAGGCCTTGGTGGGGGTCGGTACGCCCGGGGTGTACTGGAACGAGGAAGGCTCCGAGCGGATGATCTTGCCGGGTGCGGTCTTCGCACCCGGGGCCGAGCGGGACGCGTTCGGAGCACCGTCCGGCGCGGTCGTGCTCTGCGCGGCGGCGGACCCCGGGAGTCCGAGCACCGCCACCGCGAGGACGGCACCCGCGGCCACCGGTCGTCTGCGTAAGGCTGACATCATGCAGCTCTCCCAACTCTCCTGTGGGCTAGGGGGGTTCGGCAGCACCGTACTGACCCGTCAGTAATACGGCCATAGATGTGCGGGGTCCGGCGTGAAGCCGACCACACGTCGGCGACTACCTCCGACGCGCGAGATGAACCGTGATGTCGGCGGAAATCTCCACCGTCGCCGGCAGAACCTGCACGATCCGTTTCAACACCTGAGCACGCTCCGCGGCAGGCAACACCAAATAGGCCGAGATGGTGGAGAGCTGGCCGACGTAGTCGTGAGCGCTCACCGTCAACCGCCTCCGCGTCATGGACTGTTGGACATCGGTGAAGAACTCGGAGCGTCGGAGCTCCGTACCCGGCCACTGCATGCACTGCTCGGGAGGAGTCCCGTCCGGGGACGGGACCTCGTCGCTGTCCAAGAACGGCGCTCGCACCGCGCGAACGGCTTCCTCCACAGCGGGATCGGCCAGGTGGATCGGCCCGCCGAACGAGGCGAAGACACCACCCGGCTCCAGCAGCGCGGCCACGCGTGACCACCGTGCCTCCGGTTTCGTCCAGTGCAGCGCAGCTGCCGCGTAGACCAGCCCGTACCGTTCGCCCGGTCGCAGGTCCTCGAACGCGGCGTGCACCGTCCGAACGCTTGACGGAACGTGCTTGCGCAGCTCGGCGAGCATGTCACCATCGGGCTCGGTCGCCGTGACCGCGATGCCCCGCCGGGCGAAGAGGCGGGTTGCCTTACCCGTGCCGGCGCCGATTTCCAGGGCAGTGCGGACCGGCTGACCCGCGTACTCGAGCACCGTGTCGAGCAGCGCCTCGGGGTAGCCCGGCCTAAACCGTTCGTACGCCTCCGCCATCGACCCGAAGCTCCGTGCGCGATCGGCCATGCCGCCCATCTAGCCGTGCTGCTCGGTGTAGTGCGCGCGGAGCAGGTCGGCGCCCCAGTCGTGGCGGATGTGCCGCCAGACCGAGTGGGCGTGGTTGCCGTCGTCCTGGGTGTTGTCGTACTCGATGAGGAAGTCCGGGGCCCGGACGCAGTAGTAGTGCCGGTCCCCGGGTGCGCGGCCACCGGCCCAGGAGAACGACAGAGCGTCCAGTCCTTGTGCCACGGTTTCGGACCAGCACTCCCGCGCATACGCAGCCGGAGCGCGGTCCAGGTAGCGGCGCACCAAGCGCTGAAGCAGCCGCTGTTCACCGGGCGTCATGTCTCCGTGGGTCAGGCCCGTCGGCAACAGATCCGGATCAGCGAAGGGGTCGTCGCGGGTCAAGATGTCGTCCGGCGGGGCATCGGCGAAGACCGCTTTGGCCCGCCGACCGACGTCAAGGTCCGTGACCAACTGCCGCGCCAGGTCCTCCTCCGGCCCCAGCAGCCTGCGTCCGGCCTGCGGACCGTCCGCGATGCGCGCCGGTTCCGCACCGATGAAGTGCGGCGTCACACGCATGCCTACCGGCGTGATCAGTACGTGTACGGCGAGGTGGTGGCCGTTCATCCGCCAGCCCCACGGGCCGCCGCCGTCCGGGTCGCCCGACAAACGCACCCAGTAGCGGTCGTCCCCCGTGGCGCCGGCCGCGGCGCGGCGGTACCGCTCCACTTCGATCGCCCCACGCGCCAGCTCGGCCCCCTCGACGCTGTGCGCCGCGGCCAGCACGGCATCGACGGCCTCGCGCTGCCGGGCGTCGAGGCCCTCGGTCGCCAACCCGGGGCGTGAGCCCGGCAGATACGTCCACTCCTGCCACTCGGGCGCGTCCAGGCGGTCGGGCCCCGCGCGCAGCACACGCACCTGCTCCGGTTCCAGCACGCGCAGCAGCGCACGCACCGCCTCCCGTACGGCCGCGGCCGTCGCCTCCCACTGCTGTCCGTCCACCGTTCCTCCTCCCCCACGGCGCCGGACACCGGCGCACCCACAAGGCGATGTCGATCCCCTGGGCCCCATGGTGCGCCATCCAGTGACGACGCGACGGAATCGGTGCCGCTTCCCGTGCGTCAGCTGCCGAAGGGGATGTCCGCGGGGGTGGCCATGCGGCGGGTGTCGGGGTGGGCCTTCACGTAGTCCGTGATGTACGAGAGCGACTCGCGCACCGCGCTGTCGTCGGCGCCGCAGCCCTTCGGGCCGTTGACGCCGTCCGGATAGCAGGACATCCGGTTGCCGTAGATCAGGCTGTCCACGGCGGCGCCCCCGTCGGCCGAGTCGAGCAGGGTGGCGGCACGGTCCTCGTCCCCCTTCCCCACCGTCCAGCCGACGGTCTGCGCGAGACTTCCGGCGTCCCGGGCGTTCCTGCCGGCCGCGAGTTCCTGGCGGATGGTGCCGAACTTCAGCGCCATGTTGAACAGGCCGTTGTCCATCACGCGCTGACGGCCGGGGACATCCGGCCCGTGCTCGGCGAAGCCGTCCCGGACTTGCGCGTAACTGCCGCTGAAGCTGACCGCTTCCTTGGAGTTCAGGTCGCCGAGGGCGTTCTTCCAGCCGCTGCCGCCCTCCGTGCCGTAGAAGCCGTAGAGCACCCGTATGCCCCTGCTCTCCAGCTTCTCGCGGGCCATGTCCCGCAGTTCGGCCACGGAGCAGTGGCGCCACTGGGGGTCGCTGCTGTCGCACCAGTCGGGGTTCTTCATGTCCAGCCAGACGAAGGAGACGTGACGCCCGCCGTCGTGTTCCTCGGCGACCTGGTCGAACATGGCCGACATGGTGTCGCCGGCGCTGGTGAGGGTGCCGTCGTGGTCGGCCCACCAGCCCTTGCGCCAGGCCGTGGCGTCGATCTCGAGCGCGTTGGCGCCGTTGGAGAGCGCCTTGGTCACTCCGCCCGTGGTCAGCACCCGGTGGGCGATGGCCCAGGTGGGCCGTTGCGCGGCGGCGCTCGGTGCGGTCTTGAAGGTCTCGTCCTTCGCTGCGGCCGTCGCCACTCCGGCGCCCAAGGTGGTGGCGGAGACGACCAGGGTGAGCGGGAGCAGCGTGGCGCGAAGCCGACGTGAGGCGGCCATGGGGACGGGTCCTCTCTGTTACGGGCTACGTGGTGCGGCAGCCCGGATGCCGTGCGGTGGCTGACTGTCGTACAGCCAGGCGGGCCGACTGCCCGCGACTCCAGCACCCTACGTCAAGTTACCCGCGAGTAGACATGGCCTCTCGACGAGTTCTAGGACCCGCTCGGGACGAAAAGCGCCACACACAGGGCGACGACGGCGCACAAGGCCCCCGCCATCGCCAGGAGGATCGCCTGGGCTTGCACGGCATCCGTGTCCTCGCCCTCCTGAGGGGCGCGGCTCATGTCCCACACTGCTTGGATCTGCACGGACAATCCGATGACCACTCCGAGCAGCACGATGGCGTCGGTCATTTCATTCTCATTCCTCCGGGGCACGTCAGCCGTACAGTGTGATGATCACCTGGCACCGCTTTCCCTCGGCGGTCAACGCGCCGCAGTGATGGAAAGTCGACGCGAGTGACGCCCTCGTCAGGCCCTCGTGACGACCACGGACGGGAACCCGCGAATCCGGGCTCGGCCCTGGCCCGGGGAGCACCGCAGCGCCCTCTCCACCTGCGCGTCCCCTCCCCCAAGTGCCCTTCACCGACCGGCCGATGGACAACTAATGTGTGTCCCGTGCCTGGTCGCCGGCCGCGCATTCCCCACCCTCTGAGGAGCACTCGCATGGACCAGCCACAGATCCTTGTCCTGGACGCCACCGGCAGCGACCGGCACGCCGAGGACGCCGCCCTGCGTGCGCGCGGCCCGGCCGCCCGCGTCGATGTCCTGGGCGTCGAGGCGTGGGCCGTGACCGATCCGGCCCTGCTCAAACAGCTCCTCACCGACCCGCGGGTATCCAAGGATCCCCGTCGGCACTGGCCGATATTCCCGGACAAGATCGTCGGCACCTGGCCGCTCGCGCTGTGGGTGGCCGTGGACAACATGTTCACCGCCTTCGGCGGCGACCACCGGCGGCTGCGCCGTCTGGTCAGCCCGGCGTTCACCGCGCGGCGTATCGCCGCCCTCCAGCCGCGTATCGAGGAGATATCCCACACGCTGCTCGACGAGTTCGCCGCCCTTCCCGCCGGAGAGCCCATCGACCTGCGCGACCGGTTCGCCTATCCGCTGCCGATCCGTGTCATCAGCGAACTCATGGGGCTGCCCGATCACCACCAGGCCCGGTTCCGCCGTACCGTCGACCGGGTTTTCGACACCACACTCGACCCCGATCAGGCCGCCACGAACACCCAGGAGTTGTACGTGATCCTGGCGGACCTGGTCGCGGCCAAGCGCGCCGAGCCCGGCGAGGACATGACCTCCGTACTCATCGCCACCCGGGACGACGACGGCTCAGCCCTGGCCGAACAGGAGCTCCTCGACACCCTCCTCCTCGTGATCAGTGCGGGCTACGAGACCACCGTCAACCTGCTGGACCAGGCCATCGCCGCGCTGCTCACCCACCCCGAACAGCTCGCCCTGGTCCGCGAGGGCAAGAGCGCGTGGACAGAGGTCGTCGAAGAGACGCTGCGCTACGAGGCCCCCGTCGCGCACCTGCCCATGCGGTTCGCGGTGGAGGACATTCCACTGGCACAGGGGCTCACGATCCGTCAGGGCGAGGCGATCCTCGCCTCCTACGCGGCCGCGGGCCGCCACCCCGACCTCCACGGGGCGAGCGCCGGCACCTTCGACCTGAGCCGAGCCAACAAGACCCATCTCGCGTTCGGACACGGCGTCCACGTCTGCCTCGGCGCCGCCCTGGCCCGGATGGAGGCGGAGACCGCGCTCCGGGCTCTGTTCACCCGCTTCCCGGACCTCGCCCTCGCCGTCCCCGCCTCCACACTGAGCCCCGCGGAGTCGTTCATCTCCAACGGGCACCGGGAACTGCCGGTCATCCTCCGCCCGGCCACAGGCAACTGACGCGCCCTCTCCTCCTCGCGGGCGCCTGGACGGCCTTCCGGACCGGCGCCCGCAGATGGGCCGATGGGCCGATACCACGCTCGCAGGGGCCGCGCGGGCCCCATGGCAGGGCGGCCTCCACGAGTAGGAGTGTTCCGTGCACGCTCGGGCGCGAATATGACAGGGTCGGGGAATGTTTCCCGACGACAACAAAATTGAACTCTCCCTGCTGGAACGGGTGGCCGTTGTCACGCTGCGCCACGAGATCGACATCCAGGACGCGAGCGGAGTCACCGCTGCCCTCCAGAGCGCCCGGACGCACCGTGGCGCCGACGCCACCCTGCTCGCCGTCGACGAACTCACCTTCGCCGACAGCACCCTGCTCGGCCTGATCCTGCACACCAGCGCCGAGCACGGGCAGGCACAACGCCCCTTCGTCCTGGCCGGCCCTTTCCACACGTCCGTGCAGCGCGTTCTCGAGATCACCGGCGCCGCCGACGTCCTGCCGCTGGCCGACACCCGCGAAGAGGGGCTGCAGCGACTGCGCGCGCTCCTCGACGCCACGACCGCCCCCAGCACCTGACTCTCCTGGTCTGCGCATCCGGTTCCCGCGGCGGACGACTCCACCCCGGGTGCAGGCATTCGGGGGAATCAGCGTGTCCGAAGTCTGCCTGGGGCGTTGACAGGCCGAGAGGCGCCAAAGAAGCGGGGTGCTCCGGCCGCGCGACGTCTGTTGAGGCTGGCTTGGCGCCTTCCTGTTGATCGAACCCTAGGAGAAAGAAGTATGTCTGCCATGAAGAAGACGATGAGCGTGGTGCTGGCCACCGGTGGTCTCGTGATGGGCGCCGCCGGTCTCGCTTCCGCGGACGCCGGTGCCCAGGGTGCTGCCGTGGGTTCGCCGGGCGTGCTCTCGGGCAACCAGGCCCAGGTCCCGGTCCACATCCCGGTCAACGTTTGCGGCAACACCGTCAACGTCATCGGCCTGCTCAACCCGGCCTTCGGCAACACCTGCGTCAACGCCTGACCGGTCGTAAAGCACCGTAGGAGCCACTGGCTCGACACGGTCCGAGCGAGCGTGCCACCGACCCTCCTTTTCGGTGGCACGCTCGCTTTTTTTGCAGGAACCGATGGACTCGTGGGGCCACCGGTCAGAGGGCGGCGGTCCTCGCCGACGTCGAGCGCGCCTCTGCCGTCCCCGCTGGGGACGTGGGCTCCAGGACGAAGACGGGGATCACGCGGTCGGTCTTCTCCTGGTATTCGGTGTACGGCGGGTATGCGGCGACCGCGCGCCTCCACCACTCGGCCTTCTCGGCCCCGGTGATCTCACGGGCGGTCATGGCCTGGCGTGTGGATCCGTCCTGGAGCTCCACGTGCGGGTCTGCCTTGACGTTGCGGTACCAGACCGGGTGACACGGGAAGCCGCCGTTCGAGGCCACGGCCGCGTACCGTCCCTCGTGCTCCACGCGCATCAGCGGGATCTTGCGGATGCTGCCGCTTCTCACGCCTCGCGTCGTGAGAATGACGACGGGCAGGCCCGTGTCCCAGAGCGTGGCCCCCTGCGTGCCGCCCGAACTCTCGTACAGCTCGACCTGTTCGCGCACCCACCGCACCGGGCTCGGCTCGTACTCGCCATCAAGGGGCATCGTGGTCCACCTGTCGTCGCGTACGGAGTGTTGCTAGGAGACCAGCATTCCATTCCCGGACTCGACGCGGACGCGCGGAAACAGGCGGCTGTGGCGCAGAGTGGTCCGTATGACGACACCCGCAGAGCTGCTCCGTTCCTTCGCGCGTACCCGGGCCTCGCTCGACGGCGATGAGGTCACGTACTGGTGGTCCGGAGACGTGTACTCCTGGGCGCCTGACGAGCCTTACCAGCGCCTGTTCGGCTTCGAGGGGCTCAACGTCGCCCGGCTCGTCCAGGACGCCGAGGCAGGACCGGACGCCTACCAACTGCTCACCCGCGAAACCGCGTTCTACCTGGACCCCGTGACGCGCGAGATCCTGGAGACCTGGCAGGACCTGCCGGTGGTGCACATATGGAACGACCCGGCGAACCAGAAATGGCGTCCCTTCCCCATTCCGACGACCGATCTCGGCGGACAGGTCTGCTTCAGTCTGGAGATCCCGCTCGCCTATCCCTCGCCGCTGCCCGTCGCCCAGTACCCCCTCAACTCGGCCGACGACACGTACAAGGCTCTGGAGCTCTTCCAGTTCTTCGCGGACCGCGCCGACCTGGCCGGCACCGCGCCCAGCGTCCCGGCCACCATGTCGTGGACCCGCATGTCCCCCTGGCTCCCGTGGATGGAACGCGGCCAACGGCCCGGCGGGCTCACCTATCACTGCCGGGGCCGCAAACTCGGCTCGTACGACGAGGTCCCCGAGCGCACCCGCTCCTACATCGCCGCCCACCACCCGGAGTTCGCCCACGCCCCGGAGAAGTGGAGCGAGCCGAACGAGACCAGCTGGACGTACTTCCGCAAGCTCCACCCGCCGAAGTAGCGCTCCACGGCTTGCGGGCCTCTGCTCTTCTTCAGCCCGCCACGTACACGGTGTTGGTGGCGCTGCCGCCTTGCAGCGGGTTGGGAAAGTCGACGACGTGGCTCTCCGCCTTCGGGAAGACATCGGCAAGTACGGCGTTGAACTCCGCGTCCGGCGGGTCGTTCGACCACAGGGCGAAGACGCCACCGGGGTGCAACCGCCGGGCAAGGGCACGCAAGCCGCTCGGCTCGTAGAGCGCCGCGTGGCTGGGGTGCAGTACGTGGCGGGGCGAGTGGTCGACGTCGAGCAGGATGGCGTGGAAGCGGCGGTCCGGCTCCTCGGGGTCAAGACCGCCGCCGCCCTCGCCCGCCATCGCGAAGAAGTCGCCCTGGACCAGGCGGCATCGGGGATCCGACGACAGGGCGGCGCCCAGCGGCACGTACCCGCGCCGATGCCAGTCGATCACTTCGCCGAGTGCCTCGATCACGGTCAGCGAGCGCACCCGCCGGTCGTCAAGAGCGGCACGTGCGGTGTATCCGAGGCCGAGGCCGCCCACCGCCACATCCAGTTCTGTGTCGGGCAGTTGCGCGAGGCCGAGCCGGGTCAGCGCGATCTCGCCGGCGGTGAAGAGACTGGACATCAGGAACTCGTCACCGAGCTTCACCTCGTACACGTCATCGCCCGATGCCGGGTCCCGTCGCCGTCGCAGGCTGATGTCCCCCATCGGTGTCGGACGCCAGTCGATCTCCTCGAAACGCACGCTCATCCGTTCACTTTCTGGGCAGGTCGGGCAGCTGGGGCAGGATGACCGGCGCGTGGTCAGGCGTCGATGATGACCGGGATGATCAGGGGCCTGCGGCGGTGTGTGCGGAACGCCCAGTTCGCCACGGCGCGAGCGATGAGCTGTTCGAGCTGGTGGGCGTCGCCGACCCCTTCTTCGGCCGCGGTGGCCAAAGTCTTCTCGATCACCGGGATGACGGACTCGAAGGTGGCCGCGTCGTGGACGAAACCGCGGGCCAGGAAGTCGGGGGCCTCGGCCAGTGCCCCCGTGTCGGCGTCGACGATGGCGACCACCGTGACGACACCCTCCTCGGCCAGCGTGAGCCGGTCCTTCAACGAGGCCTCGGTGACGCCGCCGACGGTCATGCCGTCCACGTAGACATAGCCCGCGGGGACCTTGCCGGTGATGGAGGCGCGGCCGTCGACGAGGTCGACGACGACGCCGTCCTCGGCGATGACGACCCGATCGGGGTCGACACCGGTACGAATGGCCAGATCGGCGTTGGCCTTCAGATGCTTCCACTCGCCGTGCACGGGCATGACGTTGCGGGGCTTGACGATGTTGTAGCAGTAGATGAGCTCACCGGCGCTCGCGTGCCCCGAGACATGCACCTTGGCGTTGCCCTTGTGGACGACGTTCGCGCCCCAGCGGGTGAGGCCGTTGATCACGCGGTAGATCGCCGTCTCGTTGCCGGGGATCAGGGAGCTGGCGAGAAGTACGGTGTCTCCCCGGCCGATGCGGATCACGTGGTCGCGGTTGGCCATCCGGGACAGCGCGGCCATCGGCTCGCCCTGGGATCCGGTGCACACCAGGGCGATCCGGTTCTCGGGGAGCTTCTCCAGTTCCTTCATGCTGACGACAAGGCCCGAGGGAACCTTCAGATAGCCCAAGTCGCGGGCGATGCCCATGTTGCGGACCATCGAGCGGCCCACGAAGGCGACCTTGCGGCCGTGCTGGTGGGCGGCGTCGAGCACCTGCTGGATGCGGTGCACGTGGCTGGCGAAGCTGGAGACGATGACCCGTCGCGGTGCCGTACGCAGGACCTGCTCGATCGCGGGGTTCAGCTCGCGCTCGGAGGTGGTGAAGCCCGGGACCTCGGCGTTGGTGGAGTCGGTGAGGAAGAGGTCGACGCCCTCCTCGCCGAGCCGGGCGAAGGCACGCAGGTCGGTGATCCGGTCGTCCAGCGGGAACTGGTCCATCTTGAAGTCACCGGTGTGGAGCACCATCCCGGCATCTGTTCGGATGGCGACAGCGAGCCCGTCGGGGATGGAGTGGTTGACCGCCACGAACTCACAGTCGAAGGGCCCGAATCCGCGCCGGTCCCCCTCGCGCACCCGCACCGTGCGCGGCCGGATGCCGTGCTCCTTGAGCTTGGCCTCGAGGAAGGCCAGCGTCAGCTTCGATCCGACGACGGGGATGTCGCGCCGTTCACGCAGCAGATAGGGCACGCCGCCGATGTGGTCCTCGTGGCCGTGGGTGAGCACCACGGCCACGACATCGTCCAGCCGGTCCCGGATCGACGTGAAGTCGGGAAGGATGACGTCTACGCCGGGCTGGTTCTCCTCGGGGAACAGCACGCCGCAGTCGACGATGAGCAGCTTGCCGGCGTGCTCGAAGACCGTCATGTTGCGGCCGATCTCACCCAGCCCGCCCAGGGCGACCACACGCAGGCCCCCCTTGGTCAGCGGCGGGGCGGGCTTCAGCTCAGGGTGCGGATGACTCATACGCCGACGCTACCGGAGAGTTGAAAGAGCCGGCCCGAAGGACGCCGGCCTTCCGCCGTGATCCGGGCGATCGTGACCGCTCGCGCTCTGGTCCGGACGGGTGAACGAATCGGGCAGCAGGCTCAGCCGACGTCGATGGAGGTGACCTCGTAGACGGCAGCGGAGCTCATGGAGATTCCTCGGCAGGTCAGCTGACACGGCGGGGTGCGGTAGGAGTGCACCTCGACGTCGAGCGCCGTCGGGTGAGGCGGGCGGCCCGTGAGGCGGATGCGCCAGTGGCTGTCCTCGCGGGACGTCTCGACGACCGCGTAGTCGTGCCGGCCTGCCGGGCCGAAGCGTCTGAGAACGGCCGCGACAGCGGCCTGCTGGGGCGGGAAGAGATCCGTGTACCCGCGCAGATGTGCCGCGTGAATCCGGCCCGCCAGGTGTTCCTCCACCGCCGTGACGGATGACGCGGCGTCGAGTCCGCCGTAGTAGACGCCGTCGGGCGCGACGACGACGTTGGCCGCGAACCGGTCACCGCCGATGTGGGTGCATTCCCACACCAGGTCGGGCCAGCGCTCGCTGAGGGCACGTCCCACGGGGCGGCCGCGCACGGCGCAGCAGGTGTCGTGCTGACCGTGGGTGCAGACGAGGACGACGGGCGGGAGGCCGAGCTCTCCGGGAGCGCTGAGGGCGCCGACGATGTCCGCCAGGTCCTGGTCACGGCTCCATGTGCCCCACTGCTGGCGGCAGGCGCCGGAGTCGTCCTGGCGCAGTACGGCCCAGCGCCCGGACTTCTCGGGGGTGCGGCGTCCGTGCCGCCTGACCAGAAGGATGCGTGCCCGCACCGCTTGGGCGGCGGCGAACACGAGCCCTTTGGTGTGGGGTTCGAGGCTCAGTCCGTCGAAGCCGTTGGGCGGCCAGCCGCCTCCGTACTCGATGAGTACCCAGATGGAGCCGTGCGGTGCCGTGCCCGCCAGTGGGTCGTCGCGTGTCCGCGCGGCCTCGGCGCAGAAGAAGCGGTCTGCCGCGATCACCATGGCTACGTCACTGTTCCGCGGGCACCAGTACGCCCGCGCGCAGCAGTCTGTCGACGAATTCGATGCCGAGATCACCGGCGGTGCGGGTCTCGCCGTCCAGCATGCGGGTGACCGACGGCAGGTCAGCCGCGGGGAAGTCGAGCCAGCCCACGCGCGTGGACAGACGCGGGCCATCGAGGCGCGCTTCCAACTCCCCGCGAAGGCGGACCCGTGAGTGCCGGCCGAGGCCGTCGACGGCCTTGTGCTGGGCCAGCGGCCCCAGCGGCGCGGGGCGTGCCTGGCCTCGCCTGGTGCGGTGGAACAGGGGAGCGGAATCGACCTTGGTGATCGCGGCGGCGAGGCGTTCGCGCACGATGTCGAGCTCGCCGTCGGGTCCGTCCACGCCCAGAGGCAAGGTGCCGCGCATCTCCGGGTCGTCGCGCAGCGCCGAGAGTGCGGCCTCGGCGAGCTGCTCGGCCAGCGCGTACCGCGTCCAACTGTGGATTCCCAGCGTCAGGTGGATCGAGACCTCCCCCTGCGCCTGGGCGGCGTGCAGCCAGCCCCGCGGCAGATAGAGGACGTCCCCGGGTTCGAGAACGGTGTCGATGCAGGCCTCGCCCTTGGCGGCCTCGGCAACGGCGCGGCGGCGGTCCGTCCACGGCTGATCGCGCAGTGGGTCGGGATGAACGGGCTCGCGGACGAGCCAGCGCTTGGCACCGTCGATCTGCAGTACGAAGACGTCGTGGACGTCGTAGTGGTCGTCGAACCCGCGGTTCTGCGGCGGCGTGACATAGGCGTTGGCCTGCACCGGATGCCCCAGCTCCGTGCTCAGCCCGGCGGTGAAATCCGCGACCGGCGCCCATGTGCGCTGCAGAGCTTGCAGGACCAGCGTGGCGCCGTCCGCGAAGCTTCGCCACAGAGCGGTGTCGTCGAGCTGGTCGCCGATGGTGGCGCCGACGCCGGCGGGCGAGGTGAAGGACGACTCGGGGAGTGTGGAGCCGTCCTTGGCGACACGGAGGAAGGGCGTACGCAGCCCCCGACGCGAGGTCAGTTCGTCCACGGCGTCGGCGGAGAACAGGTCGGAGAAGTCGCTCGCGCCCCGCGTGAGCAGCGCTGTGCGCGCCCAGAAGTCGCGGGCGAACTGCTCCTTGCTCAGGCCGGTCAGCCGTGTCTCCAAAACGCCGACGCCTGTTGCGGCGTCGGCGTCCTGGAGCTCGGTCGGGGGGATGCTCAAGAGCCGCTCGCGGACTCGTCGGCTCCGCCGTCGGCTCCTCCGTCATGAACGCCCGGCGTGCCCGCCGCGCCACCGTCCGCGGGCCCCTCGGCCCCACCGTCGGCTCCTCCGTCATGAACGCCCGGCGTGCCCGCCGCGCCACCGTCCGCAGGCCCCTCGGCCCCACCGTCGGCTCCTCCGTCGTGGACACCGGGCGTGCCTGCGGCACCGCCGTCCGCAGGCCCCTCGTTCTGGTTCGGATCCTGCTCGGGGTTGGTCATCGTTCCTCCTGAGAATCGAACGGCTGGGCTGGGACGGGGCACACCCTCGAGATCCCTTGCTGCTTTCACCAAGCTCGCTCACGCGATTCCGGTCGGCAACCTGAAGACGGCCCGGCGAGCGGGCCATGATGGCTGCATGGCGACAGACGACCCGCAGTACACCGAGGACGGCCGATTCCTCATCATCAAGGGCCGCCGCTGGCGGGCCACTGATCCCCTCGTACCCGACGAAGAGGCGAAGCGCCTGACCCACCACCTCATGGCGGCTCGCCGGGCTGTCGCCGCCGCAGGGGACGACGAAGGTGCGGTGAAGGCCGCTCGAGCCCGTGTGCAGCTCGCCAAGACGGGACTGGGGGAACGCGGGACCGCCTGGTGGGAGCAGACACCGGCCGAGCGACGGGAACGCTGGGAGGACTGCTTGCGACGGCTGGAGGAATTGGAGGAGGGGGAGCACGCCTGACGCTGCCACGCGGACTCCCCACGAAGGCTCCGGTGTCCCGCAGGTCAGGGCGGGCCCGCGGTCGGAGCCTCTCCCCCACCTGCGCTCACCCGGAAGGCTCGTCCGGCACCGGCTTCTCCGGGTGGCTTTCCAGGGCACGGGATTCGCCGCGCCTGGCGGTGCCGCCCTCGTCCGTACGGGGGACGTCGGTCGAGGCGCCGCTTTCGCCGTCGCCGTTGCCGTCACTGCTGCTGTCGCCGCCGCTGTCGGTGCCGTCGTCGTTCTCGGCGGCGACCTTGCCCACGTCCAGGTCCCAGGCGTCCGGCTCGTCCGTGGCCTGCTGGTCCGGGGGGTCCCTGGGAACAGGCGTGCTGCCGTCCTCGCCGGGGGAAGCCGGTATCCGATCACTCATGATGTCTCCTCCTAGGCCCTTCGACGCTGACGCTACGTTCTTCGACGCTCGGCGCCTGGCCGGAGCAGGTACCCGCGGATGGCACGACGACACGTCCCGACAGCGGTCACACACGTGTTCCCGCTGCTCAGCCCATGACTTCAGGGGTGAGGACTTGACCGCTCAACCACCCATGGCTGACGGCGACTTGACGGGGTACCCGAGGACGTATGCAGCGAAATCTCTTCGATCCCGAGAATCTCATCCAGCCCGCGTCGGCCCCCGGGCTCACGCAGGACAACGCGATGGCGGTCCGTTACACCGTCAAAGGCGAGGCGCGAGCCCGGCAGGGGACGATGGTCGCCTGGCGGGGCAACCTGGAGTTCGAGCGGCAGGGCCAGGGGGTGGGCAACTTCCTCAAGCGTGCGGTGACCGGTGAGGGCCTGGCCCTGATGTCGGTCAGCGGTGAGGGCGAGGCGTGGTTCGCGTCCGACGCGGCGCACTGTTTCCTCGTCGACGTGGACGACAACCACGGCCTCACGGTCAACGGCAAGAACATCCTGTGCTTCGACGCCTCACTGAGCTACGACATCACCACGGTCAAGGGCGCCGGAATGGCGGGCGGTGGCCTGTTCAACTGCACGTTCGCCGGCACCGGCCGGCTGGCACTGACCAGTGCGGGCATCCCGCTGGTGCTGCCCGTGACCCCCCAGGCGCCCGTCCACGTGGACACCGACGCCATCGTCGCGTGGAGCCCGCAGCTGGCCGCGTCGCTGCACCGTTCGCAGAGCGTCGGATCGATGGTGAAGGGCGGCTCGGGCGAGGCCGTGCAACTCAAGCTGGAGGGGGAGGGCGTCGTGGTGGTCAACCCCGGCGAACCCAAGCCGGTCCCTGCCTCCTGATCTGCGGGCGCCGCGGCATCTTCTGTGCCGCGGCGCCTTTGTGCGCCGAGCCGGGACGATGTCCGGATCTTCGTGGGTTCAGCCAGTACGGAGGGCCGCCGGAGCTCGTACAGACTGCCAGCCAAGAGCCGCGGCGTGCCCGGCAACGGGGGCCGCAGGGGCATTCCGGCGGAGGATGGAAGGGCGGCATCATGAGCGCGCAGCAGTACGACGAGATCGGTGAGGCGTACGAGGGGTTCAAGGCACTGCCCTTGGAACAGTACGCCGTAGTGCCCAGTTTCCTGGGGTTGGTCGGGGACGTGCGCGGCAAGTCGGTCCTCGACCTGGCCTCGGGCACCGGTTTCTACAGCAGGGAGTTCAAGCGGCGCGGCGCCAGCCAGGTCCTCGGCATCGATATCTCCGGTGAAATGGTGGGCGTGGCACAGCAGTTGGAGGAGCGCGATCCGCTCGGTGTGCGCTACGAGATCGGCGACGTGGCAGAGCTGCGGCCGATCGGCGAGCGCTTCGACATCGTGCTCGCGGTCCAGCTGCTCAACTACGCCCCGGATATCGCCACCACCGAACGCATGTGCCGCAACATCCGCCGGAACATGAAGCCGGGCGGCGAACTGTTCGCGCTGAATCAGTCGCCCGACTTCCGCTTCGAGGGGCCCGGCCCGGACAAGTACGGCTTCCGCAGCGAGCTCACCGGTACGGAGGGCGAGACGGGGCCGCAGGTGAGGACCACGGCGCTGCTGGACCCGGCACCGGTCTCGTTCCTCGCCAATCTGCCGCGCCGCGAGGTGTATGAGAAATGCCTGCAGGCGGCCGGGTTCCGCGATGTGACCTGGGTGCCGCTGACGGTCTCGGAAGCCGGTGTGCGCGAGTTCGGCGCGGACCACTGGGCGGACTTCCACGCCAACCCGCCACTGGAGATGTTGCGCTGCCGGGCGTGAGCAAAGGGTGGGCCCGGACCGACCCATAAACAAATGGATGACATGTTTACCGGGCGGCTGAGCGGCCAGGCGTACTGACAGCACATGATGTCGATGCCAAGGAGCGTGAGCGGACCATGACCGCCAACGAGAAGGCCAAGGCAAAGGTCGAGCAGGCCACCGGCGCGGCTGCGGCAGCCGCCGGACGCGCGGTGGGCAATGAAAGCCTCACCGCCAAGGGGCGCGCCCAGCAGATGAAGGGCGACGCACGCCAGGCCAAGGAGAAGACCAAGGACATCGGCAAGCACTGACACGATCTCGCATCACCATGTCGCTGGGGCGGCCCCTCTCTGTGGGGGCCGCCCCAGCGGCCTGCGGGCGAGCCTGCCCCGCGCCAGGTGTCAGGTCAGCCGCCACAGGTGGTCCGCCGTGCCGTTGTCCTCGAACTGCACGACCTGTGCGCTGTTGGCCGTCGACATGCCGTCCACCCCGAGGACCTTTCCGCTGTTCCGGTTGCGGAGCAGGAACCAACCGTCCCCCTTGTCGACCTGCTGCCAGCGCAGATGGTCGGCTCCGGTGTCGGTGAACTGAACGGCCCTTGCCGAGTCGCCCGTTGACGCCTCTTCGATGCCGAGCACCTTGCCGCTGTATCCGTTGCGCAGTGTGTACCAGCCCTCGCCTCGGTCGATGAGCTGCCACGCGTGGTCGCCGGTACCGGAGTTGTCGAACTGGACCACGCGTCCGCCGGCGTCCAGGGACATGCCGTCGACCGCGAGGACCTTGCCGCTGTGCCGGTTCTCGATCCGGCGGTAGGGCGGCTCGGGCGTCCAGGGGCGGCCGTCAGGGGCCGCCGTGGGGAAGGCGGTGACACGCAGGCGTGCCGCGCCCATCGGGATGAGCGTCACTTCCTCTTGCGCGCCGGTGGCACGGGCCGGGCTTCGCTGGAGGGGTGCCACCACGTGCTCGTCGTCCGCGACCCACTCCTCCAGGCGCCGAGCGCGAGCGCGGATGCGTACCGGAACGTCCTCGTGCGTGAACGGGTCGCCGGTCAGCGGTCCGGGGTCGGCGGTGAAGGACAGGTCGCCCGCCGGGTCGGGGGCGAGCGCGTAGTTCCACGGGGTGGTCGCGTGCACCGCTCGGTGCGGGAAGTCGTCCGTGCCCGCGTACCGCTCATAGGACTCGCCGATGCGCAGGGAGTACGTCAGGGGGCCGCGGTCGACGCTCACCGCTCCGCTCTTCCAGGTGCGGACCGTCGTGCGCTGCGGCAGCCGCAGCGTGACGCGGTCACCCTTGCGCCAGGTCCGCTCGACCTCGGCGAAGGCCGGGCCGTCGTCCGGGGCAGGCAACCGGTTCCCATTGACGGCGAGTTGAGGGCTGTCGCACCAGCCGGGTATGCGTAGCCGAAGCGGGAAGCGCACCGGCTCGTCCAGGTCCAGGGTGAGGGTGACGGTCTCCTTGAAGGGGTAGTCGGTGTCCTCGGTGATCGTGACGGAGGTGCCTTCGGCGACCTTCGCCGTGACCCGGCACGGCGCGTACATCGCCGCGACGAGACCCCGGTCCGGAGTCGCGAGCCACAACTCCTCGGTGAAGTACGGCCAGCCCATCCCGTAGTTGTGCGGGCAGCAGCGGTACTGGTCGACGCCCGGCTGGAAGGCCTGCATCGCGAACCCGTTCTGGAACTGCCCCTGCGTCTTGCGGGTGTTGTCGAGGTCGACGCTGTTGGCGCTGGTGACGTAGTGGATGCCCGACCCGGCGGGGTCGGTCGCCGCGGGCAGCATGTTGAAGGCCAGTTCTTCGCACAGGTCCGCCCAGACCGGGTCGCCGGTGATGCGGGTGAGGAGTTCGTGGCTGGCCATGAACTCGACGGTGCCGCAGGTCTCGAAGCCCTGGCGGGGGTCGCCGAAGCCGGGGCGCGCGTTCTCGTCGCCCGCGAAGCCGCCGCCGGGGAACTGGCCGTACGTCCCGAGCGCGGTCGCGTAGTTGCGGTAGGTCGCCCGGGTGTGGTCCTGCTTTCCGGAGCGTAGCGCGTACTGGGCGGGCTCACGGAAGCCCTGCGCCACATTGACGTTGTGCCAGTCGGCGACGCCGCCCGCCCAGTCCACGCCGTGGGTGTGCATCTTGTCGACGAGGTCGAGCAGGAAGCTCTCCCGGGTGCGGTTGTAGAGCCAGAAGGCGACGTCGAGCCCGTCACCCCAACGCTTGGACACCCAGCTGGAGTTGAAGGCGCCGGGTCCCTGGGCGTTCATGAACCGCATGAAGCGCAGCATGAAGGGCTCGATGCGCTGGTCACCGGTGAATTCCTCGTGCGAGCGCAGCGCCTGGAGCAGCGGCAGGTAGGGCCAGAAGTCCGGGCCGCCGTTCAGCTGGGTGCGCAGCCTTCGCGGGCCGAAGAACCCGTCGGCTTCCTGGGTGGCGATGATCGCGTCGATCCACCGGCGGCTCTCCGCCAGGGCGGTGCGATCGCCGGTGAGGGCGGCGAGGTCGACGTAGCCGCGCAGCCAGTACGTCACTTCCTCCCACCCCGCCTTCTCCGGGTGCACCCAGCCGGAGTCGTAGTACGCGAGGAAGTGGGAGATCTCCGCGTACCGCCCGAACAGGCCGCCGAGCAGCAGGTCGAGCTGTCCGCGCAGCCAGCCGCGCGCGGTGACGCTGCCCACCGGCAGCTTCTGGAACGCTGTGGGCGCCAGGGGCGCGGCGTTCGGACCGTAGAGACCGCCGCGCGCCGGGGTGTCCGCCCGCGCGGAGGTGCTGGTGACGGCGGCCGTGCCACCGGCCGCACCCAGGGTGATGGCGCCGGAGCGCAGGAGGAAGAGGCGTCGGCCGAACTGCGTCATGAGTACCGTCCCGTCGTTGTCCGTGTTCGCTGGTGACTGCCGTACAGGGAGCTTTACAACGTTGGAAAACCGTGGCGTGCAAGACCTCGATGGCGTGGAAAACAAGGGCAGTTGGAGCAGCAGGAGCCGCTGGCATCCCAGCACCGAGTGACGGCATTGTCCAGAGGGAGGGATAGCCGAGCGCCAAAGAGGGCAGTGAGCCGGAGGTGGCTTCGGCTCGCGCACCGCTGAGGGGTGCCCGCATCGCGGACCCGCGGGCCCCGATGACGAAGGCGGATCGGTATGCGCAGGGCAATCGCGATGAAGAAGAAGTTCGCCGTGCTGCTCGTGACGGTGGCCGCCGCGGCCGCCTCCGGTATGTCGGCCTCCACGGCGCACGCGGCCGACGGGTACGACCGCTGTCCCGACGGCTTCTACTGCATGTTCTCGGGGCTCGACGGCACCGGCGACATGATCAAGCTGACGAGCAGCACCCCGGACCTCGCGGCTCTGGGCATGAACGACCGGGCCAAGTCGGACTGGAACCGTACGCCTTCGACCATCTTCCTCTGGTCCGACGCGCACTACACCGGCTGTGCGGTCGTGACCTCATCGGGCCCGACGGGCAAGGGCAACTTCTTCCCTGCCTACCGGGACTTCCTGAGTTCGGTGCAGTTCGACGGGCCTGGCGGTCAGAGCTGCGGCACACCGCCCGGTGAGGGCGGCCGCTGACCGGCCCGCTGCCATGTCTCCGGATGCCAGAGACCCGCGCGCCGCAGTGACTGTGAGCAGTGCCGGAATATCTCGTCTATCTCCACGACGACGGCCAGCAGGGGCCGCCGGTCCTTGACGGTCATCGCGTCGAAGAACGGGGCGTCCGTCAGGATTCGCGCCCGGCCGTTGATGCGCAGGATGTCGTCGCTGCCCGGCACCAGGTGGAGCAGGCCCACGTGGGGGTTCCCGAGTATGTTGCGGAAGCTGTCGCCGCGCCGGTTGCCGGGGCGGTCGGGCAGGGCGACGGTGTGCTCATCCAGGGCGTGCACGAAGCCCGGTGCGTCGCCTCGCGGGGACGTGTCGCAGTTGCCTGCCGCATCCGAAGTGGACAGGACACAGAACGGGGAGCGGGCCAGGATTCCCAGGTCGTCCTCGGTCAGTCCGTCGTGGACCTTGTCGATGACGATCGGATGCGGCTCGCCGAGCAGCCGGGTCAGCTCGTCGCCCGAGCGGAGTTCCTGCCACGCGTGCGGCGCCGTGGCGCCACTGCCCGAGAGCGGAACGGTCGTGGGTGGCGCAGTGTCGGGCACGGGGGCGTTCCTCGGGTCGGCGAGCAGGCGTACTGACTGGCGAGCCAGTAAGTTAGGCTCACCTTACATGGGTGGGCCCGAGTCTATTGATGGCGTCGAAGCAGGCGGAAATCCGCTTGAGTCTGCCTACTTTTGACGTATGGCAAATGTGTCGCGTGATGTCGACGGGCCGGAGAGCACGAACACGAACCCCCTGCGTCGACTGTCGCTGGAGCAACTGCGGCGGCGTACGAGCATGAAGTGGCGGACGTATCCGCACGACGTACTGCCGCTGTGGGTGGCCGAGATGGACGTCCCGCTGGCCGAGCCGGTCGCCGAGGCGATCACCGATGCCGTGGCGCTCGGCGACACCGGCTACCCCGCCGGAACGGCCTACGCCGAGGCGCTGGCGGAGTTCGCCCGTAAGCGGTGGGGCTGGGAGGGGCTCGCGGTCGAGCGTACGGCGATCGTGCCCGACGTGATGCTCGGCGTCGTCGAGATGCTCAAGCTGGTCTCGTCGCCCGGCGATCCCGTCATCGTCAACTCCCCCGTGTACCCGCCCTTCTACCAGTTCGTCGGCCACCTGGACCGGGTCGTCGTCGAGTCGCCGCTCGGGCCGGACCTGCGCATCGACCTCGACGTCCTGGAGGAAGTGTTCCGGCATGCGGCCCGGGACGCTGCCCGGCCGGTCTTTCTGCTGTGCAGCCCGCACAATCCGACCGGAACAGTGCACACCGCCGCCGAGTTGGCGCGGATCGCCCACCTGGCGCGCGAGCACGGCGTACGCCTCGTGGCGGACGAGATCCACGCACCGATCGTGGCGTCGGGCGCGTCGTTCGTACCCTTCCTGAGCGTGCCAGGTGCGGAGAACGGGCTGTCCCTCATGTCGGCGTCGAAGGCCTGGAATCTGGCCGGGCTCAAAGCCGCCCTCGCCATCGCGGGCCCCGAGGCCGCCGACGACCTCGCCCGCATGCCTGAAGAGGTCAGCCACGGCCCGAGCCACCTCGGCGTCATCGCCCATACGACGGCCCTGCGGGAGGGCGGCGCATGGCTCGACGCGCTGCTCGACGGCCTCGACGACAACCGCCGACTGCTGGCCGCCCTCCTGGCCGAGCACCTGCCGGCCGTGGGCTACACGCCCGCGCAGGGCACCTTCCTGGCCTGGCTGGACTGCCGGGAGCTGGGGCTCGGCGGCGACCCGGCCGAGGTCTTCCTGCAGCGTGGCCGCGTCGCTCTGAACTCGGGCAGCACCTTCGGAACGGGCGGCGACGGTTTCGCCCGTCTCAACCTTGCCGCGTCACCGGAGGTCGTCACCGAGGCGGTCCGGCGGATGGGATTGGCGGTCACCTGACGGCGAGTGCCGAGGAGTTGTGTTTCCTGCCACCCCGGCAACTCCCCCCAGGGCGCATGCTTTCCGAGGAGGGCGCATGCTTTCCGAGACGCCCACTACGTCATTTTCGAACGCGAGATCGACACCTGATGTGGAGGTGTGGGTCAATTTTCATTTCGTGTATTCGTCGGTGGACGCCAGAACGTAGCCTTCACTGCTCACACATGAGTTACTGCTGTTGCAGGTTGGGCAGCCAACATTCATGGGTGCATCAAGTGCGCCCCCATTCAAGAGTGCTCAGTCGTGAGCACGACCCACCATCCGCACGGCCGCGTGCGCTCACGAAAAGGTCAATGTCATGTCGGACGTTCAGCCGGAATCTGCCGGAGTGCAGGCCCAATACGCCGCACGCGTAACCGCCGATCTCGAGACCAACCGCAAGGAGCAGGAGCGCGTCGGGGCTCAGGTGACAGCGCTGCAGGAACAGTTGCGGACGCTGGAGAACGACCACGCGCTGCTGCTGAGCATGCAGCAGGCACTTGGCTCCACCGGAGCACCGGCCGCCACCGCGAAGAAGCCGTCGAGCCGCGCGTCAACCGCCAAGAAGGCCGTACCCGCCCCTCGGGCAAGTGCGAACAATTCCGGGGCGGCCCGAACGAAGAAGGCCACTGCCAACAAGCCAAAGGACAACAAGGAGAAGGCTGCGAAGGCAGCCAAGAGTGCTCCCAGGACCGGCGCGAAGAAGTCCGCCGAATCGGCGTCGGGGCCGACGCTGGTCGAGTTGATCGACAACCACCTCGCCAAGCAGGGCGAGCCGCGCTCGGCAGCCGAGATCACCAACGCACTCGCCCAGGAGCTGCCTGACCGCACCATCAAGACCACGGTCGTGCGCACCACCGTGGAGGGCCTGGTCGCCAAGGGCCGGGCGCTGCGCACCAAGCAGGGCTCCTCCGTCTTCTACACCGCGGCCGCCCCGGCGGCCTCGGCGGCCGCACCGCAGTCGGAGAGCGCCACCAGCTGAATCGGCTCGCACCCGCACGTACAGGTGCTTGCTGAATGCTGCCCGCCCAGCCCGGCCGACCGCGCGTGGCCGGGCTGGCGGCAGAGCCGGTGGCACCGGCACAGCGGTGAACGGCGCGCGTCACCTGATGATCGTGCGCTGGGGGTGGAGTGTGACCGTGCCTCCGCGAGGGCCGGCCCATTGCTGTCCGGGGCCGTTGTAGCGACATGCCCTGCCGGTCGCACAGCAGAGTGAGCATGTTGATGCTGTCGGCCTGGAAGTACTCCTTGCGGAAGGAGAACAGGTCGTTGGTCAGCGTCAGATGCTCCGTCGCGATGATCTCCAACTCCCGCAGGGCGGGCCGCAGGGGCTTGGTCCTGCTCAGGTCGATACCGAGGCTGTACTCGGCCAGGAGGAAGATGCCGTCGGCGAAGATGTCGTCGAAGCGCAGCCGCATGTACTCCTCGAGCGTGACGCCGCTCCAGTCCCGGCACACACCGGCGTTCTCCTCGATACAAGCGCGCAGATAGCGGCCGACCTCCTCCGCGAACCGGGCCTGCCAGCTGGGTACGGACCGCGAGACCAGGCGCCCCCACAGCTCGGCGAGCGCCGGTCCACAGCTGAAGCCGTCGTCTCCGCCCTCCGAGCCGCTCATCAGCTGCATCGTCCAGTCGCGCGTACGGTGCGCCTCGGCGTGCGGGTAGCTGTAGCACGCCCACAGCGCGCACTCCCCCGCGATGAACCCTTCGAGTTCTTCATCGCTGGCGTAGGCGGGCCGAAGCCCCTGCCGTACCCAGTTGTCCGAGGCTGCGGGGGGGGATGTGTTCGCACGGAGGTGGCTCCGCGGCTCGGTTTCCCGCTTGCGGTGACCGTGGCCGGTCAGCGGCGGCCCCGTGCGCGGCGTACGAGATCGGTCGCCGCGTCCGGCCAGGCTCCGTGCTCGAAGGTGAAGCCCTCTTCGAGCAGTCGGCCGGGGACGACTCGGCGGCTCTTGAGAAGCAGTTCTGTGTCCGTGCGGAGCGCGAAGGCTCCCACCTCCGCCATCCATCTGGTGGCGTGGAGCCCCACCGGGACGCCTGCCGCGGCCCGCAGACCGCGCATGAACGCGCGGTGTGGGAGGGGGCCGGGAGCGGCGAGGTTCACCGGGCCCGCGATGTCCTCGCGGGCGATCAGGAACTCCACCGCGCGCACGAAGTCCCGGTCGTGGATCCAGGACAGGTACTGGGCGCCGCCCGCGACCGGCCCGCCGAGGCCTAGGCGGACCATCCGCAGCAGGACGTCGAAGACACCGCCGCGGTCGGGGCTCATCACCATGGCGGCACGCAGAGCGATCCTTCGGGTGTGCGGGGTGGCGGCTTCCCGCTGAGCTTGTTCCCAGTTCTTGGCGATGCGGACGCTGTACTCCCAGTAGTCCGGAACTCCCGTCTCCGTACCGCCGATGACGCCGGTGGCCTCGTCGTGGGGTGCGTCGAACCGGTGCGCGTAGATCGTGGCCGTGCTCATCTGCAGCCAGACCTGTGGCGGTTTCGCCGCGGCGGCGATGGCCTCGCCGACGGCTTCCGCGGACTGGACCCGTGAGTCCATCATGTCCCGGAGATTGGCATCGGTGTATCGGCAACTCACGCTGCGGCCCGCCAGATTGATCACCACGTCGCTGCCGTCGATCTCCTCGATCCATGGGCCCGACGTCCGCCCGTCCCACGCTACTTGGCGGGCCCGTACGGGGTTCCTGGTCAGGACGACGACGTCATGCCCTGCGGCGGTCATCGAACGCTCCAGGACGGCTCCGACCTGTCCGGTGCCTCCTGCCAGCACTACCTTCATCTGGCACTCCCCCCTCGTGGACGCCACCGGCGCCGACTGTCCATTCTCAACGGTGGTCACACCCATCCCTCGATGAGTTCCCGCCGTGCCGTGAGTCTCTCTGACAGACACTGGGGTCGAGCAGAGGAACAGTCGTGAACGATGATGTCTGGTCACTGGTCCACGCGGAGCGCTCAGCGCTGATCAAGGATCTCGCGCGTCTGGATGACGAGCGGTGGGAGCGTCCGTCGCTGTGCGAGGGATGGACCGTGCACGATGTGGTGGCCCATCTGATCGACACGGCTCGCGCCACGCGCCTCGGCTTCGTGGGGGCCATGGTCCGGGCACGTTTTGATTTCGACCGCCAGAACGCACGCGGGGTGCAGCGGTGGCGCGGTGCCTCGCCGCAGGAGACGTTGGCGCGGCTGCGTCTGGTGGCTTCCCGGAGGTCGTCACCGCCGGCGCCCCTCGACACCCGGCTCGTGGAGGAGGTCGTACACGGCGAGGACATTCGTCGTCCCTTGGGGCTCACCCGCGCCTACCAGCCGGAGGCCGTGGACAGAGCACTCCGCCTCCAGGCGCGTACGTCGGCGTCCTTCGGCGGAGCCAAGGAGAAAGTGGCTGGAGTCCAACTGGCCCCGTGCGACGCCGATTTGCTGATCGGGGAGGGCGCGCCCGTGCGCGGAACCGCGCTGTCGCTGCTGCTGGCCATCTCCGGGCGCCGGGAAGCGCTGGACGAGCTGGAGGGGCCAGGAGCGGACAGGCTACGGGCGGCCGGCTGACGATCTGCCGGCCGACGGGATGGGCTTCGGTGCGGGCTTCGGTGCGGCCCGCCCGCGGTGGGCCGGGGCGGCCCTACAGGCCCGGCGGGCCCTGCTCCACGCGGCGCAGCACTGGGGTGAGGCGGTCGAGCCCTTCGCCGGTCTGGACCTGACGTTCGTCCCACCAGGTGACGCCCGCCTCGGCCAACGGGCCGATCAGGTCACGGGCCTTGGCGTCGTCGTCGCCCGGCGATGCGCCGCCGAGGACGATGTCGAAGGGGGAGTCGGAACGGCCCTCTCGCTGCTCTTTCACGTAGCTCACGAGGTCGTGGACCTGGTCGATCGGCGGCACGTATCCGTGTTTGGCGTCGGTGAACAGCGGGACCGCGCCGTCCCAGCGGGCGGCCCGGCGCATGGGCGGCCGGTTCGGCCAGAATCCGGCGACCCAGATCGGCGGCCGAGGGCGTTGCACCGTCGCCGGCAGCAGCGTCACGTCACGTGCCTGGTAGTGCCGTCCGTCGTGGTTGACCGGCTCACCCGACCAGTAGCGTTGCAGCAGGTCCAGGCCCTCGTCCAGCCGCTCGGCGAGCACCTTCGGGTCGGTGGTGTCGCCGAAGCTGCCGTACTCGTCCTCGATGGGGCCGCCGAGCCCCGCACCGAAGGTGACCCGGCCGCCGCTCAGGACGTCCAGGGTCGCCACCTGGCGGGCGAGCTGCTGCGGGCGCCGCCGGGCGACCGGCGTGACCAGCGTGCCCAGCCTGATCCGGGAGGTGGCGAGCGCGGCGGCGGTCAGCAGCATCCAGGGGTCCCCGAAGGGCCTGCCCGCGTGCTTGCGGTGCTGCACGTGGTCCCAGACGAACAGCCCGTCCCACCCTGCTTGTTCCGCCGCCACGGCCAGCTTCGCCACGGTCCTGGGATCTGCGAAGTCACCGAAGTTCGGAATGTTCACCGAGAAACGCATCTCCGCATCCTGCTGCACCGCACTGGGGTCGGCAACCGCAATACGTGCCCCGAGAGGCTCAGGCGAAGCCCTCGGCGAAGGCGGCAGTGGGAAGTGGCGCCAGGGTGTCCTCCCAGCGGGCCAGCGTGTACACGCGCGTGCCGCGCGAGAGCGCCTCCAGGTGGTATCTCGAACGGGAGGTACGGCTCTCGATGGCGTAGGCCCAGCCGGGGACGGCCCCGGCCCGAACATCGGGTCACCGATGGATGTCCGCCCCCGGACCAAGCGGCAGGCCCAGGCCGTAGAAGAGGCCTAGGACCGCGAGCCAGGCGATCAGGAACGGGACCACGAACACCGAGAGTCGGGACAGGACCGTGCCCAGTTGGGCTCCGGGTTCGTAGCGGCGCAGGATCGTCAGCATCAGGAAGACGTACGGGTTGAGCGGCGTGATCATCTGGGTCGCCGAGTCGCCTATTCGGAACGCCGCCTGGGTGACCGCGGGTTCCATGCCGATGAGCATGAACGCCGGTACGAAGACCGGTGCGACCAGGGACCACAGGGCCGAACCCGAAGTGACGAACAGGTTCAGGACGCAGACCAGGAGGACGAAGAGGACCAGGCCCGTGAAGCCTGTCAGGCCCGCGGATTCCAGGAGGTCCGCGCCGTTCACCGCGAGCAGGGTGCCGACGTTGGACCAGTCGAAGACTCCGATGACCTGGGATATCACCAGGATCAGCACGATGTACCCGGACATTCCGGTGATCGACTCGGCCATCATGCGGGGCGCGTCCTCGGCGTGCTTGAGGGTGCCGACGGTACGGCCGTAGACGACACCCGCGAGGACGAACGCGACGAACAGCAGCGGCACGATGCCGTCGAGGACCGGCGAAGGGACCAGCGCACCGCCCTCGCCGCGCAGCGGGGAGCCCGGCAGCAGCCAGCACGTGATGACGACAGCCGCGTAGAGGAGCACGGCGAGGCCTGAGCGCAGCAGGCCCGTGCGCTGGCGGGCGGTGACATTGACGGTGACGGTGACCGTCACGCCTTCCGCCTCGGCCGGCTCTGACCCGGAGTCGGAGTCGGAGTCGGCCGTCGTGTCCGGCCGTGGCAGGCGGGGTTCCAGGACGCGGGAGATGAGGAAGCCGCCGATCAGGGCGAGCACGCAGCTGGCGGCGGCTGTGTAGAAGTAGTTGATGAGGATGTGCGTGGGGGCGCTCCCGCCGCCCGGCACGACCGCGGCGGCCTGATGAGTGATGCCGGTGTAGAGCGCGTCGAGCGCGCCGATGGAGAATCCGGCCGCGTAGCCCGCGCAGACGCAGGCGAAGCCGCCGATGAGGCCCGCGATCGGGTTGCGGCCCGCGTTCTTGAAGGCGAGTGCGGCCAGCGGCGGGATCACCAGGATCGCCACGTCGCTCATCAGGTGCGCCTGGCAGGAGACGAAGGCGACCAGGTAGGGCAGCAGTCGCCTCGGAGCCCGTGCGATGGACGCGCGTACGGCCGTTTCGAGCAGGCCCGTCTTCTCGGCGACGCCGACCGCGGCCATCATCAGCAGGACGGTGCCCAGCGAGGGGAATCCCGTGAAGTTCGGGATGAAGTTCTCGAGCAGCCAGCGCACGCCCTCCCCGCTGAACAGCCCCTTCACCGCGAGTGTCTTGTCCTCGCCCGGCACCGTGACGGTGGTGTCGGTGGCCGCGAGAACCGTCGACACCGTGCCGATGATCAGGAACAGGCCGAGGAACAGCAGCACCGGATGCGGCAGCTTGTTGCCCGCGCGCTCGATGCCGTTCAGGACCTTGTCGAGCATGGACCGGGGCGGCGGGCCGCCGGCCGGCGTCTTCGCGGTGGTGGCCGAGGTGCTCATCCGGCGGCTCCTTGCGATGGCGTGCCGCTCGCCGCGGAGGTTTCGCTCGCCGCGGGCGTACCGCTCGCCACAGGGGCAGTCAGCGCCAGGCCGAGCGTGTCCTTGCGTACGGCGCCGCGCTGGGCGACGAGCACGATGCGGGCCGGGTCGGCGAGCACCGAGATGTCCGCGAGCGGATCGCCGTCGCACATCACCAGGTCACCGTGTTTGCCTGCTTCAAGCGTGCCGATCTCCGCGGAGAGGCCGAGGAGTTCGGCGGCGCTGCGCGTACCTGTCTCGATGGCCCGCGCCGGGGTCATGCCCAGGGAGACGAGATGGGAGAGCTCGCGCAGGTTGCGGCCGTGCGGCACCATCGCCGCGTCGGTGCCCATCGCGATGCGTACGCCGTCGGAGATCGCCGCGGCGATGTTCTCCCGGGTGATGCCGGACCAGCGGACCTTCTTCTCGTAGTGGAAGGGCTGCATGGTCGAACGGTCGATGCCGTCGAACACCGTCGACAGGGTCGGCACCACGAACGTGCCGTGCTCCCCCGCCAGTTCACGTGCCTGCGCGGTGAGGCCGTAACCGTGCTCGACACTGCTCACGCCGCCGCGGATCGCGTTGATGATGCCCGCGGTGCCCTGTGCGTGCGCCGCCACGGGCCGGCCACCGTGCCGGGACACCTCGTCGACGACCGTGCGGATCTCCTCCACGGTCAGGCCCTCGTCGTCGGGCTGGTCGTAGGGGCTGCTCATGCCGCCGGTCGCACAGACCTTGATCACGTCCGCGCCGGAGCGGAGCAGGCGGCGCACCGCTACCCGCACCTCGTCCGGGGTGTCGGCGATCTCGCCCACCCCGGCGCTGGGGTCGAAGCCGCACTCCGAGCGGAAGTCGGCGTGGCCGCCGGTGTGGCTGAGGATGCGGACCGCGGTGTGCAGCCGGGGTCCTGTGGTGAGGCCCGCGGCGACCGCGTCCCGGTACCCGGCCGGCAGACCGCCCAGGTCGCGGGCGGTGGTGATCCCCGCCTCCAGGGTGATGCGCAGCCGCTCCGCGGTGCGGAACGTCTCCACGGTCGGGTCGCTCTCGTGGCGGCGGACCATCTGCCGTGGCGATTCGATGGCGAGGTGGACGTGGGTGTCGATGAAGCCCGGCAGGACCGTGCGTCCCGCAGCGTCCACGGTGCGGGTCCTTGCGGGCGCCTCCGGTGCCGTCGCGGCCGGTCCGGCGTGAACGATCGTGCCGTTCCCGTCGATGTCGATGACGGCGTCCTCGACAGGGGACGCGCCGGTGCCGTCGATCAGGCGGGCCCGGATGATGCGCAGAGAGGAGAACTGTTCGTGGCTCATGGCCGACGATCCTCGGTATCAGGAATCACGACTGTGTAAAATCGCCGGAATCTTTCACCAGAACGCCATCTACGCAGGATTCGGCACACCTCATGGACGCGCGCCGCACGGACACTCATCCCACCGACACAAGCCTCGTGGACTCGCAGCGAGCGCCCACGCTGGACGAGCTGGATCTCGCCATCGTGCACGCCCTCCAGATCCAGCCCCGGGTGCCCTGGGTGCGGATGGGCGAGGTTCTTGAGGTCGACGCGGTGACAGTCGCCCGCCGCTGGGACCGCATGGTGCGCGCGGGCGTGGCCTGGGTCGACGGCTACCTGTCACCCGGGCACGACGAGGGCGTCTACGCCCAGATCGAGATCGACATGGACGGGCGCCTGAGCGAGGACACCATCGGGCAGCTCGCCCGCGATCCCCATGTGCTGAGCCTCAAGCAAACCTCGGGCGGGCGTGATCTGCTCGCCATCGTCGGCGCCACCGATCTCGACGGCCTCGCCCGGCTCTCCGGCGACCGGGTATCGCAGCTGCCCGGTGTGCGCGCCGTACGCAGCCATGTCATCACCGCGGCGCCCTTCGAGGGAGCTTCCTGGCGGCTGCGCAGTCTCACCCGGCAGCAGCGGAGCGCCCTGACCGTGGAACGGCCCGCGGTGCCCGACGAACCGCTGCGGCCCCTCGACCGCCGTATCGCCCTCGCGCTCGGCACCGACGGCCGTATGCCGCTGACGGAGCTGGCCCAGACCGTCGGCGCCTCCGCCGCGACCGTCCGGCGCCGGTTGCGCGTCCTGACCGGGACCGGGCGGCTCTCCCTGCGCTGCGCGCTGGCCAGGCCGCTGACGGGCTTCCCGGTATCGGTCGTCTACTTCGGCTCGGTGCCCGCCCAGCATCTCGACGAGACGGTGAGCGCGCTGCGTACCCTGCCCGGCCTGCGCATGTGCAGCATCACGGCGGGCGCGCACAATCTGGTGCTCGACATCTGGCTGCCGACCCTGTCCGAGGTCCACACCACCGAGGCACTGCTCAACAGCCGCCTCGCGCACCTGGATCTGCGCATCACGGAGCGTGCGGTGGTGTTGCGCACGATCAAGCACGTGGGGCGGGTACTCGACCGCCGAGGGCACAGTCTGGGTTCCGCTCCGCTCAACTACTGGGATGCGTGAGAGTCGACTACTGGGACGCGTGAGAGCCGATGCGCTCAGCCCGTGGCCGCTTGCCGCTTCCTCAGTGCCTCACCGAGAGCCGCGCGGACCGGGCTCGGCAGCGGCTCGCCCTCCGTCGTGGCGATCAACTCCTCTGCCACCGCGCGCAGTTTGGTGTTGGAGTGCTGCGACACCTCGACCAGGATCTCCCACGCCTCATCCGCGGTACATGGACCCAGCGTCATCAGCATGCCCCGTGCCTGGTCGATGCACGGGTGGGACTCCATGGCGCGATGCAGGTCGTTGACCTCGGAGCGCAGCGCCTTGATCTCGGCGAGCTCTTCCGCGCATTCGTTGTCGGGGGCCTGCGGCGCGGAGCCGCAACGAGGGTTCAGTGCCGATGTGTTGAGAGAGTCCGGTGAGGAAGCCACCTGCTCTGCCTCTCGTCCGCTCGGGCTGCCTCTGTCGGGCCGGCAGAACCGTTGATGAGCCGAGCATCGCAGATTCCGCACATCCCTGGCCATAGTTTGTGATTCTGTGCGTGCGGCAGCGCCGGTGGCTGTGTGTCCCAACCAACCGGCGCCTACGTCGCACAGCGCTGTGCTTCCGCAGCGACCGGGTAGCCACCTGCATTGATCTCAAACGGGTGGGCGGGCTCAGGGTTCAGCGCTGGCGGACAGGGCGTACGACGATTTCGTTGACGTCGACGTCGGACGGCTGCGCCAGGGCGTACGAGACGGCGCTCGCGATGGCCTCGGGCCCGATCGCGTGCGCCCGGTAGGCGTGCATGGCCTCGGCGGCTCCGGCCTCGGTGATGGTGTCGGCGAGTTCGGAGTCGACCACGCCGGGCGAGACGGTGGTGACCCGTACCGAGGGGTCCAGTTCCTGGCGCAGGCCCTCGGTGATCGCCCAGGCCGCGTACTTCGTGCCGCAGTAGACGGCGCCGGTGGGGACGACCTCGTGGGCGCCGATGCTCGCGACGGTGACGAAGTGTCCCGAGCCCTGCGCGGCGAACACGGGCAGAGCGGCGGCGATCCCGTGCAGCAGGCCGCGGACGTTCACGTCGATCATCCGGTCCCACTCGTCGACGAGCAGGGAGTCGAGGCGGGAGAGGGGCATGACGCCGGCGTTGGCGACGAGGACGTCGACGCGGCCGTGGTGGTCGCGGGCGTCCTGGACGAAGGCCGCGACGTCCGCGCGGTCCGTCACGTCCAGGCGCGCGGGATGCAGGCTGCCGCCGGAGCGGGCGGCCGCCTCGGCCGTGCTCCCGGCCAGGGCGCGCAAACGGTCGGTGCGGCGCGCGCCGGCCACCACGACGTGCCCCTCGGCCACCAGTCGCGCGGCGACGGCCGCTCCGATTCCGCTGCTCGCGCCGGTGACGAGGACGACCTTGCGGTCGACGGGACGGGCGTCGGGGCGCTCGGCGGACTGGATGTGTTCCGGTTGTTGTGTGGTCATGACGTCGAGGCTGGCGTGACCGAAGAGCCCGCGGGAGAGGCGGCGTTCTCCTGGGTGCAGCGCACCCAGGAAGCGCGGCGGACCCGGACCTAGCATGGGGGCATGGCACGCTCAGAGCTCGGCGCCTACCTCACCGCCCGTCGCGCCCACGTCTCCCCGGCCCAGGCGAATCTCCCCGTCACGGGGCATCGCCGGGTGCCAGGGCTGCGACGTGAGGAGGTGGCCCTGCTCGCCGGGGTCAGCGCCGACTACTACGTACGCCTTGAGCAGGGGCGGGAGCGCTCGCCTTCCGGGCAGGTGCTCGATGCCCTGGCCACGGCCCTGCGGCTGGACGAGGACGGCAGGCTGCACCTGTTCCGGCTCGCCGGCATCGGGCCGCGCGCCAGGGCCGCGGCCGTGGCGGAGCGGGTCGCGCCGAGCCTGCTGTCCCTCATGGATGCCTGGCCGCACAATCCGGCCATCGTCTACAACCGCGCCTACGACGTCCTCGCCTCGAACGCGATCGCCGACGCGCTCTTCCACGGCTGGACGCACTCGCGCAACCTCCTGCATGTCGTGTTCACCGACTCCGCGGCCCGCGCCTTCTACCGCGACTGGTACGACGTGGCGCGCAACACCGTGGCCGGTTTCCGGCTCGGTCACGGGGCGGCGCCCGATGATCCGCGGGTACGGCAGGTGCTCGGCGAACTGCTGGAGCAGAGCCCGGAGTTCGCCGGACTGTGGGCCTGCCACGATGCCCGGGGCAAGGCACTTGAGCGCAAGAGCTTCGAGCATCGCGATGTCGGGCCTTTGACGCTGACCATGCAGACCTTCGACGTCCGCTCGACGCCGGGCCAGGAACTCGTCGTCTACCACGCGGAGCCGGCCTCTCCCAGCAGCGAGGCGCTCGCACTCCTCGGCTCGCTGGCCGCCACCTCGCGCCGAGAGCGCTGAGCCCTCGCTCCCCCGCGCCCCCTGACGCACCAATTCGGAGGGAGTCCGCCTCAACAGCCCACCTTCGGACGGACATGCACGCTAGCGTCACGGCAACTCACTGTTCGGCGGGAGGGGCAGGGATGCGGCGCTCGGCTGAGCAATTCGCGCTGCTGGGACGGGTGGCTGACATGCAGCGCACCACCGATGGATGGGCGACGGCAGGGCCCGGCCTCGATGAACGCACCACGAGCCCCCTGGTGAGACTCGGGCTCGCCCGGGTGGCGCCCCGCGAGGAACGGACGGAGCTGTCCTCGACTGCGGGCCGTCCGGTCCCGTGGGCGGTTCAGCTGACGGCCGACGGGTGGGACGCGCTCCTCTACGCACAGGTGAGGGCCGCTCCGCCACCAGTCGGTGATCCGGCGCCCGGCCTGCAGCAAGTAGGCCTGCGCCGATCGGAGTTGGACGCCCTGCGGCGCTTCGTCGAACTCCGCGGACGACTGCACCACGAGCCCGCGTCGGGCCTGGAGTCGGCCGTGGACGCAGCCCGTTTCAGCGCCGCGTCCAACCGGTGGGTCGTGTATGTGAGCGGTGAGCAGATGCAGTCGATGGCACGCGCGTTCTTCCTCGAACGACTGGCAGGCTCAGCGGCACCCGCCAACCGCTTCTCCCGTGTCTACGGGGTGAGTTACACGCCCCCTCCTCTCACCGGCATACCTGAACCGGAGCGCGGCAAGCTCGGCTGACGCCGGCCTGCTTCCTTCCGGCCCGTAAGGTGGCCGCTCGGACGACGGAGGAAGAGGGAGGCGGCATCCTATGGGCGGCGATGTTCTGCGCTGGAGCGACTACCGCAGCATGCCGTGGAAGAACGGTGGCGGCACGACCCGGGAGGTCGCTTCGGGCGTCGTGCGGGGGCCCCTTGGCGCGGTGGAGCCGGCGGAGCCGGTGGACGGTTTCGACTGGCGGGTGAGCGTCGCGGACGTGGACGCGGGAGGAGCCTTCTCTTCCTTTCCCGGCATCGATCGCGTGATCACCCTGATCGAGGGCGATGGCATGGTCTTGACCGTGGACGGGGTCCCTGAAGTGGTGCGTCCGTTGAGCCCGTACGCCTTCTCCGGTGACGCGGCGACGGACTGTCGCCTTGAGGCCGGTGCCGTGCGCGACCTGAACGCGATGACCCGCAGGGGCCGCGCGACCGCACAGGTGCGGATCGTCACCGTCACCTCCGAAGCGGGGATGCGGAGCGACGAGGGTGAGGTGCTGCTCGTCATGGCTGCCACCGAGGGGATCACCGTGGGCGGCCCGGACGGACAGGACACCGCGCTCGGCCGTCTCGACTGTGTGCGGCAGGAGGGCTCCGGGGCGCTGGCTCTCCGGGGCGACGGCTCGGTGGCCGAGATCAGGATCACCGCGGCGAGCTGACAGTGAGCCGCAGGGTTTCGATGTCTCCCCACCCGCGTGCGTCGAGTCTTTCCCGTAGCGCCAGTTCGGGGGCGGCGTAAATGAGCAGTCGCTGGGGTGGCCGGAGGTTCTTGGCGAGGGCCACGAGAATCTCCAGGGCGCCGTTGGCCAGGTAGTGCACACCCGTCAGGTCGACGGTGATCTCTTGGGTGGTGCCGCGCTGTGCGTTCAGGGCCATGGCCAGCGCACCCTTGTGCGCGCCCAGGACCTCTCCGAACAGGCACACGCCGTCGGTGGCGGTGGAGGGCACGATGAGCAGCAGATCGTCGGCGAAGTAGCCACGCATGAGAAGTCCTGGGTGCCGTGCACCGTCGAGAAGGAGCGGAGCTCAGGGAAGGCGGGGGCCTCGGAGGGAGCGGCGCGTCTTCGCGGTGCCAGGTGGCGGGGGCCGAGCCCCGCGGATACAGCCGCTGGCGGTGGGGCCATACTCCGAGCCCGAGAGGTCGCCGGTACGCCGCTGCCGCGCTGACGGCGAGCAGTCGTCCCACGGACTAGGTCAACAGGCTACTCCTGTAAGGGTCTGGACCGACAGGGCCACAACACGCCCCTTTGACTCATGGCGTGTTGTGGCCCTGCTGGCGCGTTATGGCTCTGCGGGCGGGATGTGGCCCTGCAGGCGGGTCAGGTGCCCGCCGACACCGGGGAGTCTGCCTGGTCGCCCACGGAGTCCTGCGTCGCGGACTTCGGTATCGGCCGGTCGTGCCGCAGGGCGCTCCACACCTTGTGCGAGGCCTTCTCCAGCGGCAGGACCCGTCCCGAGTCCTGGGAGTCGTAGGTGACCGGCATCGTGACCATGTTGGTGCGGTCGGGGCTGATGCCCTTCAGCTCCTTGCCAAGACCGAGGAGCTTGTCCGCGGACGCCAGTTCGGAGTCCGCGCTGATGGTCTTGGTGGCGGTGTCCGCCAGGTCGTAGGACTTGGCGGGGCTGCCCAGCGGATCGACCGTCTCGGCACGGTGGATAAGCGCCTTGATGAACGCCTGCTGGAGCTGGATGCGGCCCAGGTCGCTCCCGTCACCGACGCCGTGCCGGGTGCGGACGAGCTCCAGTGCCTGCTTGCCCTGGAGCGTGTGCTTGCCCTGGCTCAGGGCGAGACCGCTGTTGGGGTCGTGGATCGCCTTGCGGGTGGTGATGTCCACACCGCCGAGCTCGTCGATGAGCTTCTGGAATCCCTTGAAGTCGACTTCGAGGTAGTGGTCCATGCGGACGCCCGACATCTTCTCCACCGTCTTCACGGTGCACGCCGGTCCACCCACCTGGTAGGACGAGTTGAACATGGCCTGCTGCGCGCCGGCCGCCGTGCCGCCGTGCGGCTTCGCGCACTGGGGCCGCTCGACCATCGTGTCGCGCGGAATGCTGACGACCGAAGCCTTCTTGTGGGTCTTGTCGACGTGCAGGACCATCGCCGTGTCGGCGCGGGCACCACTGATGCCGCTGCCGTAGTGGCCGTGGGTTCCCGCCCGGGAGTCGGACCCGAGCAGGAGGATGTTCATCGAGCCGTCCTTCTGCTCGCTGGGCCGGTCCTTCCCGAGCGCGGCGTTCATGTCCGTGCCCTGGATGTTGCCGTTGAGGTGCTGCCATGCGTAGGCGGCACCTCCCCCGCCGATCAGGAACACTCCCAGCGCGCCCCACGCGACGTAGCGCAGGGTCTTCTTCTTCGGCTTGCGCCGGGACCCCCGTACCCGCGGGGGTCCGTAGCCGGGCACTGCGGGGCCTTCGGCCATGTGCGCCTGCTGCTCGTTGCTGCTCTCGTGCGGCATGCGCTGCCCCTTCTCCTTGATTCTCTTTGACCGGCGGCTCAGCGGGCTGGACGACCGGCGTCTTCGTGGGCTGGTCGGCCCGTGGCTCAGTACGCGGAGTCGACGTTGTCGATCGAGCCGTACTTGTCGGCGGCGTAGTTGGCGGCCGCGGTGATGTTGGCGACCGGGTCGGTCAGGTTATTCGGCGTGCCGGACACGTGGTACGCGTCGAAGGTCGGCTGGATCACCTGGAGCAGACCCTTGGACGGCGTGCCGTTCTGCGCGTTCACGTCCCAGCCGTTCTGGGCGTTGGGGTCACCGGCGGACTCACGGATGATGTTGCGGTGCAGGCCCTCGTAGGAACCGGGGATGCCCTTGGACTTCATGATGTCCAGGGACTCCTTGATCCAGCCGTCGAGGTTGTTGGGGTAGTCCTTCTCGGCCTTCGCGGCGGCCTGGGAGACACTCTTGCTCGCAGCGGCCGGCTCGGCGGCGTGGGCCTGCGAGGGCACCAGCGTGAGGGCGGCGGCAGCTGCACCGGCGGTGGCGATACCGGCGACGGAGATCTTGCGCAGTCGGGTCGTGCGGCCGGGCTTGGTCTGCGTCTGAGTAATGGCCATGCGGGGGTAACTCTCCAATGCGAAGTCTGTTGAGGAGTGGCTGGGCCGAGGCGGGCGATTTCGCCCGATCGATCCCGTCTCTCCGGAACTTCAGCAAGGGTTAGCGGTGGCAGGAGCAGGACGCAATGATGTGACGTACTACCGAGGTACGCAGGACGCCCCTGGTCAGACGCCCCGCAGGGGACCTACGGCCGCCCGTGGACCCGCCACGGGATCTACTACCGCCCTTAGCATGTGACGTGGCTCCTATGGGTGGGCTCACAGCTGGAGCGGGGTTTGGCGGGGCCGCGGAGCTTTTTGCCGGGCGCCTTCGCCACCCGTTCCTGCGGGCGGACTCCGGGGGCGGTGCCGCGTCCGATGTAGCGTCCCCGCTGCCCGTCCTGGCGAGCGCGCCCGGTCGGCGTGGTGGCTGGCTTCTTCGGGGCGGGTGGGCGACAGCGTCATGACCGTCCCCGCGTTGCGGCGGGCCGGACGCACGATGCGGGTGGCGACCGCGCCGCCTAATCCCCTCACTCTCGCCGTCACGCTTCCCGCGACCGCGATGTCACCGGGGTGGCGGCAGTGCCCGTAGCGGCGGGCGCTCATGCCTGGGGCCTACGTCGGGCTGCTCGGCATGGTGACGGTGGTGATGCCGCGCATGGCATGACCACCGGTGGCCCCGGACGGCGTGCGGTCAGGGCTGTGCGCGAGTGGGGCGGCTGACGAGCTGGCCGCCGCAGTTGGGGCAGACGTCCTGCATGGCCGCGGCGCACGGTTCGCAGAACGTGCACTCGTAGGAACAGATCCTGGCCGGTGCGTCCCACGGCAGGGCCGCGTTCTCGCAGCGCTCGCAACGTTCACGCATTTCCAACGCCATGACTGCTCCCCCGTACCTCGTCGACCGATGTCTGCGAGGAAGGGTACGCGGGAGGGCCCTGCCCCGGGGGCTGCTACGGGCGTAGGGCCTCGGCGGACGGTCGGCTAGCGAGCAGCGCCGAGCCAGTCCTCGTAACGGGTGGAGCCCACGCGCGCGCCGGGCCCCGCGACGAGTACGTCACCCTCGACGGCCGCGAACATACCTGCCGTCTCGTCCGTGACGACGGTGCGGGAGTCCTTGTGGGCCGACAGCGTCAGACGGCCGAGCTCGTCGAGCGCGAAGACGTCGGGTCCTGCGACGTCGAGCGTGCCGTTGAGCGGTGCGGCGGTCGCGACGTCGGCGAGAGCCTGGACCACCTCGGCGGTCGCGATGGGCTGAATGGGCGTGGCCGGCAACCGGACGGTCCGGTCGTCGGCGGTCCAGGTCATGACCGCGTCCATGAACTCGAAGAACTGCGTGGCGCGCACGATCGAGTACGCGGTGGGCCCTTGGCGCAGCAGGTCCTCCTGGAGGACCTTCGCCCGGTAGTAGTCCAGCTGCGGCACCTGGTCGACGCCGACGATGGACAGGACGACCTGATGGCGGACGCCCGCGCGCTTCCCCGCCGCCAGCAGGTTCCCCACGGTGGTGCGGAAGAAGTCCAGCGAGGCTTCGTCGAACGTAGGTGAGTTCGACACGTTGACGACCGTCTCCGCGCCCTTGAGCGCCTCGTCGAGGCCCTCGCCGGTGAGCAGGTCGACTCCGGTCGAAAGGGATGAGGCGACTACGTCGTGTCCTGCGTCGCGGAGCCGGGAGACGAGCTGGGAACCGATCAGTCCGGTGCCGCCGATGACCGTGATGTTCATGATCGTGCCTCTCTGAGAACCGAGAACCCCTGTCGGCTAACTCGGATACCTGATGTCCGAGATAATACTCGGATATCCTGTGTCCGAGTCAATCGGGAGGATGCATGAAACTGTCCGGTGGCGTGGAGTGGGCACTGCACTGCTGTGTGGTCCTGACCGCGGCAACCGAGCCGGTCCCGGCCGCGCGGCTCGCGCGGCTGCACGACGTCTCGCCCAGTTATCTGGCCAAGCAGATGCAGGCTCTGTCCCGGGCTGACCTGGTGAAGTCCATCCAGGGCAAGACGGGCGGTTACGTCCTGACCAGGGCGGCCGGTGACATCACGGTCCTGGACGTGGTGCAGGCCGTCGACGGCGCGAGTCCGGCGTTCACGTGCACCGAGATCCGTCAGCGTGGCCCCTTCGGGACGCCGCCCGAGGACTGCACCAAGGCGTGCCCGATCGCCCGCGCGATGACCGCGGCCGACGCCGCCTGGCGAGCGTCCCTGCGGGCAGTCTCCGTCGCCGACCTGGTCGGCTCGGTCGAACGGGACAGCGGGCCCCAGGCCCTGCCGGCCATCGGAACGTGGCTCGACGCGTCCGACGGCCCCGGTGGCCCCGACGCCTCCTCCGGCCGAGAGGCGCACGGCCCGACGTAAATGCTCGCGCCCCCCGGCTTTCGCCGGGGGGCGCGAGCACTCACCTCGTCCACGCCTAGAAGCGCGGGGCAGCCTTGCGGTTGGCCGCCCTGAGGCCGGCGATCGTGAGCGCCACGACCAGCAGTGAGGCCAGCGTCGCGGCCACCGCCGCCAGGGTCGGGAGCGGCGCTGCCACCCAATCGGGCCGCAACACATAAGCGAGCGTCCGGGAGTTGATCCGATCGTCCACGAGGTGGGCGAGGGACAACCCGCCGGCGATCAAGGTGCTCGCCACTGCCACGATCGGCGACCTGCTGAAGCAGAGCGCCGCGCCCGCCACGGCGCAGAGGGCGGAGACGCCGAGTGCGGCGAACAGACCGAGGGTGGAGGCGTCCGACCAGTTGAGCGGGAAATGAGCCGCCGCACAGAGCAGAAGGAGTACGCCCGCCACACGGCGCAGCCACACCAGGGCTGTCTTGCCCTGCGCCTGTGTCCCCTCCGCGGCCGCGGCCTCGGAGGTGGGGGCGGGGGCGGTTGCGGGCTGGGCCGCCGCCGCGGTGGGCGGCGCGAGCGGCGCGGCCGGGACCGCGACGTCGGGATAGTCGGCTTCCTTGTGCTCTCTGAGGCTGCCGATCAACTGCATCAGATCCTCGACGGACCGGGTCGTACCGGCGGCGTGCACCGCCTCGGCGCCGCTGTGCGGATCGTACGGAGGGCGGGACAGCAGATGGACGAGACGGCCCACCTCCGGAACGGGCCGTTCCTCGGCGGCATGCCGAATGGCCTCGTCCATGTGCTCGGCGGGGTGCTTCGGCGGGCCGAGCAGTTCCACCAGCCGGGTGACGTCGTCGACGGAGCGGGCGACGGCTGCCAGGCGGAGCACCGATGCTGCGGTGGTCACGCCGTCGGGTGACTGCTCCAGGAGGGTGACGAGGTCGACGACGTCGTCCAGCGGCCTGGACACCACGGCGACGCGTATGAGCTCTTCCACGGCGTCCTCGTCCGGGCCCGGCGGCGCCTGCGCCATGGGTTCGTCGTCGGTGTCCGGCACCTCTGGCGGGGGCTCGTCGTCGGCGCCGTTCGCGTCCCACTCCGGGGGAACGTCGTCGGTCTCGTGCTCGGCTGCCTGCGGCCACGGGGCGGGCTGGTGGGCGGGTGGGGCGCCGAGCTGCGCGGTGCCCCAGTGAACCGACGTCGACAGCAGAGGTTCGCCGGTTCCGGAAGTGTCCCCCGCGGCAGAGAATGACTCAGCGGCCATTTTCGATTCTCCATTCCAGCGGGACGTCCTCGCCCCGCACGTGATCGTGTCTCCCGTTCTATGCACGCTTCTTTCGCCCCGCCACTGGAGAACCCGCCCCGACGCCGCCGCCAGCCCTCCGGGGACCACCCAGGGACGTCACCGGCAAATGCGTACTCCCATACGGCAAATGCATGAACAACCATCTGGCCGGCTCCTGGAATCGCTGCGCCTCGGAGAGATCCTCACCGGCACGGTCACAGCCATCGAACGGTTCGGAGTCTTCGTCGCGCTGGACGACGGGCGCGTGGAACCTGGAGGCCCGACTGTCCCTGCGGGCGCTGCAGACGGACCCGTTCACGGAATCCGCCGACCGCACAGCGCCGGGACGCCGAGATCGAGGGGCTGGTCCACCTGAGAGAACTCGCAAGCCTGAGCCCATGGCGTGCGTCGGCCTGGACTTCACCGGGCGTGCGGCGGCCTGAGGCTCACTGCTTGAGGTAGGGCTTGAGGAGGGTGTTCCAGGATTTGCTGATCTTCTTGTACTCGTCCTCGCACTGGCCGGCTCGGGCCGACGGCAGGGCGCCGTCCGGGTTGTCGTCGCTCTCGACGAGGCCCTGGTAGCCACCGGGGTTGGAGCCGTACAGCCAGCAGGTCCAGTTGTAGAGACGCTGCGCGCTCAGGGAGTGTTCGTCGGAGTAGAGCTCGAGCATGTCCGAGGCGGACTTGTTGAGCTCCTTCTCGTCTCAGCCACGTACTTGTCGTGCGGTTGATCGCCGGTGGTGAGCAGCACGACAGCGAGCTGGTCGGCAATGGAGTACGCGGGCACTACGAAACCGACGTGGTGTGGAGTGCTGAGCGGATCGCGATAGCGGGCGATGGTCTTGGTCAGCTACTTCTCGACGGCGGCTTCGGCCCAGCTGTCGGCGGGAGAGCCGCGGCGATGCAGTCGAGGACGCGTCGGAGCCCGTTGCGGAACTGGTCCTCGCGGCTCAGGTGCGGCTGGCGTGCCTCCGTCACGATCTTCGTGAAGATCGGGAACTCCCCGCTCTTCACCAGCCGGTCGACGTACGGATGACTTCGCGCCATCCACTCCGACTCGCTGAGCCCGCTGCGGCGGATCTCCATGGCGGAGCCGATCTCCTCGCGGACGGTGCCCTCGACGTAGCTGTGCAGCAGGGCCACGAGGCCGAGGTTCTCGTCGATGGACACGAAGGCGTCGAGCACCCCCATCAGCCGCTCGACCAAGAGCAGTTGGTTGGGGCCGAAGCTCGGGAGCGACTGCTGCACGCCGGCGATCCACGGGTGCCTCTTCCACATGGCCCGGAGCCCCTCGGCGTAGCGGGTCAGGTCGGCGCGCCAGTCTCCCGAGGGCATCCCCGTGACGTCGATCTCGCCCATCACCTGGTCGGCCATGAGCGCGACCAGGTCCTCGCGGCTCGGGACATACCGGTAGAGGGACATCGCGCCGGCGCCGAGTTCGGCCGCGATCCGCCGCATGGTGGCGGTTTCCAGACCCTCGGCGTCGGCGATCCGGACGGCCGCCTCGGTGATCTTCGCCCGGCTGTAAACCGGCGTCGGCCCATAGGCAGAGCGCTCGGGCCGCATCCAGATGTTCACGTACTCGGCGTCGGCCACCGTTCCACCTCCATGGTTGCGTACATAGTACCCAGTCCTCTAGCGTGACCGCCATGACCGCGTACAAGGTACCCAGTGGAGGGGTCATGCCTGGTCCGATCGTGGTCGCCGAGGGGCTGCACAAATCCTTCGGCGATACCCATGCCCTGCGAGGGCTGGACCTGAGTGTCCCGAGAGGAGCGGTCTACGGCGTCCTGGGGCCGAACGGCGCGGGCAAGACGACCGCGGTGCGCATCCTGTCGACGTTGTCCGATCCCGATGCCGGGCACGCCCGCATCGCCGGGTACGACGTCGTGCGCGAGGCCGGCAAAGTACGCACGAGGATCGGACTCGCGGGCCAGCACGCCGCCGTGGACGAAAAGCTCACCGGGCGTACCAACTTGCGCATGTTCGGGCGCCTTTCCCACCTGTCCCGGCCCGAAGCGCGGCACCGCGCCGACGAACTGCTCGAACGCTTCGGCCTGATGGAAGCCGCCGACCGGCAGGTCACCGGCTACTCCGGCGGCATGCGACGCCGCCTCGACCTGATCACCAGCCTCATCCTGCGCCCCGAAGTGCTCTTCCTGGACGAGCCGACCACTGGCCTGGACCCGCGAAGCCGCGGCGAGATCTGGGCCAACGTCCGCGAGCTGGTGGCGGACGGCACCACGGTGCTGCTCACCACGCAGTACCTGGACGAGGCCGACCAGCTGGCCGACGACATCGCCGTCGTCGACCACGGACGGGTGATCGCCACAGGCACACCCGACGAGTTGAAGGCCACGATCGGCGACCACATCGACGTCGAACTCGAAGACTCCTCCGACCTGTTACCGGCGGCGGCCGTACTGAAGGCCCTTGCCGCCGGGACCGATCCCACGACGACCGGCACCGACCGGCTCAGCGTCGCTCTGCCCGGCGGCGCCCTCCGCCTCTACGACATCGTGCGCGAGCTCGACCACGCGGGGATCGCCGCAGCCGACGTCCGGCTGCGCCGCCCCACCCTCGACGAGGTATTCCTGCGCCTCACCGACCGGAAGGACCCGGCCCGATGACGGACCTCGCCCCGCCGTTGGGCCGCCGGCTGCGGTGGACGTTCACCGACGGGCTGACTCTGGTCGGCCGTGAGCTGGGACGGCTGCGGCACGCTCCCGGCGAACTCGTCGCCGCGCTGATCTTCCCGGCCGTCATGGTCGTGCTCTTCGGATACGTCTTCGGCAGCGCGATCCAGGTGCCGGAGGGCGGCGACTACCGCGAGTACCTCATGCCCGGCCTTTTCGCCATGGTGACCTTCTCCGCGTGGCTCGGGATCATGACGCGGATGGCCGCCGACGCCTCCCGCGGTGTGATGGACCGGTTCCGCTCCATGCCCATGGCGCGCCTGGCGGTGCCGTTCGGGCAGACCGGCGCCGACCTGCTGACCGGCCTCATGATGCTGGCCACGATGGTGGGCACGGGCCTGCTGGTGGGTTGGCAGCCGCACCGGGGCCTGATCCCCACCGCCCAGGCGTTCCTGCTGATGGTCGTGTTGCGGTACGCGCTCAGCTGGGTGGGCGTCTACGTGGGCCTTGCCGTGAAGAACGACCGGACCGCCGACGCGATGGTGCCGCTGGGCCTGCCGTTCACGATGCTGTCGAACGCGTTCGTCCCGACCGACGGCATGCCCGGCTGGCTGCGCTTCCTGGCCGACTGGAACCCGGTGAGCGCGCTCACCGCTGCCGCACGCGAGCTGTTCGGCAACCCGGGCGCCCCGTCCGGGAACGTGGCCTGGCCACTCGCGCATCCGGTGACCACCGTCCTCCTCTGGTCGGCCGCGCTGCTGGTGGTCTTCGTCCCGCTGTCGCTGCGCGCCTACGTGCGCAGCGGACGCTGAACGCTCCAGGCGGCTGCCCCGCGGACCGATCGCCGTTCACCGCTGCGGAGAGCGGCGCGCAACGACCGACGCCGACACCAACACCACCTTGGAGACGCCATGAGTCTGTTCCGACTCGATGCCAGCATCCTTCCCGGCACATCCGACAGCGCCGAACTCGCCGACCTCGTGGAATCGGAGTGGGCCGCAGTACACCGGGACGCCCCGGTGATACGCCGCCATCTGGGCACCCAGCCGCTCCCCGCCGACGCCTGGGCGCACGCACACATCGGCAACTTGACGCCCGAACCCGACCGCACCCCCGCCCAGCGCGACGCACTCACCCTCGCCAGAACGCTCACCGCGGAACTAGAGGCCGCCGACGCGGTGGTGCTCGCCGTGCCGCTGTACAACTTCGGTGTCTCCCAGCACTTCAAGACCTGGGTCGACCTGGTCATCGCCGGGGCGCCGCTGGGCAGCCCGGTGCTCAAGGGCAAGCCGACCGTCCTGGCCACCGTGCGAGGCGGCGGCTACGCTCCCGGTACTCCGCGCGAAGGCTGGGACCACTCCACCCCGTACCTCAAGCGCATCCTCGCCGACGTGTGGCAGGCCGACCTCGTCGTGATCGAACGCGAACTCACCCTTGCCGCCACCACCCCCGGCATGGAACACCTTCAGGACCTCGCCGCCGAGCAGCACACCACAGCCCTGGCCGCGGCCCGAAGCGCCGGGCGCTGTAGTGCGGCTTCGTGGTAGCTTCCGTATACAAGGTGTATGCGATCTCTGGGGGTAGCGGTGGCGTCGGGTCGGGAGAAGGCTTACGCGTACCTCAAGGAGACGGTGCTCACGGACCCCGCCATGCAGGGGGAGTTCCTCTCCGAGCAGGACATCGCCGATCGCATCGGTGTCTCGCGCACCCCGATCCGCGAAGCTCTGCTCCTGCTGGCCGCCGAGGACCTGGTCGAGTTGGTGCCCAAGCGTGGTGCGCGGGTGGCGCCCCTTTCGGGGCGTGAGATCACCGAGCTGATGCAGCTCCGCGGGATCGTCGAGCGGTACGCGGCGCAGCACGTCATCGATGCAGGGCGGGCGCCGGTACGGGAGTTGGGCGCATGCCTGGATCGGCAGCGCGCGCTGAGCGGGCCCGAACAGGCCAAGGAGTTCATCGACGTGGACCACCTCTTCCACTCGTCGCTCGTGTCGGCCGTGGGCAACTCACTGCTCGACCGGCATTACGAGGGGCTGCGCAGCCGCCAGGTGCGGGCCGGAGTCGTGGCCCTCTACAACCAGCAGGGCCGTCAGGAAGCGGTGCTCGACGAGCACCGGGCGATCGTGGACGCCCTCGCGGCCGGTGACACGCAGGCTGCCTGCGCCGCGATCGACAGCCACTTGGAGTCGACCCTGAAGGTGCTGCTCGCCGGCTAGCCGGACGGAAGGACGGGCGGGCGCCGATGTGGGTTGCGCTGGGCCGCGTTGCTGTCGGGCCTGAGGGCGGGTCTCGGCGGGAGCTCTCAAGCCCGACAGCCCTGCGGGTAAAGGGAGTTGTCGGCCCGCCTCCGCTCAGCGCCGCTCCCCCAGCCGCCGGTTGGCCAGCACCGGGATGTTCTTGCGGACCGCAGTGACCTCGTCGGCGTCCACGTCGACCAGTTTCAACTCCGGCTCGGCCCCCAGACGGTGGCGTACGGTGCCGTCGGGGCCGACGAGCATGCTGTGCCCCACTCCGGTGGGCGCCGTGCCCCCGGCCGTGTCGCCCCCCGCGGCCGGGTCGGCCTGGTCGACTGCGGCGACCCACAGCGTGGCGTCCAGTGCGCGGGCCCGCACCAGCAACTCCCACTGGTCGATCTTGCCGGGGCCCGCGCCCCAGGAGGCCGCCAGCAGGGTGACTGCGGCCCCCGCGTCGGCGTGGGCCCGGAACAGCTCCGGGAAGCGCACGTCGTAACACGTGGCCAGACCCAGGCGTACGCCGTCCACGTCGATGGTGACGACCTGGGAGCCGGCGGCCACGCTGTCGGACTCGGCATAGCCGAACGCGTCGTAGAGATGGATCTTGTCGTACGCCGCTTCGACGCCGCGTCCGGTGGCCAGCAAGGTGTTGGCCACCCGGCCGCCCGACGCCGGGGTGAACATGCCCGCCACCACCGTGATGCCCGCCTCCTCGGCAACGGTGCGGACGGCGGTGGCCCAGGGGCCGTCCAGGGGTTCGGCGAGGGGCGCCAGAGGGGTGCCGAAGCAGGCCATCGACGCCTCGGGGAACACGACGATGTCCGCGCCGGCGTCGGCCGCGCGTGAGGTCCATTCCCTGATGAGGGCGAGGTTCTTGCCGGGCTCGGGGCCGGTGGTGAGCTGGCTCAGTGCGATGCGCACGGTGGGCCACCTTTCGGAGTCGGGAGGGGCGGGCAGGGCGGGCAGGGACCAAGAGCGCTGACGTTACGGAACGCGGGCTGCGGGGGCCGCCTCCGGGGTGGTGGCGCCGGCGAGCAGCTCGTCCTCCTTCTCGGCGTGGGCGGCGTCCCTGCCCAGGCCGAGCCCGATGAGGGTCACGGCTGCCGCCGCGGCGAGGTAGAGCGCCAGCGGGACCCAGCTGCCGTACGCGCTGAGCAGGGCGGTGAAGAGCAGCGGGGCGACCGCTCCGCCGATCAGGCCCGCCAGGGTGTAGGCGAGCGACGATCCCGTATAGCGCAGGCGGGGCGAGAATTGTTCGGCGACGAATGCCGCTTGCGGGCCGTACATGAAGGAGTGGATGGCCAGTGCTATTACGACGCCGCACACCAGCAGGAACCAGCTGTCGCCGTCGACCACGAGGAAGAACACGAACGGCCACACCCCCGCGGCGAGGGCGGAACAGCCGTACAGCAGACGGCGGTTGACCCGGTCGGACAGGGCGCCCGCCAGGGGGATGAGGAAGATCTGCAGAAAGGAGCCGACCAGGACGGCCGTCAGGGCGGAGCCGCGTGTCATGCCGAGTTCGTCGGTGGCGTACGTGAGGACGAACACGGTGAACATCGCGTACAGCACGTCGGGGGCGACCCGGCTGAGGATCGCGGCGCACAGGGCGCGGGGCTGGGTGGTGAAGACCTCGCGGATCGGCGCCTGCGGCCGGGACTCCTCGGCTTCCATGGCCTTGAAGACCGGGGTCTCCTCCAGCTTCGCCCTGATCCACAGGCCGAAGGCGACCAGGGCGCCCGAGAGCAGGAAGGCCACGCGCCAGCCCCAGGACAGGAACTGCTCCTCGGTGAGCAGCACACCCAGGGCGGCCAGTACGCCGTTGGCCAGGAGGTTTCCGGCGGGTGGGCCGATCTGTGCGGCGGAGGCGTAGAAACCGCGCCGGCGCGGGTCGCCGAACTCGCTGGACAGCAGGACCGCGCCACCCCACTCGCCGCCGACGCCGACGCCCTGCGCGAACCGCAGCAGGACCAGGGCGATGGGGGCGGTGATGCCGGCGGTGCCGTACGTGGGCAGGACGCCGATGAGGAAGGTGGCGGCGCCGATGAGGACCAGGGTGGCGATGAGGACTTTTTTGCGGCCGATCACGTCGCCGAGGCGGCCGAAGACGAAGCCGCCGAGTGGGCGGGAGACATAGCCGACGGCATACGTGGAGAACGCCAGGAGGGTGCCGGTGAGGGGGTCCTCAGAGGGGAAGAAGAGGTCACCGAAGACGAGGGCCGCCGCAGCGGAGTAGACCGCGAAGTCGTACCACTCCAGAGCGGTGCCGGTGAGGCTGGCGAAGAAGGCCCGGCGGATGCCGGAGCGGCCCGGTGTAGCCGTCGGTGGGCCCTGAGGGGTGTGCTGCATGCTTCCCGATCCTTGCGTCGAGGGGACATCGACCTGGACATCGACCTTCCGGCATACTTCTTGTATACAGGTCGTATGCGCAACCCCCGCGCCAGAAGTTGACCGTGTCGAGACCGTCGAGACCCTTGTCGAGACCTGCCCCCTTTGGAGTGCCTCATGGCCGTGCTGACCTTTGAACTTCCTGACGGCTCCACCCGTGACGTCGATGTCGTGCAGGTGTTGAACGCCGGATACGCCGGGCGCGAGCAGGCCGATGTCGCCGCGCATGTCGCCGAGCTCGCCCAATTGGGAGTGCCCGCGCCGTCGGTGACCCCGGCCCTCTACCCCGTCTCCCCCTACCTGGCCCAGCAGACCGACCGGGTCGCCGCCCCGCACGCCCGCACGTCCGGCGAGGCGGAATGGGCACTGGTCGTCGCGGACGGCGGCGAGCTGCTGCTGACCGCGGCCTGTGATCACACCGATCGTGACCTCGAGGTCCACGGCGTGGCCTGGAGCAAGAACGCGGCACCCGATGTCCTGGCCCGGCATGCCTGGCCCCTGGCCGACGTCGAGTCGCGCATCGACGAACTGACCCTGCGGGCCTGGGTCACCCACGCCGACGGCCGGCAGAGCGAGATCCAGCACGGCACGCTGGCCGAACTCCTCACCCCCGGCTACTGGACCGGCGTACTGCGTGAGCGCGGCGGCCTGACCCCGGGCACCGTCCTGATCTCGGGCACCATCCCCATGGCCGAGGGCGTGGACCAGTTCGCCGATGGCTGGCGCGTGGAGCTCGGCGACCCCGCCACCGGCAACACGATCGAACTCGCCTACCGGGTGGTACCGCTGCCCGACCCCATCGGCTGACGCCGCCCGCCCCAGGATGCGCCTTGGGGTGCCGCGAACAACGCTTGGGCCGGCCGGTGCCTGGCAGGGTGGGGCCATGACGGTGGGATTCAGCGGGGACGTGGCCGAGTATTACGCGAAGTTCCGACGGGGGTATCCCCCGCGACTGCTCGACGCCCTGCAAGCCGCGTTCGGTCTCGGCGGCGACGACACCGTACTGGATCTCGGATGCGGTACGGGTCAGCTGACGCTGCCGCTCGCGGCCCGGGTCGGCTCGGTGATCGGCATGGACCCCGAGCCCGACATGCTCCGACTGGCCCGGGAAGCGGCCATCGCTCAGGGGGTGCACAACGCGACGTGGCTGCTCGGCGCCGACACCGACGTCCCTGCGCTGGGCACACTGATGGGCGAACGGTCGCTGGCGGTCACGGTCATCGGGCAAGCGCTGCACTGGATGCAACACGACGCTCTCTTCCGGGAGTTGACGCCCTTGCTGCGCCGCGGTGGTGGCATCGCCGTCATCGCCAACGGCACACCGCTGTGGTTGCAGGACAGCGCGTGGTCACGGGCGCTGCGCGACAGCCTGGAGGAGCACTTCGACACCGAACTGAGGGCTTCGTGCGGCACCGGCGCCGACGATCGGGCCCGCTATGCGCGGGCGTTGGAAGCGGCAGGCTTCGACGACGTCCGCGAGATCGTGACGGAGGGCCGCGAGGAGCTGAGCTTCGACCGGATCATCGGCGGGGTCTTCTCCGCGATTCCCGCCGAAGCCCTGCCCCGCCCCGACGAACGGCTCGCCTTCGCCGAACGCGTCAGGCTGGCGCTTCCGCCCGCCCCGTTCGTGGAGGAGGTGCGGGTGTCGGCGCTCGTGGGGCACGTGAGGTAGCGGTACCCGCCGGGGCGGAGCCTTAGCCGACCGGTGCGTCCGCGGTGTCCAGCGTCCGGTGCGCCCGCGGCGTCCTGGTGTCCGCCAACTCCCTTTGGTGGTGCGGCGGGACGATCAGGCCCTGCGACCCGGATACGAGCAGGGTGGGCGTGGTGATGCGGCGCAGCACCGCGGTGATGTCCACCCGGGTGTTCAGCTCGGCCTGGTGGGCCACGCCTTCTAGGCGCTCGGCGGGGACAGCGGTTGCGACCGTCGCCCCCAGGGAGTAGCCGGCCAGGTGTCGGTCGTGGCGCCCGAGCCCATCGCTTCCGCTTCGTTCGGGACTACGACCTGGCGATCTCTTCACGGAGCTGGTGGGTGAAGCGACGCAGGAGGTCCAGCGTCTCTCGGAACTCGGCCCGGCGGTCGTCCCTGCCGTCCGTGGGGCGGGTCCTCCAGACCCTACGCGCGAGAGCATCGGCGAGATCGACTGTGTCGCTGGCACAGAGCAGGTAGAGGGCTGAGCGTGCTTCCTGCATCCGGTCCGCCAACTCGTTGGCTCCGGGGCCGTCGTCACTCAGCTGCGCTTCCTTCAGGTAGTCAAGTAGCTGAACCACGGCCGTGTTGAAGCCGATCCCGGCTTTGAGCTTCTGTTCGCGGAGCCACATGCGGTCCTGTCGGCGCGCGGTGAACCACGAACCGAACACCGCACCTATGAGGCCGATTGCGGCCCCGATGGCCACGGTCAGAATGTTCTCCACAGTCAGCTCCCCCCGACCTACAGTGTGGCCTCGCCGCGCCCTGCCGGCATGCGGTGGGACATGAAGGGCTTGCTGGTGATGAACTCCCTGAATCGCAGGGCGGCTTCGGAGAGGTAGCTGTCCCGGCTCCACACCAGGGTGAGCACCCGCTCGCAGGCCGGTGCGTCCAAGTGGACCCAAGCCACCGGGACCTGCGTCTCCGTGCCGACCTGGCGGGAGATCGCCGGAATGAGGCCGATACCGAGGCCCGCGCTGATCATGTCCTGGCTGGCGCCCGGCTCGTCGCCCTCGCAGGAGAGCAGTGGCGTGAGTCCCTCGGCCGCGAACAGCCTGTCCAGGAGCGCGCGTTGCCAGTGGCCGGGACGCGTGGTGACGAAAGGCTCGTCGGCGATCTCGGGGATCGTCACGCTCTCCCGCGCTTCGAGCCGGTGACCGGGCGGCACCGCGAGCAGTACCTCCTCGCGGGCGAGCTCGACCGACGCGAGATTCGTGCCGGTCAGCGGCTGTGAGGCCACGCAGAAGTCGACCTCTCTGGTACGCAGCCGACGGTCCATCTCCTGGGCGGTCGACTGGAAGAGCCGTACGTCCGCACGCGGATGACCGGCCCGGAAGCTGCCAAGAATGTGAGTGATCGTCAGGAGAGTTTCGGATGCGACGCTTACGCGTCCGAGCCCGGTGTCGCGGGCCTCTCGCACGGCCCTGCGGCCGTCGTCCAGCTCACTCAGGGCCCGCTCCACATGCCGCAGGAACATCGCGCCGTACGGGTTGAGCCGGATGCGGCGCCCCTGCCGGTCGAAGAGCGGGGAGCCGAGTTCGGACTCCAGGCGGGCGATGGTGCGGCTCAACGAAGGCTGGGCGACGCGCAGTTCCTGTGCGGCGCGGCTGATGTGCTCGAAACGGGCGACGGTCTGGAAGTACCGCAGCTGCAGAAGATCCATGATCCATCCACCTTCCCTTATGCCTTCAGTGTCATCTTCACATGCCAAAAGAAGTCTTGGAACGCATAAGGGATTCTCCCTACGGTCTTCATCAAGGCCGTCGGGCACGCGACGCGGCACCCCAACAGGGGTGATGCCTCGCAGGTACGGCCACCCGTCCCCCAGGAAGGTCCCACCATGAGCGCTGCGGATCTGGCCCGACTCCAGTTCGCGGCCACGACCGGCATCCATTGGCTGTTCGTGATCCTCACCATGGGGCTCGTCCCCCTCGTGGCGATCATGCACACCCGCGCCGCGTACGCCCGTGACCCCGTCAAGAAGGCCGTCCGGGAGCGCATGACCCGCTTCTGGGGCCAGCTCTACGTCATCAATTACGCGGTCGGCATCGTCACCGGCCTGGTCATGGAGTTCCAGTTCGGGCTCAGTTGGAGCGGCCTGAGCAAGTTCGCGGGCAATGTCTTCGGCGCACCGCTGGCGCTCGAAACCCTCATCGCCTTCTTCGCCGAGTCCACCTTCCTCGGCATGTGGATCTTCGGCTGGGGCCGTATGCGCAGGGGCGTGCACGTCACACTCATCTGGCTGGTCGCCCTGACCGCGTACGCCTCCGGGTACTGGATCATGATCGCCAATGGCTTCATGCAGAACCCGGTCGGTTACGAAGTCCGCGACGGCGCAGCCTACTTGACGGACTTCGGGGCGTTGCTGACCAACTCCAGCGCCCTGGTCGCGCTCCTGCACATCGCACTGGCCGCGCTGACGACGGGCGGTGTCTTCATCGCCGGGGTCAGCGCCTACCACTTCCTCCGGCACACCAAGGAGACCGAGCTGTTCCGCGGTTCCATGCGCCTGGGCCTGTGGGTGGCCATGGTCACGTCCTTCTTCGTCGTCATCGTCGGCGAGATGCAGCGGCCCGTCATCGAGCGGACGCAGCCCATGAAGGACGCGGTCCTGGAGAACAACGGCGTCGCCGAGCTGCAGGCACAGCTGGTCAAAGAACACGGGCCCGGCAACTACGTGCCCTGGCAGGACACGATGCGCGTCTCGATGGATGTGATGACGATCATCGGCAACACCGTCTCCACCATCACGTTCTTCGCCGTCATCCTCCTGTGGAGGAGCCGGCTGATGCGCTGGCGCCCGGCCCTGTGGCTGTTGGTCGCTACGGTGCCGTTCCCCTTCATCGCCTCTGCTGGCGGCTGGGTCGTCCGTGAGGTCGGCCGCCAACCCTGGCTCGTCTACGGCGAGTTGACGGTCGAGAACGCACTCTCCCACGTCAGTACGGCCTCACTCGCGGTGTCCTGCACCGCCTTCGTCGCCATCTTCCTCGCCTTGGCGGCGACGAACTGGACCCTGATCACCCGCTTTGCCCTCCGAGGCCCGGAAGCCACCCAGCTCGGCGCCACCGAGCCCCTCCCCGACGACCTGCCGGAGGCGCCCGGCGGTAGCGCCGAGATGACCTCCCTGTCGTACTCCCCCGCAGTAACGGAAAGTTGAGCGACATGACTCTGGAGACCGCCTGGCTGGCCCTCCTCGGCCTGCTCCTCGCCGGGTACTTCGTGCTCGGCGGCTACGACTACGGCGTACAGATGCTGCACCCCTTCCTCGGCGACCGAGGTGATCGCGGCGCGGAGGGTGAGACAGCGAAAGAGAAGGAGGCGGAGGAGCTCACCGGCCGTAACCCCGCCCTCGACGCCATCGCACCGTTCTTTCTCGGCAACGAGGTCTGGCTTGTCGCTTTCACCGGCGTCCTGTTCGGTGCCTTCCCGCACCTCGAAGGCACGCTCCTGTCCGGCCTGTACCCGTTGATCGTGGCGATCCTCGTCGGCCTGGTCCTCGGCAACGCGGCCGTCCAACTGAGGCGTCGGTCCCACAGCGTCCGCGGACGTCGCTGGTGGGACGGTCTGATCGTGTTCGGTGGCGCCCTGCCCGCCGTGTGCTGGGGACTGGTCGTCGGCCTGCTGCTCCACGGCGTGCCCCGCCGGTCCGACGGGAGCTTCCACATCGGGGCCGGCGACGTCTTCTCGCCGTTCACACTGGCCTGCGGCCTCACCACCGCGCTGCTCTTCGCGGCGCACGGCGCCGCCTTCGTAGCGCTGCGATCGGACTCCGAACCAGCGGCCACCGCACGGTTCTTGGGCGGATGGCTACTCCGTGGATCCGCGGCCGTGGGCTCCCTCGCGATACTCCTCACGCTGTTCGGCGAGGGCGCATCGATGACGAACCGCGTGACATCGGCGGCCGTCGCCGCCCTGTTCGCGGTTGCGCTCGCCGCCGCTTGGTGGCACTTCTCCCGCGGGCACAACGCCTCGGCTTTCGCGGCCACTTGCTGTGCGACAGCGCTGCCGGTGCTGCTCGTGGGGGCCGGTCACTACCCGTACCTCCTGATCAGTTCGGCGGGTGAGGGGCTGACCATCGGACACGCCGTCACGGACAACGCCACGTTGCGGATCCTCAGCGCGTTCGGGGTCCTGGTGACCCCGACGATCCTCGCGTACCAGACGTGGAGCTGGTGGGCCTTCCGGGGCCGGACCGGCCGCCGTCACCCCAGCTACTTCTGAGCTTCGCCGTCCCGGTCTTGGAGAGCGAAGCGACGCAAGACGAGAGGAACGAGGGACCCCAGATGAAGCCCGTCGAACGCCGCCTGATGCGGGAACTCCCGGTACTACGGCGCCACATGACACAATCCGCGGCCCTCGCGCTCCTCGCTGCCGGGCTCATCGTCACCCAGGCGGTCCTGCTCGCGGCGGTCCTCGCGGACGGCTTCGCCGGGCGCCCTTTCCGGATCGCACCGCCGGCAGCACTGGGCATCGTCATGGCGCTGCGCGCGTTGCTGGCCTGGGCTCGCGGAATTCTCGCGCAACGCGCCGCCGCCGACACCAAGCTCGCGCTGCGCGAGAGGATCACCGGCCGGCTGCGGCACACCGGCCCGCTGCGGCTCGCGGCCGGGCGCCACGGCGAGACAGCCACGCTGCTCACCCGCGGCCTGGACGCCCTGGACGCGTACGTCGTGGGCTACTTGCCCACGATGACGGCCACGGCGTTGATGCCCCTGGCGGTCATCGGGTGGCTGACCTGGACGGACTGGATCTCCGCTCTGATCATCGTCGTGACGCTGCCACTGATCCCCGTGTTCGGTGCGCTGGTCGGCGCCCATACCGCCAGGCGCACCGCCCGGCAATGGCAGTTGCTCGCCCGGCTCGGCGGCCACTTCCTCGATGTGGTGGCGGGGTTGCCGACACTGCGCGCGTTCGGGCAGGAGCGGCAACAGGCCCGTGTGGTGCACGAGATGGCGGACGCCCACCGGCGGGCCACCATGCGCACGCTGCGCGTGGCGTTCCTCTCCTCCTTCGTCCTGGAGACGGTCGCGACCCTGTCCGTGGCGCTGGTGGCGGTACCGGTCGGACTACGTCTGCTCGGCGGCGAGTTGGACCTTCGTACGGCCTTGGTGGTGCTGTTCCTGGCCCCGGAGGCCTACCTGCCGCTGCGGGCGGCAGGGGCGGCCTTCCATGACAGCGCCGAGGGCATCGCGGTGGCCGAGCGGGTCTTCGCCGTCCTCGACGGCTGCGACGACGACTCTGCCACCCCCGGCGGATCCGAAGCCCGGGTCCCCTCCACCGTCGGCGCCGCCACCCCGGTGTCCGACACCCGCGAGGGGCACGTGTGCCTGGAGAAAGTCACGGTCCAGTACCCGGGCCGTGCGACCCCAGCCCTCCGTGACGTGTCCCTCTCCGTGCGCCGCGGCGAACACATCGCCCTGGTCGGACCGAGCGGCGCGGGCAAGTCCACGCTCCTCGCGCTCCTCCTCGGCTTCACACTCCCCTCTTCGGGACGCGTCTCGGTCGGCGCCACCGACCTCGCCGACCTCGACCCCGACGCATGGCGCACGCAGGTGGCATGGGTGCCTCAGCGCCCGCATTTGTTCGCCGCCACCGTCGCGGACAACATCCGACTGGCACGCCCCGAGGCCGGCGACGCGGAGGTGCGCCAGGCAGCACATGCCGCCTACGCCGGTCACTTCATCGAGGAACTGCCCCAGGCCTACGACACCCTGCTCGGCGAGCGCGGCGCCGGGCTCTCCGCGGGCCAGCGTCAGCGGATCGCCCTGGCCCGCGCCTTCCTCAAGGACGCCCCCGTACTGCTCCTGGACGAACCGACGGCCCACCTCGACCCCGAGAGCGAGGCCATGGTCACGCACGCCACCGTCCGCCTCATGCGCGGCAGGACCGCGGTCGTGGTCGCCCACCGCACGAGTCTGCTGCCGTACGCCGACCGGATCATCACCGTAGAGGCAGGCAGCCTCACCCGGCCACAAGCACCCCGACCGGACCGGGCCGGCCGGCCTGTCCCACCGGCCCAACCGGCCCTCGCGGAAGGCCTGATGGCCCGATGACCCTCCACTCCGGTGCGGCCATCCTCCCCTCGGCACGGACCCCCCGCCCGACCCTCCGCCTCCTGCGCCAACTCCTGCCGTACTGGCGCCGACTGCTGCCCGCCGCGCTCGCCTCGGCCGGCAGCGAGCTGGCGTCCGCCGCGCTGATGGCCACCGCCGCCTGGTTGATCACCCGCGCCGCCGAACAGCCGCCGCTCGCCTCGGTCAGCCTTGCCATCGTCGCCGTCCGCGCCCTGGCCCTCGGGCGCGGGGCCCTGCGCTACATGGACCGGCTGCTGGGCCACGACGGTGTACTGCGGGCCGTCGCGGGCTTTCGCACCCAGGTGTACGAGGCCCTCGTGCCCCTCGCTCCCGCGGGCACCCCCGCCTTCCGCAGCGGCGACCTGCTCACCCGCCTGGTCGACGACGTCGACGCCGCGCAGAACCTCCTGCTAAGGGTCTTGATCCCGGCGGTGGCTGCCTGCGCGGTCGCCGCGGCCACCACCTCCGTGGCCACGGCCCTGCTCCCGCAGGCAGGCGTTCTGCTGGGGCTGCTGCTCGCCGTGGCGGGGCTCCTCGTGCCCACCCTGGTGCTCACACTGTCCCGCCGTACGAGCCGAGCGGAGAAGGCGGCGCGGGCCCAACTCAGCTCATTCACGCTGGACTTGACCCAAGGTGCGGCGGACCTCGCCGCCTACGGAGCCCTGGGCCGCGCCCACGAGCGGACGTGCCACGCCTCCGCTCGCATCGCCGCGCTGGAACGCCGGGCAGCCTGGACCACTTCGCTCGCCTCGGCCACGGTCCTGCTCCTCCAGGCGGCGGCCACGGTCGGCGTGACCTGGCTCGCGCTGCGTGCTCATGCGGCGGGGGAGCTGCCCGCCGTGCGGCTCACCGTCCTCGCGGTCCTCGCGCTGGTGTCCTTCGAGGCCTTGACGCCGTTGCCCACCGCGGCTCGCCACCTCGCCGAAGTGCGCGTCAGCGCCCGCAGGTTGACCGAGCTCCTCGACACTCCGCCGCCCGTCACCGACCCGGCCGCTCCGGTCACGCTCGCTGCCCGAGCACCGGTCGGGGTGGAGATCACCGAGCTGCGTGTACGCCACCTCCCCGATGTCTCTCCGGCCCTGGACGGCGTGAGTCTGAGCCTGCCGCCCGGTCGCCTGACGGTGCTCCTGGGCGCCAGCGGTTCCGGCAAGTCGACGCTGATCGCGGCGCTCATGCGGTTCGTCCCCTACGAGTCCGGCAGCATCCGTATCGGCGGACGCGAACTACGCGACTGCGCGGGCACCGACGCCCGGCGCGCGATCACCGGCATGACCCAGGACGCCCACGTCTTCCGCACCAGCATCCGCGCCAACCTCCTCCTGGCCCGCCCCGACGCGACCGATGCCGAGCTGCGCGAAGCCGCTCGCAGCGCCCAGCTCCTCCCCTGGATCGACTCCCTCCCCGAGCGCTGGGACACCCTCCTCGGCGAGAACGGCTCCGCCCTGTCCGGCGGCCAACGCCGCCGCCTCCTCCTGGCCCGAGCTCTGCTCGCCGACCCGCCCGTCCTCGTCCTGGACGAACCCACCGAAGGACTGGATCCCGAGACCGCCGATGCCGTACTCACCGACATCCTCAACGCCACCCACGGCCGCACGACTCTGCTGATCACTCACGACGACGCGGGCCTCACCACCGCCGACCAGATCCTCACCCTCGATCACGGCCACATCCGACCAGTCATTCGGTGAGCCTGCGCCTGCGTCTCACGAGGCCGTGGTGCGCCCGGGTGACGCACCATTACCCCCAGCGCGTGCACCCCGTTGTCGGTGCGGATGCCCACAGGTCTTTCCCTAGGGCTGCCGGGTCGAGCCCGCCTGCCGAGAGGTACCTGCCATGCGTTCGCGTTTCGCCGCCACGGCCGCTGCTGTCTGTTCCGTTGCCGCACTCGCCTGCTCGCCCTGGCCCGCCGCGGCGAGCACCGCACCCGCTGAACCCCGGCCTCACCACGACACCGCTCTCGGGGCCTCGGTGTCCACCCTGCTGTCCCCCGCAACCGCCAACTCCAGCCCACCCGGGGCCCGGAGGGACGCCACCAGCCCTTGCCCGGCCGACGCGGGCTACTGCGTCTACGCCCTCAACTACGGCGCCCACGGCAGTCCCCTCAACGCTCTGGGAGCGAAGGGCACCGGCCGCATCGAAGACTCGGCCAAAGAACTTGCCACGTATGTCAGCCGTGTACTGCGCACCACCGGGGCCCGCACGGTGGACATCGTCGGGCACTCCCTCGGCGGTCTCATGCCGCGGCAGTACCTGAAGTTCGAGGGGGGTGCGTCCAAGGTGAACCGACTGATCGGGCTCGCCCCGGACCATCACGGAACGACGGCGAACGGGCTCGACATGCTGGTCAGGGCGGTCGCCCCGGCGACCGATGTGCTGGTGGGCCCCTCGTCGCGGCAGCAGATGGTGGGATCTCCGTTCTTGAAGCGGCTCAACGCGGGCGGTGACACCTTGCCCGGCGTCAACTACACAGTGGTGGCCACCGCCTACGACAAGATGGTCACCCCGTACACCCCGGGCTTTCTCACCTCGCCCGCCGACCGCCCGGCAGCGGTCGACAACATCACGCTCCAACAGGTGTGTCCCACCGACAGGTCCGGCCACGTCGACACCCTGTACTCACCCAACGTGATCAACCTGACCCTGGACGCCCTCCACCCCACCCACCGCGCCACCTGGACCTGCAAGAGCCGCACACCTCTCCCGCCGCTGCCGTAAGAGCCTGTGAAAGGCACACGCCTGGCAGCCGGGCCGCAACGAGACCGTCTGTGGGCTCTCGCTCAGCCGGTCCCGGCTCACGCGTTTCCCGCACGTGCCCTGGATGCCCGGCCGCTCGTACGGCGATGTCTGAGGTTGCGCTCCGGGGGCACTCCTGGGTCATGCGTGAGAAGCGGCGGCTGCGGACGAGCCACGTCGACGGACCCGGGATCTCCCGGGTCCGTCGTGGGCGGGGATTCGCGTACAAGGACGCATCGGGGCGCCCCATCACCGACCCGCAGGAGAAGGAGCGCCTGCGGCGGCTCGCCGTCCCGCCGGCCTGGCGGGACGTGTGGATCTGTCCGTGGCCCAACGGGCATCTGCAGGCCGTGGGCACCGATGCCGCGGGCAGGCGCCAGTATCTGTACCACCCGCGGTTCCGTGAGCGGCAGGAAGCGGCGAAGCACGACCACGTGCTGGAGGTCGCCCGCGCGCTTCCCGAGGTGCGCTCACAGGTGACGGAGGACCTCGGCCGTCGTGGTCTGTGCCGCGAGCGCGTCCTGGCCTGCGCCGTCCGCCTGCTCGACCTCGGCTTCTTCCGCGTCGGTAACGACTCCTACCGTCGGGACAACGGCACGTACGGGCTGACCACCCTGCTCAAGGAGCACGCTTCCTGCCGGGGCGGTGAGGTCTCTCTCACGTATCCGGCGAAGTACTCCAAGACGCAGACCCGCGCCCTCGTCGATCCGCCCGCCTGCAGTGTCCTGCGCGCGCTGCTGCGCCGGGGCGGCGGGGGCCAACGGCTGTTCGCCTACTGGCAGGGCGGGGCCTGGCACGAGCTGAACGCCGCCGAACTCAACGACTACCTGCGTCACCGCGCGGGCCGAGACATCACCGCCAAGGACTTCCGCACCTGGCACGCGACCGTCCTCGCGGCGGTCGCCCTCGCCGTCTCGGCACGGGTCGCCCGGGAGTCCCGGGCCGCACGCAAGGGGGCCGTCACCAGGGCTGTCCGCGAGGTCAGTGGGTACCTGGGCAACACGCCAGCGGTGTGCCGGGCGTCCTACATCAACCCCCGGGTCGTCGAGCTCTTCGACGAAGGCCGGACGATAGCCGACGCCCTTGAACAGCTGGGCGACAGCGCCGCGTTCGGCCATCCGGCGACGCAGGGGGCCGTCGAGGAAGCGGTGCTGCGGCTGCTGACGTGAGAGTCGACCTTGTTCAGCGTCGGCTTCATCCGGCCGCGACCGTGCAGGCCTCTTCCATGGACGGGTAGAGGTTGAGGATCTGGTCGGCGCCCGTCAGCCGCAGCATGCGCAGCATCTGGGGCGGCGCGGCGGCGATGCGCAGCGTGCTGGCCTGGTGGATGAGCAGCAAGAGATTCAATGCGGAGGAGTCCGCGAAGGTCACCCCGCTCGCGTCCAGGACGAGCACCGGGAGTGCGGCTGCAGCCCTTTCCATCACCTCGCGCAGTGAGGGCACGGAATCCATGTCCAGGTCACCCCGAACGACGACGACCCAACTGCCCCTCCTCGTGTACTGCTCCACGACGCACTTGGGGCGGCTGACGCTGTCGGACATGGGCAACTCCAGACGTGCGGGGTCCAGGCACGCGCTCATTGTGACTGCCACCGTGCCTCAATGTCTAATCTGGCCAAGATAGATTTACGCATACTCGCCCAGGAGGTAATCAGGCCCTGCCGAGTCAAGGGGGCGGCCTCGCGGCTGGGCGGCCGCACCCCGTTGGTTGTGGCCGGCCTGCGATGTCGCGTTGACAGGTCTCTGTCGACATGTTGGCATAAGGCGCTGCTCAGGCGGACTTGTGTAAGTCGCTTGCCGTTCGGGCACCGGATCGACGGCCACTTGACCGGGGGTGGCGCCCGAACGCAGAGCGAGGAACCATGGCGCAGCGCGCCGCGACCATCGTCGGCGGCGGTATCGGCGGCCTCGCGGCGGCCATCGCCCTGCACCGCCGGGGATGGCGTGTCGAAGTACTCGAACGCGCCCCCGAGTTCACCGAGATCGGCGCCGGCATCTCCCTGTGGCCGAACGCGCTCCGGGCGCTCGAAGTGCTCGGCCTGGACCGCACCGTCCGGGCACTCGGCGCCGTCGAGGCCACCGGCGGCGTACGCGACCGTCGTGGCCGCTGGCTGTCCCGCACGGACAACGCGGAGCTGGCCCGCCGCTTCGGCCATCCCCTGGTGGTCCTGCACCGCGCGGACTTGCTGCGCGCGCTCACCGAGGCGTTGCCCGCCGACAGTCTGCGGCCGGCCAGCGAGGTGTCCGCGGTCCGCGACGACGACCACGGCCCGGTCGTGGAACACCCCGGCGGTGAGTCCCGACCCGACCTCGTGATCGGCGCCGACGGGCTGCGCAGCGCTGTCCGCGGTGCGCTCTGGCCCGATGCGGCAGGCCCTCGGTACGCCGGGTACTCGGCCTGGCGCATGGTCACCGAGCCGCTGGCCGCGCCGCCCTCCGAGGGCGCGGCGACCTGGGGTCGCGGCGAGAGGTTCGGCTACACCGCGTTGCCGGGCGGACGGATGTACTGCTTCGCGACCGCTTCGCTTCCGGCGGGGACCGAGGTGGCTTCCGGATCCTCGCAACACGGCGAACTGCTGCGCCGGTTCGGGGACTGGCCCGAGCCCATCCCCACCCTGCTGGCCTCCGTCCCCCCGGACGCGGTACTCCGGCACGACCTGTACGACCTGCCGCCGCTGCCCTCCTTCGTCCGCGGCCGGGTCGTGCTCCTGGGTGACGCGGCCCATGCCATGACCCCGAACCTCGGTCAGGGCGCGTGCCAGGCCCTGGAGGACGCGGTCACCCTGGCCCACTGTCTCGACGGCACCCCGGACGTGCCGGCCGCGCTCCGCTCGTACGACCTGCTGCGCCGCCCGAGGACCCGGGCGATCTCGCGCCGCTCCGCCCGGCTCGGCGCAGTGGGCCAACTGTCCTGGCCGCCCGCCGTGCTGCTGCGTGACGCCGCCGCCCGGCTGATGCCGGAGCGGGCGGCGCTGCGTTCCATGACGGCGGTTCTCAGCTGGACGGCGCCCGGTGACCAGGTGCCCGCGGCGGGGACGGGGGCCACTGATGCCTGACTGGACTTATCAGCCGCTGCGTGGCGCCGCCGCTGCCGTACTCGGCCTGCGCCGTTCGCAGCGCACCGCCCTGCGGCTGCTGGCCTCGGTCGGCTCCCGCCCCGCCGGCGCGCGGTTGATCGCCCGGGGGTTCGGCCACCGCCATCCGCCGGAGCGGCTCGGCGGTGAGATCGCGGGTGTGCCCGTCACCGTCCGCCTCGGCATATCCGTCCCGCCCTCGCTCGCCCGCGACACCGTCCGCGCCATGTCCCCGCTCGGGGCCGGAGTGGTCGAGGTGTCACCGGTCTCGGCGGCTGACGCGCGGACCGTACGCGAGGCCGCGGCAGGACGCTCGATCCCGGTGGTCGCCCGCACCCGCGACCCGGAGGTCGAGGCCGCCCTCAAGCCGTATGTCGACGGATTCACCAGCGCCGACGACCCACACGTCGTCCGTGTGTGCGATGCGTCGGTGTCCGCCGCCGCGACCGCGCTCGACGAGCCCGGCACCGTCGTCCTCGCCCGCCCCGCGGTGCTCGTGGCCGCGGGACCCGGCTGGTTCGCGCGGGTCACCGAGGCCGCGACGCCCACCGTGCCCGCTCCGGCGCTGCGCGACATCGGTCGCAATCCACGGCGCTGGCCCGCCTGGTGGTGGGCGCTGCTCGTCGGGCTCGGCATGACGGGCGCGGGACTCGGCGCCGCGGCGATCACGCTCGGACCGGTGCTGCTCTGGTACGACCGCGACTACCTCGGCATGACGCTGCACGAACTGCACGCGGCCAACCACCACCTCGTGCACTTCCTCCAGCACGACCGGATCACCATGGCCGGCACGATGGTGGCCATCGGCGCGCTCTACACGGGCCTCGCCGTGGGCGGCATCCGACGCGGCTGGCCCTGGGCGCGTGAGGTGTATCTGCTCTCGGGGGCGATCGGCTTCCCCACCTTGTTCTACTTCCTGGCCACCGGCTTCGTGGAACCGCTGCACACGGCGACCGCCCTCGTGCTGTTCCCGATGTTCGTCGCGGCGGTACGCCGCGCGCCGCACACAGCACGGTGGCGCCTGGCGCCGGAAGGCCCGGAACCAGAGCGCCGACGCGCCCTGGTGGGCCAGCTGCTGATGATCCTCACGGGCGCGGGGCTCTTCGTCGGCGGGGCGGTGATCTCGGTCGTCGGTCTGACCGATGTCTTCGTCCCGACGGACCTGACCTTCCTGGGCTCCGACACACGCACCCTGGAAGCCGTCAATCCGCGGCTCGTGCCGTTTCTCGCCCACGACCGTGCGGGTTTCGGGGGCGCCCTCATGTCCGCCGCGGTGGCGATCGTGCTGCTCAGCGCGTGGGGCTGGCGACGGGGTGAGGCCTGGGTCTTCTGGACTCTGGCCACGGCGGCGGCCGCCGGATTCCTGCCGGCCGTGGTGGTGCACGGCACGATCCACTACACCGACCTCATCCACCTCGCCCCGGTCTACTTCGGCATCATCCTGAGCGCCACCGCCCTGTTCCTCGCGCGCCCCTACCTCTGCGCCGAGAGGGCCGGTCAGGCCGCCGGGCCGCCGCCGAATCCGATTTCGTTGCCGTCCGGATCACGGTAGGTGGCCTTGCGGACGCCGTTGGCGTAGGTCTCGCGTGTGTCCGGTCTCAGACCTCGGTCGGCGATCCCGGAGAGGCGGGCGTCCAGGTCTTCGACGAAGACGGTGTGCAGGGCGTGCCCGGCGTGATCGGGCCGCACCTCGATGAACATGTACCGGTGTTCGCCGAGCTCCCACACCGCCTCGGTCTCGTTGGGCAGGAAGGCCGGCGGCCCGCCGAACAGTCGCTGGTACCAGGCCACCGCCGTGGTGTAGTCGCGGACGGGGATACCCGCGAACAGATCTACGGTCATGAGGTCATGCTATGCAGGGCGGCCTCCCAGCGGGCCGCTCCGCCACGTCATCCGTGCCTGGTGAAGACGGACCGGGCAGCGGCCAGCGCCTCGTCCTTCTCCGCGGGGGTGTCGTACCAGCCGTCGTCCTGCCGGTAGGCGACAAAGCTCTCCGCGGTGAACTCCTGGCCGAAAAGGTAGTCGTCGAGGCAGTAGCCGAATCCGGACTCGGTCATGGCGTCCAGGCCCTCCCGGTCACAGTGGTCCAGGAACCCTTCGGCGGCCTGCCACCGCGTGCCGTCGAACCAGAACACGCCGCCGGCGTAGTGGATCGTCTCGTCGGTCTCCGGATCGGTCAGGTTCAAGGACTCGTAGTTCTCGGGGCGGTTGCGTACCAGCTGGACGAGGTCCGCGGGGACTCCGGCGTACAGCGATTCCTGCACGGCGTAGGTGCTTTCGGCGTAGAGGTTCAGCTCCGACTCGTGGTCGAAGGTCAGCAACATCGCTCGGCCGTCCGGCGTGAAGTACCACACGGCCGATTGCCCACCACTGTCGTTCCAGGCGAACCTCTCGGCGCCCACCACCGTCACCGGTTCGACCTCGGTAAGGGTGTCGATGATCGCGGCGCGTCGCCGTATCTCCGCGATCGGAGTCGTGTTCAGGGCGTCCCAGGTGTCGTCACTCATGGGCAAAGGCTAAGCGGAGACGAATACGTTCCCGACCGCTGCTCAGCAAGGTGACGCCGGGGGCCGGAGGTTGAAGCGGGAGTAAGCGGGAGTATCCGAATCGTGCTTGCTCCGAAGATCCTTTCGTTGGAGGCTACGAGCATGCAAAATCAGCCGACCTTCGTATTTGTTCACGGTGCCTTCGCCAACTCGTTCTCGTTCGCGCCGCTGCAGGCAGAGCTCGGTCTCCTCGGCCACCGTTCGGTCGCGGTCGACCTTCCGGGGCACGGGTTCGAGGCGACCTACGCCGCGGCATACCAGGCGCCGCAGGATCTCGACGCGCTCGCCGGAGCCCCCGGATCCATCAAGGGAGTCACTCTCGCCGACAATGCCGCCCGTGTGATCGAGGTCCTCGAGAGAGCGAAACAGAACGGGCCGACGATCCTTGTCGGCCACAGCAGAGGCGGTGCCACCATCACCGCGGTGGGCAATGCCCGCCCCGAGCTGGTCGACCGGATCGCTTACGTCTCCGCGTGGTGCCCCGTCGACCTGGATGTCAACGACTACTACGCCGAGCCGGAGATGGCGAGCGTCGACCCGGCTGCCTTCGCTGCGGCGCTCGTCGGGAACCCCGCCGAACTCGGTCTGCTCCGGGTCAACTTCCGGACCGCCGCCCCGGAGACGATCGCCGCGATGAAGCAGGCCTTCGCCGCCGACCTCACCGATGATGAGTTCCTTACGTTCCTGAACACTTTCCAGCCCGACGAGAATCTCGATGTCGGCACGTCCGCCGACCGGACGCAGGCCGCCACGTGGGGTCGCATTCCCAGGACCTATGTGCGCCTGACGGACGATGCGAGCGTCCCGCTCGCCGTGCAGGACCGCATGATCCGCGAGGCCGACGCGCTCACCCCCGACAACACCTTCGACGTCGGGACCCTCGAGGGCAGCCACCTGCGCTGGCTCGTCCACCCGAAGCCCGCCGCCCAGCTGCTCGCGGGCCTCGCGGAGCGCTGACGGCCGGCTCTCTTGTCGTCGCGGGTCAACCCCACAGGTTGCTCAAGGCAGCGTTGACCGTGGCCGGTTGCTGGGTGTGCGGGTAGTAGCCCTCCACACGCAGCAGCCGGCCACCGACGGCGTCCGCCACCGCTTCGGCGCAGGCGATCAGCGGCTCACCCGCGTACATGCGGTACGTCTCCGGCGCGTCCTGCCAGGTCCCGCAGATCACCAGCGTCGGCCAAGGCGCGGCCCGCAATGGCTCCAGGGGCACGGTCGCTTCCCACACCGGGCGTTCGCGCATCGAGGTGGCCACGGCGCGAAGGCGCTGCGGGGTGGGAGCGGGCATGGTCATGCCCAGGCCTTCGGTGGAGGCGCGCAGGTACTGCTCCGGCGTCACCGAATCCGGCACGCCCGCACTGTCCTGCACCCGGTCCAGCATGGCCTTGACGACCGGGTGCCCGGCCGCCGCCGAGAACGCGGATGGCTGGATCAGCGTCAGGGAACGTACGAGGTCGGGGCGGCGTCCGGCGGCGAGCATGGCTGCCAGGCCGCCGTTGCCGTGGCCGACCAAGTGCGCGCCCGCGCCCTGCTGTTCAAGGAGGTGCACCAGGTCGTCGGCGTCCGTGTCGAAGTCACTCCGGTCGGTGTCGGGGCTTCGGCCGTAGCCGCGGCGGTCCACCAAGAGCAGGCGATGGCGGTCGGCCAGCGGCCGCTGGGCGGCGAACCCGTACGCCTCGTCGCTGCCCCACGTGAAAATGTTGTGCGCGAAGACCGCGGGTGCTGCCTCGCCGTCGGTCTCGTCCCACACCGTCACATGTAACGCCGTCATACGCGGGCTCCCCCTTCACTCAGACCGACAGTTCCGTGTGTGCTGCCACTGCCGGCCTGGCGTGGCCGGGGTCGTGGCGGATGTACCACTCGGTGGAGAGCAGCTGGGCCCGTTCCGCTGCCGAAAGGCCCGCGATCAGCCCGGGGACGGCCCCCCGCTCCACCCCGGTGCGGCGGGCCAGCACCGCGGCGACCTTCTGCTCCAGCCAGGGCCCTACATCGACGGTCGCGGTGACCCACTCGTCCGGAACGCTGTGCATGGCCTTGCCCGTCGCGGCCAGCTGGCCACCCCAGACCCGTACCGCCGAGTGCGGGTGTGTGGCCAGGTACAGGGCGCCCGGCTGCCAGGGGTCTCCGGCCTCCGGGTAGAGGCGCTCGAGCCCCGCCGCCTGGAGCGCGAGCATGGTCACCCGGTGCGTGTGCACGTGGTCCGGGTGGCCGGTCAGCCCGCCGTAGGCGTCGTGGGTGATCACGATCTCGGGGCGGAACTCCCTTACGTGCGCCACCAGTTGCCGTACGGGCCCGTCGATCGGCGCATCGCAGAACCGCGCAGCGCCGGGAGCCGACTGCAGTACGCGGGCGTCCGCGTACCCGAGCATGCGCGGTAGACCCGCGCCGAGGAGCTGAAGTGCCCGGGTCAGCTCAGTGGCGCGTGTGGTGTCCGCGGCCCATGTCGCCGTGACAACCGCGGTGCGGGCGCCCGCAGTTGCGTGCCGGGCGAGCACGCCGCCCGCCGACAGGGACTCGTCGTCCGGGTGGGCGAAAACCCCGAGCAGGCTCGGGACGTGTGTGGGCGCGGGACTCGAAGAGCAGGCCGTCACGGGTGCTTTCCGGGCCCTTCCTCGTTCTGGGCGATTCGGCTGGGTGACAGGTCCGTCGGGTCCTCATCCGCTTCCAGGAGCGTGTCGGCCGGGCCGATGATGAGCGGGTCCGCCTCCCCCACCGCGTCCTTGTCCATCGACGCGTAGTCGATGGACAGCAGCAGGTGACGGATCGCTTCGAGGCGCCCGCGGCGCTTGTCGTTGAACTTGATCACCGACCACGGAGCATGGGCGGTGTCCGTGGCGCGGAACATGTCCACCTTGGCGCGGGTGTATGCGTCCCAGAGATCCAGCGAGGCCAGATCCGTGGGCGAGAGCTTCCACTGACGTACGGGATCGACCTGGCGGATGGCGAAGCGTGTGCGCTGCTCGGCCCTGGAGACGGAGAACCAGAACTTGACCAGCACGAGGCCGTCATCGGTGATCATCTTCTCGAACAGCGGCGCCTGCTGGAGGAACTCCTCGTGCTGGTGTGGAGTGCAGAAGCCCATGACGGGCTCGACGCCGGCTCGGTTGTACCAGGACCGGTCGAAGAAGACGATCTCACCGGCGGACGGCAGTTGCGCCACGTAACGCTGGAAGTACCACTGCCCGGCTTCCCGTTCAGTGGGTTTGTCCAGCGCCACGATGCGGGCCCCGCGGGGGTTGAGGCGCTCGGTGAAGCGTTTGATCGTGCCGCCCTTGCCCGCCGCGTCGCGTCCCTCGCACACGATCACGATGCGCTGGCCCTGCTCGCGCACCGATCTCTGCAGCTTCAGCAGCTCGATCTGCAGGATCCGCTTCTGGCGCTCGTACTCCCTGCGCCTCATCTTCTCCGCGTAGGGGTAGTTCTCCCGCCAGGTCCGTAGCGGCTCTCCGTCCCCGTCGAGCAGCACCGGGCGCTCCGGTCGGGCCTCATCCACCGACAACCCGTCCAGCAAACGCTCCGGGTCCTTGTCGTCCGACGCCACACCGTCTCCTCTCATCGCCGCGTGTCACCCTCCTACCCACTTCGAACGCTACTCCGCAGATTTCGAGTGGGCTCGCCCTGATCTTCCTGAGAGCCCGCTCTCCCTCAGGTACGGCGCCAGCTCGGCGGCGCCGGTCAGCATCGCCCGCCCGCGGGTGACCAGCCGGCCGCGCCAGTCGCTCAGCGCGGCCTCCAGGGGCTCAAGACCACCGGCCGCCCGCACCTGGGCGATCAGCGGGGCGATCTGCTCCAGCAGATAGCCGCCCCGCCTGAGTTGATGCACCAGCCGGGCATCCCGTACGTCGGCCTCGTCGTAGACGCGGTAGCCCGTCCGCGGGTCCCGCAGCGGGCTCACCAGCCCGGCCGTCTCCCATTTGCGCAGGGTCGCGGGCCGGATCCCGAGCTGCCCGGCCAGCGATCCGACGAACAATGCCTCGGGACCGGCCCAGGCCCCTGTCCCGGCACCGGACACCGGCGTCGCGGCCCCCAGGTCTCGAAGCGCCTTCTCCACGGCCTGGAGGGTCCGCCGGTCCTCGAGGAGCTGGACGTGGCTCTCGTCGATGAGGCGGAACGCTTCCTCGACCTCACCCCGGTTCACGGCCCGCATGATGGCCGTCGCGGTCCGGTGGCCGTGGCCGGGCACCAGGGCGAGAAAGGCGCGCAGGGCCCGCGCGTGCAGCGAGGTGTAGGCGCGATAGCCGTGCGGCGAGCGATCGGCGGCCGGGAGGATCCCTGCCTCCTCGTAGTTCCTGACCGCCTGGGTGGACAGACCGTGCCCACGCGCCAGATCCACGGGCCTGAGCCGCTCACCGCTTTGAAGGTTTCGTCCCATGAGCCCGCCCATGCCGCAGCAAAGTTTCAACCGATGGTTCAACGATAGCGTTCAAGGCATGGCTACTGACATCAAGGACACCGTGCACGCGGTCGACGCGACCGCCGTCATGAACCTTCTCGGGACCCGGCCTCGACTGCTCGCCGTGGGCGAGCCCACCCACGGCGAGGACACACTGCTCGACCTGCGCAACGAGCTCTTCCAGCAGCTCATGGAGCAGGAGGGCTACCGGACGATCGCGATCGAGAGCGACTGCATGATGGGCCTGGTAGTGGACGACTACGTCACGTCGGGCACCGGCACGCTCGACGAGGCCGTGCAGCACGGCTTCAGCCACGGCTGGGACACCTTCGCGGCCAACCGCGAACTCGTGCGCTGGGCAAGGGCGTTCAACGACGGCAGGCCCGCACACGAACAGGTCCGCTTCGCCGGTTTCGACGGACCCCTGGAGATCACCCACGCCGCGAGCCCCCGCCAGGCCCTCACCGCACTCCACAGCTACCTCGCGGCCCACCTGGACGCGGACCTCCTCCCCGTCACCGCGGAGGCACTCGACCGCCTGCTCGGCGCCGACGACCCATGGACCGATCCCGCCGCCATGATGGACCCGTCCCGGTCCGTGGGACAGTCGGCCGAGGCGGCGCACCTAAGACTGCTCGCCGACGACCTCGTGGCCCTGCTCGACACACAGATCCCGCACCTGCTCACGGCGACCTCGCGCGACGCCTTGGACCGAGCGCGCCTCTACGGCCGCACCGCGACGGGCCTGCTGCGCTACCACCACTGGATGGCCGACACCTCGCCGGGCCGGATGACCCGCCTCCTGGGCCTGCGGGACCAGATGATGGCCCACAACCTCCTCGCCCTCGCCGAGCGCGGCCCCACCTTCGTGCACGCCCACAACAGCCATCTGCAACGGGACAAGAGCACGATACGCATGTGGGACCAGCCGCTCCTGGAGTGGTGGAGCGCCGGTGCGCTCGTCAGCGCCCGCATCGGCGACGAGTACGCCTTCCTGGCCACGGCCCTCGGCACCATCCGCCGCCAAGGCGTGGACGCCCCGCCACCGGACACCCTCGAAGGGCTCCTGTACGCGCTCCCGGAGGACCGCTGCGTCATCGATGCCGCGCAGCTGGCCTCCGCCTTCGGCGACACACCGCCCGCGCCCCGCGAATCCCCCTGGTTCGGCTACGCACCGCTCGACCCTGCTCGCCTGAGCGGGGTCGACGGGCTCGTGTTCGTCAAGGGTGACTGAGCGTCGGGGTCCACTGCTGCCGGTCGGCGTGAGGCCGGAGAGGAAGGATTCCTTTGCGGTGGCGATGAGTTCGAGGGCCTGGGGCTTCGGCAGGTGGGAGGCGGTGCCACGTACGGCGAGGATGTTGTCACCCGCTCCTGGCGGGCTTTCGGCCATGCGGCCGTGGTGGACCGAGCTGAGGAGAGAGCCCTGTACGGCGACTCCGAGGGATGAACCAACCTGCCGGGTGGCGTCGTTGACCGCTGAGCCGAGGCCCGCGCGGTCGCCGGGGACGGCGCTCATGACGGATTCGGTGCCGGCCGCGGCCGTCGCCCCCGCTCCCAGGCCTGCCACGGCCTGGAAGAGCATCAGGTGCGCGTATCCGTCGGCCGCGGTGGTCGCGGCCAGGATCGCGAAGGCAGCCGTGATGAGGAGCAGCCCGGCGACGATCGGCAGCCGCTGCCCCCACCGGCCGCCCAACGGCAGGGCGGCGATGGCTCCCACGGCGAGCGCCAAGGGCAGCGGAAGTGTCCTGACCCCGGCCTGCCAGGGCGTATATCCCAGTACCCCTTGCAGATGCAGGGTGATGACGAAGAGCGCGCCGAACAGGGCGAGGACATCAGCGCGAGGGCCACGGCGGCCATGCTGGCGCGTAGGCGAGCAGTACGGGGCCGCTCGTCCTGCCGTGGACAGGGCTCTCGATGATCGCCCAGACCAGGACGAGGAGCCCGGCCGCGGACATCGCGGTGCCGACGCCGTCGAGGGGCTCGGTGCGTTTCGCCCGTGATTCGGGGACGAGTAGGCAGGTGAGGAGGAACGCCGCTGCCGCGAGCGGCACGTTGACCCAGAATCCGGCTCGCCAGGAGAAGTGCTCGACGAGCCATCCCCCGATGACGGGTCCCGTGAGTCCACCGGCCGCGGCGACGGCCGTCCATACCGCGATGGCGCGGCGCCGCAACATCGGCTCCGGATACATCCAGTGGATGATCGACAGGGTGGCCGGCATCATCAGCGCTCCGGCAGCGCCCATGCCGCCACGGGCAGCGCTCGTCTGCAGGGGCGTCTGCGCGATGGCCCCGAAGACCGACGTTCCCGCGCACAGCACCAGACCGGCGAGGAAGGTGCGCCGGCGTCCCATGCGGTCGGTGAGCGCTCCGCGGGCCAGGACGGTGCCGCCCAGGACGAGGGCGTACCCGTCGACGTTCCACTGGATCTGGGCCATGGAGGGCCGCAGGTCCGCGAGCAGGTCGGGGATGGCGACGTTGAGGATCGTGAGGTCCATGCCGAGGATGAAAAGACCCAGGCACAGCGCACAGGTCGCGACCCATCGGCGACCGGCAACAGGACGACGCTCGGCGGCAGTTGTGTCGGTGTGCGGCTTCATGAGGACGTCGTGGAGGGCGGCTCGGCGGCCCGCGGAGTCAACACCCGACCGGCACGCGCGCTGGGCGCACATCACTCACAATGAGGGAGCCGTCCCAGCTCGTTGACCCGCCGCCTTGGTTAATCTGCACGGGTGGCCACTGAACTGATCCTGTTGCCGCGTGTCGCCCTTCGCGGGCGGGAGGTCACCGCGCCCCGGCTCCGCGGCCTCCTCGCGCTGCTCGCGGGCGATGTGCGCACGGGCTGCGGCACCGAGCGGTTGGTGGCGGGGCTGTGGCCGGACGCGTTGCCGCAGCGGCCGGGGAAGGCGCTGCAGGTGCTCGTGTCCAGGGCGCGGGCGCAGCTGGGTGCCGACGTCATCGTGAGCACACCGACGGGATACCGGCTCGACCTCGCCGAGGAGCAGGTCGACAGCTCCGCCGTGCTGCTGCATGCCGCCGCCGGCGCGGAGCGGGCAAGGGCCGGGGACCACGCGGCAGCGCTGGCCGCCGCCGAGGCGGGTCTCGCCCTGTGGGAGGGCGTCCCGGGCGGGGAGGCCGGCGGTCCTCCTGGCCGGCTGACCGGCGTCGCCGACCCCGTCGCCGCGTTGCGCGCCGAGCGTGCTCCCGTCCGCGGCGCTCTCGTACGTGTGCAGGCGCTCGCGCTCGCCCGCCTCGGGCGGCATGCGGAGGCGGCAGGGCCGCTGGCCGTGGCCGCCGCCGAGCATCCGCGTGACGAGGAGGTGCTCGCCGAGTTGCTGCGCGGCGAGGCCGCTACGGCGGGCCCCTCCGCCGCCCTCGCGCGCTACGAGGCCTACCGCCGTGAGCTGCGCGACGCGCTCGGCACGGATCCCGGCGCCGGACTCAGGGCCGTGCAGCGGGAGTTGCTGCGTGGCGAGCCGCCGGTGGTCCGGCACGGTGTGCCGCACGAGCCCAATCCGCTCCTTGGCCGGGAGGCGGACATCGCGGCCGTGGAGCGGCTGTTGGGCGACTCCCGGGCCGTGACGGTCGTCGGTCCCGGCGGCCTCGGCAAGACCCGGCTCGCGCACGCCGTCAGCCGCCGCGCCGAGCAGCGGGTGGTGTATTTCGTGCCGCTCGCCGCCGTCACCGCGGACGCTGACGTGGCCATGGAGGTGGCCGCGGCGCTCGGGGCGGGCGAGGGGAGGCACGGTGTCGTGAGCGGGCACGCTGCGGCCGACCCGGTGTCCGGCATCCTCGGCGTGCTCGGCGCCGGACCCGCGCTGCTGGTGCTCGACAACTGCGAGCAGGTCGTCAGGGGCGCCGCCGACCTCGTACAGGACTTGGTCGCGTCCTCGAAGGAGCTGCGGGTGCTCGCCACGAGCCGGGCCCCGCTGGACCTCACGTCGGAGGCCGTGTACGCGCTGCCGGAGCTCGGTCCTGCCACCTCTGTCGAGCTGTTCACGCAGCGGGCGAGGGCAGCCAGGGCCGGCGTGGAGCTGCCACCGCACGCCGTTGCCGAACTCTGCCGTCACCTCGACGGGCTGCCGCTCGCCGTGGAGCTGGCGGCGGCGCGGGTGCGGGTGATGTCGGTGCCGGAGATCGCGCGCAGGCTCGGTGACCGGTTCGCGCTGCTGCGCGGTGGGGCGCGGGACGTGCCGGAGCGCCACCGCACGCTCCACGCGGTCGTGGAGTGGAGCTGGAATCTGCTCGCGCCGGACGCCAGGGCCGCACTGCGCACGCTGGCGGTCTTCCCCGGGGGCTTCTGCGGGGACGCGGCGGAGCATGTGCTCGGGGACGATGCGCTGCTGCTCGTCGAGCAGTTGGCGGGGCAGTCGCTGCTCACCGTCGTCGACACCCCGGGCGGCGTGCGCTTCCGGATGCTGGAGGCCGTACGGGAGTTCAGCGCGGCCCGCCGTGCGGAGGCCGGCGAGGAGGACGAGGCCGTGGGCCGATTCCTCGCCTGGGCAAGGGACTTCGGGCTCGCTCAGCACGACGCGCTCTTCGGCCCGGAGCCTTCCCCAGGCTCCCGGATTCGCCCGGATCGGGGCGCTCCCGTCGCCGCCCGGGAGCGGATCAGGGCCGAGCAGGACAATCTCGTACGGGCCCTGCGTCACGCCCTTGCCCGTGCGGACGGCCCCACGATCGCCGCCCTCACCGCCGTGCTCGCCGCCCTGTGGTCCACCGACTCCAACTACCCCCGTCTCGCCGCCCTGGCGGCCGACTCGGGCCCGCCGCTCTCGCACTACCACCCCGGGCCCGCGTACGTCGAAGTCACGCGCACCGCCGCTGTGTTGTGCGCCGCAGGCCTCTTCATGAACTATGGCCCGCAGGGCGTGCGCCAGCTCGTCACCCTCCGCCGGCTGCCCACGGCTCCGCCGGACACGCTGCCGCGGGCGACGGCGGCAGTCCTGAGCGCACTCCCCGAGATGCGCCCTCCCGACTACGCGGTGCTCCGGGCACTCTGCGACAGCGACCAGCCGCTGGTCGCCGGCATCGCCGAGTGCGTGGCCACGTACGTATGGGAGTACGAGCACGACATCGACGGCGCGCTCGCCTCGGCTCGACGGATGCTCACCGCGCTGACTCCGCTCGACCAGCCGTCCCTCCAGCTCATGGGCCACTCGCGGGTGAGTGAACTGGCCCTGCGGATGGGGCTCGGGGAGACCGCCCACGAGAACCTCAGGGCTGCGCTGAAGGCGCTCCCGCGAATCGGTGACGAGCTCGACCACATCGGCATTCGCTCAGCTCTCGTCCTCGCCTGTCTGCAGCGGGGCGACCCCGACGAGGCCGAGTACTGGCTCCGGCAGACCGAGGGAGGCACCGCCCCTGACGAGAACGCCTTCTACAGCCCCGACCTCGGCGGACGAGCGGAGATCGCCCTCACCCGTGGGCTGACGGAGGCCGGGCTCGGCCTGTGGCGCGGCGCGGTGGAGCGGACGGCCGAGGCGGGCTCGTTGTACGGCGGCGACCCGGGGCTCGACCCGTGGGCGCTGCAGATCCAGTCGGCGGCGGTGACGGCGCACGCGCACGCCGGCCGTCTCGATCTGGTCGCGGTCCAGGTCGACCTGTTGCGGGCGCGGCTGCGGACACTGCTCGGTGGCCCGCCCCGCTCCCCCACGGATCTGCCCGTGCTCGGGACGGTGCTGCACGCGCTCGGCATGGTCGGGCTCGCGTCCGGCGACGCCTCCGCCGTACGCATGATCGCGCTGGCCGAACGGCTGCGTGCGCCGCGCGAGTTCCAGCCGACGATGTCGGCGGGCCGCGCGCGGCAGGCGGCCGAGCACGCCGACCGGGCGGCATACGCGGACGCGGTGTCTCGGTACGCCGCCCTGGAACGGGACGAGCTGTGGGAGGCGGTCCGCGCGCTTGTTTGACGCGGCAGCCGTCTACTTCGGGGCGGGCGGGTCGCGCGCCGCTTCGGGCCGGTGCGCTACTTCGGGTCGCGGTTGAACAGGGACGTCGACCAGCGGTATCCGAGGGCCGCGAGGCCGAGGCACCAGAGGATCGTGACCCACCCGTTGTTGCCGATCTCGCTGCCGAGCAGCAGCCCGCGCAGGGTCTCGATGGCGGGTGTGAACGGCTGGTACTCGGCGAACGGCCGGAACCACCCCGGCATCGCGTCGACCGGCACGAAGGCGCTGGAGATGAGCGGCAGGATCATCAGCGGCAGCGCGTTGTTGCTGGCCGCCTCGGCATTCGGGCTCGCCATCCCCATCCCGACAGCGACCCAGGTGAAGGCGAGCGCGACGAGCGAGAGCAGCCCGAACGCCGCGAGCCACTCCAGGACCGTGGCGTCGGTGGACCTGAACCCGATGGCCACGGCGACCGCGCCCACGAGCAGCACGCTGAGGATGGCCTGCAGCACGCTGCCGACGACGTGCCCGATGAGGACGGAGCCGCGGTGGATCGCCATCGTACGGAAGCGGGCGATGATGCCCTCGGTCATGTCCATGGAGACGGACACCGCGGTGCCGGCCGGGGTGGCGCCGAGAGTCATCAGCAGGATGCCCGGCACGAGATAGGCGATGTAGTCCGACCGGTCGGCGCCGCCACCGCCGATGCCCGCGCTCATCACGTCACCGAAGACGTAGACGAAGAGCAGCAGCAGGACGATCGGCGTCAACAGGATGTTCAGGGTGAGGGAAGGGTAGCGCCGCGCGTGCAGGAGGTTGCGGCGCAGCATCGTGGACGAGTCACGGACAGCGAGGGAGAGAGAGCTCATCGAAGGGACTCCATGGGCTGGTTGGGCAGGTGGGTGCTGCCGGTGAGGGCGAAGAAGACGTCGTCGAGGTCGGGAGTGTGCACGGTCAGTTCGTCGGCCTCGACGCCGGCCGAGTCGAGCCAGTCGAGGAGGGAGCGCAGTTCGCGCTGGGTCCCGTCGCTGGGGATCTGCAGGGACAGCGTCCGCTCGTTGCGAGCGGCCTCGCGCAAGAGGGCCGCGGCCGACCGGTACGCCTCCGGGTCGGTGAAGCGCAGGCGTACGTGGCCGCCTGGGATGAGCCGCTTGAGTTCTTCGGCGGTGCCTTCGGCTGCGATCCTGCCGCTGCTCAACACCGCGATGCGGTGGGCGAGTTCGTCGGCCTCTTCCAGGTACTGGGTGGTGAGAAAGACGGTCACCCCACCGGAGACCAGCTCCCGGATGATGGCCCACATGTTGTGCCGGGAGCGGGGGTCCAGGCCGGTGGTGGGCTCGTCGAGGAAGATGATCCGCGGGCTGCCGACCAGCGTCATGGCGATGTCCAGACGCCGCTTCATACCGCCCGAGAAGGTGGCGGCGGGCTTCTTCGCGGCCTCGGTGAGATCGAACCGCTGAAGGAGTTCGGCGGTGACCCGGCGGCCTTCCCGTTTGGGGAGGTGGTGCAGGTCGGCCATGAGGAGCATGTTCTCCTCCCCGGTGATCAGGCCGTCCACGGCGGAGAACTGACCGGTGACACCCACCGCGGCACGCACCCCGTCCGGTGAGGTGGCGATGTCGTGGCCGCCGACGTTCAAGGCTCCGGCGTCGGCGGTGATGAGGGTGGAGAGGATCTTCACGGCGGTGGTCTTGCCCGCGCCGTTCGGGCCGAGCAGCGCGAACACCGTGCCGGCCGGCACCGTGAGATCGATGCCGTCCAGGACCGTCTTGTCACCGTAGGCCTTGCGCATCCCCGTGGCGGCGATGGCGAGCGAGGACGGTGTCGTCGTTGTCGTCATGCCGCAGAGGCTGCGGCATGACGCATTCAGTGTGGCTTCAAAAGGGTTTCAGCCCAGAGCCTCAGCCCGCCGGTATCTCCTCGATCCGTTCGCGGTTGAGCAGATACGTGGGCAGGTACGGCTGCGGCAGGGCGACCGGGAAGCCGTAGTCGTACGCCAGGCTCGCCATCGCCAGCGTGCCGAGCCCCACCCGGGCGCGCGGCGCCGCCGAGTCGCCCCAGTAGGTGCCGTGGTGTGCGACGGCTTCGGCCAGGGCCTTGGCGAAGGCGTCGTGATCGCGGGCGATCAGGCGGTGGAAGAGGGCGACGGGCTGATAGTCGATCAGGTCCGAGAAGTCCTTCGGCGTATGGGTCAGGGACTCCGGGTGAGACGTCTTCATGGTGTCGAGCAGCTTGGCCACGACGTCGTCCATGGGCCGCTCGGACCAGTACGTCTGCAGCGTGTCGATCCAGTGCAGTACGTACGCGTCGACGGCGTCATCCTGCCGCAGCACCTCGATCGGTACCTCGCACAGCCGGTCGGCCCTGCCCTTCTGCCGGCACGCGACCGCTACGTAAAAGGCATCGAGCCAGGCGCGGGCGTCCGCGGGCGGCGCGGCCTGGGTCGCGGGCAGCTGCCGCACGATGTCGTCGCCCAGGCGGCACTCCTGGGCCTGCGCACCGGTGAACAGCGCCGAACCGAGCTGGACGGCGACGACCCAGGCATCCCAGGTGTCGACGTGCGAGGCTTCGGGGTCCAATGCGCAGTGGGCGTGGGCGAGCGTGAGGGCCGAGGCGAAGGCGTCGCCCGGTCCGGCAGGGTTCTGTCCGGCCGGGTTCTCGGCGAGAGCGGCTATGGCGTCTGCCGTGGAGTGGGTGAGGCCGGCCACATCGGGTGTCTTGGCAGCGGCCGCGGTGTTGAGGCGGCCGGCGCGATCGAGCCGGACCAGGCCCTTCATGCGGGCGAGCAGTTCCGGCGGCGGCTGCAGGGAGAAGGAACGGGTCTCGTGGTCGATGACCGTGAGCGAAGTCAGGCGGCCCTTGTGCCACCAGTAGACCCGGGGGGACAGCTCACCCGGCCCGTCCTCGTGGGCCCCAAGGGCGTACGCGGCAAGGCCGTTGACGGCGTCGACCACGGAGCCGTCGGCGATCGGGTGGTACGCCAGCAGATGCCGGGTGGGCACGACGAAGAGGGCCCCGGCGTCCGGGAGTGACTCGCCGGTGGCCTGTCGGGCCGTTTCGGACAGGAACAAGGCCTTGCTCGCGACGAACGGGGAATCGCCGTACAGGGAGTGCAGCAACGCCCTTCCCTCGATGGACACCTCGTCGTGCTCGACGGGCACGCGCATCAGGTTCGTGTAGGCCGCCTGCCCCAACTCCTCGATCCCGGCGCGCTCCACGTCGGAGTCGGTGAGCATCCGCACGCTGGTGGGCATGTCGAGGGCGTACGCGAAGACGAGCCCATCGGACACCACGCGCGCGTACCTCATGGCGCCGGCGATCTCCGGTGTGAGCGAATCCGTGGGCAGCAGCCGCGCGTGCACGCCGCGCAGCAGCTCCGCCGGGCTCTCGCCGCCCTGGCTCCCCTCCGCCAGGACCGCGAAGTGGGCCTCGACCAGCTCCGGCCAGCGCTCCTCCGGCGCCTGACGGCATGTCTGCGCCAAGTTGTGCAGGGGGTAGTGATGCCCGTCCTGCGCGTACGGGGCGGCGAGTGTCCGCAGGCGGGCGGCCTGGGTGGTGGTCAGCATCGGCAGGTCACGGTCGGGGGCTTCCGGCATGCCGAGAGTGTTGTCTTCGTTCACCATGGCGACTCTACGATCTGTGTGCGTGTGCTTCTGACGCCGGGCGTCACGGACCATCCGAACTCCCGCTGTGTGGCCGCGAAGCCGTCAGGGAGTGTCACCGGACCAGTCCCAGCGGCGCCTTCGATCGCTGGGCCGCGGGTCGTACATCGCGCGCCCCCCGGCACCGAACTTCCCGAGTTCCGTGGGCAGGGCGACGCCGGTGTCCATCTCACTCCTGGTCCAGCCCGTGATGTCGAGCAGCAGGCCGTCCAGCGGCCCGCCGACCAGCTCCGCGTAGACCCGCCCCGGCTGCGGGCCCTGCTGGGGGTCGTCATGGTCCTGGCCGTAGATCCGGCCGCGCAGCAACTCCTCGTCCCTGTCCATGCCCCCACACTCCCAGCCACCACTGACAATCGGGCTCCGCCCCAGGTCGCCGGGGGGGCCGGGACCAGGCACTGCGCTCGCGGTGTTCGGCCGGATGCCGTCTGTTCACGGGTGGGTGAACGCCCATAGCCTGTGCGACCTTCGCGTACTGGGGGGTCTGGTGAACGGTCTCCGTGCAGTCGTTGTCTGTCTTGTGCTCGTGTGTGCCGCGGTGGTGTCCCCGGCGGCGGCCGTGACGCCGAGCGTGCCGTCGAGTGCGGCGGTGGACGTGCCATCGGCCGTGTCGCCGAGCTGGTCGGCGCTGCCGGTTCCGGCGGCGTCCCCACCGGTGACCGTGTCCGATCTCGCCGCCCGCGGGCGGAGCGACGCGTGGGCGACCGGATACGAGCACACGGCCGATGGGCTGCGGCCGGTGCTGTACCGGTGGGACGGCACGGCGTGGAGCCGGGACACGGCCTTCCCCGGCGCCGGTGAGCCGGGATGGCTCGGCAAGGTGCAGTTCGTCGGCGAGGAAGTGTGGATCTTCCACAACCGCGACGGTGCGGGAGAGATCCTGCGCCGGTCGGCCGGAGGGTGGAGCACCGTCCCGCTGCCTCAAACCCTGTCGGTCTACCAGGACTTCGCCGCGGTACCGGGCGCCGCGTGGGTGGTCGGTGAGGACGACACCGGACTGAAGGTGTTGCACTACGACGGCTCCGCCTGGACCACCCAGTCCACCCCGGACGGTGTGCTGTACCTGATGGGGGTCACCGCGCGGACGACCACCGACGCCTGGGCCTGGGCGGACACGACCGCCGGGACCACCATCCTGCGCCGGGACGGCACGGCGTGGCGGGACGCGAACGTGCCGCTGCCGCCGAACAGCAACGTGCACACGATCCTGCTCGAACCCTCGGGCCGGGTCACCATCGGCGGCAGCCAGTACACCGACGGCGCGGCCCGCACCTACCTGATGACCTTCAACGGGCGTACGTGGCGCACCAGTTACCCACCGCTGGGCGACACCTACACCGAGGCCATGGTGCGCGGACCGGACGGCGCGCTGTGGCTGCCGGTGCGCAGCGACCGGGCGTTCCAGTCGAAGTACGCGCGAGTGGACGGCAAGCGCACCACCTTCTCGTACGGCCCTGAACGCACGAACGCGATCGACGTCAAACCGCGGGCGCTGGCCAGGGCCGGGTCCTCGCTGCTGGCCTTCGGGACCGTCGAGATCTACGGCGCGAAACCGAACCTGATGAGCGAGCGGCTGGGAGGCTGACCATGCTACGCAGACTTCTCGTCGCGGCCCTCGCCTGCGCCCTGACCCTCGTCACCGTCATGAGCTCGGCCGCGGCGCAGCCGCAGGCCTGGCAACACGTTCCGGTCCCGGCCCAGGTGCGCCCCCAGGCCGCTCTCAACGGGGCCGTGGCGTTCGGGCCGAACCGGGCGTGGGCGGTGGGCGCCGACGCCGTCGGGCGCGAGGCCCCGGGCTTCCCGCTGGCGCTGCGCTGGGACGGAACCGCGTGGCAGCGCCAGAGCCTGCCCGGCATCCGTTGGCAGGGAGAGCTGCTGTCCATCGCCGCGACGTCACCGACCGCGGTCTGGGCGGTCGGCCGCGACTCGGCGGGCGGCGCCCGTCTGCTGCGCCACGACGGCGACGCGTGGTCCGAGAGCCGGGCGCCGGGCGGGGTCGCGCTGGCCAAAGTCGTCGCCGGCGGCGGTGAGACCTGGCTGATCGGTTCGCGGGACGGCGCGCAGGTGTTGCTGCGCCGGGACGGACGCGGCTGGCAGGAGGTGCCGGTGCCACCGGGAGCCGTATACGGCCTGCACGTCCTGGCGGCGGACGATGTCTGGGCCGCGGGCGAGTCCAGTTCGGGCGCCGCCGTGTCGCACTGGAACGGCCGGGAGTGGCAGCAGACGATCGTGCACGGCTTCCCGCGGGCTGCCGTGGGCAGCGTGCTTGCGGTCTCGCCGACGGAGGTGTGGGCGGGTGGCACGGACGGGTTCGTCGGCGGCCCGGTCGGCAAGCCGATTCCGCCCCTGCTGGTGCGCTTCGACGGGCAGAAGTGGAGCCGGGTCGCCGTGCCCACCGACTTCGGCTCGATCAGCTCACTGGCGCCCGGCGCGTCCGGCGAGCTCGCCTGGGTCGCGGTGACCCGCTCGCAGAAGTACGGCCCGCCGGGCAGCTGGCCGCCGTTCGTGCCCGGCCCGGACTTCCTGTCCTGGAACGGCGGGTCGTTCACCGAGTACAGCGAACCGGCGGTGGCCTCAGAGGGCGATTCCTCGCGGCTGCACCTGGCACCGGTGCCGGGCACGGCGAAGGTGTGGTCGGTCGGCAGGGCCGACGGCCCCGAGGGGACGTTCGCCCCGCGCATCCTGCGTTTCGGCTGAGGGCGCCGCCCGGGTCCGGCGGGGCTTCACTCCCCGCCCGGCAGCGGCAGCTCCGGATGGTGGCGCAGTGCCTCCAGTACGGCGCGTACCGCCGCGCGAGGCGGTGAGCCGCGGCGGATCGCCGCCGTGATGGAGCGCGTCACGGGAGTGGCGAGCTCCCTGGTGGCGACGCGGTAGCGGCGGTCGACCGCAAGGCCGGGCAGCAGCGCGATCGACAGTCCGGCCTCGACGTGCTGCAGGGTCATCATGTAGTTGCTGAACCGGCACACCACGCGCGGCTCGAAGCCCGACTGACGGCACAGGCGCAGCGCGAGATTGGCCATGTACGACTGCGGGATGTCGAACGACCACGGCTCGTCCGCGTACGCCGCGAGGTCCACGGCGCCGCGGCCGGCCGCCGGATGCTCGGGCGGGACCACCAGCAGGATCGGGTCCCTGGCCAGGGGCACGAGGTCGAGGTCCGGTCCGAGCGGCAGCTCGTCGAAGTCCGTGGTCGTGATGATGATGTCCGCGTCGCCGTTCCGCAGCGCGGGCATGCTCGCGTGCGGCTCCAGTTCGAGGAGTTCGACGTCGAGGTGCGGATGCTCTCGGGCGAGGCGGCGCACCGCCGGCACGGCCATGGTGTGGATCGTGCTCTGGAACGCCCCGAGCCGCACCAGGCCGGCCGGCTCCTCGCCGAACCCGCGCAGCTCCGCCTCCACGCTGTTCATATGGTCGAGGATCGCCCGCGCCCGGCGGGCGAGGATCAGCCCGGCCGGGGTCAGCCGCACCCGGCGCCCCGTCCGCTCGAGCAGCTGCGTACGCGTCTCGGTCTCGAGCACGGCAAGCTGCTGGGACACGCTCGACGGGCTCAGGTTGGCGGCCTGCGCGACCGCCCGGACGGTGCCCAGCGTGTCGAGCTGGCTGAGGAGCCGCAGCCTCCAGGGGTTCATCACGGACACCATTCTTGTACGGTTTTTCCGAACAGGAAAGCCGGAATCGTGAGATGGACGTGTCGCTCGGGTGCCGCCTACCGTCGGCGGCATGACCGCTTCGACCACCGCACTGCCGTCCACCGACACCTTCTGGTCCGATGCCGAGAGGCATCTCGTGCGCTACGGCGGCGAGTTCACCCGCGAGATCATCGACAGCGCCGCCGGAAGCTTCGTGTTCACCGCGAGCGGCCGCAAGATCCTCGACTTCACCTCCGGCCAGATGAGCGCGATCCTCGGCCACTCGCACCCGGAGATCGTCTCGACCGTCCAGCGGCAGGTCGCGAGCCTGGACCACCTCTTCAGCGGCATGCTCAGCCGCCCGGTGGTCGACCTCGCCCGGCGGCTCGCGGACACACTGCCCGCGCCGCTGGAGAAGGCACTGCTCCTGACGACCGGCGCCGAGTCCAACGAGGCCGCGATCCGGATGGCCAAGCTCGTCACCGGCAAGCACGAGATCGTCTCGTTCGCGCGGTCCTGGCACGGGATGACGCAGGCCGCCGCGTCCGCCACCTACAGCGCGGGACGCAAGGGGTACGGCCCCGGCGCACCCGGCAACTTCGCCATTCCCGTGCCGAACGCGTACCGGCCCGACTTCACCACGGACGACGGCGCGCTCGACTGGCGACGTCAACTGGACTTCGCCTTCGACCTGATCGACGCCCAGTCGACCGGCAGCCTGGCCGCGTGCATCGTCGAACCGATCCTCAGCTCCGGCGGCATCATCGAACCGCCGGCCGGCTACTTCGCCGCGCTGCGGGACAAGTGCCGGGAGCGCGGCATGCTGCTGATCCTCGACGAGGCGCAGACCGGCCTGTGCCGCACCGGGACGTGGTACGCGTTCGAGCGCGACGGCGTCGTCCCCGACATCCTCACGCTGTCCAAGACGCTGGGCGCGGGCCTTCCCCTGGCTGCCGTGGTGACCAGCGCCGAGATCGAGCAGGAGGCGCACGAGCGCGGGTTCCTGTTCTTCACCACGCACGTCGCCGACCCGTTGGTGGCCGCGGTCGGCAACACCGTCCTGGACGTCCTGACCCGAGACAGGCTCGACGAGCGTGCGCAGTCGCTCGGCGCGTTCCTCCACCAGGGCCTGACGGACATCGCCGCGCGGCACGCGGTCGTCGGCGACATCCGCGGCCGGGGCCTGCTGGCCGGGCTCGAACTCGTCGTCGACCGCGAGACCAAGCAGCACTCGAACGAGCTGGGCGCGCGGGTCACCCGGCGCTGCCTCGAACTCGGACTGCACATGAACATCGTGCAACTCGCCAACATGGGCGGGGTATTGCGGATGGCGCCGCCCCTGACCGCCACCGAGGACGAGCTGTCACTCGGCCTGACGATGCTCGACCAGGCGATCGGCGAAGCCAGCACCTCTCTCTGAGGTTCAACGCCTGAGGTTCAACGCCTGAGGTTCAACGCCGCAGGCTGCCCGCCCTGGCCTCGCGTTGCGCGAAGACGCCTTCGCGGCGCTCTTCCGTCTGCCGCAGGGCTTCCTTGCGGTCCCGCTTGGAGAGCCGGTCCAGATACGTGTGGCCGGCGAGGTGATCGGTCTCGTGCTGCAGACACCGGGCGAAGTAGCCCGTGCCCTCGATGACGAGAGGGTTGCCGTCCTTGTCGAGACCTCGGACAACGGCACGATCGGTCCGGGGAACCGCCATGGTGGCACCCGGCACGGACAGGCAGCCCTCGAAGTCGTCGACCAGTCGGCGGCTGGCGGGATCGGGGAGCTCCAGGACGGGGTTGATGATGTGGCCGACGTGCCGGATCCCGTCGTCGTCCGGGCAGTCGTAGACGAACAACCGCAGGTCGATGCCCACTTGGTTGGCGGCGAGGCCCGCGCCTTCGGCCACGTACATCGTCAGGAACATGTCGTCGATGAGGGCAGACAGTTCCGGGGTTCCGTACTCGGTCACTTCCCGGCACGGACGGCTCAGGACCTCCTCGCCCACCACCGTGATCCGGCGCACCGCCCCGCGTGCCGCCTCCGGTGACAGTGCGGGGTACGTGTCGACGGGCCTGCCTTGTACGTACACCCGCTCCCACCGCTCCGGCCGGTCATGACCAACGGACATCGCTGTCTCCCCATCACTTTTTGCGACTGCTGCTCCGCGACTTGCACGTCGCTTTGCAAAGTAGCAGACTTTGCAAAGTGACTGAAGATGACCTCACCCCTTCCTCCGCCACCGACGACGACGCGGGTGGCCCACTGCGTGAGCACGAGGTCCGTACGGCTTTGATGGGCCTGCTGGCAGAAGTCGGCACCGTGACGGCGACCGAAGCCGCCGCCCGGCTCGGCTACAGCTCGGGGCTCTGCTCGTTTCACCTGCGGCAGCTGGAACGGCACGGACACATCGAGGAGGCCCCTCACCACGGGGGTCGCGCACGTCCCTGGCGCCTGAGGCAGGAGGGTGCCGCCCCAGGTGGTCCCGCGGAGGAGGAGTTCGGCGACCTGGCCCGCGGTCTCGAGGACGAGAGCTGGCAGCGATGGCTCACCCAGCGCGACCGGGCACCGGCGGAGTGGCGCCATGACGAAGCCTTCAGCGCCATCGCCTACCTGACACCGGCGGAGATGAGCAGGGTCGCGGACACCGTCCGCCGGACACTCGCTCCCTACGCGGATCGCGAGCAACGCCCACTCGCCCGCCCTGAGGGAGCTCGCCCGGTGGCTCTCATCACCCGGCTGTTCCCCCTGCTGTCGCAGCCCGATTCCGGTGCGGCCGAGGGAGGCACTCCCCCAGCAGGTACCTAGTTGGTACCTTGGAGGCATGCCGTCTCTGAACGTGACTTTCACCGATGAGGAGCTCAAGGGTGTCCGCGCGGCCGCGGCGGCCGAGGGCAAGAGCCTCAAGCAGTATCTCCACGACCTCGGAGTCCGTGAGATGGAGCGCCAGAAGTTCGTCGCGGGCGCCTCCACCTGGGCCGACAGGCTGCGGGCCGAGTTCGACGCGGCCATCCCCGAGGAGATTCCGCCCTCCGTCCGTCACGAGGGGTCCACGGCCGCCTGATGGTTCTGTACGTAGACGTTTCCTGGCTCCTGGACGTGCAGGAGTTCGCGGTCGCCCCCGAGGACATGACGGTGTCGGACTACTCCGCGCTGGTCGCCGCGGTCGCACGCCACAAGACGAAGCTGCCGACCCTGGAGTCCGCCGACCCGGACGCCGCCTGGCGCGCCGCCGCACTGCTGCACACCATCGTGCGCCTGGAGCCGCTGCCCTACCGCAACAGCCTGTACGCGGCGTTAGTCGCGGCCCAGTACATGGACCAGTCGGGCGAGGGCATCGATCCGCCCTACGGGGCGTTGTCCGACCTCATCCGGAAGATCCGTGACAGCCGGATATCCGTCTACGCGGTCGCCGACCGGATCAGGTCCTGGAAGGTCTGACGGCTGGGGATCTGAAGACTGGGGATCTGAAGACTGGGCGGGGCCATCACAGGGTCCGCCGCCCCTGCGGGCGTGCCGCGTCAGCCGACCAGCAGCACGAGCTTCCCCCGCACGCGGCCGTCCTCGCTGACGCGGTGCGCCGCCGCCACTTCCGCGAGCGGGAACGTCTGCGCCACCGGGAGCGAGAAGCGCCCCGACTCGATCAGCTCCCCGATCCCGGCGAGCGCGTGGACCGCGCGGCCGGCGTCCCCACGGCTGAACGTGACCCCGCAATCCTGCGCGCCGGCGAAGTCGGCGAGCGTCACCACGTGCTCCGGGCCGCCCGCGAGTTCGATGAGTTCGGGCAGAACGCCGCTCCCGGCGACGTCGAGCGCGAGATCGACGCCGTCGGGCGCGAGCGCGCGGACCCGCTCCACGAGGCCCTGACCGTAGACGACGGGCTCGGCGCCCATCGAGCGCAGGTAATCGTGGTTCACCGGACTTGCCGTGCCGATCACACGCGCTCCGCGCGCCACGGCGAGCTGAACCGCGGCGCTGCCGACGCTGCCGGATGCGCCACTGATGAGCAGCGTGCTACCGCTGCCGACGCCGAGCTGGTCGAGCGCCCGCGTGGCCGTCTCGATGGCGGCGGGCAGCGCGGCGGCGCCGGCGAAATCGAGTGACGGCGGCATCGGCGCGTAGTGGGCCAGGACCGCCAACTCGGCCTGGGCCGCCCCTTCGGCGGAGAACCCGAAGACGCGATCACCGACGGCGACGTCCGTGACGCCGTCGCCCAGCTCGTCGACGATGCCTGCCGCCTCGTGGCCCATGGTCTGCGGGAGCCCTGTGTCCATCAGGCCCTTGCGCTTCTTCCAGTCACTCGGGTTGACACCGGCCGCGCGCACCGCGATCCGGACCTCGCCGGGACCCGGATGCGGGTCGGGGAGATCCGCGATCCGGAGGACCTCCGGGCCCCCGAACCGACTGAAAAGGGCCGCCCTCATCCTTCGCCGTCCTGACGGGCGCCGTCCTGACGGGCGAACACGCTGCTCTTGAGCGAGGACAGCAGGTGGGCGGTGTCGTCGTACACCTCGACCGCTCCGGCCCCGGAGAGGTCGTCCCGGGGGATGCCTCCGCTGAGCACGGCCAGGGGCGTGACGCCCGCACGTCGTGCGGCCTTCATGTCCCAGACCGAGTCGCCGACGAACACACTGTCCCGTGCCTTCGCCCCGGCCAGCTCGAGCGCGTGGACGACGGGCTCAGCGGCGGGTTTCCCTTCTTCGACGTCGTCGGCGCTCGCGGTCGCCGTGATGACGTCGTCCGCGTCGACGGCGGCGCGCAACGCGTCGAGCTCGGCGCCGCCCGCTGACGTGGCGAGGACGATGGTCCACCCCTCCCCCGCGAGAGAGCGGAGCAGGCGCCCCGCGTCCTCGAAGGCTTCGAGCCGGTCGAAGTGGGTGCCGTAGAGCGTCTTGTGCGCGGCGCTGATGGCATCGTCCTGTTCCGGGTCGCGGTCATCGCCGAGTACGTGTTCGATGAGGTCGGTGCCACCCAGGCCGATCGCGTGGTGCACGGCGCGCATCGGCACCCGGTGACCGGCCTGCCGCAAGGCCTCCCACCAGGCCGTGACATGCAGGTAGTTGGTGTCGACGAGCGTTCCGTCGACGTCGAACAGGGCGGCACGCTTCACGAGGGCTCCATTCACGGTCATGTCATTCGCGTGTTTCACCGTAATAGTGGGGTTTCACCGTAATAGTCGTACGGGCGGCACGCATGGCCGGACGCCGCCGGGCCGGGGCCCCACCCCGGGCCCGACCCACAGTGGCGCAATAGTGGTGGCCTGTCATTCCGCTTCACGGGTACCCGGCGCCTCGCTTCCCGCACGTACCAACCGTTTGTCCACCCTGGCACCGAGGAGACCCGGATGACGTTCCATCCCCGCGAACAGCGATGTGTTCCGCAGGAGCGGTACAGGGGCACGGACCGATGACCCGGCGTTCCCTGCTCTCGGGGGCTCTGGTCGGCGTCGGGTTCGCCGCGTTCATCGACGAGATGGTGTTCCATCAGCTGCTGCACTGGCACCACTTCTACGACAAGGCATCGAGCGAAGCCGGTCTGGTCTCCGACGGCATCTTCCATGCCTTCGGCTGGCTGGCGATGGTGGCGGGCCTGTTCTTGTACGCGGATCTGTGGCGCCGGGGCGCCCGCCACCTCACCGCCTGGTGGTCGGGCCTGTGTCTGGGGCTCGGCGGCTTCCAGCTGTACGACGGCACGTTCCAGCACAAGGCACTGGAGCTGCACCAGATCCGCTACGGCGTGGATCTGGCGCCGTACGACTGGACCTGGAACGTGATCGCCGTGCTGTTCCTGCTCGCCGGAGCGCTGCTGCTGGTCCGGGCCCGTCGATGACGGCCGTGATGCTTGTCGTGGCCGCGGGCTGTTTCGCCTATATGGCGGCGGCCCGGCAGCTGCGTCGGCGTGGCGACCGCTGGCCGCACCGGCGTGACGCGGCGGTCTGGGCGGGCGGTGCGGTACTCATCGTCTCGGTCACCGCTTCGTGGGACCAATGGCCGCCGTTCACCGGGCACATGGCCGCGCATCTGGGCACCGGGATGATCGCGCCGCTGCTGTTCGTACTCGGGCGGCCCGTGACGTTGGCGCTGCGGGCTCTGCCGGTCGGGCCCCGGCGGCAGCTTCTCTCCTGTGTACGTTCCCGGCCTGCGGCCCTGCTCGTGTGGCCGCCGCTGGCCGCGCTCCTGCACATCGCCGGGCTGTGGGCGGTGTACCGCACGCCGCTCATGGCCGCCGCGCACCACCGACCGTGGCTGGACACGCTGGTCAGCGTGCATCTCCTGGTCTCCGGCGCGCTGTTCGCCTTCGCCGTCCTCGCCCTCGACCCCGTGTGCCACCGCGCGGGATTCGCGCTGCGCGGCGGAGCCCTGCTCGCCGCGTCGGCGGCGCACGGCATCCTGGCCAAGTCGCTCTACGCCGCGGGCCCTCCCGGCACCTCGTTCGCCGCCGCCGACCTGCACCAGGCGTCGTACCTCATGTACTACGGCGGTGACGTCGTCGGCATCGCGCTTGCCGTGCTCCTGTGCCACCAGTGGTACGCGTCCGAGGGCCGAGCCCTTGCCCGCGCCCGGCGCACCCCCGGTGGGGAAACGGCCAGGCCAGGCCCGCCCACCTCACGCGCGCCTGCTCGGTCGCGCCCGGCATCGTCGTAAATGCGTACGCCCCGTACCGCCGCCGCGTACCGGAGGCCCCGACGGGTACCCGGCATGCACCCCGTCCCCGGAACCCGGAGGTCACATGCTGTCCGAGACCGTCACCGTACCCAGCGGCGAGGGGGCACTCATCGGTGAACTGACCGTCCCGGACACGGTGTTCGGCGTCGCGGTCCTCGCCCACGTCAGCGGCAGTGCCCGGCACAACCCCCGCAGCCGGGCCGTGGCCGGCACGCTCCACAACTCCGCGCTCGGGACGTTGCGCATCGACCTGCTCACCGCCGATGAGGCGGCTGCCGACAGGGCGACCGGCAAGGAGCACAGCGATGTCGAGCTCCTGACGCACCGGCTGATCGCGTCCGTCGACTGGCTCGCGCCTCGCGTCTCCGATCTGCCGGTCGGCCTGTTCGGCGCGAACACGGGCGCGGCGGCCGCGCTCGGTGCCGCCGCCGCCAGGCCGGGCCTCGTGGACACCGTGGTCTGCCCCGACGGCCGCCCCGACCTGGCCGGGGACCATGTGCTCGGTCATGTGCACGCGCCGGTCCTGCTACTCGTCGGGGGGCGCGACACCGAGGTCCTGCGGCTCAACAGGGAAGTGGCCAACCGGCTTCGCGTCCTGAGCCGGCTGCGCGTGATCCCCGACGCCACGCATCTGTTCGAGGAACCCGGAGCGTTGAACGAGGCCGCAGCCGTGGCGGCCCGGTGGTTCGCCGGTATGGGGCAAGCGGAGATCTGAGCGGCCCCGCCCGTCGGCCACGACTTAGCGAACTCGCCCACCCTGTGACCGGCATCACAGTGCGCCACCCCACATCCTCAGGTCATCATATGACCCGATCGCCGCATGGATTCAGAGCCGCACCGCGCCCCCAGGACGGGCTCGGCCCGGCACAGCGAGACGAGGATGGGCATGGACGACCAGGACAGGCAGGCGCAGCCGCGCGTGGGCGTGGTGGGGCTCGGGGCCATGGGACTCGGCATGGCGCGCAGCCTGCGGGCCGCGGGCTTCCACGTAGGCGTCCATGATCTGCGGCCCGACGTGGCCTCGGCCTTCGCCGAGGAGGGCGGCACCGCGTTCACCTCCGCCGGTGAACTGGCGGCCTCCGTCGATGTCCTGGTCGGCGTCGTGGTCAACGCGGCGCAGGTCGAGTCCGTCATGTTCGGTGACGGCAACGGCGGGGGCGGGGGCGGCAATGACAAGGGCGGCGCGGCCGGACGGCTGCGCCCCGGTTCCGTCTACGTCATGTGCTCCACGGCCGACCCCGCCTGGTCCGCCGACCTGGAGCGGCGCCTGGCGGAGTTCGGCGTGCTCTACCTGGACGCGCCCATCTCCGGCGGCGCCGCGCGGGCGGCAAGTGGGCAGCTCACCATGATGACTTCGGGCGCCCCCGCCGCGTACGCGATCGCCGATCCGGTGCTCGAGGCCATGAGCGGCACGGTCTACCGCCTGGGCGACGAGGCCGGGACCGGTTCCAAGGTCAAGGTCGTCAATCAGCTGCTCGCGGGCGTGCACATCGCCGCGGCGGCGGAGGCCATGGCACTGGGCATCAAGGCGGGCGTACCCGCCGAAGCGCTCTATGAAGTGATCACACACAGCGCCGGCAACTCGTGGATGTTCGAGAACCGCATGGCGCATGTGCTCGCCGGTGACTACACGCCGCTGTCCGCGGTCGACATCTTCGTCAAGGACCTGGGGCTCGTGCTCGACGCCGCCCGGCCGGAGAAGTTCCCCCTCCCCCTGGCGGCCACCGCCCATCAGATGTTCTTGCAGGCATCGGCCTCGGGCCTGGGCGGCGAGGACGACAGCGCGGTGATCAAGATCTTCCCGGGAATCGAACTGCCGGGACAGGACGCGGGCGTGGAGCTGCCCGGACAGGAAGAGGTCTGACGTGGGAATCCGCCTCGGTTGCATCGCCGACGACTTCACCGGCGCCACGGACCTGGCCAACAACCTGGTGCGCGCGGGCATGCGCGTGGTCCAGCTGATCGACGTGCCGCCCACCGGCGCCGAAGACCTCGTCGGGGACGCCGACGCCGTCGTCATCGCCCTCAAGTCGCGGACCACCCCGGCATCCGAGGCCGTCGCGGCCTCGCTGCGGGCGCTCCAGTGGCTGCGCTCCGCGGGCGCCGAGCAGATCTACTTCAAGTACTGCTCGACCTTCGACTCGACGCGGGCCGGGAACATCGGTCCGGTCATCGAGGCCTTGATGGACGCCATCGGCACCGATTTCACCGTCGCCACCCCGGCGTTCCCCGACAACGGGCGCACCGTGTTCAAGGGCCACCTCTTCGTCGGCGACGTACTCCTCAGTGAGAGCGGCATGCGGCACCACCCGCTCACGCCGATGACGGACTCCAACCTGGTGTCCGTGCTCGGTGCGCAGACCGCGCGTCCGGTCGGCCTCATCGACCACACCGCGGTCGCCGCCGGTGCCGAAGCGATCCGGAAGCGCGTCGAGGTGCTGCGCGCGGAGGGTGTCGGCGCCGCGATCGTGGACGCCGTTTCGAACGACGACCTGCTGCGGCTCGGTGCGGCGGTCAAGGGGTTGCCGCTGGTGACCGCGGGGTCGGGTCTGGCGATCGGGCTTCCCGCGAACTGGGGGTTCGAGCCGTCCCCCGCCGCGGCCCAACTGCCGCCGCCCTGCGGTCATCAGGCCGTCTTGTCGGGGTCGGTGTCCACCGCCACCAACGGACAGGTCCGGGAGTTCCTGCGCGGTGGCCGTCCCGCGTTCCGTGTGGATCCGCTGCGGATCGCGGCCGGCGAGGGCGTGGCCGGCCAGGCCCTGGCCTTCGCCGCCGCGCACCTGACCGACGGGCCGGTCCTCGTCTACTCCACCGAGGCACCCGAAGCGGTCAGCAACGTCCAGGGCCGCCTCGGCGTCACCGAGGCCGGTGAGCTCGTCGAGCAGATCCTGGCCCGCGTCGCCCAAGGGCTCGTGGAGCTGGGTGTCCGCCAACTCGTCGTCGCCGGTGGCGAGACCTCGGGCGCGGTCGTCCAGGCCCTCGGCCTGACGAGCCTGCGCATCGGACCGCAGATCGACCCCGGAGTGCCCTGGTGCGCGGCCTCCCTGCCCGGCGGGGACCCGCTCCACATCACGCTCAAGTCCGGCAACTTCGGAGGCCCCGACTTCTTCACCTCGGCCTTCACCCGCCTCGAACGGGGGGAGTCGTGAGCGAAACGCCGAGCGCTGCCGTGCAGGCGGCGCGCGCCGAGATCGTCCGCGTGGGCTCCAGCCTGTTCGCCCGGGGGTACGTCCACGCGAGCGCCGGCAACATCAGCGCGCGGGTCGGCGACTCCCACCTGATCACGCCCACCGACGCCGCCCTGGGGTTCCTGTCGCCCGAGCGCCTCGCCCTGGTCGACGCCGGGGGCGAGCAGATCGCGGGCGAGCGCGCCAGCAAGACCCTCACCCTGCACCGACGCATCTGTGCCGCCGACCCCGCGGCACGGTTCGTCATCCACACCCACTCCACGCATCTCGTCGCGCTCACCCTGGCCGGCGTGTGGAGTCAGGACGACGTGCTTCCGCCCCTCACGCCGTACTACGTCATGAAGGTCGGGCACGTCCCGCTCATCCCCTACCACCGGCCCGGCGATCCCCGCGTGGCCGACCTGGTGACCGGCCATATGGCTGACCGCGCGGCGGGACGCACGCCGATCAGGGCCGTGCTGCTCGACCGTCTCGGCCCGGTGGTCTGGGGCCCGGACGCCGCATCCGCTCTCGCCGTCCTCGAAGAACTCGAGGAAACGGCGCGCCTCTGGCTCCTGACCGACCGTCGCCCCGAGCCGCTCCCCTCCCCCGCTCTCGACGAACTCAAGGCCGTGTTCGGCGCCTCCTGGTGACCGCCCGCGCCGCACACCGCCCGTCGGAGAATCCCCTGAGCCGCAGTAAGGATTCCGCATGTCCACGTCCACCGCGACGGCCGAGACCCCCGAACTCGCCCGTGAGAACGCCGTGTTCCGTAAGGTCGTCCTCCGCATCGTCCCCTTCTTGATCCTCTGTTACGTCTTCTCCTACCTGGACCGCGTCAACGTCGGCTTCGCGAAGCTGCAGATGTCCGACGACCTGGGCCTGAGCGAAGCGGCGTACGGGCTTGGCGCAGGTCTGTTCTTCATCGGCTACTTCCTCTTCGAGGTCCCGTCGAACCTGATGCTGCAACGCGTCGGCGCGCGCACCTGGATCGCCCGGATCATGATCACGTGGGGTCTGGTCTCCGGGGCGTTCTCGTTCGTCACGAACGAGACGACGTTCTACGTGCTGCGCTTCCTCCTCGGAGCAGCGGAGGCCGGTTTCTACCCGGGTGTGATCCTCTACTGCACGTACTGGTTCCCCTCCCACCGCAGGGCCCGCGTGATAGCGATGTTCATGTCGGCGATCCCCGTGGCAGGCATCTTCGGCAACCCGCTCTCCGGCTGGATCATGGACACCTTCGACGGGGTCAGCGGATGGCAGGGCTGGCAGTGGATGTTCCTGCTCGAAGCGATTCCGGCGCTCCTCATCGGTGTTGCGACGATGTTCTACCTCGACAACGGCGTGCGCAGCGCCAAGTGGCTCTCCGACGAGGAGAAGGACATCGTCGAGGCGGCGATCGCCAGGGACACCGCCCACCAGAAGCACGGCCGGGTGTGGGACGGCTTCCGCGACCCCAAGGTGTGGCTGATGTGCCTCATCTACTTCTGCTTCGTGATGGGCCAGTACGCCCTGACGTTCTGGATGCCCACCTTCGTCAGGTCGACCGGCATCGACGACACCTTCACGATCGGTGTGCTCAGCGCCGTGCCGTTCGTGGCCGCACTGATCGCGATGAACCTTTTCGGACGCTCCGCGGACAAGCGCCGCGAGCGCCGCTGGCACCTGGTCGTCCCCAGTCTCATGGGCGCCGTCGGCTTCTCCCTGGCCGCCGGCTGGAGCGGCTCCACCGTGCTGTCCCTGATCGCCCTGTCCTTCGCCGCGGCGGGCGTGTTGACCTGTGCCCCGCTGTTCTGGTCGCTGCCCACCGCGTTCCTCGGCGGCACCGCGGCGGCGGCCGGGCTCGCTCTGATCAACTCGGTGGGCAACCTGGCCGGCTTCGTCAGCCCGTACATGATCGGCGGGCTCAAGGACGCCACGGGCTCGACGTCCATCCCGATGTACGTCCTTGCCCTGAGTCTGGTGATCGGCGCTGCCGCCGTGCTGACCACCAAGAAGGATGTCGTCAACCGTTGACCGGGTCCGGTCCCGGCCCCACCACAGGAGCAAGCATGCCGAGGTTCGCCGCGAACCTGTCCATGATGTACACCGAGTACGACTTCCTCGACCGCTTCGCCGCGGCGTCACAGGACGGCTTCGAGGCCGTCGAATACCTCTTCCCCTACGGTTACGAGCCCGCCGAGCTGCGCCGTCGGCTCGACGAACACGGCCTGCGGCAGGTGCTGTTCAACGCGCCTCCCGGCGACTGGGAGTCCGGGGAGCGTGGCATCGCGTCGCTGCCCGGCCGAGAGGGCGAGCTGCGCTCCGGGGTCGAGCGGGCGCTGGAGTACGCCGCCGCGCTCGGCTGCGGCCAGGTGCATGTGATGGCCGGTCTCCTGCCGCCGGAAGCCACACCTGAGCAGCGGGCCGGACACCGCGAGACCTATCTGTCCAACCTGGCCTGGGCGGCCGAGCGGGCCGCCGCCATGGACGTCGACCTCCTGATCGAGCCCATCAACGGCCGGGACATGCCTGGCTACTTCCTGCACCGGCAGGCCGAGGCGCACGCTCTCGTACAGGAGGTGGGCGCATCGAACCTCAAGGTGCAACTCGACCTGTACCACTGCCAGATCGTGGAGGGCGACCTCACCACGACACTGCGCCGCGACCTTCCCACAGGACGCGTCGGCCATCTGCAGATCGCCGGCGTGCCCGACCGCCATGAGCCAGACCGGGGCGAACTGGACGTCCGCCATCTCTTCGCCGTCGTCGACGAGTTGGGCTTCGACGGGTGGATCGGCTGCGAGTACATCCCGCGAGCCGGTACGAGCGAGGGGCTCGGCTGGTTCGAGAACTACCGCCGGATCGAGAACGACCGAGGAGAACACGCATGAGGATCGTCATCACCGGTGGCTTCGGCTTCCTGGGCCGCCAGGTCGCCGACGCCCTGCTCGCACGGCGGACCCTGTGCGGGGCGCCCATCGGCCAACTGGTGCTCGCCGACCGGTTCGTGCCGGAGGAGGCAGCGGTGGCCGCCGATCCACTGGTGGCCGTCGTCCAGGGCGACCTCAGCGAGCGCCTCGACGAGATCTTCGCGCGGCCGGTGGACGTCCTGATCCACCTGGCGTCGGCGGTGTCCGCCGAGTGCGAGACCGACTTCGACCTCGGCATGAGCGCCAACCTGGACACCACCCGCGCGCTGCTCGACGCCGCCCGCGCACAGTCGGCCGCAGGAGGCCCGACGCCCCGGGTCGTGTTCTCCAGCAGCGTCGCGGTCTACGGCTCCGATGCCGCGCTGCCGCTGCCGCCCGTGGTCAGCGAGTCGACGCTGGCCACCCCGCAGTCCAGCTACGGGACGCAGAAACGCGTCTGCGAGCAGCTGGTCGCCGAGTACACGCGGCGGGGCTTCGTCGACGGCCGCGTGGCGCGTCTGATGACCGTCGCGGTGCGTCCCGGCAAGCCGAACGCCGCCGCCTCCGGCTTCCTGTCCGGCATCATCCGCGAGCCCCTGGCGGGACTGCCGGCCACCTGCCCGGTCAGCCCGGAGCTGCGGGTCGCCCTTGCCTCGCCGCGGCGCACCGTCGAGGGCATCCTGCGCATCGCGGAGGCCGGGCGCGGCAGTGGCCCCGGTGAGCTGGAGGGCGGGCTTCCGGTCAACCTTCCCGCGCTGACGGTCTCGGTCGCCGAGATGCTGGACACGCTGCGCAGGGTGGCGAGTGACGCCGTCGCCGACCTGGTGACGCTCGCGCCCGACCCCGCCGTCGAGGCCATCGTCGGCTCGTGGCCCGCCGTCTTCGACAACGCGCGCGCCACCGCGCTCGGCCTGCGTCCCGACGCGAGCTTCGAGTCGGTCGTCCGGGCGTACGTCGAGGACCACCCCGGGGCGGTGACCGCGGGAGACCTGCCCGCGCCCGGGGCGATCGGGGCCTGACGGATAGACTGACGAGCATGTTCTCCAAGGTGAGTGGCCCCATTCGGCTCGCGGACCGGGTCGCCGCGATCCTCTCGGAGGAGATCGAGTCCGGGCGTCTCGCCGAGGGCGACAAGCTGCCGACCGAGGTCGAGTTGGTCAAGCAGCTCGGCGTCAGCCGCACCGTGATCCGTGAGGCCGTCTCCCGGCTGCGGAACGCGGGCCTGGTCGAACCGCGACAGGGCCGGGGCGTGTTCGTGATGCCCCGGCGCACCAGGCCGCTCGACCTGGAGGCCGAGGCCTCCGGTACCAAGTCCAAGGTGCTGCAGATCGTGGAGGTCCGCCGCGCCATGGAGGGCGAGGCGGCCTCCCTGGCGGCCACCCGGTCCACGCCGGACGACGTCACCCGGATGCGGCGGTCGCTGGCCGCGATCGACGAGGCGGTTGCGGCGGGCGGCGACGGGGTGGAGGAGGATCTGGCGTTCCACCAGTCGATCGCCGAGTCGACCGGCAACCCGGTGATGGTGTCGACCGTGCGGTATCTGGGCGAGGTCATGCGCGGCGGTATCCGCGTCACGCGGGCCAACGAGGCCCGGCGCGACGACTTCATCGAGGCGGTGCGGGTGGAGCACCACGCGATTCTGGCGGCCATCGAGTCGGGCGACGCGGGGGCGGCCCGCAGCGCCGTACGCCGTCACATGAAGCACGCGGCGTCCCGGCTGCAGGACGCGGACGAGGGCTTCTGGACGGAGACGGACGACCTCAAGGTGGACTTGGACCGCCCGTGACCCGGTCGCTTCATCTGCCCGGTGGGCGGGGGAGCTTCATCTGCCCGGTGGGCGGGAGAGGACGATGAGGGAACGCGGGCCCACGCTCAGGGTCGTATCGGCCTTGTGCTCCGTCTCGTCCGGCAGGCCGGCTTCGTATGTGTCGAGCAGGGTCGTCCAGGACGAGCCGTAGGCGGCGTCGGGCAGCCGGAACTCCATCGGCTCCCAGAAGCAGTTGAACAGGACGAGGAACGAGTCGTCGACGACGGTCCGGCCGACGCGGTCCCGTTCCGCGATGGCGTCACCGTTGAGGAAGACGGCCACCGAGTGCGCGTCGGGGCGGTCCCAGTCCTCCGTCGTCATCTCCTCGGCGTCCGGCCGCAGCCAGACCAGGTCCGGCAGCGGCTGCCCCTGGTGCGTGACGGTGTCGCCCCGGAAGAAGCGGCGGCGGCGCAGGATGGGATGTTCGGTGCGTAGCGCCACCACCCGGCGGGTGAAGTCAAGGAGGTCCTCGCGTTCCTCGTCGAGGTCCCAGTCGATCCACGCCGTCTCGTTGTCCTGGCAGTACGCGTTGTTGTTGCCGAGCTGGGTGCGGCCGATCTCATCCCCGTGGCCGAGCATCGGAATGCCCTGGGACAGCATCAGCGTCGCCAGGAAGTTGCGCTGCTGGCGTGCGCGCAGGGCACGCACCTCGGGGTTGCGCGTGGCGCCTTCCGCGCCGCAGTTCCAGGAGCGGTTGTCGCTCTCGCCGTCCCGGTTTCCCTCGCCGTTGGCCTCGTTGTGCTTGGTGTCGTACGAGACGAGGTCGCGCAGGGTGAATCCGTCGTGGGCGGTGATGAAGTTGACGCTGGCGCGCGGGCGGCGCCGGTCGTGCTGGTAGAGGTCTGCGGATCCCGTCAGCCGTGACGCGAACTCCGCCAGCGCCCCCTCGCCGCCGCGCCAGAACTCCCTGACACAGTCGCGGTACTTCCCGTTCCATTCGGACCACAGCGGCGGGAAGTTGCCGACCTGATAGCCGCCGTCACCGAGGTCCCACGGCTCGGCGATCAGTTTGACGCGGCTGATCACGGGGTCCTGCTGGATGAGGTCGAAGAAGGCGGAGAGCCGGTCCACCTCGTGGAACTGCCGGGCGAGGGTGGCGGCCAGGTCGAAGCGGAAACCGTCGACGTGACACTCGGTGACCCAGTAGCGCAGGGAGTCCATGATCAGCTGAAGGACGTTGGGGTGGCGCATCAGCAGGCTGTTGCCGGTCCCCGTGGTGTCGTAGTACCGGCTGAAGTCCTCGTCGGACAGCCGGTAGTAGGACGCGTTGTCGATACCGCGGAAGGAGAGGGTGGGGCCGTTCTCGTTGCCCTCCGCGGTGTGGTTGTACACCACGTCCAGGATCACTTCGAGGCCCGCCGCGTGCAGGGCCTTCACCATGGACTTGAACTCGGTGACCTGCTGTCCGAGCGTTCCGTGGGCCGCGTAGGTGTGATGCGGCGCGAAGAATCCGATCGTGTTGTAGCCCCAGTAGTTGGACAGGCCCTTGTCGAGCAGGAACCCGTCCTGGACGTATTGGTGCACCGGCATCAGTTCGACCGCGGTGACCCCCAGGGAGGTCAGATGGTCGATGACGGCCGGTGTCGCCAGGCCCGCGTAGGTGCCGCGGAGTTCTTCGGGGACGCCGGGATGGGTGCGGCTCAGTCCGCGTACGTGCGTCTCGTAGATCACCGAGTCGGCGTAGGCGTGCGAGGGCGGGCTGTCCCCGGTCCAGTCGAAGGACGGATCGACGACGACACCGCACAGGGTGGCCGGTCCGGTGCCCTCGCGGGATGCCGCGCCACGAGTGGGCGCCTTCTTCCGCGGCCCGTCGTCGGCCAGGTCGTGGATCGCCCGTGCGTACGGATCGAGCAGGAACTTCTCCGGGTCGCAGCGATGTCCGGCGGTCGGCATCCAGGGGCCGTGCACCCGGTATCCGTAGCGCCGGCCCGGCCCGACGTCGGGCAGATAGCCGTGCCACACCGAGCCGTCGGCCTCCGTGAGCGTCACGGCCTGTTCGGTGCCGTCCTCGTCCAGGAGGACGAGGACGACCTGCTCGGCCACCTCGCTGAAGAGGGCGAAGTTCGTCCCGTCGCCGTCGTACGTGGCGCCGAGCGGAAAAGGTCGGCCGGTCCACACGCGCACAAGGTCTCCCGTCGTCGTCCCTGGTGTCCCTGGTTCGACCATCGGGCATGCGGCGGGTGCGCGCCCTTCCGGGAACGCACCCGCCGCACGATCGCCGCCACGGTCCGGTCAGGCGGGTTCGGCGACCTCAAGAGGCGGTGCCGGCTCGGGCGTTCCCACGCCGACCGGCTGCGGCACGGCCCGGGGCAGCGGCCGCGCCTCGATCGTGATGGGCGCCGGGCCCTTGGGAAGCAGCGGTTCGCGGACCTCCGTACGGCTGCGCAGCGAGAACCACACGATGTGCTTGTCGTCGGCGGTGCAGCGGCCCCACCCGTCACTGAGCGCCGCGATCTCGGCCAGGAAGTCCGGCTCCGCGCGATGCTCCCCCTCGGTGGCCGCGTCGCCGTGCGAGACCGCGGTGATCAGATGCTGCCCGGTCCACCAGGTCTCGATCGCGGTCCGTCCCGCGGAGGCGTTCCGTGCCGTCGGCTCCAGCAGGAGACCGACACCTCGCGACACGTCCGGAACAAGCTGTTTCAGCCCCCAGTACCTCAGATGGGCTGCCAGGATGCGTCGGATCTGACCGACGCGCTCAGGCACCAGATCCACGTCGAGGTGGTAGTAGCGGGGCACTGCGTGGTGGTTCATCGTTCATGCTCCTCACCGCGGAAGCTCGCGCTCCGATGCCTCGGCAGAGCCGGTATGTGCACAGAACGTGAGCGGTGTTCGCTCGAGAGTCAGCACCACTTTCACCCCCCTACTCCATTCGTGCAACACGAGCGTGATCGGCCGAGTGCGCTGCGTTCAACAGGACGCGGCGCGCTTCAGCTCGCACCATGGGGGAGGGAGTAAACCCGTTGTGACGGCTCGCTCCCCCTCCGTGAACGGCCCGCGAGCCCCGCCGGGACTCGCCGTCGCGGGGGTCCAGGAGGTCGAGTGCGATGCGGTTGGAGCGCGTCACAGAAGACGTTGACCGGCAACTGGTGAGGTACCGCGCATGGCAGCGCCGCTTCCTCGCCTCGCCCGGCGACCCCGCGGTGCGCGCCCGGTTCGAGGACGCCGTGGCCGCACTGTGCGCGGTGACGAGCGAACGCTGCGGGCGGGAGGCGGCCGAGGCCGCGGAACGCCCGACACGCGGCGGATGACGCGCGTCGGCCGACGCGGGAGCCGGAGCCGCGAGGAACGACGCCGCAAGGAACGAAGCCGAGACGTACTCCGAGACGAGCAACGCACCGGACGACCCACGGAGGTGGACAACATGTCGGTGGACCCCAGCCACGTCCGCATCCCCATCGAGGATGTGCGGCCCTGTGTGCACGGTGGCCTGCGCCCGGCGAAGGCGGTCGTCGGCGAGGCCGTCGAGGTCACGGCTGTCGTGTTCGCCGAAGGCTCCGCAGTGGTCGGCGCCGAGGCGGTCCTGTACGCGCCCGATGGCCGCGCCCCCCGGCGCCGGGCCATGCGGGAGTCGGCGCCCGGGACGGACCGGTGGACCACCGACGTCACCCCGGACGCGGTCGGCCACTGGTCGTTCACCGTCGCGGCCTGGACCGACCCCATGGCCGCCTGGCAGCGCGACGCGGTGATCAAGGTGCACGCCGACGTGGACACCGGGGTCACCCTCGATGACGGGGTCCTGCTCTTCGAGCGTGCCGTCGCCCAGGCCCCCGACGACACGACGCGCTCCACCCTGCAGTCCGCGCTCGGTCTGCTGCGCGATGACACCCGCACCCCGCTCGACCGCCTCGCGGCAGCGACGGCACCCGAAGTGCGCGCGCTCCTTTCGGCCCATCCCCTGCGCGAACGCCTCACCGAGAGCGCGCCGTTGCCGCTGCTGGTGGAGCGGGAGCGGGCGTTGTTCGGTTCCTGGTACGAGTTCTTCCCGCGCTCGGAGGGCGCCGTCGTCCGCGAGGGCCAGGCCCCGAAGTCCGGCACCTTCCGTACCGCCGCCGAGCGGCTTCCGGCCATCGCCGCGATGGGCTTCGACGTCGTCTATCTGCCGCCGATCCACCCCATCGGGACCACCTTCCGCAAGGGTCCCAACAACTCGCTGTCCCCCGGCCCGCACGACGTGGGCGTGCCCTGGGCCATCGGCTCCCCCGAGGGCGGCCACGACGCGATCCACCCCGCCCTGGGCACCCTGGCCGACTTCGACGCCTTCGTACGCCGCGCCACGGACCTGCACCTCGAAGTCGCCCTGGACTTCGCCCTGCAGTGCTCCCCCGACCACCCCTGGGTCAACAAACACCCCGAGTGGTTCCAGCACCGCGCCGACGGCTCCATCGCCTACGCGGAGAACCCGCCCAAGAAGTACCAGGACATCTACCCCCTGGCCTTCGACCGCGACATGCCGGGCCTGGTCGCCGAGACCGTACGCCTGCTGCGGTTCTGGATGGACCACGGCGTGCGCATCTTCCGCGTCGACAATCCGCACACCAAACCGGTCGCCTTCTGGGAGCAGGTCCTGGCCGACATCAACCACACCGACCCCGACGTCATCTTCCTGGCGGAGGCCTTCACCCGCCCCGCCATGATGCGCACCCTCGCCGCGATCGGCTTCCAGCAGTCCTACACATACTTCACCTGGCGCAACACCAAACCTGAACTCACTTCGTACGTGCAGGAGTTGGCCAGCGAGACGGCCGCTTGCATGCGGCCGAACTTCTTCGTCAACACCCCCGACATCCTGCCCGAGTTCCTCCAGAACGGCGGCCGCCCCGCCTTCGAGCTGCGCGCGGTGCTCGCCGCGACCCTCGCGCCGACGTGGGGCCTCTACAGCGGATACGAACTCTGCGAGAACACGCCTCTCCAGCCGGGTGGCGAGGACTATCTGGACTCCGAGAAGTACCAACTGCGGCCCCGCGACTGGGAGTCGGCGGAAAGCGCGGGCACCACCATCGCGCCGCTGATCACCACGCTCAACACGATCCGTCGACGCCACCCGGCGCTGCACCGGCTGCGCAACGTGCACTTCCACCCCGTGGACAACGACCAGGTGATCGCGTACAGCCGTCACGCGTCCGGCGACACGGTGCTGGTGGTCGTGAACCTCGACCCGCACCACACCCAGGAGGCGACGGTACGCCTCGACCCCACGCTTCTGAACATCGCGCCCGGCTCTTCCTTCCGCGTGCGCGACGAACTGAGCGACACGACGTACACGTGGGGCGAGGTCATATACGTCCGTCTCACACCGGGCGTTTCCCCCGCGCACGTATGCGCGGTCGAGTGAGGAAGCACGCGCCATCAGCCGTGCGGCAACGGAGGATGCATGACCGTCAACAAGCCTGTGTCCGACCTGTTCGAGGACACGCCCGCCAAGGACCGCGATCCCGAGTGGTTCAAGCGCGCCGTCTTCTACGAGGTGCTTGTCCGCTCCTTCCACGACAGTGACGGCGACGGCATCGGCGACCTCAAGGGCATCACCGCCAAGCTGGACTATCTGCAGTGGCTGGGCGTCGACTGCCTGTGGCTGCCGCCCTTCTTCACCTCACCATTGCGCGACGGCGGTTACGACGTGGCCAATTACGTCGCCGTCCTGCCCGAGTTCGGCGATCTCGGGGATTTCGTCGAATTCGTGGACTCCGCGCATCAGCGGGGCATGCGCGTGATCATCGACTTCGTGATGAACCACACCAGCGACCAGCACCCGTGGTTCCAGGCCTCACGCACCGACCCCGAAGGCCCCTACGGCGACTACTACGTCTGGGCCGACGACGACAAGCAATACCAAGACGCACGCATCATCTTCGTCGACACCGAAGCCTCCAACTGGACCTT
>NZ_JBITEU010000006.1:0-529769 GCF_044455475.1 Streptomyces sp. NPDC051218 | reverse complement strand
AAACGCCCGGTTACATTCCGAACCCGGAAGCTAAGCCTCATAGCGCCGATGGTACTGCAGGGGGGACCCTGTGGGAGAGTAGGACGCCGCCGAACAATCTTTGGAGGACCCATGGTCCCAGCACACACGCTGGGACCATGGGTCCTTTTTGTTTTGTCGAAGCGCGCCGGCTACCCGGCTGCGCGAGAATGACTGCGGTACCGAAGACTAGGAGTCACCGATGTCCACCAACTCTCCCGACGAGCGACCGGAGCGCGGCCAGCGCGGCCGGGACGGTGGCGACCGGGGCGGAAACCGTGGCGGCGCGCCCCGCCGCGACGACCGCAGCGGCGGTGGGCGTCCCCCGTTCCGCCGTGACGACCGCTCCACCTCCGGCGGCCCGCGTCGCGACGACCGCGACCGGGGTGCGCCTCGCCGTGACGACCGCGGCGGCGAGCGCGGCGGTTTCCGGCGTGACGACCGTCGGGATGACCGCGGTGGCGACCGTGGTGGCTTCCGCCGTGACGACCGGTCGACCTCTGGCGGACCGCGCCGTGACGACAACCGGGGTGGCGGCGGCGACCGACTCCCCTTCCGACGTGACGACCGACGCGACGACCGGCGTGATGACCGCGGCAGTGATCGTGGCGGCTTCCGTCGCGATGACAATCGCGGTGGCGGCGGCGGTGGCGGTTTCCGCGGGCGTGATGACCGCAGTGGCGGTGGGCGTCCTCCGTTCCGTCGCGACGACCGCTCGACCTCGGGTGGCCCGCGTCGCGACGACCGCCGTGACGGTGACCGTCCCGCGTTCCGCCGTGATGACCGTTCGACCTCCGGCGCTCCGCGTCGCGACGACCGTGGTGGCGACCGTCCGCCGTTCCGTCGCGACGACCGCCGTGACGATAACCGTGGTGGCGGTGACCGTGGTGGTTTCCGTCGTGACGACAACCGTGGCGGTGGTGATCGCGGTGGCTTCCGTCGCGACGACCGTCGCGACGACCGTCGCGATGACCGTGGTGGCGACCGTCCGCCGTTCCGTCGTGATGACCGCCGGGACGATAGGCGTGACGACCGTGGCGGTGACCGCGGTGGCTTCCGCCGTGACGACCGCCCCCGTGGTGGCGACCGTCCCGCCTTCCAGCGCGATGACCGTCGTGACGACAACCGTGGCGGTGGCGATCGCGGTGGTTTCCGCCGTGACGACCGACGCGATGACCGTCGGGATGACCGCGGTGGCGACCGTGGCGGGTTCCGTCGTGACGACAACCGTGGTGGCGGCGATCGTGGCGGGTTCCGTCGCGATGACAACCGCGGCGGTGGCGGTGGCGGCTTCCGCGGGCGTGATGACCGTGGGCCCCGGCGTGACGACCGAGGCGGTCGGCCCGGCGGTTTCCGTGGGCGCGACGACCGGCGTGACGGTGACCGCGGTGGGTACCGCGGGCGTGACGACCGGGACCGCGACCGCGAGCCGATCAAGCGGCTGCCGATCCCCGATGACGTAACGGGTCACGAGATCGACAAGGACGTGCAGCAGGAGCTGCAGAGCCTTCCCAAGGGGCTCGCCGAGGATGTCGCCAGGAACCTGGTTATGGTCGCCAACCTCCTCGACGAGGACCCCGAGCAGGCCTACGAGTACTCGCGGATCGCGCTGCGGCTCGCCTCGCGCGTCGCTGCTGTGCGCGAGGCGGCGGGCTTCGCCGCGTACGCGACCCAGAAGTACAGCGAGGCGCTCGGGGAGTTCAGGGCGGCCAAGCGGATGACCGGCAGTGTCGAGCTCTGGCCCGTCATGGCGGACTGCGAGCGCGGCATGGGCCGGCCCGAGAAGGCGCTGGACATGGCCGGTGCGCCCGAGGTGCAGAAGCTGGACAAGCCGGGGCAGGTCGAGATGCGTCTCGTCGCCGCCGGTGCACGGCGTGACCTGGGGCAGATCGATGCCGCCATCGTCACCCTCCAGGGCCCTGAGCTCGCGTCGAACTCCGTCCAGCCGTGGACCGCGCGGCTGCGGTACGCCTATGCCGACGCGCTGCTCGCGGCGGGACGTGAGGACGAGTCGCGGGAGTGGTTCGCGAAGGTCATCGAGTCCGACAAGGACGGCAGCACCGACGCGTCGGACCGCCTTGCCGAGCTTGACGGCGTCGAGTTCGTCGACGTGATGGAAGGGGAGTCGCAGGCGCCGGTCGCAGAGGCGGCGCCCGTCTCGGAGCCCGACGTCGTCTTCGTCGCCCCGGTCCAGGAGGACCAGGACGAGGACGAGGATGAGGGCGTGGAAGAGTACTACGACGAGGACGACTTCGAGCTGGACGACGACGGTGACGAGGACCGCAAGGCCTGAGCACTGACACTGACCTGGTAGTACGACAACGGGCGGGATCCCATCAAGGGTCCCGCCCGTTGTCGTATGTGCGGTGATTCACATGTGCGCGTGCTTCAGAAGTCGAGGCTGCGCAGGACCAGGCCCGAGGCCGGCTTGGGGCCGAAGGACGTGGACTTGCGGGGCATCGTGACGCCCTGGCGGGCCAGGTCGCGTACGACCTCTTCGCGGACCGGGTGCATCAGGACGGCCGTGCCGCCGTCGCGTTCCGCCTTCTCCACCGTGGCCTCGGTGTCGTGGATGTACGCGATGTGCTCCGGGGCGTCCGGGATCTGCCAGATGTGATCGAGGAGCGTGGAGTGCAGGACCGTCGCGTCCAGGGTGCGCCAGGCCTCAGGGGGGTCCGCCGGGATCGTACGGGCCAGGAGGTCGGGGGAGGGGAGGTCTATGAGGTGGAAGGCTCCGTCGCCCGCGAGGAGGAACGCGTTGCCTTCGGCCGCCGCATCGGCCAGGGCTTCCAGGGCGCGGGGGAGGGGGCCCTCGATGGTGCGTACGCGGAAGGAGTCCTTGACGGCGGCCAGGGCGTCGGAGACCGGGAGCAGGTGGAGGTAGCGGTGGATGGAGCGGACCCGGAGCGGGTAGCGGGCGGTGTCGACCAGGAGGACGAGGCCGTAGTCCCAGGGGCCGGCCGACGGGTGCTCGGAGCGCAGCCGGAGATTGGTCGCCCACCGGTGGTGCCCGTCCGCGATCAGGGCCTGGTGGTGGGAGAGATCTGACTGGATCTCGGCGAGGTCGGCGGGGTCGGTGACGGCCCACAGGCGGTGGCTGAAGCCGTCCTCCGTGGTCGTCGACAGGAGGGGCTTGGTCGTCACGGTGCGTTCGATGACGGCTGTCGCGCCCGTGGGGTCGCCGGTGGAGCGGTACGTCAGGAGCAGGGGTTCGAGGTTGGCGCTCGTCGCGCGCATCAGGGCCGCGCGGTCCTCCACCACGTGGGACATGACGCCTTCGTGGGGCAGGACGATGCCGTCCTTCGCCTCGGAGAGGCGCAGCGCGCCGATGATGCCGCGCTGCAGGATGCCTGCGTCGCGCTGCTCGTAGACGTAGAGACTGGGGTCCGGATCGGGGGCGAGGACGCCCTGGGAGAGCCAGGCGTGCAGGGTCTCGGCTGCCTGCTGGTTGCGGGCCGCCGGTGTGGTGGCCTGGGGGAGGATCAGCCGGACGATGTTGTGCGGGTCGGCCGACTCCAGGTGGAGCAGGCCGTCGGGCCGTACGACCACGTCGTACGGCGGGGACGTCACGGCGGCAAGGCTGCCGACCTGTTCGGGGACGTAGCGAACGCCTCGGAACGGGATCAGGTCGAGGCCTCGGTCGTCGGTATGACCCGCTGTGTTCATTGCTGCATCGTATGTGTGTCAGTGGCATGAGCGATGATCGGGGGAGTGGGATCGATCGAGGAGCGATGCGTAATGAGCCAGACCGTCAGGACGCGGCCCGAAGGCAGCCGGGATGTGCTGAGCGAGGCGTATGACACGGCGCTGCTCGACCTGGACGGGGTGGTGTACGCGGGCGGCCACGCGATCGCCCACGCCGTCGAGTCGCTCGGCAAGGCCGCCTCCGGCGGCATGCATCTCGCGTACGTGACGAACAACGCGCTGCGTACGCCGGACGCGGTGGCCCAGCATCTGACGGAGCTCGGCATTCCGACCGGGGCCGCGGACGTCATCACGTCCGCGCAGGCGGCGGCGCGGCTGGTGAGTGAGGAAGTCCCTGAGGGCGCGCGGGTGTTGGTCGTCGGCGGGGAAGGGCTGCGGGTCGCGCTGCGGGAGCGTGGGCTCGAGCCGGTGGAGTCGGCGGACGACAGTCCTGTGGCGGTCGTGCAGGGGTATGGCGGGCCCGACATGGCGTGGGGCCGGTTCGCCGAGGCCTGTTACGCGATCGCGCGCGGTGTGCCGTGGTTCGCGTCCAACACCGACCTGACGATTCCCAGTGCGCGGGGCATCGCGCCGGGCAATGGCGCGGCGGTCGAGGTCGTACGCATCGCGACGGGCGCGGAGCCGCGGGTGGCGGGTAAGCCGCTGCCTCCGATGCACCGCGAGACGATCCTGCGGACGGGCGCCGAGCGGCCGTTGGTCGTGGGCGACCGGCTCGACACGGACATCGAGGGCGCGTTCAACGGCGAGGTGGACTCGCTGCTGGTCCTGACGGGCGTCACGGACGGCGCCCAGCTGCTCGCGGCCCCGCCCGAGCACCGGCCCACGTACGTGGACGCGGACCTGCGCTCCATGCTGACCGGCCAGCCCGAAGTGACCTCGGCGCAGGGCGGCTTCGGCTGCGGCGGCTGGACGGCGGCGGCGCGGGGGCACGAGCTGGTGCTTGACGGCGAGGGCGACGCGATGGACGGGCTGCGGGCGCTGTGCGCGGCGGCATGGACGGAGGCGGGGGACGGGAAGTGCGCGCTGGACGGGGAGAAGGCGTTGAGGCGGCTGGGGTTGTAGTCCCGCCTGGGCGGCGGGGCAGTGGGGCAGCGGGCGGCTGGCGGCTGACGGCTGGCGGCGCGGTCGGTGATGGGGGTTGCGCTCCGGGTTGACCCGGCCGGAGCCGTTGCTCTGAAGCGATGTGGCTCCGGGCGCAGCCCCGGGTGGGCGTGGCTCGGGGTGTGGCTTCGAGGTGAGCCGGCCCGGGGGTCGGCCCCGAGCCCGCGGCCGTCCAGCGGCGAGGCCGGCGAGGCCTCGGCCGGTGTGCGGGCGGGGGCTTCGGGGGAGCGACCTGGGGGCCGGCCCCTCTAGCGGTGCGGCCCCGGCCGCTGCGTGAGCTGGGGCTTGCGAGGGCCGACCCGAGGGGTGGACCCTCCCGCGCCGGACCGCCGGCCGGTGTGCGGGCGGGGCCTCGGGCAGCGGAGTGGGCGGAGTCAGGCCGTTTCGTTGCGGTCTATCAGTTCGTCCGTGGTGGTGCCCTTGCGCCAGTAGCCGGAGAACGAGATCCGCTTGCGGTCGAAGCCGCGGTCGCCGACCAGGTGGCGGCGGACGGTCTTGACCGTCGCGGACTCGCCCGTGACCCAGGCGTACGGAGTGCCCGAAGGCAGTTCGGCGGCGCGGATCCCCGACGGCGTCGCGCCCTCCTCCGTGAGCCAGGTGATCTCGGCGTCGGCCTTCGTGGGCAGCTCCTGCTTGTCCGCCGGGTCGTGGACCTCGATCCACACGCGGGTCGGCGTCCCGGGCGGGAGCGTCTCCAGGATGGCCGCCACCGCGGGGAGCGCCGACTCGTCGGCGGTCAGGAGCACCCAGTCGGTGTCCTGCGGCGGCCTGAAGTCGTAGGCGCCGTTCTCCTCCTCGACCGGGGCGAGTACGCCGATCCGCGCGCCGGGGCCCGCGGACCGCGCCCAGCTGGTGGCCGGGCCGTCGTGGGGCGAGGGAGCCGCGCCGTGCACCGCGAAGTCGACGATCAACTCGTCGGGATCGCGGCGCAGTTCACGCGTGGTGTAGGTGCGCATGATGCCCCGGACATCGGGGTCGAGGGCGCACCAGTCCGCGTACCAGCTGGACGCGTCGCCCTCCGTCGTGTCCGGCATGACGGGGGCGTCCTGGCCCGGGTGCGGAAGGAAGATCTTGATGCGCTGGTCGCGGCCGGCCGAGGCCATCCGGTCCAGGCCGTCGCCGCCGAGGGCCACGCGGATCATGGAGGGGGTGACGTAGTCGGCGCGCAGCACGTGGCAGTCGAAGAAGTGGTACGGCGATTCAGTCATCAGGTGAGCCTCTTGGACTTCTCGATGGCGGCGGCGAGTCGTTCGAGCACGGGGGCGAAACCGGCGTAGCTGTACCGCTCTTCCATCGACCAGGGCACGGTCTGGCCGGCCTTGACGGCGGGGAGCAGCTCCCAGGTGGGTTTCTTCGCCAGCTCCTTGGCCGGCAGCGCCGTCGACCGGTTGTCCATCATGATGAGATCCGCGTGGTATTTGTCGGCGTTCTCCCAGCTGAGGAACTCCCAGAAGCCCCATTCGTCGCTCTTCTTGCCCTCGACGAACTCGACACCGAGGTCCTTGAAGTAGTTCAGGTCGCAGTAGGAGTCCGGCACCGCGACGTAGAACTGGTCGGCGTCACCGGTCATCGCAAGGACCTTCAGGCCACGGTTGCCCTTCGCCGCCTCCCGCAGTCGGCGCTCGGCCTTGTCGAAACGGGCCTTCGCGGCGCGCACCTTCTCCGAATCGAGGTCCCCGCCGAGCGCCTCGGCGAGTTCGGTGTAGCGCTTCAGCGGTTCCAGGAGCGAAGCGCGGGCGCCGTTGATGCCGACCGTGGGTGCGAGCGCCTCGATCTTCTTGGTGCTGTCCGCCGGCACGAACCAGAGGGCGGGCGGCGGGAACATGTTGCTGATCAGGAGGTCGGGGTCGAGACCCGCGTACTTCTCGATGTTGAACTGGTTGAAGGACTCACCGAGGCTCGTCAGTTTGCTGACGTCGAGGTCGCCCGCCTGCGGGTTGGGCTTGCCGTCCACCGGCTTGGAGGGGCCGAAGACTCCGGTGCAGGTGACGCCGTAGTCGTGCAGGGCCGCCGCCGTGCTGATGTAGGCGACGATATTCTTCGGGGTGTGGTCGACCTTGGCGGTCTTGCCACGGTCGTCCTTGAAGGTCCAGGCTTTGGAGCCCGCGCTCTTCCCGGACTTCTCCTCGCTTCCGCAGGCGCTGAGCAGGGCGCCGATGCCGAGGGCTCCGCCGGAGGCGAGCAGGCCGCGGCGGGACATGCCTGGGGTGACAAGTGCGTCACGGCGGGGCGGAGCGGGAGTTATCGGGCGGCGGGCGCGCATAGGTTGGTGCTTCTCTCGTCGAAGTCCAGTGCGAGGGTAGGCTAACCTAACCTGGTGTTGGTCGACAGTCCCCCCGAAGCAAGCGCGGAGACCGCCCCCGCGCCACCCAACCGCCGCGCGATACGCAGCGCCGGGCTCCTCGTCTCGGTCTGTGTGCTGCTGCTCGTCGTCGTGGCGAGCATCGCGGTCGGTGCCAAACAGCTGTCCATGGACCAGGTCTGGCACGGCCTCTTCCAGGACACCGGGACGTACGGCGATGTCGTCGTCGGAGAGCGGCTCTCACGGACGCTGCTCGGCGTACTCGTCGGCGTGGCCCTCGGCCTCGCGGGCGCCGTCCTTCAGGCACTGACGCGCAACCCGCTGGCCGACCCGGGACTGCTCGGCATCAACCTCGGCGCGTCGGCCGCCGTCGTCACCGCCATCAGCTTCTTCGGTGTCACCTCGTTGAGCGGCTACGTGTGGTTCGCCTTCGCGGGAGCGGCCGTTGTCGGAGCCGCCGTCTACGCCCTCGGAGGGACCCGCAACGCGACGCCCGTACGGCTCGCGCTCGCCGGTACCGCGCTGAGCGCCGCGCTCTACGGCTATCTGCAGGCCGTGATGATCACGGACAACGCCGCGCTCAACAAGATGCGCTTCTGGACGGTCGGCTCCCTGGCATCCGCCAGGAACGAGACCATCCTTCAGGTCCTGCCCTTCCTCGTCATCGGCATCGTGCTCGCACTCGGCCTCGCCCGGCCGCTCAACGCCATGGCCATGGGCGACGACACCGCCCGCGCGCTCGGCGCCCATCTGAACCGCACCCGCGCCCTGTCCATGGCCGCCGCGACGCTGCTCTGCGGGGCGGCGACCGCGGCCTGCGGGCCGATCATGTTCGTCGGCCTGATGGTGCCGCACGTCGTGCGCTCCTTCACCGGGCCCGACATGCGCTGGATCCTGCCCTACGCGGCGATCCTCTCGCCGGTGCTCCTGCTAGGCGCCGACGTCATCGGGCGTATCGTCGCGCGGCCCGCGGAGTTGCAGGTCGGCATCATCACCGCGTTGATCGGCGCCCCGGTCTTCATCTTTCTCGTACGACGGCGGAGGCTGGCTCAGCTGTGAAGGCGATACGCACCCGGGGCGGGCTCAGCTTCCGCCTCGACGTCCGCACGGCCGTGGTCGTCGTCGTGCTCATCCTGGCCGCGCTCGTCGCGAGCGTCGTCCTGATCGGCACCGGCGACTTCCCCATCCCCGCCGCCGACGTCATCCGCACCCTGTTCGGCAACGGAGACGCCGGGCAGGAGTTCATCATCAACGACCTGCGGCTGCCACGGGTCCTGGTCGGTCTTCTCGTGGGGGCCGCGCTCGGGCTCGGCGGCGCGATCTTCCAGTCCATCTCCCGCAATCCGCTGGGCAGTCCGGACATCCTCGGCCTCGGGCAGGGGTCCACCGCGGGCGCGCTCATCATGATCGTCCTCTTCCAGGGCACCGCGGTGCAGGTCGCGGGGGGCGCGCTCATGGGCGGTCTGGTGACCGGCTTCGCGATCTATGTGCTCGCCTGGAAGCGAGGCGTGCACGGCTTCCGGTTCGTCCTGGTCGGCATCGGCGTCTCCGCCTTCGTCACCGCCATCAACGGCTATCTGCTCACCAAGGCGGACCTCGTCGACGCCGCCCGCGCCGTCGTCTGGATGACCGGCTCCCTCAACGGGCGTGACTGGGACCAGGTCTGGCCGCTGCTCGTCCTGTGCGCCATCCTCGTACCGCTCGTCATGACGTACGCCCGTCCGCTGCGGATGCTGGAGATGGGTGACGATGTCGGGTACGCGCTCGGCGTGCCCGTCGAGCGCACCCGCATCGTCCTGATGGCCTCGGCCGTGCTGCTCACCGCCGCCGCCACCGCGGCGGCGGGCCCCGTCAGCTTCGTCGCGCTCACCGCGCCGCAGCTGGCGAGGCGGCTCACCCGCTCGCCGGGGCCCAACCTGATGCCGGCGATGTTCATGGGCGCGACCCTGCTGATCGTCGCGGACTGGGCATCGCAGCGGGCCTTCGGCGCCGACCAGCTGCCCGTGGGTGTGGTCACGGGAGTGCTCGGCGGCATCTACCTGCTGTGGCTCCTCGTCATCGAGCGCAAGGCGGGGCGGATATGAAGACGCGTACGGCCACGAACACGAAAACCTCTGAGAGCACCGACAGGCAGGAGCGTGCCGCAGTGAACCGGCTCATCGCGGACGACGTGACCCTTGGCTACGACCAGCGCGTCATCGCGGAGAAGTTGTCCGTCGAGATCCCCGACAACTCCTTCACGGTGATCGTCGGCCCGAACGCCTGCGGCAAGTCCACCCTGCTGCGCGCCCTGTCCCGGATGCTCAAGCCCTCCGCGGGTCGTGTCCTGCTCGACGGCAACGTCATCCAGTCGATGCCCGCGAAGAAGGTCGCGCGGACGCTCGGCCTGCTCCCGCAGTCGTCCATCGCCCCCGACGGGATCACCGTGGGCGACCTCGTGGCGCGCGGCCGCTACCCCCACCAGGGCCTCCTTCGGCAGTGGTCGCCGGAGGACGAGCGGATCGTGGGCGAGTCGATGGCGTCGACCGGCGTCGCCGAACTGGCCGACCGCTACGTCGACGAGCTCTCGGGCGGCCAGCGTCAGCGCGTGTGGATCGCGATGGCGCTCGCCCAGCAGACCCCGCTCCTGCTCCTGGACGAGCCGACGACGTTCCTCGACATCCAGCACCAGATCGACGTGCTCGACCTGTGCGCCGATCTCCACGAGGAGCAGGGCCGCACGCTCGTCGCCGTCCTGCACGACCTCAACCACGCGGCCCGGTACGCCACCCACCTCATCGCCCTGCGCGACGGCGCGGTCGTCGCCCAGGGCGCGCCGGCCGACGTCGTCACGACGGAGCTGGTGCGGGACACCTTCGGGATGGACTGCCAGATCATCGACGACCCGGAGACCGGGACGCCGCTCGTGGTGCCCGCGGCGCGGCGGGGGCGGACGAGGACCGCGGCTGCGGCTGCGGCTAAAGCAGCGACCTGAGGCGGAGCATGTCGCGCAGGCCCGCCTCCAGCTTGACCCGGCCGGAGGCCCAGGCCTTCGCGAAGTTCAGCTCGCCGTCGACCAGGGCCACCAGATCGTCGCCGGACATGGTGAGGCGGATCTCGGCCTTCTCGCGCGGGGCGCCGGGATGCGTGTCGAGCACCGTGATCCGGCCGTTCTCGAGACGGCCCGTGAAGGTCACGTCGAGATCGGTGATGCTGCAGCTCAGCGAGCGGTTGAGCGCGGCGGCACTGCGCACGCCGCCATCGGCGCCCGCGAGATTGTCCGAGAGTTTGTCCAGTGCCGCACGGCACTCTTCGATCGTGGCCATCGTGATCGACGGTACCGCAGCGCTTCGCGGTAGCGTCGTGGCATGAACGACTCGACGCCGGGCCCCGAGCCTGAGCCGGTGGAGCCCGAGGCCACCGCGGAGCAGGCACAGGCGTACGACCCCGAACCGGAGACGTACGACCCCGTCGGCCCCGCGCCCCTCGGGGTGGAGCGTGTGCCGACCGGTGACGCCGAGGTGGACGGCCTGCTCCGGCGTCTCGGCGACGCGGACCACCTCGCCACGGACGGCCACATCGAGGTGTACGAGGATGTACACCGGGGACTACGCGACGCGCTGACCGCGCTCGACGCACGCCCCGGGCCGCCGGCGCCCTCACCCATGGGGACGCCCGCGGCTTCGCCCCAGCACTCGTCCCCGTACCACAGGAGCTGAACAGAACGTGGCAGGAGTGGCACGCCGCCGCCTCGACGCCGAACTGGTCCGTCGCGAGCTCGCGCGCTCGCGCGAGCACGCGAGCCAGCTGATCGCCGCCGGCCGTGTGACCGTCGGCAAGAACACCGCGACGAAGCCCGCGACGCAGGTGGAGACCGCCGCGGCCATCGTGGTCGCCGCCGATGACAGCGATCCCGGTTACGTCTCGCGCGGCGGCCACAAGCTGGCGGGCGCGTTCGCCGCGTTCATGCCGCAGGGCCTGGTCGTCGAGGGGCGGCGTGCGCTCGACGCGGGCGCGTCCACCGGCGGCTTCACCGATGTGCTGTTGCGCGCGGGCGCTTCGGGCGTCGTCGCGGTGGACGTCGGTTACGGGCAACTCGCCTGGTCGCTGCAGAGCGACGACCGGGTCACCGTCAAGGACCGCACGAACGTACGGGAGTTGACGCTGGAGGCCATCGACGGCACCCCCGTCGACCTGGTCGTCGGGGATCTCTCCTTCATCCCGCTCGGCCTTGTGCTGCCCGCACTCGCGCGGTGCGCGGCCCCCGACGCGGACCTGGTCCTGATGGTCAAGCCGCAGTTCGAGGTCGGCAAGGAACGCCTCGGCAGCGGCGGTGTGGTGCGCAGCGCGGAACTGCGTGCCGATGCCGTACGCGGTGTGGCGCGCCAGGCGTGGGGGCTCGGGCTCGGTGTGGTTGGCGTGACCGCGAGCCCGCTGCCCGGACCTTCCGGAAATGTCGAGTACTTTCTGTGGCTGCGTGCCGGGGCGCCCGAACTCGACCCGGCGGACGTTGACCGTGCCGTGGCGGAGGGGCCCCGTTGACTCAGACCCGAGAGACCCAGACCCGAGCTCGTACCGTTTTTCTGCTCGCGCACACCGGGCGGCCTGCAGCCATCCGCAGTGCCGAACTCGTCGTCCAGGGGCTGCTGCGCAGCGGCATCGGCGTACGGGTCCTGGAGGCGGAGGCGGCCGATCTGCCGCTGCCGACCGAGGTCGGCACCGTGAAGGAGGCCACCCCCCAGTGCCTCGACGGCTGTGAACTGCTCGTCGTGCTCGGCGGCGACGGCACGCTGCTGCGCGGCGCGGAGTTCGCCCGCGCGTCGGGGGTGCCGATGCTCGGCGTCAACCTCGGACGTGTCGGCTTCCTCGCCGAGGCCGAGCGCGACGACCTCGACAAGGTCGTCGACCGGGTGGTGACGAAGTCGTACGAGGTCGAGGAGCGGATGACGATCGATGTCGTCGTGCGCAGCAACGGCGATGTCGTGCACCGCGACTGGGCGCTCAACGAAGCCGCCGTGCAGAAGATGTCGGCCGAGCTGATGCTCGAGGTCGTCCTGGAGATCGACGGCCGTCCGGTCACCGGCTTCGGCTGCGACGGCATCGTGTGCGCGACGCCGACCGGCTCCACCGCGTACGCCTTCTCCGCGGGCGGGCCCGTCGTGTGGCCGGAGGTGGAGGCGCTCCTGATGGTGCCGATCAGCGCCCACGCCCTGTTCGCCAAGCCCCTGGTGACCTCGCCGGACTCGGTGCTCGCCGTCGAGGTCCAGCAGCACACGTCGCACGGGGTGCTGTGGTGCGACGGGCGCAGGACCGTCGAACTGCCGCCGGGGGCCCGGGTCGAGGTGCGCAGGGGTGAGGTGCCGGTGCGGCTCGCGCGGCTGCACCACGCGTCGTTCACCGACCGGCTCGTGGCCAAGTTCGCGCTGCCGGTGTCGGGGTGGCGGGGGGCGCCGCACTAGCGCTCCGCTGGGGGTGCGGACTCATCTGCGGGTTCGTTGTGGCTGGGCGCGCTCACGGGGCGGAGCCGCAATATGTGACAGCCCCGCGCCCCTTCGGGGCGCTCACGCTGCCTGCACCACAGTGATCGCTCGGCGCCGCATCACGCTTGCCACCGGAAGCCCCGTCGCCAGCAGGGTGAGCAGCAGGGTGCCCGTCGCGATCCCCGTCGGTACCGCCCACGGCAGGTGGGGGAGTGACGAGCCGAAGGCTGTGCTGAGGATCGGGGCCAGTGTGCCGAGCGCTATCGCGGTGCCGAGGAGCAGTGCCGTCCCCGCGACGACCACCGCTTCCCAGGCCGCCATTGCCCGCACCTGGGCCCGCGGGCTGCCCACCACCCGCAGTAGGGCGATGTCGCGGCGGCGCTCGAAGGAGATCATGGCGAGGGTGTTCGCCGCGGCGATCGCGGCGAAGCCGGCGTAGAGCCCCGTGCCCACATAGTCGAGCCAGACCTCGCCCGTGCTGCCCGCCGAACCCGTGTGGTGCTGCGCCGTGGTGTGCATGCCGATCTTCGTCACGCCGAAGCCCACGACCAGGACGAGCGGCACGACCGCGGCGGAGAAACGGCGGGGCTGCGAGCGGACGTTCAGCATCGCCAGGCGCGCGCTGCCGCCGAACCGGCCCACCAGCGCGGAGACGAGCCAGGCCGCGGGCCCGATGATCCGCGGGCCGAGCAGCCCCGCGCCGACACAGAAGAGGATCAGGACGAGGAACGCGCCCTCGCTCGCCTCGTCCGCGGGCTGCTTCGACAGGAGTACGGAGACGGCGCAGGCCCCCGCGACCGCGATCAGGCCGAGCGGCGCCCGGAGGATGCCGAGCCCCCGCCGCCCGGTGGCCGCCTCGCTCAGGGCGCGGGCCGGGCGAAGCAGCGAGAACCGCAGTGCCGACAGGAGCGCGGCGAGTGTCGTCGTCACCACGGCCACGCCGATGCATACCGGCAGGGCGACCCAGCCGAAGCGGAAGGCCGCCTCGGCGGGGAGCAGCCCGTGCGCCACCATGCCCGCGTGCCACCAGCGCGCGACGAGGCCGCCGAGAACGAAGCCGACGAGCGCCGCGGGGATCGACGCGGCGAGTGCCTGGCCGGCCACCGCGCGGCGGACCTGGCGGGGCTTGGCGCCGATGGAACGCACCAGGGCGAGCTCGCGGTGCTGCTGCGCGACGGCCGTGCCCATCGTCGACGCGACCACGAATATCGACATGTAGATCGATCCGATGAGCAGGACGACGGCCATGTCGCCCACGCCGTTCTCGCCGATCTGCCTGCGTGCCCGTGCGGAGAGCCCGTCGGTGCCCGTCGCGGCGAGCATCATCGTCGACGCGCTGACCATGGTCGCCGCGAAGAGCGCGGCCACCGCCGTGCCCACGAACGCCGGACGATGCGCGCGCAGCGCCGCCTGTGCCAGTCCCGTTCCCATACTGATCATGGTGGGGTGCCGGGTCACCCGTGCACCAGGAGGCTGCCAGGAAGATCATGGTGGGGTAATCCCCACCCCTGGTAGCCCCCAGGGAGCCCCACCCCCTGCGAGTGACAGCGTCCGTTCGGTCCGCCTTTGCCACCTGCGTCTTCGTGGAAGGAAGGTGGAAGGAGACCAGGGGCCGTCGCACACCTGGCCCAGGACCTCGTAAGGTCGTGTCCGTGTTGGAGGAGATGCGGATACGGTCGCTCGGAGTCATCGACGACGCGGTGGTCGAGCTGTCGCCGGGGTTCACCGCCGTGACCGGCGAGACCGGTGCGGGCAAGACGATGGTGGTCACCAGCCTTGGACTGCTGCTCGGCGGACGCGCGGATCCCGCTTTGGTGCGGATCGGCGCCAAGGCGGCGGTGGTGGAGGGGCGGATCACTGTGCCCGCGGATGCCACGGCTGCCGTGCGCGCGGAGGAAGCGGGGGCCGAGCTCGACGACGGGGCGCTGCTGATCAGCCGTACGGTCTCGGCGGAGGGGCGCTCCCGTGCGCACCTCGGGGGGCGGTCGGTCCCGGTGGGCCTGCTGTCCGAACTCGCCGACGACCTCGTGGCGGTGCACGGTCAGACGGACCAGCAGGGCCTGCTCAAACCGGCCCGGCAGCGCGGGGCCCTCGACCGGTACGCGGGCGATGCCGTCGCCGTGCCGCTGGCCAAGTACACGGCGGCGTACCGCAGGCTGCGGGCCGTGACGACCGAGGTCGACGAGATCACCACGCGCGCGCGTGAACGGGCCCAGGAGGCCGATCTGCTGCGGTTCGGCCTCGACGAGGTCGCGGGCGTGGAGCCGCGCGAGGGCGAGGACACCGAACTGGCCGCCGAGGCCGAGCGGCTCGGCCACGCGGAGGCCCTCGCCTCCGCCGCCACGGCCGCGCACGCCGCGCTCGCGGGCGTCCCCGAGGACCCGGAGGGTGTCGACGCCACGACGCTGGTGGCGGGCGCCCACCGGGCTCTTGAGACGGTCCGCTCCCACGACCCCGCCCTGGCCGCCCTTGCCGAGCGGATCGGCGAGATCGGGATTCTGCTGGGCGATGTGGCGGGGGAGCTCGCGGGGTACGCCGATGACCTCGACGCCGATCCCCTGCGTCTCGCGGCGGTGGAGGAGCGGCGGGCCGCACTCACTCAGCTGACCCGGAAGTACGGCGCCGACATCGATTCCGTCCTCGCCTGGGCCCAGGAGGGGGCCGCGCGGCTCACCGAACTCGAAGGTGACGACGACCGTCTTGAGGAACTGACCGCCGAGCGCGACGCGCTCCGTGGCGAACTGGCGGGGCTCGCGCAGGCGTTGACCGACGCGCGCCAGGAGGCGGCTTCGCGGTTCGCGGCGGCCGTCACCGAAGAGCTGGCCTCGCTCGCGATGCCGCACGCGCGCGTGACGATCGACATCACCGCCACGGAGGTGCCTGAGGACGCGGACGGAGTGCCGGTCGACGGACGCCTCGTCGCGTACGGGCCCGCGGGCGTCGACGAGGTGGAACTCCTCCTGGCCCCGCACCCGGGCGCCCCGCCGCGGCCGATCGCCAAGGGCGCGTCCGGCGGTGAGCTGTCGCGCGTGATGCTCGCCGTCGAGGTGGTCTTCGCGGGTACGGATCCCGTGCCGACGTACCTCTTCGACGAGGTCGACGCGGGTGTCGGCGGCAAGGCCGCGGTCGAGATCGGCCGCAGGCTCGCACGCCTCGCCAAGTCCGCGCAGGTCGTGGTCGTGACGCATCTGCCACAGGTGGCGGCGTTCGCCGACCGGCAGCTGCTCGTCGAGAAGACGAACGACGGGTCCGTGACGCGGTCCGGAGTCCTGGTGCTCGAAGGGGAGGACAGGGTGCGGGAGTTGTCCCGGATGCTGGCGGGCCAGGAGGACTCGGAGACTGCGCGAGCGCACGCGGAGGAACTGCTGGCCACGGCGCGGGGGGACGGGTAACTGGCGGGTCGCCTTCGGTGGGCGGGCTTCGCGTACCGCCGGTCGCCGGGTCCGCCGGGTTGGTTCTTGGATGCGGTTGGGTTGTGGCCTGGTCGGTTCGGGGGGGGGCCGGTGGTTGACGGGTCGTTTCGGTGGGTGGGGTTCGTGTCCCGCCGGTCACTGGCTCCGCCGAGTTGGTCGTCGGACGCCGGATGGGCCGTGACGTGCTCGGCTCGGGGGCGGGTGGTTGGCGGGTCGTTTCGGTGGGTGGGGTTCGGGTGCCGCCGATCGTCGGCTCCGTCGCGTTGGTCCTTGGACGCCGGACAGGCCGTGACCTGGGCGGCGTACGCTGAAACGCATGATCGTCCAGCGCAGCACCGCCCTTCTCGCCGCAGTCGCCGTCACCCGCGCCGCCACCACCGCGTTGCGTTCGCGCGCTCCGGGCGGAGCCGGCCGCTGGCAGCGGAAGAACTATGCCGGGCGGACCGTGGAGTTGTACGCCGGGCCCGCGGCCGCCCTCGGTGCGGCGGCGGGAGCTGTGGTGCTGCCCGCCAGGGCCCGCGCCGCCGCCGCGCTCGCCGTGCTCTCCGCGGGGGCCTGCGGGGCGTACGACGACGTGGCGGGGGAGGGCGATCCGCGTCGGGGCTTCCGTGCGCACCTGGGCGCGCTGCGGGCGGGTGAAGTCACCAGCGGGGCCGTGAAGTTGTTCGGGGTCTCCGCGGCGGGTCTTGCCGCGGGCGCGCTGCTCAAGGAGCGGCCGGTGGACAAGCTCCTTGCCGGGGTCGTGATCGCGGGCGCCGCTCATTTCGTCAACCTCGTGGACGTACGCCCGGGGAGGGCAGCCGGAGCGGTGGTCGCGCTGGGGATGCCGGGGCTGCTGCGCCAAGGCGCCGCCGGGGTACTGTCCGCCGCCTCCGTCGGAGCCGCGGCGGCCGTGCTGCCGGAGGACATCGGGGAGCGCGCCATGATCGGCGACGCGGGAGCACACGCCTTGGGCGCGGCCCTCGGTCTCGCCATCGCCGCGGGCAACGGCCGCGCGGGGCTCGCCGTCCACGCGGCGGGCGTCGTGGCGGCCGCCGCGTACGGCGAGAAGGTCAGCGCGGTCGCGGCGGGTGCGGGGCGTTGGGGCTAGCCACTCGGCACCGCTGAGCCGCGGCCTCGCTGAGCTGAGTGCGTGCGCTGTGGTGTGGCGCGGTCGCGGCGGGTGCGGGGGCCCCGCTGCCGGAAGGCGCGGGGGAGCGGGAAGTGTTGAGGGCGGGTGGGGTTGGGGTGGGGCCCTGGCGCCGCGGTGCCGCCTTCCGGCTGATGTGACTCCTCGTCGTTGCGTCGTGCCTCGCGGTGTGGCTCCTTGGTGAGGGGCTGGCGCGCCCACGGGCTCGGAACGCTTTCGTTACGGTGTTGGCGCTGCCAAGATGCGAGGGCCGTAGGTTGTTTGCGGTGTTGAATCCCCGATGTCCTCACCCGTGTGGGTGATCCGGGTCAGGGAGTTGCCCTGTGCGACACGGAAGAGGCCTTTCGGCGGTGCCGGAACGTCCGTACGGACTGGCATCCTTGGCGCAGCCCCCCGACGCCGACCCAGGAGCCCCGGCTACGTGAGCCACGTGAGCAGCCACTCACCGCACGGTCAGACCTCGCTGCACACCGTGCAAGTGCTGGGCGGTGGCAGCGCGGGCAGCAGCGCCCACGTCAGGTCGCTCGCCGCGGGACTCGCGGCGCGGGGCGTGCGGGTCACGGTGTGCGCCCCCGCCGAAGCCGCCAGCGCCTACGACCTGCCGGGCACCGGCGCCCGGCACGTCCACGTACCGCGCAGCAGTGACCCCGCGTCGGTCGCCTCCCTCCGGCTGGCCTGCGCCGACGCCGACCTCGTGCACGCGCACGGACTGCATGCCGCGCTCCGCGCCACCCTGGCGCTCACCGGCCGGCGCACTCCCCTCGTCGTCACCTGGCACACGCGCGCGCACGCGGAAGGAGCGCGCGCCCGCGTCCTGCGCCTCCTGGAGCGACGCGTCGCCAAGGCCGCCGCCGTGGTCCTCGGCACCTCGTCCGACCTCGTCGACCGCGCCCGCAGCAGGGGCGCGCGGGACGCCCGCCTCGCCCCCGTCACGCTCCCCGCGCCGCGGCCGACGGACGGGGAGGTCGAGGACGCCGAGGGGCTGCGCCACAAGGCCCTGGCCGAACTCGGCGCCGTGGGCCGCCCGTTGATCGTCACCGTCGGCACGCTCGAACCGCAACGCGGCTATGACGTCCTCCTGGAGGCCACGCGCGCGTGGCGCCACCTCGATCCTCTGCCGCTCCTCGTCATCGCGGGCGAAGGGCCCGAGCGCGGCGCCCTGCAGCGCCGTATCGAGAACGAGGGCCTTCCGGTCCGGCTCGTCGGGCGGCGCGACGACGTGCCCGAGATGCTCGCGGCGGCCGATCTCGTGGTGCTGCCCACCAGTTGGGAGTCCCGCTCCGTGCTCGCCCAGGAGGCCCTGCACGCGCGCGTGCCGCTCGTCGCGACCGCGGTCGGCGGCATTCCCGAACTCGTCGGTGACGCAGCCGCACTCGTCCCGTACGGCGACGCCGAGGCCCTGGCCACCGCCGTCGCCCGCCTCCTCGCCGACCCCCCGCTCAGGGAGCGGCTCAAGGACAAGGGCACGGCCCAGGCGGCGACATGGCCGACCGAGGACGAAACGGTCACTCAAGTCCTCAGCGTCTACGACGAGTTGACGCGCCCCTTCGGCGTGTAGCCCCGGGGTTCCCGGCGCCGCTACGCCACATGCCTCCGCGCCCGCAGCGCCAGGCTCAGCGCGAGCACCGTCTGCGGGTCGTCCAGGTCCGTGCCGAGGAGTTCGCTGATCCGGGCGAGGCGGTTGTAGAGCGTCTGACGGTTCAGGTGCAGCTCGCGCGCCGTCTCCGCCTTGCGTCCCGCATGGGCCAGATACGTCTGCAGGGTCGGAAGCAGCGGCGGCTTCGAGCGCTGGTCGTGGGTCCGCAGCGGGCCGATCGCGCGGTCCACGAACGCCGCGAGCGCCGAGTCGTCGTAGTTGTGCAGACGCCACAGCAGCAGATCGATGTCCAGGCGCCGCGCGTCGTACCAAGGACGGTCGATGAGGCCCTGCGCCGCCGTCGCCGTCTCCGCCGCGTGCCGCAGCCCCGCCGACGCCGCCGCCCAGCCGCCCGCCACCCCCACCACCACGACCGGCGGCAGCGCCCCGGCCCGCTGCATCCCCGCCCGCTCCACGCCCGCACGCAGCGCGGCGGCGACGCGGTCGGCCACCGCGGTGCGTTCGGATTCCGAGCGCAGCCCCAGAAGCAGCGGGACACGCCCCTCGACCGGACGTACGCCGAGCAGCACCGGCACCCCCACCACCGCTAGCTCCTCCGCCACCGCCCGCGCGAGCACCGCCCAGCCGCCGCCCGGCGGCAGCCCGTCCGCGAGCCGCATCACCACCGGGAGCAGCGGGCTCTCGCCGGGCTTGAAACCGAGCACCCGCGCCTGGGCGGGCGCGTCATCGGCCTGGATCCGGCCCTCCGCGAGATCGGTCAGGAAGTCGCCCCGGCCCCGCGCGGCGAGCTCCTCCTCCTGCCTGGCCTGCATCAGGACCACCGCGAGCGAGCCCGCGGCCCGCTCAGCCGCGATCCGGTGCACCGGAAGCAGCGCGGACTCCACGGCGAGCAGCACGAGCCGTGCGCGCACCGAGCCCGAGCCGGGGCCGCCGCCCGGTACGTCGACGAGCAGCGCACCCGCGGGCGGGCCGTCCTTGTGGTGACCCCGCAGCCCCTCCCACACCTGGAGCGGATCGGCACACTCCGTGCCCGCCCCGGCTGCGTACAGGAGCTGTCCGTCAGCCGTCTCCAGGAACACCGGGTTGCCGCTGAACTCCGCCAGGACGGCCAGGACTTGGGGGACGCCGCCCCCGCCGAGCAGTGCCTCCGTGCAGCGTCGGTGGACTTCCTCGGCCTGCTGGAGGAGCGCGTAATGACCGTTGACGATCTCGGTGTGGACCTCTTCGGTGACCGTCACGAAGGGCACCTCGCGGTGCAGCTGCACCAGCGGAAGACCCGCCGCCCGAGCCGTCTCCACTATCGCCGCGGGCAGCCGTGCGAAGCGCGGGCCCAGCTCGACGACGAGCGCCGCGATGCCCCGCTCGGCGAGCTTGCGCACGAAGACACGCTGCTCGGCGGGGCGTGCGCCGAGGCCGAGCCCCGTGGTCAGGAGCAGTTCGCCGCCCTTGAGGAGCGAGGCGATGTTCGGCACCTCGCCCGCGTGCACCCACCGCACCGTGCGCTGCAGCCGCTCGGCACCCGCGACCACCTCCGGGAGCCCGCCGCGCAGACCCGGAAGTTCCAGGGCCCGCTGCACGGTGATGCCGCCCTGAGTGCCCTGCGTGCCCTGACTTTCCATGGGGCGGACGGTACCTGCGCATACGTGCCGGGAACATCTCCGACCCGTTACGGGAATGATCTGATCCGCTCATACCCCGACAACTCGTCGCCCCGGAACGTCAATTGCGTCACGGCCCGCCGCATGTGGCGTACGTCACGCAAAACGGACGGCGACGGGGAACCCGTCGCCGTCCGGACCTGGGCCCTCGCCCAACCGCCAACCGATAACCGCTATCCGCCGTACGCCCCGCTGGCCGTCAGCCGCAGTGCCGTGTCGATCAGTGGCACGTGGCTGAACGCCTGCGGGAAGTTGCCGACCTGGCGCTGCAGCCGCGGGTCCCATTCCTCGGCGAGCAGCCCGAGGTCGTTGCGGAGCGCGAGGAGCTTCTCGAAGAGCTTGCGGGCCTCGTCCACCCGGCCGATCATCGCGAGGTCGTCCGCCATCCAGAACGAACAGGCCAGGAAGGCGCCTTCGTCACCCTCGAGCCCGTCCACGCCCGCGGCGTCGCCGGTGGTCGGGTAACGCAGGATGAAGCCGTCCGACGTCGAGAGCTCCCGCTGGATCGCCTCGATCGTGCCGATCACCCGCTTGTCGTCGGGCGGCAGGAAGCCCATCTGCGGGATGAGCAGCAGCGAGGCGTCCAGCTCCTTGGAGCCGTACGACTGCGTGAACGTGTTCCGCTCCGGGTCGTAGCCCTTCTCGCAGACGTCCCGGTGGATGTCGTCGCGCAGGTCGCGCCACTTGTCCAGGGGGCCGTCCGCGTCACCGGACTCGATGAGCTTGATCGTGCGGTCCACGGCGACCCACACCATCACCTTGGAGTGCACGAAGTGGCGGCGCGGGCCGCGCACCTCCCAGATGCCCTCGTCCGGCTCGTCCCAGTGCGTCTCCAGATAGCGGATCAGCTTGAGCTGGAGCAGTGAGGCGTAGTCACTGCGGGCCAGGCCCGTCATGTGCGCCAGGTGCAGGGCTTCGGTGACCTCGCCGTACACATCGAGCTGGAGCTGGTGCGCCGCGCCGTTGCCGGCCCGGACCGGTGTCGAGCCCTCGTACCCCGGCAGCCAGTCCAGCTCGGCCTCGCCGAGCTCGCGCTCGCCCGCGATGCCGTACATGATCTGCAGGTTCTCGGGGTCGCCCGCCACCGCGCGCAGGAGCCACTCGCGCCAGGCACGGGCCTCTTCGCGGTACCCGGTGCGCAGCAGCGAGGAGAGCGTGATGGCGGCGTCGCGCAGCCACGTGTAGCGGTAGTCCCAGTTGCGGGAGCCCCCGACGTCCTCCGGCAGCGACGTCGTGGGCGCGGCGACGATGCCGCCCGTGGGGGCGTACGTCAGGGCCTTCAGGGTGATCAGCGAGCGGACCACGGCCTCGCGGTACGGGCCGTGGTACGTGCAGTGGTCGACCCACTCCCGCCAGAAGTCCTGCGTGGCCGCGAGGGCGTTCTCGGGCTCGGCGGGCGGCGGCGGCTCCTTGTGCGAGGGCTGCCACGAGATGGTGAACGCGACCCGTTCACCGGGCGAGACGGTGAAGTCCGCGTACGTCGTGAGGTCCTTGCCGTAGGTCTCGGCCGACGTGTCGAGCCATACGGAGTCGGGTCCGGCGACGGCCACCGTGCGCTCGTCGACCTTGTGCACCCAGGGCACGATGCGGCCGTAGCTGAAACGCATCCGCAGGGCGGAGCGCATCGGCACCCGGCCGCTGACACCCTCGACGATCCGCACCAGCTGCGGGGCGTCCGTGTCGCGCGGCGGCATGAAATCGGTCACGCGGACCGTGCCGCGCGGGGTGTCCCACTCGGATTCCAGGATCAGCGAGTCGCCGCGGTACGTGCGCCGCGCGGCGGTCGGCGGTGGTGCGTCGGGGCTGTGAGCGGGCCCGAGACGCCAGAATCCGTGCTCCTCCGTGCCGAGCAATCCGGCGAAGATGGCGTGCGAGTCGAAGCGGGGCAGGCACAGCCAGTCGACTGTGCCGTCCCGGCAGACCAGGGCAGCGGTCTGCATGTCTCCGATGAGTGCGTAATCCTCGATGCGCCCGGCCACGTGCATCTCCAGTCAAACGGCCACGTCGCCCTCTCGGGGGCGCTCGCTCTACGGTCAAGGCTTCGCTGTAAAACGAACTGCGCGAGCCTCTTGTTCCGGGGAACGGTACGGGGGTGATTGCCGTTAGTCGGACCGGCTCGGCAGCGAGTGTCCGAGCAGGATACGACGCACCTAGGTGATCTGCGCGCCGCTCCTGGCAACCAGCCTGCGCCGAACGGGTGAGCACCGGGTGAGGGCCAGGTGAGGGAGGTGTGACGTGGGCACCCGTGCGTGGCCGGAAGCAGCCTCGTCCCGTCGCTGATACCCTGGTAGCCCGTGAGCCGGTGGTCATTGAACCCCCGAACCGCAGCGACGGCACCTCCCCAGAATCCCCGGTGAGGGTGCCGGTACGCACCCTCCAGACCGCGACCACGGGAGCCCCCTCTTGGCCATGCAGCCTAAGTCCACGACGACCAAGCACATCTTCGTCACCGGGGGTGTCGCCTCTTCCCTCGGCAAAGGTCTGACTGCCTCGAGCCTGGGTGCGCTCCTCAAGGCGCGCGGCCTGCGCGTCACCATGCAGAAGCTCGACCCGTACCTGAACGTCGACCCCGGCACGATGAACCCCTTCCAGCACGGCGAGGTGTTCGTCACGAACGACGGCGCCGAGACGGACCTGGACATCGGTCACTACGAGCGCTTCCTCGACGTCGACCTCGACGGCTCGGCGAACGTCACCACCGGCCAGGTCTACTCGCAGGTCATCGCCAAGGAGCGGCGCGGCGAGTACCTCGGCGACACGGTGCAGGTCATCCCGCACATCACGAACGAGATCAAGCACCGCATCCGCCGTATGGCCACCGATGACGTTGACGTCGTCATCACGGAGGTCGGCGGCACGGTCGGCGACATCGAGTCCCTGCCGTTCCTGGAGACCGTCCGTCAGGTCCGCCACGAGGTCGGCCGCGACAACGTCTTCGTCGTGCACATCTCGCTGCTTCCCTACATCGGGCCGTCCGGTGAGCTCAAGACCAAGCCGACCCAGCACTCGGTCGCGGCGCTGCGCAACATCGGTATCCAGCCGGACGCCATCGTGCTGCGCGCCGACCGTGACGTGCCGACCGCCATCAAGCGCAAGATCTCGCTGATGTGCGACGTCGACGAGGACGCGGTGGTCGCCGCCATCGACGCCAAGTCGATCTACGACATCCCCAAGGTCCTGCACACCGAGGGCCTCGACGCCTACGTGGTGCGCAAGCTCGACCTGCCCTTCCGCGACGTGAACTGGACCCAGTGGGAGGACCTCCTGGACCGGGTGCACAACCCGGACCACGAGGTCACGATCGCGCTGGTCGGCAAGTACATCGACCTGCCCGACGCCTACCTCTCGGTGACCGAGGCCCTGCGCGCGGGCGGCTTCGCCAACCGCGCCCGCGTCAAGGTCAAGTGGGTCACCTCCGACGACTGCAAGACCCCGTCGGGCGCCGCCAAGCAGCTCGGCGACGTCGACGCGGTCTGCATCCCCGGCGGGTTCGGCGACCGCGGCGTGACCGGCAAGGTCGGCGCCATCACCTTCGCCCGCGAGAACAAGATCCCGCTGCTCGGCCTCTGCCTGGGCCTGCAGTGCATCGTGATCGAGGCCGCCCGCAACCTCGCGGACATCCCCGACGCCAACTCCACGGAGTTCGACTCCGCGACCTCCCACCCGGTCATCTCGACCATGGCGGAGCAGCTGGACATCGTCGCCGGTGAGGGCGACATGGGCGGCACGATGCGCCTGGGCATGTACCCGGCGAAGCTCGCCGAGGGCTCCATCGCCCGTGAGGTGTACGACGGCAAGGAGTACGTCGAGGAGCGGCACCGTCACCGCTACGAGGTGAACAACTCCTACCGCGCCGAGCTCGAGAAGAAGGCCGGCATCCTCTTCTCCGGCCTGTCCCCGGACGGCAAGCTCGTCGAGTACGTCGAGTACCCCCGCGAGGTCCACCCCTACCTGGTCGCCACCCAGGCGCACCCGGAGCTGCGCTCGCGCCCGACCCGCCCGCACCCGCTCTTCGCGGGCCTGGTGAAGGCCGCGGTCGCGAGGCAGGAAGAAGCACGCCAGACGGGTAAGTAACACAAGAGCGATACGGTTGCCGGGGTACGGGCCTTATGAGGCGCGTGCCCCGGTTTCTGTTTGCACGTGTGGGAGGACAGGGCGACATGACGATCAAGGACACCGCCGAGGAGTGGCAGGTCACGGCGACGAAGACGCCCTTCGTGGGGAACAAGACCTCGGTTCGCACCGACGACGTGGTCATGCCCGACGGGTCCGTCGTCCACCGTGACTACCAGGTGCACCCCGGCTCCGTCGCGGTGCTCGCCCTGGACGACGAGGGCCGCGTCCTGGTCCTGAGCCAGTACCGCCATCCCGTCCGCCACAAGCTGTGGGAGATCCCGGCGGGTCTGCTCGACATCCCCGGTGAGAACCCCCTGCACGCCGCCCAGCGCGAGCTCTACGAAGAGGCGCACGTCAAGGCCGAGGACTGGCGTGTCCTGACCGACGTCTACACCACCCCCGGCGGCTGCGACGAGGCCGTGCGCATCTTCCTCGCGCGCGACCTCTCCGAGGCCGAGGGCGAGCGCTTCGAGGTCTCCGAGGAGGAGGCCGACATGGAGCTGGCGCGCGTACCGCTCGAAGAGCTCGTACGGGGCGTGCTCGCCGGAGAGCTGCACAACAACTGCCTCGTCGTGGGTGCCCTTTCGCTGACCGCCGCGCTGAGCGGTGACGGTGTCGACGCGCTGCGCCCCGCCGACGCGCCCTGGCCCGCGCGCCCCTTCGAGGCCTGACAGGCCGCGCCCTGCGCCATTGGAGTCCCCGGTGTGACGATCTGCTGATCCGATCGGGGGACCTGTGCGCGCCGCTCGCCGGGGGAGGGGGCAGGGCCTGAACTAGGCTCTGGAAGCGTCCCGACCGGATTCCCGGCGGGTTCGCGCGCAGGCGGACGGAGCATGGCCCGTGACGGATCAGGCGGTCGACACGGACGGTTCGGCAGCGGGCGGCGCGGTGCCGCGGCCCGCTCCGGCCCAGACCTCCGAGGGCGGTCAATTCGTCGGCCGTCGCAGGGAGTTGAAAGAGCTCCGGGCCGACATCGACCGCGCGGGGCTCGACACCATCTCGGGCCGCAAGGCGCCTCGGGCACGCGTGCTCCTCATCGCGGGCCGCCCCGGCTCGGGGCGTACCGCGCTCGCCGAGGAGCTCGCGCGGCAGGTCGCCGACGACTACCCCGACGGGGTGTTCCGGGCCCAGCTCACCGAACCCGACGGCGCGCGCGTGCCCACGGAACGCACCGCACGGGAGCTCCTCGACGCCCTCAAGGTCCCGGCGCCTGCGGGAGCCGACGAGGACGAGCTCGCCGAAGTGCTCCGCGAGGCCCTCTCGGGGCGCAGGGCCCTGTTGCTCCTCGACGACGCCGCGGACGCCGAGCAGGTCGACCCGCTGCTCCCGGACGCACCCGAGTGCCTGGTCGTCGCCGTGTCCCAGGGCCCGCTCACCGGCATCCCGGACGTGCGGCCGTGCACGCTGGGCGGCTTGGACACCGCCGCGGGGGTCGAACTGCTCTCCCGCGCGGCGGGCCCGGTGCGCATCACGGTCGACCCGCGCTCGGCGGAGAGCCTGGTCGAGGCGTGCGCCGCGCACCCCGCATCCCTCGTCCTGGCCGGCGGCTGGCTCTCCGGGCGGCCCAAGGCGGCCGTGGCCGACCTCGCCAAGCAGGTGCACGAGCGGCCCGACGACGACTCGGCGCCCGGCGCGCTCTCCCGGATGTTCCAGCTCTCGTACACCTCGCTGCCCGGGGCGGCGGCGCGGATACTGCGCTACCTCTCGCTCGCCCCCGCGGGGTACGTCGACCCGCACACCGCGTCCGCGCTCGCCGGCTGCTCGGTCTCCGCCGCCCGCACGACCCTGGACGACTTCGTGAAGCTCGGCCTGGTCAGGGCCGTGGATTCGTCGCTTCCGCAGTACGAGGTGCCGGCCTGCCTGGTGCCGCTGCTGCGCGCACGCACCGAGAGCCAGGACCGGGCCGCCGAGGTGCAGCTCGCGCGGGCCAGGATGCTGGAGCGGACCGTGCGCCTCCTGCAGTCCTGCCGGGCGATCACGGAGCCGGACAGCTCCGGGGCCCGCAAGAAGCTCGCGGGCCTGCCGCGGGCCCTGCGCTTCCCCCATCCCGGCGCCGCCGCCGAGTGGCTGCACGTCCGGCAGCCCGCCCTGCTGGCCGCGGCCCGCCTCGCGGTCGCCGACGGGGAGCTCGACACCCTCGCGCGACGCCTGATGGCCGCGCTGACGCGGGCCCTGGTGGCCCACCGGGGCACGGAGGACGCGGCTCCCGAGCTGTACGGCATCCACCGCCTCGTCCTGGACGTCGCAGAGCGCCGGAACCTGCCCCGCGAGAAGGCGGCGGCCCTGCTGAATCTCGCGGATCTGGACGCGAGGACGGGACGTACGCACGAGGCGCTGGTGCGCTATCGGCTCGCTCTGGACGCCGGACGGGAAGCAAATGATCCGTATGCGACCGGCCGGGCGATGGAATCCGTAGGCGGTGCCCACCAGGAGCTGGGGGACTGGTCGCGGGCCTCGGACTGGTTCGGCCGCGCCCTCGCCCACCGGCTCGCGCGGGGCGAGCGCACCGACGCCGCACGGCTCCACGGCCGCATCGCGACGGCGCACACCTACGCGGGCCGCTACGGAGAGGCGCTGCGCAACTGGAGCTCGGCCGTCACCGGGTACCGCAAGGTCGGTGATGTGGCGGGCCAGGCAAGGGCGTTGAGCGAGCTGGCGCGGGTGCAGGAGTACGCGGGGCGGCCCGAGGAGTCGCTGCGCACCTGCCAGGAAGCCGGCGAGTGGGCGCGGCAGGCCGATGACGTACGCCTTCAGGCGGCCCTGCAGCTCAGGCTCGCCGACACCCTGGACCGGCTCGGGGACCCGGCGGCCGCCCGGCTGCACCGCAGTGCGGCCGAGCGCATGCTGGGAACGGAGGCCGAGGAGGTCAGGGGCCCCGCAGCGAACGATTCAAAGGAAGGATCCGGGGCTTCCGCCTGCGAAATCCGTAGCGCTTCCGCAGAAGATTGATGCATTGAAAGGCTAGACAGCGAGAAGTCCTTCATTAGACTGGCTCCGCCGCGTACTTCCGTGGTGTCTCCGATGCGCCCTCTTGTGTATCGGTATGTAGCGCATTGCCCGAAGAACCCCTGAGCCAAGAGGACCGTGATCGACGTGAAGGTCGGCATCCCCCGCGAGGTCAAGAACAACGAGTTCCGGGTGGCCATCACCCCCGCCGGTGTGCACGAGCTGGTGCGCCACGGCCACCAGGTCGTCATCGAGCGGAACGCCGGTGTCGGCTCCTCGATCACGGACGCGGAGTACGTCTCCGCGGGCGCGGTCATCCTGGACACCGCCGACGAGGTCTGGGCCACCGCCGACCTCCTCCTGAAGGTCAAGGAGCCCATCGCGGAGGAGTACCACCGCCTCCGCAAGGACCAGACCCTCTTCACCTACCTGCACCTGGCCGCCTCCAAGGAGTGCACGGACGCGCTCCTGGAGTCCGGCACGACGGCCATCGCGTACGAGACCGTCGAGACCGCCAACCGCGCGCTCCCGCTGCTCGCCCCGATGTCCGAGGTCGCGGGCCGTCTCGCCCCGCAGGTCGGCGCCTACCACCTGATGGCCGCCCAGGGCGGCCGCGGTGTCCTGCCCGGCGGTGTCCCGGGTGTCGCGGCCGGCAAGGCCGTCGTCATCGGCGGTGGCGTCTCCGGCTGGAACGCCGCGCAGATCGCCATCGGCATGGGCTTCCACGTGACCCTGCTCGACAAGGACATCAACAAGCTCAAGGAGGCGGACAAGATCTTCGGCACGAAGATCCAGACCGTCATCTCCAACGCCTTCGAGCTCGAGAAGGCCTGCCTCGACGCCGACCTCGTCATCGGTGCCGTTCTCATCCCGGGCGCCAAGGCACCGAAGCTCGTCACCAACGAGCTCGTGTCGCGCATGAAGCCGGGAAGTGTCCTTGTCGACATCGCGATCGACCAGGGCGGTTGCTTCGAGGACTCGCACCCGACGACGCACGCCGAGCCGACCTTCCCGATCCACAACTCGGTGTTCTACTGCGTCGCCAACATGCCCGGCGCGGTGCCCAACACGTCGACGTACGCGCTGACCAACGCGACGATGCCGTACATCGTCGAGCTGGCGAACCGCGGCTGGGCCGACGCGCTGCGCCGCGACAAGGCGCTCGCCCTGGGCCTCAACACCCATGACGGCAAGGTCGTTTACAAGGAGGTCGCCGAGTCGCACGGCCTCGAGCACGTCGAGCTGGAGACGCTCCTCGGCTGAACCTGACCGCTTTCGTCAACGAAAGTCGTCAATCTCACGCCCACGGCCGGACCTTGAGAGGGGTCCGGCCGTATGCGTATGTCCGTGGACATGGTCAACTCGCCTTGAACGTAACCCTTTAACCGATTCGCACACCCCGGAAATGTGCCAACGGCACCCCGCGCGCCCTTGACATGGGGGCGTTCGATTGCCGACACATCGGGCCGGGTCCGGCGGATTGTGTTGCTGCGGACCGGTGACACGCCATAGAGTCGCCAACCGTCGGCATGGTGCCACGCTGACCTATCGAGAAATTTCCTGGTCACCAAGGAGGTAAGACGACTTGTGAATGAGTCGACATTTGCTCCCGGGGGTGGTCAACCAGGAACCTCTGAGCGGGGCCAAGGACCCGTGGGGCTCGAGGCTGTCGGCTCCGTCGCTGTCCGCACCTTCGCAGCCCGCCAGAACCCCCAGCAGGTACAGCCGACGGGGACGACCCAGTCGACATCGTCTGCAACCCAGAGCATGGATGGCCATCACGTGAACGCCATGGCCGGCGACCGGAGTGGCGAGAACACCACCCACACCCAACTCGCCGACTACGAGGAACTGCCCCAGGGGCACTTCTACGACCCTGACGCCGAGTACGAGCCCGATCCCGAGTACGCGGCCACGCTGGCCCCGGACGCGGCCCGTCAGCGCCGTGAGCGCATCGGTCCCACCGGACGCCCGCTGCCGTACTTCCCGATTCCGGGTCCGCTGACCGACCACGGTCCCGCGAAGATCATCGCGATGTGCAACCAGAAGGGCGGCGTGGGCAAGACGACGTCGACCATCAACCTGGGTGCCGCGCTCGCGGAGTACGGACGCCGGGTCCTGCTGGTCGACTTCGACCCGCAGGGCGCCCTCTCGGTGGGCCTCGGGGTGAACCCGATGGAGCTGGACCTGACGGTCTACAACCTGCTCATGGAGCGGGGCATGTCGGCCGACGAGGTGCTGCTGAAGACGGCGGTCCCGAACATGGACCTGCTGCCCAGCAACATCGACCTGTCCGCCGCCGAAGTGCAGTTGGTGAGCGAGGTCGCGCGCGAGTCCACGCTGCAGCGGGCGTTGAAGCCGCTGATGCAGGACTACGACTACATCGTCATCGACTGCCAGCCCTCGCTCGGCCTGCTCACCGTGAACGCCCTGACGGCGGCTCACAAGGTGATCGTGCCGCTCGAGTGCGAGTTCTTCGCGCTGCGCGGTGTGGCCCTGCTCACGGAGACCATCGAGAAGGTCCAGGAACGGCTCAACCCCGACCTGGAGCTCGACGGCATCCTGGCCACCATGTACGACTCCCGCACGGTGCACAGCCGTGAGGTGCTCGCGCGGGTGGTCGAGGCCTTCGACGATCACGTGTACCACACGGTGATCGGACGCACGGTCCGCTTCCCGGAGACCACGGTCGCCGGTGAGCCGATCACGACGTACGCATCGAACTCGGTCGGCGCGGCCGCTTATCGCCAGCTCGCCAGGGAGGTGCTCGCCCGGTGTCACGCCGAGTGAGTCTGCCGGGGGCCGACGAACTGTTCCGTACGACCGGGGGGATGGCGCTGACGTCGTCGTCCCCGCGACGCCAGGCGAACGGCGAGCCGCGGGTGCCCGCGCCCGCGGGCGAGAGCGACGAGACCGCCGCCGGTGACGCACATGGCACCGCTCCGTCGGGAGACGGCGGCGGCGCCGAACACGGCACCGCCGACGCGGAGTCGGGGGAGTCCCGCAGCCGGTCGGCCGGCGCCGATGCCGAGAAGGACGGGCGCCGTTCCGTCCAGGGGCAGGAGGACGCCGCCGCACAGAGTGGCGGCGGCCGGTCCGCGAACTCCTCCTCCACGGCACAGGCGCGGCGACGTGCGCGGGCTGCCAACCGGCGGCCGAGCGGACGCGAGCGGCACGACGAGAAGATCACCGTGTACGTGTCCGCCGAGGAACTGATGGACCTGGAGCACGCGCGTCTGGTGCTGCGGGGCGAGCACGGGCTCGCGGTCGACCGCGGGCGCATCGTCCGCGAGGCGGTGGCCGTCGTCCTCGCGGATCTCGAGTCGCGCGGGGACGCGAGCATTCTCGTACGACGGCTTCGCGGGCGGTAGCGGTAGCGTTCCCGCCTGATGGCCACGACTGACGACTCCGCACCGCCTGCCCCTCGCCGCGCCCTGGGGCGGGGCCCAGGGGCGGCTCCCGCGGAGCCCGAACCGGAGCCTCGGTCGGCCCCCGAGCCGGAACCGGAAGCGCCTCCCGAGCCCGACGACGGGCGGTTCAAGGTCCGGCTCGCCAACTTCGAGGGTCCCTTCGATCTGCTGCTCCAGCTCATCTCGAAGCACAAGATGGACGTCACCGAGGTCGCGCTGTCCACGGTGACCGATGAGTTCATGGCGTACATCCGTGCCATGGGCCCCGACTGGGACCTGGATCAGACCACCGAGTTCCTCGTGGTCGCCGCCACCCTGCTCGACCTCAAGGCGGCCCGTCTGCTGCCGACCGCCGAGGTCGAGGACGAGGCGGATCTCGCGCTGCTCGAAGCGCGGGACCTGCTCTTCGCGCGGCTGCTGCAGTACCGCGCGTACAAGCGGATCGCCGACATCTTCAGCGAGCGGCTCGACGAGGAGGCGCGGCGCTACCCGCGGACCGTCGGCCTGGAGGCCCACCACGCGGAGCTGCTCCCCGAGGTCGTCATCAGCATCGGCGCCGAGGGCTTCGCCCGGCTCGCCGTGAAGGCGATGCAGCCCCGGGCGAAGCCCCAGGTGTACGTCGACCACATCCATGCCCCGCTGGTCTCCGTGCAGGAGCAGGCGGGTCTTGTCGTGGCCCTGCTGCGGGAGCGGGGCCAGGCCAGCTTCCAGGCGCTCGTCGAGGACGCGGGGGACACCCTCACCGTCGTGGCCCGTTTCCTGGCGCTCCTGGAGCTGTACCGCGAGAAGGCCGTGGAGCTGGACCAGGAGACCGCCCTGGGCGAGCTGATGGTGCGGTGGACCGGCGGGGACGGTGACGGGGAGCCGACGGTGACCGACGAGTTCGACCGCGCGCCCGAGGTGACGGGTGAGACGAGTGAGGAGACGGCCACATGAGCCCCGACAGCACGACGAGCCCCGCGGGCGATCTGGCGGGCGCCCTCGCCGATCTGGAGCTGCGGCCCGCCCTGGAGGCCGTCCTCATGGTCGTCGACGAACCGGCCACCGAGGAACACCTCGCCAAGATCCTCGACCGGCCACGGCGGCAGGTCGCCGACGCGGTGCGCGAGCTGGCCGACGAGTACACCGTGCAGAAGCGTGGCTTCGAGCTGCGGCTCGTGGCGGGCGGCTGGCGGTTCTACACCCGGCCCGAGTACGCCGCAGCCGTGGAGCGTTTCGTGCTCGACGGGCAGCAGGCGAGGCTCACCCAGGCGGCCCTGGAGACCCTCGCGGTCGTCGCGTACCGCCAGCCGGTCAGCCGTTCCCGGGTCTCCGCGGTGCGCGGAGTGAACTGTGACGGCGTGATGCGGACGCTTCTCCAGCGGGGTCTGGTGGAGGAGGCGGGCGCGGAACCCGAAACAGGTGCGATCCTGTACAGGACGACGAACTACTTTCTGGAGCGGATGGGCCTGCGTGGCCTTGACGAGCTCCCGGAGCTCGCGCCCTTCCTCCCCGAGGCGGAGGCGATCGAGGCCGAGACGCTGGAGGGTGTTCCGTCGTTCGACCCGGACGCGCCTGATGCGCCGGGTGACGAGTACGCCAAGGGCACGGACGACTAACGGAAATTTGATGCGAAGCAGCAACGGCAGGAACAGCAGCGGAAACAACGGCGGGAGCCGTGGTGGCAACAGCGGCAGCCGTGGCAGCAGCGGTGGACGCCCCAGCGGCGGCGGTCGCGGGAGCGGCGGCGGCCGCCCGACCGGCGGTGGCCGGGGCAGCGGTGGCGGTGGCGGCCGCGATTACCGGGGTTCCGGTAACAGCCCCGACCGGCAGGGTCGCGGCGCCGGTGGCGCGCGCGACGACCAGGCACCCAAGCGCGAGAGCAAGCCTCGTCCCGAGGAGCGTCGCTACGACGTGGGCGGCGACGCCTCCAGGAAGGGTCGCGGCGCGGCTGCTCGTGGTGGCGCCAAGGGCGGCCCCAGGGCGCCTCAGGGCTCCGACCGGGGCACGCGGCGCGGAGCGGGAGCTCCCGCCACGTCCCGTGAGTACGACGCACGGCAGGAAGAGCGCAACCGCGAGCGGTACGCGGGCAAGCCGAAGGCGAGCCCGCCCAAGACCTTCCCGGGCGCCGAGCAGGAGGGCGAGCGGCTGCAGAAGATCCTCGCCCGCGCCGGCTACGGCTCGCGCCGTGCCTGCGAGGAGCTCGTCGAGCAGGCCCGTGTCGAGGTCAACGGCGAGATCGTGATGGAGCAGGGCCTGCGGGTCCAGCCGGAGCGGGACGAGATCAAGGTCGACGGCCTGACGGTCGCGACCCAGTCGTACCAGTTCTTCTCGCTGAACAAGCCCGCCGGTGTCGTCTCCACCATGGAGGACACCGAGGGGCGGCAGTGCCTGGGCGACTACACGAACAACCGCGAGGCGCGGTTGTTCCACGTCGGGCGACTCGACACCGAGACCGAGGGCGTCATCCTGCTCACCAACCACGGTGAGCTGGCCCACCGCCTCACGCACCCGAAGTACGGCGTGAAGAAGGTCTACCTCGCGCACATCGTGGGCCCGATCCCGCGTGACCTGGGCAAGCGGCTCAAGGACGGCATCGAGCTGGAGGACGGGTACGCCCGCGCCGACCACTTCCGCGTCGTCGAGCAGACCGGCAAGAACTACCTGGTCGAGGTGACGCTGCACGAGGGCCGCAAGCACATCGTGCGCCGCATGCTCGCGGAGGCCGGCTTCCCGGTCGACAAGCTGGTGCGGACGTCCTTCGGGCCGATCACGCTCGGCGACCAGAAGTCGGGGTGGCTGCGCAGGCTGTCCAACACCGAGGTCGGCATGCTGATGCAGGAGGTCGACCTCTAGGCCAACCCCTGAGGTCAGCTGAGGCGGCCGGTCCCTGCGGAAGCAGGGACCGGCCGCCTTTTGCGTATTGCCGGTCCGACCCTCCTCCCTTTATAGTCGTACTGACCATTAAGGGAGGGGTGGGGGGTCATGCAGGGCTACGACAAGTACGCCTTCGAACCGTTCGCCGTCACCGTCGACCTCGCCGTCTTCACCGTCCGCGCGGGCCGCCTGCACGCACTGCTCGTGGAGCGCGGCCAGGAGCCGTACGCCGGACGCTGGGCGCTGCCCGGCGGATTCGTGCTGCCGGACGAGTCCGCGGAGACCGCGGCGGGACGCGAGCTCGCCGAGGAGACCGGCCTCACCGGCAGCGCCGGACTCCACCTGGAACAGCTGCGCACCTACAGCGAACCGGACCGCGACCCGCGGATGCGCGTCGTCTCGGTCGCCTTCGCGGCCCTCGTCCCCGATCCGCCCGCGGTCCGCGCCGGCAGTGACGCGGCCCGCGCCGAGTGGCTGCCCCACGGCACTCAGGGGCCGCTCGCCTTCGACCACGACCGGATCCTGGCCGACGCCCATGACCGTGTCTGCGCGAAGTTCGAGTACACCGGCCTCGCCACCGCCTTCTGTCCACCCGAGTTCACGCTCGGCGAGCTGCGGCAGGTCTACGAGACGGTGTGGGGCGCCGAGCTCGACCCGGCCAACTTCCGCCGCAAGGTGCTCGGCACGTCCGGCTTCGTCGAGGCGATCCCCGGTGCCGCGCGCCTGACGGGCGGGCGGGGCAAACCGGCGGCCCTCTACCGGGCGGGCCCGGCCACCGCCCTGCATCCGCCCCTGCTCCGTCCCTCGACCGTTCCCTCGGAAGGAAAGCCCTCATGAAGCGTGCCGCCACCGGATCCCTCATAGGCCTCGCCCTGGGGGACGCGCTCGGCTTCCCGACCGAGTTCAACGACGTGCCGTCGATCCTCGCCAAGTGCGGGCCCTGGCGGGAGATGGGGCTTCCCCGGCCCGCGATCGTCACGGATGACACGCAGATGACGCTGGCGCTCGGCCGCGGCCTGCGTACCGCCATGGACCGAGGACTGCTCGGCCCCAAGCGGCTGGAACGGCCGGTACGCGAGGAGTTCGTGGACTGGTACCAGTCACCGGAGAACAACCGCGCGCCGGGGAACACGTGCCTCGAGGCCTGTTACCTGCTGAAGAGCGGTAAGCCGTGGGAGGAGGCGAGCCAGCTGCACTCCAAGGGCTGCGGCGCCAACATGCGCGTCGCGCCGATCGGGCTCGTCCCGGCTCTGAGCGACGAGCAGCGGGCGGGCGCGGCCCAGTTGCAGTCCGCGCTCACCCACGGCCACCCCACGGCGCTCGCCGCGTCGGACCTCACGGCGCACGCCGTACGGCTGCTCGCGGAGGGCGCCGAGCCGACGGGACTGGTCGGGCTGCTGCGTTCCTACGCCTACGAGAACCGGGAGACGTACCACGGGCGTTGGCTCGGCGAGCTGTGGACGCGGGGTGACGACCCGACGCCGGGGATGTTCATCGCCCGTGGTTGGGACGAATGCCTCGCCGTCCTCGAACGCCTGGAGGCCGCGCTGCGGGACACCAACCCGGAGACGGACCCCTGCCTGGCCACCGGCGCGGGCTGGATCGCCGAAGAGGCGCTCGCCACGGGGCTGCTGTGCTTCCTGCAGTTCGTGGACGAACCCCTCACCGCCCTGCGCAGGGCCGCCTGTACCTCCGGTGACTCCGACTCCATCGCCTGCCTGGCCGGCGCCTTCGCGGGTGCCCACCTGGGCGCGGACGCGTGGCCCGCCGAGTGGGCCGAGCGGATCGAGTACCGGGGGGAGTTGCTGGAGCTGGGGGCGCTCTGGGACGGGGACGCCTAGGCCGCGACTGCCGACGCCCGCCGTACGCGGAACAGGAAGTCCGCCACGCGGTCCTGGTCCGGTTCGGCGGGGAGCGGGGTGCGTGGTGCCGCCTCTTCGGCCTCCGCCGCCAGGCGGCGCATCCAGGACTCGACCTCCCGCCAGGACACCTCGCCGCGCTTGACCGCGAGCAACGGCTCGCGCTGGTCGCCGACATCGAGCGTGAGCTCGCCGGTGCGCAGGAGGTCGCGGCAGCTCGTCAGGAGGCGCAGGAGGTGCATGGCGTGCTTCCAGCGGGGGGCGCCGTGCAGGCGTACGTCCGCCTCCAGCCTCTTGTGCTGGCCGAGCGCGTAGCCGACGAACGTGGTGTGGGCCCGGCGGGAGAGGAAGGCCTCGCGCAAGGCCAGCTCGCAGAAGCGTTCCACCTCCCAGCTGAACTGCTCGTCCGCCGGTCCTTCCACGTGCGTGGGCGGCTTCTCAAAGTGCCAGAAGAGCGGGGTGGGGGCCAGGAAGATGCCCCTGCGGTCGGTGTCGCTGCCGTCCGTGGGGCGGTGCATGCCGGGAGCGTACGGCCGGGGGCTAGCCGCGCGTGATCGAATTTCCGGTGACCTGGATGTTCCGCGGGGCGAGTGGGCGCGGTGCCGGGCCGTCCGCGACCGAGGCGTCCGCCACGCGGTACTTGCTGCCGTGGCAGGCGCAGTTGAACGGCCTCCCCCGAGGCGTGGGCCTTGCCGGCCCCTCCATGCAAGCGGACCCGCGCCCCCGGCGTCCATAGGTGAACGCCCACCAATCGGCCCAAGTGGCGACAGAGGGCGATTCGGGCGACATTGTCATGGTCTGAGGTCCGCGCCCCTCCGAGGCGCCGACCCGGCCACTCACTCGAAAGGCGCGACCATGGCGGGTAACGATCTGGGAAGCCTTCTCGGCGGTCTCCTCGGCGGCGGTCAGGGCGGTCAAGGCGGCTCCGGAGGCGGCAACGTCCTCGGCTCGCTGCTCGGCGGCCTGCTGGGCGGCGGCGCCGGTGGCGCAGGCGGTGCAGCCAGCAGTGGCGGCGGGCAGGGCGGTTCCGCGGGAGGCAACCCGCTGGGCGGCATCCTCGACATGATCAAGAACTCGGGCCTGGTCAGCCAGGACCAGCTGGACTCCTGGGTCGGCAAGGGCGACAACCAGCCGCTGAGCCCGGACCAGGTCAAGCAGTCCGTCCCCGACGAGACCCTGGACAAGGTCGCCACCGACGCGGGCGTCAGCCGCGACGAGGCCGCCGACCAGATCGCCCAGCAGCTGCCCCAGGCCGTCGACAAACTGACCCCGCAGGGGCAGGTACCGACGGGCTCCCTGGAGGACATCATCAAGGAGCAGAAGCTCTGACCCCACGGTGCTCCCCACCCCGGTGAGGCACCCTGAGGCACGCGGCGTCCGTCTCGGCAGGCGGGCGCCGCGCACTCGTCCCCCGGGCCCTGACTACCCTTGTCGGTACATCAGTCGTACGTACGCGAGCGAGGAGCAGCACTGTGGCGGTACGAGCGGTCCGGGGCGCCGTCCAGTTGGAGCGGGACGCGGCCGACCACATGGACGAGCAGGTCAGCGAGCTGCTCACCGCCATCCTTGAACGGAACGCGCTGACTCAGGAGGACCTGATCAGCATCTGGTTCACCGCGACGCCCGACCTGCACAGCGACTTCCCCGCGGCGGCCGCGCGCAGGCTCGGCATCGTGGACGTCCCGCTGATCTGCGCGCAGGAGCTGGAGATCGAGGGAGCCATGCCGCGGGTCGTCCGCGTCCTCGCGCACATCGACTCCCCCAAGCCCCGCGCCGAGATCACCCACGTCTACCTCGGCGCCGCGGCCACCCTGCGCAAGGACATCGCCCAGTGAGAACCGCCCTCGTCATCGGCACCGGCCTGATCGGCACCTCCGCCGCCCTGGCCCTCGCATCGCGCGGCGTGACCGTGCACCTCGCCGACCACGACCCCGGGCAGGCCCGCACGGCCGCCGCGCTCGGCGCGGGCACGGACGAAGCCCCCGAGGGCCGGGTCGACCTGTGCGTCGTCGCCGTGCCGCCCGCGCACGTCGCGGCGACCCTCGCCGACGTCATGCGGCGCGACGTGGCCCGCGGCTACCTCGACGTGGCGAGCGTCAAGGGCGGCCCGCGCCGGGAGCTCGAAGCCCTCGGCATCGACCTCACCCCGTACATCGGCACGCACCCCATGTCCGGGCGCGAGCGCAGCGGCCCGCTTGCCGCCACCGCCGACCTCTTCGAGGGACGGCCCTGGGTCCTGACGCCGACCCGCGACACCGACACCGAGGTCCTCAACCTCGCCCTTGAGCTGGTCGCCCTGTGCCGCGCGGTGCCGGTCGTCATGGACGCCGACGCGCACGACCGTGCGGTCGCGCTCGTCTCGCACATGCCGCACCTGGTCTCCAGCATGGTCGCCGCCCGCCTGGAGAACGCGGAGGAGACGGCGGTGCGCCTGTGCGGACAGGGCATCCGTGACGTCACGCGCATCGCCGCGTCGGACCCGCGGATGTGGATCGACATCCTGTCCGCCAACCCCGGGCCCGTCGCCGACCTGCTGTCCGCCGTCGCCACCGATCTCGACGAGACGGTGACGGCGCTGCGCGCGCTGCAGTCGGCGGACGACGCGAAGCGGCGCGAGGGCGCCTCGGGCGTCGAGAGCGTGCTGCGGCGCGGGAACGCCGGGCAGATCCGGGTGCCGGGCAAGCACGGGTCCGCCCCGACGGCGTACGAGGTCGTCGCGGTGCTCATCGACGACCAGCCGGGGCAGCTGGCCAAGATCTTCGCCGACGCCGACCGGGCCGGGGTGAACATCGAGGACGTCCGTATCGAGCACGCGACAGGGCAGCAGGCGGGCCTCGTGCAGCTCGTCGTGGAGCCCAAGGCGGTCCCGGTGCTCAGCGCCGCGCTGCGGGAGCGGGGCTGGGCGATCCGGCAGTGAAGGCCCGGGGCATCCGGCAGTAAGAGGTGTGCGCGGGAGCCAGTAACCTTGTGCGGGGCGTGTCCGCGCCCCGCTACCCCGCCCCCGCGTCCTGAGAGAGGTTTCGCACCCCGTGGAAACCGTGGAAACCGCCGGTCCGGCGCCCGCAGCAGTGATCGTCGCCATCGACGGGCCCTCCGGCACGGGCAAGTCGAGCACCTCCAAGGCCGTCGCCGCCCAGCTCGGCCTCAGCTACCTGGACACCGGTGCCCAGTACCGCGCGATCACCTGGTGGATGGTGCACAACGGCATCGAGCTGACGGACCCGACCGCCATCGCCGCGGTCGCGGGCAAGCCCGAGATCATCTCCGGCACCGACCCGCTCGCCCCGACCATCACGGTCGACGGCACGGACGTCGCGGGGCCGATCCGCACCACCGAGGTCACCTCGAAGGTCAGCGCCGTCAGCGCCGTCCCCGAGGTGCGCGCCCGCATCACGGAGCTGCAGCGCACCATCGCCGCCTCCGCCGAGAAGGGCATCGTCGTCGAGGGGCGTGACATCGGCACGACCGTCCTGCCCGACGCCGACCTGAAGATCTTCCTCACGGCCTCGCCCGAGGCCCGCGCCGCCCGCCGCAGCGGCGAGCTCAAGGGCGCCGACGTCGCCGCCACGCGTGAGGCGCTCATCAAGCGGGACGCCGCCGACTCGAGCCGCAAGACGTCCCCGCTGGCCAAGGCCGGCAACGCCGTCGAGGTGGACACCACCGAGCTCACGCTGCAGCAGGTCATCGAGTGCGTCGTCACCCTCGTCGAGGAGAAGCGGGCGGCGAAGTGACCGCGGCGCCGTCGGAACGGGGTGCGGAGGTCGGCCGCCGCATCGGCGTCGGCCTCATGTACGGCCTGTGGAAGCCCCGCGTCCTCGGCGCCTGGAAGGTTCCCGTGAGCGGCCCGGTGATCCTGGCCGTGAACCACTCCCACAACGTCGACGGCCCGATGGTGATGGGCACGGCCCCCAGGCCGACGCACTTCCTCATCAAGAAGGAAGCGTTCATCGGCCCCCTGGACCGCTTCCTGCTCGGCATCGGGCAGGTGAAGGTGGACCGTGAGATCGCCGACCGCACGGCGATCACCCGGGCGCTCGGCGTACTCGACCATGGCGGCGTCCTCGGGATCTTCCCCGAGGGCACCCGGGGCGAGGGAGACTTCGCATCGCTGCGCGCCGGCCTCGCGTACTTCGCCGTACGGAGCGGGGCGCCGATCGTCCCGGTCGCTGTTCTGGGAAGCACGGAGAAGCGCGGACGGTTGTTGAAGGGGCTGCCCCCGCTGCGCAGCAGGGTCGACGTCGTCTTCGGCGACCCCTTCGAAGCGGGCGACGACAGCGGTCGGCGTACGCGCAAGGCGCTTGACGAGGCGACCGTGCGCATCCAGGAGCGGCTCACCGCGCACCTGGCGGACGCCAGGCGCCTGACCGGGCGCTGAGCGAGACTTTCAGTAGTGGGCGCCTCCGAGGCGGGCCACCGATCACGAATACGACAGAGGTACGGACTTCATGAACGACCAGATCCAGCCCGAAGGCTCGGCTGAACACGAGCACGGGGCGCTTGGCGACGCCGAGTACGCGGAGTTCATGGAGCTCGCCGCGGAGGAAGGCTTTGATCCCGAGGACGTCGAGGGTGCGATCGACGCGGCGGGCCACGGCCCGCTGCCCGCCCTCGCGGTGATCGGCCGCCCGAATGTCGGCAAGTCGACCCTCGTCAACCGCATCATCGGCCGCCGCGAGGCCGTCGTCGAGGACCGCCCCGGCGTGACCCGCGACCGCGTGACGTACGAGGCCGAGTGGGCGGGCCGCCGCTTCAAGCTCGTCGACACCGGCGGCTGGGAGCAGGACGTCCTCGGTATCGACGCGTCCGTGGCCGCCCAGGCGGAGTACGCGATCGAGGCCGCCGACGCGGTCGTCTTCGTCGTGGACGCCACGACCGGCGCCACCGACACGGACGAAGCCGTCGTACGCCTCCTGCGCAAGTCCGGCAAGCCCGTCGTCCTGTGCGCCAACAAGGTCGACGGCCCTTCCGGCGAGGCCGACGCCACCGCCCTGTGGGCGCTCGGCCTCGGCGAGCCGTACCCCGTCTCCGCACTGCACGGCCGCGGCACCGGCGACATGCTGGACGCCGTGCTCGAAGCGCTGCCCGAGGCGCCCGAGCAGTCCTTCGGCACCGCCATCGGCGGCCCGCGGCGCATCGCGCTCATCGGCCGGCCGAACGTCGGCAAGTCCTCGCTGCTCAACAAGGTGGCGAACGAGAACCGTGTGGTCGTCAACGAGATCGCGGGCACCACCCGTGACCCGGTCGACGAACTCATCGAACTCGGCGGCGTCGTCTGGAAGTTCGTGGACACCGCGGGCATCCGCAAGCGCGTCCACCTCCAGCAGGGCGCCGACTACTACGCGTCGCTGCGCACGGCCGCCGCCGTCGAGAAGGCGGAGGTCGCGGTCATCCTGATCGACGCCAGCGAGTCGATCAGCGTCCAGGACCAGCGCATCGTGACGATGGCCGTCGAGGCGGGCCGCGCCATCGTCGTCGCGTACAACAAGTGGGACGCCCTCGACGAGGAGCGCCGTTACTACCTGGAGCGGGAGATCGAGACCGAGCTCCTCCAGGTCGCGTGGGCCCCCCGCGTCAACGTCTCCGCCGAGACCGGCCGCCACATGGAGAAGCTCGTCCCGGCGATCGAGACGGCACTCGCGGGCTGGGAGACGCGCGTCCCGACGGGCCGCCTGAACGCCTTCCTCGGTGAGCTCGTGGCCTCCCACCCGCACCCGATCCGCGGTGGCAAGCAGCCCCGCATCCTCTTCGGCACGCAGGCGGGCACGAAGCCGCCGCGGTTCGTGCTGTTCTCCTCCGGCTTCATCGAGCACGGCTACCGCCGCTTCGTGGAGCGCAGGCTCCGTGAGGAGTTCGGCTTCGAGGGCACGCCGATCCACATCTCGGTGCGGGTGCGCGAGAAGCGCGGCCGCAAGAAGTAGGCACGGAGGGACCGATGGGCCGGGCCCCGCCTTCGAGGAGAAGGCGGGGCCCGGCCCATCGGCGTGGGGCGCCGGTGGCGCGGGTGTTGGCTCAGAGCCCCCTGCGCGGCCCCGGCGGAAGTGCCGCGGGGAACTGCTGGTGCACCGTGCCGTGCTGCTCGTGGCCGTAGCGGGTGACGTGCAGCTGGCCGAAGGTGTTGTGCCGGGGGTCGTGCCGGTCACCGACACGGTGCATGCCGTAGGGCGAGCTGCCGAACGACATGAACCCCAGATCCTCCTCGCCGGTCCGGTCTCCCGGAAGGGCCTTGAACGACCTGCGGTACTCCGAGTAGAGCGCGTCGTAGATCGGTGTGGCCGAGTGGTCGCCCCCCGTGTCCTGCGGTGAACGCATGGAGGGGATGGGGGTCTGGTAGGCCGGCCGGGGGCGGGAGGGGTCGTATGTGTGCACGTATGTGCCAACGACCCCGTGCTCCTACGGATGCGGGGGCCGCGCCGCTTTCACGGGGCGCCGGGAGCGTGACCGGCGCAGTCGTGCCGCGGAGCGGGGCGGCGGCGCGGCCCCCGCACGGGGCTCAGGTGCCCGCGAGCGGCATTGATGCCGCGACGAGCCGGCCGTGCGTCGCCGCCTTGTCCAGGGCGTCGCGCAGCAGGTCCTCGCGGGGCTGGCGGCCGATGGAGCCGACCGGGCCCGCGAACAGGAGCACCATCTGGAGCTTGTTCGCCGCGGACCGCCAGGCCTCGGTGACCTGGAGCGGGTGGTGCGCCTGCCACCAGGCGACGGGGGCGCCGCCGCCCGCGCCGGGCTGGAGCACGGCGTGCAGCTGGCCCGCGGCGAGCAGCACCGACCAGCCGTGCAGCACGGGGGGCACGGTGTCGAGCGAGGCCGCGGGTGTGAAGCCCTGCTCGACCAGGAGCTGCAGGAAGTCGTCGCCGCCGCCGGGAGCGGAACCCGGGCGCGCGATGGCGCCGGTCGGCTCGACGACGAGGGCGGGCCGCAGCTCACCCTCGATGAGTACGAGACCGCTGGTCACGCCGAGGACCGCCTGGTCGGGCACTCCTTCGCCGGGGCCGGGTCCCGCGACACCGGCGAGGCCGGTGCCCTCCTCACCGGTGATGGAGCGCACGGCACCCTGGAGCTGCTCCTCGGAGACCTGGACGATCTGGGAGGGCAGGCAGGTGGCGTGGGCGAAGGCGAGCACGGCGGTCTCGTCGCCGATGAACAGGACCGTGCTGGTGCGTTCCTGCTCCGTGTCGCCCGGGGTTCGGCAGGACGTGCAGTCGTAACTGCCCGGGGCGTTGTCTCCGGCGAGCAGCCGGTCGGCTTCTTCGTCGCCGATCTCGGCGCGTACGTCGTCGCCGACGTCGAGCATGCGCGGCACGGGGGGCTCCTCGGAATCGTTGCGTGCGGACCGGGGGTGCCCGGCTCATAAGGAGACAACGGGCGATCAGTGGCGCAAGTCACGCGCGAAGGCGAACGGAATCGAACCATCCACAGCGGAGGGTGAGTTGCCCGACGGAACCCGTCACTCCGCGCCAATGTCTTCTGGGTATAGGCAAGTTGGGCCGGTGAGGTGAGTCACAGATCGTCGTGACGACAGGTCGACAAATCATGAAATCAGTGAATTAAGTGGCTGGCCTGAATTCGCTGCTACTTCGGGTAACGCCCAACTAGCCTGGAATGACAAGGAGTTGGTTGTTCTCGGGGCGAGCAGGCACCTAGATTCCACCGCCGTGTGCAGCGAGCACCGCTCGGGTACGTCCGCCGGCCGCACCAGGCAGCCAGCTCAAGCACCACGGCACGAACGTGCCGAACTCCGGCGGACGGGGTGAGCGGGCCTCCGGCGTCAGATGCGCGAGGAGGTCCGGGTCACCTGGGGGAGCCCGGGTCCTTCGAGAGGGATCTACATGTCCGCACATCCCAAGCGCGTTCGCAGGACGGCAGTGATCGGCGGGGCGGCGTTGCTCGCCCCGCTGGGACTGCTCACCGCCACCGGCCAGGCCGGAGCGGCGGACAGCGGAGTGTGGGATCGCATCGCTCAGTGCGAGAGCGGCGGAAACTGGAGCATCAACACCGGGAACGGCTACTACGGAGGACTCCAGTTCTCCGCGTCCACCTGGAGCGCGTACGGCGGAGGCGCTTACGCGGCGACCGCCGACAAGGCGTCCAAGGCGCAGCAGATCGCTGTCGCCACGAAGGTCCAGCGCGCCCAGGGGTGGGGCGCTTGGCCCTCCTGCTCGGCGCGGGCAGGCGCATCCGGCGGCGCGCCGGGGGCGGCAGCGGCTCCGGCGGCTCCCAAGGCTGCCGAGGCACCCAAGGCGGCCAAGGCTCCCAAGGCGGCTGGGCGGCAGCCCGTCGCCGAGCCGCGGAAGCAGGCGCCGGGTCATGCCGACCGGAGCTCGGGGCGCGGTGACTACACCGTTCGGCAGGGGGACACCCTCAGCCGGATCGCCGCCGCGCACGGCGTCAGCTGGCGGAAGGTGTACTCCGCCAACAAGGCGGTCATCGGCGGGGATGCCAACGTGATCCTCCCCGGGCAGCGCCTCGATCTCTGAGCGCCGCGGCATCAGGGGCGCGGTCCCGCTCGGTCGTCCGACCGGGTGGGGCCGCGCCCGTGGCGGCGCGGCACGGCTCCGTGCCGCGACCGGGCTGCCTAGCGTGGCCGGATGTATCCGATGCCGATCAAGAGTCTTCGGTCGCTGTGGCCCGCTGGTCTGGTCGTCGCCGCTGTCTCCTCGCTGCTGCTGCCGGTATCCGCGAACGCCGCTCCGGCCCCACCGCGGCCCCTGCCCGGATCCGTCTCCGGGGCGTACGACTGCTCCAGGACCGAGGGGGCGTGGAGCTGCCTCGCCAAGTGCGAGAGCACGAGCCGGTGGAACGCGAACACGGGGAACGGCTTCTACGGGGGCCTGCAGTTCAAGCAGTCCACCTGGGAGGAGTTCGGCGGGCTCAAGTACGCGCCGCGCGCCGATCTCGCCACCAAGGCGGAGCAGATCAAGGTTGCCGAGAAAGTGCTGCGGGTCCAGGGCTGGAAGGCCTGGCCCGTGTGCTCCAAGAAGATCCCCAAGGAGGTCCGCGAGGGCTGGGGGAACTGGGGGATCGTGCATGTCGTCAAGGCGGGGGAGACGCTGAGCTCCATCGCCCGCCGCTACGACGTCAAGGGCGGCTGGAAAGCCCTGTATCAGGCCAATCGCAAGGAGGTCGGGGGCAAACCCGACCGGCTGGCCATCGGCACGGAGCTGGTCATCCCGAAGAAGGGGGCGAAGGGGTCGGGGGCGGCGGAGGGGAAGAAGCCGTCGAAGCCGTCGAATCCGTCGAAGCAGCCGAATCCGTCGAAGCAGCCGAATCCGTCGCCGTCGCCGGAGTCGTCGAAGCCGCCGGTGACGCCGGAGCCGTCGCCGTCGCCGGAGTCTGCTGAGCCTGGTGAGTCGTCGAAGCCGAGCGCTTCGTCGAAGCCGAGTGCTTCGGCGGAACCTGGTGCGTCGGAGAAGCCGGGTGAGCTGGGTGAGCCGGTTGCGACCGCGGAGCCCGAGGGCTCGGCTGGGCCGGTCGAATCTGGGGAGTCGGCTAAGCCTGTGGCTCCGGTCGGCTGAGTTCGCTTGCCTCGCCGCTGAAGACGACCGCGCCACGGCGCAGTTCGTGCACCACCACTGCCGTCCGGCCCGCGTGTTCGCGCAGGCCGGGCGGCAGTCGTTGTTCCGCGGTCAGGACGCAGGTGGGCCGGCTTCGTGTGCTCAGGGCGATGAGGAGGTCGTACGTCCGGGTCGCGACCGCCGGGGACATGCCCTGGGTGGGTTCGTCGATCAGGATCACCTGGGTGTGAGGGCCGGGGCCGGGGCCGGCCGTCAGGAGGGCGCGGGAGAGGGCGAGCATGCGTTGTTCGCCGCCGGAGAGGGTGCCCGCGGGGCGGGGGAGCAGGGGGCGCAGCTCGGGGTACGCGTCCAGGGCCGGGGTGGTGTCGGGGTGGGGCGCGGGGGCGCAGAGGCGGAGGTTCTCGGCGACGGTGAGGTGGCCGAACACCGCCTGGCCGTCCGGTACGAAGCACAGGCCCCGCCGTGCGCGTTCGTGAGCGGTGAGCCGGGTGACGTCCGTGCCGTCCCAGGTGACGGTGCCGGTGGTGAGGGGGGCTGTGCCGGCCAGGGCGCGCAGGGCGGTGGTGCGGCCCGAGCCGTTGCGGCCCAGGAGGACGGTGAGGCCCGGGGAGGGGGCGGCGAGGGTCACGCCGTGCAGGGCTTCGAGGGGGCCGTAGTGGACCCGGGCCCGGTGGAGTTCGATGCCGGTTCTCATGGGGCCGCCCGGTGGAGGACTTCGGTCGGTGGGCCCGATGTGATGATGCGGCCCGCCGCCATGATGTGCACGGTGTCGGCCAGGTCCGCGATGAGGTCGATGTCGTGCTCGACCACGAGGAGAGCCATGCCGTCGGCGGCCAAGGCGCGCAGGACGCGGGCCAGGGCGGCCACTTCGGCGGTGTCCAGGCCTGCTGCCGGTTCGTCCAGGAGGAGGGTGTGGGGCCGGCCTGCGAGGGCTCGGGCCAGTTCCACGCGTCTGAGGGTGCCGGTGGGGAGGTCCGCGGCGGGGTGGTGGCGGGTTGCGGTGTGGTGCAGGTCGAGGAGGTGGAGGGCTGGGGTGGTGGTGTCCTGGGGGTGCTTCGTGCGGGCTTGTTCCGCGCCCACTTGGACGTTTTCCGTGATGGTCAGTGACGGGAACACAGCCAGTTGCTGGAAGGTGCGGGCCACGCCGAGGCGGGTTCGGGTGTGGGCGGGGGTGCGGGTGATGTCGTGGCCGTCGTAGGTGATGCGGCCCTTGTCGGGCCTGAGGGTGCCGGCGAGGCAGTGGAAGAGGGTGCTTTTGCCTGCGCCGTTGGGTCCTACTACGGCGGTGATGGTGCCTCGGGGGACGGAGAGGTTCACGTCGTCCAGGGCGGTGAAGCCGTCGTAGGTGGCGGTGATGTGGTGGGCCGTCAGGGGGTGCGGGGGTTGGTGGCGGGGTGCGTCTGGGGGCGGGACTTCTGTTGCTGCTGGGTACGGGTACGGGTACGGGTGCGGGTGCGTGGTGCTGTGCTGGGGTTCGGTCTCGCTAGGGTTCGGGGGCAGGTGCGGGTGCGTGGTCTTGCGCCGGGGTTCTGTTGGGGGCGGGGCCGCGCCGGTATGTCCGTCCTCGCTATCGTCCGGTGGCCGCTGGGTTACTTCGGCTCCGGAGCGCCGCGAACCGTGCTCCGGGCAGACATACCGGCACGTCCCCTCAGGCAGCGACGGCGTCTGCACGCCGTCCCCCATTTCGCCGCGGGAAGAGCGTCCGGTCCGCGTTCGCCGACGCAGCAGCCAGGTGAACCTTGCCCGTCGGCTGTGGGGCGAGCGTTCGGCCCCCGCCCGCCAACGCAGCGGCCCGGTGAGTCCTGCCCCTCGGCTGCGGGGCGAGTGTTCGGTCCCCGCCCGCCAACGCAGCAGCCGGGTGAGCCTTGCTCGTCGGTTGTGGGGCGGGCGTTCGGTCCGCGTTCGCCGATGCAGCAGCCGGGTGAGTCCTGCCCGTCGGCTGTGGGGCGAGTGTTCGGTCCGCGTTCGTCGACGCAGTAGCCGGGTGAGTCCTGCCCCTCGGCTGTGGGGCGAGCGTTCGGTCCCCGCCCGCTGACGAAGCGGCCCGGTGAGCCCTGCCCCTTGGCTGCGGGGCAAACGTTCGGTCCCTGCCCGCCAGCGCAGCAGCCAGGTGAGTCCTCCCCCTTGGCTGTGGGACGAACGACCGGACCCCGCCCGCCAGCGAGACAGCCAGGCGGGGCCTACCCTCCCGCTGCTGGGCAACCAAACGGGCCCCACCCACCCGCCACGGGGCAATCGGGTGGGTGGGTGGGAGGGCTTGTTCGGCCAGGGGTGGATGCGGGGTGATCGGGTGGGTGGGCGGGGGAGCGTGTTCGTTGTGGTGAGGGTGCGGGGGGAGCCGGGGGTCAGGACGCTGCGGGTCCGGAGGCCCAGCGGCGTCAGGGAAGGACGGCGTAGGCCCCCGGCGGCAGCCGGCCCGCGGCCCAGCAGGACCGCGAGGACACCGATCAAGGCCGCCGCCACCCCGCCCCGCGCCCCCGCGTCCAGGCCCACCAAAAGCGAAGCCGCAACCAACGCGCCCAGCAGGCTGTCCGCGCCGAGGACCACCACCGCCGCGAACCAGAGCAGCCCCCGCACGGGGTCGTACGCGGCGGGGTCGAAGGCCCGTAGGCCCATGCCCAGCATCCCGCCCCCCAGGGCGGCAAGACCCGCGCCGGCCACGAACACCGTGAGCTTCAGGGAGCGTACGGACACACCCGCGGCCGCCGCCCCCGCCTCGTGATCCCGCATCGCGGCAAGGGCGCGACCCACCCGGCCCCGGCGCATGCTGAACGCGAAGAGCAACGCCGCGGCGAGCAGGACCAGTTCGAGGACGTAGTACGCGCGGTCGCTGTCGAAGCCCGCCGGACGGTCCAGGGCGAGGCCCGACGTGGCGTACGGCTGGGCGAAGACGAACCGGCTGACGCCGACACCGACCGCGAACGTCGCGAGCGCGAGCGCCAGGCCGCGGCGGCTGATCGCGGGCCAGCCGGTGAGGAGGCCGAGGGGAGCCACCAGGAGGACGGCCACGGCCAGGGCGGGGAGATGGGGAAGTTCGGGCAGGCCGGGGAAGCGCCCCGCCGTCAGGAGCGCGGTGAAGAGCGCGCCAAGACCCGCGTACGCCGCCTGGCCCAGGGAGATCTGGCCGCCCCGGCCGGTGACGATCACCAGGGAGAGGAGGATCACCGCGAGGGCCGGGACCTGGACGGATGTGGTGAGGTCGGAGCCCGCGAAGCCCAAGGGGATGAGGAAGAGGACCGCCGCCACTATCCACGCACCCGGCGGTGACGGGAAGCGTGCCGTCACCCTGCGGGGCAGCGTGCTCTGCGAGCCGACGCCCGGTAGCACGAGCGCCGCGACGAGGAGAGCCACCACGAAGAGGTTCGCTCCCAGGGCCTGGAGGAGGGGCTCCGCCCAGCCGGAGGGATGCAGACGGGTCAACTGGCTCTGCGCCACGCCGATGCCGAGGGCCACCGTCACCGCGGCGAACAGGCTGCGCATCCGGGCCGCCACGGCCACCGCCACCACCTCCATCACGAGGAGCGGCATGCCGTACGGGTCAAGGCGTACGAAGGGGGCGAGCAGTACGCCGGTGAGCCCCGCCGTGAAGGCGCCGAACGCCCAGCCCACCGAGGCCACCCGGTCCGCGTCGATACCGCTGAGGACCGCGAGGGGGCGGTTGTCGACCACGGCCCGCAGTTCGCTGCCGAAGCGGGTCCAGCGGGTGACGGCCCAGACCGCGAGAGCGAGGGCGAGCGTCACCGCCAACTGCGCCCAGGGGTCCGCCGATACGAGGACGGGGGCGTCGGCCTTCGCTCCCGGGCCCCAGATCAGCGCGGCGCCGCCGACCAGGAGGACGAACACGCCGATGGACGCCACCAGGGTCTGCGCCGGGTCGCTGCCCAGGACCGCCAAGGGGCGGAAGACCGCCTTCTCCAGGAGCAGGCCGATGGCCGGGGCGATCAGGAGGAGGGTGGCCGCCGTGGCCAGGGGCAGCGGCCAGTTCCACTCCACCGTCAGCTGGCGCAGGACGTACGCGCAGACCATCGCGATCGCGCCGTGCGCGAAGTTGAGGACGCCGGTAGCGCGGTACGTGACGATCAGGCCGATGCCGGTGAGTGCCGCCGCGCTGCCGACCGCGAGCCCGGCCAGCGTCAGGTCGTAGCTCAGGGAGGCCACCGGGTCATCGCTCCGGTGCCGGGGTGAGGGGGGTCGGCTGCGGTTCGCAGATGGGGCAGGGGCTCAGGCCGCCGGTCGCGAGGATGTGGGCGTCGGCGGGGACCGCCTCCGGTTTTCCCGCCACCAGGGGGCAGTCCGCCCGGTGCCAGAGTGTGCCGCCGGGGATCATCAGCAGGTCGCCGCTGGTCGGCACCGTGGCTGCCCGCTCCGTCGGGTCGGCGGGCGATCCCGCCGTCACCAGGAGCTCGTACAGCTCCTCTACGCGGGCCGTGGCCAACGTGCTTCTGCCGTGCGCGTAGAGCACCGCCCCGGCGACGATCAGCGCCGCGCCGGGCACGGTGCACGACGCCAGATACGGGAGTTGCCGTTCCGCGAAGCGTTCGCCGGACGTGCCGTACCAGCCGATCACGCAGAGCACCGCACCCGCGGCGAGTGCGGCGAAGGCCACCCAGAGGACGGGGCGCACGGCACGCAGCCGGGCCGAACGGAGTGTCTGATCCGGTTGAGCCGTCCGCATCTGCGCCCCCTGGGACACGTTCATAGCGTCGGTGGACTGTCCATGTCAGCCGATGGCTTGCACTATGCCTTCTGCAAGCTGACCCTGAAAGCTCCGGGCCCAGGCGGGCCCGGACCGACACCCGGTGGTGAGCCAGATGGTTTTCTGGACCAGCCCCAAGCGGGGGAGCGATCGCAGGCGGGGAAGGGTACGGAGCGCGGCACTCGCGGCAGCCGCGGTCCTGCTGCTCGCGCCGGCCGCCGTGGCATGCGGTGACGACAGCGGCGGGGGCGGCGACAGCGATCCGCCCGAGCCGTCCGTCGAGAAGTCGAGCCAGGACGCCTCTTCGGAGGCGCCCGCGCAGGACGCGCCCGCCGATCCGGCGGCGGCCGAGAAAGAGGTCAAGGAGAACTTCGAGAAGTTCTTCGACCCGGCCGTTTCCATGAAGGACAAGGAGGCCGTCCTCGAGAACGGGCCGAAGATGCGCGCCGTCCTGAAGAGCTTCAGCGGCGACGAGCGGGGCCAACAGGTCAGCGCCGACGTCAACAAGGTCGAGTTCAGCTCGGCGACCGAGGCGGACGTGACGTACGCCCTGACATTGAAGGGTGCCACCGCGCTGCCCGACGCCTCGGGCACCTCCGTCAACCAGGACGACACCTGGAAGGTGTCCGTCAAGACTCTCTGCGCACTGGTGAAGCTGAGCGGCAATGAGTCGCCCGGTCCGGGCTGTTGAGGCCTTCGCCGTAGCCGCGCTGCTCGTGGCGGTGGCGGGGTGCGGCAGCCGGCTGCCCGAGAGCGACTTCGAGTCCAGGGGCACGGCGCCCGCCCCGTCGGGGGCGCCCGTCCGGATCGGCATCATCACCAGTGCGACGAGCCCGGTCGGCGGCTCCGCGTTCACCGGGCCCCGGGACGGGGCCAAGGCGTACTTCGACAGGCTGAACGCGCGCGGCGGGATCGACGGGCGCAAGGTCGAGGTGCGTACGTGTGACGACGGCGGCAGCGGCGTCGGCAACAACGCGTGCGTGCACAAGCTGGTCGACGAGGAGCGCGTCGTCGCGCTCGTCGCGACCAGCTCCCTCGACTACGCGGGCGCCTCCCGGGTCTCGCGCGCACGCGTGCCCGACATCGGGGGCCAGCCGATCGGGTCCGCGTACGACACCTATCCGCATCTGTACGGGATCTACGGCAGCCTCGCCCCGCGGGAGGGGAAGCCCGGCTGGGGCGGCAAGCTGATCGGCGGGACCGAGGTCTACCGCTACTTCAAGCGGCAGCAGGGGGCACGCACCGCCGCCGTCGTGTCCTACAACCAGGCCTCGTCCGCCGCGTACGCCCGTCTCGTCACCCGGGGCCTGAAGGCCGAGGGCTACAAGGTGGTCACCGAGCAGGTCGACTTCGCGCTGCCCAACTTCCGCGCGGTGGCGGCCGACCTGAAGGAGCAGGGCGCCGACCTCGTCTTCGACGCGATGGACACCCACGGCAACGCCCGGCTGTGCGAGGCGATGGACGAGGTGGGCGCACGGGTCACCGCCAAGGTCACCAACGTCCAGAACTGGACCTCCTCCGTGGCCGACGACTACAAGAAGGCGCCGCACTGCCGCAACGCCCTGTGGGCCACCGGCGTGAGCCGCAACTACGAGGACACGGACCAACCCGCCGTACGCGAGTTCCGCGACGCCATGAAGGGCCACAAGGAGCTCTCCCAGTGGCAGTTGGAGGGGTGGGCCGCCGCCATGTGGTTCACGGACGCGGCGACGTCGTGCCGGGGTGACGTCACGCGCGCGTGTGTCGACTCCTTCATGAACCGCGGCGCGCCCTACACGGCGCGTGGACTGCTGCTGCCGGTGACGTACGAGGAGCGGGCCGAGCCGCCCGGAAGCCGTAGGACCTGTGTGTCGGTGGCCCGCTGGAAGGACGGTGAGGGATGGGTCACACAGGGCGACATGGGAGACAACTGTTTCGAGGTGCCGCAGCTCTCCTACCAGCCATGATGCGTGTAACTAGCAGGAAAGTTCCCGAAAGCGCATACCGATGACACAACTGTTCAAGAACAAGACGATGATGAAACCCAACCCTCTGTCCGTAATCCCCGTCTAACCCTGCGGTAGGCGGACGAAGAAGGACTGTCCGCGGGGAAGCGTGGGATACGGGGACGCATGCACATCTCTTTCCTGATTCATAACGCGTACGGGATCGGCGGGACGATCCGGACGACGTACAACTTGGCGAACACGCTCGCCGAGCAGCACGACGTCGAGATCGTCTCCGTGTTCCGGCACCGCGACGACCCTGTGTTCTCGCCCGACCCCCGGGTCAGGCTCAGTCACCTGGTCGACATGCGCAAGGAAAGCCCGGGGTACGAAGGGGGGACCGCCGAAGCTCTGCGGCCGGCCCGGACGTTCCCCAGCGCGGAAGGCCGCTACGACCAGTACAGCGCCCTCACCGACCGGCGCATCGCCGAGCATCTCTCCTCGGTGAGCGCCGACGTGGTGGTCGGCACGCGTCCGGGCCTGAACGTGCACCTCGCCCGCGAGACCGCGCGTGGCCCGCTGCGGGTCGGCCAGGAGCACCTCACGCTGGACAGCCACTCCAAGGAACTGCGCCGCCAGCTGCGCAGCGTCTACCCCCGCCTCGACGTCCTGACCACGACGACCGAGGCCGACGCCCGCGCCTACCGCCGCAAGATGCGCCTGCCCGGCGTGCACGTCCAGGCCGTGCCCAACCCGGTGCCTGCGCCCGGCATCGAGCCCGCCGACGGCAACCAGAAATGGGTCGTCGCTGCCGGGCGGCTCGCCCCCGTCAAGCGGTACGACCTGCTGATCCGGGCCTTCGACCAGGTGCGCGCCGAGCGCCCCGACTGGCGCCTTCGGATATACGGCGGCGGCAAGCAGAAGGACAAGCTGCGCGCCCTGATAGACGAACTGGGCCTCTACAACCACGTCTTCCTGATGGGGCCCGCCCACCCCATCGAGCCCGAGTGGGCCAAGGGTTCCATCGCGGCCGTCACCTCCAGCCTGGAGTCCTTCGGCATGACCATCGTCGAGGCGATGCGCTGCGGCCTGCCCGTCGTCGCCACCGACTGCCCGCACGGGCCGGGCGAGATCATCGACAACGGTGTCGACGGGCGCCTCGTCGAGGTCGGCAACCCGGACGCGATCGCGGGCGGACTGCTCGAACTGATCAACAACGACACGCTGCGCCATCGGATGGCGGGTGCCGCCCTCGAGGACTCGGAGCGCTTCGACCCGGTCCGCATCGCCGAACGCTACGACGAGATGTTCACCGGGATGCTGGCCCGCGGCAGCTCCTTCGGCGGCCGGATGCGCGGCTCACTGCACCGCACCCGCGGCGCGCTCCTGAACGGCGCGTACGCGGTGCGGGACATCGGACACGGGGTACCGACCAGCGGCATACAGACGAAGGGATCCATCGCATGACGGCCTTGGCCACCTCGGACGCCTCATCGCCCTGCGAGACCGGCGGCGATCAGGACGTCGCGGCGGCACCACGCGCCGACTGCATAGCCGACTCCGCGGGAGGCCTCACCTTCGACGTCACCGACCCCGGCGGCAAGGGCGAAACCTATCTGCTGCTGCGCCGCCGCGACGCCGCGTCCGCCGACGAGGACGTACGCCTGCCGCTGTCCCCGGCGGCCGACGGCAGGCTGCGGGCCGCGCTGCCCAGCAGCGTCGAACTGGCCGAGGGGCGCTGGAACGCCTACGCGGAGGTCGGCGGCGGCACCCCGCGCCGCCTCGCGCCCGGCGTCAACGATCTGCGCTCGCTGGTCGACCGCGCCCCCAGCGGCGCCCGCGGCCACATCGCCGTCCGCATTCCGTACGCCACCAAGCAGGGCAACCTCTCCGTCCGCAGCTGGCTGCGCGCCCCGCACGCGGAGATCGGCGAGCTGCGGATCGAGGGCCCCGGGGTGAGCGCGCAGGGCCGTGTCTACGGCACCGTGCTGAGCGGCGCCGGATACGCCGAGGCGTCCCGCCGTGCCGAGCCCGACCGGATCGAGCGCTACGAACTGACCACGGACGGCGTGGAGTTCAGCTTCGGGCTGCGCGGCCTCTCGTCGAGCATCTTGCCGGTGAGCTTCGGCCACCAGAAGTAGAAGCCGCCGAAGGTCGCGAAGACGACGGTGCCGAACACGACGTAGTGGAAGTGGGCCACGACGAAGTACGAGTCGGTGACGTGGAAGTCGAGCGGCGGCGAGGCCAGGATGACGCCGGTGAGCCCGCCGAAGAGGAAGCTCACCAGGAAGCCGATGGCCCACAGCATCGGAGTCTCGAAGGACAGCGACCCCTTGAGCATCGTCCCCGTCCAGTTGAAGAACTTCACGCCCGTGGGGACCGCGATGAGGAAGGACATGAAGGAGAAGAAGGGCAGGAGCACCGCGCCCGTCGCGAACATGTGGTGTGCCCATACGACGACGGAGAGCCCGGTGATGGCCATCGTCGCGCCGATCAGGGGCAGATAGCCGAAGATCGGCTTCCTGCTGAACACCGGGATGATCTCGGAGATGATCCCGAAGAACGGCAGCGCGATGATGTAGACCTCGGGGTGCCCGAAGAACCAGAAGAGGTGCTGCCACAGGAGCGCGCCCCCGTTCTCCGGTGCGAAGATCACGGAACCGAAGCGCCGGTCCGCCTCCAGGACGAGCAGCGCGGCGGCGAGCACGGGGAACGCGAGCAGCACCAGGATCGAGGTGAACAGCACGTTCCAGGTGAAGACGGGCATACGGAACATCGTCATCCCCGGCGCCCGCATCCCGATGATGGTCGTCAGGAAGTTGACCGAGCCGAGGATCGTGCCGAACCCGGAGAGCGCGAGCCCCATGATCCACAAGTCGGCGCCGATCCCCGGTGACCGCTCCATGCTGTTGAGCGGCGCGTAGGCGAACCAGCCGAAGTCGGCGGGGCCGCTGGGCACCAGGAGCGAGCCGAGCACCATCAGGCCGCCGAAGAGGAACAGCCAGTACGAGAGCATGTTGAGGCGCGGGAAGGCCACGTCCGGCGCGCCGATCTGCAGCGGCATGATCTCGTTGGCGAAGCCCGCGAAGGTCGGCGTCGCGAACAGCAGCAGCATGATCGTGCCGTGCATCGTGAACGCCTGGTTGAACTCCTCGTTGGTCATGAGCTGCAGCCCGGGACGGGCGAGTTCGGCCCGCATCATCAGCGCCATCAGGCCCGCGATCAGGAAGAACACGAACGACGTGATCAGGTACAGGTGACCGATTTTCTTGTGGTCGGTGGTGGTCAGCCAGTCCACGAGGAGCCGGCCCGGACTCTTCTGCAAGGCCGGCGCTGCCGCCGCTGCCGCGGTCTCAGTCCCCATCACTCGCCCCTTCGCCGTCGCGCCACCGGTCCTGCTCGAAGCACCCGCCATGATGCTCGCGTCACACCCGGATCCGACAGGGGGCGTACGGGCCCGTTGTGCTGGAATCTTGAATTCCCTATGCGTCGTCACATCTCGCCGAGCGCCCTGGATTCGGAAATGGGGAGGGTGTGTAAAGGCAACTCGGCCCCCTGCCCGCCGCGCTATTTCGGTGGTATCGGGCCCGTCTCGGTGAGCTCTCATGGCGCTCCCGGTAAATCCAGGAATGGCGCCGGAACAACTAAGGAACCGCCCATACGTGTGACGGAGTTAAGGCGAAACGCACGTCGTGATCCTGTGACAGAAGCGTGACCGGAGGGGGACCGGTGACGCATGGTGTCCGGCTACGGCCTTCCCCGGCCGGGCCGCGCCGCCTAACGTGGCGGCCATGGCACCTATTCCGACCCCTCCCGCCGAACCCCAGGACAGCTTGGACGCCTACGTGGGCCTCGCGGCCGACGGCGCCGAGCAGCAGGCCCGCGAGCGTGGCTGGTCCACCGTCAGGGCGCTGCCGCCGGGCGCGATCATCACCATGGAGTACCTCGCGGGGCGGCTCAACTTCGAGGTCAAGGAAGGCTTCGTGACCCGCTGCTGGAAGGGCTGACACCCCCCGGCGACGTACGGCCGTGTCTGCCGACGGCACGGCGAAAGGCCCCGGTTCCGAGACGGAACCGGGGCCTTCGCGATGCGGGGGATGGGTTGTGCGTACCGACCCCCGCTGTCTTCGGGGTCAGCCGCCCGCCACCGGGCGGGGCGACGTCGCCGCGCGCGAGGGGCGCTCGGAGTGTGGCGGGCGCCGGCTGCCCGCCGGGGTGACCGGGCTGCGCTCGGAGCGCGGTGTGTGCGGGCCCGGCGCGAGGTAGGCCGGGGCGCGGGCGGGGCGCGCGGCGCCGACCGGCTCGCGCAGCGGAGGCTCGTCGGCCGGTGCGGGGGTGGGCTGCGGCACCCTCGCCGGGGCCGGGGCGACCGGGGTCGCGAGGCCGGCGCGGCGGGCGCGCCACAGGTCCCGCAGGCTGAAGATCCAGCCCTCGACGCGGTTGATGAGCGGCTCCACCCAGGGCAGCGCGAGCAGGACGAGCAGACCCGCGGCCCAGCCGAGGAAGACATCGCTCAGCCAGTGGGTGCCGAGGTAGACGGTGGTCAGGCCGACGCTGAGGGAGACCACGGCGGAGAGCGCCGAGAGATAGCGGCGGGTGCGCGGGGTGGAGGCCATGTAGGCCAGGATTCCCCAGGTCACGACGGCGTTGGCGGTGTGGCCCGAAGGGAATATATCGCCGCCGAGCCACATCTCGTTGGCGCCGATCGTGGTGGCGTAGTGCGGGCCGAGGCGGCCCATGCCGATCTTGGCGGCGCCGACCGTGATGTTGAGCAGGAGGAGGGCGGCGCCGAACGTCAGGAGCGGGCGGATCGTGTGCTGACGCCAGGAGCGCCAGCCGAGCCAGGCCGCGACCATCACGGCGGTCGGGCCGCGCTGGCCGAGGACCACCCAGTAGTCGAGGAAGGCGTGGATCTCGGGCCACTGCTGGTAGGGCCGGAAGAACATGACCTGCCAGTCGAACCGCACCAGCCACGACGTGGCAAGCACGGCGACCACGATGGCGAGGTAGAAGGCCAGGGTCGCGCTGAAGAGCACGATCCTGTGTCTGCTCATCCTCGGCAGATCGAGGCCGGCCGGTCGCTCCGGCTCCCGGTCGAGACGGGCGAAGACCCGGTCCAGACGGGTGAGGTTTCGTTCGGTACGCACCCAATCGACGTTACAGCGAGTGAGTGAGGGACTAGGCCGAATCAGTGGCTTTGTGATGACGATGTGATGTGGCATTGATCTCAGACGGCAGTTTATTCCTGCCGTTTCCCTATTTCGAGAGTAACCCCTTACCGAATTCGTTGATCATTGGCGCGACGGTTTTATGGTCCTTATGAATTCGTTCACCGGGGTCTTGTGCGGAATTTGCCGTCCGCTCACCGGAGGCGCCCGGAAATGATCATGGCGGACCCGAGCCGTTCAGCCAGAACGCCCCGTACACCGCGCTCGCCGCCGCCACACCGCCGAGCACCAGCGCCGACCTGGAGGTACGCACCCGGGCGAGCGCCACCGCGACCGGCAGGAGCAGGGGGAAGGCGGGCAGCAGGAGGCGCGGCTTCGAGCCGAAATAGCCCGCGGCGCACAGGGCGAGTGCCACGACGATCCCGCAGTAGACGAGAAGTGGCAGTGGCTGCTTCTGCCGTACGCCGATGACGTACAGCCAGACCACCAGGGCGACCCCGACGATCAGGCCTGCCCCCGCGAGGGCCCCAGGGAAGGCGGTGAACTTGTCGCCGACGAAGCGGGCGAAGGCATAACCGAAGTCGAAGCCGTTGCCCCAGCCCGCCTGGACGTCGAGATAACCGAGGATGCCGTCGCCGGTGCGGTGACCGACCCACAGGACGTAGCCCGCGGCGCCGAGCGGGGCCAGGACCACCCCCAGGATCATGCGCGGGCCGGCCTTCCCCTCCCGGCGGATCCGCACGGCCGCCGTCACCCAGAGCGCCGCGACGACCGCGGCGCCCACGGGCCGGGTCAGTCCGGCGAAGGAGGCGAGCGCGCCCGCCCACACCCAGCGGTCGGTGAGCACCGCGTACAGCGACCAGGCCGCGAGCGCGGTGAACAGCGACTCGCTGTACGCCATCGACTGCACGATCCCCACGGGCAGGACCGCCCACAGCGCGACCGCGCAGATCCCCGCCCTGCGCCCGTAGAGATGATCGGCGATCGCGAAGATCCCCGCGGCGGCGCAGAGCGAGGCGAGCCAGCTCACCACCAGGCCGGCATCGGCGTACGACAAGGGACTGATCGCCGAGACGAGCCGCTCGAGCCAGGGAAGCAGCGGGAAGAACGCGAGGTTCGAGTGGACGCTGCCGTCCGGGAGCGTCACCTCCCAGCCGTAGCCGTGCTCGGCGACGCGGGTGTACCAGAGCGAGTCCCAGCGGGCGGTGAGGAGCGTGTGCGGGCTCTTGCCCGCCGCCGCACTCCACACGGCGAGCACCGCGAGCCCCAGGGCGCGCACCCCCGCGTAGGCGAGCAGCGCGGGCGCCGCACGGCGCAGCGCGGCGCCCGCACGGGCGCCGTACGACGGCGGGGGCAGGCGTTGGTCCAGGTCGGTCACGGGCTCGATTATCGGCGCAGGCGGGAACCGGCGGCGCTCCCGGGGGCGTGGTCCATGCGTGGGCAGCGTGGCGTATGCCACACCGTCTCCGTGCAACCGTGAGAGGTCCGCCACGCGCCACAGCCGTGAACTCGCGTACTCTGGCGGCTCACTCGCCTTTCGTTGCCGCCAGCTGGGAGATCACGTCCCGCGGGGCCGCCGATGCGAGGGATCACTGGGAGGTATCGCACATGTCGGGTTCAACCACGGCCACCGCTCCTTCCGGCCGTCGGGTACCCGGGTCGCAGGGCGGCGCCAACCGCTGGCTGGTGCTCGTGGTCCTCTGCGTAAGCCTGTTGCTCGTCGCCGTCGACGCCACCGTTCTGCACGTGGCGGTGCCCGCAGTCACCGAGGACCTGAAGCCCGGTGGCATCGAGCTGCTGTGGATCGTGGACGTCTATCCACTGGTCTGCGCCTCGCTGCTCATCCTCTTCGGCACGCTCGGCGACCGCGTGGGCCGCAGACGGGTGCTCCTCCTCGGTTACGCCCTCTTCGGCGTGGCATCGGCCGTGGCCGCGATGGCGGACAACGCCCAGATCCTGATCGCGGCCCGCGCCCTGCTCGGCGTCGGCGGCGCGATGATCATGCCCGCGACGCTCTCCATCCTCCGCCAGGTCTTTCCCGACCGGCGCGAGCGCGCCGTCGCCATCGGCGTGTGGAGCGCGGTGGCCGGGATCGGCGCGGCGGGCGGACCGCTGCTGGGCGGGTTCCTCCTGGAGCACTTCTGGTGGGGCTCGGTCTTCCTGATAAACATCCCGCTGATGCTGGTCAGCCTGCCCATCGGACGCTGGCTGCTGCCCGAGTCGACGGGCGACCGCGACGGTCCGTGGGACGTCGTCGGCGCGCTGATGGCCGCGGGCGGTCTCTTCGGCCTCGTCTTCGCGGTGAAGCGGGCGGGCGGCGGCGAGTCGCCGTTCGGCATGACGACCCTCCTGTCGTTCGTCCTGGGCGCCGCCCTCCTGGTCGGCTTCGTCCGCAGGCAGCGGCGGCGCAAGCACCCGCTCATCGATCTGTCGATGTTCGCGCGGCCCGCGTTCAGCACATCCCTGGGCTGCATCGTCCTTGCGATGCTCGCCCTGGTGGGCCTGGAGCTGGTCGCCGCGCAGTATCTGCAGCTGGTGCTCGGGCTCTCCCCGCTGGAGACCGGGCTGCGGCTTGTGCCGCTCACCGTCGCCGCGATGGCCGCCGGCCTCGCCGGATCGAAGCTCCTGCACCGCTTCGGCCCGCGCACGATGGTCGCCTCCGGGTTCACCCTCACCGCGGTGGCCGTGCTGGTGCTCACCGGCCTGGGCGACGAGGTCAACGACCCGCTCCTGCTCTTCAGCTTCGTGCTGCTGGGCCTCGGCCTGCAGACCACGCTCTTCGGCTCCTACGAGTCGATGCTCAGCGAGGCGCCCCAGGCGCAGGCGGGCGGCGCCGCCGCGATCGGCGAGACCTCGTACCAATTGGGCGCCGGCATCGGCATCGCGCTGCTCGGCAGCGTCATGAACGCGGCGTACGCGCCGGGCCTCTCGTCCGTGCGCGGCGTGCCGGCCGAGGAGAGCGCCGCCGCGAGCCACTCCCTCGGCGAGGCCTACCAAGTCGCCTCGGGGCTCGGTGGCGGAGCGGGCGACGCGCTGCGCACCGCCGCGCGCGAGTCCTTCGTGCACGGGCTGCACGTGACCCTGCTGGTCAGCGCGGGGCTCCTGCTGCTCGGCGCGCTGATGGCGCTGAAGCTGCCGCGGACCATGGAGTGCGGGACGCCCCCGGCACAGGGTGACCAGGGGGTTCCGGCACCCCGGAGTGAGGCGGAGGTCCCGGCGGAGTCCCTCCGCTGACGTGCTTCTCCGGCCTTCGGTGGGGGAATTCCCCCACTCACTCGCCCTTGGTACCGTCAACGCGAGCCGTAAGTAACTACCACTGCTAGTTTTTGCGCCGCCGGAGGCCCGAGATGTCCGCACGCAGCCGCACCCCCCTGCCGCCCTTCGACCCCACCGACCCCCTCGGCATCGACGACCTCCTGGAACCGGAGGACCTCGCGATCCGCGAGACCGTCCGCACCTGGGCCGCCGACCGCGTCCTGCCGCACATCGCCGACTGGTACGAGAAGGGCGAGCTGCCCGGCATCCGCGACCTCGCCCGGGAGCTCGGCTCGATCGGCGCGCTCGGCATGTCCCTGGAGGGCTACGGCTGTGCGGGGGCCAGCTCCGTCCAGTACGGGCTCGCCTGCCTGGAGCTGGAGGCCGCCGACTCCGGAATCCGCTCGCTGGTCTCCGTGCAGGGCTCCCTGGCCATGTACGCCATCCACCGCTTCGGCTCCGAGGAGCAGAAGCAGCGCTGGCTGCCCGGCATGGCCGCGGGCGAGATCATCGGCTGCTTCGGCCTGACCGAGCCCGACCACGGGTCCGACCCCGCGTCGATGCGCACCTTCGCCAAGAAGGACGGCACCGACTGGGTGCTCACCGGGCGCAAGATGTGGATCACCAACGGTTCGGTGGCCGGGGTCGCCGTGGTCTGGGCGCACACCGACGACGGGATCAAGGGCTTCGTCGTCCCCACCGGGACCCCCGGCTTCTCGGCACCCGAGATCAAGCACAAGTGGTCGCTGCGCGCGAGCGTCACCAGCGAGCTGGTGATGGACGAGGTACGGCTGCCCGCCGACGCGGTGCTTCCCGAGGTCACCGGGCTCAAGGGCCCGCTGAGCTGTCTCTCCCACGCGCGCTACGGCATCGTCTGGGGAGCCATGGGCGCCGCCCGCTCCTCCTTCGAGGCCGCCGTCGAGTACTCCAAGACCCGCGAGCAGTTCGGCAGGCCCATCGGCGGCTTCCAGCTCACCCAGGCCAAGCTCGCCGACATGGCGGTCGAGCTGCACAAGGGCATCCTGCTCGCGCACCACCTCGGCCGCCGTCTGGACGCGGGCAGGCTCCGCCCCGAACAGGTCAGCTTCGGCAAGCTCAACAACGTACGAGAAGCGATCGAGATCTGCCGCACGTCCCGGACGATCCTGGGCGCGAACGGGATCTCGCTGGAGTACCCCGTGATGCGGCATGCGACAAATCTCGAATCGGTGCTCACCTATGAGGGCACCGTCGAGATGCATCAACTCGTGTTGGGCAAGGCGCTCACCGGTCTTGACGCGTTCCGGTGAGCGGCCTCGCCCGCTAGCTCTGGTTGAAGAAACCGTCCGTCGGACGGCTCGTGGCCTCCCCGTTGACGATGTGCGTGTCGGCGGGGGTGAGCAGGAAGACCCGCGTCGCCACGCGCTCGATGGAGCCGCGCAGGCCGAAGGTGAGGCCCGCCGCGAAGTCCACGACGCGCTTGGCGTCGCCGGGCTCCATCGACGTGAGGTTCATGATGACCGGGACACCGTCCCGGAAGAGCTCGCCGATGCCCCGCGCGTCCCGGAAACTGTCCGGGGTCACGGTGCCGATCCGGCGCCCTTCCTCCTCGGCGGCCTCGGCCACCACCCGCACCCGCGGGTCGGTCACCCAGGCTTCGCCGGGCCCCTCGGCCCCGTCGTCGTCGTAGCCGTCGTAGTAACGCTCGTCGTTGTTGTTGTCGTCGACGAGGCCAAGCCAGGCACTCGCCTTGCGCACCGATCCCATGGACGCCTCCTCTCACAGCGGGCTTTCTGCGTTCCGCATCCCCATGTTCGTCCATGATGCGGATAGTGCGCCAAGTGGATAGTCGCCGCGCGGGGTTTTCGTGACGGTACTGGTGCAGAGTCAACACGCCGTACACGCGTGATTCCTCAAGGGTCCTGCTGTGTACGGCTGCTGACAGTGAGTGAAATATGATTGTTCGCGGCGTATGGGTGACGACCGGTGCGTCCGGGTGAACGGACCCCTCGATACGATGCCCGAGTTGATCGTCAACGGGCTCACGGGGGAGTCGTATGTTCGGAATCGTCAGGCCCTGCAGCCATCGTCTGGGAGAAGGCCTCAAGACGCAATGGATGGCGCATCTGTGCGGGCTCTGTCTCGCTCTTCGTGGTGATCACGGACAGTTCGCCCGTGTCGTGACCAACTACGACGGCCTGATCATCTCGGTTCTGACGGAGGCTCAGGCCGCCAGGGCGGCCGGCTGGAGGCGCACCGCGGGGCCCTGCCCCCTCCGCGGAATGCGCACCGCATCCGTCGCGCGGGGCGAGGGCGCTCGGCTCGCCGCCGCGGTCTCGCTGGTGCTCGCGTCGGCGAAGGTGCGCGACCACGTCGTGGACGGGGACGGCCTCTTGGCGCGCAGGCCGGTGGCCGCGGCCGCCCGGAAGGTCGCACGGAGCTGGGACCGGGCGGGTGCCCGCACCGGCGCCGACGTGGGATTCGACACGGCTGTCCTGCTGGATGCCGTCGAACGGCAGGTCGGCATCGAGGGCTTGGCGGGCCCCGGCACCTCCCTGCTCACGGTCACCGAGCCGACCGAGACCGCGACCGCGGCGGCCTTCGCGCACACCGCCGTCATCGCGGGCAGGCCGGGCAACGCCGAGCCGCTCGCCGAGGCCGGGCGGCTCTTCGGCAGGCTCGCGCATCTCCTGGATGCCGTGGAGGACAAGGAAGCTGACGCCGCGTCGGGTGCGTGGAACCCGCTGACGGCCACGGGCACCGGCCTCGCCGAGGCCAGGCGCCTCGCCGACGACGCCCTGCACGGCATACGGCTCGCGCTGCGGGACGCCGAATTCACCGACGGCAAGCTGGCGCATGTGCTGCTCGCGCATGAGCTGGGGCGCTCGGTGGACCGGGCCTTCGGGACCGACGCGTGCGGGCACACACACGAGGTGACGGCGCATCAGGGCGGCTCCTTCGGACCGCCACCGCCGTCCCCGGGGCAGGGCGGGCCGTACGGACAGCAGGGTGGCCCGTACGGGAACAGCAATCCGTACGGAGGCGGGGCACCAGGTGGGCCGGGTGGTCCCGGCGGTCCGGGTGGTCCCGGTGGATTCGGGGGAGGCCACGGGCCCGAGCAGCAGCCGCCGAAGCCGGGCAAGCGGGGCTTCTGGGCGGGGTGCGCGGTCGCCATCGGCCTCTGCTGCACCTGCAAGCTGTGCTGCGCCGATTCGTACGAGGGCCCCTGGTCCCGCAAGAAGCGCGAGGGGTGCTGCAACAACTGCGGCGACAGTGGGTGTTGCTCCTGTTGTGAGTGCTGCTCCTGCTGCGACTGCGGGCTCTAGGCGTCGTAGGTTGATCACATGACGACGGACGCTGCACGGGACTGGAAGCACTGGCACGAGCGGCGGACGGAGACGGTGTCCGCGCCCTACGGCCCGCTCTCGCTCACCGGCACCCACTGGCTCGCGGACTACCCGGATGGTTCGCTTCCGGACATCCCCGGGCGCTGGACCGAGGCGGGCGACGAGACCGTCCTGACCGCAGGAGCCGGCGACGGGCTCACCCTCGACGGGCAGCTGTTCAGCGGCGAGGCCCGCCTCACCGCCGACCCCGGCCCCGTGGGCGCGGCCCGCGTCGGGTGCGGCGACCGGCGCCTGGTCGTCCTGCGCCGCGAAGGGCTCTGGGCGGTACGCGACTTCGATCCTGACTCCGCCGCGCGCCGCGCCTTCCGGGGCATCGAGGCCACGGGGTACGACGCGCGCTGGGCGGCGCCGGGACGTTTCACGCCGTACGCCGCAGAGAGCACCACCGACGGGGTGCGCACCGTGCGGGTCGGCAACGCGGACGGGGTGGAGCGGGGCCTCGGCCTCGGCGGTGAGCTGGCCTTCACCCTGGCCGGAAAGGAGCACACGCTCCAGGTGTCGGTGGAGGGCGACGGCTCCTTGTGGGCGGTGTTCGCCGACGCGAGCAGCGGAGTGTCCAGCTACCGGTTCCGTTTCCTGCGCCCTGCCGCGCCGGACGCCGAGGGGCGCACGACGGTGGACTTCAACCGCGCGCTTCTTCCCCCGTGCGCCTTCGCCGACCACTTCATCTGCCCGTTCCCGCCACCGGGCAACACTCTGGACGCCGAGATCGCCGCAGGAGAGCGGAACCTCATCGGCCGCTGACACGTCAGAAGAAGAGCCGATGACCCAAGCCCCGACGGCGTACGACAGGTACGACAGCCGTCGGGGCCGGTTGCCGTGTATCCGGCTTACGGCCGAAAGGCGCCCTTGTGCGCGGTGTCCGTGGCCCGAATACTCCCGAGCAGCGCTTGTCAGGAGCACGGCTAACCGGAATCCGGCTTGCCCTTTGCTCATGGCTGCGCCTCACGGGTCCGCAACCCACACGGACCCACTGACTTCCCCCCGGGAGGAACAACAAGTGAGGATCAAGCGCACCACCCCCCGCAGCGGCATAGCGAGACACACACGTCTGCTGGCCGTGGCCACCGGACTCGTGGCCGTCGGCGCGCTCGCCGTCCCCGCCGCCAACGCCAACGACGTCACCACCTTCAGCTCGGCGCAGCTCACCAAGGCGAGCGACGCGGTGCTCGACGCGGATGTCGCAGGCACCGCATGGAGTGTCGACAAGGCGACGAACCGCCTGGTCGTCACCGCCGACAGCACCGTCTCCAAGGCCGAGATCGCCAAGATCAAGGAGGCGGCGGGCAACAACGCGGGCGCCCTCAAGGTCGAACGCACTCCCGGCAAGTTCAGCAAGCTGATCTCCGGCGGCGACGCGATCTACGCGTCCAGCTGGCGCTGCTCGCTCGGCTTCAACGTCCGCAGCGGCAGCACCTACTACTTCCTCACCGCCGGTCACTGCACCGACGGCGCGGGCACCTGGTGGGCCAACTCCGCGAAGACCACGGTGCTCGGCAGCACGCACGGCTCCAGCTTCCCGACGAACGACTACGGCATCGTCAGGTACACGAACGCGTCGATCACCAAGTCGGGCACGGTCGGCAGCCAGGACATCACCAGCGCGGGCAACGCCACCGTGGGTCAGAACGTCACCCGGCGCGGCTCGACCACCGGCACCCACACCGGCCGGGTCACCGGCCTGAACGCCACCGTCAACTACGGCGGCGGCGACATCGTCTACGGCATGATCAAGACCACGGTCTGCGCCGAACCCGGCGACAGCGGCGGCCCGCTCTACGCGGGGTCGAAGGCGCTAGGCCTCACCTCGGGCGGCAGCGGCAACTGCTCATCGGGCGGCACGACGTTCTTCCAGCCGGTCACCGAGGCACTGAGCGCGTACGGCGTGAGCGTCTACTGATCCACGACGACTGATCCGCGTACGACTGGTTCACGTACTACTGATTCATGTACGACCTGATCCACGCGCGGCTGACCCACGCACGGCCAGTCTGCAGCCAGCAGCACAGGGGAGCCCTCGTCCGGAAGTCCGGGCGGGGGCTCTCTCCTGTCTCGCGTCTCCCTTTGTGCGCCCTGCGGCGTTACCTTCGAAGTGCACGCCCAACACGCCCAATTCGGACCCTGGGGGCCGGCATGGTCGAGGAGCTGGTGGCGGCGGGAGTAGCCGTCGGGTCTGTCGGAGCGGTCTATGTGATGGCTGCGGCGCGTGTCGTCAAACAGTACGAACGGGGCGTGGTGCTCCGGCTCGGGAAGCTGCAGCGTTCGGTGCGCGGGCCCGGGTTCACGATGGTCGTGCCGTTCGTGGACCGGCTCCGCAAGGTGAACATGCAGATCGTGACGATGCCGGTCCCCGCGCAGGACGGCATCACCCGGGACAACGTCACGGTGCGCGTCGACGCCGTCATCTACTTCAAGGTGATCGACGCCGCCGAGGCCGTCGTTCAGGTGGAGGACTATCGCTTCGCCGTCTCGCAGATGGCGCAGACGTCATTGCGCTCGATCATCGGCAAGAGCGATCTCGACGATCTGCTCTCCAACCGCGAGCAGCTCAATCAGGGCCTGGAGTTGATGATTGACTCCCCGGCCGTCGGCTGGGGCGTGCAGATCGACCGGGTCGAGATCAAGGACGTGTCGCTCCCGGAGACCATGAAACGGTCCATGGCCCGGCAGGCCGAGGCCGACCGTGAGCGACGGGCCCGCGTGATCAACGCGGACGCCGAGCTGCAGGCCTCCAAGAAGCTGGCCCAGGCGGCACACGAGATGGCGGACGAACCGGCAGCGCTCCAACTGCGCCTGCTCCAGACCGTGGTGGCCGTCGCCGCCGAGAAGAACTCCACCCTCGTACTGCCCTTCCCCGTAGAGCTCCTGCGCTTCCTGGAGCGGTCCACGCAGGCGCAGCCGCCGCCCGCGGGCGCGCCCGACCCCGTATCCGCAGGGTCCGAGCCTCCCGCCACCGTGACCGAATCCCCCGCCGTCGCGCTGCCGGATTTCGGTGCTCCGGATTCGGAAGCCGGTGAGCGGGACGCGCCAGGAACGTCGAGAACCGGACAGGACTAGTCCTTACCCGCTGCCGATCACCCGCTCGCACGCGGTGTTTGCAGCGGGGACCGACGTGGTGGGACCGGCGTCGGTGAAGACGCGGGGGGCGCGCGGTGACTGTCGCGTGCGCGTCCTGAAGTAGACCTTGTGTGCTACCGGACGGTATCGGGATAGTGGGCGCACCCTTTGGCATGGACGCGGCTTTCGCAGCGTGAGCGACTCCTTGCCGGTACGCCTTCCGGTCCCCAGGTCCCCACACCGAACGGGCCGACCCCCCACAGGAGGACGTGACTTGAAGCACCGACGCATATCCAAGCGACGTGCAGCCGTGGCAGGTGCGGGCATCACCGCACTGATCGCCGCCGGAATCACCTTCCAGACTGCGAACGCGAGTGAGAGTGCCCCGACCCCCACGCCGGACACCCTCTCGGTCGCGAAGGCCGGAAAGCTCGCCTCGTCCCTCGGCAAGGACCTCGGCCTGGACGCGGCCGGTACGTACTACGACGCCAAGGCCAAGAACCTCGTCGTGAACGTCCTCGACAAGAGCGCTGTCGACGCCGTCGAGTCGGCGGGCGCCAAGGCGAGAATCGTCGAGAACTCCCTCGCCGAGCTGAAGAGCGCCCGCACGACGCTCAGCGACAAGGCGTCCATCCCGGGCACCTCGTGGGCGGTCGACCCGGCCACCAACAAGGTCGTCGTCACGGCGGACCGCACGGTCAAGGACGCCCAGCTCGACAAGCTCGGCGCGGTCGTGAAGGGTCTCGGCGGCAAGGCCGAGCTCCAGCGCAGCAAGGGGGAGTTCAAGCCCTTCATCGCAGGTGGCGACGCCATCTGGGGTGGCGGGAGCCGCTGCTCGCTCGGCTTCAACGTGGTCAAGGACGGCGCTCCGCACTTCCTGACCGCCGGCCACTGCACCGAAGCGGTGACCAGCTGGTCCGAGGAGCAGGGCGGCCCGGCCATCGGTGAGAACGCGGGCTCCAGCTTCCCCGAGAACGACTACGGCATCGTCAAGTACAGCGGCGACACCGCGCACCCGAGCGAGGTGAACCTCTACAACGGCTCGACGCAGGCCATCACCAAGGCGGGCGACGCGACCGTCGGCCAGAAGGTGCAGCGCAGCGGCTCGACCACGCAGCTGCACGACGGCACGGTCACCGGTCTCGACGCCACCGTGAACTACGGCAACGGCGACATCGTCAACGGTCTCATCCAGACCGACGTCTGCGCCGAGCCCGGCGACAGCGGCGGCGCGCTCTTCGCGGGCGACACCGCGCTCGGTCTCACCTCGGGCGGCAGCGGTGACTGCAGCGCCGGCGGGGAGACGTTCTTCCAGCCGGTTCCGGAGGCGCTGTCCGCCTTCGGTGCGGAGATCGGCTAGCCAGGGGCGCCCCCGGCAGGGGGCAACGGGACAGGGGCCGGTCCGCCGCCATGGGCGGACCGGTCTCTTTTCCATGTGTCCTTGTGAAAACATTCACAAGGACCTTTGGCCTGCTCAGAGGGGTCTTCTGCGGCTCCCGCAGACCGGCGGACGGGTGTCGAATTGAGGTATCAGCGAAAAGGTCTCACCGAAGGAGCCCCGCCATGGAGGCCAACGAGATGGTGGACGGACTGGTCGAGGGAGCGCTCACCGCGCTCGGCCGGTTCGCGTCGTACGACCAGGAGCAGGTCGACCACATCGTCAAGAAGGCCTCCCTCGCCGCGCTGGGCCGGCACGGGGATCTGGCGAGGCTGGCCGTGGAGGAGACGGGCCGCGGGCTGTTCGAGGACAAGGCGGTCAAGAACCTCTTCGCCTGCGAGCACGTCGTCAACTCGATGCGCGGCCTGAAGACCGCGGGCGTCATCTCTCGTGACGAGCTGAACGGCATCACCGAGATCGCCGAACCGGTCGGCGTCGTCTGCGCCATGACCCCGGTGACCAACCCGACGTCGACGACCCTCTTCAAGGCGCTCATCGCCCTGAAGACCCGCAACCCGATCATCTTCGCTTCCACCCCAGCGCCCAGCGCTGCTCCGCCGAGGCCGCCCGCGTCGTGCGCGACGCCGCGATCGAGGCCGGTGCACCCGCCAACTGCGTGCAGTGGATCGAGGAGCCCTCGATGGAGGCCACCGGGCTGCTCATGAACCACAAGGGCGTCTCCACCATCCTCGCCACCGGCGGCAACGCCATGGTCAAGTCCGCCTACTCCTGCGGCAAGCCCGCGCTCGGCGTCGGCGCGGGCAACGTACCCGCGTATGTCGCACGCAGCGGCAAGCTGCGCCGCGCGGTGCACGACATCGTGCTCTCCAAGGCCTTCGACCACGGCATGATCTGCGCATCGGAGCAGGCCGTGATCCTCGACAAGGAGGTCTACGACGAGGGGATCGCGGAGTTCGAGCGGCTCGGCGCGTACGTCGTCACGGCGGCCGAGAAGACCAAGCTGGAGGAGTTCGTCTTCGGGACGACGGCCTTCGGCGCCGACTGCGCGGGCGCGAAGCTGAACGCGGCCGTCGTCGGCAGGTCCCCGCGGTGGATCGCCGAACAGGCCGGATTCGAGGTCCCCGAGGGCACGTCGGTCATCGTCGCCGAGTGCGCGGAGGTCGGCGACGGCGAGCCGCTCACCCGCGAGAAGCTCTCCCCGGTCCTTGCTGCCCTGAAGGCCGATACCACCGAGCAGGGCCTCGAACTGGCCGCCCGGATGGTCGAGTTCAACGGCCTGGGCCACAGCGCGGCCATCCACACCGAGGACGATGAGCTCGCCGAGGAGTTCGGCAGGCGGGTCAAGGCGGTGCGCGTCATCGTCAACGCGCCCTCGACCTTCGGCGGCATCGGCGACGTCTACAACGCCTTCCTGCCCTCGCTCACCCTCGGCTGCGGCTCCTATGGGCACAACTCGGTGTCCAACAACGTCTCCGCGGTCAACCTCATCAACGTCAAGCGGATCGGACGGCGCAACACCAACATGCAGTGGTTCAAGGTCCCGCCGAAGATCTACTTCGAGCGCAACTCCCTGCGCTACCTGGGCGAGATGGACGGCATCAGGCGCGTCTCGATCGTGACGGACAAGACGATGTCGACGCTCGGCTTCGTGCAGCGGGTGACCGACATCCTCGCCGCGCGCCCCGAGGCCGTCACCGTCCAGGTCATCGACGACGTCGAGCCCAACCCGGAGCTCGCGACCGTCCGGGCCGGAGCCGCGCGCATGCGGGACTTCGAGCCGGACACGATCATCGGGCTCGGCGGCGGCTCACCGATGGACGCCGCCAAGATCATGTGGCTGATGTACGAGCACCCGGAGGTCGAGTTCGCCGACACCAAGGAGAAGTTCTTCGACATCCGCAAGCGGGCCTTCAAGTTCCCGGGCCTCGGCGAGAAGGCGCAGATGGTGGCCGTCCCGACCACCTCGGGCACGGGCAGCGAAGTCACCCCCTTCGCCGTCATCTCCGACCCGGAGGCCGCGCAGAAGTACCCCCTGGCCGACTACGCGCTGACCCCGAACGTCGCGATCGTCGACCCGGTCCTGCCGATGAAGCTCCCCGCGACGGTCACCGCCGACTCCGGCTTCGACGCGCTGACGCACGCCACCGAGGCGTACGTGTCGGTGTACGCGAACGACTACACCGACGGGCTCTGCCTCCAGGCGATCAAGCTCATCTTCGAGAACCTGGAGCGGTGCGTCGTGAACGGGGCCGGCGATCCCGAGGCGCGCGAGAAGATGCACAACGCCTCGACCGTGGCGGGCATGGCCTTCGCCAACGCCTTCCTGGGCCTGGTGCACGCGATGGCGCACACGCTGGGCAACACCTTCCACGTCTCGCACGGCCGCACCAACGCGCTGCTCCTGCCGCACGTCATCCGGCACAACGGCACCGTCTCCGGCAAGGCGACGCCGTGGCCGAAGGCCGAGGTCTACCGGGCGCCGGAGCGGTTCCAGGAGATCGCCCGGATGCTGGGGCTTCCGGCGGATTCCCCTGAGCAGGGGGTCGAGTCCTACGCCCGTGCTGTCGAGGAGCTGCGGGCCAAGTGCGGTCTTCCCGGCTCGTTCGCGGAGGAGGGCGTCGACGAAGGGGCCTTCATCGAAGCCCTGCCGGAGCAGGCGATGAACGCGTACGCCGATCAGTGCGCGCCGGCCAACCCCCGGATGCCGATGCTCTCCGAGATGGAGGGGCTGATGCGGCAGGCGTACTACGGGGCGCCCCGTAGGGGCGCGGGGAACTGCGCGACCAGCCACTGACGGCCCGCAGGTTCGAACTCAGCGCTTCGGCCAGTACCACAGCGGCTCGTCCAGAAGGCTTTCCCGGCCCGCCACCGTCGTCTGCCCCGACTCCTTGAGCAGTTCTATGGAGTTCACGTCGACGCGGTGGCGTACCGCTCCCTTGGCCACGGCGTCGGCGAGAGGGCGGGCATGGGTCACCAGGACGACCTGGGTGTCCTTCGTCGCCGTGAGGATCAGGTCCGCGAGGGGGCGCAACAGGTCCGGATGCAGGCTCGTCTCCGGTTCGTTCAGGACGAGGAGCGAAGGTGGCCGGGGCGTGAGCAGTGCCGCGGTCCACAGCAGATAGCGCAGTGTGCCGTCGGACAGCTCGGCCGCTCCGAGGGGGCGGTTCAACCCGCGCTGGTGCAGCTGGAGTTCGAAGCGTCCGCCCTGCTCGACGATGTCCACCCGGCTGCCGGGGAAGGCGTCGTCCACCGCCGCGTCGAGCGCCGCCGGGTCGCCGATCTCGCGGATGGTCTGCAGGGCCGCCGCCAGGTCCGCCCCGTCATGGCCGAGGACGGGCGTGCGGGTGCCGATGCGGGCGGCGCGGGCGGGGGCTTCGGCGTCCGTGCGGACGTGGTCGTAGAACCGCCAGGAGCGGATCAGTTCGCGCAGCCTGAGCAGGTCGGGGGCCAGCTGCGGGTCGGCCAGTTCGCTCAGCATGCTGTCGTACGGGCGGATGCCCTGGGTGCGGTGCCAGCCGCCGTCGGCGGTGCGGGTGCGCACGGCGGGGCCCGCGCGGTCGCAGAGCAGTGCGGCGGGGCGCAGGACGGGCCCGGCCCAGGTGCACTCGCGTTTGATCTCCGGGTCGAGGTTGAACATCGAGGGCGCGGCGCCGGATCCCGAGGTGGGGATCGGGTGGCCGAAGTCCACCCCGTACCCGAACTCGTCGCCGGCGAAGCCGAGGCGCAGGCTGGTCGCCTCCGCCTTCGCGGGGCCCGCCCACAGCGCCGATGGGAGCCCGCCCTCGCGGGCGAGGGCGGCCACCGCGCCGCCCCGCGCGGAGTCGGCGAGCAGCCGCAGCGCGCGGTACAGGCTCGACTTGCCGGTGCCGTTCGCGCCCGTCACGACGTTCAGCCGGTCCAGGGGGACGATCAGTTTGCGCAGGGAGCGGTAGTTCTCGACCGCCAGGGTGGTGATCATCGCTTCAGCATCGCACCCGGGTCTGACAACGGCCGGGGGAAGCGGTCCTCCGGGCAGGCCGCCCGGCTCACCGGCGGTGGGCGCCGCTGTCCGTGTCCGGTTCCTCCATGGCGGGGCGCTGCCCCGGCTGGCGGTCCCCGCGCAGCGCGGACATGGCCAGGGTGATGACGGTGCCGAGTACCGCCCAGGCGGCGAGCACCAGCATCGGGCCGGTGATCGCGTTGCCCTTGAAGTACGCGATGGAGCGGGCCACCCAGGTGCCCGCGCCCGGCGGCAGCCAGGGGCCGATCTCCTTCCAGAACGGCGGCAGCATCGGCAGCGGGAAGGCGCCGCCCGCGCTCGGGTTGCCGGCGATCACCACGAGCAGGACGGCGAGGCCGATGCCCACGATTCCGGTGAGCGACTGCAGGGCGAGCGTGATCATGCCGACCGAGAAGACGACGAGCGAGCCGAGGCCCCACAGGCCCATGATGCTGCCGGGCAGGGCGCCCAGGACCGGCCCGATGATGAGCGCGCCGCCCAGGCCGCCCGCGATCGAGTAGAGCGCCATGACGCCGGTCCTGATCAGGGCGCGCTGCCGGTTGGTGGCCCGTGCGCCCGCGCTGATCGCCAGGATCGACGCGCACAGATAGCCGCCGACGCACCAGCCGACGACCAGGTAGAAGGACGAGAGGCCGTCGAAGTCCCTGGCGGAGGCCGGGGCCACGTCCACGGTCTTGACCGTCCGCTTCTCGGCGCCTTCGACCTCGGTGGCGATCTTCTCCAGTGCCGTGGCGAGGACGGTGCCGCCGCCGGAGCCGACCAGGAGGGTGTCGTCGGTGCCCTGGGGGTCGAGGAGCAGGGCGCCGTCGATGTCGCGGTTCATGATCTGGTGCTGGGCCGCGGCCTCGTCCTTGAGCACACGCGGGTCGAGCGGGTCGCCGGGGAGCTTCCCGAGCTTGTCCGCCGTCTCCTTTGCCGCCGGGCCCGGAGCGACGACCCCGAAGGGCACGTCCTTCGGCTTCGGGTCGTGCAGGGCCCCTACGTAGGACGCGATGAACAGCAGCTGCAGGGCCAGTACACCGATGACCAGCAGGGCTGCTCGCGGGGTGACGGCGCTCTTCAACTCATCGGTGAAACTCATGCCCCCACGCTCCGTGTCCCCTGCTGTTTGCGCAGGTGGGCGGGGCCGAATGGGCGAAGAGGGTGCGGTTTCGCTCGGGTATCGCACAATGGTGTCGTACACGCGTTCGAAAGTTGGTCTATGGTGGAGGCGGGGGATGTGAGGTCGGATCGGTTCAGGGTTTCAGGAGGTGCGTGTGCCAGGGTTCACGCATCTGCACACCGTCTCCGGGTTCTCCCCGCGGTACGGGGCCTCGCACCCGGAGCGGCTCGCCGAGCGCGCCGCCGAGCGGGGCATGGACGCCCTCGCGCTCACCGACCGGGACACCCTCGCGGGGACCGTCCGGTTCGCCAAGGCCTGTGCGAAGGCGGGGGTGCGGCCGCTGTTCGGGGCCGAGCTCGCGGTGGGGGAGCCCGCGCCGTCGAGCGGTGCGCGGCGGCGGACCCCGGTGCGCGGAGGTGCCTTCATCGACGAGTCGACCCCGCGCGTGACCTTCCTCGCCCGCGACGGCGCCACGGGCTGGGCCGCGCTGTGCCGCCTGATCACCGCCGCCCACCGGAGCGGCGAGGGGCAGCCCGTGCTTCCGTGGGAGGAGAACCACGGGGACGGCATGACCGTGCTGCTGGGCCCCGCCTCCGACGTGGGGCGCGCGCTCGCCGCCGGGCGCCCCGACCGGGCCGCCCGCCTCATCGGCCCCTGGCGCGAACGCTACGGGGATGCGCTGCGCCTGGAGTCCGTCTGGCACGGCCGCGAAGGCACCGGACCCGGTTCGCTCCGCCTCGCCGCCCGCACCGTCGGCTTCGCCGCCGAGCAGGGTGTGCGCCCCGTCCTGAGCAACGCCGTCCGCTACGCCGACGCCGGCATGGGTCCGGTCGCCGACGTGCTCGACGCCGCGCGCCGCCTCGTCCCCGTCGACCCGACCAAGGAACTCGACACCGGAGAGCGGTGGTTGAAGGGCGCCGACGCCATGCTGGGCAACGCCGAGCGGATCGTGGAGGCGGCGGGCTTCCGCCGTGACACCGCCCACCGCCTCGTCGAGCAGACGCGGACGGCCGCTGCCGAGTGCGTCGTCGACCCCGAGGACGACATCGGCATCGGCTCCGTGCGCTTCCCCGAGCCGCATCTTGTCGGCGCCGGACGCCGCAGCGCCCAGCGCGTGCTCGCCTCGCGGGCGGCGGCGGGAATGGTGCGGCTCGGGTACGACCGCGGCCCGGAAGCCCGTGGCTACTGGGAGCGCATGCACCATGAGCTGGACATCATCGCGTACCACGGCTTCGCCTCCTACTTCCTCACCGTGGCCCAAGTGGTCGACGACGTACGCGACTTGGGCATCAGGGTGGCGGCGCGCGGCTCCGGCGCCGGGTCCCTGGTCAACCACCTCATCGGCATCGCGCACGCCGACCCCGTCGAGCACGACCTGCTCATGGAGCGGTTCCTGTCCACGCGGCGTGCCGTTCTGCCGGACATCGACATCGACGTGGAGTCGGCACGCCGCATCGAGGTCTACCGCGCGATCATCGGCCGCTTCGGCACCGACCGGGTCGCGACCGTCGCCATGCCCGAGACCTACCGGGTCCGCCATGCCATCCGCGATGTGGGCGCCGCGCTCTCCATGGACCCGGCCGAGATCGACAAGATCGCCAAGGCTTTCCCGCACATCCGCGCGCGGGATGCCCGCTCGGCGATGGAGGAGCTGCCCGAACTGCGGGAGGTGGCGGGACAGCAGGAGAGGCACGGCCGTCTGTGGGAACTCGTCGAGGCCCTGGACGCGCTGCCGCGCGGGGTCGCCATGCACCCGTGCGGAGTGCTGCTCTCCGATGCCTCGCTGCTCGCGCGTACGCCCGTCATGCCCACCAGCGGCGAGGGCCTGCCCATGTCCCAGTTCGACAAGGACGACGTGGAGGACCTCGGGCTGCTCAAGCTCGACGTCCTCGGTGTGCGGATGCAGTCGGCGATCGCGTACGCGGTGGGGGAGGTCGAGCGGGCCACGGGTGAGCGGGTGGACGTGGACGCGGCGCCGCCGGACGACCCGGCGACGTATCAACTCATCAAGTCCACCGAGACCTTGGGCTGTTTCCAGATCGAGTCGCCGGGCCAGCGGGACCTGGTCGGGCGGCTGCAGCCCGCGACCTTCCACGACCTGGTCGTCGACATCTCGCTCTTCAGGCCGGGCCCCGTCGCCGCCGACATGGTGCGGCCCTTCATCGAGGCCCGGCACGGCCGCGCGCCCATCCGCTATCCGCACCCGGACCTGGCGGGCCCGCTCAAGGAGACGTACGGCGTCGTCGTCTTCCACGAGCAGATCATCCAGATCGTGGACATCATGACCGGCTGCGGGCGCGACGAGGCGGACCGGGTGCGGCGCGGGCTCTCCGACCCCGAGTCGCAGGGGCGGATCCGGTTCTGGTTCGCGCAGCAGGCTGCGGCCAAGGGCTACGACGCCGAGACGATCGGCCGGACGTGGGAGATCATCGAGGCCTTCGGCTCGTACGGCTTCTGCAAGGCGCACGCGGTGGCCTTCGCGGTGCCGACGTATCAGTCGGCGTGGCTGAAGACCCATCACCCGGCCGCCTTCTACGCGGGGTTGCTCACGCACGACCCCGGCATGTACCCGAAACGGCTGCTGCTCGCGGACGCGCGGCGGCGAGGGGTGCCGATCCTTCCGCTGGACGTGAACCGGTCCGCGGTCGCTCACCGTATCGAACTGGTGTCTGGTTCTGATACGGCTCCGGACCGCTGGGGCCTGCGCCTCGCCCTCTCCGACGTCCACGGCATCAGCGAGGCCGAGGCCGAGCGGATCGCCGACGCGCAGCCCTACACCTCGCTCCTCGACTTCTGGGAGCGGGCCAGGCCGAGCAAGCCGGTCGCGCAGCGGCTCGCACAGGTCGGCGCGCTCGACGCGTTCGGCGCCAACCGCCGCGACCTGCAACTGCACCTGACGGAGCTCCGGCGGGGCTCGCGAGGGGTCGCCGGAGCCCAACTCCCGCTGTCCGGCGGCCGGAAGACGGCGCCCGCCGGGCTTCCCGACCTGGACGACGCGGAGCGGCTCAGCGCCGAGCTCGGCGTCCTCGGCATGGACTCCTCACGCCATCTCATGGGCGACCACACCGAGTTCCTCCGGGAGCTCGGCGTGCAGAGCGCCCGCCGTCTGCGGGAGGCCGAACACGGGGCGACCGTCCTGGTCGCGGGCGCCAAGGCGGCCACCCAGACCCCGCCGATCCGCTCCGGGAAACGGGTCATCTTCACCACCCTGGACGACGGCACGGGCCTGGTCGACCTGGCCTTCTTCGACGACGCCCACGAACGGTGCGCGCACACCGTCTTCCACTCCTGGCTGCTCCTGGTCCGCGGAGTGGTGCAGCGGCGCGGGCCGCGCAGCCTCAGCGTGGTCGGCGCCGCCGCGTGGAACCTGGCGGAACTGGTGGAGCTGCGGCAGGAGGGCGGGCTCGAAGCGGTAGGGGCGCGCCTCGCCGAGCCGGGCCCCGACGGGGAGTCCGACGGGGCCCCGGCGGACGACGGCCGCCGCATCCGGATGTCCACGGGGTACGAGATGCACCCCTGGGCCGACCTCCAGCCGCCCGGTGAACGGGCGGCGACGGGACGGAAGTTGTGGCACCAGAGCCCGGGGAGCGCGGGATGAGCACTCTGTGCGTACGGTTCCTCCTGCCGCCCCTGTACGAGGCCGCCATGCCCCGGCTGCTCACGCTGCTCGGCGAGTTCAGCCCGGTCGTCGAGGCCCTGCCGCCGGACTCCGCGCTCGTCGACGTACGGGGAGCGATGCGCTACTTCGGGCGGGACGCCGTCGAGCTCGCCTCGGTGATACGGGTGCGGGCGCTCGCCCACCACGGCGTGGACTGCGTGATCGGCGCGGGCCCCGGCCCGATGCTCGCGCGGATGGCCGCCCGGGAGGCCGCGCCCGGCGTGACCCGGGTCGTGGGCGCGGACCCGGACGCCGTCGCGGAGTTCCTCGGACCGAAGCCGGTCGTCGAACTGCCGGGGGTCGGCCGCGCCACCGCCCGCACCCTGTGCTCGTACGGGCTCGACTCCGTCGGCAAGGTGGCCGCCGCGCCGCTTTCCACGCTGCAGCGCCTCGTCGGCGCCCGCGCGGGCCGCGAGCTGCACGAGAAGGCGCACGGCGTGGACCGCGCACGCGTCGTGCCGAACGCCGCCGCCCGCTCCCTCGCCGCCGAACGGCCCTTCCCGCGCGACGAGTTGGATCCCACGCGGCACCGCAGGGCGCTGCTCTCCCTCACCGAGGAACTCGGTGCGCGGATGCGCGACGAGGACCAGGTGTGCCGCTCCCTGACCCTCACCGTGCGCTACGCGGACCGTTCCACCACGACCCGCACACGCGCGCTGCCCGAGCCGACCGCGCACTCCTGCGCGCTGACCGGGTCCGCGTACCGGATGTACGAGGCGCTCGGCCTCCAGCGGGCCAGGGTGCGCGGCATCTCGCTGCGCACCGAAGGGCTCGGCCCCGCCGAACACGCCGCACACCAGCTGATGTTCGACCCGGTGGACGACAGGTCCCGCAAGCTCGAGGCGGTGGCCGACCGGGCGCGGGCGAAGTTCGGTCCTGGCGCGATCGTGCCGGGCACGCTGGCGGCGTAGCACCGCACTCCTCACAGATCCCGGCGGCGCACGGCAAGGACCATGACGATCACCGCGGCCACCGGCCACGCCGCGAACACGATCCACGCCTCCGTGACCGTCTCCGCGTACTTGGCCGGCGGGTGTTCCATCGCGGGGTTCTCGATGAGGGTGTTCCATGCCGTGATCGGCATCGCGTTGCCGAGCTCCGCCACCCACCGATATGTGTCGCCCTGGAGGAAGGCGGGCGCCAGGATCAGCGACACGAGGGTCGTGACGATGCTGCCCGTGGCGTGCCGCACGAGCGCCCCGACGGCCATGCCCACGAGCGCGCTCAGCGGGACGAGCAGCGCGGACGCCGCGACGGCACGCAGCGCGCCCGGATCGCCGATCGACAGGCCGCCGTGCTCCCGCAGGATCGCCTGCGTCACACCGAACGAGGCCACGGAGACGAGCACCCCGAGCACGGCTGTCACCGCCGACATGACGGCCGCCTTGGCCAGCATCACCGCACGCCGGTCGGGGACGGCCGTGAACGTCGTACGGATCAGACCGCTGGTGTACTCGCCGAAGACCGCGAGAGCGCCCACGCTGCCCGCGACGACCATCAGGATCTGCCAGGCGGGGTCGACGAACGCGCTGGACAGCGCGTCGTACCGCATCTGGGGCTCCAACCCCGGGGCTGGGTCCTGCCGTGAGAGCCAGTCGAGATTGGTCAGCGCCGAGTTCACGTTGATCCCGGTGACCGCCGGCGCGCCGATGGCGAGGACCCAGTAGGTCGAGCGCAGCGACCACAGCTTGATCCACTCGGCGGCGAGGAGATGGCGGAAACGGGCTCGTGGTCCGGTGGCCCCGGTGACTTCGGTGGCCGGGGAAGGGGTGATGGTGGTCGTCATCGGGCATCTCCCGCGAGGTATTCGACGCTGTCGGCGGTCAGTTCCATGAACGCCGCTTCCAAAGAGGCGGCGCGCGTGGCGAGTTCGTGGAGCCGTACCCCGTGCCGGAAGGCGAGGTCGCCGATGCGGGCCGCGGGCAGACCGGTGACGGTGAGGGCCTCGCGGTCCTCCTGGACGCAGGCGCCCTCGGCGGTCAGGAGCTCTTTCAGGGTGAGGGCGTCGGGTGTGCGCACCGTGACGCTCAGGCGCGTGCTGCGGGCGGCGAACGCGGTGACGCTCTCGGCGGCGATGAGCTCGCCACGGCCGATGACGACGAGCTGGTCGGCGGTGTTCTCCATCTCGGACATGAGGTGGCTGGAGACGAACACGGTGCGGCCATCGGCGGCCAGCCGGCGGAAGAGCCCGCGCACCCACAACACGCCTTCCGGGTCGAGGCCGTTGAGGGGTTCGTCGAAGAGGAGCACCGGCGGGTCGCCGAGCAGCGCGGTGGCGATCCCGAGGCGCTGGCGCATGCCGAGGGAGAAGCCGCCCACGCGCCGCCCGGCCACCTCGGTGAGGCCGACCTCGTCGAGGACCTCGGCCACTCTGCTCCGGGGGATGTCGTTGCCATGGGCCAGGGCACGCAGATGGGCGCGGGCCGTACGGCCGCCGTGCACATCGCCCGCGTCGAGCAGCGCACCGACGTGCCGCAGGCCGCGCGGCCGGTCCCGGAAGGGGATGCCGGCGATGGTGGCGCTTCCGCCGCTGGGGGTCACCAGGCCGAGCAGCATCCGCAGGGTGGTCGTCTTGCCCGCGCCGTTAGGGCCCAGGAACCCGGTGACCTGCCCAGGGCGCACCGTGAAACTCAGGTTCTGTACAGCGCTCTTGGCGCCGTAACGCTTCGTCAGTTCGTTGACCTCGATCATGAGGACCACGGTGCCGCCGACCGGGGCGGCACGGCATCGGGCCGAGGGCCACACCGCCGCGGGCCCAGGCAGCCCACGGGCGTACGACTCCGGGCCAATACCCCCGCGAGGAAAGGGCACATACGATCAGCGCATGGACATGGACCCAGGTCGGACCGCAGTCGAGGAGGGGTGGAGCCGACGCGTGCCCGGACGCCTGTGGCCGGCCGTGCGCACCGGCCTCGCCTGGACCGGGGCCGTCCTCTTCCCGGCCGTCACGTACGTCACGTTCTCCGACGGGCAGCAGGGCTTCGACCTCCTGATGGTCCTCGCGTCGATCCTGCTCCTCGCCGTGGTCGCCTCGCTGCTGCGGCGCAGGCCACTGCCCGCCCTGGCCCTGCTGCTCCTGGGCGGGGTCACGGCCACGATGGAGATGCGCACGACGCAGGTCAGCTATCTCCAGGCCCTGGTGGGGGTCTGCGCCGTCGGCTATCTCGCGGCCACCCGTCCGCGCCGTACGTCGGTCACCGCCGCCCTCCTGGCGTTCACGGCGCAGCTGGGCAGCCTCTTCGGCTTCCCGGTCGACCCCGACTGCTACCCCCGCCAGTACGAGAGTCACTGCGTGGCGGCGTCCCAGTGGGGCAACGACAGAGGTCAGGCCGCCGTGTTCGTCGCCGTCGTCCTCATCGCCGTCTGGATGGCGGGCAGTTCGGCCCGGGAACGCCGTGCCCATGCCGAAGCCCTGCGTGCCCAGAACACGGCCCGCGCCATCACCGCCGAACGGCTGCGCATCGCCAGGGAGTTGCACGACATGATCGCGCACAGCATCGGCGTCATAGCCATCCAGGCGGGTGTGGGCAGCCGGGTCATCGACACCCAGCCCGCGGAGGCCCGCAACGCCCTCAGGACCATCGAGGCCACCAGCAGGGAGACCCTCGCGGGGCTGCGCCGGACGCTGGTCGCGCTGCGCAGGTCCGAGCCGGAACCAGGAGCCGCAGCCGGAGCCGCCGATCGCGCCGCCGGCCGTACTGCCGACGGAGCCGCCACCGGTGACTCGTCCGCGCCGCCCCGTGAGCCCGCCCCCGGGCTCGCCGACATCGACCGACTCGCCGTGGCGGCCCGGGACGCCGGGGTCCGCGCGGAGATCCGCAGGGTGGGGGAGTGCGGGTCGCTGCCGGCCGACATCGACCTGGCCGCGTTCCGCATCCTTCAGGAGGCCCTCACCAACGTCGTACGGCACGCGGGAACGGACACCTGCCGGGTGACCGTCGAGCAGAGGGAGGGCGAACTGTCCCTCGCGGTCGAGGACGACGGGCGCGGTGGCCTGCCCGCCGGCACCGGGTTCGGCCTCGTCGGCATGCGTGAGCGAGTCGCCCTGCTGCACGGCCGGTTCACCGCTGGACCGCGGCCCGAGGGCGGCTTCGGGGTGACCGCGCTGCTGCCTCTGCCGCCGGTGGAGGCCCTGTCGCCGGTGGAGGCCCGATGACCGGCACCGCCGGCCCCGCCGCCTCCGCGGTCCGGGTGCTGCTCGTCGACGACCAGCCCCTCGTCCGCGCGGGCCTGCGCGTCCTGATGGCCGACACCCCGGACATCGAGGTCGTGGGGGAGGCGGGGACGGGCGCCGAGGCGGTCCGGATGGCCCGCGACATACGCCCCGACGTCGTCGTGATGGACATCCGCATGCCCGGCATGGACGGCATCGAGGCGACGCGTCTGATCACTGCCGAGCTGGGGCAGACGCGCGTACTCGTCCTCACCACCTTCGATGACGACGACCATGTGTACGGCGCGCTTCGCGCGGGCGCGAGCGGATTCCTCGTCAAGGACATGGCTCTGGAGGAGATCCTCGGCGCGATCCATGTCGTGGCCGCCGGTGAGGGCCTGATCGCGCCGAGCGTCACCCGGCGCCTGATCGCGGAGTTCGCCGCGCGGCCGGACCCGGCGCCGCGGGCGGACCGGCGGACGGTCGACGGCATCACCGAGCGCGAGTGCGAGGTGCTCACGCTGGTCGGCCGCGGTCTGTCCAACGCGGAGATCGCCGCTGAACTCTTCATCACCGTGGCGACGGTGAAGGCGCATGTGGCGCGGCTCTTCACCAAGCTGGACTCCCGGGACCGGGTCCAACTGGTCATCATCGCGTACGAGGTGGGGCTGGTGTCGGCCCCGCGGTAGGCCTCCGGGGTCCATGGCGGCGACAGGTCCCGGGGCGACCGTGCCAGTGCCTGCTGGAAGTTTTGCCGACGCGCAACTTCACACTTTTACTACTCGCCCGTAATTTGTCGTGTGCACGGCATCCTCGTGATCCGGATCACAGGGCTCACTCATCGCACCTCCCTTGAGCCGCAAGGAGATCACCCGATGCTGCCCTGGAGACGCACGCTCAGAGCGTTCACCGCCGCCCTCCTCATGACACTTCTCGTGACGGGCCTGCTCACCCTCACCCCCGCCGCCACCTCGGCGTCCGCCGCTCCCGCCGCTCCTGCTGCCACCTCGCGCGGCTGGAACGACTACGACTGCAAGCCGTCCGCCGCACACCCCCGGCCCGTGGTCCTCGTCCACGGCACCTTCGGCAACTCCATCGACAACTGGCTCGTCCTCGCGCCCTACTTGGTGAAGCGCGGCTACTGCGTCTACTCCCTCGACTACGCCCAGCTGCCCGGAGTGCCGTTCTTCAACGGGCTCGGTCCGATCGACAAGTCGGCCGAGCAGCTCGACGGCTTCGTCGACAAGGTCCTCGCCTCCACGGGCGCGGCCGAAGCGGACCTCGTCGGCCACTCGCAGGGCGGCATGATGCCCCGTTACTACCTGAAGTTCCTCGGCGGCGCGCAGAAGGTTAACGCCCTGGTCGGCCTCGCGCCGGACAACCACGGCACCACGCTGCTCGGCCTGACCGAGCTGCTGCCCTACTTCCCCGGCATCGAGGACCTGCTCACCACCAAGACCCCGAGCCTCGCCGACCAGGTGGCCGGATCGCCCTTCCTCACCAAGCTCAACGAAGGCGGCGACACCGTGCCCGGCGTGCGCTACACCGTCATCGCCACCAAGTACGACGAGGTGGTCACCCCATACCGCACGCAGTTCCTGAACGGCCCCGGCGTACGCAACGTGACCATCCAGGATCTGTGCCCCGTCGACGTGTCGGAGCACGTGGCGATCGGGATCCTCGACCGTGTCGCCCACCACGAGGTCGCGAACGCGCTCGACCCGGCGCACGCGACGCCGAGCACCTGCTTCTCCTGAGCCGAGAGCCGCCGCCGAGGGGTCTCAGCGGCGGCTCAGCGCGTCCTCGTTCTCAGAGGATTCAGCGGCCGTGGCGCGCCGTGCGGCGGCGGGCCGTGCCGAACATGGCCGCGGCGCCGATCGCGAGGGCGGCGGCGCCGCCGATCGCGATGTACGGGGTGGTGCTGTCGCCGCCGGTCTCGGCGAGGTTCTCGTTGGTGGCAGCGGCGGGCTTCGCGGCGCCGCCGTTCACCTCGGGCTGGTTCGCGGCGGTGTCGTCGCCCGGGGCAGGCGCCGCCTCGGAGGCGTCGGCGCCGGTCTCGGCGTCACTGTCGCCGTGGCCGTGGTGCTCGACGGTGGACTTGTCCGCGCCCGCGGCGATGTCCTGCTCGGAGGGCGCGGAGGCGGTCGGGGCCGGAGCCACGGCCTCGGCGCCGCCGCTGTCACCACCGCCGCTGTCCTTGCCGAAGACGACGTCGGAGCAGGTGTAGAAGGCCTCGGGGGAGTCCGAGCGCTGCCAGACCGAGTAGATCAGGTGGCGGCCCGACTTGGCCGGGACCTTGCCGTCGAAGACGTAGTCACCGTTCTCCATCTTCGGGTCGGCGACGTCGACGAACGGCTTCTCCTCCAGGTCCGACCACTTCAGGGGCTTGGACGGGTCGTACGAGTCCTTCGTGATGTACAGCTCGAAGGAGCCCTTGTGCGGGGCGGTGCCCTTGTAGCGGAAGGTGTGGTTGCCGCCGGACATCTTGCTCGACGGCCAGTCGGTGCGCGGCAGGTCGAGGCCCTTGTACTTGTCGTTGCCCGCGCTGCACAGCTTCCCGTCGGGGATGATCTCCTTCGACTTGCCCGCGGCGTTGGCGATGTTCACGCCGTTCCAGTCGTAGAAGGCCTGCACACCACTGGCGGCGACCGCGGCCTTGCAGGCAGCCGACTTCGGGGACTCGGGACCCTCCTGGAAGCACGCGGAGACACGGCTCACCGGGTCCGTCATCGAACCGTGCGCGGCGGCAGGGGCGGCCGACAGGGCGGTCAGGGCGAGCGGGGCGATCCCGACGGCGGCGATCGCGGCGACCTTGCTTCGGCGTGCGGTCATGAGTGGTTCTCCTCAGCGGCGGTTCTAGGGGGGTGGGGGACACGAGACGGTTGCGAACGGCCGGTGCCGCCCCCCGATCACGTGCGGCGCCGACGGTTCGTAACCGGCCCGGCGACGAGAAAACTAGCCGCTGAAATCCCCGAATTCGCCTGCTGGGAGGGGGTGATGGCGATCTTTATGGTGGGGTTAAGGGAGCCCTCAGGCTCCGCTCAGGTCGCGCCCGATTTGCCCCGCCGAGGCCACCGGCCCGCCGTCACCTTGCCCCGGCGAGGCCACCGGCTCGCCGTCACCGGACCCACCGGTACCGCCGCTCCGGTCGCCCCGTCCCCCCGTACCGCAACGTCACCTCGACGCGGCCCGTGTCCGCGAAGAACTCCAGGTAGCGGCGGGCGCTGACCCGGGAGAGCGCGCCCTCCTGTGCGCACTCCGATGCGGAGAGTCCGGCCGGGTGGCCCCGTAGCGTCTGCTCGACCAGGTCCGCGGTGTGTGCCGCCAGGCCCTTGGGGAGCTCGCGGGAGCCGGGCGGGCGGGGGCCGAAGAGCTGGTCGACGTCCTCCTGGCGCGCCTCGTCCAGACCGTCAAGGCGCGCCCGGAGCGCCGCCACGTGCAGCAACTGCTCACGCAGCGCCGCCTGGTTGAACGGCTTGATGAGGTAGTGCAGAGCCCCGGCCCGCAGCGCAGCCCGCACGATCCCCGCGTCCCGCGCGGCCGTGATGAACAGCGCGTCCAGCGGCTGCCGGTCCCGGTCGCGCTCCTCGACGGCACGCAACTCCCGTAGCACCGCGATGCCGTCCATATCGGGCAGATAGATGTCGAGGAGGACCAGATCGGGACGCAGCCGCTCCACCGCGGCCAGCGCCTCCGCACCGCTGTGCGCCACTCCCACCACCGAGAATCCGTCCACCGCGGACACATAACGGCTGTGCAGTTTGGCGACCATGAAGTCGTCGTCCACGACCAGCACCCTTGTCATCGCCGCAGGCTATGGGCGCGACCACAACGACCACAACGTCCGTTGATTCCGGAAGAGAGACAGCTTCTTAACGCGCAGGCAACATGTGGGCCACCTCACAGGTTCCCCGTCCCCACGGACGGCGGCCGGGTTCCCGCCCCCACGGGGAGCCCGGCCGCTCAACTCCTCCGTACCGAACGGCGTACGGAACCACGTACCGACTACGTACCGACAGGTGGTGGCACACGTGCGTCTGCGCACACCCCTTGCCCTGCTCGGGGCCGCGCTGCTCGTGCTCGCAGGGCCGCCGCTGCTCTCCACGGGCAGCGACGCCGAGACCGGCACCCAGATCCCCGGACTGCGCTTCATGGTCCCCAACACCCCGGGCGGCGGCTACGACATCACCGCCCGCACCGCGGCGAAGAACGCCGAGGACGCCGGACTCACCCACAACATCGAGGTGTTCAACCTGCCCGGCGCCGGCGGCACCGTCGGCCTCAGCCGCCTCGTCGGCGAGCACGGCAACGGCAAACTCGCGATGTCCATGGGCCTCGGCGTCGTCGGCGCCGCGCGCTCGAACGACTCGCCCAAGACCCTCGCCGACACCACCCCGATCGCCCGCCTCACCGAAGAGCCGGACGTCGTCGTGGTCGCCAAGGACTCCCCGTACAAGAACATCAAGCAGCTCATCACCGCCTGGAAGAAGAACCCGGGCAAGCTGCCGGTCGGCGGCGGCTCCTCCCCGGGCGGCCCCGACCACCTCGCCCCCATGCTGATGGCACGCGCCGCCGGGATCGCCCCGAAGAAGGTCAACTACGTGCCCTTCGACGGCGGCGGTGAACTCCTCGCCTCGATCCTCGGCAAAAAGGTCGCCTTCGGCGTCTCGGGCGTCGGCGAGTACCTCGACCAGATCAAGTCGGGCGAGCTGCGCCTCCTCGCCACCACCGGGCCCAAGCGGGCCAAGGGCCTGGAAGGGCCGACCCTCAAGGAGTCCGGCTACGACGTGGACTTCACCAACTGGCGCGGCATCGTCGCCCCGCCAGGACTCTCCGACGCCGAACGCAAGAAGCTCACCGGCCTGGTCAGGAAGCTCCACGACTCCCCTCAGTGGAAGAAGTCCCTCAAGACCAACGGCTGGGACGACGCCTTCCTCACCGGCGACAAGTTCGGCGACTTCCTGGCCGAACAGGACAAGAGCGTGGTGTCCGTGCTGAAGGAGCTGGGACTGTGACGACCCCGACCACCGAGACCCCGCCCGACGAGCACGGCGGCAGCCGCCGCGCCTGGCTGCGCGAACACTCCGAACTCGGCGTCAGCCTCATGCTGTTGGCCCTCGGCGCCCTCGTCCTCACCGACGCGCTCACCATGGACGTCGAGATCACCCAGCGCGGCCCCATCGGCCCCAAGACGGTCCCGATCGCCGTGGGCATCGGACTGCTCGTCGTCGCCGTGCTCCTCGCGATCGACGTCCTGCGCGGCGGCCGGGGCGAGGCCGAGGGCGGCGAGGACATCGACCTGTCCGAACCCGCCGACGGGCGCACCGTCCTGCTCCTGGCCGGGGTCTTCCTCGGCGCCGCCGTCCTCATCGAACCGCTCGGCTTCCCCGTCGCGGGTGCCCTGCTCTTCTGGGGCGCCGCATACGCGCTCGGCAGCCGGCACCTGGACCGCGATCCGCTCATCGCGGCGGGGCTCTCCCTCCTCACGTACGTCGTCTTCAACAACCTGCTCGGGGTGCCGCTGCCCGGCGGACCACTGATGGGAGTGCTGTGACATGAACGCCTTCAACTCCCTGATGGACGGCTTCGGCACGGCCCTCACCCCCATGAACCTGCTCTGGGCCGCACTCGGCGTGCTCCTGGGCACCGCGATCGGCGTCCTGCCCGGCATCGGCCCCGCGATGGCGGTGGCGCTGCTGCTGCCCGTCACCTACGGCCTGGAGCCGACCGGCGCGTTCATCATGTTCGCCGGCATCTACTACGGAGCGATGTTCGGCGGCTCCACGACCTCCATCCTCCTGAACACACCGGGCGAGAGCGCGGCGGTGGTGGCCGCCATGGAAGGCAACCCGATGGCCAAGGCGGGGCGTGGCGCACAAGCGCTCGCGGCCGCCGCCATCGGGCACTTCGCGGGCGGCATCATCGGCACGATCCTCCTGGTGGCCTTGGCGCCGACGGTCGCCGACCTCGCGGTCGACATCGGGGCGCCCGACTACTTCGCCATCATGGTGCTCGCGTTCATCGCCGTGACCTCGGTGCTCGGTTCCTCGCGCGTACGAGGTCTTGCCTCCCTCCTCATCGGCCTCACCCTCGGCCTGGTCGGCCTCGACCAGATGACCGGACAGCAGCGCCTGACCTTCGGCTCGCTCCAACTCGCCGACGGCATCGACGTGGTGATCGTCGCCGTCGGTCTCTTCGCGATCGGCGAGGCCCTGTGGGTCGCCGCCCATCTGCGGCGCACCAGCGGCGAGGCGATCCCCGTCGGCCGGCCCTGGCTGGGCAAGGCGGACGTCAAGCGCACCTGGAAGTCCTGGCTGCGCGGCCCGCTCATCGGCTTCCCGTTCGGCGCGATCCCCGCGGGCGGCGCCGAGATCCCCACCTTCCTCTCCTACGTCACCGAGAAGCGCCTTTCCAAGCACAAGGACGAGTGGGGCAAGGGCGCGATCGAGGGAGTGGCGGGCCCTGAGTCGGCATCGTCCGCTTCGGCGGCGGGCACCCTCGTCTCCATGCTGACGCTCGGCCTGCCCACGACGGCCGTGGCGGCAGTGATGCTCGCCGCCTTCCAGCAGTACGGGATCCAGCCCGGCCCGCTCCTCTTCGAGCGCGAGCCCGACCTGGTCTGGGGCCTGATCGCGTCCCTCTTCGTGGGCATGGTCCTGCTCCTGGCCCTGAACCTGCCGCTCGCCCCGGTCTGGGCGAAGCTTCTTCGCATCCCGAGGCCCTACCTCTACGCGGGCATCCTCTTCTTCGCCGCGGTGGGCGCCTACGCGGTCGGCGGCGAGGCCCTGGACCTGGTGATCCTGCTCATCATCGGCCTGATCGGCTTCGGCATGCGGCGCTACGGGCTGCCCGTCCTGCCCGCCGTCATCGGCGTCATCCTCGGCCCGAACGCGGAACAACAGCTGCGCCGCGCGCTTCAGATCAGCGACGGCAGCGTGAGCGGCCTGGTCGACACGCCCTTCTCGATCACGGTGTACGTGATCATCGCGCTGATCGTGCTCTGGCCTCTCCTGAAGAAACTGCTGGTGCGGGGCAGGAGGAGTGACGTAGACGTAAAGGCATGACCCGAGGCACGAACGACGACATCCGCCCCGCGACCGCCGCCGACGTCCCCGCCGTGCGGGCGGTGACGGACGCGGCGTACCACCCCTACATCGAGCGCATCGGTGTCGTGCCCGTCCCCATGGAGGCGGACCACGCGGCGGAAGTGGCGGCGGGGCGGGTGTATGTCACCGGTGACCCGGTGGTGGGTGTCCTGGTCCTCGTCCAGCGGGAGGACCACCTGTTCCTGGACAGCATCGCGGTCCACCCCGAGGCCGCGGGCCAAGGGGTGGGCCGCCGCCTGCTCGCCTTCGTGGACGAGCGGGCGCGGTCCCTTGGACTGCCGGAGGTCCGGCTCTACACGAACACGATGATGTGGGAGAACCAGAAGATCTACCCTCGGTACGGCTACGAGATGGTGGAGCGCAGGGTGGACGGCCCGTACGACCGCTACCACTACCGGAAGAGGCTCTAACTCCCTCCCCGCCCCGGGATCTCACCCGTCCGGCCACCAGGTCCGCTGGATGTCCTTGCGGACCTCCGAGCGCTCGCGGGGCCGCTCCTCGGCCTCGTACTTCTCCCGGATCTGCCGATTGGTGGGCTTACCGACGGTCTTGTGCACGGTCACACGGCGCATGGCTGCCTCCCTGTACTACCGATGTCCAAGGTGGGACGTCTGTAGACCTCTGCGGGGAGGGTTTCTCATCCGAGTTGGATTGTCAGTGGCGAGTGTCACCATCGCCGGATGACGATCGACTGGGACACAGAGGCGGCCACCTTCGACGACGAGCCGGACCACGGGCTGCGGGACGCGGCGGTGCGGGACGCGTGGGCGGGGCGCCTGCGGGACTGGTTGCCGGCGGCCCCCGGGGACGTTCTCGACCTGGGCTGCGGCACCGGGAGCCTCTCTTTGCTGGCCGCCGAGCGGGGGCACCGCGTCACGGCGGTGGACCTCTCCCCGAACATGGTGGAGCGGGCCCGCGAGAAGCTGGCGGGGCATGCGGCGGAGGTGCTGATCGGTGACGCGGACGCGCCCCCGGTGGAGGGGCGCCGCTTCGACGTGGTCCTGGCCCGGCATGTGCTGTGGATGCTGCCGGACCTGGAGGCGACGCTGCGGCGCTGGTGCGGGCTGCTGCGGCCGGGCGGACGCCTGATCCTCGTCGAGGGCGTATGGGGAACGACGAACCCCTCCGGCATCCCCGCGAGCCGCCTGATCGCGGCCCTGACGCCGTTGGCCGCCCGTCTGCACTCCGAACGCCTTTCGGGCGACGAGCTGTTGTGGGGCAAGCGAGTGGAGGACGAGCGCTACGCGGTGGTGGCGGTCCTCCCCGAGGCGCAGGCGCCCGTCCGCCACAAGGAGGTGGTGGACGTCCACCTCATCCTCCGCCGCGGCGACGAGATCCTCCTCGCCCGCCGCGCCAACACCGGTTACGGCGACGGCCTGTTCAACCTCCCCTCCGGCCACGTGGAGCCCGGCGAGGACGTCCGTACGGCGGTCATCCGCGAGGCACGGGAGGAGATCGGCCTCGACCTCGCCCCCGAGGACGTGAGCGCCGAACTGGTCCTCCAGCACAGGGGCCCTGGCGGGAAGGCCCGCATCGGCTGGTTCTTCGAGGCGCGGTACGGCGCGGGAGGCGCCCCCTTCAACGCGGAGCCGGACAAGTGCAGCGAACTCACCTGGCACAAGGCGGCCACACCGCCGGACGACATGGTGGCGTACTGCAGGGCGGCCCTCGAGGCCTGGCGGGCGGGGGAGCGGTTCGCGCTGCACTGGCAGGAGGAGGGGGACGCGGTGAGGTTCGAGAGGGGTGGGGCGGACAGGGCGGTGGCCCTTGCCCGCGCCGGGGGTGTGCACGAGGCGGGGGCGGGGGCAGTTGGCGGCAGCGACCCGGCTTGAACCACCTGGCGTTTCACGTGCCGAGTCCGGCGAAGCTCGACCGGCTGGTGGTGGAGGCCCCGGAGCACGGTTGGCGTTTGCTTCCGGAGCGGCATCACGAGGCAGGCTTCGAGGTGGAGTTTGTGGTCGAGGGCTGACGCTCGCTCGCCGGCCCCCGGCCACGTGGTCAGTGGTCGTCCGAGGTGGCGGGTCCGGTGGCTGGAGAGGGCGATGGTGGTGACAGGGGGGCGCCGGTGCGGGCCAGGTGCTCCAGTTCGTCCAACGCGGACAGGGCCTTGGACGCCGCCTCGGGGTCGCGGGTGGCCAGGCCGCTTTCCGCGAACTCGTCCTCGTCCAGGCGCAGGATCGTCCCGCCGTCCGCGGAGCACCACAGGTCGAGGTCCAGGTCCTCCACCGTGAGGGTGGCGCCGTTCCGCACCGCGGGGCGTGTCACGTCGCAGTACCAGCCCTTCAGGACGCCCGTGGACGTGCGGACCTCCTTCACGGAGTACCAGCGGTCTCGCCAGTAGTGCTCCGTGAAGACATCGCCCGGCTCGAAGCGTACGAAGCCGAAGTCCCGTACCCCGTCCGCCGCCCACGGTGCGCGGACCGTCACCACGGTGCCGTCGTCCGTCATCACCTCCGCCGGGTAGCGGATCTTCGTGCGGCCCGCCTTCAGCAGGATGACCTCCACCGTGTCAGCCGAGGTCTCGGACATGGCGTACCTCCGTCGCGCAGATCTCGTAGCCGAACCACTTGTTGATCGCCAGCATCGGCCCGTTCCCGGCGTCGTTGCCCGTGAACGCCTCCGTGTAGCCGGCGGCCCGCGCCCGATGCAGGGAGTCGTTCTTGGCGAGCTTGGCGAGGCCGCGCCCGCGGAACGCACGCCCCGTACCGGTCATGCCGCTCGCGTAGCGCGACGCGTCGTCCGTGCGGGCGAGCGTGAAGGCGGCGGGACGGCCGTCCACGACCGCCACGGTGGTCAGTTCGCGGTTCACCAAGGGGTGGTTCCAGGTCTCGGCGAGCCAGTGCCCGTAGTCCGTGAACTCCGCGGCCACATCGCTCGGTTCGTCCGCCACCGTCTCCGCGTCAAGATCGAAGAGGGCGCGCGGGTCGTCCCCGAACTCCGCTCCCGTACGCAACTCCACCCCGGCGGGCGCCTCTTGGCGCGGCGGCAACGGGCCACCTGTCAGGTCGAGGCGGAGGAAGTGGGAAGAGCGGCTCGCGCGGTAGCCGCGGGAGGTGGCGAAGGCACGGTTCGCGGGCTCGTCGAGGACCCAGGAGAAGACTGTCGTCGCTCCCTGGTCCGCGAGGTGAGCCTCCGCCGTGCGCAGGATCAGTGAACCCGCACCGAGACCGCGCCGCTCCGGCAGTACGTTGACGTTGGCGAAGCCCTGTCCCGGCTCGGGGCTGTCGTGGGCGAGGCCCACCTGCGCCGTGCCGACGATCTCCCCGCCGGCCTCGGCGACCAACTGGAGGTAACGGGAGCCGGGATGGGCGTGCGCCAGGTCGAACCGGACGGAATCCGCGGTGGCGAGCATGGCGGGCACGCAGGCGCGGCGGACGGCGGCGAAGGCCTCGGCGTCGGGGCCGTTGCCGGGGCGCAGGGCGCGGACGAGGACGGTCATGGGGCCGCACGCTACGCGCGTGGCGCGTCGGGGTGCCTCCTATTTTCCCGCGGTGCGGGACAATCGCCGCGTGACTTTGAAGATCGAGATCGAGAGTGACGGCAGCGCCGGGGGCGGCGCCGGTGCGGGTGGACTGCCGCCCTACGAGCAGGTGCGGACCCAGATCGCCGAGCAGGCGCGGGGCGGGACGCTGCCGGTGGGCTACAAGTTGCCGACCGTGCGGGGGCTCGCCCAGGAGCTCGGGCTTGCCGTTAACACGGTGGCCAAGGCGTATCGGGCCCTTGAGGCGGACGGGGTGATCGAGACGCGGGGGCGTCACGGGACGTTCGTGGCAGCGGCCGGTGACGCGGCCGCCCGGGAGGCGTCGGCCGCCGCCCAGGCCTTTGCCGAGCGGGCTCGGCGGCTCGGCCTCTCCGAGGCGGGGGCGCTCGCCGCTGCCCGGGATGCGTTGCGTGCTGCCTATGGGGACTCGGGGTGACTTCTACCCCGTGGCGGGGCGGTACTTGACGCCTGGCTGTTTCGGCACCCGGTAGCTTCGCGTTGTGCCCACCCTTCCCCAAGCTCTCGGCTTCGCTCGAGCAGGGGAGGCCCCAATCGCCCTGCGGAACGCCTGCCCACAACGGAAACTACAGATACAGCCCCGCGTCCGCCCCGCCCCGGGGGTCCGGGACCGACGTAGGAGACGTGCCGCGGCGCAACGCGTAGAGCTCGGCCAGCGTCGCGCCCTCGCGGGAAACCCCCTCCTCCGTGCCGAGCCAGTCGATCGACTCGGCGCGGGTCAGGCTCCCGACCTCGATGCGGGCGAGGCACCGGCCGGGGCGGACCACCGCCGGGTGGAGCCGCTCCAGGTCCTCGTTGGTGGTGACGCCGACCAGGACGTTGCGGCCCTGCCCGAGCAGCCCGTCCGTCAGGTTCAGCAACCGCGACAACGCCTGCCCGGCGGTGTGCTTCGCCTCCCCCCGGATCAGCTCGTCGCAGTCCTCCAGGAGCAGCAGCCGCCAGCGGCCCTTCGCCGTGCCGTCGTCCTCGCCGATCGCGATGTCCATCAAGTACCCGACGTCACTGAACAGCCGCTCCGGGTCCAGGACGCAGTCCACCTGGCACCAGTCACGCCAGGACCGCGCGAGCGTCCGCAGCGCCGACGTCTTGCCCGTGCCGGGCGGGCCGTGCAACAGGAGGAGGCGGCCCGAGATGTCCTCGGGGCCCGTCTTCATCAGGGTGTCCATGGCCTCGGCCACCGGCGCGGTGTAGTTCTCCCGCACCTCCTCCCACGTACCGGCGGCGATCTGCCGCGTGGTGCGGTGCGGGCCGCGCCTGGGGGACACGTACCAGAACCCCATGGTCACGTTGTCCGGCTGCGGCTCCGGCTCGTCCTGCGCGCCGTCCGTGGCCTGCTTCAGGACCTGCGCCGCGAGGTCGGCGCTCGTCGCCGTCACCGTGACGTCCGCGCCGCGGTTCCAGCGCGAGATCAGGAGCGTCCAGCCGTCGCCCTCGGCCAGCGTCGCGCTGCGGTCGTCGTCGCGGGCCGCGCGCAGCACCGTCGCACCCGGCGGCAGCAGCGTGGAACCGGACTTGACGCGGTCGATGTTGGAGCTGTGCGAGAAGGGCTGCTCGCCGGTGGCGAAACGGCCGAGGAAGAGGGCGTCCACGACATCCGACGGCGAGTCGCTGTCGTCGACGTTGAGCCGGATCGGCAGGGTGTCCTGAGGGTTCGCAGACATGCCGCCATGATCCGGCACACAAGTGCCCGCGTGCACCCCGGTTTACGCACTCCGCCGCACTCCCGCCGCACTCCGTCGTACGACGTTCGGTTGCGAACCCGTGGCACGGAACCTGTCCTACCGCCAACGGTCGCCGTTACTGTTGTCCTTGATGGCACGTCATGGGTGGAATTCGGGGGCACAGCGGTGGCGGCTCGCCGCGCTGCTCGGCGTCGCTCTGGCCGCACTGGCCCTGATCCTGACCGTCACCACCACGCTCCCCGGTGACGATTCGGGCACCGAAGGCACCACGCGTGACGGCGACAAGGTGCACGGCACCCCCGCCGTCCCGCCCGGTGACGCGGAGCCGGCCGTCGGGTGGGGCTTCACCCACACCCAGTACAGCGCGGACGAGGGCGGCGACGCGGCCACGCGCCGCGCCGAGGAGCTGCTCGCGGGCCTGCCGCGCCCGCTGCCGCAGATCCAGCACATCATGGGCTGGGGCGCGGGCAACCCCGAGCCGGTCAAGGGGCGTTACGACTTCTCGGCGATGGACCAGCGGATGGACTTCATCCGCGCCACCGACGGCACGCCGGTCGTCACCCTGTGCTGCGCCCCGGACTGGATGAAGGGCGGCGAGCCCGGCGCGGACAACACCGACTGGAGCCAGCAGGCCCTGGAGACCGCCCCGGAACCCGCCCACTTCGAGGACTACGCCAAGCTCGCGGCGACCGTCGCCAAACGCTACCCGGACGTCCGGCACTTCATCGTGTGGAACGAATTCAAGGGCTTCTGGAACAACGAGAAGGCCCGCTGGGACTACGAGGGCTACACCGAGCTCTACAACCTCGTCTACAAGGAGCTCAAGAAGGTCAACAAGGACATCATGGTCGGCGGCCCCTACCTCGTCATGGACAGCGTCGACCCGCGCCAGACCGAGGGCGCGTCGAGCGAGGTCGAGGGCGAATGGGGCCGCATGGACCAGCGGGCCCTCGACGCCTTCGACTACTGGAACAAGAACAAGACCGGCGCGGACTTCGTCGTCGTGGACGGCTCCAGCTACACCGTCGACGACGAGATGCTCCCCGACGAGTTCAAGGCCACCGAGAAGCTCACCGCCGTCGGCAAGTGGGTGCGGGAGCGCACCGGAGACCTGCCCCTGTGGTGGGCCGAGTACTACGTGGAACCGGGCGACAGCGACGACAACCGCGACGACTGGTCCGAGCCGCACCGCGTCGCCGTCCACGCCACGGGACTGATGGCGATGGCGCGCGGCGGCGCGAGCAGCGGCTTCTACTGGAACCCGCAGAAGAGGGGCGAGACCTGCGCGGGCTGCCTGTGGCGCTCCACCGAACTCGACGACGGGGGCACCGAGTTGCCGATGCTGGCGATGCTCTCCCGCTTCAGCGACGCGTTCCCGCCCGGCACGCGGTACGAGAAAGTCTCCGTCGCCGCCGATGACGAACCGAACGTACGCGTCCTCGCCACCAAGGAGACCATGCTCGTCGTCAACACCCTCGACCGCCCGATCGACGCGAAGGTCGACGGGCAACGCTTCAAGATGAAGGGGTACGAGGTGAAGTGGCTGAAGCGGTGATCCGCTTCAGCCCTCTGTGCCTACCCCCGGATTCTGCGCCCACCCCCGGATCACGCCATGGTCAGGAACCGCTGGATCAGTGACGCGAGCAGCACCGCGAGCAGCGGCAGCGAGAACCAGAAACTGCTCTGCAGCCAGCGCAGTTGCCGCACGCTCGGCGCCCACGCCACCCGCACGACCTCACGCGTGACGAGCAGCAGGACCACGGCGATCGCCGCGAGCGCGCCGATCACCGACCAGGGGGTCCACGTCACCTGCGGGCCGATCGGGCCCGGCTCGGCCTTGGCGACCTTGCCGTTCGGCTGCTTGCTCAGGGTGTAGAGGGTCGCGTCGTCGTTCGTCAGGACCTTCTTCAGCTCCCGGCGGTCGTCGAGGTTCTTGATCAGCCGGGTGTCCCACGTCCTGGAGTAGCCCACGTCCATCTGGAGATAGACCGTCTGACTCTTGTTGATCATCAGATACGAGTTGGGGCCCGCGTCCTTGAGCGCCTTCACCAGTCTGGAGACCAGGACGGGGTCGGCCGGGGCGAGGGTCGGGACGTAACTCACCTTCTCCATGTCCCGTGTGCCCCACGGCATCGCCGGCGTCACGTTGTTGACGGTGTCGTCGCTCATCCACAGCAGCCGCACCGTCGGATCGTCGTGCTCGTACACGTACTCCATCGCGGCGACCTCGCCGGCCCGGGTCCGCTCGAAGGGCTCGTTGCCCCAGCGCGCCACCAGGAAGCCGCCCATCAGGATGAGCCCCGCCATCAGTGCGGCGAGCGGCGCCAGACTCACCTTGTCGCGGTCCCGCTCCTTCGCGGTGATGCCCGCACGCGGGAAGAACGCGAGCCCGGCGAGGAGCGCGGCGCCCGGCAGCGCGAACATGAAGACCCGCAGGGCCATCTCGCCGCCGTACGACTGCATGCCGAAGCCCAGGAACGGGATGAAGGTCAGGACGAGCAGCGAGCGTTCCGTGTACTTGTGGTCGCGCCGCCGCCACCAGCCCCAGCAGGCGAACGCCATCACACCGCCTGCCAGCGCGACGCGCGCGTACAGGACGAGCTGGTGGGTCGAGCTGCCGCCCTCGATCCGGCCGGACACCGACGAGGTCACATTGCCGCCGACGCCGCCGATCCCGCCGAACAGCTCGTCGAAGTGCCCCGACCAGTACGGCTCGGCGAGGAAGCCCACCCAGACAGCGACCAGGACCGCGAAGAGGATCGGCAGCCCGCGCAGCTCCGAGCGGCCCACCAGGACGAGGCCGGCAAGGACACCGAGCATCACGAACGGCGTGAGCTGGTGCGCGGGGACCGTCGCAGCGAACAGGGCGATCAGGACGGCGAGCAGGACCGCGCGCTGCCGCCGGTCGGCGGGCTCGACCTCCAGCTCACCGGGGCGCCGCTTGGCCCACAGCACGTGCGGCGCGCGGAACCACACGAGGAGCACCGCGACGAACACCAGATAGAGCAGATAGGTGAAGCCCTGCGGGGAGAAGTAGTCCTGGCCGACCCAGCCGCTCAGCGCGAAGATCCAGAGACCGGCCCACTTGGCGCGCCAGGACGCCCGCATGGCGCGCACGAGCAGGAACATCGGTGCCAGGTAGAGCAGTTGCATGGCCAGCGGCCACCAGCGGATCACCTCGGTCATGTCCGAGACGCCGCACGCCTTCGCCACGAACGTGGCCGCGGCGAAGAATCCGGGCCAGCTCCAGCGCGCGTCCAGGTCGGGCACCGCGGAGCCGGTCCTGTCGATGTACTCCATGAAGCCCAGGTGCTGCCAGGCCGTCGCGAACCGCGGCTCGTCCTCGAGGACGGCGGGCAGCGCGTGCAGACACACCACCGTGGCGATCAGCGTCGCCAGGAGCAGGGCCTTGTGCGGCCGCTCCAGCCACAGCAGCGAGGCGAAGACGACGACGAGCAGCGCGGCCCCGACAAGGGTCGGCGCGGGCAGGATCGAGATGAGCCCGAGCCCACCCATCGCGTCCAGATCGCCCTCGGTCATGCCCACCGTGGGCAGCCAGTACAGGGCCAGCGCGAAGGCGAGGACGAGCGCCATGAGGACGGCGCGGCGGCGGGGGAGCGGTCCGGACGCGACGCCGGTCTCCGCCGGCTCCTCCGTCGCACCCGGTGCGGTGCCCGGCTCCTCGGCGGGCGCGGTGACGGCCGACGACACAGAAGGCGGGATCGCTGACGACGCCGCCGGTTCGCGCGGTCTGACCGGTGTTCGCAGCGCCCAGGTCGGGCGGTGCTCCAGGTCCCCCCTGTCCTGCATGTCCTCCCCCTCGTCCCCCGTGCCTGCCTCCGGGACACCGGCCTTCTTGAAGGCCGGTGTCCCGGACGCGGGCGTCCCCGGTCCCGGACGCATGTCGGGCCTGCGTTCGGGATGCTCGAAGTCCGGCTGCACCGCCAGCTGCAGCGTGTCCGAGTCCAGCGACTCGCGCAGGGCCCAGGCGGGCCCGCGCCGCCGCTCCTGCTGCTGACCCGCCTCGTCCGCGGACACTGTGGACGGCGGCACCGGCGCCCCCAGGTCCGCGAGATCACCGTCCGGCGCCCCGCCCGCGTCCGACCCCGACGGCCCGGCCCCCCGCGCCACGCGGTACAGCTTCGGCGCCACGATCGCCACGATCACCGCGAGGCTGCAGATCTCGGCGACCCCCGCCCCCGTGAGACCCATCCGAGGCAGCAGAAGCAGCGTCAGACCGAGCACGAGTGCGCACAACAGGCCCTGCATCCAGGCGATCCCCGACGTACGGCTCTGGGCGCGCTGCACCGCGAAGTACGTCTCCATGACGACCCGCAGCGCCGCGCCCACCGCGAACCAGCGCAGCAGCGGCGTCGCCGCGTCCGCGTACCCCTGGCCGAAGACCCGCAGGATGAACGGCGCCCCGACGAACAGCAGACCGCACACCGGCAGCATGATGCGCGCCATGCGGCGCAGCGCGGCCCGAGTGTTCGCCGCGAGCCGCGCCGGGTCGTGCGCGCCCTCGACGGTCAGCGAGGCGCCCATGTTGATGGCGAGCAGGTTGACCGTGCCGCCGATCGTGGTGGTGATGTAGAAGTACGCGTTGTCGACCGAGCTGACCTGCGAGGCGACGATCACCGGTACGAGATAGACCACGGCGAGCGAGAAGAGCGAACCGGTGTAGTCACCGGCAAGGAACCGGCCCATCTCGCGCAGCGTCGGCGGGCGCGTCTTGTCCTGGGTCGCCTTCACGTGCCGTGGCACGAGCCGCCGGAACACCAGCCAGCCCAGCGGGATGACGGACATGGCGATCGCGGCCACCCACGACACGAACACGCCCGCCGTCGGGATCGCCGCCGCCACCGCGATGAGCAGCCCCAGCTTGACGACCGAGAAGATCGTGTTGCCGACCGGCACCCACAGCGCGCTGCGCAGCCCCGTGAGCACCCCGTCCTGAAGGGTGAGCAGCGACCAGGCGATGACCGCGGCGATGAAGCCGAGACCGTTCAGCGGGCCGTGCAGGAACGCGTACGAGGGCCCCCACAGGTCGAGCGTGAACAGGAAGATCAGTGCGGCGCACGCGACGACGAGTGAACTGGTCGCGTACGTACGGAAGATGAGCCGGCCCGTGGCGCGTCCCGCGACGGGGATGAAGCGCGCGAGGGCCCCCGTCAGGGTGAGGGCGGTGAGCCCCGCGAGGAGCTTCATGGCGGCGATCGCCGCCGAGCCCTGGCCGACCGCCGACTCGGAGTAGTACCGAGCGGCGGCCAGCCAGAAGCCGACGCCGAGCACGCCGGAGATGCCGGTGTTCAGCATCAGCGCGTAGGCATTGCGGAACAACGGACTCCCGCCACCGCCGCCGCCCCGTCCGGGCAGCCGCATTCTGCGCGGCCTGCCCGACTTGCCGGACGGCTGCTGCTGTTCGCTGCTCGGAGTCCCAGAGACGTCTGCCTGGGCGGTCGACGTGTCAGACACGGGTACGAGTTGCCTTCCGGCGGGCCTGGCGGAATCTGCGGACCACGGCGTACCCCTTGGTGTGGGCACGGTCCCTTGCGAAAGTGCGGGCGATCGCACGGCCCTCGACGAGCCGTTCGAACTCCGCGATGCCGGTGGAGCGGCGCACGGTCACCCGCTGCAGGGCGTACGGCCCCTGCGTACGCCGCGCGAGGCCGTTGCCGACCGCGAGCGACTGGGCGAATCCGGCACCGCGCACCGTCTGGCGCACCCGACGGCTCGAATAGCCGTACGGGTAGGCGAAGGAGACCGGACGGGTGCCGAGCTCCTCGGTGACGATCTCCTTGCAGCGAAGCAGTTCGAACCAGAGGTCGTCGTCGTCCAGTTGGTCGAGCTGCGGGTGCGTATGGCTGTGCCCGCCGATCTCCGTGTTCGCCGCGGCCAGTTCGCGCACCTGGTCCCAGTCGAGCATCACGTCGAGGCCGCCCCCGGTGTCGTGCGCCCCGCGCAGCCAGCCCGTCGAGACGAAGAGCGTCGAGGCGAAGCCGTGCTTGGCGAGCACGGGCAGCGCGTGCCGGTGCACGCCCTCGTAACCGTCGTCGAAGGTGATCAGGACGGGCCGCGGCGGCAGGGCGCGGCCGGGAGTGCGCCAGATCGCGGCGAGCCCGGCCGTGCTCAGCGGTGTGAAACCCCGCTCGCCGAGCAGCTCGAGCTGCTCGGCGAACGCCCCTGGAGACACGGACAAGTCCCGTGTCTCCAGGGTCGGTTCATGCGCGATCGAGTGGTACATGAGTATCGGCACAGGAGCGTTCATGGCGGTCCCCCCAGGCCTGTCGGTGCCGCACCCGTCCTCATGCCGCAGCCCCCTCGCCGTCCGCATCCGTCCCCATCTCCACGACCGAGAAAGCGGCGCCTCCCCTGCGCGCGCGGACACTCCCGAGGACGTACCCCCCGGCTGCCGTGACCACGCCCGCCACGATGGCGCCCGCGCGGCCCGCGCCGCCGGGACGCGCGAGCAGCGCGTCCCGCAGACCGCGCCCGACCCCGGCCGGCAGGACGCGCGTGGCGTACCGCCGCTCGGACTCAAGGCCCTTGTCCGCGCCGACACTCCGGGCCACGAGCGCCTTGGAGAGGCCCTCCGCGTACGTCCGCGTGCGGAAGTACTGGAAGCGCTCCCGCGCCGCGGGGACCCGGTGGTGGATCACCGCGCGGTCGTCGATGAGCAGGATCGCGTCCGGCCTCGCCCGGGTGAGACGGATGCACAGCTCCGTCTCCTCGCAGCCGAGCGGACGCTTGTCGCCGTCACGCCCGATGCCGGTCGCGAAGCCGCCCGCCGCCTCGAACGCGGTGCGCCGGAAGGAGGCGTTGCCGCCCAGGACGTTGCGTACCCGCACGCGCCCCTCGGGCAGGCCCTTGTACGTACAGCCGACGACCCAGTCGAACTCCTCGGGGAACCAGGCGGGCCTGCGCCGTGACTCCCAGACGGGCATGGTGCGCCCGCCCACCGCGAAGACCTTCGGGTCGGCGTACCCCTCGGCGAAGTGGCGCAGCCAGTCCCGCTCCGCGACGGCGTCGTCGTCGAGGAACGCGATGATCTCGCCGCTGGAGGCGGCGATCCCGGTGTTGCGGCCCGCCGAGAGGCCGCGGGGGCCCGCGTTCGCGAGCACCCGCACCCCTTCGGTCTCCTTGTACTCCTTGGCCAGACGGTCGAGGAGCGAGGCGTTGTGATCCACCACGAGCAGCGTCTCCAGCGCCGTCAGGGTCTGCGCCCGCACCGAGGCGACCGCCGCGAGGATGTCCTCCCAGCGGTCCTCGGTGTAGACGCAGATGACGACGGAGACGCCCGCGACCGTGCTCCCCCCGTGCTGGCCGGGACCGCTCAAGACACCTCTCCCTGACGCGTGCGGAACGGAACTCCACGGGTACGACGGCGCTGCCCACGGCGGCTTGAGCGCTCCGTGAGGATCACCTTCAGGACGCGCAGCCCGTCGCGCACGGCGCTGAGGTTGCTCACGCCGTGGATGCGCAGATACTCGTGGCTGGGGATCTCCTGCACCTTGAGCCCCGCCTTGACGACCCGGATGTTCATCAGGGTCTCCACCTCGAAGCCCGTGCAGTCGAGCTCTATCTTGTCGAGGCAGTGCCGCCAGAAGGCGTTGTAGCCGTAGCACAGGTCGGTGTAGCGGGCGCCGAACTTGGCGTTCACGACGGAGCACAGGACGTGGTTGCCGAGCTTGCGGATCGGCGTCATGTCGTCAGTGGCACCGCCGTTGGCGAACCGCGAACCCTTGGCGAAGTCCGCACCCGAGACGAGAGCGGAGACGTAGCTGACGATCTCGTGGCCGTCGGCTGAGCCGTCCGCGTCGACCATCACGATGATGTCGCCGGTGCACGCCTCGAATCCGGTGATCAGGGCATCGCCCTTGCCCTTGCCGAGCTGCCGGACGACCTTCACGTCCGGCCACAGCTCGCGCGCGACGGCCACCGTGTCATCCGTCGAATTTCCGTCCACGAGTACGACCTCGTGAATCCAGTCGGGCAGGGTCTTGAAAACGTAGGGAAGATTCTCCGCTTCGTTCATGGCGGGAATCACGACACTCACCGGTGGTGTGATCGCCAGGTGTGAGGAAATCGGCCGGTAGTTACCGGACAGTGTCGGCTTGTCTAACGGGTCTGGACCCGGCTCGGTGGCCGGGTGCACGACAGAACTCATGAGTCTGATCCCTCTCGTCCGGTGGACCGCCCACCCCCGGGCAGTCCGGATATGTATCCGGTTCGAAAGGGGGGTTCTCACTTTGCGCATGACGAAATAGATCTCCGTGCATGCCGAGTGAGCTGGCATTGCGCGGGACGTGACTCGGCACGAATTCAGTCGCCGAGCACGGCACCCCCCTACCGCGCCCCGCGCCGGTTCCACACGCGACCCTGAGCCCTCCCCTGGATCGCACTGCGTGATGGACCGATGCGGGTGGATGTACGACGGTATTGATGATTGACACCGTATGGCAAGACCTGGAACGAGGCCTCACCCTTTTGATGAAATGGCCGGTCTTGGTGGCCACATATGGAGCGCTCTGTTCCTTGTCGCTCTCTCTTATTCCTTCTTTCTTGATCGAATTTGGCCCACTCGTTTCAGCAGCTTGTCGGCCGGTTCGAACAGCTCCGGTCGTGACAGGACGGTGTTGCGCAGCGCCCTGACCGGAGCGCGCCGCGCCCGGTGCCCGATCGCTGCCGGATGGCGCAGAGCCACCCACCCCTCGGACACGGTGAGTTCGCGTGTCTTCAGGGAGTCCTTGTACTGCTTCTGGCCCCGCCCCAGATCGAGATACGCGATGCCGTCGGCGGCGGCGGCCTCGGCCATGCGCAGATGCATGACCAGGCCGGGCGAGTACTTGGCGAACGCCGGGTCGTAGGCGGGGAACCACTGGGCGATGATCCGCTCGGAGCGCAGCCCGAAGTGCGCGGCCACCGGCACCTCGTCGACGTACAGCACGGAGAGCAGGCCGGCGAACTGATCGGACCTGGTGTGGAAGAGCTGGTGCACGAGCTGGTTGATCCAGGCCTGTGCGAAGCGGTCGCTGCGCCCGGTCCTGCGGTACTGGGCCGACTTCCACTGCATCAGGGTGCGCAGGGCCGCGGGGTCGCGCTCGTCGTGCACGTAGCGCACGGAGCCGTGGTCGCGGCCGAGCCTGCGCTCCTTGGAGAAGGTCGTACGGGCGAACTTCGGCGACTTCGCCCTGAGCCGGCCCAGATATGCCTCGTACCCCTGGTCGATGTCCATGACGGGGGAGGCGAAGGAGCCGGCGGCGCCCGCCTCGAACGGCTCCTGGCCCGTGGCCAGATGGTCGAACTCGTACATCGCGAGCCCGCAGGCCCGTAACAGTTCTCGCGCGTCCCAGGTGAAGCCGGGCCGGTGCACCAGGCCCTGGCAGTCCGAGACGCCGAGGCCGATGGCCCGGCCGACGCCGGTGATGGATCTCTGGAACGGGAAGAAGGCCGCCGGCTCGCCGCCCTCGCGTACGACCGCGATCCGCACCCCGCGCCGCCAGTGACCCACCGCGAGGGTGAACTCGGGGGAGAGGAACGGATTGCCGAGTTCCGGCGAGCCGTTGAGGTGGGCCTTGGACTGCAGCGCCGTCCAGGCCGCCCGGTCCGCGGCGGTGAGTTCCCCGGGGCGGTGCACGGTGATGTCCACGTCAGGAGGTCCGACTCGTCGGGGCACGGCGTCGCAGCCGACGTGCCAGTACCAGCAGATGGATGAGCGTGCCGATCGCGGTGATGGCGGCGACCCCGCCGCGCACCGACCACATGTGGAGGGCGAGCATCGCCTGGGCCACCAGCAGATTGACCGCGACGGCCCCGGAAACGGAAGCGATGATCCGGCCCCACGGGTCAAGCCCCCTGAGCGCGGCGGCGATCGCCGAGCCGGGCACCGCCAGGAGAAAGAACAGGGTGAAGGGGCCGCGCAGCGGCGAATCGATGTCCGTGAGCGCGAGCATCGCGCCGACGGCGCCCACCGCCACGGCCGTGCCCGCGAGCAGCGAGAGCGCGTCGTCGCGTCGGACCGGCCGGTCGTCGGGCTCTCGCCCGGTGTCTGATGACGGTGACTTGATCCTGATGGTCTGCATTGGCGACTTTGCCCCCCGACGCGCCGGATGCCGGGCTTCAATGTCGCGCAGTCCACGGCAGCGCGTCAAGATGCGGAGGGAGTGTGGAGATGTTCGACGTCGGGCCCCTGAACCACGACGGAACTCCCTGCGAGGGCAAGGGAATTGCAGGAGAACTCATTGACATGAGCACTACCGACGCCCTGGGGGGAGTGGTACCACAGTCGTGGCAGAAATCCTGCTAAGGGAGGTTCCATGAGATTGTCCCGAATCACGGCATACGCTTCCTCACTCCTCCTCGCCACCGCCTTCGCCCTCACCGGGGCCACAGCGGCTCAAGCGGACCAGCAAACCGACCAACAGGCCGCCGCCACCGGCTATGTGGCGCTCGGCGACTCCTACTCCTCCGGCGTCGGAGCCGGCGGATACGACAGCGGCAGCGGCGACTGCAAGCGCACCCCCCGCGCGTACCCCGCGCTCTGGGCGGCCGCCAACTCACCCTCCAGCTTCCACTTCACGGCTTGCTCGGGCGCCCGTACGGGTGACGTGCTGGCCAACCAACTCGGCCCGCTCGGCTCCGGAACGGGCCTCGTCAGCCTCTCCGTGGGCGGCAACGACGCCGGCTTCGCCGACGTCATGACGACCTGTGTGCTCCAGTCCGAGAGCAACTGTCTCGCCCGGATCGCACAAGCGCGCAGTTACGTCGAGACGACGCTCCCCGGCAACCTCGACCGGGTCTACTCGGCGATCAGCGCCAAGGCACCGGCCGCCCAGGTCGTCGTGCTCGGCTACCCCCGCTTCTACAAGCTCGGCGGCGGCTGCCTCGCCGGCCTCTCCGAGAAGGAGCGCGGCGCCATCAACAGCGCCGCCGACTTCCTCAACTCCACGACCGCCAAGCGCGCCGCCGACCACGGCTTCACCTTCGGTGACGTGGCCTCCACCTTCGCCGGGCACGAGATCTGCTCCGGCAACCCGTGGCTGCACAGCGTCAACTGGACCAACATCGGCGAGTCCTACCACCCCAAGGCCGCGGGCCAGTCCGGCGGCTACCTCCCTGTGTTCAGTGCGGCGGCGTCCTGATCCACCCCTCCTGATCCACCCCCTCCTGATCCACTGTGTACGGCCCTACTCGTTCGGCGCATAGGAGGAGGCCCCGCCCGTCGGGGTCTCCTCCTCGCATGTCACGGAGTACGCAACTGAGTTCGAGTCGGCCTTCACCGGGCTGCGCACCTCCACGCTGATCTCGTTCTGATGCGTGGAGCCCGGTTCCCCGTCGACCGTCTCCGTGTGATGCACCTGCTTGGTCCTCCCCCCGCCGGAGGCGAAGCTGAGCGTCTTCCAGCCGGGGTCGCTCGGCTCGCCGGAATTGGTCACCCAGCGGTAGTCGACGGTGACCGGGACCCGCCCCACGGTGAACGTCGCCAGGAACGCGGGTGCCTGCCCGGCGGCCGGCGGACAGGCACCGCTGTACTCCGTGTTCGCGCCGGTGACCGAGACCTTGACGGACTGCGCCGGGTGCGTGGTCGTGCCGCCGCCGTTGCCGCCACCGCCGGTGTTGCCGCCTCCGCCGCCACCGTCCGTGGAGCCGCCGCCGGTGGAGCCGCCGTCACTGCCGCCGCCGTCGCCCGACCCGCCGCCGCCGTCGCCGCCGTCCGACGTGCTGCCGCCGTTCTTGCCGCCGTCGGAGCCACCGCTCCCGTTCCCGCCGCCGTCACTTCCACTGCCCTCGGAGGCCCCGCTCGTGGTGCCGCCCCCGCCCCCGTCGTCGCGGTTGGCCAGGGCGTAGATGAGTCCACCCAGGGCGAGCGCCAGGGCGACCAGGCCCGCGGTGAGGACGAGGGCCGTGCGGCGCGAGCGTGACACAGGAGCTGTGGTGGTCGTCGTGACGACGGGCTCTTGCCGGTACGGAGGAGGCGGAGGCGGCGAGGGCGCTTGCTGGTGTTGATGTTGCTGCTGTGATGTGACGGTCGGCATGTACGGAAGGGGCGTCGCCACCTGCGGGGTGCCGCCCGCCGCGACGAGCCGCAGTTGGTTCTCCGCATCGGCGGCGGAGATCCGGGCCGCGGGGTCCTTCCGCAGCAGCCCTTCGATGACCGGGACCAACGGCCCCGCGTTCCTGGGCGGGGGCAGCTCCTCGTCGACGACCGCGCGCAATGTACTGAGCGGGGTGTCCTGCCGGAACGGCGAATGGCCCTCCACGGATGCGTAGATCAGCACGCCCAGCGACCACAGATCCGACTCGGGCCCCGGGCGCTGCCCCAACGCCCGCTCCGGGGCCAGGAATTCGGGTGAGCCCACCACCTCACCCGTCATCGTGAGGGCCGAACTCCCCTCCACCATGGCGATCCCGAAATCGGTGAGGACGACACGGCCGTCGTTCGCGATGAGTACGTTGCCGGGCTTGACGTCGCGGTGCAGGACCCCGGCGTCATGGGCCGCGCGCAGGGCGGCCAGCACCTCGGCGCCGATACGAGCGGCACGCTTCGGGGCCATCGGGCCCTCGGCGTCCAGGACGTCGGACAGGGAGAGACCCCGCACGATCTCCATGACGATCCACGGACGCCCGTCCTCGCTCGCCACGTCATAGACCGTCACCACATTGCGGTGCGGGATACGGGCGGCGGCCCACGCCTCGCGCTCCAGGCGGGCGTACAGCCGGTCGACCTCGCCGGCCGGGAGCCCCGCGGGCGCGCGCACTTCCTTGACGGCGACCTCGCGGCCGAGGACTTCGTCGCGGGCCCGCCAGACCGTGCCCATGCCGCCCTCGCCCAGCGGGGCGAGCAGGCGGTAGCGCCCCGCGATCACACGCTCGTTCACGCTCACGGGGGTCCCCCATCCGCAGCCGTGCGATTCTCCACAAAACTACCTCAACCGAGCCCGGTTGCCGCCCCCTTGGGAAGCGGTGCGTGGCCCGACGCGGCCGGAGCCGCACCCGAGGGCGCCCGCCGCTCCGCACGCGCCCCCTCGCACGCGCACGCTTCTTGTCTCCGTCGCACGCAGTGAGATCGCCCACGTCCCGGCAGCTGTACGCCGACGCTGCTCGACGGCGAAACGCCCGCCACCAGCGAGGACCCCCGTGCGTTCGCCGTGTCACTCACCGTGACCTTCGCGCCGGACGGCAGCTCAGAGAGGCCCAGTAACGCCCCGCTTGTCCAACTCGCCCTGGAATCAGTTGGATTCGGAGAGTAATCGTCAACCGCCTTACGGGGTAGGTGAATCCTGTGACCGGGATACACGAGTGTCGTGATGGGGCGATAGGGTTAACCTGCCCTGGGCCGGGTGCCCTCGTACGGGTGGGGAGTGACATGGAACAGATAACGGTGCGCAGCAGGGCGCGTGTCCCTGCGATCACCTGCGGGAGCAGCGCGACCAGCTCGCGTCTCGACCGCCATCTCTCAGTGCTGGGCGGCCCCGCCGTTCCGCAGCGCGAGACGGCGGAAGCGACGCTGCTGATGCGTGAGCTGACCTCACGGGGTGCGCATGATCACAGTGGCCGCGGTGCACGTGTGCGGAGGGTCTCCCTCTTCGCTCCCTTGCGCAGGCTGCGGCGGTCGCTCTTTGGGGGTCGCTGACCACGGGTGGTCGGGGGTTCGGGCCGCCGCTCAGCGGCGGATTGCTCCCACCCACCCGCCCCTTCCCTCTCCTTACGCGTCACTCATTACGTACCCCTCGTAACACCCGTGTCATGCGCACCTGTTGACGCCGCAACTTTCCGGCCCCAGTGTGGCTGGTCGATTGGCCGATACACCCAACCTCACCCCCGGAGGTGCGCGTGTGTGACCTGCACGATCAGCATGAGCATGAAGCACTCCCCGCGAGCGGCCCGTCGCTGAGCCGCCGCCACATCATGCAGCTCCTCGGCGCGGCCGGTGTCACCGCCGGTGTCATGACCGCCGACGCCGACCCGGCGATGGCCGCAGGTGCCGACGACAGCCCCGCCGCCTACGAGGCTCCCGGAGACCTCGCGGCCGACACCCCCGCCAAGCGCGCGGCGCTCGACTGGATCACCTCCCACGACGACCGGATCACCGGCCTCAACGCCGAGATCTGGGACCACGCCGAGCTGTCCCTGCGCGAGTGGAAATCGTCCATCGCCGAGGCCGAATTCCTCGAACGGGCCGGATTCGACGTGCAGTTCGGCACCGCGGGATTCCCGACGGCGTTCACCGCGACGTTCACGCACGGCAAGGACGGCCCGGTCCTCGGCTTCAGCGGGGAGTACGACGCGCTGCCCGGCCTCTCGCAGAACAAGGGCGTGGGCCACCACGATCCGCGCGAGTACATCCACGATCCGTTCGCGCCCAGCTACGGCCCCGGCCACGGCTGCGGCCACAGCGCGCTCGGCACGGCGGCGGCCGCCGCCGCGGCGGCCGTCGCACAGGCCGCGAAGAAGCACCGCCTTCCCGTCACCGTGAAATTCTTCGGCTCCACGGCCGAGGAAGCGCTGATCGGCAAGACGTACGCCGTCAGCAAGGGGGTGTACGACGGACTCGACGCGTTCCTGGACTGGCACCCCTCGACGGCCAACGCGACCGGCTGGGGCACCACCACCGCGATGACCGCCGTCACCTTCACCTTCCTCGGCGTGGCAGGCCACGGCGGCACCCCGCTCGGCAACAAGTCGGCGCTCGACGCCGCCGTGATGATGGCGACGATGTCGGAGTTCCTGCGCGAGGAGAACCTCGCGCCCAGCGGCCGTCTGCACTGGGTGATCAACAACGGCGGTGACATCCCGAACGTCACCCCGGAGATCGCCGAGATCTCGTACTACGTACGCGAAGGAAGCCCCGCCCGCGTCAAGGTCCTCCTGGACAAGGTGATCGCCGTCTCCGAGGCGGCGGCCAAGGCGTCCCAGACGACCGTCCGCCACCGCGTCACCTCGGCCTGCTGGAACCAGCTCCCGGCCAAGGCCTTCGCCGAACTCCTGCACGCGAACATGCGGGAGATAGGCCCGCCCCGATTCACCGACGCAGCGCATGAGTTGGCCAAGGAGCTCCAGGAGTCCCTCGGTCTCCCGCAGAAGGGCATGCACGACGAGATCGGCGAGCTGACCCCGCCCAACCCGGTGTTCATGGGCGGCGGTTCGACGGACGTAGCCGACATCAGCTGGAACGTCCCCACCGTCTCGATGGGCGCCGCCCTCGCCCCCATCGGCACCAAGATGCACACCTGGTCCACCGCCGCCTGCGCGGCGGCGGCCCCCGGCCAGGCCGCGGTGATCGCCGCGGCGAAGTACCTGGCGGCGACGGCGGTCGACCTGATCACGCAGCCCGAACGCCTGAAGGCGGTCAAGGACGAGTTCAAGGAGCGCACGAAGGACGTCAGTTGGCGGACCGCCCTGCCGGACGGTTACGAGCCGCCGATGTACGAACCTCCGGCGTGGTTCCTGAAGAAGACGGGCCAGAAGTGGCCGCCGCCGAACATCACATGGCCGCCGAAGCGGGTGGTGTCCCAGGAGAAGTTCTCCTCGCTGGGGCCGGAGCTCGCGCCCCAGAAGTAGGCCGCCCGCGGCAACTTCGGCAGTCCGTTCACCGTCCGCCGCGCGTGTACCGGCGGACGGCGAGCGGCACGCACACGGCGAGCAGCACGAGCGACCAGAGGACCGACCCGGCCACGGGATGCGCCACCGGCCAGGCGGCGTCCGTCGGCACGGCCGCGTTGCCGAACAGCTCACGCACCGCCGTGGCGACCGCGCTGATGGGGTTCCACTCGGCGACGGTGCGCAGCCACCCGGGGAGCCCATCGGTGGGGAGGTACGCGTTCGAGAGCAGCGGCAGCATGAACGTCGCGCTGCCCAGCTGCCCCGCCGCTTCCTCGCTCTGCGAGGCGAGCCCGAACAGGATGCCGACCCAGGTCGTCGCGAACCGGAAGAGCAGCAACAGGCCGAAGGCGGCGAAGGCTTTCAGAGGCCCGCCCTCGATCCGCCACCCCATCGCGAGCCCGACGAGTATCAGCGGCACGAGCCCCACGGCCGTGGTCAACAGGTCCGCGACGGCCTGCCCGAGCGGCACGGCCGAGCGGCTCATCGGCATCGTACGGAACCGGTCCATGACGCCCCGGTGGGAGTCCTGGGCTGCGGTGAACATGCCGGTCATGATGCCGTTCGCTGCGGTCGCGACGAGCATGCCCGGAACGAGGTAGGCGCGGTAGTCGGAGCCGGGCATGGCGAGGGCGCTGCCGAAGACGTAGCCGAAGAAGAGCAGGAACACGATGGGCAGCGTCTGCGTCATGACGAGGATGGCGGGCGCGTGCCTGATGCGCTGCAGATGCCGGCCGAGGATGGTGGTGCCGTCGTAGAGGATGACGCTCAAGGGGAATCCCTTCGGGGCAATCGGGTGGGTGGGCGGGAAACATCCGCCGCGAAGCGGCGGCCTAGGAAACACGAGCGACGAGCCGCAGAAACACCTCGTCAAGCGTCGGCGCCCGCAGCGTCGCGTCGACGACAGGCACCCCGGCGGCATCAAGCTCCCGTACGACGCGCGGCAGCGTGAGCCCGGAGTCGAGAGCGACAACCCCGGCGGTACGCCGCTCGGCATCCAGGACGGGCTCGGCCCCGGTGAGCTGATCCAGGACGACCGCGGCAGCGGCCAGCGCCTGCTGGGCCGAGTCCTTCGGGAGGACCACCTCGACGTAACTCCCGATCTGCGCCTTCAACGCGGCCGGCGTCCCGCGATGCGCGACCCGCCCCCCGTCGATCAGGACGACGTCGTCGGCAAGCTGATCCGCCTCCTCCAGATACTGCGTGGTCAGCAGCACGGTCGTCCCCTCGGCGGCCAACTCCCGCACCGCGTCCCAGATGCCGTTGCGGCTGTGCGGATCGAGCCCGGTGGTGGGTTCGTCGAGGAAGAGCACCCGAGGCCGCACCAGCAGACTTGCCGCGAGGTCCAGCCGCCGCCGCATGCCACCGGAGTACGTCCGCGCGGGTCGGTCGGCTGCGTCCGTGAGGCCGAACCGTTCGAGCAGCTCATCACCCCGCGCCCGCGGAGCCCGCAGCAGTCGGGCGAAGAGCCGCAGATTCTCCCGCCCCGTCAACTCCCCGTCGACGGAGGCGTACTGCCCGGTCACGCCGATGAGCCCGCGCACCGCGGCGGCATCCCGCACCACGTCGTGCCCCGCCACGAACGCCCGTCCGGCGTCCGGGGTCTGGAGCGTGGTGAGCAGGCGCACGGCGGTCGTCTTGCCCGCCCCGTTGGGGCCGAGCAGCCCGCAGACGGTGCCCTCGACGACGGCGAGGTCGAGGCCCCGCAAGGCGTGCACGTCACCGAAGCGCTTCTCCAGACCTTCACTAAGTACAGCGTACGTAGAAGTCATGTCCGCACCGTACCCCACTACGTACGCTGTACGTAACTAACATGGTGAGCGAGGTGATGATCAATGGCGGGCCGAGCGGCCGAACCGGAAGTGATCTGGGCGCGCCCCGAGCGTGCGGGCCGCGGCCCGAAGCCCGCGTACAGCAGGGCGGACATCGCGGCGGCCGCCGTCCGCATCGCCGACGCGGACGGCATCGACGCGCTCTCCATGCGCAGGGTCGCGGCCGAACTCGGCTGCGGCACGATGTCGCTCTACAACTACGTGCCGCGCAAGGAAGACCTGAACGAGCTGATGGTCGACGCGGTGAGCGGTGAGTACGAACTGCCGGCCGGGCCGCCGGGCGGCGACTGGCGCGCCGAGATGCTGGCGCTCGGCCGCCAGACGCGCGGGATCATGCGACGCCACCCGTGGCTGCCGAGGATCATGTCGGCGCTGTACGGCTTCAGCCCGAACGCCCTGCGCTACTTGGAGCACTGCCTGGGCGCCCTCGAAGGGCTCGACGCGCCGTACGGCACCAAGATGGAACTGATCGGCATGATCAACGGCTCGGTCATGACGTACGTCGTCAACGAGTTCGCCATGGCGGAGCGCGCGCGGGCACTGCCGTGGTCGGAGGAGCAGGAACAGCGGGCGCGGCTCGCGTACCTCGCCGGCCAGGTCGCGGGCGGGTCCTATCCGCGGCTCGCGGAGGCACTGGCGGAGGGGCCTTCGCCCGGGGACGCGGACGAGCTCTTCGACCGAATGCTCAACCGCCTCCTGGACTCGTTCGCCTAGCCTTCCTGGCCCGCCCCGAAGGGGCGCGGGGAACTGCGCGCTCAGCCGCGGCCGGGCTGCGGGAGGGCGACTGGGTGCTCTGGCCGTTCAGGTGGCGCTCGGGCCAACTGGCCCAGCGGGGGGAGTGCTCCGAAGGGGCGCGGGGAACTGCGCGCGCAGCCACGGCCGGGCTGTGGGAGGGCGACTGGGTGCTCTGGCCGTTCAGGTGGCGCTCGGGCCTACTGGCCCAGCGGGGGGAGTGCTCCGAAGGGGCGCGGGGAACTGCGCGCTCGGCCGCCGTCGGGGCGCGGATAGGCGACGGGAGTTGGCCGGCGAGGTGCGCGAGTCGCGCCCGCCGGGACGGCCCCGGTTCGGTCAGAGGAGGGCGAACTGGCCGCCCGGCCCCTCCTCGTGGTGGTCGAGCACCGACGCGGGGCGCCGCGCGGCGTCCGGCGCGGGGAGCACGCCCGCCCGGCGCAGCGCCGACGCCGTGACCCGGGAGCCGAGGTCACCGGTCAACTCCGCTCGCAGCGGTTGGAGTTCCGCGAGGAGGGCTAGCGCCGTGATGAGCTCAAGCAGCTCGGACGTCCAGGCCTGCGGCCACTCCGCGGGCCGGATCGCTTCCAGGGCTTCCGGGGAGCCCGCCTCGCCCGTCTCCGTACGCCGTGCGAACCACAGCTCAAGGACCCGCACCCCGCTCACCTCGAACTCCCACGCCTCCCGCGGCACCGGAGAGATGCGGCCCGCGTCCACACACAGGGCCTCCTCGTCGGCGTCGTACGAGATCTCCGCGGGGCGGGCGGGGAACGGCGCCCGTACGTAGGGCCGCCGGCCACCGGGAAGCTTCGGCCGGGCGCCGTCGCCGCGGGCCTGGAGCGCGAGGATGCGGCGCCCCAGTTCCGTGCCCCGCGTCCAGACGTCGGCGTCCGAGGTCAGCGGCACCCGGCACCCGCCCGGCGAAGCCTCCGCGACGGTGAGCGTCCAGGCCAGCAGGTCCACGGCACCGACGTCCAGGCCGAGCGCGGCGGAGAGGTGGGCGAGCAGACCGGGCGCCGCATTGGGTTCGAGGCCGCCGGGGCGGCGGAACAGCGGACGGATGCGGCCGGGCCGCCCGGCGGGGGAGCGCCCGTCCGGCAGCACGGCGGACGCAAGGACCGCGGGGCCCGTGGAACCGGTGACGTGCCCCTGCTCGACGAGGTACAGCTGGCCCTCGCCCGCGACCCGCCACAGCTCCGGGCGCGCGGCGTCGATGAGCCGGTGGTCCGGGATCAGCCACTGCTCGTCGAAGGGGCCGTGCAGGACGCGCACCGGCTCGGGGCAGGGCCCCGACGCGGCGGCCAGCGGGACCGTCGCGCCCTGGTGGCCCGGGAGTTGGGCGACCGCGGTGTGCAGGGTGCGCGTGCGCGAGGGGGAGAGCAGCCGCTCCCGCTCCGCCGTGTCCGCCTGCACGAAACGGGCCCAACGGGCTTTGAGGGATGCGGCGTCAGGGCCCATCGGCCACCCGCGGCCCGGCCGGAGCGGTGCGACGGACCACGGCATCAGGTCGGCGAGCAGCGCCGCTTCGTCGTGCGTCACGCCCGGCATCGTACGTCGAGACCCTTACGTCGCGTCGAGGGTGACCGTGAAGGAGAAGCGGTCGCCGCGGTAGTGGATGCGCGCCACGTCCAGGGCGCGTCCGTCCTCGTCGTACGTGATGCCGGTGTAGTGCAGGATCGGGCTGAGCAGCGGTACTTCGAGGAGGCGGGCCGTCTCCGGGTCGGCGAGCGTGGCCTCGACGGTGTCTGTTATGCGGCTGATGCGTACGCCCACCACATCGCGCAGGACCTTCGTCATGGGCCAGCGCGTCAGGTCGTCGAGGTCGATGCGTTCGGCGAGCTCGGGGCGGATGAAGTTATGGGCGTGATTGGTCGGTTCGCCCGTCTTCTCGTCGCTGCGCAGCCGGTGGTACGTCGCCACCTCGGCCAGATCCGGGAAATGCTCGGCCAGTTCGCCGGAGACCGGAGCGGTGCCGTGCGCGAGCAGCCGAGTGCTCATGCCCGACTGCTGGGCCACGATCGCGTCGACGGAGCCGAGCAGCCGGACCGGCGAGCCGCGCTGGGCGCTGGGCTCGATGAATGTGCCGCGCCGCCGGTGCCGGGTGATCAGGCCCTCGTCCTCCAGCTCCTTGAGCGCCTGGCGCATGGTCAGGACGCTCACGCCGTAGTGCCCCGCGAGCTGCTCCTCGGTGGGCAGCCGGAGCGGGGCATCGGGCGTGCGGCCGAGTATCGAGGCGCGCAGGGACTGCGACACCTGATACCAGAGCGGCAGTTTGCGATTCAGGACGATCGAGTCCGGGGCGAAAGCGGTCACGGTCTCTCCGAATCAGTCCGAGTCTGTCGCATCGGCTTCGAAACGGGGTCAGTTTCGAAAATGGCGCTCCAGACCCTCCCACACATCGTCGTATCCGCGCTGCAGATGGGCGGCCTGAGCTGCCTGTTCGGTCGCCGTCACCGGCCAGCGCGTCTCGAACATGAAGGCAAGCCCGTCGTCGATCTTCTGCGGCTTCAGCTCGGCGGCGGAGGCCTTCTCGAAGGTGTCGCGGTCGGGGCCGTGCGCCGACATCATGTTGTGCAGCGAGCCGCCGCCGGGCACGAAGCCCTCCGCCTTGGCGTCGTACGCGCCCTCGATCAGGCCCATGTACTCGCTCATCACGTTCCGGTGGAAGTACGGCGGTCGGAAGGTGTCCTCGCCCACCAGCCAGCGCGGCGCGAAGACCACGAAGTCGACGCCCGCGAGGCCCGGGGTGTCCGACGGCGAGGTGAGCACCGTGAAGATCGACGGGTCCGGGTGGTCGTAACTGATGGTCCCGATGACGTTGAAGCGGCGCAGGTCGTACACGTACGGGACGTGGTTGCCGTGCCAGGCGACGACGTCGAGCGGCGAATGGTCGTAGGTCGCCCGCCACAGGTTGCCGCAGAACTTGTTCACGACCTCCACCGGGCGGTCGACGTCCTCGTACGCGGCGACCGGAGCCCTGAAGTCCCGTGCGTTGGCGAGGCCGTTCGCGCCGATCGGGCCCAGGTCGGGGAGCTGGAACGCCGCCCCGTAGTTCTCGCACACGTACCCGCGGGCGGTCTCGTCGAGCAGTTCCACCCGGAAGCGCACCCCGCGCGGAATCAGCGCCACCTCACCCGGCTCCGCGCGCAGCAGGCCGAACTCGGTGCGAAGGAGCAGACCGCCCTGCTCGGGTACGACGAGGAGTTCGCCGTCCGCGTCGCTGAACACCCGCTCCATCATGGAGGAGTTGGCGTGGTAGAGGTGCACGGCCATGCCGGTGCGCTGGGTGGCGTCCCCGTTGCCGCCCAGCGTCCACAGGCCCGCGAGGAAGTCCGTGCCGGGCGCGGGCACCGGGAGCGGGTTCCAGCGCAGCCGGTTGGGGTCGGGCGTCTCGGTGAACGGCGCCGTGCGGATCGCGCCGTTGTCGATACGGGTGAACGCCGGGTGCGCGGCCGAGGGGCGGATGCGGTAGAGCCACGAGCGGCGGTTGTGGGCGCGGGGCTCGGTGAAGGCGGTGCCGCTCAGCTGCTCCGCGTAAAGGCCCAGGGGAGCGCGCTGGGGCGAGTTGCGGCCGTGCGGCAGGGCGCCGGGCACCGCCTCGGAGCTGTGTTCGTTGCCGAAGCCGGTGAGGTACGTCAGTGCCTCCGCCGTCTTGCGCGGGTCGTTCGCGTCCGCACGTCCGGCGTCGCTGGTGTGTTCCCGGCTCATCATCGCTCCCTCGTCAACGATTCCTATGGGTCACCGTAGGATTCACGTTTTCCTTCCGCAAGGGGGATCCATGGATGTGAACAATGCTCTACTCTCCCGGGGATGCCCCACCGTGATCAGAAGAAGCCGCCGCCGCCCCCGAGAACCCTGCGCCGCGTGCCCGTGCAGGAGCGCAGTGCCGAGCGGCTGACCCGCATCCTCGACGCCTGCGCCGACCTTCTCGACGAGGTCGGGTACGAAGGTTTGAGCACCCGCGCCGTCGCCACCCGCGCGGGCGTGCCGATCGGCTCGGTCTACCGCTTCTTCGGCAACAAGCGGGCCATGGCCGACGCCCTGGCCCACCGCAATCTCGACGCCTACGGGGAGCGCGTGGCGGCCCGTATGGCCGGGGTGGAGCGCGGTGACTGGCGCGGCGCCGTCGACGCGGCCTTCGACGAGTACCTCGCCATGAAACGGAGCGTCCCCGGCTTCGGCCTGGTCGATTTCGGCATCCCATCGGCGCCCGACGCGATGCCCGACGCCAACTCGGACGTCGCCGAACGGGTCGCGGGACTGCTCGCGGCCCACCTCGACCGGCCGCTGGACAAGAAGCTGCGCCGCACGGTGCTCGTCGGCGTCGAAGCGGTCGACGCCGTCCTCCAACTCGCCTTCCGCGCACACCCGTCGGGCGATCCCGACCTGATCGACGAGACGCGGGCCCTGCTGCACTCCTACTTCGCGGGGTCGCTGGACTGACACCGGGGGCATCCGCGACGGCGGTTTCGCGCTCTGACCCTTCGCGGGTCCTGACGCCATGCATACCGGTCGGTATGGTGAGAGCGCACGTGCGTTGTAGCCGCCGCCCCGGAGGGTCCTCCATGCCCAGCACCGCCCTGCGTATCTGCCCCCTCTGCGAAGCCACCTGCGGGCTCACGCTCACCATCGAAGGGGCCGCCGACGGCGCGCGCGTGACCGGTGCGCGCGGGGACCGGGACGACGTCTTCAGCCGCGGCTTCATCTGCCCCAAAGGCGCTTCCTTCGGAGAGGCCGACTCCGACCCCGACCGCCTGAAGCACCCCCTCGTACGCAAGGACGGCGTACTCCAAGAGGCAAGCTGGGACGAGGCGTTCGACGCCGTCGCCGCAGGTCTTCGCCCCCTGATCGAGCGGCACGGGCCGCAGGCGGTCGGCGTGGTGCTCGGCAACCCGAACGTGCACACCATGGCGGGCGGCCTCTACCCGCCCGTGCTGCTGAGCTCGCTCGGCACCCGCAACATCTTCACCGCGAGCACCGTCGACCAGATGCCCAAGCACGTCTCCAGCGGGCTCCTCTTCGGCGACGCCTTCGCCATCCCCGTGCCCGACCTGGACCGCACCGGCCATCTGCTCCTGCTCGGCGCCAACCCCCTGGAGTCCAACGGAAGCCTGTGCACCGCCCCCGACTTCCCGGGCAAGCTGAAGGCGCTGCGCGCCCGCGGCGGCACACTCACCGTCGTCGACCCGCGCCGCACCCGCACCGCCAAGCTCGCCGACCGGCACCTCGCGATCCGGCCCGGCACGGACGCGCTGCTGCTCGCGGCCATGACTCATGTCCTCTTCGAGGAGAAGCTCACCGACCTGGGCGTGCTCGAAGACCAGGTCGAGGGCGTCGACGCCGTGCGCGAGGCCATACGTCACTTCACCCCCGACGCCGTCTCCGCGGCCTGCGACGTGCCCGCCGACACCATCCGCGCACTCGCCCGCGAGCTGGCCGCCGCGCCCACCGCCGCCGTCTACGCCCGCGTCGGAGCGAGCACTGTCGCCCACGGCACCCTCACCAACTGGCTCGTCGACGTCCTGAACGTCCTGACCGGCAACCTCGACCGGCCCGGCGGCGCCCTCTTCCCGCTCTCGGCCACCGACCGCGCGCCCCGCCCCGCGGGCCCCGGCAAGGGATTCGCCCTCGGCCGCTGGCACAGCCGCGTCAGCCGGCACCCCGAGGCCAAGGGTGAACTACCGATCGCCGCGCTCGCCGAGGAGATCGACACCCCCGGCGACGACGCGATCCGCGCGGTCGTCGCCGTCGCGGCCAACCCCGTCCTCTCCGCGCCGGACGGCGACCGCCTCGACAAGGCCCTGGCCGCACTGGACTTCATGGTCAGCGTCGACCCGTATCTGAACGAGACCTCACGCCACGCCCACGTGGTGCTGCCACCGCCCCCGCCCTCCCAGAGCGCGCACTTCGACTTCGCCTTCAACGGATTCGCCGTACGCAACCAGGTCCGCCACACCCGCGCCGCACTGCCCCTGGCGGACGGCAGGATGGCGGAGACGGAGATCCTCGCGCGTCTCGTCCTGGCCGCGAGCGGCATGCACGGCGCCGATCCGGCAGCCGTCGATGCCATGGTCATCGACAAGACCCTCGGAAGGGCCGTCACCGAGCCGCACTCCGCCGCGTACGGCCGCGACCCCAAGGAACTGGCCGCTCTCCTCACCGGCGACAGTGGCCCCGAGCGGCGGCTCGACCTGATGCTGCGCCTTGGCCCCTACGGCGACGGCTTCGGCGCACGCGCGGACGGCCTGACCCTGGAGAGGCTCCTCGCCCACCCGCACGGCATCGACCTCGGGCCGCTCGAACCCCGCCTCCCGCAGGTCCTCAAGACGCGCAGCGGACGGGTGGAACTCCTCCCGGGACCGATCGAGGACGACCTGCCGCGCCTCACCGAGGCGTTGCGGACCGCCCCGGACGAGCTCGTCCTCGTAGGACGCCGCCATCTGCGCTCCAACAACAGCTGGATGCACAACGTGCGCACCCTCACCGGCGGCTCCAACCGCTGCACCCTGCACGTCCACCCCGAGGACGCGGCCCGCATCGGCATCGAGAACGGCGGCCACGCGCGCGTGGAGTCCGCCGGCGGCTCGCTCACCGTCCCCGTGGAGGTGACCGACGCCGTGCGCCCCGGCGTGGTCAGCCTGCCGCACGGCTGGGGACACGACCGCCCCGGCACACGCCTCACCGTCGCCGCGGAGAACCCCGGAGCCAATGTGAACCAGCTCCTGGACGGCACGCTCCTCGATCCGCTCTCCGGGACGTCCGTGCTCAACGGCTTCCCGGTGTCCCTGACGCCCCTTGCGCCGGCAGCAACTCGTTGACCTGGAGTTTTGCGCTTATTGCTCACACGTCAACATCTTGTTAACGCTTGAGAACGGGTCCTAACGTCAACCGGACCGCCAGACCTGGTGGGAGTTCGATGGTGAACGTTAGGTAGCCCCCATGCTGACAATCCTCGGATTCGTCATGATCGCCACCTTCCTGGTGCTGATCATGATGAAGAAGATGTCGCCGATCGCGGCACTGGTGCTGATCCCCGCGCTCTTCTGCGTGTTCGTAGGAAAGGGAGCCCATCTCGGGGACTACGTCCTCGAAGGCGTCGGGAATCTGGCGCCCACGGCGGCCATGCTCATGTTCGCCATCGTGTACTTCGGCGTCATGATCGACGTCGGCCTCTTCGACCCGATCGTCCGGGGCATCCTGCGCTTCTGCAAGGCGGACCCGGTGCGCATCGTGGTCGGCACCGCGCTGCTCGCCGCGATCGTCTCGCTGGACGGCGACGGCTCGACGACCTTCATGATCACGGTCTCGGCGATGTATCCGCTCTACAAACGCCTCAAGATGAGCCTCGTCGTCATGACGGGCGTCGCGGCCACCGCCAACGGCGTCATGAACACCCTGCCCTGGGGCGGCCCCACGGCCCGCGCCGCGACCGCGCTCAAGGTCGACGCGGCCGACATCTTCGTGCCGATGATCCCGGCGCTCGCCATGGGCCTCGTCTGCGTCTTCCTGCTCGCTTACGCACTGGGCCTTCGGGAGCGCAAGCGGCTCGGCATGCTCTCCCTGGACGAGGTCCTGGAGAAGGAGACGGCGAACGAGACGGTCCTGGTGGGCGCGGGTGGCGGCACCGGAAACGGCGGGCGCATGTCGCTCACCAAGAAGACCACCGGGGGAGCGGGCGCGGGTTCCGGCACGGACGCCTCCGACGCCTCCGACGCCTCCGACGCCTCCGACGACGCCGACGAGGACGACGGCTTCCAGGGACTCGACCCGAACCGCTCCACCCTGCGCCCCAAGCTCTACTGGTTCAACGCCGGCCTCACCGTGGTCCTGCTCACCGCCATGATCATGGAGTGGCTGCCGATCCCGGTCCTCTTCCTGCTCGGCGCCGCGCTCGCCCTGACCATCAACTTCCCGCACATGCCCGACCAGAAGGCCCGTATCGCCGCCCACGCGGAGAACGTCCTCAACGTCACCGGCATGGTCTTCGCGGCCGCCGTCTTCACCGGCGTCCTCCAGGGCACCGGCATGGTCGACCACATGGCCACCTGGCTCGTCGACGCGATCCCGGAGGGCATGGGCCCGCAGATGGGCCTGGTCACCGGCCTTCTCTCGCTGCCGCTCACCTACTTCATGTCGAACGACGGCTTCTACTTCGGCGTCCTGCCGGTCCTCGCCGAGGCGGGCCAGGCGCACGGCGTCAGCACCCTGGAGATCGCCCGCGCCTCGATCGCGGGCCAGGCCCTGCACATGTCGAGCCCGCTGGTCCCCGCCGTGTACGTCCTCGTCGGCATGGCGAAGGTCGAGTTCGGCGACCACACCAAGTTCACCGTCAAATGGGCCGTGCTCACCTCGCTCGTGGTGCTCGGCTCCGGAATCCTCTTCGGCATCATCTGATGCGATGGACGCCGGTGCTGCCGTCGCCACCGGGCCGCGCCTGGTTGCTGCGCCTCGTCATCGCCTTCAGCTTCGCGCAGGGGGCGGTGTCGATGGCGCGTCCCGCCGTCTCCTACCGGGCCCTCTCGCTGGGCGCCGACGAGCGGGCGATCGGCGTCATCGCGGGCGTGTACGCGCTGCTCCCGCTCTTCGCCGCCGTGCCGCTCGGGCGCAGGACGGACCACGGGCGGTGCGCCCCGCTGCTTCCGGTCGGCGTCGTGCTGATCGCCGGCGGGTGCGCGCTCAGCGGCACCGCGGGGTCGCTCGGCGCGCTCGCCGCCTGGAGCGGCCTGATGGGCCTCGGTCACCTCTGCTTCGTGATCGGCGCCCAGTCGATCGTCGCCCGGCAGTCCGCCCCCGACGAACAGGACCGCAACTTCGGGCACTTCACGATCGGGGCCTCGCTCGGGCAGCTGGTCGGGCCGATCGCCGCGGGCTCCCTCATCGGCGGGGACATGGGCCGTACGAGCGCGCTCGCCCTGCTCGTCTCCGGAGCGGTCGCGGCGGTCTCGCTCACCTCGCTATGGCGCATCGAGCACGCCGGGCCCGCCGGAGCATCGTCGAAGCGCGGGGACCGGGTCCCGGTGCTCGGCATCCTGCGCACCCGCGGTGTGCCCGCGGGGATCTTCATCAGCCTCGCGGTGCTCTCCGCCACGGACATCCTCACGGCCTATCTGCCGGTGGTCGGTGAGCACCGGGGCATCGCGCCCGCGACGGTCGGCGTGCTCCTCTCGCTGCGGGCCGCCGCGACGATCGCCTGCCGGCTCGTGATGACGCCGCTGATCAACCTGCTCGGCCGTACGGCGCTGATCGTGGTCACGTGTCTGCTGGCCGCCCTGCTGTGCGCGGGAGTCGCGCTGCCGGTGCCGGTGTGGGGGCTCGCGGTGATGCTGGTGCTGCTCGGCTTCTGTCTGGGGGTCGGACAGCCGCTGTCGATGACGACGGTCGTCCGGGCGGCCCCGGAGGGGGCACGCTCCACCGCGCTCGCGCTGCGGCTCACCGGAAACCGGCTCGGACAGGTCGCCGCGCCGGCCGGGGCCGGGCTGATCGCCGGGGTCGCCGGCGTGGCGGCGCCGTTCGTGATGCTGGGCGGGCTGTTGCTGGTGGCGGCCGGGCTGGGGCTGCGGCGTGAGCCCGCGAGGCCTACCCAGGACCCACCCCTCCCGACCCCCCTGGTGCCGAAAAACTATCAGCGCTAGTTTGGAGTGGACGACGTGCGGGCGACCATGTGAGTCGTGCGGACGACTACTCGAGGAGTGCGATGAAGGCCCACGACGGCATGTACATCGGCGGCGCCTGGCGGCCCGCCGTCGGCACGGACACCATCACGGTCCTGAACCCGGCCGACGAGCAGCCGGTCGGACAGGTCCCCGCCGGTACGGCGCAGGACATCGACGCGGCGGTGCGCGCCGCCCGCGAGGCCTTCCCCTCCTGGGCCGCGACCCCGCCAGCCGAGCGCGGCGCGCTCATCGGGGCGCTGCGCGATCAGCTGGTCGCCCGCAAGGACGAGATCGCCGAGACGGTGACGGCGGAGCTGGGCTCCCCCCTGCCGTTCTCGGAGATGGTGCACGCGGGCGTGCCGATCCTGGTCTCGGGCTCGTACGCCGAGCTCGCGGCGACATACTCCTTCGAGGAGAAGATCGGCAACTCCACCGTCTACATGGAGCCGGTCGGTGTGGTCGGCGCGATCACGCCCTGGAACTACCCCCTCCACCAGATCGTCAACAAGGTGGCCCCCGCGCTCGCCGCGGGCTGCACGGTGGTCCTGAAGCCCGCCGAGGACACCCCGCTCACCGCCCAGCTCTTCGCCGAGGCCGCGCACGACGCGGGCATCCCCGCCGGTGTCTTCAACCTCGTCACGGGCCTCGGTCCGGTCGCGGGGCAGGCCCTCGCCGAGCACGAGGGCGTCGACCTGGTCTCCTTCACCGGCTCGACTGCGGTCGGCAGGCAGATCGGCGCCACCGCGGGCGCCGCGGTCAAGCGCGTGGCCCTGGAGCTCGGCGGCAAGTCCGCCAACGTCATCCTGCCCAGCGCCGACCTGACCAAGGCCGTCAAGGCCGGCGTCGCCAACGTCATGTCCAACTCCGGCCAGACGTGCAGCGCGTGGACCCGCATGCTGGTGGACTCCGCGCGCTACGACGAGGCGGTCTCGCTCGCGGCGGACGCCGCCGCCAAGTACGGCTCCCGCATCGGCCCCGTCGTCAACGCCAAGCAGCAGGCACGCGTGCGGGGTTACATCGACAAGGGCGTCGAGGAAGGCGCACGCGTGGTGGCCGGCGGCTCCGAAGCACCGCGCGAGCAGGGCTACTTCGTCCAGCCGACGGTCTTCGCCGACGTCACCCCCGAGATGACGATCGCGCAGGAGGAGATCTTCGGCCCGGTCGTCTCGATCATCAGGTACGAGGACGAGGACGACGCCCTGCGGATCGCGAACGGCACCGTGTACGGGCTCGCGGGCGCCGTCTGGGCCGCCGACGACGCGGAGGCGATCGCGTTCGCCCGCCGCATGGACACGGGCCAGGTCGACATCAACGGCGGCAGCTTCAACCCCCTTGCCCCCTTCGGTGGTTACAAGCAGTCGGGAGTGGGACGCGAGCTGGGCCCGCACGGGCTCACGGAGTACCTCCAGACGAAGTCCCTCCAGTTCTGAACCCTCCGCTACCCGCCCTTCAAGGAGTACGTCACCGTGGTCCGCGCCGCTGTTCTGCCCGCCGTCGGCTCTCCCCTGGAGATCACCGAGATCGACCTGCCCGAGCCGGGGCCCGGCCAGGTGCGGGTGCGTCTCGCCGCCGCCGGGGTCTGCCATTCCGACCTGTCCCTGACCAACGGCACGATGCGGGTGCCCGTGCCCGCCGTCCTCGGGCACGAGGGCGCGGGGACGGTCGTGTCCGTGGGTGAGGGGGTCGCGCACGTCGCGCCAGGCGACGAGGTTGTGCTCAACTGGGCGCCGTCCTGCGGCAGTTGTCACGCCTGCACGCTCGGAGAGGTGTGGCTGTGCGTGAACGCGCTCGCCGGCGCCGCCGACGTGTACGCCCGCCGCGCGTCGGACGGCGCCGACCTCCACCCCGGCCTGAACGTAGCGGCGTTCGCCGAAGAGACGGTGGTCGCGGGCAACTGCGTGCTGCCGGCCCCGGTCGGGGTCCCGCTGACGGACGCGGCGCTCCTCGGCTGCGCCGTGCTCACCGGTTACGGCGCCGTGCACCACTCGGCGAAGGTCCGCGAGGGCGAGACGGTGGCGGTCCACGGCGTCGGGGGCGTGGGCCTCGCCACGCTTCAGGCGGCACGGATCGCCGGCGCCTCGAAGATCATCGCGGTCGATGTGTCCCCGGCGAAGGAGGAGTTGGCGCGGTCGGCGGGAGCGACGGAGTACGTGGTGGCCTCCGAGACGACGGCGAAGGACATCCGCAAGCTGACGGGTGGCCAGGGTGTGGACGTGGCGGTGGAGTGCGTCGGGCGCGCGGTGACGATCCGTACCGCCTGGGAGTCCACGCGGCGCGGCGGGCGTACGACGGTGGTCGGCATCGGCGGCAAGGACCAGCAGGTCACCTTCAACGCCCTGGAGATCTTCCACTGGGGCCGGACGCTCACGGGCTGCGTGTACGGGAACTCCGACCCGGCGGCGGATCTGCCGGTCCTGGCGGACCACATCCGGGCGGGGCGGTTCGATCTGAGCGGCCTGGTGACGGACCGTATCGCTCTGGACGGCATCCCGGCGGCCTTCGAGAACATGGTCGCGGGGAAGGGCGGGCGGGCGTTGGTGGTGTTCTAGGCGTTCTCAGCCCGTCCGGCGTTTGAGGACGAACTCGGCGAAGCCGGTGATCGACGGTAGGCATCGGTCCCGGCGGAGCCGGGTTTTCGGGAAGGGGCGGGGTCGGGGAAGGAAACCCCCTGCGTGAACCGTTGACCACATACCCACCGGTCGGTACGGTCCCTGCAATCACACGCCCACCCCCCGTCCCGTCCCCGGACCCACCGGAGTGTGCAACCGCATGGACCCCGCACCGTCCTCCGTAACCCCCCTCTCCGCTCCCGCTCCCGCGTCACCGGCGGACCCCCACCGCCGCAAGGTGGCCACCGCGGCCGCGCTCGCCTCGGCCGTCGAGTGGTACGACTACTTCGTCTTCGGCATCGCCGCGGCCCTCGTCCTCGGCGACCTGTACTTCCCCTCCGGCAGTTCGTCCGCCGGAGTCCTCGCCGCGTTCGCCACCTTCGCCGTCGGGTTCCTGGCCCGGCCCGTCGGCGGCATCATCGCCGGTCACCTCGGCGACAAGCGGGGCCGCAAGCCCATGCTGGTCCTCGCGCTGACCCTGATGGGCCTTTCCACCACGGGCATCGGCCTGCTTCCCACGTACGAGACGGTCGGCATCGCCGCGCCGATCCTCCTCGTCACCCTCCGCGTCCTCCAGGGCATCGCGGTCGGCGCGCAGTGGGGCGGCGCGATGCTGATGGCCACCGAGTACGCCCCCGAGGGCAAGCGCGGCCTCTACGGCAGCCTGGTCCAACTCGGCGTCCCCATCGGCGTGGTGACCGCCAACACGGTCTTCCTGATCGCCGGTGCCGTCACCAGCGAGAGCACCTTCGAGGCGTGGGGCTGGCGGGTGCCCTTCATGGTCGGGCTCCTCGTGCTCGTGCTCGCCTGGTACATCCACACGCGCGTGGAGGAGACCCCCGAGTTCCGCGAGGCGGAGAGGGCACTCGCCGAGAAGGAGAAGGCGCAGAAGGGCGCAGGCGGCGAAGAGGGCAACTCGCCCCTGCGCACCATCCTCCGCCACCACCTCGGCACGGTCTTCCTGGCCGGTGGCTCGTTCGCGGTGAACACCGCCACCTTCTACATCATCATCACCGGCGTCCTCGACTACACCACCCGCGAACTCGACATGAAACGCAGCGCGGTCCTCACCGTCTCGCTCTGCGTCAGCCTCACCCAACTCGCCCTGATCCCGGCGTCCGCCGCGCTCTCCGACCGCATCGGACGGCTGAGGATCTACGCCATCGGCGCCGCGGGGCTCGCGGTCTGGGCCGTGCCGATGTTCCTGCTCATCGACACCGGTTCACTGCTGTGGCTGGCCGTCGGCACCTTCGTCACCAGCTGCTTCCTCAGCATCATGTACGGGCCGCAGGCCGCGCTGTTCGCCGAGTTGTTCACGGCCGAGATGCGCTACACGGGAGCCTCGCTCGGCTACCAGATCGCGGCCGTGTTCGGCGGCGGTCTCGCTCCGTTCGTGATGGTGCTGCTCCTGGAGGCGACGGGTACATCGATGGCCGTCGCCGCCTACATCATCGGCCTCGCGGTGATCGCTCTGATCTCCATCAAGGTGCTTGCGGGGCGGGCGAGTTCGCGCTGACGGCGGCGTTCGTGACCGGCTGCGGCCCCGTCCGGGCCGACGGCGCCGCGGCCGGTTTGCCCAGGCGCGAGAACGACTTCGCCGCCGCCAGGAACGCGAGGGTCGTCAGCACGAACGGCCAGGTGAACGCGTGCCCGCCGGACGGGGCGAGGAGCGCCGTCAGGGCCGAACCCCCGATGGTCGCGGTGGCGGCGCCCACGAGCGCGTACGCGAGGGTGATGCCCCGGACGGGCAAGAAGACGCCGCACAGCGCGAGTGCCACGAGCACCGCGTTGTATCCCATCGTGCCGTCCGCGATCCGCGCGGCCGGCGCCCCGAGCGCGATGGCGGTGCCGATGCCCGTCAGGCTGCCGAGGCAGGCCACGGCACCCGCGCGACGGCTCGCGACGAAGAGGCCGACGAGCACCAGCGCACCGACGTACCACTGCGGCATGAAGAAGATCTGGGCGAAGCCCGCGAGGAACGCCCGCGCCAGATCGGCGGGTTCGATCGCCGTCGGACCGCTCGCCGCCTGCGTCAGCGCCGCCGGGTCGACCCTGTGGTGCCAGACCCGCTCGAAGCCGGGCGCCGCCATCGTCGTCACGCTCGCGAGCAGGCAGTACGGGAGCGTGAGCGAGGGCAGGCCCCAGACGGCGAGGAAATTGCTGGCCGCCGCCGTCACGACCGTGACCACCACGCAGCCCGCGAGGGCGAGCACGGCCGTCGACAGATGCCCGGCGCCGAGGAACACCGCGAAACACAACGCGGTGAGGCAGGCGTTGAAGCCTTCGAGCCCGGTCGTCACCCGGTCCCGCGCCGCCCCGAGGAGCAGCGCCGTGCCCGTACCGACCGCTGTCCCCGCAAGGCCGTAGAGCCCGTACTCCCAGCCCGCCGCGAAGAGCGCCACGCAGAAGAGCGCCCCCGCCACCGCGCTGGGCAGGAAGGTGACCTGCGCCTGGCCCCGCAGGACTTGAGCGGCGAAGACCTGCGCGCCGAAGAGCGGACGACTGGCATCCGTTGAGTGCCGCACGGCTCACTCCCGTGTTACGTCCGTGTTTCCCCCGACAAGACGGATGCACCTTACAACCACCCGCCCGTGTGCCGCGAGACCGCGGTGGGCCCGTCACGCCGTCGGCGCCGCCACCTGCGTGTACTGGAGGGCGAGTCCGTCGAGCAGCGCGCGCAGACCCGCCTCGAACGCCCGCTCGTCGACCTCTTGCTGACGTTCGGCGAGAAGGTGGGCCTGGCCCAGGTGGGGATAGTCGGCGGGATCGTACGCGGTCGCGTCGTCCACGAAGCCGCCCGCGAAGGAGCCGAGCGCCGAGCCCATGATGAAGTAACGCATCAGCGCGCCGATCGACGTGGCCTGCGCGGCCGGCCAGCCCGCGTCGACCATCGCCCCGAACACCGCGTCCGCGAGCCGCAGTCCGGCCGGCCGGCGGCCGGGGCCGCTCGCGAGCACCGGAACGATGTTGGGGTGCACAGTGAGCGCCGCGCGGTACGAGACGGCCCAGTCGTGCAGCGCCGTCCGCCAGTCGCGCTCGTCGGCGGCCTCGAACATCGACAGGTCGACCTGCGCGCTCACCGAGTCCGCGACCGCCTCCAGGATCTCGTCCTTCGTGCGGAAGTGGTTGTAGAGCGAAGGCCCGCTGACCCCGAGCTCGGCGGCGAGGCGGCGGGTCGAGACGGCCGCGAGGCCCTCGGTGTCCACGAGCGCGCGCGCCGTGTCGACGATGCGTTCTCTGCTGAGGATGGGCTTGCGCGGTCGGGCCATGCGGCACATAGTAGGGCTGCCGCAATAAACTAGCAGTGCTAATTTAAATCCCGGCAGAAGACCGACCCGCAGACTGGGCCCAAGAGCCGAACCGAAGAGGTGCCACGCGATGAATCTGGAGCTCAGCGAGGAGCAGACCGCCGTACGGCAGCTCGCCAAGGACTTCGTGAGCCGCGAGATCGCGCCCCACGTCATCGAATGGGACCGCGCGGAGAGCGTGGACCGGGCGATCGTGAAGAAGCTCGGCGAGGTCGGCTTCCTCGGGCTCACCGTCGACGAGGAGTACGGCGGCTCGGGCGGCGACCACCTCGCGTACTGCCTGGTGACCGAGGAGCTGGGGCGCGGCGACTCCTCCGTGCGCGGCATCGTGTCGGTCTCGCTGGGACTCGTGGCCAAGACCATCGCGTATTGGGGGAGCGAGGAGCAGAAGCGGCAGTGGCTGCCCGGACTCACCTCCGGTGAGTACGTCGGCTGCTTCGGGCTCACCGAGCCGGGCACCGGTTCCGACGCGGGGAACCTCTCGACGAAGGCCGTGCGCGACGGCGGCGACTACGTCATCAACGGCTCGAAGATGTTCATCACGAACGGCACATGGGCCGACGTCGTGCTGCTCTTCGCCCGGACGAACGACGCCCCCGGACACAAGGGTGTCTCCGCCTTCCTCGTGCCGACCGACACTCCGGGCCTGAGCCGCCGTACTATCCACGGCAAGCTCGGCCTGCGCGGCCAGGCCACCGCCGAGCTGGTCCTCGAAGACGTCCGCGTACCGGCGTCGGCCATGATGGCGCCCGAGGGCAAGGGTTTCTCGGTCGCCATGTCGGCGCTCGCCAAGGGACGGATGTCGGTCGCCGCCGGGTGCGTGGGCATCGCCCAGGCCGCCCTCGACGCGGCGGTGACGTACGCGACCGAGCGCGAGCAGTTCGGCAAGCCCATCGCGGGACACCAGCTGGTGCAGGAGCTGATCAGTGACATCGCGGTGGACGTGGACGCCGCGCGCCTGCTGACCTGGCGGGTCGCCGACCTCATCGACCGCGGGCAGCCCTTCACCACGGAGTCCTCCAAGGCCAAGCTGTTCGCCTCCGAGGCCGCGGTGCGCGCCGCCAACAACGCGCTCCAGGTCTTCGGCGGCTACGGCTACATCGACGAGTACCCCGCGGGCAAGCTGCTGCGCGACGCGCGCGTGATGACGCTCTACGAAGGCACCAGCCAGATCCAGAAGCTGGTCATCGGGCGCGCGCTGACGGGGGTCTCCGCGTTCTGAACGCGGCTCGAACTGAGTACGCAAGGTGAGTACGCGAGCGGATGTGGCGCCGCCGCTCACGGCCGAAGCTCTGATCATGAGTGAGACACCGGTCAAGCAGCAGAGCACCACCGCCTACTACGGTCAGGCCGTCGCATCGTTCGCCGTGGCGCTCGCCGCCGTGGCGATCGGCATCTACAGCCTCGACGTCAGCGGCTGGATCCGCGCCTTCCTCGCCATCTCCGTCCTGTACCTGACGACGTCCGCGTTCACCCTCGCCAAGGTGGTCAGGGACAGACAGGAGGCGGACCAGCTCGTCAGCCGCGTCGACCAGGCCCGCCTGGAGAAGATCCTCGCCGAACACGACCCGTTCAAGCCGGTGGCCTGACGGCTCCCTAAGCGCTTGCTCACCGTCAGGGGTATGGTGTCCCTCCCGACCGGCGGAAGGAGTGGGCGATGAGCACGGCGGAGCAGACCGAGGGCGAGGACCTGCCATGGGGCGAGGTCACGCCCGATGCGGCGCGGCGGCTGCTGGTCGCCGCCGTCGAGGCCTTCGCCGAGCGTGGGTACCACGCGACGACGACCCGGGACATCGCCGGCCGCGCCGGCATGAGCCCCGCGGCGCTCTACATCCACTACAAGACCAAGGAAGAGCTGCTCCACCGCATCAGCCGGATCGGCCACGACAAGGCCCTTCGGGTCCTGCGCACCGCGGCGGACGGTCCGGGCAGCGCGGCGGAGCGGCTCGCCGACGCCGTACGGTCCTTCGTCCGCTGGCACGCGGACCATCACACCACCGCCCGCGTGGTCCAGTACGAGCTGGACGCGCTCGGCGACGAGCACCGCGCGGAGATCGTCGCGCTGCGCCGCCAGTCGGACGCCACTGTGCGGGACATGATCAACGACGGGGTGCGGGACGGGGAGTTCGACGTCCCCGACGTGCCGGGCACCACGCTGGCCGTGCTCTCGCTCTGCATCGACGTGGCCCGCTGGTTCAACGTCGCGGGCACCCGGACGCCCGACGAGGTCGGCGCACTCTACGCCGACCTCGTGCTGCGGATGGTCGGAGCTCAGAAGTAGTAGCGGGACACCGACTCCGCGACGCAGGCGGGCTTGTCGCCGCCCTCGCGCTCGACGGTGACCTTGGCCGTGATCTGCACGCCGCCGTCCTTGGTCTCCTCGACCTCCGTCAGCACGGCGGTCGCCCGCACCCGGGAGCCCGAGGGCACCGGCGAGGGGAAGCGGACCTTGTTGGTGCCGTAGTTGACGCCCATCTTCATGCCCTCGACCCGCATCACCTGCGGCACCAGGCTCGGCAGCAGCGACAGCGTCAGATAGCCGTGCGCGATGGTCGTCCTGAAGGGACCCTGGGCCGCCTTCTCCGCGTCCACGTGGATCCACTGGTGGTCGCCCGTGGCGTCGGCGAACAGGTCGATCCGCTTCTGGTCGACCTCCAGCCACTCGCTGTACCCGAGCTGCTCGCCGACTCCGGCACGCAGGTCGTCGGCCGACGCGAAGATCCTCGGCTCTGCCATGTCCCTGGCCTCCTCAAAGTATTCGAACTAAGCGCTTGCTCAGCATGCTGGGTGCGCCGACGTGTGTCAACGGAGCGGCCGATCGGAGGGGTCGGCACGGCCGAGGGGTGGGCCATTAGGCTTGGGCGGGTGCCCCAGATCCCAGAGAAGATCCACGAGCTCACCGTCGGCCAGCTCTCGGCCCGCAGCGGTGCGGCCGTGTCCGCCCTGCATTTCTACGAGTCCAAGGGCCTGATCACCAGCCGTCGCACCTCGGGCAACCAGCGCCGCTATCACCGGGACGCGCTGCGCCGTGTCGCCTTCGTCCGCGCCGCCCAGCGTGTCGGCATCCCGCTCGCCACGATCCGCGAGGCGCTCGACTCGCTCCCCGAGGAGCGCACGCCCACCCGCGAGGACTGGGCACGCCTCTCGGAGACCTGGCGATCGGAACTGGACGAGCGCATCAAGCAGTTGGGCCGACTGCGCGATCACCTCACGGACTGCATCGGCTGCGGCTGCCTCTCCCTGGAGACGTGCGTGCTCTCCAACCCCGACGACGTCTTCGGCGACCGCCTCACCGGCTCCCGTCTGCTGGCGGAGCGCCGGCCCGGGGCGTGATCCCGGACCGCCCGCCCCGGCCGGGGAGTTACTCGAACTCCGTGCCGCCCTTGCGCGTCAGATAGGCGGCGCTGACCGCCTTGGCGATGGCGCGGCCCCCGGTCACGGGGGAGTACCGCTCGACCGCGGGGCGGATCACGACGCCCTCGCGCAGATGCAGGGCGCGGCCCGACACCGTCTCCCGTCCCGTCGCCACCTCCAGGACGCGCTCGGCGTCGTACGGCCCCTCGTACAGGCGTGGCACCAGGGGCAGTTCGCCCTCCAGCAGCGCCGCGGGGTCGAGCCACCGGACCTCGCCGTCGATGTCGGCGCTCACGTCGAAGACCGCGTAGCCGAGCGTCTCGCGGCGCCCGTCCGCGCCGTACGTCAGGTCCTGAACCCCCGCTCCGTACACCTCGCCGAAGATGCCGACCCGGCGCGCGCCGAGCCGCTGTGCCAGCGAGGCGGCCACCGCCGCGACTTCGTGACCGTGGACCGCGCGCCAGTAGAGATTGCGCGGATCCTCCTTCAGCGCGAGGGACTTGGAGCCGAAGCCCTTCGATGAGACGTGCACCCGGCCGCCCTCGTCCGCCACGTACGTCAGCAGGCACGCGGAACCGTGCAGCTTCTCCGTGACCACCACGGCCTCGCCCGGAGCGAAGACATCGGGGTATCGCTGGATGTTCTCGATGTCCACCCACGGCAGCAGATCCGGCGCGGACTCGACGTCACCGTTCATGGTGGGCGGTATCGGCGGCACCCACTTCAGGACACCGAGACGCTCCGCGAAGTCCGTGCCGTCGGCCGCGGCCCGTGCCAGGTCGACCTCCGCGAGCGCCCGCGGCCTGCACACGATGCCCTGGGACAGCTCGCCCCGCAGCCGTACCGCCTTGACCCGGTCCGACTTGCCGCCCGCCAGCCGTCCGGTGAGCCCCAGCTCCTCGATCAACTCCGCGGGCAGCACGGACTGCTCGGGGATGTAGAGCGCCACGTCACCCGTGCGGTACGCGCCCTTGGCGACGACCGCGCGGTACAGGCCCACCTGGGCGAGTTCGAGGGCGTCGGCGTTGGGATGCTCGTGGACGGTCAGCACTTCGGCGGTGACGCGCAGCGTCGACATGGGGCGGGCTCCTTGGTTCTACGCGCCGTGTCGGCACGCGCAGATGTCTGTCATCGACGTCAACTCTGCCGACGGCAAACCGCTGGAGCGATCGAATATCCACCTGCTATCGAGAGCGCGGCCGACACCAACTGGGCGTTCGACCCGGCGGGTTCCCCGTCCGGCAGGGTCAGGGTGTCCTCCAGACCGATCCGCGTCGCGAGGCCCAGGCGACCCGCGAGGCGCAGTACCGGCCAGGTGCCGCCCTCCTCGCCGTGCAGCAGGACGGGGCGGCTGTGCGCGCGGCCGATCACGGCGATCAGGGCACGGGCCGAGTCGCGGGCCGTGGCCGGGTCGGGATCGGTCACCTCCGCGAGGACCCGCAGGACGCGCGGGCCGAGCGGGGAGGCCGCGAAGCGTTCCGCGGCGTCCGTGCCGGACCAGATGCCCGCCTCCACGCCGACCCCCCGGTCCAGGAGCGCCTCGGCCACCGCCTCCGCGCCGGGCTCGTGCCAGTTCACCGACGCGTGGTCGGGCAGCACCGTCCACGCGCGGATCCGCGCCACCCGCTGTGCGGGGTCCGGCTCGGCCCAGGCGCCCGTGGTCACGCCGACCGGTACCGATGCGGTGGAACGCACCGCTTCGAGCGTGGCCGCAACCGCACGTGGCGCCAACGTGTCTTGTCCACAAGGGGACTTGGGGTGTACATGGACATCCCGAGCACCGGCCGCGACAGCTTGTGCCACGGACTCGGCCATCGCCCCGGGTGACAACGGGATCGACGCACCATCGCTCGCGCCGCGGGCGCCGTTCACGCAAACCTGCATCACCGAAGGACAGTACAGACGACGACACACAGGGGGAAAGGCCGATGGGCATCGCCATCTGCTCGTTGCTGTGGAGCGCCGCACACTCGGGGCGGCAGAAGATCACGTACGACAGCGACGGCTACCACCTCGTGCGGTTCCCGTACGCGGACGCCGAGGAGTCGTACGACCCGTGGCACATGCACGACCCGGGCAAGGGGGGCACGAGCCCGTCGAAGTTCCCGGACGCCAGGTCCGGGCTCATCTGGCCGAGCCACGACGGCTGGGGCACCCTGTCGGCGATGATCTTCTGGGAGCCGGACAGCCGGCCCACCGAGTACCGCGCGCGCTTCGTGCGCGATCCGCTCGGCCTGTCCACCGGGTACGACTCGACGGCCACCACCGACTGGGTTCCCACCAGGGGCGGGCAGTACCGGACGCACACCTGGCAGATGTTCGTCCACCCGCAGACTCCGGTCGGCCTGAAGCTGTCGGCGCGCGGCCCCGGCGACGTGAAGATCGCCGCGCCGCTGATGTTCGCCGAGCTCAAGCTGGCCATACAGTCCGACGTGGCGACGCCCTAGCCGCCGTACACCCACAGCCGGTCCGGCCGGACCTCATGCCGAGACCAGCGGCCGTGTCCGCCGGGCCCGTGCCCTCGCCATCGCGGCGGGCGTGAGCACCGGGGCCGGCACGACGATGCCGCAGCCCGTGCAGACGGCGCCCGAAGAGGGCTCGTGCGCCAGGCCGTGGGTCCAGACCAGGTCGGACCGGTCGCACACCGGGCAGCCCGTGCCCGGCTCACGCTCGAGGGCCGCTATCAGCCGGCGCAGCACCTCGGCGAGCGGTCCCGAGGGATGCACGCCGGGGTCGTCGCACCAGGCGACCCCGAACCCTCCCCAGGTGCACCGGTGCCAGTCGTCCACGCTGCCGGGGCTTCGGAGCCCGTCGTTCTTCTCCTTGCGGCGGCGCTCCGCGAAGCCCGCCTCGTAGGCGAGCCAGACCGCGCGCGCCGCTTCCAGTTCGTCGAGCGCGGCCACCAGCCGCGCCGGGTCGGGTGAGCGGTCCTCGGGCCCGAAGCCCGCCCGGGAGCACAGATGGTCCCAGGTCGCCCGGTGGCCGTAAGGGGCGAACCTCTCCAGGCACTTGCGCAGTGAGTACCGCCGCAGTGCCAAATCGCTCAGCGGATCGCGCACCTGTCTCGCGAGACTCCGGAATCCGGCCATCGCCCTGCACCTCCGTCGCACGTTCTCGGACGTTGCCGAATAGACGTATCGACACGCGATTCGGCTCCCTCGACTTCCATCCGATTTTCGATGACTGACATAAGACGGCCGTGAGCTGGAGCTATGTGCGGTTATTGAAAAGGCGACGCATGCTCATCTTCCGGGTTCGGCAACCCGCCAGTAACCTCCGCCTCAACTCCCTCCCACAGGAGCACAAGCGGAGCCCAGAGGAGCACACATGCGTCAACGCATCGTCCGGCTCAGAACCCTCACCGCCACTGCGGCGTTCGCGCTCGCCGCGTCCCTCCTCTCGCCACAGTCGGGGACGGCGGCCGACGAGCCCCCACCGGTCACCGATTACTGCGAGGGGCAGTGCGCCGACGTGCTGCCACCCGGTGCCAACGGCAACGCCACACTCGCCGAAATACTCGCCCACCGCGTCTTCGGAACTCAGCCCAAGCACGCCGATGACCAGTTGGGTCCGTACGACGCCCTCTCCTCCGGCTATCCGTCACTCACCGACGGCAAACTGACGGAATTCTTCAACGACGCGTCCTTCGGCGTCCGCGAGGGCCAGGTCGCCTCCGTCACCCGACCCCGCGACGACGTGACGATCACCCGGGACAAGAAGTACGGCATCCCGCACATCAAGGGCTCCACGCGCTACGGCACCGAGTTCGGCGCGGGCTTCGCGGCCGGGCAGGACCGGCTCTGGCTCATCGACCTGTTCCGGCACATCGGCCGCGGCGAGCTGACGTCGTTCGCGGGCGGCGCGCTCGCCAACCAGGGTCTGGAGCAGCAGTTCTGGCCGCAGGCCCCGTACACGGAGAAGGACCTGGAGAAGCAGGTCGAGTACATCAGGTCGACGCAGGGCGAGCGCGGCAAGCAGGCCATGGAGGACGCCCAGGCCTACATCGACGGGCTCAATGCCTACCGCGTGAAGTCGAAGAACGGCCGCTACTTCCCCGGCGAGTACGTCCTCACCGGCAAGATCGACGCGATCACCAACGTCGGCGAGATCGAGCCCTTCAAGATCACCGACATGATCGCGCTCGCCTCCGTCGTCGGCGGTCTCTTCGGCAACGGCGGCGGGGGAGAGGTCGACGCGGCGCTCTCCCTCCTCAAGTCCCAGGAGAAGTACGGCATCGAGAAGGGCACGAAGGTCTGGGAGTCCTTCCGCGCCCGCAACGACCCCGAGACCGTGCAGACCATCCACGACGGCACGAGCTTCCCCTACGCGGGCAAGCCCGAGAACGCGCGCGGCACCGCGATGCCCGACGCCGGTTCGGTCGAACGCGAGCAGCTCGTGTACGACCGCGAGGGCGGCGCCAAGTCCGCGTCCAAGGCCCCCAAGGACCCGGTGAAGGCACCCAAGAGGCTCGAACCGCTCCAGGGGATGTACGACGACGGAGTGCTGCCCGCCGACCTGTTCCAGCGGGACGGCCACAAGAAGGGCATGTCGAACGCCCTCCTCGTCTCCGGGAAGCACACCGCGAGCGGCAACCCCGTCGCCGTCTTCGGACCCCAGACCGGCTACTTCGCCCCGCAGCTCCTCATGCAGCAGGAACTCCAGGGCCCCGGCATCAGCGCCCGCGGCGTCTCGTTCGCGGGCGTCGGCATGTACGTCCAGCTGGGGCGCGGCCAGGACTACGCCTGGTCGGCCACGTCCGCCGGGCAGGACATCACGGACACGTACGCCGTGGAGCTCTGTGAACCGGGCGGCGGCGCCCCCACGAAGCAGTCCGCCCATTATCTCCACCACGGCACCTGCACCCCCATGGAGAAGCTGGAGCGCAAGAACGCCTGGAAGCCGACCCTCGCCGACTCCACGGCCGCGGGCTCCTACCGCATGCAGGTGTTCCGCACCAAGTACGGCGTCGTGACGCACCGCGCGAGCGTCGAGGGCAAGCCCGTCGCGTACGTCTCGCTGCGCTCCACCTACCGCCACGAGGCCGACTCGATCATCGGCTTCCAGATGCTGAACGACCCGACGTACGTGAAGGACGCCTCGACCTTCATGAAGGCGGCCCAGAACATCAGCTACGCCTTCAACTGGTTCTACGCCGACGCGCGCGACACCGCGTACTACAACAGCGGCGCCAACCCCGAGCGGGCCAAGGACATCGACCCCGCCCTGCCCGTCAAGGGTGAACAGGCCTACGAATGGCGGGACTTCGACCCGGAGAACAACACCTCAGCCCAGACCCCGGCGGCCGAGCACCCGCAGTCCGTCAACCAGGACTACTACATCTCGTGGAACAACAAACAGGCCAAGGACTTCAGCACGGCGGGCTTCGGCCTCAGCGCCGTGCACCGCGGCGACCTGCTCGACGGACGGGTGAAGAAGCTCACCGAGGAAGGCGGCGTCACGCGGGCCGCGCTGACCCGGGCCATGTCCGAGGCCGCGGTCACCGACCTGCGCGGCGAACAGGTGCTGCCCGAACTGCTCAAGGTGCTCCGGAGCAAGCCCGTCACCGACCCCCAACAGGCGCAGGCCGTCCAGCAGTTGGAGGCCTGGCGAAAGGCCGGCGCGCAGCGCAACCAGACGGCGGCCGGCTCCAAGACGTACGCCCACCCCGACGCCGTACGCATCATGGACGCCTGGTGGCCCCTGCTGATCGAGGCGGAGTTCAAGCCGGGCATGGGCAAGGAGCTGTACGACGCGCTGACGGCGCAGCTGAGCACCGACGAGTCACCCTCGGCCGGGCACGGCCCGACCGGCGCGCACGCCGGCTCGGCCTTCCAGTACGGCTGGTGGGGGTACGCGGACAAGGATCTGCGGGCCGTGCTCGGGCAGCCCGTCGAGGGCGGTCTGGGTGAGGCGTACTGCGGGGACGGCAAGCTGGACGCCTGCCGTGACGCGCTTCTTGCCACCCTGACGCAGGCCGTCGCCAAGCCCGCGGCCGAGGTCTATCCCGGCGACGACAGCTGCAAGCCCGGCGAGCAGTGGTGCGCGGACTCGATCATCCACCGGGCGCTCGGCGGCATCACGCACGGGCCGATCCAGTGGCAGAACAGGCCCACGTACCAGCAGGTCGTCGAATTCCCGAAGCACCGCTAGCAGCACTTCAACAGTTCAACAGTTCAACAGGAAGGGAATTACGCCAGCGGAATCCGCCCTGCGGCGAACACGACACGCGCCAGTTCCTCGTGGCAGATGTCGCTGTGCGCGCCGGAGGGCGGACCACCGCGCCGCACCACCGCCGACGCGTCCACGCTCACACACCCCTTGGCGGGGATCGCCCGGCCCAGCTTGACGCGCTTGGCGCCGTCCACCGCCCGGATGCCGTCGTAGCCGATGGCGCCCCAGCGCTCCCAGAGGCCGAGGAACGTCGAGGAGTCCCCGGCGGTCTTCGACGCCAGGGGGTAGATCTTGCCCAGAGCGTCGTCGTGCCGCGAGTAACAGGACACCAGCGGCCCGTCGATCCGCCGCTGCACGCCGCTGAGCGCGCCGCCGCGCGAGGGCGCGTGGGGCAGCCGCCTGGAGAACGCGTAGTGCGAGAAGGCCCCTTGGAGCAGCGTCGTGGACTTCACGCTGCGCACCGGCGCGGGCATCCCGCGCAGCGCGTACGACACGAGCCGTGCGCCGAAGCTGTGCCCGATGAGGTGCATCCGTACGTCCGGTGCCTCGCGGGCCAGCAGCCCGATCGCGGGGCCGAGGCCCAGCTGGCCCACGGAGCCCGCCCGGCGCTTCATGGCGTAATAACTTGCCTGGCGCAGGAGTTCATGTGCCCCGTTCCAGAGCCGTTTGCGCAGGCTGCCGAAGAGCTCCTGCTGTCCGGTGCCCTCCATCGCCGCGGCGAACATCTGGCACACCTCGACCGCGTCGTCGGTCAGCATGGCGGGCAGGCCCGTCCAGGTGTCGTTGGCGAAGCGCCAGGCGGCGCTGTTCTGGTGCACGGCGACCAGGTCGCGTACGAGGCGGCTGTACTCGTACAGGCGCGTGGTCACCTCGGACCGCTCCGCAAGCAGCGCCCCGATCCGCCGGAGGTCCTCGTCATGACCGGGGAACGCGCGGGCGAGCAGGAGCCGGGTCGGCTCGTCGAGCAGGGGCCCCGCGCCCGGCGCCGGGCCCGGTCCGGTGGCCGTGAGGGAGGGTTCGAAGTCCGGGATCGGCTCGTCGGGGAAGCGGATGGCGGGCCAGAGCACACCCACGTACCCCAGGCGCACGCGCGGGCCCGCGAGGTCCCGGCAGGGTGCGAAGAACCGCCGGTAGAGGTCGGTCGCCATGTCTTGGTCGTTGTTCCAGCCGTGCGCCAGCACGAGGAGATCGGTGACGTGCTCGGCGGCCACCTCGGCGAGGAGATGGTCGCGTTGCGTGGTGTTGACATCCCCGTCGGCGTCGAAGGTCAGTTCCCAGTAGGGCTCCACGCGGCCCATCGTCCTGCGGGCCCGCTGTACTGACCAGATGTCCCGCAGCAGGCGTTGCGACAGACGCCCACCACGTACCTCGGGTTCACGCCGTTCTCACGCCAGTTCCCGCTCACGGGTTTCCGGCAGCGCGAGCACACACACCAGGGACACGATCGCCATCGCGCTCACGTACCAGCCCACCGACGAGGAACCGAAAGCGGACTGCAGCCGCGTCGCCACCAGCGGGGAGACCGCGCCGCCGAGCACACCGCCCAGGTTGTAGGCGAGCGAGGCGCCCGAGTAGCGGACGTTGGTGCCGAACAGCTCCGGCAGATACGCGCCCATCGGCCCGTAGACGACGCCCATGCAGAACAGCGCGCCGCCGAGCGCAAGCGCCATCAGCACCGGCTGCTCGGTGTCCAGGAGCGGGAAGAGGACCAAGCCCCACACCACCGCGAGCCCCGCGCCGACGAGGACCAGCTTGCGTCGCCCCGCGCCGTCGGAGCGGGTCGCGGCGAGCCACGTACCGGCCGCGAGGAAGAGACAGGCGACCAGCGAAAGGCCCAGCATGGTGTTGCGCGGGACACCCAGGGTGCCGGTGGAGTAGGCGAGGCAGTAGGTCGTCGCCGTGTAGAAGAGTCCGTACGCGATGATCATCCCGCCCGCGCCGAGCAGCAGTTCGCGCGGATAGCGCCGCAGCACGTCGAGCGTGGGGACCTTGCTGGCCTCCTGCGCGTCCATGACCTTCGCGAAGACCGGCGTCTCGCTGATGCGCAGCCGTACGAAGAGCCCGACGCCGACCAGGAGGAAGGAGAGAAGGAACGGCACGCGCCAGCCCCAGGAGCGGAACGCGTCGTCGGAGAGGACGGCGGAGAGCAGCCAGAAGACGCCGGTCGCCGCGAAAAAGCCGACGGACGGGCCGAGTTGGGGGAAGGCGGCATACAGGCCGCGCTTCTTCTTCGGCGCGTGCTCCACCGCGAGCAGCGCGGCCCCGCCCCACTCGCCGCCGAGCCCGATGCCCTGTAGGAAGCGCAGCAGGATCAGCAGGACGGGCGCCCAGATGCCCAACGTGCCGTATCCGGGCAGGAGTCCGACGAGCGCCGTCGAGAGGCCCATGAGCAGCAGCGAGGCCACGAGCACCGACTTGCGGCCGACCCGGTCTCCGAAGTGCCCGAAGACCACCGAGCCGATGGGGCGCGCCGCGAACGCCACCGCGTAGGTGGAGAAGGAGGCGAGGGTGGCGTTGACCGGGTCCAGGGTCGGGAAGAACGCGTCGTTCAGGACGAGCGCGGCCGCCGTGCCGTAGATGTAGAAGTCGTAGAACTCGATGGCCGTCCCGATGAACGACGCGACGGCCACCCGGCGCATGCTCTCGGGACTGCCTTCGGCGCCGTCTGCGCCGTCCGCGCCGTCATCGCTCCGGACCTGCTGCTTCTCTGCTGCTGTCGTTTCACTCCGCACGACCGGCACTGTCGCGTTGGATGTAGGGACCAGTCAATACCTGGGACGGCTCGTCTCGGTCATTGAGACTGCCGGTGAGCTGCGGTGACGCGGTGCAGATGAATGAGGATGTCGTGCGTGGGGGCGAGCCGGATCGTGTGCGGGCCGTCCGGGAACGCCGTGCCGATGCTCTTGGTCAGCCGGCCCTTCTCCAGCCATTTCCGGGCGGTCGCCGGTGCGGTCCGCATGTCCAGGAAGTAGTCGTCGTGGCGCACCTTGTCGAGCGTGTACTCGTTCATGCCGCGCGTGGCCGCGCCCACCGAACGCGGCTTCCACACCTCGGACTCCGCGCTCTGCGCCATGAGCGACCCCCGGTCGAAGGTGAACCCGATGCTCACATACCGCTTGCCGAGCCGGTCCCGCAGGAAGGCCCCCTGCATCTTCGGATATTGCGGGTCGTAACTCTCGTATCCCACGTGGGAGTTGTGCGCCGACAGGAGCACCTTGTCACCGGTCTGCCGCTGCCACCAGGCGGTGTTCCGCGCCATGAGACGGTCGCGGTACAGCATGCCGTCCTTGATCCCCTCGGGAGTATCGAAGGGGAAGGCGTAGATCGTGGAGGTCTGTGAGACGGAACGGGCGTGATGCACGACCGTCGCGAACTCCCGGTCGCGGGAGGCGGGTTGCAGGCCCTGTACCCGCTTCAGTGCCTCCCGCGCCTTCTCTGCCAGCTTCCGCCGCTCCTCCAGGGGCCTCGCCATGTATGTGTCGCCGTCCGAGAGCCTGCGGATCGGCGCGTACAGCTCCGTGATCCTGGGCAGCAGAGCGGGCTTGTGCGCGCGGACGTAGTCCTCGACCCCGTCGAACAACTCGTGGCCGATCTCTGGGTAGTTGAGGTCGTCGCCCATGAAGCGCACCTGGCGGTCCGGGTGCTTGTCGTTGTACGCGCGCATCCACGTCAGGAGCTCGACGTACTCCTCGGTGTCCCAGGGTGTCTTCGCCAGCTCCTTGTGGACGAGTTCGCGCACGTCGCCCTCTCCCCCGCGCACGTACGCGTCGAAGCGCAGCCCCGTCGTCCAGCTGACCTCCTGGGCGAAGGTGGTGAAGCCTTTCTCCTCCACGAGATAGCGGAAGACGCGGTCCTTCATGGTGAAGAACTCGTGCGAACCATGTGTGGCCTCGCCCAGGCCCACCACCGAAGCGTCACCCACCATCCGCCCCATCGGCCGCAGGTCCTTCGTGGAGCCGCCCGGATCGGTTGCGCGCAGGGGGTGGGCGGCGTGCTCGATCGCGGGGACGGGGTCAGCTGACGTGGGCGACGCGCCGGCCTGTGGGGCGACGAGCACCCCAAGGCCGAGCGTCCCGGCCAGTGCCAGCGGAAGTGTGCGGCGTACCGTCCGTGCCATGCGGGGCCTCCTCAACTCGGTTGTACGGAGCTGAAGATCAGGATTCCGGCCCGGCAGGGGCACCTGCCAACCGGCAGGCACCCCTTTCGCCGGTGGGGCCTTCCCCAGCGAAGACCTACCGGTAGTGCAGATACCGCCTGCGCACCGCACGGAAGCGCGCGAGATCGTCCTGCCAGGCGTCCACCACCGCGTCCGTTTCCGCGCCCGCGTCGATCATGGTGCGGACCCGCGTGGTGCCCGTCAGCTTGTCGATCCAGTTGTCGGGGCGCCAGGCGAAGCCGCTCCACGTCTTCTTGGCGGTGACCAGGAGCGCGATGCCGGTGCGCACCGGGTCGAACGACTCGCGGTCGTGCACGTGCAGCTGGACGCCGCCGATCGTCTTGCCCTGGAACTTGGAGAACGTCGGCGCGAAGTAGGCCTCCCTGAAGTGCACGCCGCGCAGGCCCGCGTCGTTGGCGGCTTCGGCCCACTTCCGGTCGATGCCGTCCGCGCCGAGCAGCTCGAAGGGGCGGGTCGTGCCGCGTCCCTCGGAGAGGTTCGTGCCCTCGAAGAGGCAGGTGCCGCTGTAGACGAGGGCGGTTTCCGGCGTCGGCATGTTCGGGCTCGGCGGCACCCACGGCAGCGCGGACGCGTCGTAGAAGTCCGAGCGCTTCCACCCGGTCATCCGTACGCTCTCCAGCTCGACGGGGCGCTCCAGGAACTCGCCGTTGAACAGCAGCGCGAGCTCCGTCACGGTCATCCCGTGCGCCTGCGCTATCGGCTGCCTGCCGACGAACGTGGCGAACTCCTTGTGCAGGACGGGCCCCTGCGCGGCGCGCCCCGTCACGGGATTGGGCCGGTCGAGGACGACGAACCGCTTGCCCGCGAGCTCGGCCGACTCCATGCAGTCGAAGAGCGTCCAGATGTACGTGTAGAAACGCGCCCCCACGTCCTGGATGTCGAAGACGATCGTGTCGACTCCGGACGCCGTGAAGATGTCGGCGAGGGCCTTGCCGCTCTTCTGGTACGTGTCGTAGACGGGCAGCCCGGTGGCCGGGTCGTCGTAGCGCCCTTCGGAGCCGCCCGCCTGAGCCGTGCCCCGGAAGCCGTGCTCGGGCCCGAACACCGCGACCAGGTTCACGCGCTCGTCGGCGTGCATGACGTCGACGATGTGGCGCACGTCCCGGGTGACTCCGGTCGGGTTGGTGACGACACCGACCCGCTCGCCGTCCAGGAGCGCGTAGCCGTCGGCGGCCAGCCGGTCGAAGCCGGTGCGCAGCCTTCGGCCGCCGCCCGATCCGCCCCCGCCTCCGGCCGCGGCCGCCGGGGCCGCCGATGTGAGGGCGGTGGCGGTGGTGGCGGCCAGCAGGCCTCGTCTGGACAGGCTGCGTCGGGACAGGTTCATGCAGAGACCTCCGTGTGCGCGGTGGCTGTCATGGCCACGCACGCTAGCGCGCGGACTCCGACCGGGGAACGAACCCGGCTGCCCGACCCTCTTCCATCCGTACATACCGACTGGTTAGTCTGCGATCACAGCGGAGCCGCAGTCGAAGGAGACTGATCGTGGAGACCCTGCAGGACAAGGGAGTTGTCGTCACCGGTGCCGGGGGCGGGATCGGGGCCGCGCTGGCCCGCCGGTTCGCCGCCGCCGGGGCGCGCGTCGTGGTCAACGACCTGGACGCGGCCAAGGCCGGGGCGGTGGCCGACGAGATCGGCGTCGTCGCCGTGGCCGGCGACGCGTCCGCGATCGTGCCGGAGGCGAGAGAGGCCTTGAGCGGCACCGTCGACGTGTACTGCGCCAACGCGGGCCTCGGCTCCGGCGGCTCGGAGGCCGCGCCCGAGGAGGTCTGGGCCACGGCCTGGGACGTCAACGTCATGGCCCACGTCCGCGCGGCCCACGCGCTGCTGCCCGACTGGCTGGAGCGCGGCAGCGGCCGCTTCGTCTCCACCGTCTCGGCGGCGGGGCTGCTCACCATGATCGGCGCCGCGCCCTACAGCGTCACCAAGCACGGCGCCTACGCCTTCGCCGAGTGGCTCTCGCTCACGTACCGCCACCGCGGCATCGACGTCCACGCGATCTGCCCCCAGGGCGTCCGCACGGACATGCTCGCCGCGACCGGCACCGCGGGCGACCTCGTCCTCACGCCCACCGCGATCGAGCCGGACGCCGTCGCGGACGCGCTGTTCGCGGGCATGGCGGAGAACCGCTTCCTGATCCTGCCGCACCCCGAGGTCGCCGAGTATTACCGCATCCGCGCCGCCGAGCCCGACAAGTGGCTCACCGGCATGAACCACATCCAGCAGAAGTGGGAGGCGACGGAGCAGTGAGCGAACCTCTGCCGGCCCCCGACGCCTCCATATACGCCGCGAAGCCCTGGCTCGGCCGCCTCACCGAGGCACAGCGCGGCCCGGTCGAGCCCGCCGCCTCCGTCGTGCATGCCTTCCGCGCCTCGGTGCTCAGGGCACCCGAGCACACGGCCCTCGCCTACTTCGACGGGCGCCTGAGCTACCGCGAGGTGGACGCCCTCTCCGACTCCGTCGCCGGACATCTGGCCGCGCGCGGGCTCGCCCGGGGCGACCGGGTCGCGATCCTGCTCCAGAACACCCCGCACTTCGTGATCGCGCTGCTCGGCGCGTGGAAGGCGGGCGCCACGGTCGTGCCGGTGAACCCGATGTACAAGTCGGCGGAGGTCGCTCACGTCCTCGCGGACGCCGACGTGACGGCGCTGATCTGCTCGGACCGCGCATGGGAGTCGTATCTGCGCGAGACGGCCGCCGCCTCGCCCGTCCGCTTCGTGCTCACGGCGTGCCAGCTCGACCTGCAGACCCGGGGCGACACCCGTGTCCTCGACTTCGAACGCCTCCCGCAGGCCGCCGACGCCGACGATCTGGTGACGGTCGCCCGGCAGGAGCTCCCGGCCCCGGGCGACCGCCAACTCGGCCCATCCGACGTCGCGTTGATCAGCTACACGTCGGGTACGAGTGGCCGGCCCAAGGGCGCCATGAACACCCACGGCAACATCACCTACAACGCCGAGCGGCAGCGCACGGGCTCCGGCATCCCGGAGGGCGCCTGCTACTTCGCGATGGCGCCGCTCTTCCACATCACCGGCATGGTCGCGCAGGTCGCCGCCTGCCTGACCAACGCGGGCACCCTCGCGCTGGCCTACCGCTTCGACGCGGGGGTCGTCCTGGACGCCTTCGCCGAGCACCGCCCCGCGTACACCGTGGGCCCCTCCACCGCCTTCATGGCGCTCGCCGCCCACCCCTCCGTCACGCGCGCGCACTTCGACTCCTTCGCGATGATCTCCTCGGGCGGCGCGCCGCTGCCGCCCGCCCTGGTGGAGAAGTTCCGCGCGGGCTTCGGCCCCTACATCCACAACGGCTACGGCCTCACCGAGTGCACCGCGCCCTGCGCCTCCGTCCCGCCGGGCCAGGAGGCCCCGGTCGACCCGGTGTCCGGCACGCTGGCCGTCGGTGTCCCCGGCCCCGAGACGGTCGTCAGGATCGTCGACGACCACGGCGCGGACGTCCCCTTCGGGGAGCAGGGCGAGATCACCGTGCGCGGCCCGCAGGTCGTGCCCGGCTACTGGAAGCGCCCCGACGCCACGAACGAGGCGTTCCCCGACGGCGAGCTGCGTACCGGCGACATCGGCTTCATGGACCCGCAGGGCTGGCTCTACGTGGTCGACCGCAAGAAGGACATGATCAACGCGTCCGGTTTCAAGGTCTGGCCGCGCGAGGTGGAGGACGTCCTCTACAGCCACGCGGCCGTCCGCGAGGCGGCCGTGATCGGTGTCCCGGACAGCTACCGCGGCGAGACGGTCAAGGCCTTCGTCAGTCTGCGCCCGGAGGCCGACGTGACGCCGGACGATCTCGCGGCGTACTGCAAGGAACGGCTCGCGGCGTACAAATACCCCCGCGCGGTCGAGATCCTGCCGGAGCTGCCGAAAACCACTAGTGGGAAGATCCTCCGGCGGGAACTGCGTTCCCGGAACGACTAGGGCTCTCGGCAGATCGGGAGCCAGCCAACTCGAAAGGCAGGTGGCGGCAGTGGCCAGGACGACGGACGGTGACGGCACGCCCGTCCCTCAGCGGCTGCTCGCCGCCGCCACGCGGCTCTTCGCCGACCGCGGCTACGACCGCACATCGGTGCAGGAGATCGTGGAGTCGGCAGGCGTCACCAAGGGTGCGCTCTACCACTACTTCGGCTCCAAGGACGATCTCCTGCACGAGGTGTACGCACGTGTCCTGCGCGTGCAGCAGGAGCGCCTTGACGCCTACGCGGACGCCGACGCCCCCGTCGAGCAGCGGGTGCGGGACGCGGCGGCCGATGTGGTCGTCACGACGATCGACAACCTCGACGACGCCTCGATCTTCTTCCGCTCCATGCACCATCTGAGCCCGGAGAAGAACAAGCAGGTACGGTCCGAGCGCCGCCGCTACCACGAGCGGTTCCGCGCACTGATCGAGGAGGGCCAGCAGGCCGGCGTCTTCTCCAAGGCGACCCCGGCGGACCTGGTGGTGGACTACCACTTCGGCTCGGTCCACCACCTGTCGACCTGGTACCGCCCGAACGGCCCGCTCACCCAGCAGCAGGTCGCCGACCACTTGGCGGACCTGCTGCTGAGGGCGCTGCGGCCGTAGGACGAGCGCCCCGAAGGGGCGCGGGGAACTGCGCGATCAGCCACGACGCACCCGCAGCGACGCACAGTCCCCCGGCAGGGCCCCTACAGGTATTTCTTCAACTCCCGGCGCGCCAGCGACCGTTGGTGCACCTCATCGGGCCCATCAGCCAACCGCAGAGTCCTCGCAGCCGCCCACAGCTCGGCGAGCGGGAAGTCCTGGCTCACACCCCCCGCCCCGTGCAGCTGGACCGCCTGGTCGAGGATGTCGACGACCGTGCGCGGGGTGGCGATCTTGATGGACTGGATCTCCGTGTGCGCGCCCTTGTTGCCCACGGTGTCCATCAGCCACGCGGTCTTCAGGACGAGCAGCCGCAGCTGCTCCACCGCGACCCGGGCGTCCGCGATCCACTCCTGGACGACGCCCTGCTGGGCGAGGGGCTTGCCGAAGGCCGTACGCGCCACCGCGCGCTGACACATCAGCTCGATGGCCCGCTCGGCCATGCCGATGAGCCGCATGCAGTGGTGGATACGGCCGGGGCCGAGGCGCGCCTGGGCGATGGCGAAGCCGCCGCCCTCCTCGCCGATCAGATTGCTCACCGGGACCCTGGCGTGGTCGAAGACGACTTCCGCGTGCCCGCCGTGGGAGTGGTCCTCGTAGCCGTACACCTGCATGGCGCGCCGTACCTCGACACCCGGGGTGTCGCGCGGCACGAGCACCATGGACTGCTGGCGGCGCGGGTCGGAGTTCTCGGGGTCCGTCTTGCCCATCAGGATGAAGATCCGGCAGTCCGGGTTCATCGCCCCGGAGATGTACCACTTGCGTCCGGTGATGACGTAGTCGTCGCCGTCACGCTCGATGAGCGTGGTGATGTTCGTGGCGTCGGACGAGGCCACCTCCGGCTCGGTCATCGCGAACGCCGAGCGGATCTCACCGGCGAGCAGGGGCTCCAGCCACTGCTTCTTCTGCTCGTCGTTGCCGAACTGGGCGAGGACTTCCATGTTGCCGGTGTCCGGGGCCGCGCAGTTCAGCGCGGTGGGCGCCAAGTGGGGGGAGCGGCCGGTGATTTCGGCGAGTGGGGCGTACTGGAGGTTGGTGAGCCCGGCGCCGTGCTCGGCGTCCGGCAGGAAGAGGTTCCACAGGCCCTGCTTGCGGGCCTCGGCCTTCAGTTCGCCGACGATCGCCGGGGTGTCCCAGGGTGAGGCGAGCTGGGCGCGCTGCTCGTCGGCGGTCTTTTCCGCCGGGTAGACGTGCTCGTCCATGAAGGTGAGGAGCTTGGCGCGCAGCTCTTCGGTGCGGGCGTCGAATGCGAAGTCCATGGCTGTCTCAGCCTTCCTGTCGTCCTTGGAGGGTGGTGAGGCCGTGCTCGATGAAGACGGGGACCAGCTCCCCGATGCGGTCGAAGCCCGCGCCGACCGTCTGGCCGAGCGTGTACCGGTAGTGGATGCCCTCCAGGATCACGGCGAGCTTGAACCACGCGAACGCCGTGTACCAGGCGACCGCGGAGACGTCGCGCCCCGAGCGCGCGGCGTACCGCTCGATCAGCTCGGCGGCCTGCGGGTGGCCGACCGCGCCCGCGGTGGTGCTGATGGGGGAGCCCGGAAGTTCGAGCCGGGTGCTGTACATGACGAGCAGCCCGAGGTCGGTGAGCGGATCGCCGAGAGTGGACATCTCCCAGTCGAGGATCGCCTTGATCTGGTCGTCGTCGCCGATCAGGACGTTGTCGAGGCGGTAGTCGCCGTGCACGACGGTCGGCGCGGGGGAGACGGGCAGCTGTCGCCCCAGGGCGGCGTGCAGCTCGTCGATCCCCGCCAGGTGGCGGCCCCGCGAGGCGTCGAGCTGCTTGCCCCAGCGGCGCAGCTGCCGGTCGAGGAAGCCGTCGGGCCGCCCGAAGTCACCGAGGCCGACCGCTTCGGCGTCCACGGAGTGCAGGTCGACGAGGGTGTCGACGAGGCCGATGACCGCCGCGTGGGTGCGCTCGGCGCCCAGCGGCGCGAGCTCCTCGGCGGTGCGGTACGGCGTGCCGTCCACGAAGTCCATGACGTAGAAGGGCGCACCGAGCACGTCGACGTCCTCGCAGAGCAGCACCGGCGCCGGTACCGGAACCTCGGTCCCTCGGTGCAGGGCGCTGATCACCCGGTGCTCGCGCTTCATGTCGTGCGCGGTCGCGAGCACGTGGCCGAGCGGTGGCCGCCGTACGACCCAGCGCGCGTGGCCGTCCGTCACGGCGTACGTGAGGTTCGACCGGCCGCCCTCGATCAGCCGGGCGGTGAGCGGTCCGCCCACGAGGCCCGGCCGCTCGCGGTCCAGATGGCCGCGCAACTGGTCGAGATCGAGGCCTGGTGGATGGTCTGAGCTCATCTTCGCTCCTGGTCGGACGGTCGTCGTCTGAGTGCCGCGCCGCTGACGCGCGGCGCCGCGCTGACGTTCATGATGCCGACCAGTCGGTATGTAGTCCAGAGCGCAGGGGGAACGTGATCAGGATCGCGGCGGCGCGAAGGTGTCCGTACAAGCCGATCCCCCGCCACAGACTGCCAGTTGGCGCCCGTGCGGGGGAAGGCGGCCGAGACCGTGGCTCTCGGTGCGGGCCCGGTGGCCTCAGTGGTCGTCCCAGTGGCCGTCGTGCGCCGCGTGCCGGTGGCCGTCGTGGACGTAGTCGACGTGGTCGCCGTGCAGCACGGAGCTGTGCCCGCAGCCCTCGCCGTGCCGGTGGTCGTGCCCCTCGTGCACCGCGTGCTCGTCGGGCTCGCACTCGTCCCAGTGGCCGGAGTGCAGGCGGTGCATGTGGCCGTCGTGGGCGTAGTCCACGTGGTCGCCGTGCGGCACCTCGGGGTGACCGCAGGCCGGGCCGTGGACGTGCTCGTGGACGGGGTGTTCGTGGTGGAGCGTGGTCATGGCGTGCGCACCTTCTGCTGGGAGGGGATGACCCTCTCAGGCTAGTACTCAATGCCCCTTTGATGGGGATATGGAAGCCTTGTTGATGTTTCCACCACCGGACCACCCGGACCGCCACCGCACCAGCGCCCCACAAGGGCGATCCCACGAAGGCACTCCCATGAAGCCGACCCCATGAAGGCGATCAGCTACCGCCGGTACGGCGGCCCCGAAGTCCTCGAGTACGGCGACGTGCGCGACCCCAAGGTCGGCCCCGACTCCGTTCTGGTGAAAGTCCGCGCCGCGTCGGTGAACCCCGTCGACTGGAAGTGCATGGGCGGGCACCTCGACGGCATCCTCGACCCCGTTTTCCCGGTGATCCCGGGCTGGGACGTCGCGGGTGTCGTGGTGCAGCCGGGCGCCTCCACCCCGGAGTACGTGGTGGGGGACGAGGTCATCGGCTACGTACGCGAGGACTTCCTCTCGCGCGGCACCTTCGCCGAGTACGTCGCGGCGCCGGTGCGCACCCTGGCGCGCAAGCCACGGAACCTCACCTTCGAGGAGGCCGCCGGTCTGCCGCTCGCCGGTCTCACCGCCTACCAGGTGATCGTCAAGACCCTCGAGGTGACGGAGGGCGCCGTCGTCCTCGTGCACGCGGCGGCCGGGGGTGTCGGCTCGATCGCCGTCCAGCTGGCCCGGCACGCGGGCGCCCGCGTCATCGGCACCGCGAGCGAGCACAACCACGACTTCCTGCGCGAACTGGGCGCGGAACCGGTCACCTACGGCGACGGGCTGGCCGATCGCGTGCGAGCCCTCGCGCCGGAGGGAGTGGACGCCGCGTTCGACACGGTCGGCGGCGAGACCCTCAAGGTGTCCGCCGAAGTCCTCGCGCCCGGCGGCCGTCTGGCGTCGATCGCGGACCGCGCGGTCATCGGCCTCGGCGGCCACTACTGCTTCGTACGTCCGGACGCCGACGATCTCCAGCGCCTGACGCAGCTCGTGGAGCAGGACGTCGTCACGGTCCATGTCTCCGAGACGTTCCCGCTGGAGAAGGCGGCGGACGCCTATCGCCTGAACGCGGAGGGCGGCACGCGGGGCAAGATCGTGGTCACCGTGGACTGGACGGCCGAGGACGGGACCTCCCGGCACTGACGGCGCGCCTCCCGAAGGGGCGTTCCCGGGGGCGTTCAGAACACCATGGCCGTCGCGCACGCGGCCAGCGCCATCGTGCACAGCGCGGCCGTCGCCGCGGCCCGTGCCGGGAGCCGGACCGGCCTGCTGCTCGCGGCGAGTTCGGTCATCCTGCGGTGCGCGACGCCCAGGAAGCCGAGCCACAGGAGCAGGCAGAGGGCGCAGGCGATGACGGCCACCGCGGTGGTCCCCTCCTGCAGCGCGGCCCGCGCCGCGAGGACCGCAGCGACGGTGCAGGACAGGGTCGTACGCCGCCACGCGAGCCGTGTGCGCTCCGGCTGCAGCCCCGGATCGCGCTCGGGGACGGCCACCTCGCCCCGGTCGGTCACCCCTCCCACCCGAAGAGCACGACGACGACCATGGCGAGCGCCACGACGGCGACGGCCAGGCTCAGCGCGGTCGGGAAGCGCGAGACGGGCAGATCCTCGCCGCGCCGCATCGCCCGCTCGCAGCGCACCCAGTGGTTGACCGCGCGCAGCGAGCTGAGCACACCCGCGGCGAGCAGGGCGAGGGCGAGCCCGATGCGCCACCCCCAGCGCAGATCCGGCAGGAACTGGTCCACCGCGAAACCACCGCCGATGAGGGCGAGCGCGGTGCGCAGCCAGGCGAGGAAGGTGCGCTCGTTGGCGAGCGAGAAACGGTAGTCGGGGGTGTCGCCCTCGTCGCGGATCCGCTCGGGCGCGAACCACAGGCGCAGGCTCTGTACGAAGTTGCTCACTCGCCGCACCCTAACCCGCCCTAACCCGCACGGAACTCCCGCAGCCGCTCGTACGCGGCGAGCCCGTCCGGCACCCAGTCCCACTCGCCGAGCCGCTCCGTCAGCTCCTCCTCGGTGACGAAGGCGTGCCAGGCGACCTCCTCGGCCTGCGGGTCCACGGGCAGGTCGCAACGCACCTCGTAGAGGTACGACCACCAGGTGTGCCCCGCGCCGTCGTCGTACAGGAACTTGAACAGCGGTGTGGGCCGGGGCAGTCCCTGGACCCCGAGCTCCTCCTCCGCCTCGCGCAGGGCGGCGTCGTCGTAGGACTCGCCGACTCCGACGACACCGCCGACGAACATGTCGTACATCGAGGGGAAGACCAGCTTGACCGGTGTGCGCCGGTGCACGAACACGCGGCCCTCGGCGTCCCGCGCCTGGATGAACACGCAGCGGTGGCGCAGGCCGCGCGCGTACGCCTCACCGCGCGGGGCCTCGCCGACGACCTCGTCGTTCTCGTCCACGATGGACAGGATCTCTTCGCTGGGGTCGGGCACAGGCCTGCTGTTCGTCGTCATACCGGCCATCCAACCCCACCGTGCCGCTCGCCCGACCGGCCGACCTCACTGCCCCATGACGTACTGCACGGTGGGGCCCGCGGTCCAGCCGCCGTCGACGGCGAGCTCGGCGCCGGTCACGTACGAGGCGGCGTCCGAGAGCAGGAAGACCATGGCGCCCGCGATCTCGTGCGGCTCACCGACCCTGCCCATCGGGGTGTTGGGGTACTTGCCCTCGCCCTTCTCGATGCCGACCTGCGCGGTCATCGGGGTGTACGTCATGCCCGGGTGGACGGAGTTGACGCGGATGCGGGCGGTGCCGAGCTCCACGGCGCCGATCTTGGTGAGGCCGCGGACGCCCCACTTGGACGCGCCGTAACCGGCGGTGAGCGCCAGGCCCATGAGCCCGGCCGCGGAGGAGATGTTGACGATGGAGCCGCCGCCGGCCTCCTTCATGGCCGGGATGACGCTCTTCATGCCGATGAAGACGCCGGTGAGGTTGATGTCGAGGACCTTGCGGAAGTGCTCGACCGACTCCGACTCCAGGAATTGGCCCGTGGATATACCGGCGTTGTTGACCAGGCCGTGGATCCCGCCGAACTCGGTGAGCGCGAGTTCCACGACGCGCCGCCAGTCCTCTTCCGACGTCACGTCGTGGTGGGCGAAGCGGGCGCGCTCGCCGAGCTCGGCGGCGGTCGCCTCGCCTTCCGCGTCGAGCACGTCGGTGAGGACGACGTTCGCACCGGCGGCGACCGCCTGGCGCGCGGCCTCGGCGCCGAGGCCGCGGGCGGCTCCGGTGATGACGACGGTCCTGCCGGTGAGGTCGTGCGCTCGGCTCATGGTTCTCTCCGTGGGACGGGGGCCCGCAGCAGGGCCGTGGTGGTCTCTACGAGGTCGGCGAGGAAGAAGCCCTCGTCGGTCAGGGGGGTGGCACCGGCCAGGTACTGGCCCGCGCGGTCGGCCATGGCGGCGCCGACGAGGGTGAGGGCGAGGTCGATGCGTTCCAGCCGGACCGGCTCCGGGAGCAGCGCGGCGAGGCACTCATCGACGCGGCTGATCAGATCCCAGTAGGTGGTGCCGTCGAGGGTCGGGTGCGGGGTGCGGGTACGGACGCCGCTCTCGTGGCTGAGCTGGGTGGAGATGCGCAGGCAGCGGCGGCCCCGCTCGGTACGGAGCTCGGTGGCCTCGGCTGCCACGAGGGCGCCGAGCAGCCCGGGGAGCCCGTCCGGCGCCTGCTTCAGCTCGGCGGCCAGCACCTGCTCCGTACGGGACTGGCGCTCGGCCATGACGGCGTCCAGGAGGCCGGCCCTGCTGCCGAAGTGGTACTGCACGGCGGAGGGGTTGCTCTGCCCCGCGAGCCGCACGATGTCCCTGAGCTGCGCGCCGTGCACGCCTTGCGCGGCGAACACTTCCTCGCCCGCGCGGATCAGCTTGTCCCGGGTTTCGGGTCCGGAGGTCCTGGCCATGGGGTCATAATAATGCTCGCCATTACTAAAAGCGGGATCTGGCCGGAAGTTCAGCCCGTCCGGCGTTTGAGGACGAACTCGGCGAAGCCAGTAATGACGGCGCCGAAGGCCCCCGGGCCCGTCATCGCGCCTCGGCCCTCGGCATCGCCGGATGCAACCCCAGCAGCACGATCCCGCCCACGATGGCCGCGAGGCCCACCACCTGCCAGGTGAGGGCGACCGCGTCCATCCGTAGCTGGTCACCCATGAACCCCACCCCGCACACGATCCCGGCCAGGGGCTGCGCCGCGGTCAGCGCGGGCAGCGACATCCGCAGCGGCGCCGTCTCGAAGGCGCTCTGCACCAGCAGCAGCCCCGTCACCCCCAGCACCACCACCGCGTACGGCTGCCACCCCGTCAGCAGCTCCGACCAGCCCCCGGCGGAGAACCGCCCCCCGCTCACCCGCGTCAACGCGTCCTGCACGCCGTACAGCAGCCCCGCCGCGACGCCGAGCAGCACCGGCCCCGCGGTGAACCGGTGGCGTGACCCCTTCGCGTACACCGTCAGGAGCATCGCGATGCCCACCATCACGCCCATGATCAGCCACTGCCGCAGCGGATCGGACTCGGAGTCCCCGCCCCGTGGCTCACCGGCCACGATGAACGCGGTGACCCCACCGGCGAGCAGCACGAGCCCCGCCCAGCCCTGACGACCGAGGGACTGCTTCGTCCGGTACCGGGAGAGCGCGAGGGCGAAGATCAGGTTCGTCGCCAGGAGCGGCTCCACCAGGGAGATCTCGCCCGTGCCGAGCGCGAGCGCGCCGAGCACCATGCCGCACACCATGAGACCGATCCCGCCGAGCCACTCCGGCACCCGCACCAGGTCGAGCAACAGCCGCGGCGAGAGGAAGTCGCTCAGCGGAGCGCGCTGCGCCGCGTCCTGCTGGAACACGAAGCCGAAGCCCAGGCAGCAGGCGGCCGACACGGAGAGGACGAGGACCAGGACCGACACGTCGTACCTCAGGACGGGAGACGGGCTCGAGGCGGACCGGAAAGTGGTGGTTTGGCGGTACCCGGCCGACGATAGCCCTCCTCGGGACGCTCCGCCCCACGAGTCACCCGGGCCGAATGGTTGACGCGGGTCCCTTCGCTGCCCAGGATCTGACTCACCAGTAAGCCCCTGCTTAGGAGGAACCCCCGGATGGCCTACGACGCAGACGTCATCGTGATCGGCGCGGGCCTCGCCGGCCTCGCGGCCACCGCGGAACTCGTCGACGCGGGCCGCCGGGTCATCCTCGTGGACCAGGAGCCCGAGCAGTCGCTCGGCGGTCAGGCGCACTGGTCCTTCGGAGGGCTCTTCTTCGTCGACTCCCCGGAGCAGCGCAGGCTCCGCATCAAGGACTCGCACTCCCTGGCCATGCAGGACTGGATGGGCACGGCCGCCTTCGACCGCCCCGAGGACCACTGGCCCCGCAAGTGGGCCGAGGCGTACGTCGACTTCGCCGCGGGCGAGAAGCGGGCCTGGCTGCACGGACAGGGCGTGCGGTTCTTCCCCGTGGTGGGCTGGGCCGAGCGCGGGGGCTACGACGCGCAGGGGCACGGCAACTCCGTGCCGCGTTTCCACATCACCTGGGGCACGGGCCCCGGCCTCGTCGCCCCCTTCGAGCGCAGGGTCCGCGAAGGCGTGGCCCGCGGGCTCGTCCAGCTGAAGTTCCGCCACCGGGTCTCCGGCCTCTCCCGCAGCTCGGGCAGCGTGGACACCGTCTCGGGCGAGATCCTCGAACCGTCCGACGCCGAGCGCGGCACGGCCAGCAGCCGCGAGGTCACCGGATCCTTCGAGTTCAGGGCGCAGGCGGTGATCGTCACCTCCGGCGGCATCGGCGGCAACCACGACCTCGTGCGCGCCAACTGGCCCGAGCGGCTCGGCACCCCGCCGGAACGGATGGTCTCCGGCGTGCCCGCGCACGTCGACGGACGGATGCTCGGCATCACCGAGACCGCGGGCGCACGGCTCATCAACCGCGACCGCATGTGGCACTACACCGAGGGCATCCAGAACTGGAACCCCATCTGGGACAACCACGGCATCCGCATCCTGCCGGGCCCCTCCTCGCTCTGGCTCGACGCGCGCGGCGACCGTCTTCCCGTGCCGCTCTTCCCCGGCTTCGACACCCTCGGCACGCTCGAACACATCATGAAGTCGGGTTACGAGTACACGTGGTTCGTCCTCAACCAGCGCATCATCGGCAAGGAGTTCACGCTCAGCGGCTCCGAACAGAACCCCGACCTCACCGGCAAGTCCGTGCGCGGCGTCATCGACCGGGCCCGCGCGGACGTGCCCGCCCCGGTGAAGGCGTTCATGGACAACGGCGCCGACTTCGTGGTGGAGAAGGACCTCTCCTCGCTGGTGCGCGGCATGAACGCGCTCACCAAGGAGCCCCTCATCGACGAGGCCGCGCTGCACCGCACCATCGCCGCGCGCGACCGGGAGATCCGCAACCCCTTCACCAAGGACCTCCAGGTCACCGCCATCCGCGGCGCCCGCAAGTTCCTCGGCGACCGGCTCATCCGGGCGGTCGCCCCGCACCGCATCCTCGACCCCGGGGCGGGCCCGCTGGTCGCCGTGCGGCTCAACATCCTCACCCGCAAGACCCTCGGCGGCCTGGAGACCGACCTCTCCTCGCGCGTCATGGCCCAGGGCGGCGAACCGCTCCCCGGCGTGTACGCGGCGGGCGAGGCCGCCGGGTTCGGCGGCGGGGGAGTGCACGGCTACCGCTCACTGGAGGGCACCTTCCTCGGCGGCTGCCTCTTCTCGGGGCGCACGGCGGGCCGGGCGGCGGCCAAGGCGGTGGGCTGAGCCGCCAAGTCGGTGCGTCGGCCGGGGCGTTCGCCGGGACCACCCGGTGATCGTCACCGCTTGTCCGAATCGTGTCCTTGCGGGTAACTCCGCAGGTGGGGGATGAAGTCTGCGGATTCTGAAACGAGTTGGTGAAGGGCCCCGGCGTGGGCAGACCTTGACTGGAGGGCTGCCTACCGCTTTGCTGTGCGTGATCATCCGCACGCGAGCCGCGCCGGGGAGGAAGTCCCGCGGTGTCACCACCCCCACCCCCCTTGGGCCGTTCCCGCAAGCGAGCGGCCTACGTTTTCGACTCCGCACTCGACGACACCGAACTCGCCGGCGCCCGCACCGCGTTGGCCCAGGGCCGCTGGACCGAGGTCCGCGCCCTGCTCGCCGCCACCGGTGACGACTGGGACCGCAGGGGCCACCGGTTCGACGTACTCGCCCAGGAGCCCACCACCACGGCCTGGGCCCGCGACTGGCGGCTCGCGGAGCCGGAGAGCACCGATGTCCTCGTGCTGCTCGCCTATGCGTCCGTGCACCTCGCGCTGCGCGGCAAGGGCCGCTCGGAAAAGGCGCGGGAGGCCTGCCGTGAAGTGGCCGCGGCGCTGCCCGCCGACCCCACGCCGTGGCTCGCGCTGCTCACCCTGGAGCGTTCGCTCGGCCGTGAGGAGGACGTGGTGCGGCTCTTCGACGAGGTCCGCCACCGGCATCCCGAGCACCACCACGCCCACCACCTGATGGTGGCAAGACTCGCCGAGCGGCGCCCCGCGGCGGGCCAGGACCCGCTGCACGAGGTGTACGACTTCGCCGCGTGGGCGGCCGAACAGGCCCCCGACGACTCGCCGTTGGCGGTCCTGCCCGTCATCGCGCACGCCGAGCGCTACCGCGTGCTCGCCGCAGCGGGGAGCGAGCCCGTGGACCCGGCGGCGTCCGAACACTGGACGGGACGCCGGGCCCGGCAGGTCATGAAGGCCGCCTTCGACTGGTGGCTGGAGTGGGAGATGCCGGTGAGCGCGACCCACCCGCGCGGCCACGTCGACCTCAACTTCCTCGCCCACGCCAAGTTCTGCGAGGGCCGGGCGGCCGAGGCCGCCGCCCTCTTCCACCGCATCGGGCGGCACGCGACCCGAGCCCCCTGGTCGTACCCCGACCGGGACCCGTACAAGGCGTTCACCGCTGCGCGCGACGCCGCGCTCGGCTCCGCCTGAGAGACCGCATCCAACCGGCCCACTCGAAAGGACAACCGCGCCATGGCGACGGGCAGTTCGAGCAGCACGAGCGACACGAGACCCGCGAGCGCGAAGGGCGCAGCCGACGGCAGCGGGATCAGCACGTACAAAGGCCAGGAGACGGCCCTGCGCGCAGGACGGCTCGGCACGGCGGGCCTTCTCCTGTCCGTGCTCGCGGCGACCGGGCCGCTCATGGTGGTCGCGGGCGTCATGCCCACCACGTATGGCGTGATGGGAATCGTCGGGCAGCCGCTGCTCTTCCTCATCCTCGGCGTGGTCCTCGGCCTGTTCAGCTTCGGGTACGCCGAGATGAGCCGCCACGTCCACAACGCGGGCGCCTTCTACGCGTACATATCGAGGGGCCTCGGCGGCACCGCGGGCGCCGGTGCCTCGCTGGTCGCGCTCGTCGCCTACAGCGTCCTTCAGGCGGGCCTCTACGGCCTCCTCGGCTTCGAGGTGTCCGGGCTCCTGAACACCTACTTCGACGTCGAAGTCGCCTGGTGGATACCGGCACTTGTCACCGTCGCCGTCGTCGGCGTGCTCGCCTGGCTGAAGATCGACCTGAACGCGCGCGTGCTCGGCGTGCTGCTGCTCATCGAGGTGGCGCTCGTCGTCATCTTCGACATCGCGGCCATCGCGGACCCGGCCAAGGAAGGCCTGTCCCTGCACGCCTTCAACCCGGACACGCTCACCGGCGCGGGCGTCGCCACCTCGCTCTGCTTCTGCATCGCCGCCTTCACCGGCTTCGAGCAGGCCCCCGTGTACGCGGAGGAGACGAGCCGTCCCCAGGTCGTCGTCGCCCGCGTGATGTTCTTCGCCGTCGGCTTCGTCGCGGTCTTCTTCGCGATCAGCTCCTGGGCGCTCACGGTCGCGGCCGGCCCCTCCGGCATCGTGCCCGCCGCACAGGAACAGAGCGCGGGGCTGCTCTTCGGGCTCACCGAGTCGCGGCTCGGCGGCACCTTCACCGACGTACTCCATGTCCTGTTCGTGACCGGCATGTTCGCGGCGATCCTCTCCTTCCACAACGTGGTCGCGCGCTACGCCTTCGCCATGGGCCGCGAGGGCCTGCTGCCCGCCGCGTTCGGCAGGACCAACACCTCCACCGGCGCGCCCGGCACCGGCTCCCTGCTCCAGACGGTCATCTCCGTCGTCATCGTGGTGGCCTTCGCGGTCACCGACGACGGTGCGTTCGGTGACCCGACCGCGCCGGTCCTGCACCTGTTCACCTGGGGCGGCAACATCGGCGCTCTCGGCGTGATCCTCCTGATGGCCACCGCGTCCGTCGCGGTCATCGTCTTCTTCGTACGACGCGGCGCCGCGCGCGCCCAGGCCTGGCGCATCACCGCGTCCGCGCTCGCCGCGGCCGGCCTGCTCGTCATCGCGGGCTACACCGTCAAGGACTTCGACGTCCTGGTCGGCGCCGGCCCCGGCTCGGCGCTCAGCTGGGTACTGCCCGGCATCATCCTGCTCGCCGCCGTGATCGGACTGGTCTACGGCGCGGTCCTGCGCCGGGCCAGGCCGAATGCGCACGCGCGGATCGGCCTGGGCAACGAGGCGTTCCAGCTGGAGAAGGCGGCCGAGGAGCCGGTCGGCCAGGCATCAGGGCGCGCATGACGAGAACGCCGGGCGGGCTGGAACATCCGGCCCGCCCGGCGTTCTCGGTGCCGGGGACTGCGCTACAACACGAGTGACAGCAGCAGGACAAGACCGCCCGCCACCACGGAGATGATCGTCTCCATGACGGACCAGGTCTTGATCGTCTGCCCGACGTCAAGCCCGAAGTACTCCTTGACCAGCCAGAAGCCCGCGTCGTTCACGTGCGAGAAGAAGAGCGAACCCGCACCGATGGCCAGCACCAGGAGCGCCGTGTGCGCGGTGGACATGTCCGCGGCCAGCGGAGCGACGAGCCCCGCCGCCGAGATGGTGGCCACCGTCGCGGAGCCCGTGGCGAGGCGTATCACCACGGCGATCAGCCAGGCGAGCAGCAGTGCCGGGATCGACCAGTCCTTGGAGATGTCGAGGACCATCTCACCGACGCCCGACGCGATCAGGGTCTGCTTGAAGCCGCCGCCCGCGCCCACGATCATCAGCACACCGGCGATCGGCGCGAGCGACTTCTCGACCGTCGTCGAGAGACGGTCCTTCGTGAAGCCTGCCGCCCGGCCCAGCGTGAACATGCCCACGAGGACCGCGGCGAGCAGCGCGATCAGCGGTGAGCCGATGACGTCGAAGACGCGCTGCACCGTGTGCTCGGGATTGTCCACGATGATGTCGACCAGGGCCTTGGCCAGCATCATCACGACGGGCAGCAGCACCGTCGCGACCGTCACGCCGAATCCGGGACGCTTCTCCAGGTCCTCCGAGGGACGCTGCGGCATCATCTTCTCGGGAGCCTGGACGTCCACCCACTTCGCCGCGTACTTGGAGAAGACGGGACCGGCGATGATCACCGTGGGGATGGCGACGAGCACGCCGAGGGCGAGGGTGACGCCCAGGTTCGCGTCCACCGCGTCGATCGCGACCAGCGGACCGGGGTGCGGCGGGATGAGGCCGTGCATCACGGAGAGACCGGCCAGGGCCGGGATGCCGATCCGCATCAGCGAGTAGTTGCCGCGCTTGGCTACCATCAGGACGACCGGGATCAGCAGCACGATGCCGACCTCGAAGAAGAGCGGAAGCCCGATCACCGAGGCGATCAGAACCATCGCCCACGGCATCGAGCGCCCGCCCGCCTTGGCGAGGATCGTGTCGACGATCTGGTCCGCGCCGCCCGAGTCGGCCAGCAGCTTGCCGAGGATCGCGCCGAGCGCGATGAGCACACCCACGCCCGCGACCGTCGAACCGAGACCCTCGGTGAAGCTGACGATCGCCTTGTCGAGCGGGGCGCCGGCGAAGGCGCCGAGGGCGAGCGAACCGATGGTCAGGGCCAGGAACGCGTGCAGCTTGAACTTCGTGATGAGCAGGACGATGACGGCGATGCCCGCGAGGACGGCGATACCCAGCTGGGCATGGCCAGCGGAGGTGATCGGCTCGGCGGCGTCCGCTGCCAGCATCTCAACGCTGAGACTGGTCACGGTGGCTTCCTTGTACGTCTGGGGTGGGGGGTGCGGGGGACAGGGGGACTACTGGTCGAGCCGGCCGAGCGCCACGAAGGCGCGCTCGCTGATCTCTTCCGGACTGCCGGTGACGTCGACCGCGACGCCCGCCTCGTCCGCGCCGAGCGGCTGCAGCGTGGCGAACTGCGAGTCGAGCAGGGCCGTCGGCATGAAGTGGCCCTGCCGGTGGGACATCCGGTCCTCGATGAGGGCCCGGTCGCCGGTGAGGTGGACGAAGACCACGCCGGGGGCCGCGGCCCGCAGCCGGTCGCGATAGGCGCGCTTCAGCGCCGAGCTGCTGACCACACCGCCGAGCCCGGCCCTGCCGTGGGCCCAGGCGCCGATGGCGTCGAGCCACGGCCAGCGGTCGTCGTCGGTCAGCGGGGTCCCGGCCGACATCTTGGCGATGTTCGCCGGGGGGTGGAAGTCGTCGCCCTCGGCGTAGGGAACGCCGAGCTGCGCTGCGAGCAGGGGGCCGATCGTTGTCTTGCCGGTTCCTGCCACGCCCATGACCACGACGACGTGGGGGGTGCTCATCGCTGTCCTGCCTCGCTGTCTTCTTCGACATCGGTCCGAAACGAGCCGTCGGTCCGGAACGAGCCACGGGACGGGGGAGACCCGTGGCTCGTTCACGTCACTGAAACCCATTAGGTCTGACAAATTCAAGAGTCTGTGACACAAAAGTCTGACTTTTTGTTCCCGAGGGTCCCCACATACCCTGACGACATGACCGATCAGGCCCGTGGGCTGCACGCTCGCGTACTGGAAAGCCTCGGGCCCGCCATCACCGGCGGTGAGTACCCGCCGGGCAGCGTGTTGCGCACGGACGAGCTGGCCCAGCGCTTCGAGGTGTCACGCTCCGTCGTGCGTGAGGCGGTGCGGGTCCTGGAGTCCATGCACCTGGTCGAGTCCCGCCGCCGGGTCGGCGTGACCGTGCGGCCCACCGAGGAGTGGAACGTCTACGACCCCCAGGTCATCCGGTGGCGTCTGGCCGGCGCCGACCGGCCGCGCCAGCTGCGCTCCCTCACGGTCCTGCGCTCGGCGATCGAACCGGCCGCCGCGGGGCTCGCCGCCCGGCACGCCACCCCCGAGCAGTGTGCGGCCCTCACCGAGTGCGCCCTCGGCATGGTCGCCACCTCGCGTGGCCAGCAGCTGGAGGGCTACCTCTTCCACGACATCAACTTCCACCGCATCGTCCTGAACGCGTCGGGCAACGAGATGTTCGCCCGCCTCGGGGACGTCGTCGCCGAGGTCCTCGCGGGCCGCACCCACCACCAGGTCATGTTCGAGGACCCGGACCCGGCGGCCGTCACCCTGCACGTCAGGCTCGCGGAGGCGGTGCGCGAGGGCGACGCGGCGCGGGCGGAGGAGCTGACGCGGGAGATCGCCGTGGGTGCGCTGCACGAGCTGGACATCCTCGCCCCGTAACTGATCGACCCCTTCCGTCGAGGACAATGGTCCGCATGTCACGACGCGCCCCCGCCGCCAAGTCCTGCCCCTGCGGCCACCCCGAGCCGTACGAGAAGTGCTGCGGGCGGCTGCACCGGGGTGAGGCCGCGGCCGGCGTGCCCGAGGAGCTGATGCGCTCCCGCTACTGCGCCTTCGCCGTCAAGGACGAGGCATACCTCCTGCGCACCTGGCACCCGCGCACCCGGCCGCCCCGCGTCGAGTTCGACCCGGGCATGCGCTGGGTCGGCCTGGAGATCCTGGACACCGCCGACGGGACCGCGTTCCACACCACCGGCACCGTCGAGTTCCGGGCCCGCTACACCGACGGGGGCCGCCAGGATGCCCTCCACGAGCGGAGCCGATTCGAGCGGCTCGACGGTGCCTGGGTGTACGTCGACGGGGCCTTCATCGACTAGCGGGCGGCGCCGCCTGCGCCGTCGGCCGGCCCGCGAGGGGCGCGCGCCGACCCGTAGCGGACCGGCCATGGGCGCCCTCCCGCTCCTGGGATTGCTGGGAGTGGAGGCCCCAGTGGGACTCACGGACGATCACCCGCGCCCCATCACACCATCGCCGCGGCCCGCCGACGGGCCCAAATACCGCTGCCCGCCTGCCTGTTCGAGGCCCGGGTAGCGCCCCGCACATAGGCGGGAACCCGCGCTGTGGCCGTCCGACGCCGCCAGTAGCGTCCTAGGCCCTGTCGTCGGACAGGGCCGCGAGGTCCTGCCGCGACACAGGGGCGAGCCCCCGTCCCGTACGCCTGCGTGCGAAGGAAGCGCCTGATGGCCGACACCGGACAGTACGAGCAGACCTACGAGCGATACGTGGGCGGCAGCCCCGAGGCGGAGCACCGTCTCTTCGAGCGCCTGGCCCGCGAGATCATGAAGGTCCAGGCGAAGAACCGGCGCACCAGCGGCGCCGGTTCCGTCGCGCGCACCCAGCACGCGAAGCCCGCGCTCGGTGTGGAGAACGCCCGCCTCACCTTCCGCGAAGACCTGCCCGAGGCCCTGCGCGGCGGATTCGCCGAGCCAGGCGCGGAGTACGCGGCGATCGTGCGGCTCTCCAACGCCAGTGGCACCCGGCAGCCCGACGCCGCGGCCGATCTGCGGGGCGTGGCCGTGCGCGTGACGGTGTCGGCCGAGGAGAGCCATGACCTGCTCGCCACCAACTTCCCGGTGTCGCACGCCCGCGACGCCCGCGAGTTCGTCGCCTTCGCCAAGGCCATGGCGGGCGCGAACACCACCGTGCAGAAGGCCTTCGGCCTCTTCGTGAAGCTCCCGCCGGCCGTCGGGCTCTCCACCGCCACCCGGATGCGGCGCAACATCCAGGCCGCGACCCGGCACAAGGTCAACAGCCTCGCCAAGGAGACGTACTGGAGCCGCGGCGCCATCCTCTGGGGCGACGCGGGCCCCGTCCGCTATCTCCTGCGCCCCGTCGCGGGCAGCGCCCCCGAGCCGAAGCCCGAGCGCCGCGACCCGGGCTTCCTGCACCGCGAACTGGCGCACCGCCTCGTCACGTCGGACGTCGTCTTCGACCTGTGCGTGCAGCGGTACGTGGACGAGGTGCGCACCCCCGTCGAGGACGGCTCCGTGGAGTGGAAGGACACCGTCACGCCCGCGGTGCCCGTCGGGCGCCTCACCGTTCCGCGCCAGGACCTCACCACCGCCGAGGCGCAGGCGGCAGCGGGGCGGGTCGAGGAGCTCGCCTTCAACCCCTGGTACACGACCGACGCGTTCCGCCCGCTCGGCAACCTCAACCGCGCCCGCAAGGCCGCGTACGAGGCGAGCGCCGCCCACCGCCAGGGCCTGCGCTTCACCACCGCGGAGCCGCTGCGCAACACCGTGCTCGGCATCCCCGTCGGCCGGTTCTTCGCCGCACTCAACCGCTATCTGCCGTGGCACAGGCTGCCGTTGGCGGCGAGCCTGCTCAACCTGGTCTTCCTGCGCAAGGCCCTCAGGCGCCTCAACCTCATCGACACCGACGTCCACGAGGCGCCCCCGAAAGCCGTCCGCGTACCGGCGCCGCCCGACGAGCGGCTGCGCACCGCCCGTTCGTACGACGGAACGTACAACGACCTCTCCGCGCCCTCCATGGGAGCCGTGGGCGCGGCCTTCGGACGCAATCTGAAGCCCGATTACCGGCCCGACCTCTTCGACACCCCGAACCCCGTCACCGTCAGCCGCCAACTCCTCCAACGCGACACCTTCGTGCCGGCGACCTCGCTCAACATCCTGGCCGCGGCCTGGATCCAGTTCCAGGTCCACGACTGGGTCAACCATCGCCGTCACCCCGTCGGCGGCAAGGCCGTCGAGGTCCCGCTGCCGCCCGGCAGTACCTGGCACAACACCCCCGGCGGGCCGCCCGAGAACGTCATGCGCTTCGCCGAGAACGAGGGCATTCACCTCCCCGGCGACCAGCCGCCGATCCTCTTCGCCAACACCGCCTCCCACTGGTGGGACGGCTCCGAGGTGTACGGCGCCGACGAACGGACCGCGAAGTTCCTGCGCGAGCCCGGCGGCAGCGCCGACCTGCGCCTGGAGGAAGGGCACCTGCCTGTCGGCCAGAACGGCATCCCGCTCACCGGCTTCAACGAGAGCTGGTGGCTCGGACTCAGCGCCATGCACACGCTCTTCGCCCGTGAACACAACGCGGTCTGCGCGGCCATGCGCCGCGAATACCCGGCGATGAGCGAGGACAGCATCTATCACGCGGCGCGTCTGGTGGTGTCCGCCCTCATCGCCAAGATCCACACGGTGGAGTGGACCCCGGCGATCCTCGCCACCGAGGCCATCAAGCTCGGCCTGCATACCAACTGGGAGGGCCCGCCCAGCAATTGGCTCAACAAGCTCGGCCTGTGGCTCCTGGAATCCCACTCGCTGACCGGCATCCCCAAGACCCTGCCGGACCACCACGCGGCGCCCTACTCCCTCACCGAGGACTTCGTCACCGTCTACCGCATGCACCCGCTGATCCCCGACGACTACGTGATGCGCGAGCACCACTTCGGGCAGCGCCTGGAGAGCCTGTCCTTCCAGGACATCCAGGGCGGCGCGGCGGAGGCCGCCATCCGCAAGACGGGCCTCGCCGACACCCTCTACTCGCTCGGCATCGCCCACCCCGGCGCGATCACCCTGAACAACTTCCCGCGCGCGCTCCAGCGCTTCGAGCGTGACGGCGAGATCATCGACCTGTCCGTCGTCGACCTCGTCCGGACCCGCAGGCGGGGCGTGCCGCGCTACAACGACTTCCGCGCGGGCCTGCACAAGCCGCGCATCCGCCGCTTCGAGGACCTCAGTCAGGACCCCGGGACCGTCGCGCGCCTCAAGGACGTCTACGGCTCCGTCGACGAGATCGACACCGTGGTCGGCCTGTTCGCCGAGAACCCGCCCACCGGCTTCGGTTTCAGCGACACGGCCTTCCGCGTCTTCATCCTGATGGCCACGCGGCGCCTGCAGAGCGACCGCTTCCTGACCGTCGACTACCGCCCCGAGATCTACACGCCGCTGGGCATCGAATGGGTCGAGAAGAGCGGCATGAAGTCCGTGATCCAGCGGCATGCCCCCGACCTTGCGGGACTGCTGCCGCGCGACGCGAGCGCGTTCGCGCCCTGGCGGCAGGTCGAACCGGCCCGGGACGGAGACAGCGATGCCACCGACTGAGGGCGGCGACGAAAGCCGGGTGAACGGCCACCACCCCGGGCTCGCCGACCTCTTCGTACGCCCGCTCCTGGAGACGGTCTGGCGCCGCCGCACCCACCGGGTGAGCCGCGGCGCCACCGTCCCCGCCGGATCGATGAGCTACGTCTCCAAGGACGCCCCGCAGCCGCTGACCGAGCTCGAGGAAGCGGTCCTGATCGCCCTCACCGGCTGTACGGGCCTGACGATGCCCGACCGCCCCTTCGAGGATCCGCGCAACGGCAAGCCGATCATGGCGAAGCCGAACCTGACCATGGCGGGGCGCACGGCGGGCAGCCCCGACAACGCGCAGGGCACGCACTTCTTCCTCATCAACGACACCGGCACGTACTACCTGCGGAAACTGCCGCCGGCGCCGGAGGAGCCCTTCGACGACGCGACGCTGACCGCCCGTGCCCGTGAGGCCAAGGTCAAGGTCCTCGACCACCGTCTCGACGTGGCGGATGGCCTGCGGGACTTTCCGGCCTACCTGGACTCGAACCGCTTCCTGTCCAACCTGCCGGGCACCACGATCCTGTTCCCGGTGGTGGACCTCTCCCACCAGTACATCAACGCCCTGATGTACCTGCTCACGCAGCCGGACGGGGCGCGGCCCACGCTCGTGGACGACCGGAACTTCTACCGCCCCGCCGGCGTGAAGAAATGGATCAAGAACGGGTTCCTGAACGAGAAGCTGAAGCTACCGCTGGGCGCGCTGGGCCCGCTGCGCACCCAGATCGAGGCGGACCTGCTGCTGCAGAACCTGATGCTGGTGGCGGACGCCATGGGCCTCGGCGCCTGGATCCACGCATCCATCAACCCCCAGATCGCCCTGGGCGACCCGAAGTTCTCCCGCGCCTACGGAAAGATGCTCGGCTTCACCTTCGTCACCCCGCGCTGGCGCCCGGCCGACATCTGGCGCTGGCACATCCCGCTCCCCAAGTACGCGAACGTGCGCTCGCACCCCGTGGGCCTGAAGGGCCCCGGCGGCGAGCAGCTGATCTCCGCGACCTGCCCGCCCGCCTTCGCGTCGATGTCCGACGCGGTGGACGCGGTGATCCGCGAGAAGTTCGGCCCCGGCGGCGTCTACGGCGACAAGGACGTCTTCAGCCGCATCTACCGGGACGACTACGGTCAGCGCTACCTCGCCGAGGCGAGCGAGTACGAGGAGCGGGTGATCGAGTGCGCCCGCGACATCTGCACGTACATCCTGACGACGCACCGCCGTTTCCCCGCGCACACGGACGCGATCCACGTCCCCGGAGTCTGGCTGCAGGCCCACCACGTGGAGAACGAGTACTACGACAAGTACTTCACCCAGGGCCTCACATCGGCACACCGGCGCCACGGTGGCCTGTGGGACGGCCGCGGGTGAAACCCCGCGACGCGTCGGGCTGTTCGATCGGCGGTTCGGTCCGTTGTAGCGTCTGAAGATCTTGTCGGCGGGAAGAGCGGAGCGGGCCCATGGACAGCGCAGGCGATCGGATCGACACCTCGACCGCGCATTCGGCACGGGTGTACGACTACATCCTGGGAGGCAAGGACCATTACCTTGTCGACGCGGAGGCAGGCGACGCCATGTGCGAGCACTGGCCCGCGCTGCCCGTACACATGCTGGAGAACAGGCGGTTCATGCACCGTGCCGGGCGCTACCTCGCCCAGGAGCAGGGTGTACGCCAGTTCCTCGACATCGGTACCGGCCTGCCCACGGCCCCCAACCTGCACGAGGTGGCGCAGGAGGTGGCACCTGAGTCCCGCGTCGTCTACGTCGACAACGACCCCATCGTCCTGGCGCACGCCCGCGCCCTCCTGCAGGGCTCGTCCGAGGGGGCGACCGCCTACGTCGACGCCGACATGCACGACCCGGACGCCATCCTGAGCAGTCCCGGATTCCGTGCGCTGATCGACGTGAACGAGCCCGTCGGCCTGATGATCATCGGGATCCTCCACTTCATCCTGCCGCCGGACGACCGGCGTCTGGTTCAGCGGCTGCTCGAACCGCTGCCGTCGGGCAGCTTCCTGGCCATGACCATCGGCACCGCGGACTTCGCTCCCGAGGAGGTCGGCCGGGTCGCCGAGGAGTACGCCCAGCAGGGCATGCCCATGGCGCTGCGCGACCTGCCGACGGCCACCTCCCTCTTCGACGGGATGGACCTGGTCGGCCCCGGAGTCACCCAGGTTCACAAGTGGCGGCCCGGCCCGGAGCAGGACGGCATCGACGACCGTGCCATCGCCATGTACGGGGCGGTGGCACGCAAGCCCTGACCCACTGCGTCGCCCGGGGGGCCTCCCCTCCGGGCAACGCAAAGCGCCGGCCGGGATCTCTCCCGACCAGCGCATGTGTGGTGAATCTCTGGTGTCCGAGGGGGGACTTGAACCCCCACGCCCGATAAAGGGCACTAGCACCTCAAGCTAGCGCGTCTGCCATTCCGCCACCCGGACCGGTGGTCTGTCGCGGTTTCCCGCGGCGACGTGGAAAACCATAGCAAACATTCGGGGGCCTCCGATCACACAGGTCAGGAGCGTGAACGGCGTGCGACGGCGGGTGCCCGGCCTTGGGTGTCGGAGGGTGGACGCGGGAGGATGAGGAGGACCACCAGCAGCGATAGCGGGAGGAACCATCGTGAGCGAGTCGAGCAGGGCCGACAGGGCGGGCGACACGGACCGGTCGCGGGCCGTCACCGGTGAGGACGAGGTCGTCGATCTCTGCCGCGATCTGATCCGCATCGACACCAGCAACTACGGCGATCACTCGGGCCCGGGTGAGCGCAAGGCCGCCGAGTACGTCGCGGAGAAGCTCGCCGAGGTGGGGCTCGAACCGCAGATCTTCGAATCGCACCCCGGCCGCGCCTCGACGGTGGCCCGCATCGAGGGCGAGGACCGCTCCCGGCCCGCGCTGCTCATCCACGGCCACACCGACGTCGTACCGGCCAACGCCCAGGACTGGACGCACCACCCCTTCTCCGGGGAGATCGCGGACGGCTGTGTGTGGGGCCGAGGCGCCGTCGACATGAAGGACATGGACGCGATGACCCTCGCGGTCGTCCGCGAGCGCATGCGCACCGGCCGCAAGCCCCCGCGCGACATCGTGCTGTCCTTCATGGCCGACGAGGAGGCGGGCGGCACGTACGGCGCGCGTTACCTCGTCGACAACCACCCGGAGCTCTTCGAGGGCGTCACGGAGGCCATCAGCGAGGTCGGCGGCTTCTCCTTCCAGGTCAACGAGGACCTGCGGCTCTACCTCATCGAGACGGCCCAGAAGGGCATGCACTGGATGAAGCTGACCGTGGACGGCACCGCCGGCCACGGTTCGATGATCCACAAGGACAACGCCATCACCGAACTGTCCGAGGCGGTGGGCCGGTTGGGGCGGCACAAGTTCCCGGTGCGGGTGACCAAGACGCTGCGGCACTTCCTGGACGAGCTCGGCGACGCGCTCGGCACCGAGCTCGACCCCGAGAACATGGACGAGACGCTCGCCAAGCTCGGCGGCATCGCCAAGCTCATCGGCGCATCGCTGCAGAACACCGCCAACCCGACACAGCTGGGCGCGGGCTACAAGGTCAACGTCATCCCGGGCCAGGCGACGGCGCACGTCGACGGGCGCTTCCTGCCCGGATACGAGGAGGAGTTCCTCGCCGACCTCGACCGGCTCCTCGGCCCGAACGTCAAGCGCACGGACGTGCACGCGGACAAGGCCCTGGAGACCACCTTCGACGGCGCGCTCGTCGACGCCATGCAGACGGCGCTCCAGGCCGAGGACCCGATCGCCCGCGCCGTGCCGTACATGCTCTCCGCGGGAACCGACGCCAAGTCCTTCGACGACCTCGGCATCCGCGGCTTCGGCTTCGCGCCCCTGAAGCTGCCGCCGGAGCTGGACTTCGCGGGCATGTTCCACGGCGTGGACGAGCGGGTGCCGGTGGACGGCCTGAAGTTCGGTGTGCGCGTGCTCGACCGTTTCATCGACGCGTCCTGAACGCCGGTCCGTGCGCCCCCGCGTGACGGAAATACGTGCTGAAACGAAACTCCAATAATCGTCAGCGCGTGCGTACTTGACTGAAAAGAGTGAAAGGGACCATACGCTCGTAGCCCCGTTACTTCCTTCTCGTTACAGGTGGTGCGGTCCGCGGCTGGGATCGCATTGCCAACAAGGAGGAATAATGATCAAGAAGATCGTCGCCGCTGCGGCTGCAACTGGTGGTCTCGTGCTCGCGGGTGCGGGCATCGCCGCTGCCGACGCCGGCGCTCAGGGTGCCGCCGTGAAGTCCCCCGGTGTGCTCTCGGGCAACGTCATCCAGGTGCCGGTGCACGTGCCGGTGAACGCCTGTGGCAACACGGTCTCCGTGATCGGGCTGCTGAACCCCGCCTTCGGCAACACCTGCGTCAACAAGTGACGTTGCAGTGCCTCACCCCATGAGGGTCTGAGTCCCTGGGCCCCGGAGTGCACGCCATGCACTCCGGGGCCTTCGGGCATTTCCGTGTGCGCGCCCCGAGGCGCGCACGCATTCCTGAAGGTCACAAGGCAGGGAAAACCTATGCGACAGGTCACTCGTAAAGGCCTGATCACGGTTGCGGCCGCGACGGGCGTGCTCGCCATCAGCGGTGGATACGCGCAAGCCGACTCGGGCGCCCGCGGGGGTGCATCGGATTCTCCGGGCGTGCTGTCCGGCAACTCGGTCCAGCTCCCGGTCGACGTGCCGGTGAACGTCTGCGGCAACAGCGTCAACGTCGTCGGGGTGCTCAACCCCGCGATGGGCAACAACTGCGCCAACACCTCCGACGACGACGGAAGCGGTCCGGGCAAGCCCTCGGGCGGCGGCTCGTCGGCGGACGGGCACACCAGTGACTCGCCGGGCGTCGGCTCGGGCAACAACGTACAGCTGCCGGTCGATGTGCCGGTCAACGTCTGCGGCAACAGCGTCACCATCGGCGGTCTCGGCAACGCGACCGGCGGCAACGACTGCGTCAACGACTCGGGCGATGCAACCCCTCCGGGCAGCGAGAAGCCGCCCACGAAGCCCGAGCGGCCGCCGGGCGGCCAGGAGGAGAAGCCGGAGACGCCCGGACAGCCGAAGACGCCGGACGAGCCGGATGTGAAGCCGGTGGACGACCGGGCCATGCCGAACCAGCCGGGGGCGCAGACCATCGCGCAGCCCAAGGGCTCGGAGACGCTTGCGTCGACGGGCGGCGAGCTGCCGGTCGGTGTCGTCCTTCCGGTGGGCGCGGGCATGCTGCTCGCGGGCACGGTGCTGTACCGCAGGTCGCGGTCGGCCGCCTGATCGAGGGGCGTGCCGCCACCTCATCTGGTACGCCACCTCATCGAGTACGGAGTCGGAGGGTGTCCCGCCTGGTCGGGGCACCCTCCGTACTCGTTCGATCACTTCACCAGGTGGCCCGCAGCTGGCGGATGATCCGCCGCTTCAGCCGCACTCTGCGGCTGCCGTCCGAGTGCAGGCTCAGGCGGTCCAACTCCCAGTGTCCGTACTCCGCGTGGTCCGTCAGCAGGCGCGTTGCTTCCTTGCGGGTCACCCCGCGCGGCACATACACGTCGACAAATTCGTATTCCGGCATCGCATCTATTGTGCAAGTACCGGGCCAGTACGGATAGCGTCTGCACTATGTCTGATGCTGCGCAGCCCACCGCTGCCGAGGTACGCGCCGCCGCCGAGGCGGTCAAGACCGCGCTCGACCGTCACCTTGCCGCGGTCGAACGCAGGTCGGGCGAGGACGACCCGGCCGTCTACGAAGCGTTCAACGAGCTTGCCGCGGCGGCGGAGGAGTATGACGAGCTCCTCTACGACCGCTATGACGAGGTCACCCCCTTCGAGATCCCCGGCTCGGACAGCGGCGTGCTGCCCCCGTACCAGGGCCCGGAGGAGGCGAACGCCCTCAGCGTGCTGATCCGCAGGGACTACGCCGTGGCGGAGCCGCAGCGGCTCCGCACGCAGGCCCAGCGGATCGCGGACCTCGACTCGGGCACGGCGGGCGAGAGCCCCGCGGCAGCGGCGGCCGGCAGCAGCGTGCACACCGCGCTCGGCGTCCTCTTCGGTGAGTTCGAACCGGACGAAATCGCCTCCCGGCACAAGGAGTTCGGTCTGGAGGAGGGTGACTCCACGCTCTGGGTCACCGCGGCGGACGAGCCCGCCGAGCCCGGCGAGTGGCTGGACGCCCCCTTCGACCACGCGGACCCGTACCGCGTCGTGTGCCGGTTCGACGTCAGCGCGGTCTTCGACGACGACCCGGACGACGACGGGATCGACTCCGGAGTCCGTGTCCGCGTTGACCGGGACGCCGTGGCGGTCCTGGAGGAACTCGACGACGCCGACGAAGCCGATGACACCGACGAGGTGGACGTGATCGACATCGATGACGACCGGAGCCCTCTGGACGCGGATCGCTGATCCGCGGGGCGCCTTTCCGGGTGCCGCCGGTCAGGGCGGTCACCCGGAGTCGCTGGTCGGCGCGCCTCAGGCCGTGGCGGGGACCTGGGGGCGCAGGAGGGTCTGGAGGCGCGTCGTGCGGGCCTTCGCGGGGATCTCCGCCACCGCGCGCGGCAGCGCCTGCTCGGCTCCCTGGACCACCGAGAGGTGCCGCTCGCCGCGGCTGAACGCGGTGTAGACCCAGGGCCTGCTCAGGGCCGCCGTCGCGTCGCCCGGCAGCACTACGACCGCCGCGGGCCAGCTCAGGCCGACCGCCTGGTGCGCGGTGAGCGCCCAGGCGTGCCGCACCGTCTGCTCCACCTGCTCCTTCGGTACGACCACGGGGGCGCCGTCACACTCCAGGTGCAGCCCCTGCGCGTCGGCCCGCAGGACCCGGCCCAGCGTCGTGCGGCCCGGCGCCGGAACGTGGGCGACGCGGTCGCCGGGGTCGAAGCCGCCGAACCGGCCGGGGCCGGGGTTCAGCCGCTCCTTGAGCGCGGTGTTCAACGCGCGCGTGCCCGCCGCGCCGCCGTGCCCGGGAGTGATCACCTGGGTGTCCTCCGTGGGCACCCCGATCGCCCGCGGCACCGAGTCCGCCACGAGCTGCACCGTGCGGTGGACCGCCTCGCCCGCATCGCGCACGGGGACGATCACGACTTCCTTGCCCGGCGCCTCCACCTGGTTCAGCTCGCCGATGCCGATGCCGGAGACGAGCTCTCCGATGGGCCCGGGGTCCGGGACGCGCGAGACGACCTGGGGGCAGCAGCGTGCCGCGAGGAGATCCGCGAAGACCCGGCCGGGGCCCGCCGACCACAGCACCCCCGGATCGCCGCTCAGCACCAGCCGGGCGCCGTCCGGCAGGGACTCCACCAGCATCGCGGCGGTCTCCACGTCCAGCTGCGGTGCGTCGAGGACCACCAGGAGGTCGAGCGCGAGTGCTCCGTCGCTGTCCCGCCCCGGGCCTTCGGCCCCGGAGAGCAGCCCCGCCACGGTCACGGCGCCCGTCTCGTCCGGGCGCCCTTCGCCCGTGCCCGTCTCGTCAGGGGCCGCCTCGTCCGAGCCCGTTAGCCGGGCGATGTGCCGCCGGCCCGCGGAGCTGTGCGTGGCCGCCCACGTCCGCAGGCCGAGACCCGCGGCGACCCTCACCAGCGCGGCGGGCTCGGCGCGTGCCGCCTCGCCGCCGGTGTGCAGGACCAGGCCGTGACCGGCCACCGCGCGGATCAGCTCGGCGGTGGAGCCGGACGCATCGGCCGCCGCGGACTCCCATGCCGCGGCCTGTGGGCCCGAAGCCTCGTCCTTCGGCAGAGAGTTGATCACCCGGGCGAGGCCGTCGGCGAGGCTCTCCTCCGCGAGGGCGTACCGCTCCAGACCGACCAGGACGCGGACCGGCTGCTCGGTCTCCTCGCCCTCGCCGTCGCCCTCTTCCTGTGCGGGGGCCGGTGCTCCCGGTGTCTCGATGGCGTCCTGGAAGACCAGGATGTCGCCCTCCGCGATGGCGCTCTGCACCGCCGCGTCCGGATCGGGCACGGCACGCTGTCCGAGCGCCGCGGTGAGCGCCGCCGCGTCCAGGGCCGTGTGCCCCGCGACGGCCGCCTGCTCCAGGAGCCAGGCGGTGACCGCGCGGCCCCTGCGCTCGTCGTCGGGACCGCACTCCGCGCCGAGCAGCGCCCGCGCGAAGCCGTCGGCCTGCTCCGTGCGTACTCCGCCGACCCGCAGCAACTGCCAGGGGTCGTCGCGCAGTTGGGTGGCGGCGCCTTCGCCGAGCGCGGCAGCCGTCCGTGTGGCGAGGGCGGCGGGCGCCCCTCCGTCGGCGAGCACGGCACGGACCGCTTCCACGGCTTCGTCGCCGGGGCCCGAGGCGGCCGCCACGGCGGGCTGAGGCCGCCGCACCGGCTCCGGCGCGGTCCTGCGGGGCGCTGGTCCGGGCTCGCTGAAGGCGCTGGCGACGGGCTTCTCCCCGCTCTCCACCGCGCGCACGGCGGCCAGCAGATCGGCGGCCTTGCCACTGAGCTTGGCCCCGGCGTCCACCGGCCCCTGCTTGGCGGCCTTCCGCTCGGCGATCCGCTCCTGGAGCTCCTGCTGGGCGGCGATCTCCGCCTCGGTCTCGGAGAGCTCCTTGCTCTCGCCGGCGGCGCCGCTGCCACCAGCACCCTCCGGCCCGGCGGAGCCGTCCGCTCCGGCTGCCCCCTCGGAGCCTGCGGTGCCTGCCGCGCCCTCGGCCTCCGGCGCCCCCGCCCCGTTCGCCTCCGCGGCGGCAGCGGCGTGTGCGTCAGGTCCGCCGGAGCCGCCCACTTCGGCTGCCTCGTCGGAGCCGCCCACTTCAGCCGCCCCGTCGGAGCCCTCCGCTCCGGCCGCCCCGTCGGAGCCGCCCACTTCAGCCGCCCCGTCGGAGCCGTCCGCTCCGGCCGCCCCGTCGGAGCCGCCGGTGCCTGCCGCGCCCTCGGCCTCCGGCGCCCCCGCCCCGTTCGCCTCCGCGGCGCCTGCCCCACTTGCCTCCGCGGCAGGGGCCCCCTCCGCTTCCTTCGCGGCAGCGGTTTCCGGCTCCGTACTCACAGCGTGCTCCAGTCCTGATCGGGGTAGCGGTGCACGGGCGCCGACACGTCGTCGAGCGCCTGGCAGATCTCGTCAGGAAGACTAAGGGTCTCCACTGACAATGCGGCCGTGAGCTGCTGCGCGTTGCGCGCGCCGACGATCGGTGCGGTGACTCCGGGGCGGTCGCGCACCCAGGCGAGGGCGACTTGGAGGGGCGTGGCCGCGAGGCCGTCCGCCGCCGTGGCGACCGCGTCGACGACCCGGCTCGCGGTCTCGTCGAGATAGGGCGCGACGAACGGCGCGAGGTGCTCGGAGCCGCCGCGCGAGTCGGCCGGGGTGGAGTGGCGGTACTTGCCGGTGAGCACGCCGCGGCCGAGCGGCGACGAGGGCAGCAGCCCCACGCCGAGGTCCATCGCCGCGGGTAGCAACTCCCGCTCGACGCCCCGCTGCAGCAGGGAGTACTCCATCTGCGTACTGGCAAGGCGGGTCCGTGACCCCGGGGCGGCGAGCTGCCACGTCGCCGCCTTGGCGAGCTGCCAGCCGGAGAAGTTCGAGATGCCCGCATAGCGTGCCCGGCCGCTGCTGACGGCGATGTCCAGGGCTTGGAGCGTCTCGTCCAGGGGCGTGCAGGGGTCGAAGGCGTGCAGCTGCCACAGGTCCACGTACTCCGTGCCCAGGCGGGCCAGGGAGGCGTCGAGCGCGGAGAGGAGGTGGCCCCGCGAGCCGTCGAAGCGGCGGTCGGGGTCGGGCACGCTGCCGGCCTTGGTCGCGATGACCAGGTCGCGCCGCGGCACCAGCCGTTCTATGAGACGGCCGAGCAGATACTCGGCCTCCCCGTCGCCGTACACATCAGCTGTGTCGATGAGGCTGCCGCCCGCTTCCCAGAACACCTTCAACAGATCGGCGGCGTCGCTCTCCTGGGTGTGCCCCCAGGTGAGGGTGCCGAGTCCGATCCGGGACACGCGAAGGCCGGTACGGCCGAGATGCCTCTGCTCCATGGGCGCTGAGATTACTGGCCGTGCTCCAGCGGCGTGAGGGGCTGTGGACAAACCCGCGACTGTGGAGAACCCGACAACCCCCGGCCACCCGCACGCCCGCCGCTGACGGACGCCGCACCCACGCGCTACAGTCCCCGGCACAAGGACGTTACTGCTCAGTAAGGGGATTCGGCCATGCAGCTCGGGATCAACCTCGGCTACTGGGGCGCGGGGATGGACGCGGACAACCTCGCCGTCGCCAAGGAGGCCGACAAGCTCGGCTACGCGGTCTGCTGGGCCGCCGAGGCCTACGGCTCGGACGCCGCGACGGTGCTGTCCTGGGTGGCCGCGCAGACCGAACGCATCGACATCGGATCCGCGATCTTCCAGATCCCGGCCCGGCAGCCCGCGATGACCGCCATGACGGCCGCCACGCTCGACTCGCTCTCCGGCGGCCGCTTCCGCCTGGGCCTCGGCGTCTCGGGGCCGCAGGTCTCCGAGGGCTGGTACGGCGTCAAGTTCGACAAGCCGCTCGCCCGCACCCGCGAGTACGTCGAGATCGTCCGCAAGGCGATGACGCGCGAGCGCCTCAGCTACGAGGGCGAGCACTGGACGCTCCCGCTGCCGGACGGACCGGGCAAGCCCATCAAGCTCACCGTCCACCCGCAGCGCGAGCACATCCCGCTCTACATCGCCGCGATCGGCCCCAAGAACCTGGAGCAGACCGGTGAGATCGCCGACGGCGCCCTGCTGATCTTCCCCGCGGCCGAGCACCTCGAGGAGACGGCGATCCGTCACCTGCGGGCGGGGCGCGAGAAGGCGGGCAGGACGATGGACGGCTTCGACGTGGTCCCGACGGTGCCGCTCGCGGTGGGCGACGACGTCAACGGCCTCGCGGACATGTTCCGTCCGTACACCGCCCTCTACGTGGGCGGCATGGGCAGCCGCAAGCAGAACTTCTACAACCAGCTCGCCCAGCGCATGGGCTACGAGAAGGAAGCGGCCGAGATCCAGGACAAGTACCTGTCCGGCGACAAGGAGGGCGCGGCGGCCGCCGTGCCGCGCGAGCTGATCGACTCGACCACGCTGCTCGGCTCCGTGGACCGCATCGCCGACCGGATGCAGGCCTACGCGGCCGCCGGGGCCACCACGCTGACGCTGGCGCCGGCCGGCTTCACGCTGGATGAGCGGATCGCGGCCCTGCGCGCGGGGACCCAGGCCCTGGAGCGCGCCGGCCTGGCGTAACCGGAGTAACCGGAGGAGAAGTTCTGCGGCCGTGGTGGGGGCTCGGGGGTCTTCCCCGCCACGGCCGTCACGGGACACAACGCGTCACGGCGCCCCTCGGTTACGGCCACGCCCGTGCGCAACTGTCCTTCGTTTGGCGGAGCCGTCCGCGGCAGCTGTTGCCACACCCGCGCCGCCGCATTTGACTTGTTGTCTGCGGAGGTCCGCGCGGAGGCATGGAGGTGCCACTGATGCTGTCGGCCAGGAGTGTCTTCGAGGAGATCCTCGACAACGACGAGTCGTTCCAGCTCTTCTGTTCCATCGCCGCCAGCGGGGAGTCGCAGGGCGGCTGGGAGAACGCGCGCATCGCGGCGCTGCTCCCCGAGGGCCAGCGCGCCCTCACCGCCAAGGTCACCCGGCACGGCGCCGACGAGGACAAGCACGGGCGGATCTTCAACGCCCTGCTGAAGAAGCGCGGCCTCGAACCCGTCCCGGTGCCGCCCGAGACGGACTACACCATGCTCCTGGAGCAGAAGGGCATCGGCCTCACGCACGAGAAGCTGCGCCGCGAGGAGCCGCTGACCGAGCGGGACGTCGTGGTCTACCTCTCGCACAGCCGAGTCACCGAACAGCGAGCCGCCGACCAGATGGACATGCTGGTCACGTACTTCGGCGACCACCCCGAGGTCGGCAAGGCCATCAGGATGATCTGCCACGACGAGGACAACCACCTCGCGTACTGCCACGAGGAGCTGCTGAGCCTCGCGGCGGCCGGACACGGGCGGACGATCCTGGACACCCTGCACGAGTGCGCCCGTGCCGAGACGCGCGTGTACCGGGACGTGAGCATCGCCGTGATGGGCCACATGGGACGCATCCTGAACTGGCCGAAGCCCAAGGCCGCGGCGCTCGCCTCGGGCGTCAACGCCATCTACGCGTACGAACGCCTCGGCGGATGGCGGCGGATGGTCTCCCTGAAGATGCCCCAGCGGCGCGACGCCCTCGGCGGGCCCGCCACGTCGTTCGCCTGAGACGTTCGCCTGAGCCGGACCCGACCGCCGGTCAGAGCCAGCCGCGGCGCTTGAACAGCCGGTAGAGGAAGAACTCGATCGCGACCATCAGCAGGATCACGGCCGGGTAGGACCACACCCAACGCAGCTCGGGCATGTGGTCGAAGTTCATGCCGTAGACGCCCGCGATCATCGTCGGGACCGCCGCCATGGCGGCCCACGCCGAGATCTTCCGCATGTCGTCGTTCTGCCGCACGCTCATCTGCGCCAGGTGCGCGGAGAGGATGTCGGACACCAGTCGGTCGAGGCTGTCCACCCAGTCGTTCACGCGCGTCAGATGGTCGCTGACGTCCCGGAAGAACGGCTGGGCCGTGTCCTTCACGAAGGGCACGTCAGGCGCGAAGGGACCCGTTCCGGAGAGGCGCATCATGGGCATCGCCAACGGTCCCGTCGCCCGGCGGAACTCGACGATCTGCCGCTTGAACCGGTAGATCCGCGACGCCGTGTTGCGGCTGCCCCCGCTGTCGGGCGAGAAGACCTCGGCCTCCAGCTCCTCCAGGTCAGTCTGCAGCTCGCCCGCCACGTCCAGATAGTGGTCGACCGTGGCGTCGGCCACCGCGTACAGGACGGACGTGGGGCCGTGCCTGAGCATCTCGGGCTCCGCCTCCATGCGATGGCGTACGGCACCGAGAGGCGAGCCCTCGCCGTGCCGGACCGTCACCACGAAGGCGTCGCCGATGAAGACCATCACCTCGCCCGACGAGACGATGTCGTTGTCCGGCTCGTACACGACCGGCTTCAGGACCACGAACAGCGAGTCGTCGAACACCTCGAGCTTGGGCCGCTGGTGCGCCTTCAAGGCGTCCTCCACCGCCAGCGGATGCAGCCCGAACTCCCTGCTGACCTCGTCGAACTCCGCCTCGGTCGGTTCGTGCAGGCCCACCCAGACGAAGGCGTCCCCCGCGGCACGCGCGGAGCCGAGGGCGTCGGAGAAGTCCGCCTCGCACTCGGTGCGGCGCCCGTCCCTGTACATCGCACAGTCCACGATCACGGAGCGCATTCTTCCGAACCTGCGCTCGGGGCGCACCCCCGCGTCGGCTTAGGCTGGCCCGCATGCCCACGCTGATCCTCGTCCGGCACGGACGATCCACCGCCAACACCGCGGGCCTGCTCGCCGGGTGGACCCCCGGCGTGGCCCTGGACGAGCGCGGCGCCGCACAGGCCGCCGCGCTCCCCGGACGCCTCGCGGACCTGCCGCTCGCCGAAGTCGTCACGAGCCCGCTGCAGCGCTGCCAGGAGACCGTCGCACCGCTGCTCGCCGCACGGCCGGACCTGCGGACGCACACCGACGACCGCATCGGGGAGTGCCACTACGGCGACTGGTCGGGCCGCAAGCTCGCCGAGCTGTCCGACGAGCCGCTGATGGAGGTCGTACAGCAGCATCCGTCGGCCGCCGCCTTCCCCGGCGGTGAGTCCATGCGCGCCATGCAGACGCGGGCCGCCGAGGCCGTACGCGAGTGGAACGCGCGCGTGGAGCGCGATCACGGCCACGACGCGGTGTACCTGATGTGCTCGCACGGCGACATCATCAAGTCCCTTGTCGCGGACGCCATCGGCCTCCACCTGGACCTCTTCCAGCGCATCTCCGTCGAGCCCTGCTCCGTCACCGCCATCCGCTTCACGCGCCTGCGTCCCTTCCTCGTACGCCTGGGGGACACCGGCGACTTCGGGTCGCTCGCGCCCCGCGCGGAGCCCTCGGGCGGCGACGCGGCGGTGGGGGGCGATGCGGGAGCACCGTGATCGTCACCCGCAGTAGGGTGCAGTCGTCGCGCCGAACAGGCGCAAATGATCAACCGCAGTCGATCCCAATGGAGACAGGACGTGTCGCGTCAGGTGTTCCTCTACGACCCGCCGGAACGCTTCGTGGCCGGAACGGTCGGGCTCCCCGGACGGCGTACCTTCTTCCTCCAGGCCTCCGCAGGGGTCCGGGTGACCAGCGTCGCCCTGGAGAAGACCCAGGTGGCCGCGCTCGCCGAACGCATGGAAGAGCTGCTCGACGAGGTCGTGCGGCGCAGCGGCGGCAACGCCCCCGTGCCCGCCGTCGCACCCACCGAGGTCAGTGACAGCGCGCCCCTGGCCTCCCCCGTCGAGGAGGAGTTCCGCGTCGGCACGATGGCGCTGGCCTGGGACGGCGACGAGGAGCGGATGATCGTCGAGGCGCAGGCTCTGGTCGAGCTGGACGCCGAATCCGACGAGGATCTCGCGGAAGCCGAGGAAAGGCTTCTGCAGGACGAGGAGAACGGGCCGCCGATGCTGCGCGTGCGGCTCACCGGCGCGCAGGCGCGCGCGTTCGCCAAGCGCGCCCTCGACGTCGTGAACGCGGGCCGCCCGCCGTGCCCGCTGTGCAGCCTCCCGCTCGACCCGGAAGGACACGTATGCCCGCGGCAGAACGGATACCGGCGGGACGCGTGAGTCCGGCCTTCGGCGCCGACGCCGTCGAGCTGCTCGCCCGGGGCGAGCTGACCGTCCGTGGACGGATCCGTGAGGCGTCGAACGCGGTCCTCTATTGCACCGTCTCGTACGAGGGCCGGGAAGCCGCCTGTGTCTACAAGCCCGTCGCCGGGGAGCGCCCCCTGTGGGATTTCCCCGACGGGACGCTCGCGCAGCGGGAGATGGCCGCGTACGAGGTCTCCGAGGCGACCGGGTGGGGCCTGGTACCGCCGACCGTCCTGCGGGACGGGCCGCACGGCGAGGGCATGTGCCAGCTGTGGATCGAGGGCTCGCAGGAGGAAGGGCCCGAGCTCCTCGCTCTCGTCGAGGGTGACGAGCCGTCCGACGGCTGGAAGGCGATCGGTTTCGCCGACGTGGGGGAGGGGCGCGCGGCGCTTCTCGTGCACGCGGACGACGAGCGGCTGCGGCGGCTCGCGGTGCTCGACGCGGTGATCAACAACGCGGACCGCAAGGGCGGGCATCTGCTGACCTCCGGGGAGCGTCTCTACGGCATCGACCACGGGGTGACGTTCAACGCCGAGGACAAGCTGCGGACGCTGCTGTGGGGGTGGGCGGGGGAGCTGTTGTCCGCCGAGGCGGTGGAGGTGCTCGGGTCCCTGCGGGACGGGCTCGGTGCGGGGGCGCCGCTTTGCCTGCGGCTGGGCGAGCTGATCACCGGACCTGAGGTGGACGCGCTCCGTGCGAGGGTGGACGCCCTGCTGGCGTCCGGGCTGCATCCCGCACCCGGCGGCGACTGGCCCGCCATTCCGTGGCCGCCGGTCTGATCGGTACCCCGCAGCTTCGGCGTTGTGCCCACCCGTTCCGCCCTGCGGAACGCCTGCCCACAACGGGGGCGGCTGCTCGCTGCGGCTTGATCGCACCGCACGAGGCGCCCCCGCCAGATCCCCCACTCGTATGCGGACGCTCCGTCCGGTTAGGCTCATGGCATGCATGCCTGGCCCGCTTCTGAGGTCCCCGCCCTGCCCGGCAAGGGCCGCGACCTCCAGATCCACGACACCGCGACCGGTGGCCTCGTCACCCTTGACCCCGGTCCCGTCGCCCGTATCTACGTCTGCGGCATCACCCCGTACGACGCCACCCACATGGGTCACGCGGCGACCTACAACGCGTTCGACCTCGTGCAGCGCGTGTGGCTCGACACCAAGCGGCAGGTTCATTACGTCCAGAACGTGACCGACGTGGACGACCCGCTCCTTGAACGTGCCATCCGCGACGGCAAGGACTGGATGGAGCTCGCCGAAGGCGAGACCGCCCTGTTCCGCGAGGACATGACCGCCCTGCGACTGCTCCCGCCGCAGCACTACATCGGAGCCGTCGAGGCGATACCCGGCATCGTGCCGCTCGTCGAACGGCTCCGGGACATGGGCGCCGCCTACGAGCTGGAGGGTGATGTCTACTTCTCGGTCGAGTCCGACCCCCACTTCGGTGAGGTGTCCGGTCTCGACGCCGCCGCGATGAAGCTGCTCTCCGCCGAGCGCGGGGGCGACCCGGACCGTCCGGGCAAGAAGGACCCGCTCGACCCGATGCTCTGGATGGCCGCCCGCGAGGGCGAGCCGAGCTGGGACGGTGCCTCGCTCGGCCGTGGCCGCCCCGGCTGGCACATCGAGTGTGTGGCCATCGCCCTCGACCACCTGGGCATGGGCTTCGACGTGCAGGGCGGCGGCTCCGACCTCGCCTTCCCGCACCACGAGATGGGGGCTTCGCACGCCCAGGCGCTCACCGGCGAGCACCCCTTCGCCAAGGCGTACGTGCACGCGGGCATGGTCGCCCTGGACGGCGCGAAGATGTCCAAGTCCAAGGGCAACCTCGTGTTCGTGTCGAAGCTGCGGCGGGACGGGACCGACCCGGCCGCCATCCGCCTCGCACTGCTCGCCCACCACTACCGCGCCGACTGGGAATGGACCGACTCCGTCCTGACCGAGGCCGAGGAGCGCCTCGGCCGGTGGCGTGCCGCCGTGTCGCGTCCCGACGGACCTGACGCCGACGCGCTGGTCGAGGAGATCCGCGAGGCCCTCGCGAACGACCTGGACGCTCCCACGGCGCTCGCCGCCGTGGACCGCTGGGCCGCCCGCCAGGACGCCGAGGGAGGCACGGACGAGGGCGCCCCCGGTGTCGTATCGCGTGCCGTGGACGCACTGCTGGGCGTCGCCCTGTAGCCGCCGGCTGGCAGTAGTCACCGCTTCACCGAATGGGCCGCTCCCGGAAATCCAGGGAGCGGCCCATCAAAGTCCATGGCCATGACACCCGTTGACGCGCTAGACCACCGGCCATGAGATCACCCACCCGCTTCAGACGGGCGGCCGTCGCCGCCGCCCTGCTCGGCCTCCTCGCGGTGTTCGCCGGCCCCGGTGGCGGCGCCGCGCAGGCCGCCGACGATCCCGCGACCACGGTCGGGGACGTCACGGACTTCACCGCCGACGGCTCCGTCTACCGCCTCACGGCGGGCACGGCCGAGGCCCGCGTCAGCTTCGTGTCGAAGGAGACCTTCCGGCTCGAACTCGCCCCGGAGGGCGACTTCACCGACCCCACCGGCAAGGACATCGTCCTGCCGCAGGGCGAACCGCCCCGCACCAAGTGGGCCGACAAGGGCGACCGGTACGAACTCAGCACCTCCGAAGTGACCCTGCGCGCCTACAAGTCACCGCTGCGCTTCGCCCTGTACCGCGCCGACGGCACCCAGGTCTGGGCCGAGTCCAAGGGCCTGAGCTGGACGAAGGACGCCACCACACAGAGCCTGGCCCGCGGCGCCGACGAGCAGTACTACGGCGCCGGAATGCAGAACGGGCGCGGCAACACCTCGCACCGCGGCAAGAAGGTCGAGGTGAGCGTCGACTACAACTGGGACGACGGGGGCCATCCCAACTCCGTGCCCTTCTACCTGTCTTCGGAGGGCTACGGAGTCTTCCGGAACACCTACGCCCCCAACACCTACGACTTCGCCGAGCCGGTGACGGCCACCGCCAAGGAACAGCGCTTCGACGCCTACTACTTCGCGGGGCGCGGCAGCGACGCCGCCAAGGACGTCATCGGGCAGTACACGAAGCTCACCGGGAAGCCTTTCCTGCCGCCCATCTACGGGTTGGAGATCGGTGACGCCGACTGCTACCTCCACAACGCCAACCAGGGCGAGCGGCACACCCTGGACTCCCTGAAGATCGCCGACGAGTATCTGAAGCACGACATGCCCAACGGCTGGATGCTCGTCAACGACGGCTACGGCTGCGGCTACGAAGACCTCGCCGAGACCGCCAAGGGGCTCCAGGACCGAGACATGCAGCTCGGCCTGTGGACCGAGGACGGCCTCGACAAGATCGCCGAACAGGTCAGGGCGGGCCAGCGCGTCGCCAAGCTCGACGTCGCCTGGGTCGGCGACGGCTACAAGAAGGCGCTCGACGGCTGCAAGGACGCCTACAAGGGCATCGAGGACAACAGCGACGCCCGCGGCTTCACCTGGGCCCCCGAGAGCTGGTCGGGCGCCCAGCGCTGCGGAGTGCAGTGGTCGGGCGACCAGAGCGGCAGCTGGGAGTACATCCGCTGGCAGATACCGACGTACGCGGGCGCGACCATGTCCGGCCTCGCCTACACGACCGGTGACGTGGACGGCATCTTCGGCGGCAGCGCCAAGACGTACGTACGCGACCTTCAGTGGAAGTCGTTCCTGCCCGTCACGATGACGATGGACGGCTGGGCGGCCACCGACAAGCAGCCCTTCCGGTACGGGGAGCCGTACACCTCCATCAACCGCACGTACCTGAAGCTGCACGAGTCGCTGCTGCCCTACTTCTACTCATACGGCCACGAGGCGACGAAGACGGGCGTCGGCGCCGTGCGCCCGCTGGCCCTCGAATACCCCGGCGACCCGAAGGCCGCCACCGACGCGGCCAAGTACGAGTTCCTGGCGGGCGAGGACTTCCTCGTCGCGCCCGTCTACCAGGACACGACCGTGCGGGACGGCATCTACCTCCCCAAGGGCACGTGGACCGACTACTGGAGCGGCCGCACCTACCAGGGTCCGACCACCGTCGACAACTACAGCGCGCCCCTCGACACCCTGCCGCTCTTCGTCAAGGGCGGCGCCACCGTGCCGATGTGGCCCGGCGGCATCAGGTCCTACAAGGACCGCACCGCCGACTCGCCGCTCGCCTGGGACATCTACCCCCAGGGCAGGTCCTCCTTCGAGCTGTACGAGGACGACGGCGAGACCCGGCAGCACCGCGCAGGCAAGTACGCCACCCAGCGTGCCGACGTCGACGCGCCCCGCTCCGGGGCGGGCGACGTGCGGGTGCGGATCGGCGCGAGCAAGGGGGAGTTCAGCGGCAAGCAGACCAAGCGGCCCTACGCCTTCACCCTGCACACCGGTGACGCGCCGAGCCGCGTGGAGCTGGGCGGCGACAGGCTGCCGCGGTTCACGTCGAAGGCGGCGTACGAGAAGGCGTCCCAGGGCTGGTTCTACGACCGGGACGACCGGGGCGGTGTCGTCAAGGTGAAGACGCCGGCGCTCCGCACGGACCGGGCGTTCGAGATCGAGCTCGACGACACCAGCGCGGTCGGGGGCGCCGTGCCCGGCGCGAGCGCCACGCTGAACGCCCCCGCGGGACAGGAGCTCGGCGCGGGGACGGCGGGCAAGGTCGCCGTCGACGTCACCGCGGGGACACGGGACGCCACCGGCGTCGATGTCACCCTTGACGTCCCGAAGGGTTGGACCGCGGGCACCGCCCACGCAGGCCGCGTCGAGGCGGGCACCACCCGGCGCGTCGAGGTCACCGTCACTCCGCCCAAGGACGCCGAACCCGGCGAACAGCCGCTGACCGCGACGGCCCGCCACCGCGCGGCGGGCCAGGACCGCACCGCCGTCCAGCGCGTCGCGGTCGCCGTGATGCCTCCGGCGCCGACGGCCGACACCTGGGCGAGCGACATGGTGTGGCTCAAGTCGGCCAACGGCTACGGCCCCGCCGAACGCGACCGGAGCAACGGGGAGTCGGGCGCCGATGACGGCCACACGCTGACCCTCGCGGGCACGACGTACGAGAAGGGGATCGGTACCCACGCCGACTCCGCGATCGAGGTGTACACGGGCGGCACGTGCTCGAAGTTCACCGCCGACGCGGGCATCGACGACGAGATCAACGGCTACGGAGAGGTGGCGTTCTCGGTCGAGGCCGACGGCAAGGTGCTGTGGACCTCGCCCGAGGTGACGGGCGCTTCGGCGACCGTGCCGGTGGACGTCGACGTCAGCGGGGCCCGGCACGTGGAACTGAAGGTGACCGACACCAACGGCTCCAAGAGCGGGGACCACGGGGACTGGGCAGCGGCGAAGTTCCACTGCGCGTAAGCCGGTTCACCGGCAGGGAGCGGCATCCGGGCGAAGGAACCGCGCCCGGATGCCGCACGCGAACGCTTCAGCCCGTGACGACCAGGCCGACGACCTCGTCGTCCGAGAACCAGACGCGTACGTCGGGGTGGCCCGTCGCGAAGGCCGCGTGCACCGCCTGGCGGACGTCGGGGGACGGTTCGTTCAGGTTGCGCCACTCCCCGGCGACGAACAGCCGCAGGCGCGGCGGGAGTTCGGGAGGGTAGGGGAGCAGTTCGTCCCAGTAGCGCTCGGCCCGGCCCGAGCCCACCGCCGACGGCAGCAGGCCGGCCACCGCCGACTTGATGTCGGGGCGGTTGCCGATCCGCTGCGACGCCGGGCGGCCCGGCGCGTCCTGCTGCGGCGAACCCGTCGAACGCAGCACCTCACGCGCCCGGTCCGGCGTCATCAGCTGCCGGCCCGCGGCCTTCAACATGCCCTGCAGACAGGCCAGGGCGCCGACGACGACCGGCGAGGCGGACGAGGTGCCGGAGAACGTGTCGGTGTACCAGGCGCTCTCTTCCTCGCCGCCCTGAAGGTCACCCGGCTGGTTCCAGGCGCCGCCGGTCGTGGTCGTCTCACGGCCCCAGCCCTGTGCGTCCACCCGGGCGCCGTAGTTGGAGAACCCGAGGCGCGAGCGGTCCGGGCCGTGATCGCGGCCGTGGGTGCCGGGCGGCGGCGCCCCCGCGCCGACCAGGACGGCGCGCGAGGGCCGGTGGGCGGGGTTGAAGGGGTTGCGCCACCACGCGGGGAACTCGTCGGGCCCGCGCTCGTACACCGAGTCGTCCAGGGACTCCGCGCCGTTGCCCGCCGCCCCGACGACGATGACGCCCTGCGCGGTGGCGTGGCGGATCGCCGCGTAGTCGTCGGGCCACCACTCCAGGGCGATGTAACCCCGCTGGTCGTCGCGCGGCTCGAAGCCGAACCGCGGTCCCGGGCGGTGCAGTTCGATGAGCACGATGTCGCCGGGGCCGAGCCGCTGCGCCGCCGCGTGGATCGTGGCCGCCGTACCGAGAGGCTGGACGGAGGCCGCCGAGGTCATGGCCTCGGGCGCGATGCCGGTGATGCCCGCGGAAGTACGGTCGCCGCCGATCACGCCCATCACCGCGGTGCCGTGGTTGCGCCAGGCCACGTCCTGGACGGGCGTGCCGATGACCACGCCGGCGAGCTTGCCGGTCAGGTCCTCGTGGCCCAGCTGCCAGGCGCCCTCGACGTCGATCACCGTGATGCCCTCGCCGCAACCGCCGAGCCGCTGCCAGGCCCAGTGCGCGTCGACGCCGTCGGGCGCGGGGCGCAGATAGCCCTGGCGGGCGGTGAAGTCGGGGGTGACGGGGGCGCCTTCCTTGCGGCGGCCGGTCTCGCCGAGGTCGGGGGACCCGGGCGGGAGCGTCCCGGACGGACCCGACTGGCGCTGCGGCGGGGGCTGCGGCCGGTCCGTCGAGCCGAGCGACGCCGGTACGGCACCGGGCTTGACGTACGCCGTGTCGATCCCCGGCAGCGCGGCCACCCGCGAGCGCAGCTCCTGTGCCCTGCTCTCGCCGCCGCGCACGCGGTAGAAGAGCGCCAGCTCGGGGAGGCCGTCGCCGTCATCCGACGCGGTGTGCTGCCGGGCCGCCGGGCGCAGCCGCTCCTCGTCGCCGAACAGCGGTTCCAGGACGAGCTGTTCAGCACTGAGGAACGTGTTGAGGGCGGACACGTCGGAGCCCGCCGCCGAGCGGACGCCCTCGGCCTGGGCGCGCAGCCGGGCCTCCGGCCGTGCGACGACGATCAGCTCCTGCTCGGACGCGCGGTAGGTGAATCCCGCCCCGTCGGGTCCGGGGGCACCGGCCCCCGGGCCCCCTGCCGGCTCTACCTGGTCGGTCATCGCTTCACCGCAATTCGTCCGGGAGGTGATGCCCCGCCTCGATGCGGCCATGAGCCGAACGAAAGCGGCCATGAGCCGAACGAAAGAAGGGCGGCATCCCTAAGAATGCCGCCCCGTGCCGCTCTTCGTGCCGTAGTCCTCGGATTGTCCCGAATCAGTCCTCGGAGGAATCAGCGGGTCCGGATTCGCCGCCGCTCTCCTCGTCCGGTCCGGCTCCCGTGCCCGTCCCGGCGCCCGGTTCCGTGTCCGGGCGCGTCTGCGGCTTCGGGGGCCGCGTGCGGTCACCGCCCGTGCTGTCGCGCAGGTACGGGACCGCGTCGCCGCCCTCAGTGGCGTGGCCGCCGGGCTGCGGAGGACCGCCGCCGTCGCGCCGCCGCAGATAGCGCTCGAACTCGCGGGCGATCGCCTCGCCGGTCGCCTCCGGCAGCTCGGCCGTGTCCCGCGCCTCTTCGAGGGACTGGACGTACTCGGCGACCTCGCTGTCCTCGGCCGCCAGCTGGTCCACACCCACCTGCCAGGCGCGTGCGTCCTCGGCGAGGTCACCCTGCGGGATGCGCAGGCCGATGAGGTCCTCAAGGCGGTTCAGGAGGGCCAGCGTGGCCTTCGGGTTGGGCGGCTGGGAGACGTAGTGCGGTACGGCAGCCCACAGGCTCACCGCGGGGACGCCCGCGTGCGTGCAGGCTTCCTGAAGGATGCCGACGATGCCCGTCGGGCCCTCGTACTTCGTCTCCTCCAGGTCCATGGTGCGGGCCAGGTCCGGGTCGGATGTGACGCCGCTGACCGGGACGGGGCGGGTGTGCGGGGTGTCACCGAGCAGCGCGCCCAGGATCACCACCAGCTCCACGCCGAGCTCATGGGCGAAGCCCAGGATCTCGTTGCAGAACGACCGCCAGCGCATCGACGGTTCGATCCCGCGCACCAGCACGAGGTCGCGCGGCTTGTCACCGCCCACACGGACCACCGAGAGCCGGGTCGTCGGCCAGGTGATCTTGCGGACGCCGCCCTCCAGGAAGACCGTGGGGCGGTTGACCTGGAAGTCGTAGTAGTCCTCGGCGTCCAGCGCCGCGAAGACCTCGCCCTTCCACTCCTTGTCGAGATGCGCGACCGCGGTGGAGGCGGCGTCGCCGGCGTCGTTCCAGCCCTCGAACGCGGCCACCATGACCGGGTCGACCAGCTCGGGTACCCCCTCGAGCTCGATCACCCAGGCCTCCTTCCGACGTCCTTTACGTACGCCCCAACCTTACGGCGTCCGGCGGGTCCCTCCGCAGCCCCCTTGCGCGGGCCGCGATGGATGGATCATTGCCCCGCGGGAGGCCCGCACACTCCCTCGGCGGCCCTGCTTCACAGCGTCGAGCGCAGCCACTGCTCCACGCTCGCGATGTGCACCGTCGCCCATGACCTGGCCGCCTCCGCGTCGCGGTCGCGCAGTGCGGTGAGGATCGCGCGGTGTTCGTGCAGGGTGCGGCTCACGGCGTCCTCCTGGGTGAGGCCGCGCCAGACGCGGGCCCGGGTGGTGGGTCCCGAGAGGCCGTCGAGGAGCGAGCAGAGCACCGAGTTGCCGGACGACTGCACGATGCCGCGGTGGAACTCCAGGTCGCAGGCGACCAGCTCCTCCACCGAGGGCGCAGGACCGAGGGCGTCCAACTGGGCGCTCAGCACGTCGAGTTCGGCCTCGGTGATGTGGGCGCTCGCCATCGCCGTGGCGGCCGGCTCCAGGATGCGGCGCACGGCGAGGAACTCCAGGACCGTGTCGTCGCGGTGGAAGTCGACGACGAAGCTCAGGGCTTCGAGCAGGAGCTGCGGGTCCAGACTGGTGACGTACGTACCATCGCCCTGGCGTACGTCGAGGATGCGGATCAGCGAGAGGGCACGCACCGCCTCGCGCAGTGAGTTGCGTGAAAGGCCCAGGTCGGCGGCGAGTTCACTCTCCTTGGGCAGCCGGTCGCCGGGACGCAGCGCGCCGGAGACGATCATGCCCTTGATCTTTTCGATGGCCTCGTCGGTGACAGCCATGGGACCTCGCCTCGCAAGACAGAAGACATCCGATGTATCGCACGAGTATGTCGTGTCCCAGCGCTGTCGTGCACGTGGTCCCGCGAATCCGTACTTCTCTCAGGGCTAAGGTTTCTAAGATCTCCGTGACTGACCGCGGGACGGCACTGCCCGGGGGACGGGCGAGAGGGAGGCTACGGCACATGGCCGGGAAGAAGTCGGCGGGACCCCAGCGGGACGCGGTCGCGTCGATCATCGAGGACTGGGCGAGGGAACGGCCGGATCTCGACACCGCGCCCCTGGAGGTTCTCGCGCGGCTGCACCGGACCTTCTTGCGCTACAACACCAGGCTCACCGCGGCGATCGAGCGGCACGGCCTCGCGGTCGCCGGGTTCGACGTGCTGACCGCGCTGCGCAGGGCCGGGGCGCCCTACCGGCTCACGGCGGGCCAGCTCGCCGACTCCGGTCTCGTCTCGTCGGCCGGGGTGACACTGCGCATCGACCGTCTGGAGAAGGACGGTCTCATCGTGCGCGAGCGCGACGCGGAGGACCGCCGCGTCGTCTACTCGCGGCTCACCGATACGGGCCTGGTCAAGATCGACGAGGTGTTCGCCGAGCATCTCGACAACGAACGCCGGATGCTCGGCGGTCTCTCCCCGGCCGAATGCCGCCAACTGGCGCGCCTGATGTCGAAGTTGGAGCGGTCCATCACCGACTCCGACGAACCCCGGGAAGCGGAAGCCTGAGCTCTACGAGCCGGCGGCCTGAGCCCTACCCGCCAGCGGCCTGAGCCTCCGCCTCCGCGCGGTACATCCGGCGCAGCCGGACCACGCCCAGGTCGTGCTGGTAGAGGTTCTCGCGCTGGTCGGCGTCGGCGGGCATCGCCTCCAGCATCACCCGGTCCTGTTCGAGGACCTGCCAGTGGCGCTCCTCGATGAGGGTCCTGTAGAGGAAGCGCCAGGTGTCGCGCTGCCAGCCCTGCACGCGGCGGTAGCGCCAGAAGAAGACACCGGTGCGGTTCTCGTCGACCGGGCAGACCATGCCGACGATCCCGAACGGGCCGCCGGGGCCCGCCGACGGCGGGTACGGGATGGTGAGGTCCACCCAGTCCACGCCGGTGCGGCACAGCTCCACCCAGTCGAAGTTGACGCCCCGCTGGTCGGTCTTCTCGAAGAAGTAGCCGCGGTCCGTCTCCCGGATGCGGAACTTGGCGGTGGTGTCGCCGTCGTACATCGTGTGCGACTCGTGGTGCAGGAACGCGCCGTGCATCGGGTCGAGGAGGTTCTCCACCGCGAACCGCCACGGTCCGTCCCACTCCGCGTAGCAGAGGATCGCGTCCACGTCGGGGTCGGTGAGCGGCTCGGGGAGTGTCAGTTCGGCGGGCTCCGGGTGCCGTTCGTCGCCGAAGTACGCGAGGATCGCTCCGCCGATCTCCCGCACGGGCAGCGTCGTGACGAGCTTCTTGCCCTCCAGGTTGCAGCCGGGCAGGCCCGGTACGGAGGAGACCGTGCCGTCGGTCTCGATCTCCACGCCGTGGTACCAGCAGGCCACCCGGTCACCGAGGTGTTTGCCCAGGGAGAGGGGCGCCCCGCGGTGCGGGCAGCGGTCGGCGAGCATCGACAGGGCGCCGTCGGAGCGGCGGAAGAGCAGCCACTGCTCGCCCAGCGCGGTGACCTTGCGCATGGCGCCGGGGGCGACGAAGTCCGAGGGGACGACGGGGTGCCACTGGTTGCGCAGGCCGGTGGCGTAGATGTGGTCGGCGGAGGCGGTGGGGCCGACGCGGGGAGTCAGGGTGGTCATCGGGGTCACGCTCCCAGTCGGTTCATCTCGGCACGGAAGGATTCTTCGGTCCACGGGGCGCCGTCGGGCGCGTGCACCTGACGGGCGTTCAAGCCGCGTACGACGTCGGCGAGTTCGTGGCCATCCTTGGTGAAGACCTCTTCGAGGGTGGCGGCGAGCTTGTACTCATAGGGGGTCGGCTCGTGCGTCCGGGACTGGTGGACGTTCAGGTACGGCCAGGGGGTGGTCACTGTTGCCTCCGGTGGGGATTACAGGTCGAGGACGAGACGGCCGGACGCGCAGCGCGAGACGCAGATCATCATCGAGGCGTTCGCGGCGTGCTCGGCCTCGCTGAGCAGGAAGTCGCGGTGGTCGGGCGTGCCGTCGAGCACCCGGGTCTCGCAGCTGCCGCAGATGCCTTCCTGGCAGGAGCTGTTGACGCTCAGGCCCGCGGCCTCGGCGGCCTGGAGCACCGAGGTGTCCTCGCCGACGGAGAGGGTCACGCCGGAGCGGCGGCACTCGACCTCGAACGCGGACTCGTCACCGGTCCGCTCCGCGACGGGCGCGGTGAACCGCTCCACGCGCAGTCGGTCCGCCGGGGCGACGGCCGCCACGGCGGCGAGCAGGGGCTCGGGGCCGCAGCAGTACACGAGCGTGCGCTCGGGCAGATCGCTGAGCGTGGCGGAGAGATCGATGTGACCGAGCTCGTCCTGTGGCACGAGGGTCAAGTCACCGCCCAGGGCGGCGATGTCATCGGTGAAGGCCATCGACCCCCGGTTGCGCCCGCCGTAGACCATGCGCCACTCGGCGCCGCGCCTGGCGGCCTCGCGGGCCATGGCGAGGAGCGGGGTGATGCCGATGCCGCCCGCGATGAAGAGGTAGCCGGGCGCGTCCTCGAGCGCGAAGTGGTTGCGCGGCTCGGAGACGGTGACGCTCTGGCCGGGCCGCAGCGCGGTGTGCACGTGCCGTGAACCGCCGCGTGAGGAAGCCTCGTTGAGGACGCCAATCCGGTACGCGGACGTGTCCCGCGGATCCCCGCACAGGCTGTACTGGCGTACGTGGCCGCCCGCGTGCAGGTCGAGATGCGCGCCGGGGGTCCAGGCGGGCAGCGGCTTGCCGTCGGGGTGGGTGAGCTCGACGGAGAGGACTCCGTCCGCTTCCCAGGTCATGCGGCGCACAAGGAGCGTGAGTTCGCTCTCGTTCATGGAGAAGGCCTCCTCACTGGCCGGGAATCTTGACGGGCGGGGTGAACGGGTTCTTCATCGGGCCCAGGCGCGCCAGGTCGACCTCGACGAGGGTCGGCCCGTCGGAGGCGACGGCGTGGCTGATCACCGGGAGCGCGTGGTCCTCGGCGGCGATCCGGGCGTAGGGCAACCCGCAGGCACGAGCGAGCAGTTCGAAGTCGGGGGTGGCGAGATCGACGCCCGAGCGGCGCTCGCTGTAGCGGTCCTGCATGTTGCGGAGCACGCCGTACCCGCCGTCGTTGAAGACGATCAGGGTCAGCCGGGGCCGCTCCTGGGCGAGCGTGAGCAGTTCGCCCAGGTGGACGGCGAGGCCGCCGTCGCCTGCGAGGACGACGGTGGGTGCGTCGGGCCGGGCGAGCGCCGCGCCGATGCCCATGCCGAGGCCTTGCCCGATGCCGCCACCGCGCGGGAAGACGTTGTCGCGGGGGTCGTACATCTCCAGGAGCCGGTTGCCCCAGCTGCTGGACGGGATGGTCACGTCACGGGCCACGACGGCCTCGCGGGGCAGCGCGGCGCGGATGGCGTCGCAGATCGCTGCCTGCGGACCGATGTTGTCGTGCAGGGTGGCACGGACGTCCTCGCGGACGGCGGCCACCCGCCGGGTCCACCCCTCCTCGGCCGGGCGCGCGTGCGGCAGCAGGGCCGCGAGTACCTCGGGCGCGTGCCCGTGCAGGGCGTGCCGAGCCGGATACACGCGGCCGAGGGCCGCGGCGTCGATGTCGATCTGGATGTGCGCATCGGGGAGCACGAGCCCGTAGTCGGCGGTCTCGTTGGACCGGAAGTGCGTGCCGACGGTCACCAGCAGGTCAGCGTCCGCGAGGAGGGCACGGCAGACCGGGGTGGTCGCGAAGTTCCCGATCACCTGCGGATGATCCTCGGGCACGGCCCCCCGCCCGGAGTTGGAACTGAGCAGCCCGGCACCGGTGACGCGCAGCAGCTCGGCCAGCTCGTCCCGAGCCCGGGTGGCCCCACCGCCGGCCCAGACGAGGGGGCGCCTGGCCTTGGCCAGGAGGGCCTGAGCGGCGACGAGATCGCCTTCGGCGGGAAGTGAACCGCCCGCGGGACACACGACCGCTGAGCCGATCTGGGCCCGGCCCCCCGCATCCCTCTGTGCCGCGTACTGCAGGTCCACCGGCCACTCCACGCTTGCCGGGCCGGCCGGGGCCGTCAGGGTTGCTTGGGCCGCCTTGCGCAGGATGTGGGCCGCCGTGTCCGTGGACGTCACCGTCTGCGCGTACTTGGAGACCGCCCGGAGCATCCCCAGCTGGTCCTTCGTCTCGTGGATGAAGCCTCGGCCGCTGCCCAGGTACTCCGTTTCCACCTGGCCCGTGACGTGCAGGACGGACGTGCCCGCGCTCAGTGCTTCGACCAGGCTTCCGGCCGCGTTGCCCGCGCCCGTGCCCGTCGAGGTGAGCGCGCAGCCCAGGGAGCCGCGCGCACGGCCGTAGGCGTCGGCGGCGTTCACCGCGGTCGCCTCGTGGCGGACCGGGACGAAACGCAGCTCCCGGTCCACCGCCTCGACCAACGGCAGGTTGTGCACGCTGACGATCCCGAAGACCGTGTCGATGCCGAGTTCCCGCAGGACGGCGACGAGGAGATCGCCGCCGGTGGCGTAGTGAGTGGGTGCCATGGGAGTGAGCTCCTCAGAGGATGCCGCGGCCTACGCCGCCGCAGACGTCGATGCTGGTGCCGGTGGTGTACGAGGCGCGGGGCGAGAGCAGCGCGACGATCGCGTACGCGACCTCCTCCGCGCGGCCCAGCCGGCCGAGCGCGATGCCGCGGTCCGCCGCCAGCTCCGCCTGCCACTCCTCGTACGACAGACCCGAATCGGCTGCCGCGTGGCGGCGGGTCCACTGACCGGTGTCGATCAGGCCGAGGCAGACGGAGTTGACGCGGATGCCCTCCGGGGCGAGCTCCGTGGCAAGGGACTTGGAGAGGTTGAGGATGCCCGCGCGGGCCGCGCTCGTGGTGATGAGGCGCGGCTCGGGCTGCTTGGCGAGGACCGCGTTGACGTTCACGACACTCGCCGCGTCCGACGCGGCCAGGTGCGGGCGCGCGGCGTGCAGGGGGTTCAGGACACCGGCGAACTTCAGCTCCAGCTCGTCGCGCCAGTCCTCGGCGGTCGACTCGTCGAGGCCCTTCATGCGGGACTGCCCCGCGTTGTTGACGAGCCCGTCGAGCGAGCCGAAGGTGTCGGCCGCGCGCTCGGTGAACTCCCGTACGGCATCCGCGTGGCGCACGTCGCACACCCCCGTCAGGAGGCGGTCGCCGCCGCCGAGTCCCGCAGCCGCCTTCGCGAGACGGTCGGCGTCACGCCCGCAGGTCGCGACGCGCGCGCCCTCGTCGAGCAGGGCGCGGACCGTGGCCAGGCCGACACCCGAGCTGCCGCCGGTGACCAGGACGGTCCGGTCGGAGAGGCCCAGATCCATAACTCGAAGCTCCGTTACGTCAGTTCATGGTGAAGCCGCCGTTCACGGCGACCACCTGTCCGGTCAGATAGCGGGACTCCTCGGAGAGGAGGAAGGAGACGAACCCGACGAGGTCGTCCGGCTGTTGCGGGCGCGAGATCGCCCGGTTGCCCCGGTAGAGCGCGTGCCGCTCGGCCGGCACCGTCTCGGTGGCCTCGACCTCCGTGAGCCCCGGCGCCACCGCGTTCACGGTGATCCCCTTGTCGCCCAGCTCGCGCGCCATCGCCCGGGTCAGCGCGATGACCGCGCCCTTGGACGCGATGTAGTGGGCGAGGCGCGGTGATCCGTAAAGGGCCGCGTCCGACGCGATGTTCACGATCCGGCCGGGGGAGCCGAAGAGCGGGTGGAGGGCCTTGGCGACCAGCCACGGGCTGCGGGCGTTGACGGCCATCAGGCGGTCCCACACCTCGATGTCGATGTCCTGGAACTCCTTGCCGCCGACGCCGTTGGCGAGAGCGGCATTGTTGACCAGGCCGTACAGCGGACCCAAGTCACGTACGGTCAGGGCGAGTTCGCTCACCGAAGCCGGGTCCGCCACATCGCACCGTACGAAGTGCACGTCCAGGCCCTCCGCGCACAGCTCCGCGGCGGCCTCGCCGCCCCGCACCGCGTCCACCTCGGCGACGACGACCCGGAAGCCGTCCTCGCCCGCCCGGCGGGCCATGGCAAGGCCGAGGCCACGGCCCGCCCCGGTGACGACGACCGTACGGACATCAGGTGCAGGGACGTCAGCGGCAGGGACGTCAGTCACGCGTGACGCCGTGCATCGGCGAGTGCTCCGGGTAGGTCGGCACCTGCGGCTTCTGCGTGCCGATGACCACACAGAAGAGCGCGTCGGTGTCGCCCTCGTTCTTCAGGGAGCGCGCCACGCCCGCCGGGACGACGATCATGTCGCGGTAGCCGAGGGTGCGGTACTCGGCCTCCTCGGAGCCCCGGTGGATGCCCACCTTGACCTGCCCCTCCAGGACGAAGAAGGCCTCCTCGACGTCGTGGTGGGTGTGCTCGGGGCCCTCGGCGCCCGGCGGCAGCAGCATGTTGGAGAAGGTGAAGCCGCCGGACGGCAGGATGCGGCTGTCGTTCTCGTGGTTGCCGGTCGCGCCCGAGCCGACGTACCGGATCTGCCCGCGGCGGTACTGCGGGCCCGCCTTCTCCTGGAAGGACAGCGTGCTGAAGTCCGCGACACGGGACTCCTTGGTGGCGATCAGCGAGTCGGTGTACTTGCCGAGGTCGCCGCCGTTGTCGTACTCGGTGGTGGTCAGAGGCATGGAGGGGCTCCTTCTCAGAGGTGTTCGGGGATACGGGCGGTGATGCGCAGGTGCGAGAGGACCCAGGCGTTGAAGGCCTCGGGCCGCTCCTGGTTGGCCAGGTGACCGGCGTCCTTGACGATCACGTAGGCGGTTCTGTGCAGGGCTCCGGCGATGGCCTGCGAGGCCTCGACGCCGGTGACCCGGTCCTGGTCGCCGCAGAGGACGAGAGCGGGCGCGGTGATCCCCGGGATCTCGGGGCGCAGATCGGCGTCGGCCATGGACTCGGCGGCGTACGCGTATCCAGGCAGGCGCACCGACGCGGCCATCGTGTCGACGACCCGGCGGACGAGCTGCGGGGACGCGTCCGGTGAGACGAGCCGTGGCCCGCGCCGCTCGGCGAACTCCCGCGGCCCGAGCTCCGCGAGCTCGGCGGCCCGCTCCCGCATGGCGTCGGCCTTCGCGGGATCGGTGCCGGAACCGGCGCTGGAGTCCGCGACGACCAGCGAGTCGACGAGCTCGGGATGCCGGGCCGCGAGGCGCAGCGCGATCACCCCGCCCCACGAGACGCCGAGGACGTGGGCGCTCGCGCCGCGCTCCCGGATGAGGCAGGCCGCAGCGTCCGCGAAGCCGTCCAGGTCCAACGGCCCTTCCGGATCAGCCGACTTGGCGTACCCCGGAGCGTCCCAGGCCACGACCCGCACGTACGCGGACAGCTCGGCGAGCTGCGGTGCGAACGCGGCGGACGACGAGCCGATGCCGTGCAGGCACAGCAGTAGTGGCCCCGCGGAGCCCGCCTCCTCGACATGCACGGCGGCCGTCACAGGATCTGCCCCGTCCGCCCCGCGAGCGCGGCGAGACTGCGCAGGACCGCGTACGGAACGACCTGACTGGTCGCCGGGTTGGCCGGGTCCGGCAGATGCGCCACCTCGAAGCGGTACGAGCCGTGCGCGCCGGACGCCTCGACGACATGCCGCGTGTGGTGGGCGCCGGGATCGGCGACGACCCGGACCCGCACGGCGTCCAGGTCGCCGACGGCGATGGCGACCGATGCCGCGACGTTCGTCGACTTGGGGAACTTCACGGGGACATCGCGCGCCGTCCCGGACATGACCTCGACGGGCCCGGTCGCCGTCCGCATCCGCGACAGCAACTCCGCGTCCATCCACGGCTGTTCGAGCGTGGACGGCAGCTTTGTGGTGGTGAGCCGCACCTCGTCGAGCGGCCCCAGCGAACGCACCGCCTGGAGCAGATCGAGCCCGCCGACCGCGCCCCCGGTGAAGTACACCCGGCCGGGCCCCGCGGCCAGGAGCCGCTTGGAGAGCTCCTCGTCGGTGAGCGCGCCGGTGGAGGCGATCAGCAGATCGGTCCCGGAGGCGAGAACGCGCTCGCCCCATTCCCGTACCACCCCTTGGCCCGCCGCCTCGACGATGAGATCGCAGCGCTCCAAGGCCTCGTCGAAGGAGACCTGCGGCGCCGGGGCGCTCTCGCCGAGCGGGCGGTTGTCGACGAGGCAGGTCAACTCGGCGCCGGTGACGTGCTGTTCGGCCAGTGCGGCGCCGACGACACGACCGATCGCACCCCAGCCGACGATGCCGACCTTGCGTACGGCACTCATACCTGAACCTCCGGATTCTCTGGCCGGGACAGCGGTCCGGGGTCGGGTGACCCCGCCATGTGGCAGCGGATCTCCTTCGACGGCGGCCCGGCCGTTCCCCACAGGTCGGAGAGCTCGGGCACCCGCCGCCAGACCCGCGCGATCCACGCGTCCTCGACGATCTGGGCGACCTCGGAGGTGTACTCGCAGACGAGCCCGGAGGGGTCGGTGAAGTAGGAGAACGTGTTGTTGCCGGGCCCGTGGCGCCCCGGGCCCCACTGCGGGTCGATCCCGTGATGCCGCAGCCGGCCGAGGCCCCGCATGAAGTGGTCGACCGAACTCATCTCGTACGCCACGTGGTTGAGCGAGGCCCACTCCGCCTGGTTGAAGGCGATGCAGTGGTGGTCGGCGTTGCAGCGCAGGAAGGCCATCTGATGCTCGGACCAGTCGGAGACGCGCAGGCCGAGGACGTCGCGGTAGAAGGCGACGGAGGCGTCGATGTCCGCCGTGTTGAGCACCGCGTGCGTGACCCCGACCGGCACGGCGCCGTCCCGGCCGCGCGGCGCGACCGCGTGGACCTCCGCGCTGATCTCGATCAGCCGGTGCTCGGGGTCGGTGAAGCGCAGGCCGTAGCCGCCGCCGACCTGGTCGAGGGGGCCGGGCCCCGCGACCGGCGTGATGCCGCGTGCGAGCAGTCTGCGGGCGGCCTCGTCGACCTCGGCGGGTGTGCCCACGGCGAAGGAGAGCCTGCCGAGGCCCGTGCGGTCGGCGCGGGTGAGCTGGAGGGCGTGGTGCTCGGCGCCGGTGCCGCGCAGCCAGGCGGCGGTGCCGCGCTCGGACTCGACGGTCTCCAGGCCCCAGACCTCCTGGTAGAAGTCGGCCGCCTCGGTGAAGGAGGGGGTGCGGAGCTCGACGGAGCGCAGGGCGCGGAGCCGGGCGATCGGGGGGCTGGGGGTTCGGGGTCGGGACATGACCTGCTCCAGAGGTCCGGAGGTACGGGGTTCAGTTGGCCCAGGGGAGAGGCGCGTCGGTGACGCCCCAGTACAGGGACTTCTGGTGTTGGTAGGCGCGGATGCCGTCGCGGCCCTTCTCACGGCCGAGACCGCTCTCCTTCATGCCGCCGAAGGGGGTGGCGATGCTGAACTGCTTGTAGGTGTTGATCCAGACGGTGCCGGCCTCCACGCGGCGCGCGATCCGCCAGGCGGCCCGGTGGTCGCGGGTCCAGATGCCGCAGGCGAGGCCGTAGACACTGGAGTTGGCCTGCCGCACGAGGTCGTCCTCGTCGTCGAAGGGCAGCGCGACCAGGACGGGCCCGAAGATCTCCTCCTGGCAGGTGCGCGAGGAGTTGGGGAGCCCGTCGAGGACGGTGGGCAGGTAGTACGCCCCGTCCCGGTACTCCGCACCCTCCGGCACACTCCCGCCGCACAGCACCCGCGCGCCTTCCTCGCGGGCGAGATCGACGTACGAGGCGACCGAGTCCCGGTGCTTGTGGTGGACGAGGGGCGCGACCTGGGTGTCGGGAGAGGTGCCGGGCCCGACGCGCAACTTCCCTACGCGCTCGACGAGTTCGCCGACGAACTCCTCGTAGAGAGCGCGGGCCACGAAGAGCCGTGACCCGGCGATACAGGACTGCCCGCTGGAGGAGAAGATCCCGAACATCACGCCGGCCAGCGCCTGTTCGACGTCGGCGTCGGCGAGGACGACCGTCGGCGACTTGCCGCCCAGTTCGAGCGAGAGGGGCATCAGCTTCTCGGCCGCGACGTGCGCGAGCGTCCGGCCGGTGCTCGTGCCGCCGGTGAAGGTGACCTTGCCGACGCGCGGATCGCGGACGATCGCGTCCCCGACGACACTGCCGCGGCCGGTGAGCACGGACAGCAGCCCGGCCGGGAGCCCGAACTCCTCCAGGGCGCCGCTGATCAGCCGGCCGAGCGCCAGCGAGACGAGCGGGGTCCACTCGGCGGGCTTGAGCAGGACCGCGTTGCCGCCCGCGAGCGCCGGGGCGAGCTTCTGGGCATCGCTGGCGACGGGGGAGTTCCAGGGGTTGATCGCGCCGACGACGCCGATGGGCTCGTACACGCTCATCGTCACGTAGTCGCCGCGCGAGGGAGTGATCGTCTCCTCGGCGGTCTCCAGGGCGGCGGCCGTGTAGCGGAAGGTCGCCGCCGCGCTGCCCACCAGGGCTCGGGTCTCGGTGAGCGCCTTGCCGGTGTCGGCGGTCTGCAGGGCCGCGAGATCGTCCGCGGATGCCTCGATCAGCTCGGCGACGCGGTGCAGGAGTAGGGCGCGCCGGTGAGGCAGGAGATCGCTCCAGCGCGGATCGGCGGCGGCCTCGGCAGCCCGCCGCGCCGCCTCGGCGACCTCGTCGGGGGAGACCGCGTGGATGGTGGCGAGGACGCGGCCCGTGGCGGGATCGACGGTGTCGGCGGGGGCGCCCGCGCCGCGTCGCCACTCGCCCGCGATGAGCGCCTCGTCGGCCGGGATGCGAAGCATGGGGCCTCCTTGCGTGCTGTGTCCGGTCGCAACCACCGGGTGTGCCGGGCGAGTTCCGGATGCTCTTCGGTAAGCGCTAGAAATCTAAGGGCTTAAATATCTGAAGCGCAAGACCCTGCCCAGGACCGTTCTTCGGTGATTTCCCTGCGGAGGCCCTTGACGGGCTCCGGTGTCCGGACGGTACAACTTAAGCGCTTAGAAACTTTGCGCTTACTCGCACCTTGGCTCGGGTTTCCCCAGACTCCGCAGTCCGTAGCGTTCCCCGCTCGTCCCCGCCCCCGCCCCCTCAGCAGCGGAGTACCCGCATGACGATCGACGCTTCCCCGGACCGAGCGGTCCGGGCCGCCATAGCCGCCCGCTTCGAACGGCTTCCCCTGTGCCGCTGGCACATCACCGTCCGGCTCATCGTGGGCGCGGTCACCTTCTTCGAAGCCTTCGACCAGCTCCTGATCGCCTACGCCCTGCCCGACCTGCGCCACGAATGGGACCTCAGCACCTCCGCCGCGACGCTGCTGCTCACCGTCGGCTCGATCGGCATGCTGATCGGGGCGCTGCTCTCCGGGCGGCTCGCGGATCGGATCGGCCGGGTGAAGGTCATCGCGCTGTGCATCGCGCTGTCCAGCGTCGCCAACCTGGCCCTGTCCGTGTCCACGTCGCCGGACGCCTTCATGGCCCTGCGGTTCGTCCAGGGCCTGGCCATCGGGGGCGAGGTGCCGGTGGCGGCGACCTTCATCGCCGAGATCACCCGTAGCCACCAGCGCGGCCGTTTCGTGCTCCTCTACGAGCTGGTGTTCCCGGCGGGCCTGACCGTGGGCGCGCTGGTCGCGGCCTGGGTGGTGCCGATACTCGGCTGGCGCTGGATGTACGCCCTCGCCGCGCTGCCCGGCCTGCTCTGCATCCTCGTACAGCGGAAGGTGCCCGAGTCGCCGCGGTGGCTCGCGGATCACGGCAGGACGGCCGAGGCGGACGCGGTGATGGCCGGCATCGAGGCGGACGTCGAGCGGATCACGGCGAAACCCCTGCCGCCCGTGCCCGAGGCGCTTCCCGTCGTGGCGCCCGGCGAGGCGGCCTCCGGTCTCCGCGGCTTGTTCACCGGCCGCTACCGCCGCCGGACACTGATCATCGGCGTGCTCTGGTTCACCGGCTACTTCGTCAACTACGGCATCACGTCCTGGCTCCCGACGATCTACCAGAACCGCTACGACCTCTCCCTCTCGGACGCGCTCCTCTACTCGACGGTCACGTCCTGCGCGGGTCTGCTCGGCTGCCTCGTGGCCGCGCTCACCGTCGACCGGGTGGGCCGGCGGAAGGTCATCACCGGTTGTCTCGGGGGAGCGGCGCTGATGCTGGCGACGCTGGCGGCCGTCGGCGCGGACACGCCGGTGCAGGTCCTGCTGTGGACCTCGCTCGCGGCGGTCTTCTTCTTCGGCTCCAACATCTGCCTGTACCTCTACACGCCGGAACTCTTCCCGACGCGGATGCGGGCGCTCGGCAGCAGCGTGGGCGGGGCGATGAACCGGCTCGGGGTGATCCTCGGCCCGATCGTGGTGGGGGTCGTGTACGCGGGTGGGAACGTGTCGACGGTGTTCGTGATGCTGGGGGGCGTGGCGCTGGTCGGGTCCGTGGTGGCTGCGGTCGGCGCCGAGGAGACGGCGGGGCGGAGGCTGGAGGAGGTCTCGCCGTAGGCGGGGGCGGGCGCTGCCTCCGGCGGATGTTTCCCCAACCCCGCCCCTTCCCGAAAACCCGCTCTGGCGCGGGGGCCTTGGTGGCCGTCATCACCGGCTCCGCCGAGTTCGTCCTCAAACGCCGGACGGGCTGAGACTCTCAGCCCGGCCGGCGTTTGAGGCCATCTTGTACGGGGTCTGGGGCGGAGCCCCAGTTTCGGGAAGGGGTGGGATTGGGGAGAGCCCCGCAGGGACCGCTCTGACCGTTACCCGAACCGCTCGATCCGGATGCGATCAACCGGCTGGCCCCCGGCCACCAGCAGCCGCGACGCATGCTCGGCGAACCCGTTCGACCCGCAGATGTACGCCTCCCAGCCCCCCTCGGGCTGAGCGGGGCCGAGGAACGGCGCCAGGTGCTCGGCACGAAGCCGCCCCTCCGCCCGCGTCAGAACGACCGTGGTCTCGTCCCCGTACTCATCCGCGTAGATCAAATCCTCGCGCGTCCGAGCGGAAACCAGAAGCCGCAACGGCACCGGCCGCCCGGCCCGCCGCCAGTGCCGCAGCATGGACATCAGCGGGACCACACCGGAGCCGGCCCCCAGCAGGAGTGCGGGACGGTCGCCGGGCCACGCGAAGAACCCCGACAGGGGCCCGCGGACCTCCACCACGTCGCCGACGCGGGCCACCGTGTGCAGATGGCCCGACACCTCGCCACCCGGCACATGGTCCAGGGTCAGCTCGATCTCACCGCCCTCGGCGGCTCCCTCGGGCGCGGAGGCGATCGAGTAGTGGCGCTGGGCCACGTACCCGTCCGGGGCGGTCAGCCGCAGCATCAGATGCTGGCCCGGCAGATGCCCCTGCCAGTGGGGCACCTTCAGGCGGAAGCTGGACACCGTGCCCGCCGCGTTCTCGCGCCGGACGTCCACCACCACGGCCCGCTGCCACTCGGACGCCGCACGATCGCTCACCGCGATCCGCCCCGGCACGGCGAACCGCGTCGGGGGAACGAAGGGTTCGGTCACAGACTCAGTCACCGGCGTACCGCTCCTCACGCCAGGGATTCCCCCGGTGGTGATAGCCGTTCTGCTCCCAGAAGCCGGGCTCGTCGTGGTCCAGGAGCCGCAGCCCCGCGACCCACTTCGCGCTCTTCCAGAAGTACAGGTGGGGAACGATCAGCCGCGCCGGGCCGCCGTGCTCGGGCGGCAGCGGGCCGTCCCCGTACTCCCAGACGATCCACGCCTTCCCGCCCGTCACGTCGGAGAGGGGGAGGTTCGTGGTGTACCCGGTGTGGGAGTAGGCGACGACGTGCGTGGCATCCGGGCGCGGCCCCGCCGCGGCCAGGAACGCGTCCAGGCTCACCCCGCCGAAGCGCACCCCGAACTTGGACCAGCTGGTCACGCAGTGGATGTCGCCGCGGTACTCGGACGCGGGCAGCGCGTGCGCCTCGTCCCACGTCCAGGTGTGCGGGGTGGTGACGAGGCCGTCCACGCGGAACGTCCAGTCCGCGGGCGCGAGCTCGGGCGTCACCTCGGCGGACAGGACGGGCCAGCCGTCGGCCGCGTCGTACTGCCCGGGAGGCAGCCGCGGGTCGCGGTCGGCGGCGCGGGCGCGGCCGGTGAAGCCGCGGGTGGGTTCGATGCTCATAACGTGCTCGATGCTCGTACCGTGCTCGGTGCTCATACGGTGCTTGCCACTTCGGAGGTGCCTGTCGTGCTCGCGGGACCGGTCGCCGCGCAGGCCGCCGCGTCCCGCAGGGCGCGCAGCGCACGGCGCTCGTCCACTGTCACCAGCGTACGGTCCCGCATCAGGACCCGGCCGTCGACGACCGTGTCCCGTACGTCACTGGACGCGGCGGCGTAGGCCAGCATCGACCAGGGGTCGTGGCGAGGCGTGAGATGCGGCCGGTCGAGGTCGAGGACGATCAGGTCGGCGCGCTTGCCGGGCTCCAGGGAGCCCAGCTGGTCGCCGAGACCGAGCGCCCGCGCCGATTCGATCGTGGCCATCCGCACGGCCTGCTCGGCGCCGACAGCCGTCGGATCGCCGCCCGCCTTGTGCACGAGCGCCGCGACCTTCACCGCGCCGAGGAGGTCCAGGGTGTTGGAGCTCACCGCGCCGTCCGTGCCGAGGCCCACCGTGACACCCGCGTAGAGCAGGTCGGGGACGCGTGCGATGCCGCAGCCCAGCTTCAGGTTCGACACCGGGCAGTGCGCGACGGACGTACCGGTACGGGCGATGGTTTCGATCTCTGCGTCCGTGAGGTCGACGGCGTGCGCGAGCAGGGTGTCCGGGCCGAGCACGCCCAGCGAGTCGAGCAGTTCCACGGGGCGCATGCCGTGCTGCTCGGTGACCATCTCCACCTCGCCCGCGTTCTCGGCGGCGTGGAGGTGCAGCAGGGCGCCGTGCTCACGGGCGAGCGCGCTGATCGCCGTCAGCTGCGCGGGCGCCAGGGTGTACGCGGAGTGCGCGAAGACCACGGGGCGGGTGCCCGGCGCCGGGGTGCGGGCGGCGAGGTCGGCCGAAGCCCAGCCGAGCCGGTCGGCGTAGGGGCGGCCGTCCGGCGGGCCCGGCACGTCCATGAACGTGGGTCCGGTCAGGAGGCGCCACCCGGCGTCGCGGGCCACGGCCTCGGCCGCCTCGTGGAACCAGTACATGTCGAGCGCGGCGGTGACCCCACCCCGTACGGATTCGGCGATCGCGCCCTGGATGCCCGCGCTCACCGTCTCCGGCGAGAGACCCTCCGCCTCGGCCGGGATCACGCGGGCCAGGAAGCCCTGGAGAGTGACGTCGTCGGCTATGCCACGGAACAGGGCCATCGCCAGGTGCGTGTGCGTGTTGATCAGGCCCGGCAGGACGAGGCAGCCGCGGGCGTCCAGTTCGTCGGCGGCCTCATAGGCGGCGCGCAGCCGCTCGGCCGGGCCGACGTCGACGATCCGGCCCTCGCGCACGGCGACGGCGCCGTCCCGCACGACGGTGCCGGACGCGTCGACGGTGAGGATGTCGCCGCCGTGGACCAGGAGATCGATGGAGCCGCCCCTGTCCTGGGCCGGCAGGTCGGTGGGGTGGTGCATCGGTTCCGTTCTCCTGGGGTGGTGCATGTGCGGCTCAGTGCTCCGTGGCGGCAAGGAGACGGAGCGCGTCCAAGGCTATCCGGGCGCCCCGGTCGACTCCTTCGGCCACCACGTTCCGGTGCGGGTTGTATCCACCGGTGGCAGCCTCGTCGACGAGTTCGTCGGCGTTGGCTCCGTCGACCACGAGCGCGCCGCCCGCGACCAGGCCGTGTGTGGACGCGAAGACGTACAGCGCCGAGAGCTCCATCTCGATGGCCGCGATCCCGGCGGCCGCGTACGCCTCACCGGGCAGCGGCAGGAACCCCGGCTGGAACGCGGCCCGCGTCCACACCACACCACGGTGGTACGGGGCCTCGGCCGCGCGGGCGGCCCGCTGGAGTGCGATGACCGCCTCCGGGGCCGCGAACGCCGGGTACTCGGCGGGGATCAGCTGCTGGGTCACGCCGTCGTCCCGTACCGCCGCGTCCGCGATGACCAGGTCGCCGTCGCGGATGCCGGGGCGGATCGCGCCGGCCGTGCCGAGCCGCAGGATGGTGCTCACGCCCGCCTCCGCGAGCTCCTGGAAGAGGAGCATCGCGCCGGGGGCGCCGACGCCGTGCGAGGCGACGACGACCGGGGTGCCCTGCCAACTGCCGGTGAAGGTGCGGTACTCGCGGTGGTACGACACCTCCTTCGCGTCGTCGAGGAGATCGGCGACGGTGGTGGCGCGCGCCGGGTCGCCGACCACGACCGCACGGGTGGGCAGGCCGGTGCGGGGGACGCGGGTGATGGGCAGCGCGTCGGCGAGCGTGCCGGGTTCGGTGCGCGTACGGGCGTCGGTCGTCATGAGGCTGCTCCTAGGGACTGCTCGCGGCGGCGCCTGCTGTGGCGCCCCGGGCCCCGGAGACGGTAGCCGACGGCGGGACGCGGGGAACAAGCCGCCCGGCACACGCAGGAGGGCGGTTCCCCGCGGGGAACCGCCCTCCGTCAACTCACGTCCAGCTGCGTCTACTTGCCGTCGAGTACGCCCTGGACCTTGGCGCGGACCTCGTCCGTGGCCAGGCCGCGGATCGTCAGCGTCGTGCGGCGGCGCAGCACGTCGTCCGCCGTCTCGGCCCACTCGTTGTCACGGGCGTAGACGACCTGGGCCCAGATCTCCGGGGCATCGGGCGAGACGCGCTCGGCGAGCTCCGGGTTCTCGTTCGCCAGCCGTGCGATGTCGAAGGAGAGCGAGCCGTAGTGCGTCGCCAGGTGCTTGGCGGTGTCGGCCGCCATGCGCGGGCCGGGCGCGGGACCGTCGACAAGGAGCCGGTGCGCGACCGCGCGCGGGTTGGCGATGCCGGGCAGCGGGAGCCGCTTCTGCAGCTGCGAGATCGGCTCGTAGTCGTCGCCGAGCGGGTGGCCCGGCAGCGACTCCAGCTTCTTCATGACCGTACGGCCGATGTGGCGGAACGTCGTCCACTTGCCGCCCGCGACGGAGAGCATGCCGCGCGCGCCCTCGGTGACGACCGTCTCGCGCTTGGCCTTGGAGGTGTCGCCGGGGCCGCCGGGCAGCACGCGCAGACCCGCGAAGGAGTACGTGATCAGGTCACGGGACAGCTGCTGGTCGCGGATGGAGAACGCGGCCTCGTCCAGGATCTGCGCGGTGTCGGCCTCGGTGACCTTGACGTCCGCAGGGTCTCCCTCGAACTCCTCGTCGGTCGTGCCGAGCAGCAGCATGTCCTCCCACGGCAGGGCGAACGTGATGCGGTACTTGTCGATGGGCGTGGCCAGCGCGGCCTTCCAGGGGGCGGTGCGCTTGAGGACCAGGTGCGCGCCCTTGGAGAGGCGGATGGAGGGGGCCGCGTCGGGGTTCTCCATCTTGCGCAGGTGGTCGACCCACGGGCCCGTCGCGTTGAGCACGAGCCGCGCGTTCACGCCGAACTCGTCGCCGCTCATGCGGTCCTTGAGCTCCGCGCCCGTGACCCGGCCGCCGGTGAAGCGCAGGCCCGTGACCTCGGCGTGGTTGAGGACGGCGGCGCCCGCCTCGACGGCCGCGCGGACCGTCATCAGGGCCATGCGGGAGTCGTTCATCTGGTCGTCGCCGTAGACGGCGACGGCCTTGAGGTTGTCCGTGCGCAGCTCCGGCACGTCCTGCGCGGCCTTCGAGGGCGAGAGCAGGTGGCCGACGCCGTCGCCGAAGGCGGACAGCGCGCTGTACGCGAAGACGCCCGCGCCCAGCTTGGCGGCGCCGTGCGGGCCGCCCTTGTAGACGGGCAGGTAGAACGTGAGCGGGTTCGCCAGGTGGGGGGCCACCTGACGGGACACCGCGCGACGCTCGAAGTGGTTCTCCGCGACCAGCTTCACCGCGCCGGTCTGCAGATAGCGCAGACCGCCGTGGAGGAGCTTGGAGGAGGCGGAGGAGGTGGCGCCGGCGAAGTCACCGGCGTCCACCAGGGCCACCCGCAGTCCCGACTGCGCGGCATGCCAGGCGGTGGAGATGCCCAGGATTCCGCCACCGATCACCAGGAGGTCGTACGTCGCCTTGGAAAGCTGCTCCCGGGTCTCGGCGCGGCTCTGGTGGGAACCGGCAGCCGGATGCGTCCCGAGGGCAGGGACGCTCTGCAGGGTGGTCATGTTGTTTACTCCTCGCCACTTTCGTCGAGCCAGCCCATGGAACGCTCCACGGCCTTGAGCCAGCTCTTGTACTCACGGGCGCGGGTGTCCGCGTCCATGGAGGGGGTCCACTCCGCCGCCCGGCGCCAGTTGGCGCGCAGTTCGTCGGTGCCGGACCAGAAGCCGACGGCGAGACCGGCGGCGTAGGCGGCGCCGAGGCAGGTCGTCTCGGCCACCATCGGGCGCACCACCGGTGCGTCGAGGAAGTTCGAGAGCGTCTGCATCAGCAGGTTGTTGGAGGTCATGCCGCCGTCGACCTTGAGGGCCGTGAGCTCGACGCCGGAGTCCTTCGTCATGGCGTCGGTGATCTCACGGGTCTGCCAGGCCGTGGCCTCCAGGACGGCGCGCGCGATGTGCGCCTTGGTGACGTACCGGGTGAGTCCGGCGATCACACCGCGGGCGTCGGAACGCCAGTACGGGGCGAAGAGGCCGGAGAAGGCCGGTACGAAGTAGGCGCCGCCGTTGTCCTCGACCGAGGACGCGAGCGTCTCGATCTCGGCGGCGGAGTTGATCAGGCCCATCTGGTCGCGCATCCACTGCACCAGCGAACCGGTGACGGCGATGGAACCTTCGAGGGCGTAGACCGGCTTCTGGTCGCCGATCTGGTAGCCGACGGTGGTCAGCAGCCCCGAGTAGGAGTTGATGGCCGACTCACCGGTGTTCATCAGCATGAAGGTGCCGGTGCCGTACGTGGACTTGGCCTCGCCCTTGGCGAAACAGGTCTGCCCGAAGAGGGCCGCCTGCTGGTCGCCGAGCGCGGAGGCGACGGGGATGCCGGGCAGGATGTCGCCGAGCTTGCCGCCGGTGACCTCGCCGTAGACCTCGGCGGACGAGCGGATCTCGGGGAGCATCGCCGTCGGCACACCGATGGACTCGGCGATCGACTCGTCCCACTGCATGGTGTGCAGGTTCATCAGCAGGGTGCGCGAGGCGTTGGTGACGTCGGTGACGTGCTTGCCGCCGTTGACACCGCCCGTCAGGTTCCAGATGACCCAGGAGTCCATGGTGCCGAAGAGGATGTCGCCCGCCTCGGCGCGCTCGCGCAGGCCGTCGACGTTGTCGAGCAGCCAGCGGGCCTTGGGTCCTGCGAAGTAGCTGGCGAGCGGCAGGCCGGTCTGACGGCGGAAGCGGTCCTGGCCGACGTTGCGGCCGAGCTCCTTGCACAGGGCGTCGGTGCGGGTGTCCTGCCAGACGATGGCGTTGTGCACCGGCTCGCCGGTGTTCTTGTCCCAGAGCAGCGTGGTCTCACGCTGGTTGGTGATGCCGATCGCCTTGATGTCCTCGTGGGTGATGCCCGCCTTGGAGATGGCGCTCGCGACGACTTCCTGGACGTTCGTCCAGATCTCCTTCGCGTCGTGCTCGACCCAGCCCGGCTTCGGGAAGATCTGCTCGTGCTCCTTCTGGTCGACCGAGACGATCCGGCCGTCCTTGTCGAAGACGATGCAGCGGCTGGAGGTGGTGCCCTGGTCGATGGCCGCGATGAAGGGCCCTGCGGTGTGTGCGTCGGTGGTCACGGTGTGCTCCTGGTCTTCTTGGCTCTCGGCGGTCTGTCTCAGGCGGTCATCGGCAGCGCTCGCGGTCCTACTTGAACGCGAGGTTGTAGAGGCCGCCGGCGATGGCGCCGCCGATCAGCGGGCCGACGATCGGCACCCATGCGTACGTCCAGTCCGAGCCGCCCTTGTTGGGCAGCGGGAGCAGGGAGTGCACGATGCGCGGACCCAGGTCACGGACCGGGTTGATCGCGTAGCCGGTGGGGCCACCGAGCGAGAGACCGATACCGACGACGACGAGCGCGGTGATCAGCGCACCGAGGACGCCGATGCCGTTGCCGTTGTCGTTCAGGCCCTGGGTGAGGATCGCGAGGACCAGTACGACGGTCGCGATGACCTCGGTCAGCACGTTCTGCGCGTAGTTCCGGATCTCGGGCCCGGTCGAGAAGATGCCGAGCACCGGACCGGCCTTGGGCGCGGTCTTCAGGTCGACCATGCCCTCCTCCGGCGGCAGCGTCGCGAGGAGCTCGGGGTCGGTGAGGTGCGCCTTGAACTGACCCATGTACGTGAGCCAGACCAGGAACGCGCCGATGATCGCGCCGAGCAGCTGCGAGCCGAGGTAGAGCGGAACATCGCTCCACTTGGTGCCGCCCTCGATGGCGAGACCGACGGTGACCGCCGGGTTCAGGTGGGCGCCTGACACGCCACCCGCCAGGTAGGCGCCGGTGAGCACCGCGAAGCCCCACCCGAAGGTGATCGCGAGCCAGCCGGCGTCCTTGGCCTTGGAGGCCTTGAGCGTGACGGCGGCGCAGACGCCACCGCCGAGCAGGATGAGTATGGCGGTACCGATGGTCTCGCCGATGAAGATGTCGGAGCTGGACACCCGCGACTCCTTTGTCCTTCGTCCAGGGGAAGGCGAACCCCGGGTCCCTCCGGTGGTCCGCGACCTCAGGTGAGGTCGTTGCCGGCCCTTGGCCTTGTCACACTCTAGCGCGTAATGCCGGTAGGTGTTCGACAATGCCGACCGATGGACGCGAGTCTCACCCCGTGGTTACTTGCCCGTCAAGAGTTCTGTTATTGAAAACACGATCGTTATTGATCGTTCCGGGTTATCGGTCGTGGTGGGGGTCGCCACGGGGGGAAACACGTGCATCGATGGTCGCGCAGAAGGATGCCCCCTGCATGTTGAGCAGGGGGCATGCGGCGTAAGGCGGGGGGCGGAGCCGGCGAGGGTGCCGGTCGCGGTGCGCGGCTAGAAACGCCCCGCGCCCAGGTCCCGCGACACGGCGCGCGCGCAGTCCCGTACGGCGGCGATCAGGTCGGGGCGCAGCTCCCCGTCCTTCTGGACCCGCTCCACCGCGCCGGTGATGCCGACCGCGCCGACCGGCATGCGGCGCCGGTCGTGGATGGGGGCGGCCACGGAGGCGATGCCCTCCCACGTCTCCTCGACGTCGGCCGCGTACCCCCGGGCGCGGGTCAGATCGAGGACGCCCTCGAAGCCGTCGGGGTCCACGACGGTGCGCGCGGTCAGGGCCGGCCAGTCGGCCTCGGCGGCCTCGCTGTGCGCCACCGGGTCGTAGGCGGCGAGCACTTTGCCGAGGGCCGTGGAGTGCAGCGGCTGCATCGCGCCGACCTCGAGCACCTGACGGCTGTCGTCGGGCCGGAAGACGTGGTGCACGATCAGGACGCCCTGCTGGTGCAGGACGCCGAGGTAGACGCTCTCGCCGCTGGACCGGGCCAGGTCGTCGGTCCACACCAGGGCGCGGGCCCGCAGCTCGTGCACGTCCAGATAGCTGTTGCCCAGGCGCAGGAGCTCGGCGCCGAGCTGATAGCGGCCCGAAGCGGACTCCTGCTCGACGAAGCCCTCCGCCTGGAGGGTGCGCAGAATGCCGTGGGCCGTGCCCTTGGCCAGGCCGAGGGCGGAGGCGATCTCCGAGAGGCCGAGCCGCCGCTCTCCGCCCGCGAGCAGCCGCAGCATCGCGGCCGCACGCTCGAGCGACTGGATGTTCCGTGCCATCGCAGCCCCTTCCTCCGTCCCCACTGACTCTGATTGCAACGTTCGACAATGCTGAACACTATCGGTCGTTGTCGACCTCCCGCGACAGAGCGGCCGACTGTGTTTGCCGCCGGTTCCGGACAGCCGGACGACGCGGGGCGTCCGGCCCGTGAACACACGCGCGCTGTGGACCTTCGTCCCGTTACCCTGACCGAGTGCGCCTTCCTCCGAAGCGCAAAGCCGACAGCCGTCGCACCTCTGGGAGCTCTTTCATGGCCTCGTTGCCGACCCCCTCGTCCGGTTCCTCGAATTCCTCGAACGGAACCCGAGCCGATGCCCTCCGTGAAGCCCTCGCCACCCGCGTGGTGGTGGCCGACGGCGCGATGGGCACGATGCTGCAGGCACAGGACCCGACGCTTGAGGACTTCCAGCAGCTTGAGGGCTGCAACGAGATCCTGAATGTGACCCGCCCGGACATCGTCCGCTCGGTGCATGAGGAGTATTTCGCGGTCGGCGTGGACTGTGTGGAGACGAACACGTTCGGCACGAACTTCGCGGCCCTGAGCGAGTACGACATCCCCGAGCGGAACTTCGAGCTGTCCGAGGCGGGCGCGCGGATCGCCCGTGAGGTGGCTGATGAATTCACCGCGTCGACCGGTCAGCAGCGCTGGGTGCTCGGCTCGATGGGTCCGGGCACGAAGCTGCCGACCCTCGGCCACGCCCCGTACACCGTGCTGCGCGACGCGTATCAGACCAACGCCGAGGGCATGATCGCCGGTGGGGCGGACGCGCTCCTGGTGGAGACCACCCAGGACCTGCTCCAGACCAAGTCCGCGATCCTCGGCGCCCGCCGCGCCCTGGAGGCCACCGGCGCGAATCTCCCGCTGATCTGCTCGGTCACCGTCGAGACGACGGGCACGATGCTTCTGGGCTCGGAGATCGGCGCCGCGTTGACGGCGCTGGAGCCGCTGGGCATCGACATGATCGGCCTGAACTGCGCCACGGGCCCGGCCGAGATGAGCGAGCACCTGCGGTATCTGGCCCGCCACTCGCGCGTCCCGATCTCCTGCATGCCCAACGCGGGCCTGCCGGTCCTGGGCAAGGACGGCGCGCACTACCCCCTGACGGCTCCGGAGCTCGCCGACGCCCAGGAGAACTTCGTACGCGAGTACGGCCTCTCCCTGGTCGGCGGCTGCTGCGGCACGACGCCGGAGCACCTGCGCCAGGTCGTCGAACGCGTCCGCGGCGTCGAGACGGTCCGCCGCGAGCCGCGCCCCGAGCCCGGCGCCGCCTCGCTCTACCAGACCGTGCCCTTCCGCCAGGACACCGCGTACATGGCGATCGGTGAGCGCACGAACGCCAACGGATCGAAGAAGTTCCGCGAGGCCATGCTGGAGGCCCGCTGGGACGACTGCGTGGAGATGGCCCGCGACCAGATCCGCGAGGGCGCCCACATGCTCGACCTCTGCGTCGACTACGTGGGCCGCGACGGCGTCACGGACATGGCCGAGCTCGCCGGCCGCTTCGCCACCGCCTCCACCCTGCCCATCGTCCTGGACTCCACCGAACTGCCGGTCATCCAGGCCGGGTTGGAGAAGCTGGGCGGCCGAGCCGTCATCAACTCCGTCAACTACGAGGACGGCGACGGCCCCGAGTCCCGCTTCGCGAAGGTCACCGCGCTCGCCAAGGAGCACGGCGCGGCGCTGATCGCGCTGACCATCGACGAGGAGGGCCAGGCCCGCACCCCCGAGCACAAGGTCGCCATCGCCGAGCGCCTCATCGAGGACCTGACCGGCAACTGGGGCATCCACGAGTCGGACATCCTCATCGACACCCTGACCTTCACCATCTGCACCGGTCAGGAGGAGTCCCGGGGGGACGGCATCGCCACCATCGAGGCGATCCGCGAGCTCAAGCGCCGCCACCCGGACGTGCAGACGACCCTGGGCCTTTCGAACATCTCCTTCGGCCTCAACCCGGCCGCCCGAGTTGTCCTCAACTCCGTCTTCCTGGACGAGTGTGTCAAGGCGGGCCTGGACTCGGCGATCGTCCATGCCTCCAAGATCCTGCCCATCGCGCGGCTGGAGGAGGAGCAGGTCAAGGTCGCCCACGACCTGATCTACGACCGCCGCGAAGAGGGCTACGACCCCCTGCAGAAGCTCATGGAGCTCTTCGAGGGCGTCAACATGAAGTCGATGAAGGCGGGCAAGGCCGAGGAGCTCATGGCCCTGCCGCTGGACGAGCGCCTCCAGCGCCGCATCATCGACGGCGAGAAGAACGGCCTGGAGGCCGACCTGGACGAGGCCCTGCAGTCCCGCCCCGCTCTGGACATCGTCAACGACACCCTCCTGGAGGGTATGAAGGTCGTCGGCGAGCTCTTCGGCTCCGGCCAGATGCAGCTGCCCTTCGTGCTGCAGTCCGCCGAGGTGATGAAGACGGCGGTCGCCCACCTCGAACCGCACATGGAGAAGTCGGACTCCGAGGGCAAGGGCACCATCGTCCTGGCCACCGTCCGCGGCGACGTGCATGACATCGGCAAGAACCTCGTCGACATCATCCTCTCCAACAACGGCTACAACGTGGTCAACCTCGGCATCAAGCAGCCGGTCGCCGCGATCCTGGACGCCGCCGCCGAGCACCGCGCGGACGTGATCGGCATGTCGGGTCTGCTGGTCAAGTCCACGGTGATCATGAAGGAGAACCTGGAGGAGCTCAACCAGCGCAAGATGGCCGCCGACTTCCCCGTCATCCTCGGCGGCGCTGCCCTGACCCGCGCCTACGTCGAGCAGGACCTGCACGAGATCTACGAGGGTGAGGTCCGCTACGCCCGCGACGCCTTCGAGGGCCTGCGCCTGATGGACGCCCTCATCGCGGTCAAGCGCGGCGTCCCCGGCGCCACACTGCCGGAGCTGAAGCAGCGCCGCGTGGCCAAGCGGGACACCCCCCTCCTGGAGGTCAAGGAGGACGAGGGGCCCGCCCGCTCGGACGTCTCGATCGACAATCCCGTTCCCACCCCGCCGTTCTGGGGCACCCGGGTCGTCAAGGGCATCCAGCTCAAGGAGTACGCGTCCTGGCTCGACGAGGGCGCCCTGTTCAAGGGCCAGTGGGGCCTGAAGCAGGCCCGCACCGGTGACGGCCCCACGTACGAGGAGCTGGTGGAGACCGAGGGGCGGCCCCGCCTGCGCGGCTGGCTGGACGAGCTGCACACCAAGAACATGCTGGAGGCGGCCGTCGTGCACGGCTACTTCCCCTGTGTCTCCAAGGGCGACGACCTGATCATCCTGGACGACCAGGGCAACGAGCGCACCCGCTTCTCCTTCCCGCGCCAGCGCCGCGGCAGGCGCCTGTGCCTCGCGGACTACTTCCGCCCGGAGGAGTCCGGCGAGACCGACGTGGTGGGCCTGCAGGTCGTCACCGTCGGCTCGAAGATCGGCGAGGCCACCGCCGAGCTGTTCGCCGCCGACTCCTACCGCGACTACCTCGAACTGCACGGCCTGTCCGTCCAGTTGGCCGAGGCGCTCGCCGAGTACTGGCACGCCCGCGTGCGTGCCGAGCTCGGCTTCGGGGGAGAGGACCCCGCCGATGTGGAGGACATGTTTGCCCTGAAGTACCGCGGCGCGCGCTTCTCGCTCGGCTACGGCGCCTGCCCCGACCTGGAGGACCGCGCCAAGATCGCCGAGCTCCTGGAGCCGGAGCGGATCGGCGTGCAGCTCTCCGAGGAGTTCCAGCTCCACCCCGAGCAGTCCACGGACGCGATCGTCATCCACCACCCCGAGGCGAAATACTTCAACGCGCGCTGAGCGGACAAGTCGTACACTTATCGGTCCAGTGCAGGCCGGTTGCCCACCCGTCACCAGGGGGCAACCGGCCTTCTCGTCCCCTATGGAGGTGTGCCCGGATGACCAGTACGGTTCCCGCGCTCGGTACCCGAACGGCCGAAGGCTCCGCCCTGCAGGCGGTGCTCCTCGACATGGACGGAACACTCGTGGACACCGAGGGGTTCTGGTGGGAGGCGGAGGTCGAGGTCTTCGCCGCGCTCGGACATACGCTCGACGAGGCCTGGCGTGACGTGGTCGTCGGCGGCCCCATGACGCGCAGCGCCGCGTTCCTCATCGCGTCCACGGGAGCCGACATCACGGTTCCCGAGCTGACCGTGCTGCTCAACGACGGCTTCGAGAACCGCATCGGCCGCGCCCTGCCGCTGATGCCGGGCGCCGCGCGACTCCTGGCCGAGCTCGCGGCGCACGAGGTGCCGATGGCGCTGGTCTCCGCGTCGCACCGGCGCATCATCGACCGCGTGCTCGACTCGATCGGGGCCCACCACTTCACGCTGACCGTCGCGGGCGACGAGGTGACCCGGACCAAGCCGCACCCGGACCCGTACCTCCTCGCGGCGGCGGGGGTTGGCGCGGAACCGGCCAGATGTGCCGTCATCGAGGACACCGCCACCGGCGTCGCGGCGGCCGAGGCCGCGGGCTGCCATGTGGTGGCCGTACCGTCCGTCGCGCCCATCGCACCGGCCTCCGGCAGGACCATCGTCCCCTCGCTCGAACATGTCGACCTGCGCTTCCTGCAAGGACTGATGGCCGGAAACCGCTGAACAGTTGAAGCTGTGACCTTTCCCACTCCCCGAGGGGTCGACAGCAGGTCACGGCTGTGCGGGCGCACCGTTATGGGCGAGTTGTGGAGTGACGTTGTGTCCTGATTGAGGGGAACCTCACGAAACCTTCCCGTGTCGGGTTATCGGTGCGTCCACGCCCGGTTTCGCTGCGTGATTGAGGGTCAACTCCGGTCCCTTCCAGCCCTCCTGGTGGTGCGGACTAATGTCGTCGCGAGAACATCGCCCCGCCCTCACGGACCGACTGACCCCACCCCTCGTTGCCGGTCCGGACGGGATCAACAGCTCTGGAGAACGTCGAGCATGAACCGTAAGACTTTGGTGCTGCCCGCCGTCGTGGGCCTGCTCGCTCCCGCCCTCGCGGCGTGCGGCGGAGCGGGCGACGGTGGGGGAGACGACGCGATCGCCGTCGGCACCACGGACCGGTTCGCCACCTCGGCCGAGGTCCCGGCCCCCTTCGACCCGGCGTACGCCTATGACGCGGGCTCCTGGAACATCCTGCGCCAGACGGTCCAGACGCTGATGGCCATGCCGCGTGGCGACGGCGACCCGGAGCCCGAGGCGGCTCAGCGGTGCGGGTTCACCGACACCGGCAACGAGCGCTACGAGTGCACCCTGCGCAAGGGCCTGAAGTTCGCCGACGGCACGCCGCTGACCGCCACCGACGTGAAGTTCTCCATCGAGCGGGTGCGGGACATCAAGGTCAAGGACCCCAGCGGTTCCGACGGCCTGGTGGCCAATGTCGATGCGATCGAGACCCAGGGCGACCGGGGCATCGTCTTCCACCTCAAGAGCCCCGACGCGACGTTCCCGTACAAGCTGGCCACGCCGACCGCGGGCATCATCAGCTCGGAGCACTACGCCAAGAACAAGCTGCGCGACGGCTTCGCGGTGGACGGCTCCGGCCCCTACACCGCCGAGCAGGAGATCAAGGGCAACGAGCTCGTCAAGACGACGTTCTCCAAGAACCCGAACTACAAGGGCGCGATGAAGCCCAAGAGCGACAAGATCGAGCTGCGCAACTACGGGTCGACCGACGCCATGGGTGACGCACTCAAGAGCGGCGACATCGACATGATGACGCGCACCATGTCGCCCGAGCAGATCAAGCAGCTCGGCGAAGACCCGGGCAAGAACATCGAGTTCGTCGAGACGCCCGGCCTCGAGATCCGCTACCTCGGCTTCAACACGGACGCCACCACCGTCAAGTCCAAGGCCGTCCGTCAGGCCATGGCGCAGGTCGTCGACCGCGGCGCCCTCGCGACCGGCGTGTACGGCGACGCGGCCGAGCCGCTCTACTCCCTGGTGCCGACCACGATCACGGGCCACACCAACTCGTTCTTCAACAAGTACGGCGACCCGAGCCCCGCCAAGGCCCGCAACCTGCTGCGGAAGGCCGACATCAGCACCCCGGTGAAGCTCACCCTGCACTACACGACCGACCACTACGGCCCTGGCACCAAGAAGGAGTTCGAGCTCCTGAAGAAGCAGCTCAACGCCAGCGGCGTCTTCGACGTGTCGATCAAGGGCACGGCCTGGAGCACCTTCAGGGCCGCCGAGCAGAAGGGCGCCTACGACGTCTACGGGATGGGCTGGTTCCCCGACTTCCCCGACGCCGACAACTTCCTCGCGCCGTTCCTCGACGAGGACAACTTCCTCGGCTCGCCGTACGTGAACAGCACCATCAACGAGGAGCTGATCCCGCACTCGCGCCGCGAGGCCGACCGGCTCACCGCATCCAAGAGCATCCAGAGGATCCAGGACATCGTCGCCGACGACGTGCCGGTGCTCCCCCTCTGGCAGGGCCGGCAGTACATCGCCGCCCGCGACGACATCACGGGCGTCGAGTGGGCCCTCAACTCCTCCTCGAACCTGCAGCTGTGGGAGCTCGGCCGCGGTGTGAGCGGCTGACCTCCGCCCACACCGGCACACACCGCCGGGCTTCGCTCCACCGATGGACATCAACGACAAGGCACGTACGTGAAATTGCGTAACCAGTGGCTGGCCCTCCCCCTCACGGGAGGACTGGCCGCCGCCCTGCTGACCGGCTGCGGATCGGACTCGGGCGGAGCGGGGGAGGACGGCGAATCGGTGGTGATGGGGATGTCGGACGACGTCCTGGCCACCGACCCGGCAGCGGGCTACGACCCGGGCTCATGGCTCCTTTTCAACAACGTCTTCCAGTCCCTGCTGAGCTTCCCGAACGGGGGCACCGAGCCGGAGCCCGAGGCCGCCAAGGAGTGCGGCTTCACGGACACGGAGACCAAGGTCTTCGAGTGCACGCTGCGGGACGGCCTGAAGTTCAGCAATGGCAACGCGCTGACCTCGAAGGACGTCAAGTACTCCTTCGACCGCATGATGAAGATCAACGACGAGGCCGGTCCGGCGATCATGTTCCCGATGCTCGACCGCGTCGAGACGCCGAACGCCAAGAAAGTCGTCTTCAAGCTCAAGTACGCCGACGCCACCTTCCCCAGCAAGATCGCGTCCGGCGCCGGTTCCATCGTCGACCACGCCTCGTACGAGATGAACGCCCTGCGCGGCGGCGGCCAGGCCACCGGTTCGGGTCCGTACAAGCTCGACTCCTTCGACAAGGAGCAGGCGGTCTTCTCGGTCAACCCCGACTACAAGGGCACCGCCAAGGTGAAGAACAAGGGCGTCACGCTCAAGTTCTTCCACGACGACCAGAAGGGCCTGAAGAAGGCGCTCCTGGACGACAAGATCGACATCGCGTACCGAGGCCTCGCTGCCAACGACATCGCGGACATCGAGGCGGACACCTCCGAGGCGAGCCAGAACATCGACGTCGTCGAGGGCACGAGCGCCGAGGTGCAGCACCTGGTCTTCAACATGAAGGACCCGGTCGCGGGCAAGCTGGGCGTCCGCAAGGCCATGGCGTACCTGCTCGATCGTGACGCCCTGGTCAGGGACGTCTACCGGGACACGGCCACGCCGCTGTACTCGATCGTCCCGGCCGGCATCGGCGGCCACAATACCGCCTTCTTCGACACCTACGGCGCGCGCCCGCAGCGCTCCAAGGCCGCGGCGGCCCTGCGCGCGGAGGGCCTGAGCGGCAAGGTCAAGCTCACGCTCTGGTCCACGCCCTCGCGCTACGGCCCCGCGACCGACCAGGAGCTGAAGGCGATCGCCAAGCAGCTCAACGCGAGCGGCCTCTTCGACGCCGACGTGAAGTCGGTCGAATTCAGCCAGTACGAGCGGGACATCAAGTCCGGCAAGTACGGCGTGTACGTCAAGGGCTGGGTGCCGGACTACCCGGACCCGGACAACTTCACCCAGCCGTTCTTCGGCAAGGGCAACGTCCTGGACAACGGCTACCGCAACAGCGACATCACCGGGAAGATCATCCCCGGCACCGCCGCCGAGACGGACCGCACCAAGACCGACGAGGACTACTCCGACCTCCAGGACATCGTCGCGAACGAGCTGCCGATCCTGCCCGTCTGGCAGGCCAAGCAGTACGCCGTCATCTCCGACGACGTGTACGGCGTCGAGTCGTGCCTCGACGCGTCGACGGTGTTCCGCTTCTGGGAGCTCAGCAAGGCCTGATCCCACGGACAGACGACGGTGGCCGCCCCCTGGGGGACGGCCACCGTCGTCGTTCGTCCGGCTTCACCGGCGCCTACTGGGCGCCCGGCCGCACCAGCCCGCTCTCGTACGCGTACACAGCGGCCTGCACCCGGTCGCGCAGGCCCAACTTCGTGAGCACATGACCCACGTGCGTCTTGACCGTCGTCTCGCTCACGAACAGGTCCGCCGCGATCTCCGCGTTCGACAGACCGCGCGCCACCAGCTTGAGGACCTCGACCTCCCGCTCGGTGAGCGTGTGCAGGGTGTCCGGCACCGGCTCGTCGCCCGAGGGGAGATGACCGGCGTACTTGTCCAGGAGCCTGCGGGTGATGCTCGGCGCGAGCATCGCCTCGCCCGACGCGACCACCCGGATCGCCTGCACCAGCTCGTTCGCCGGGGCGTCCTTGAGCAGGAAGCCGCTGGCGCCCGCGCGCAGCGCCTCCACCACGTACTCATCCAGGTCGAAGGTGGTCAGGACCAGGACCTTCGCAGGTCCGTCCCGGTCGGGCCCGGTGATCTGCCGGGTCGCCTCCACACCGTCCATCCGCGGCATGCGGATGTCCATGAGCACCACATCGGGCTGCAGCGCCCGCACCTGGTCGAGAGCCTGCAGGCCGTCTCCGGCCTCGCCGACGACCGCGACGTCCTGCTCGGCCTCCAGGATCATCCGGAACCCGGTGCGCAGCAGTGGCTGGTCGTCGACCAGTAGGACACGGATCGCCACGTAACTCTCCTTCGCTAGCCCGGGGTCATTCTGCCCTGCGTGCCCTCCTCGGACTCGGGCACCCTCACCGCAAGGGGGTACGGCGGGGGAGTCCCGCCGAATTCCGGACATACGGCCTGGTGGTCGCACCAGCCGCAGAGCTTCGTGGGCCTCGGCCGCCAGTCACCCGTCTCGGTGGCGAGCGTGATCGCCTCCCACAGCGCGTGCAGCTTCCGCTCGACCTGCTCCAGATCCTCGGTCCTGGGGTCGTACGTGATGACGTCGCCGCTGCCCAGATAGACGAGCTGGAGGCGGCGCGGGACCACACCCTTCAGCCGCCACACCACCAGGGCGTAGAACTTCATCTGGAAGAGCGCGCCCTCGGAATACTCGGGGCGCGGGGCCTTGCCCGTCTTGTAGTCGACGATCCGCACCTCGCCGGACGGCGCCACGTCCACCCGGTCGATGATGCCGCGCAGCCTCAGCCCCGACTCCAGATCGGCCTGCACGAACAACTCGCGCTCCGCGGGCTCCAGGCGGGTGGGGTCCTCAAGGGTGAACCACCGCTCCACGAGCCTCTCCGCGTCCGCCAGCCAGCGCGCGAGCCGCTCACCGCGCTCGTCGTCCGCGAACAGCTCCGTCAGCTCCGGCTTGGCCTCGCGCAGCCGGTCCCACTGGCCCGGGATCAGCGACTTGGCGCTCGTCGCCGTCCGCTCGCCCGCGGGCGCGTCGAAGAGCCGCTCCAGGACGGCGTGCACCAGCGTGCCGCGGGTCGCCGCCTCGCTCGGCTTCTCCGGCAGCTTGTCGATCACCCGGAACCGGTAGAGCAGCGGACACTGCATGAAGTCACTGGCGCGCGAGGGCGACAGGGACGCCGGACGCACGGCCGTCACGACACCGTCGGTGCTGGTTTCCATGAGGACAGACCCTACGACCCGCCACTGACAACGGCCGCATACCATCGACGACAGACCCTCTCGCCCTGCATGATCGAGCGTGTACCGCGCCGGACAGGGGCGAGGGACGCTGATCGAACGAGGGGACATCGTGGACGAGAGCGGCGGAAGCGGCAGGCCGCTATCCGACGGCACCGACGGTCGGCGACCGGGTGCCGAAGCAGGCTCCGAGGGCACGCAGAGCACTGACGACACCGCCCGGCCCCAGGCACACGAAGAGGAACCCCGGCAGGCACCCGAGGAAGAAACGCGCCCCGCGGCCGAACCCCCGCGGCCCGCCGACCGCCTCACCAAGACCCCGCACGACACGCCCGGGAAGACACCGAAGGCACCCAAGGAACCCAGGGCACCGAAGGCGCCGGACGACACCCACCCCGAGTTCGCGCACGCCACCCACGGCCCCGCCCCGAAGGCCACGCCTCCCCAGGACAAGAAGAGCCCCGGGGGAGGACTCCTGATGGGACGCCCCTTCGGCGTGCCCGTCTACGTGGCGCCCAGCTGGTTCCTCGTCGCGGCCCTGATCACCTGGGTCTTCGGCGGTCAGCTCGACCGCGTCCTGCCGGAGCTCGGCACCCTTCGCTACCTCGTCTCGCTCTTCTTCGCCGTCGCCTTCTACGCCTCCGTGCTCGTCCATGAACTGGCGCACACCGTCGTCGCCCTGCGCTACAAACTGCCGGTGCGCCGCATCCAGCTGCAGTTCTTCGGCGGCGTATCGGAGATCGAGAAGGAGTCGGAGACCCCCGGACGCGAGTTCGTCCTCGCCTTCGTGGGCCCGCTGCTCTCCCTCGTCCTCTCGGGCGTCTTCTACGGGGCCATGCGCCTCGTGGAGCCCGGCACCGTGCCCGGCGTCCTGCTCGCCGGGCTGATGATCTCCAACCTCATCGTCGCCGCCTTCAACCTCCTGCCGGGCCTGCCCCTGGACGGCGGCCGCATGCTCCGCGCCGTCGTCTGGAAGATCACCGGCAAGCCCATGAGCGGCACCATCGCCGCCGCCTGGGTCGGCCGCGCGCTCGCCGTCTCCGTCCTGATCGGCCTGCCGCTGCTCAACCAGTCCGGCGCACTCGGCGGCGAGCCCCAGGACATCGGCGGCATGGACACCGTCACCGACGCCCTGCTCGCCGCGATCCTCGCCGCCATCATCTGGACCGGCGCCGGAAACAGCCTGCGCATGGCCCGCCTGCGCGAGCACCTGCCCGAGCTCCGCGCCCGCGCCCTGACCCGGCGCGCCGTCCCCGTCGAGTCCGGCACCCCGCTCTCCGAAGCGCTGCGCCGCGCCAACGACTCCGGGGCCCGCGCCCTCGTCGTCGTCGACGCCGACGGCGACCCCATGTCGGTGGTCCGCGAGGCCGCCATCGTCGGCGTGCCCGAGCACCGCCGCCCCTGGGTCACCGTCAGCGGCCTCGCCCAGGACATCACCGAAGGCATGCGGATCTCCGCCGAGCTCGCCGGCGAGGAGCTCCTCGACACCCTCCGGGCGACGCCCGCCACCGAGTACCTCGTGGTCGAGGCCTCCGGCGAGATCTACGGAGTACTGTCCGCCGCCGACGTGGAGCGCGCCTTCGTCAAGGCCATGGCCCGCCCCAGCTGACGCCGCCACCCTGGTCCTCGGCCCCCGAACGGGCCGGTAGGCTGTTCACATGTCCGAACCGACCGGTGCCGCCCGCCGACGCGGGCCCTTCAAGGTCGGGGACCAGGTTCAGCTGACCGACCCCAAGGGCCGCCACTACACGTTCACGCTCGAGGCCGGGAAGAACTTCCACACCCACAAGGGTTCCTTCCCCCACGACGAGCTGATCGGTGCTCCCGAGGGCAGCGTTGTCCGCACCACGGGAAACGTCGCCTACCTCGCGCTGCGCCCCCTGCTCCCCGACTACGTCCTGTCCATGCCCCGCGGCGCCGCCGTGGTCTACCCCAAGGACGCGGGGCAGATCCTGGCCTTCGCGGACATCTTCCCCGGCGCACGCGTCGTCGAGGCGGGCGTGGGCTCCGGCTCGCTCAGCAGCTTCCTCCTGCGCGCCATCGGCGACGACGGAATGCTGCACTCGTACGAGCGCCGCGAGGACTTCGCCGAGATCGCCCAGCAGAACGTGGAGCGCTACTTCGGCGCCCCCCACCCGGCCTGGCAGCTCACCGTCGGCGACCTCCAGGACAACCTGAGCGACACCGACGTCGACCGCGTCATCCTCGACATGCTCGCCCCTTGGGAGTGCCTGGACGTCGTCTCCAAGGCGCTCGTCCCCGGCGGCATCCTCTGCTGCTACGTCGCGACCACCACCCAGCTCGCAAGGACCGTCGAGTCCATCCGCGAGATCGGCGGCTTCAACGAGCCGACCGCCTGGGAATCGATGATCCGCAACTGGCACGTCGAGGGCCTCGCCGTCCGCCCCGACCACCGCATGATCGGCCACACCGGCTTCCTGCTCACCGCCCGCCGCCTCGCGGACGGCGTCGAGCCGCCCATGCGCCGCCGCCGCCCCTCCAAGGGCGCCTACGGCGATGACTACACCGGCCCCAACGCCGGTGGCGGCACCCCCCGCGCGGAAGACTGAGACACCCGGCACCGCCGACACCCACGTACCACCGCTGAACGCACAGGCGCCGCCGCCGAGTTCCCCCCGAGACCGGGGAACTCGGCGGCGGCGCCTTTCCGTTCACGAAAGCCGCCGACCCCGGTGTTCCGCCCCACTGTGAGGTATGGCACGATGCTGGCCACCTCCCCCACCGGCACAGCCCTCACAGGAGACCCTCCTCGTGCAGCACCCCGCCGTCCCGGAAATGGCACACAACACCACCCGCCCCATCCACTGGCTGGCCACCGCGGCCGCGCTCGCCGCCGTCATCGCCGGCTCGTCCTTCCTGCAGCCCGACCCCGCGAACGCGGCCCAGCCGGGCTCCAAGCCCTCCGGCAAAACCGCCGCCGCCCCAGCCCCCGCGCCCGCGCTCGCCCCGGACCCGGCCACCGTCACCTACCCCCTCACCTGCGGAAACGTAAAACCCGTGGTCAAGAAGAAGGCCTCCGGGGACCTCGACGGGGACGGCAGACCGGAGACCGTCGCCGTGGTGCACTGCGCCGCGGGATCGGGCACGCCACCCGACGGCATCTTCGTCATCACGCGCCCCACGGAGGGCAAGCCCCGGGTCGTCGCCACCCTCGTCGACCCGAAGGACCGCCAGAACGTCAGCGACTTCGCCGTACGTGACGGTGTGATCACCGCCACCCTCCTCGGGTACTCGTCACCGAACGTGCCCAGCTGCTGCCCCGACCTCCAGGACGAGGCCAAGTGGCAATGGAAGGACGGCACGTTCGCGCGGTCCACGCCGGCCGAGGCGCACAGCGTGTGACCGGTCCCGCACGAACAAGGGCCTGTGCTCGCCGTCCAGCGGCGGGCACAGGCCCTTGTCCATGCGTCAGTTCGCGGAGCCCGCGGCCTCAGGCCGCGTCGGGACCATAGACCTCGACCCTGTCCGAAACGCGGCGCACGTGAATGCAGTCCCCCGGGCACTCCTTCGCCGAGTCGACCACGTCACGCAGAAGCGGCAACGGCACGGGCGTTGTGGCGCCCGGAGCCTGCAACAGCTCGTCATCGCCGCCCTTCACATACGCCAGTCCGTCGATGTCCAGCTCGAAGACCTCAGGCGCGTACTGCGCACAGATGCCGTCGCCGGTGCAGAGGTCCTGGTCGATCCAGACCTCCAGCGGATCACGGCTCTCGGAGCCGGTACCGGCCTTGTCTCCCACGGTCATCTCTCCTGCCGGTCGTCACGCCGAGTGAGCCGACTTGGCAGCAAGTCGGGCCAGCCCTGACGGGTGTTGAACGCTTCGACGATACAACCGCCCGCTTTCCGATGTTGTTGGGTGGGTAATGACCTGACGTGAGGGAGAGCGCAAGGGTGAAGATCGGACACACCTCTACCGTCTTTGTGATCTAGGGGTTTCAATCGACACCCACCCAGGTAGGGTCTGGAAGCGTCCAGCTCCCCTTGGAGGAGGTGAGGACCGTGGCAGCCCACGACGACGACATCAACCGCGGCATCCGGCCGGGGCGAGGGTCTGAGGACCCCGCCGGTCAGGTTGCCTATCTCGAGCAGGAAATCGCCGTCCTGCGACGCAAGCTCGCCGACTCTCCGCGGCATACGAGGATTCTCGAAGAGCGGATCGTCGAGCTGCAGACGAACCTGGCCGGCGTGTCCGCACAGAACGAGCGGCTCGCCAACACGCTCCGTGAGGCCCGCGACCAGATCGTGGCCCTCAAGGAGGAAGTCGACCGGCTCGCACAGCCGCCGGCCGGCTTCGGAGTCTTCCTCGTGGCGAACGAGGACGGCACCGCTGACATCTTCACCGGGGGCCGCAAGCTCCGGGTGAACGTCAGCCCCAGCGTGGAGCTCGAAGAGCTCAGGCGTGGCCAGGAAGTCATGCTCAACGAAGCGCTCAACGTGGTCGAGGCCATGGAGTACGAGAGCGTGGGAGACATCGTCACCCTCAAGGAAATCCTTGAGGACGGCGAGCGCGCCCTGGTGGTCGGGCACACAGACGAAGAACGGGTGGTGCGGCTCGCCGAACCACTCCTCGACGTCACCATCCGCCCCGGAGACGCACTCCTGCTCGAACCCCGCTCCGGCTACGTCTACGAAGTGGTTCCCAAGAGCGAGGTCGAAGAGCTCGTCCTCGAAGAGGTACCGGACATCGGCTACGAGCAGATCGGCGGCCTGGGCAACCAGATCGAGCTGATCCGCGACGCGGTCGAACTGCCCTACCTCTACCCGGACCTCTTCAGGGAGCACGAACTGCGGCCGCCCAAGGGCGTCCTGCTGTACGGGCCCCCCGGCTGCGGCAAGACGCTGATCGCGAAAGCCGTCGCCAACTCCCTTGCCAAGAAGGTCGCCGAGGTGACCGGAGCGGCTGCGGGGAAGAGCTTCTTCCTCAACATCAAGGGCCCCGAACTACTCAACAAGTACGTCGGCGAGACCGAGCGTCACATCCGCCTGGTCTTCCAGCGTGCGAGGGAGAAGGCGAGCGAGGGCACCCCCGTCATCGTCTTCTTCGACGAGATGGAATCCCTCTTCCGCACCCGCGGATCCGGAGTCAGCTCGGACGTGGAGAACACCATCGTCCCCCAGCTGCTCGCCGAGATCGACGGCGTGGAAGGCCTGGAGAATGTCATCGTCATCGGTGCCTCCAACCGTGAGGACATGATCGACCCGGCGATCCTGCGGCCGGGCCGGCTCGACGTGAAGATCAAGATCGAGCGTCCGGACGCCCAGGCGGCGAAGGACATCTTCGCCAAGTACCTCACCGAGCGGCTCCCGCTGCACGCGGACGACCTCGCCGAACACAGCGCCGACCGGCGCACCACCGTGGACGGCATGATCCAGTCCGTCGTGGAGCAGATGTACGCGGAGTCCGAGGAGAACCGCTTCCTCGAGGTGACGTACGCCAACGGCGACAAGGAAGTCCTGTACTTCAAGGACTTCAACTCCGGCGCCATGATCGAGAACATCGTCGGACGCGCCAAGAAGATGGCCATCAAGGCCTTCCTCGACGCCGACCAGAAGGGCATCAGGGTCTCCCACCTCCTCCAGGCTTGCATCGACGAGTTCAAGGAGAACGAGGACCTGCCCAACACCACCAACCCGGACGACTGGGCCCGCATCTCCGGCAAGAAGGGCGAACGGATCGTGTACATCCGTACGCTCGTCACCGGAAAGCAGGGCGCGGACACCGGACGCTCCATCGACACGGTGGCCAACACCGGTCAGTACCTGTAGAAAGCAGGGCGGCTGCGGGTGTCCTTCGTGGGTACCCGCAGCTGTCTGTTTTTCAATGAACGCAATGATCTCCCCACCAGCGCAAAGGCGCTCTAGGCTCTTCGGTACCGCCGAGTCGCGCAGTGCGGGGACGGGCACCGCACACGCACCGGAGAACCAGCGGTACTTGAGCGCCGTTCCCGAAGGGGAGCGCCGCCGGGCAAGGAGGGCCGCATGACCGTACGGCGAGTAATGGGCATCGAGACGGAGTACGGCATCTCCGTCCCCGGCCACCCGAACGCCAATGCCATGCTCACCTCGTCCCAGATCGTCAACGCCTACGCCGCGGCGATGCACCGGGCGCGACGCGCCCGCTGGGACTTCGAGGAGGAGAACCCCCTGCGGGACGCGCGGGGCTTCGACCTCGCCCGTGAGACCGCCGATTCCAGTCAGCTCACCGACGAGGACATCGGCCTCGCCAACGTGATCCTCACCAACGGGGCGCGCCTCTACGTGGACCACGCACACCCCGAGTACAGCTCACCCGAGGTCACCAACCCCTGGGACGCCGTCCTGTGGGACAAGGCCGGTGAGCGCATCATGGCGGAGGCGGCCGAGCGGGCCGCACAGCTGCCCGGGGCCCAGCCGATCCACCTCTACAAGAACAACACCGACAACAAGGGCGCCTCGTACGGCACGCACGAGAACTACCTGATGAAGCGGGAGACCCCCTTCTCGGACATCGTGCGCCACCTGACGCCGTTCTTCGTCTCCCGCCAGGTCGTCACCGGCGCGGGACGCGTCGGCATCGGCCAGGACGGGCACGAGCACGGCTTCCAGCTCAGCCAGCGCTCCGACTACTTCGAGGTCGAGGTGGGGCTGGAGACGACCCTCAAGCGGCCCATCATCAACACCAGGGACGAGCCGCACTCCGACGCGGAGAAGTACCGCCGGCTGCACGTCATCATCGGCGACGCGAACCTCTCCGAGATCTCGACGTATCTCAAGCTGGGCACGACCTCCCTGGTCCTCGCCATGATCGAGGACGGCTTCATCGCGGTGGACCTCGCCGTCGACCAGCCCGTGCGCACCCTCCACCAGGTGTCCCACGACCCGACACTCAAGCGACTGATCACGCTCCGTAGCGGACGGACACTCACCGCTGTCCAGCTCCAGATGGAGTACTTCGAGCTGGCCCGCAAATACGTCGAGGAGCGGTACGGCTCCGACGCCGACGAACAGACCAAGGACATCCTGACCCGCTGGGAAGACGTCCTGGGCCGCTTGGAGAGCGATCCGATGAGCCTCTCCGGGGAGCTCGACTGGGTCGCCAAGCGAGAACTCATGGAGGGCTACCGCCGCCGTGACAGCCTCGACTGGGACGCGGCACGGCTGCACCTGGTCGACCTCCAGTACGCGGACGTACGGCCCGACAAGGGCCTCTACAACCGCCTGGTGGCACGCGGCAAGATGAAGCGCCTCCTGGAGGAGCCGCAGGTCGAGCGCGCCCAGACCAAGCCGCCGGAGGACACACGCGCGTACTTCCGCGGCCGGTGCCTGGAGCAGTACGCGGACGACGTGGCCGCAGCCTCGTGGGATTCGGTCATTTTCGATCTCCCAGGCCGCGACTCCCTCCAGCGTGTGCCCACACTGGAGCCCCTGCGCGGCACGCGCAACCACGTCAAGGAGCTCCTTGACCGCTGCCGCACGGCAGAGGATCTGGTACGGGTGCTCTCCGGAGGCTGAAAGACCCGGCGTGTGGGAATCATCGAGGTGGTCCCCGGACGTTGCAGTAACTACGGGGCCGATGTCAGACCTGGCTTATAGGGTCTGATCAAGTACATCGCACCTAACGAGCGGGGTGAGGTAGATGGCGACCAAGGACACCGGCGGCGGACAGCAGAAGGCAACGCGTTCCACCGAGGAGGTCGAGGAGCAGACAGAGGAAGCGCAGGGCTCCGAAGACCTCAAGGAGCGCCAGGAGAAGCTGAGCGACGACGTGGACTCCGTGCTGGACGAGATCGACGACGTACTCGAGGAGAACGCCGAGGACTTCGTACGTTCGTTCGTACAAAAGGGCGGACAGTAGGGCCTGGCGGACGCGGCGCGGGGAGGGCGTGGCACGGTATCGGGCCACGCACCTCAACGCCCTGGACCGCACATGTGGATCACCGCCGCGAGGCGGGTAGGGTCCGTGACGAACAGCCGTTCAGACGTAATTCGCTTCAACTGCAATTCGGCCACCGGCGAGTTGGGACACGCTCCCGGCGCTCAGCGCCCGGCCGTCACTTACCTGGAAGGAAACGCGTGGAAGCCAACACTCGTAGCACCGGGCGTCTACCAGCTGCCTTCCTGACGCCTGGTTCTTCGTCGTTCATGGACTTTCTGTCCGAGCATCAGCCCGACATCCTGCCGGGCAACCGGCAGTTGCCGCCCACGCAGGGTGTGATCGAGGCGCCGCACGGCACGACGATCGTGGCGACGACGTTCCCCGGTGGCGTGGTGCTCGCCGGTGACCGGCGGGCGACCATGGGCAACGTGATCGCGCAGCGCGACATCGAGAAGGTCTTCCCGGCCGACGAGTACTCAGCGGTCGGCATCGCCGGCACCGCCGGCCTCGCCGTGGAGATGGTCAAGCTCTTCCAGTTGGAGCTCGAACACTTCGAGAAGGTCGAGGGCGCCACGCTTTCCCTGGAGGGCAAGGCGAATCGGCTGTCGACGATGATTCGGTCGAACCTGGGAATGGCCATGCAGGGCCTGGCCGTTGTCCCGCTCTTCGCGGGATATGACGTGGACCGCGAGAAGGGGCGCATCTTCAGTTACGACGTCACGGGCGGCCGTTCCGAGGAGCACGGCTTCGCGGCCACCGGCTCCGGCTCGGTCTTCGCGCGTGGAGCGATGAAGAAGCTCTACCGCAAGGATCTGACGGAGCAGGAAGCGACGACGCTCGTCGTGCAGGCGTTGTACGACGCGGCGGACGACGACTCGGCCACTGGTGGGCCGGACGTGGCCCGTCGGATCTATCCGATCGTCACCGTGATCTCCGACGAGGGTTTCCGGAGGCTCGCGGACGATGAGTCCTCCGAGATCGCCCGCTCGATCCTGGAGCGGCGCCTGGAGCAGCCCGACGGCCCGCGGGCCTCGCTGCTCTGATCGATCCGTATTCGCCACTGACTTCAGTTTCAGTCACTGACAGAAAGGGACGGATAGCCGGTGTCGACGCCGTTCTATGTCTCACCCCAGCAGGCCATGGCCGACCGGGCGGAATACGCCCGCAAGGGCATCGCCCGTGGTCGCAGCCTTGTTGTGCTGCAGTTCGCCGATGGCATCGTGTTCGTCGGCGAGAACCCGTCCCGTGCGCTGCACAAGTTCAGCGAGATCTATGACCGGATCGGCTTCGCGGCCGCCGGCAAGTACAACGAGTACGAGAACCTGCGGATCGGTGGCGTGCGGTACGCCGATCTTCGTGGGTACACGTACGACCGTGACGATGTGACGGCCCGTGGGCTCGCGAACGTCTATGCCCAGACACTGGGCACGATCTTCTCGAGCCAGGCCGAGAAGCCGTACGAGGTGGAGTTGGTCGTCGCCGAGGTGGGCGCGACCGCCGACGCCGATCAGATCTACCGGCTGCCGCATGACGGTTCGATCGTGGACGAGCACGGCTCGGTCGCGGTCGGTGGCAACGCCGAGCAGATCAGCGCGTTCCTCGATCAGCGTCATCGTGACGGTATGACGCTCGCCGAGGCGCTGAAGCTGGCGGTGCAGTCACTGTCCCGCGACACCAACGGCAGCGAGCGGGAGATCCCCGCGGAGCGCTTGGAGGTGGCGGTGCTCGACCGTACGCGGCCGCAGCAGCGCAAGTTCAAGCGGATCGTCGGGCGTCAGCTCGCGCGGCTGCTCGAAGGGGGCGCGTCGGCTCCCACGGACGCCGCGTCCGACAACGAAGAGCTGGATGCCGACTCCGATGAGGAGTAGGTGAGTCTGTTCCTCGTGTGCCCCGCGTACCGGCCCTGTGGCCGGGACGCGGGGCACATGTGTGTCTAGCGGGCGGCGGGGGCGGTCGAGCCTCGGATCACCAGTTCGACGGGGAGTGTGTCGGCCCGGGGTGTGCGGCCCTCCAGGACGGCGAGCAGGGAGGTCATGCCGCGTTCGCCGAACTGCTCGGCCGGGAGTCGCACGGTGGTGAGTTCGGGTTCCACGGCGGTGGCGAGGGTGAGGTCGTCGAAGCCGGTCACGGAGAGGTCTTCGGGTACGCGCAGGCCAAGGCGGCGGGCGGCTTTGCAGGCGCCCGCGGCCAGGATGTCGTCGTCGCAGACGAGTGCGGTGGGGCGGGGCCCAGAGGCGGAAAGAGCGGCCTCGGTGGCCGTGCGGGCGTCCTCCACGGTGAGGAGCGCCCGAGCGGTGCGCAGGGCCGCGTCGGTGCCCGTCAGTGCCTCCGTGAGGGCGTCGGAGCGTACGTCGAAGGTCCAGGAGTCGACGTCGGCGGCGAGGTGCAGGAAGTCGCGGTGGCCCAGGGCGAGCAGGTGCTCGGCGGTCCGGCGCATTCCGTCGCCGATGTCGAGGTTGACGGTGGCCGCGCCGAGGCTGCCCGCGGGGTCGCTGTCGAGCATCACCAGGGGGAGTGCGTCGCCCTGGATGGTGGCGAGGGCGTCGGAGGCGATGGAGGAGGCGAGGATCCCGTCGAGGGCGGCGCGGCTTGAGTCGAAGGGGTCGCGGGCGGGGCCGATGCCCTCGGGGGAGGGGTAGAGGACGACACCGAAGCCGTTCTCGGCGGCGACGCGGGCGGCTCCGGTGTAGACGCGGGCGAAGAACTCGTTGGTGAGGGCGGGGACGACGAGGAGGGCCGTCCTGGTGCGTCCGAGGCGGAGGTTGCGGGCGGCGAGGTTCGGCCGGTAGCCGAGCTCGCGGGCGGTGGCCCGCACGCGCTCGGCGGTCCGCTCGGCGACGCGTCCTCGCCACTTGTCGCCGAACACGAGGGAGACGGTGGCCTGGGACACCCCGGCGGCTCGTGCGACGTCGCGGCTGGTGGGGCGTGGCCCCGCGGCCTCCTGCTGTGGCCCGGCCACTTCTGGTACCTCCCAGGTCGGTCCCGCGGTGAGATCGGGATGGACCCGCGGTGAGCGCTCATGGTACGTATGAGGCTCGACGTTATACGTAAAACCTCGGCGCGTCCGCGCCGGGGGAGGGGCGGGAAGCATGGCTGCCGGATACGCGGAGATCCTCCGGACGAGATACGCCGGGCGGCTGCTCGCGGGCACGCTGGTCGGCCGGCTGCCGAACGCCACCGCCGCGATCGCGATCGTGCTGTTCATCCGTGCCGAGGGCGGGACCTACAGCCTGGCCGGCGGCCTCGCCGCGGTGTACGGCGTGGCGAACGCGGTGGGTCAGCCGCTGCTCGGCCGCCTGGTGGACCTGTACGGGCAGCCGCGGATCCAGCTTCCCTCGGCGGTGATCTCCGCTCTCGGCATGGGGGCCTTCGCCTTCACCGGGCCCGATTCGCTCGGCCTCGCCTACGTCGCCGTGGGCGTGGCCGGTCTGTTCACTCCGCCTCTGGAGGGCGGCCTGCGTGCGCTGTGGCCGAGCGTCCTGGGCAAGGAGGAGCAGGTCCACACGGCGTACGCCATGGACGCCATCGCCCAGGAAATCATGTTCACCGTGGGGCCGTTGCTGGTCACCGGCTGTGTGGCGCTCTGGTCGGAGCAGGCCGCACTGCTGGTCGTGAACCTCATCGGCGTGCTCGGTGCCCTCTCCGTGGTGACGTCGAAGCCCTCGCGCGCGTGGCGCTCGGCGCCCCGTGAGGCGCACTGGCTCGGCGCGCTGCGCTCACCCGGGCTGATCGCGCTGCTCGGCGCGTTCCTCTTCATCGGCATGGCGCTCGGCTCCATCACCGTCGCCGGGGTGTCGTACGCGGACGCGAACGGCGGCGACGCGGTGTACGGCTGGATGATGGCGGCGATCGGCCTCGGCGCCCTGGTCGGCGGCTCGGTGTACGGGGCGCGGCAGTGGGCCGGGGTGCCGGAGAAGCGGCTGACCGTCCTGGTGGCCCTGCTCGCCCTCTGCTACTGGCCGTTGACGCTGGCGCCCGGAGCTGTCGCGATGACGGCGCTCATGGTGGTCGCCGGAGTGTTCCTTGCGCCCGCGCTCGCGTGCGCGTTCATCATCGTGGACCGGCACGCGCCGCGGGGCACCGTCACGGAGGCGTTCTCCTGGCTGGTGACCACGTTCACGGTGGGCGCGTCGCTCGGCACGGCCGCCGCGGGCCCGGTCGTCGAGTGGGGCGGAACGGTGTGGGGCTTCGCCGTTCCGGGGGGCGCGGGGATCGCCGCGCTGCTCGTTCTGCTGGCCACGGCTCGGGTGCTCGTACTCCCCGCTGATCCGGCGGTCGTTGCGGGTTCATCGGAAAATGATCGAAACGGTGCCGTCGAACCCGGTTTCAGGGCAGGGCATCAGGCGTAATGTTCAGTCATGGACCGCCGCATTTTCGGGCTGGAGAATGAGTACGGCGTCACGTGCACGTTTAGGGGACAGCGCCGTCTGTCGCCTGACGAGGTGGCGCGCTACCTCTTCCGCCGTGTTGTCTCATGGGGCCGCAGCAGCAACGTCTTTCTGCGGAACGGCGCCCGCCTCTATCTTGACGTCGGGTCACATCCGGAATACGCAACACCGGAATGTGACAACGTGACCGAGCTGGTCACGCACGACAAGGCGGGCGAGCGCATTCTGGAAGGCCTGCTCGTCGACGCCGAACGCCGCCTGCACGAGGAGGGAATCGCGGGCGACGTCTATCTCTTCAAGAACAACACCGACTCGGCGGGAAACTCCTACGGCTGCCACGAGAACTATCTGGTGGCCCGGCACGGGGAGTTTTCGCGGCTCGCGGACATCCTCATTCCCTTCCTCGTCACGCGACAGCTGCTGTGCGGCGCGGGCAAGGTGCTGCAGACTCCACGCGGCGCCGTGTACTGCGTCAGTCAGCGTGCCGAGCACATCTGGGAAGGGGTCTCCTCCGCGACCACCCGCTCCCGGCCGATCATCAACACCCGCGACGAGCCGCACGCGGACGCCGAGCGCTACCGCAGGCTGCACGTCATCGTCGGTGACTCGAACATGTCCGAGACGACCATGCTCCTGAAGGTCGGTGCCACCGACCTCGTGCTGCGCATGATCGAGGCGGGCACGGTGATGCGGGACCTGACCCTGGAGAACCCGATCCGGGCCATCCGCGAGGTCAGTCACGACATCACGGGCCGGCGCAAGGTGCGTCTGGCCAGTGGCCGGGAGGCCTCCGCCCTCGAGGTCCAGCGCGAGTACTACGAGAAGGCCGTGGACTTCGTGGACCGCCGCGGCATCCGCACGGGCACGGTCGAGCAGGTCCTGGAGCTGTGGGGCCGCACGCTCGACGCGATCGAGGCCGAGGACCTCGACCGTATCGGCACCGAGATCGACTGGGTCATGAAGTACAAGCTCATCGAGCGGTACCGCGCCAAGAACAACATGACCATGTCGCATCCGCGGGTCGCGCAGATAGACCTCGCGTATCACGACATCCACCGCCGTCGCGGGCTGTACTACCTCCTGGAGAAGAAGGGGCAAGCCGCCCGTATCTGCAACGACTTGAAGATCTTCGAAGGCAAGTCGGTGCCGCCGCAGACCACGCGCGCGCGGCTGCGCGGCGACTTCATCCGCAGGGCCCAGGAGCAGCGCCGCGACTTCACGGTCGACTGGGTGCACCTGAAGCTCAACGACCAGGCACAGCGCACGGTGTTGTGCAAGGACCCCTTCCGGTCGGTCGACGACCGGGTGGAGAAACTGATCGCCGGTATGTAATCCCTGATACAGGAGGTGCGTTGCGGGAACGCAACGCGGGGCGCCGTACGTTCCTCGTACGGCGCCCTTCTCCATGCGTAGAGTTGCGCGCACGCCAACCGACAAGATCGACCGATACGAGGCCCCCACCGTGCGCCGACGCTCACTTCTCCTTGCTGTTCCGGCCGGCCTGCTGACACTGGCCGGGTGTGGTGACGACAAGAAGGCCGACAAGGCCAAGTCCAGCGACAGCCCGTCGCCTTCCAACTCGACCTCGGCCGCGCCGACGGCGAAGATCGTGGACGGGCCGGTGCCCGAGATCACGAAGGGGAACAAGTTCGGCCAGAAGCCGACCGTCGCCAAGGGGTCCGGGAAGCCGTCCTCCGACCTGGCGGTCAAGACGCTGATCCAGGGCAAGGGCGCAGAGGTCAAGAAGGGCGACTACCTCCAGGCGAACTACCTCGGCCAGATCTGGGCCACCGCCAAGGTCTTCGACAACTCGTACGACCGCGGTAACCCCACGGTCTTCCCGATCGGCACCGGTCAGGTCATCCCCGGCTGGGACCAGGCCCTGGTCGGCAAGAAGCTCGACAGCCGTGTGGAGCTCGCGATCCCGCCGAAGATGGGTTACGGCACCGAGGGCAACAAGCAGGCGGGCATCAAGGGCGACGACACGCTGGTCTTCGTCGTCGATCTGGTGGGCACGTTCAGCTCCAAGAGCTCGGCCAAGGGCAAGGAGGTCGCGCAGTCCAACATCGACCTGCCCAAGGTCGGCACGAACACGGACGGCAAGGCCCCCTCGATCGACGTCCCGAAGAAGGACGCCCCGACGAAGCTCGTGGCGAACTACATCCTCGAGGGCGACGGCGAGGAGATCAAGGAGACCGACAGCCTCCTGTGCCAGTACAAGGGCGTGCTGTGGGCCGACGGCAAGGAGTTCGACTCCTCGTACAAGAGGAACGAACTCGCCTCGTTCCAGCTGGCGCAGGTCGTCAAGGGCTGGGCGCAGGGCCTGACCGGCAAGAAGGTCGGCAGCCGCGTCCTGATCGTCGTCCCGCCGAAGCTCGGGTACGGCGACCAGCCGCCGCAGGGCAGCACCATCAAGAAGGACTCCACGCTGGTCTTCACCGTGGACATCCTCGCGAAGATGTAACACTGTCCCAGCTGGCCATTCGTATCAAAGCAGGAGCATGAGCAACGTGAGCATCGACAAGCCCGAGATCGACTTCCCCGACGGCCCGGTCCCCACCGACCTCGAGATCGTGGACATCTGGGAGGGCGACGGCCCGGAGGCCAAGGCCGGCGACACCGTGCAGGTCCACTACGTGGGAGTTTCCTTCTCCACCGGTGAAGAGTTCGACGCCTCCTGGAACCGCGGCAACCCGCTCGCGTTCCAGCTGGGCGCCGGTCAGGTCATCGCAGGCTGGGACCAGGGCGTCCAGGGCATGAAGGTCGGCGGCCGCCGCAAGCTGACCATCCCGTCGCACCTGGCGTACGGCGAGCGCGGCGCCGGTGGCGGCCGTATCGCGCCCGGCGAGACGCTGATCTTCGTCTGCGACCTCGTCGCCGTCTGAGCGACGACCGAGCGACGACTGAGCGACGACTGAGCGATGTCTGAGGACAGGGTCTGATCAGACCTGTCCGTCGAGGCCCATGCCGGTTCCGGCATGGGCCTCGGCTTTTCCCACGACACCCCGGGGCGGTACGGTCGGCGGTCGGAAGCACTGTTGAGAAAGGGCGTCGATGGCCATTGCCAAGGCCGAGCGGCTGATGAATCTCGCGCTGTGTCTGCTCGGGACGCGGCGGCCGCTCAGCAAGCGCGAACTGCGCGAGTCCATCGAGGCCTATCTGGAGGCGGGGTCCGACGACTCCTTCAACCGGATGTTCGAGCGCGACAAGGACGATCTGCGCGAACTCGGCCTGGTCATCGAGACGGTGGAGAACCTCGACGGCGAAGTGGGCTACCTCGCGCGCCGCGACAGCAACCGCCTGCCGCCCATCACCATCGACGCCGAGGAAGCCGCCGCGCTCGGCCTCGCGGCCAAGGTCTGGCAGCAGGCCAGGCTCGCCGGAGCCGCCAGCGGCGCCCTGCAGAAGCTGCGCGCCGCCGGCCTGCCGGAGGACCTCGACCCGTACGGAACGCACAGCGCGCTCGAACCGCGCATCCCCGTGCACGAGGCGTCCTTCGAGCCGCTGATGCTCGCCTGCCGCGACCGCCGCCCCGTCGTCTTCGACTACCGCAAGGCCACCGCCGCCCGCCCCGAGCAGCGCCACGTCGAGCCGTGGGCGCTCGAGTGCTGGCGCGGTCACTGGTACCTCGCGGGCTGGGACCGCGACCGCGGCGCCGAGCGCGTCTTCAGGCTCTCCCGCATCACCGGGAAGGTCCGCGCCCGCGCCGGCAAGTTCACCGCCGACATCCCCGATGTGGTCACGGTGCGCGAGACCGTCGCGAGCTGGGCGGGGGAGAGCGCCGACCGTTCCGCCCTGATCCGACTGCGTACGGGCGCGGGCTACCCGCTGCGTGCCAAGGCCGCCCATATACGTGAACTGGGCGAGGGGTGGGACGAGTTGGAGATTCCGTACGGGCACGGGCTCGATGCCTGGCTGGTGGAGTTCGGGCCCGACGTGGTGGTGATCGGGCCCGCCGAGCTGCGGGCCGACGTAGTGGACCGGCTGCGCGCCGTGGCCAAGGGCTGAGGGGGATACACAGACCATGGCCTCGAACGCCATCGACCAGACCCGGCGGATGCTCTCCCTGGTGACCTATCTGCGCGAGCGCCCCGGCGCCCACGTACAGGACGTCGCCCGTGCCTTCGGGATCACCGAGGACGAGCTGATCTCCGACCTGGACGTGCTGCCGCTGTGCGGGACCAGTTTCCGCGGCGGCGACCTCCTGGACATCGACACCGACGGCGACCGCATCTGGTGGCACAACCCGGACGACGTGGCGGCCCCCCTGCGGCTCGCCGCCGACGAGGCCACCGCGCTCCTGGTGGCCGCCCGCGCGGTCTCCACGCTCCCGGGGCTGCGCGAGAGCGACCGGCAGGCGCTGGTGCGCGCCACCGCGAAGCTGGAGACGGCGGCCGGTGAGAACGCGGGCGCCAGCGCGCGGCTCTCGGTGACCTTCGAGTCCGAGGGCGGTGTCTTCGCCGACGTCGACCGTGCCATCTCCGAGCGCCGCCGGCTCTGGCTGCGCTACTACTCACCGGCGCGCGACGAGCTGACCGAGCGCGAGGTCGATCCGATCCGGCTCTTCGCCGTCGGGCACACGTACATGGAGGCGTGGTGCTACCTCTCCGAGGCGCGCCGCACCTTCCGCCTCGACCGGGTGGCCGAGATCAGGATCCTGGACGAGCCGTCCGCGCCGCCCGAGGTCGAACTGCGTGACCTCTCCGAGGGTCTCGTGCAGCCCGCGGCGGAGGACCCCGAGGTGGTCATCGAGGTCGGCCCCGGCGGCCGCTGGGTCGCCGAGTACTACCCCCACGACAGCGCCGAGGAACAGCCCGACGGCGGCCTGCGGATCACGCTGCGCACCCCGGACCCCACGTCACTGCGCAGGCTCGCGCTGCGGCTCGGCGGGGACGGGCACATCGTCTCCCCGGCGGCCCTCGCGAACAGCGCACGGCAGGCGGCACGCGAGGCCCTGGCGGCGTATGACGAGCAGGACGAACACCCCGGCGGGCCGTACGACAGGCAGGAGCAAGGGCGTTGAACACAAGCCTTATGTCCGAGATTCCCGGAATGTCGAGAATCGCCCCTGTGCTCTTCAAGGCCGCCTGCCCCGACTGCCGCGCCCGCTTCGAACTCTCCGCGGGCTCTCTGCGGTTGGCCATCGGCGCCTCGGCCCGCACCACCTTCTACTCGTTCACCTGCCCCGAGTGCGGCAACGCCGTGCGCAAGCCCGCGGGCGAGCGCATCGTCGAACTGCTCACCGGCGGCGGGGTGCGGACCCTGCGTCTGCACTCGACCGTCTAGGCTCGGCGCATGTTCTGGGCGATGGTGGCGATTGCCGCGGGGTTCTGTGGCCTCGCCGTGCTCGGCGTACTGGCGATTCGGGTCTTCATCGAGGCGCAGCGTCTCAGCACTCAAGTGACGCGGACCACGCAGCGGATCAACCGCGCGGCGGAGGATCTCGAGGCGGCGGCGACGGACGTGGCCCGCGCGAGCCGGGATGTCCCGTAGGGCCTGTGCCTGCGCTCGATGCCCATGAGGCGCGCATCGATACCGCGGCCTGTCAACTTCCCTTGTCCGGCAGGTACGCTGCTGACGTAGCCCGGCATGCGAGGCGCGGGCCGCAACTGGGGGTACGCACAGGGATTGCCCTGCGTTCACCCCTGAGCGTTACGATCGCTGTCAGCACGGTGGCCGGACAGCAAGTCCGACCTGTCCGGCAGCCCCGCCCCTGCCGCCTCGGTGAGAAGGTAAAGACGTATGTTTTCCGGAAAGATCGGCGCCCCCGAGATCATTCTCATTCTCGTCGTTGTCATTCTGCTGTTCGGCGCGAAGAAGCTTCCCGACATGGCCCGGTCGCTCGGCAAGTCCGCGCGCATCCTCAAGAGCGAGGCCAAGGCGATGAAGTCGGACGGCAAGAAGGACGAAGCCGCCCCGGCCGACCCGCCCGGCGACCCGTCCGCCGCTCAGCCGCGCACCATTCAGGCCGCGCCCGGCGACGTGTCCAGCTCCCGCCCGGTCACCGAGCCCACCGACAGCACCACACAGCGCTGATCCAAGGCCGGCGACGGCCGGCCTGCCGCACGAGATGAGGACGTGGGTTGCTCAAGTCTGCCCGCAAGAAGGAACAGGATCCCGAGGGGCGGATGCCGCTTGCGGAGCACCTGCGCGAGCTGCGCAACCGGCTCGCGAAGGCCGTGCTGGCCATCATCGTCGTCGCGATCGTCGCTGCCTTCTTCTACAAGGACATCATCGAGTTCTTCACGAACCCGATCCTGAGCTCCGTAGGGTGCGAGTCGAGCTTCGCCGAGCTGGCGGACAAGGGCGGCGAGGAGACCTGCGCGCGCATCGTGCTGAACGGTCTGATCACGCCGTTCACACTCGCCCTGAAGATCTCGCTGATGGCCGGTGTGGTGCTCGCGTCGCCGATCTGGCTGTACCAGCTGTGGGCCTTCATCGCGCCCGGTCTGCACAGGAGCGAGAAGAAGTACGCGTACGCGTTCGTGGGCGCGGGCTTCCCGCTGTTCATGGGCGGCGCGTTCTTCGCGTACAAGACGCTGCCCACGATGGCCCGCGTGCTGCTGGAGTTCTCACCCGGCGGCGTCGACAACCAGCTGCCGCTGGATGAGCTGATCGACCTGGTCACCCGCATGGTGGTCGTCTTCGGTCTCTCCTTCGAGCTGCCGTTGCTCCTGGTGATGCTCAACCTCACCGGAGTCATCACCGGCAAGCGCATGCTCGGCTGGTGGCGCGGCATGATCATGGGCATCACGGTCTTCGCGGCCGTGGCGACGCCCAGCACGGACCCGCTGACCATGATGGCCCTCGCCGGACCGATCTGGGTGCTCTACTTCGCGGCCACCGCCTTCTCGCTCCTGAACGACCGGCGCAAGGCCAGGATCGAAGCGGCCAAGCCCGATGACGACGAGGCGTCCGACCTGGACCTCACGCCCGAGGACGTCGGCGAGATCGAGCCCGTGTCCGCGAACAGGGCGCTTCCGGAGCAGGCGAGCGGCGACGGAGCGAACCGAGACCGGGTAAACGGTTTCGACGACGCGACGTGACCTTGTAGGGTCCCGCCGTGACCAGCGACATCACGCTCTTCGTCAATCCCACCGCGGGCCGCGGCCGGGGCGCCCACGCGGCGCAGCCGGCCGCTTCCGCGTTGCGGGCCGCGGGCTACTCCGTACGTACGGTCATCGGCGAGGACTCCGCCGACGCGCTGCGCCGGGCGCGCGATGCCGTGGACGCCGGCACGCGCGCGCTGATAGCCGTCGGCGGTGACGGCATGGCGAGCCTCGCGCTGCAGGCCGTCGCGCGGACCTCGACGCCCCTGGGCGTGATCGCCGTGGGCACCGGAAACGACTTCGCGCGCGCCCTCGGGCTCCCGGTGCGCGACCCGGCCGCCGCGGGCGCCGTCATCGCCGAAGCGCTCGACGCGGGGCGCACCCGCGACGTCGACCTGGGGCGGGTGGGCAAGACGTGGTTCGGTACCGTGCTCGCCTCCGGCTTCGACTCGCGGGTCAACGACCGGGGCAACCGGATGCGCTGGCCCACCGGACGCTTCAAGTACGACCTGGCGATGGCCGTCGAGCTCGCGGCCTTCCGGCCCATCCCGTTCCGGATCACGCTGGACGACACACAGGTCCACGAGATCGACGCGACGCTCGTCGCCGTGGGGAACGGGTCCTCGTACGGCGGGGGCATGCGGATCTGCGCGCGGGCCGACATGGGCGACGGCCTCTTCGACGTCACCGTCGTCGGCGACTGCAGCCGTACGACGCTCCTGAAGGTCTTCCCGCGGGTCTACAAGGGAACGCACCTGGACCACCCCAAGGTCACCGTGTTCCGCGCCTCGAAGGTGGAGCTCGCCGCCCCCGGAGTGACGGGGTACGCGGACGGGGAACAGCTCGGCGGGCTGCCGCTGACGGCGGAGTGCGTGCCGGGGGCCGTGCGGGTCCTTGGCCCCGAGGGGCCGCAGGAACCGTAAGGCAGATAATGATCGTCCGTTGTCAGTGGTGGCCGGTAGTCTCGAAAGCACGATGACAGAGGACCTCTCACCGGCCGAGCGGTACGCGGCGGCGCGCGAGCGCGCTGTCGAGCAGGCCACAGCACTCGCCGGCTTCCGCGAGATGTACGAATTCGGCCTCGACCCCTTCCAGATCGACGCCTGTCGGGCGCTCGAGGCGGGCAAGGGTGTGCTCGTGGCCGCCCCCACGGGCTCGGGCAAGACGATCGTCGGCGAGTTCGCCGTGCACCTGGCCCTGCTGCAGGGCAAGAAATGCTTCTACACCACGCCCATCAAGGCGCTCTCCAACCAGAAGTACGCCGACCTCTCCAAGAGATACGGCGCGGACAAGGTCGGTCTGCTGACCGGCGACAACAGCGTCAACTCCGATGCTCCGGTGGTCGTGATGACCACCGAGGTTCTGCGGAACATGCTGTATTCGGGCTCCCAGTCGCTGCTCAACCTCGGCTATGTGGTCATGGACGAGGTGCACTACCTCTCCGACCGCTTCCGCGGCGCCGTCTGGGAAGAGGTGATCATCCACCTCCAGGAGTCGGTGACGCTGGTCTCCCTGTCGGCGACCGTGTCGAACGCCGAGGAGTTCGGCGACTGGCTGGACACCGTGCGCGGCGACACCCAGGTGATCGTCTCGGAGCACCGGCCCGTGCCGCTGTTCCAGCACGTCCTCGCCGGGCGCCGGATGTACGACCTCTTCGAGGAGGGCGAGGGCCAGCGCAAGGCCGTCAACCCCGACCTCACGCGCATGGCGCGGATGGAGGCCAGCCGCTCGTACAACCCGCGTGACCGCCGCAAGGGCAAGATGGTCCGCGAGGCCGACCGCGAGCGCGAGCGCCGCCAGCGGTCGAGGATCTGGACGCCGGGCCGCCCCGAGGTCATCGACCGCCTCGACTCCGAAGGCCTCCTGCCCGCGATCACCTTCATCTTCAGCCGCGCGGCCTGCGAGTCCGCCGTACAGCAGTGCCTGTACGCGGGGCTGCGGCTGAACGACGAGGACGCGCGGGCCCAGGTCCGCGAGATCGTCGAGGAGCGCACGGCCGCCATCCCGGACGAGGACCTGCACGTCCTTGGCTACTACGAATGGCTGGAAGGCCTGGAGCGCGGCATCGCCGCGCACCACGCGGGCATGCTGCCGACCTTCAAGGAAGTCGTCGAGGAGCTCTTCGTGCGCGGGCTGGTGCGCGCCGTCTTCGCCACCGAGACCCTCGCGCTCGGCATCAACATGCCCGCCCGCAGCGTGGTGTTGGAGAAGCTCGTCAAGTGGAACGGCGAGCAGCACGCCGACATCACCCCCGGTGAGTACACGCAGCTGACCGGCCGGGCCGGCCGCCGTGGCATCGATGTCGAGGGCCATGCGGTGGTGCTGTGGCAGCGCGCCATGAGCCCGGAGCACCTCGCGGGGCTCGCAGGCACGCGCACGTACCCTCTGCGCTCCAGCTTCAAGCCGTCGTACAACATGGCGGTGAACCTGACCGAGCAGTTCGGGCGCCACCGTTCGCGTGAGCTTCTTGAGACGTCCTTCGCGCAGTTCCAGGCCGACAAGTCGGTCGTCGGGATCTCCCGGCAGGTGCAGAAGAACGAAGAGGGCCTAGAGGGCTACAAAGCCTCGATGACCTGCCACTTGGGCGACTTCGACGAGTACGCGCGCCTGCGCCGCGAGCTGAAGGACCGGGAGACCGAGCTCGCCAAGCAGGGAGCCAACCAGCGCAGGGCGGCGGCTGCCGCCGCGCTGGAGAAGCTCAAGCCCGGTGACGTCATCCACGTGCCGACCGGGAAGTACGCGGGTCTCGCGCTCGTCCTCGACCCGGGGATTCCGGCGGGGCGGGTGAACGGCCACCGCGGCTTCGAGCACCAGGACGGGCCGCGGCCCCTGGTGCTCACCGCCGAGCGGCAGGTCAAGCGGCTCGCCTCGATGGACTTCCCGGTGCCGGTCGAGGCGCTTGAGCGGATGCGCATCCCGAAGTCGTTCAACGCGCGCTCGCCGCAGTCGCGCCGGGACCTGGCGTCCGCCCTGCGCACGAAGGCCGGGCACATCGTGCCGGAGCGGCACCGCAAGGGGCGCGCCGCCGCCGCCGACGACCGCGAGATCGCCCGGCTCCGTACGGAGCTGCGGGCGCACCCCTGCCATGGGTGCGACGAGCGGGAGGACCACGCGCGGTGGGCCGAGCGCTACTACCGCCTGCGCCGGGACACCGTGCAGCTGGAGCGGCGCATCGAGGGGCGTACGAACACGATCGCGCGGACCTTCGACCGGATCGTGGCGCTGCTCACCGAGATGGACTACCTCCGGGGCGACGAGGTCACCGAGCACGGCAAGCGGCTCGCCCGGCTCTATGGGGAGCTGGACCTCCTGGCGAGCGAATGCCTGCGGGAAGGCGTGTGGGAGGGCCTCAGTCCTGCCGAACTCGCCGCGTGCGTCTCGGCGTTGGTGTTCGAGGCCCGGATGGCGGACGACGCGCTCGCTCCCAAGCTGCCCTCCGGGAAGGTGAAGGCCTCGCTCGGTGAGATGGTGCGGATCTGGGGGCGGCTCGATGCCCTGGAGGAAGAGTTCAAGATCAACCAGGCGGAAGGGGTCGGCCAGCGCGAGCCGGACCTCGGCTTCGCCTGGGCGGCGTACATGTGGGCGTCCGACAAGGGCCTCGACGAGGTGCTGCGGGAGATCGAGATGCCCGCCGGGGACTTCGTGCGGTGGTGCAAGCAGGTGATCGACGTCCTCGGGCAGATCGCGGCAGCCGCTCCTCGCGAGGGTTCGACCGTGGCGAAGAACGCGCGGAAGGCCGTGGATCAGCTGTTGCGGGGCGTGGTGGCGTACAGCTCGGTCGGCTGAGGCCGGCCTGGACGGCGATCTGCGCCGGTCGAGCGGGCCGGCCGCGGCTGGGCGGGCCCGGGGGTTTTCACCCCCGGGCCCGCCCCTTTTCGTATCCAGGTCCGGCTGTTCGACGCCATCACTCCACGTGTTCGATTGATCGCCACGCGTGCAAATGGGGCCGAGTGTATGCCCGTGGGTGAGCGCGCTGCAGGGGGTTACTGAATATGACTCGGCGATGATTCCGGCGGACTAAGCTCGCCCGGAGCGCGGCGAGTTGAAACGAGTTGCGATAGATTCGCGCGCTTGTTCCCAGATCTTTCGTTTCTTCGCATACGTCTACCGCTCTCAACTCCCCGTAAGATCCCCCCATTTCCCCGTACCACCCCCCATTCCTCCCCCGAGACAAGTCTTCAGAGGGCATACATGGTGAGTGTTCAATCGCCTCCCGGTGGCCGAGAAGTCCCTTACGCACGCGTGCTGTTGCTGCCCGCCATACTGATGGCCGCGGCGGCCGGAGCCGCCGTCGCCGCGGTGCCGGAATCCGCCCGCATCGCGGTGGGCTGGTGCGGCGCGATCGCGACCCTCGTGGTCATCGCGGTCGGCGCCGAGGCCGTGCGCCGTGGCCGGACCATCCGGGAGTTGCACACCCAGTACGCGCAGCGGCTCGCATTCCTGGAGCGGCGCATCGCGTCCCATGACGACGAGACCGTCCGACTGGGCAGGGAGATCATCCCCGATGCCGTCTTCCGGCTCCGGCAGGGCGAAGCGCCGTCGGAAGTCATCCGCAACCTCGTCGACGCAGACGAGTCCTTCTCCGAACTCCCGCAGTCCCAGCGGCAGATGCTCCGCCACGTCCTGGAGACCCTGGACGCCGGAGAGGCGATGCGCGAGTCCTCGCAGCGCGCCTTCGTCAACATCGCGCGGCGCGTCCAGGCCATCGTCCACCAGCAGTCCGCCGAACTGCGCGAGATGGAGGAGTTCCACGGCCGCAACCCCGAGGTCTTCGACGACCTGCTCCGCATCGACCACGGCACCGCGCTGATCGGCCGCCTCGCCGACTCGATCACCGTGCTCGGCGGCGCCCGTCCGGGACGCCAATGGCCCAAGCCCGTACCGCTGTTCAGTGTGTTGCGCGGCGCCATGTCCCGGATCCTGGAGTACCAGCGCGTCGATCTGCACTCGATCGCCAAGGTCGCCATCCGCGGCACGTCCGTGGAGCCGCTCATCCACGCCTGCGCCGAGCTGCTCGACAACGCCACGCGCTACTCACCGCCGCAGACCCGCGTGCACGTCACCGCCGTCGAGGTGCAGACCGGCATCGCCGTCGAGATCGAGGACGGCGGCGTCAGCCTCAGCGAGGAGGCGCGGGCACGGGCCGAGCGCATGCTCGCGCAGGCCCAGGCCGGCTTCGACCTGAACGACCTCGGCGAGAGCCCGCGCCTCGGCATGGCCGTCGTGGGGCGCCTCTCGCAGATGTACAACCTCCAGGTCTCGCTGCGCCAGTCCGCGTACGGCGGCGTCCGCGCGGTGCTCATCGTCCCGCGCGAGATGATCACCGCAGGGCCCGCTCCCGGCCTCGCACACGGCATCGGCGCGTCCGCGGTGCCCCGGGTCAACTCCGAAGGCGTGCCCATCGAGGAGGCCGTGGGCATCCGGCGCAAGAAGCCCCGCGTGATGACGGCAGGGCCCCCGCTCTCCAAGTCGCTCGGCGCGGCCATGGAGGACGACATCCCCGAGGTCACCGAGTGGGCGGCGAACGGTCTGCCGCAGCGCCGCAGCAGGGTCCGCACCCCGCTGGCCGAGCGGCTCGCCCAGGAAGCCGCGGACGAGCGGTACGCGGCGCAGAAGGCCCAGTACGCCCCGCAGGCCGCCGCACCGGTCGTACCCGAACCGGCGAAGAAGGAAGAAAAGGAACCCGGCCTCTGGATCGAGGCCTTCATGAAGGGCGTCAACGGCGACGAGTCAGCAGCCGATGACCCGTTGTACCCCAAGGGCCACAGCGAGAACGACCACGGCACCGCCGACAGTGCCGACAACGCCGACGAGGGGGGCTGGAAGTGATCCAGCAACGGGCCAATTTCGACTGGATGCTCAAGGAGCTCGCCGACGGCGTGCCGCAGACCCGGCAGATCGTGGTGCTCTCCGCGGACGGCCTGCGCATCGCCCGCTACGGCGGCGATCCCGACGCCGCCGACCGGATCGCCGCCGCCTGCGCGGGACTTCAGTCCCTGGCCGCCGCGGTGGCCACCGAGATCCCGCACAGCGACGGCGGGATGCGCATGGTGATCATCGAGGTCGACGGCGGCTACTTCTATCTGATGGCGGCCGGGGCAGGGGCTTACCTCGCCGTCCTCGCCGACGAGACCGTCGACGCGGGCCTCATCGGCAACCGTATGCGGGACCTGGTCGTCCGGATCGGCGCCCATCTGACGAGCCCGCCCCGGCGAGACGGGCAGGCCGTATGAATCCTCCGCACGGCGAGAACCCCTCCCACCGAGACGACCCTCCCCAACGGGAACGGCGCAGCCCGGAGAACCCCGAGCGGCTCTACATCCTGACCGGCGAGGACACGGAGCGGGCGCCACTCGACCTCGTCACGCTGATCGTCGCCGACGGCGAGGCACCGCCCATGGCCGAGCCGGAGCACTCCGTCGTCCTGCGGCTGTGCAGGACGCCGCTGTCGGTCGCCGAGCTCTCCGCCTATCTCGCGCTGCCGTTCAGCGTGGTGACCGTCCTGCTGACGAAGATGCTCGGGGCCGACCTGGTACAGGCACGGGCGCCGATCGTCCGCTCCACGCTCCCCGATCGTTCCCTTCTCGAAGCGGTGATGCATGGACTTCAAAAGCTCTGACACGATCACCGGGCCCAGCAGCGAGGACACCCTGCCGCACACGGCCACCGCCGCCGTGAAGGTCGTCATCGTGGGCGGGTTCGGGGTCGGCAAGACCACGATGGTCGGCTCGGTCAGCGAGATCCGTCCACTGACCACCGAAGAGACCATGACCCAGGCCGGCATCGGCGTCGACGACAATTACGGCTCCGAGACCAAGACGGCCACCACCGTCGCCATGGACTTCGGCCGGATCAGTATCTCCGAAGAGCTGGTGCTCTATCTGTTCGGCACCCCCGGCCAGGAGCGCTTCTGGTTCCTGTGGAACGGCCTCTTCGAAGGGGCGCTCGGGGCGGTCGTCCTCCTCGACACCCGGCGCCTCGAAGTCAGCTTCGACGTGATCGGCCGCCTGGAGGAGCGCGGCGTGCCCTTCGTCGTCGCCGTCAACGACTTCCCCGACGCGCCCCACCACGCGATGGAGACGCTGCGCCGCGCCCTCGACCTGGACGAGGCGGTGCCGATGGTGAAGTGCGACGCCCGGCAGCGCGCTTCCAGCCGGGACACCCTGCTGACCCTCATGCGGTACCTGCACACCCTGACCGTGGCCCGCGTCTGACACCGCGCCCCATCCGCAACCCCATCCGCGACCCCGGAACCTCATCCGCGACCCCGGAGCGACGAACGTGACGACCCCTTCCCACTCCCACCCCGGCACGGACGACCCGGCCGTGCCGCCGCCCGGCTGCCCCGCGCACGGGCTCGGCCCCGGCGGCATGCGCCGTCTCTACGGGCCCGAGGCGGAGACCGACCTCGCGGGCCTGTACGAGAAGCTGCGCGCCGAGCACGGCGCGGTGGCCCCCGCCCTGCTGCACAACGACGTACCCGTCTGGGCGGTCCTCGGCCACAGCGAGAACCTCCACATGGTCCGCACCCCCTCGCAGTACACCCGCGACTCGCGCCAGTGGCGGGCCGTCCAGGACGGCTCCATGGCCGCCGACAACCCGCTCGCCCCCGTCGTCACCTGGCAGCCCATGGCCAGTTTCGTGGAGGGCGACGAGCATCAGCGGCTGCGCGGCGCGGTCACCGGCGCCATGGCGGGCCTCGACCACCGGGGCATCCGCCGCTACATCAACCGCTACAGCAACCTCCTGCTCAACGACATCTGCCAGGACGGCCGTGCCGACCTCGTGAGCGGGTTCGCCGAGCATCTGCCGATGATGGTGATGTGCCATGTCATCGGCATGCCCGAGGAGTACAACGAGCGGATGGTGCAGGCCGCCCGCGACATGATCCGCGGCACCGAGACCGCCATCGCAAGCAACGCGTACGTCATGGACGCGCTGATGCGCCTGGTGGCGCGGCGCAGGGCGCAGGCCGAGGAGGACTTCACCAGCAACCTCATCGCGCAGCCCGCGCAGCTCACCGACGACGAGGTCGCCGCCCACCTGCGGCTCGTGCTCATCGCCTCGTACGAGGCCACGGCCAACCTCATCGCCAACGCCCTGCGCATGGTCCTCACCGACCCGCGCTTCCGCGCCCAGCTCAGCGGCGGCCAGATGACGGTGCCGGAGGCGGTGGAGCAGTCCCTGTGGGACGAGCCGCCGTTCAGCGCGATGATCGGCTACTTCGCCAAGCAGGACACCCAGCTCGGCGGCCAGCAGATCAAGAAGGGCGACGGCCTGATCCTCGGCATCGCGCCGGGCAATGTGGACCCCGTCGTACGGCCCGACCTGGCAGCCAGCATGCAGGGCAACCGTTCCCATCTGGCGTTCAGCGGCGGTCCGCACGAGTGTCCGGGGCAGGACCTCGGCCGTGCCATCGCGGACACGGGCGTGGACGCGCTGCTCATGCGCTTCCCGGACGTGGAACTCGACGTCGAGGAGCACGAGTTGAGGTGGACCTCCTCGATCCTCTCCCGGCACCTGGTGGCGCTTCCGGTGCAGTTCGCGCCGCGGCCTCCGCAGGACGTGATGGCGCGGCCGATGGCGCGGGTGCCGGGCGCCCGTGACGACTGGCAGGTGTCGTCCCCCGCGCCGCGTCCCGCGTACGCGGCTCCGGCGGCGCCCAGGACCCCGGCGCCGCAGGCCCCTCCGCCGCCGCCCGCACCGGAGTCCGCACCGGTGGCTGCGTCCGTGCCCCGGCAGGGGGCGTGGCGCAGGCTCGTCACCTGGTGGCGTGGCTACTGATCCCAGTCGGCGTACGAGGTCCAGGCCGCCAACTCGCGTGAGCTGACGAAGCGGTGGTCGGCCCCTGTGACGGGGTCCGTGAACTCCAGTACACGGGACAGGAGTTGTAGGGGTCGCCGGAAGTCGTCCGGCGGCACCGGGCCCGTGACCAGCGGGTAGACGGGATCACCGAGGATCGGCAGGCCGAGCGCGTTCATGTGCACGCGCAGCTGGTGGGTGCGGCCGGTGTGCGGGGTGAGCCGGTAGCGCGCCAACTCGCCTTTGTTCTCCTTGAGTTCGATGCCGCTCTCGCTGTTGGGCTCGGCGCCGGGGACCTCGTACGCGGCGATGATGCCGCGCTCCTTGACGATGTGGCTGCGCACGGTGCGGGGGAGTTCGAGGCCGGGATCATGGGCGGCCACGGCCTCGTACTCCTTGCGTACCCGCCGCTCGCCGAACAGCGTCTGGTACGCGCCGCGTTCCTCCGGCCGCACGGTGAAGAGCATCAGCCCCGCGGTGAGCCGGTCGAGGCGGTGCGCGGCGCCGAGCGCGGGGATGTCGAGGTCCCTGCGGAGCCGGGCGAGCGCGGTCTCGGTGACGTGGCTGCCGCGCGGCATGGTCGCCAGGAAGTGGGGCTTGTCGGCGACGACGATGTGCTCGTCGCGGTACACGACGTCGATGCTGTACGGCACCGGAACCTCGTCCGGCAGATCCCGGTGGAACCACACGAAGGTGCCCGGCACATAAGGGGCGTCCGGCGCCACGGGGAGCCCGTCCACGCCGACGATCAGCCCCTCCCGCAGCATCCCGTCGATCACCTCGGGCCCGGCCTTGAGCCGCTCGACGAGATGATCCCGCACGGTCGCCCACGCCCCATCCGCGGGCAGCTTGACCCGCATGGGGTCGATGCCACGCCGCTGCGGCAGGGGAGAGGGCGGGATACGGGGCTTACGGGTCACAACCGGCAAGAGTACGGGGCCTGGCGACGGCGCCCTGCCGTGTGGGCCAGGTCAGGAGCATGCCGGCGGGCCCGCGGGGTCGTCCCGGATGCGGGCGTGCAGATGCATGTCGTGCCAGCCGTCGGCGTGGAGAACCGCGCTGCGCTTGGTGCCTTCCGGGGCGAAGCCGGTCTTGAGCGCGACGCGGCAGGAGGCCTCGTTGGCGGTGGCGTGAGTGAGTTCAAGGCGGTGCAGGCCTATTTCATCGAAGGCCCAGTCGGACAGCGTCGTGAGGGCGCGCGGGGCGATGCCGCGGCCGCGGGCCGATGGCATGGTCCAGTAGGCGACTTCGGCCTGCCCGTCGGCGAGCACGATCAGGCGCAGCGAGATGCGGCCCACCACCGTGTCCGTCGTGGCATCGGCGATGGCCCAGTGCGCGTCGCGCTCATCGGACCAGGCGTTGCGCCAGCCGTCGATCCAGCCGCCGGTCTCCTCGATGGAATCGGCCTCGCGGGCGTGCCAGCGCTGGATCACCGGGTCCTGGAACGCCTCGTACACGGCGGGCGCGTCATCGGGCGACCAGGGGCGCAGGATCAGCCCTCCCGGGACGGGGATGACGGGCTGTTCCCGATGGGCGAGGGAGCCCGCCGCGACGACGTCCGAGATCTTGAAGGGCATGGAGGCATGCTGCCAGCACCGAACGCCGAGCGGGACTGATTTACCGGGGCCCGCCGACGCCCCCGTCAGGGGCGCGGGGAACTGCGCGCCCAGCCCCCACCGGCCGGTGCACGGGACCCGGCCTTAGCTCCCGGCGGGGGCCCCGTTCCCCTCAGGCCGAGGCCAACGGCCCTGCCCCGCAAGGGGCGCGGGGAACTGCGCGCCCAGCCCCCACCGGCCGGTACACGGGAGCCGGCCTCAGCCCCCAGCAGGGGCCCCGTTCCGCTCAAGCCGAGGGCAACGGCTCCTGCTCTGCCTCCACCTGCGCGTTCCAGTCCCGCTTGGACGCCTGCCAGCCGTCCTCGTTGTGGCCGAGGCGCCAGTAGCCGGAGATCGAGAGACGCTCGCGCGGCACCTCGCGCTCCATGCGGAGGTGGCGGCGCAGCTCCTTCACGAACCCGGCCTCGCCGTGCACGAACGCCTGCACATCGCCCGCGGGGAAGTCGAGGGACCGTACGGCCTCGACGAGGGACTGACCCACGGGGAGCTGACCGCGGTGCAGCCAGGTGATCTCGGCGGCGGAGTTGATCTTCTGCTCCTCGTCCGCGTCGGCGACCTCCACGAACGCGTACGCCTTGGCGCCCTCGGGCAGGGCTTCGAGGGCCGCGGCGATCGCGGGCAGCGCGCTCTCGTCACCGGCCAGCAGATGCCAGTCGGCCTCGGCGTCCGGGGCGTACCCACCGCCGGGGCCGAGGAAGCGGACCGTGGCGCCGGGCTCGACGCTCTTGGCCCACGGGCCCGCAAGGCCCTCGTCGCCGTGGATGACGAAGTCGACGGCGAGCTCACGGGTGCGCGGGTCCCAGGAACGCACCGTGTACGTACGCGTCACGGGCCATTGGTCGCGCGGGAACTCCTCGCGGATCCGCTGGATGTCGAACGGCTCGGGATAGGTGACGCCCTCCGCGCCGAAGAGCAGCTTCACGTAGAGATCGGTGGAGTCGCCCACCGCGAACTCCGCGAGACCCTCGCCGCCCAGGACCACGCGCTGCATGTGCGGGGTGAGGCGCTCGGTGCGCACCACCTGGGCGACGTGGGTCTTCGGTGCCTTGCGTGCCGGACGTTCTGCCATGGCGGCGGCCTCCCCTGATCAAATGTTGCTTAGGCTTACCTAAGCTAACACCTCACCCCTGGAGAGTCGTGAGCAACCGCTTCAGGGCTCCGCCCAGGTTCCACCGCGCCGCCAGCTCGTCGAGGGCCGCGGGATCGCGGGGTTCGCTCGGCAGCGCCAGGTCCACGTCCGGCAGCGGTACGTCGCCCGCGACGCGGACCACCTTCGGCGCGACGGCCACATACGCGCGGGATTCGTCGAGCCGCCTTCGCTGGGACGGCGTCAGCTTGCTCTTCCGATCGTCCACCGCGGCCATGATTCCGGCCAGATCTCCATACGCGTCGAGGAGCTTGGCCGCTGTCTTCTCGCCGATGCCGGGCACACCGGGCAGGCCGTCGCTCGGATCGCCGCGCAGCAGGGCGAGGTCGACATAGCCGGAGCCGTCCACCCCGTACTTCTCGCGGAGCCAGGCCTCGTCGGTGATCTGGAGGGAGCCGACGCCCTTGAGGGGGTAGAGGACGCGGACGCCCCGCTCGTCGTCCACCAGCTGATAGAGGTCGCGGTCGCCCGTGACGATGTCCACCGGCCCCGCGGCGCGGCCGGCGTACGTGCCGATCACGTCGTCCGCCTCGTACGCCGGCACGCCCACGCGGGCGATGCCGAGTGCGTCGAGGACGTCCTCGATGATCGGGACCTGCGGCCCGAGCGTGTCCGGGGTCTCCTCGGCGTCCGGGTCCTGCTCGACCTCCTCGGCGACGCGATGCGCCTTGTACGAAGGGATCAGCTCGACCCGCCAGTGCGGACGCCAGTCCGCGTCCATGCAGGCGACCAGGTCGTCGGGGCGGTGGTCCTGGACGAGCCGGGCGATGAAGTCGAGCAGGCCGCGCACCGCGTTCACCGGGGTGCCGTCCGGCGCCTTGACGGAATCGGGGACCCCGAAATAGGCGCGGTAGTACAGGGACGCCGTGTCGAGCAGCATGAGCCGTCGCGTTCGCTGAGTCACCTTCGCATCATGCCGCACGGCACCGACAGCGCGATCCGACGGCGCATTCCAGCCGATCGAGGTGAATGGAATGTGAACTGGAACACTCTTGCGTTTGATCTGTGTAAGTGAGGGCAGGCGCCGAGCCGGAGCGCCTCCGGTCGAGGATTCAACTATTTCGGCGGGTAACTAGCGAGCGGAACTCGCGCGCTCCACGGCCCGCCGGCGGGGGAGGCGGGCCGTCTTGGTTCAACCCGAGAGGTGTATGTGTCCAGGCTGCAAGCCGAACACCTGTACAAGGTATTCGGCAGACGACCCGCTGACGCGGTGGAGAAACTCCGCCACGGAACCGACCGAGAGGAGCTGCGCGCCGAAGGCACCACCGCCGCGGTGATCGACGCTTCCTTCACGGTCGAGCCGGGCCAGATCTTCGTCGTCATGGGTCTCTCAGGATCCGGCAAGTCCACGTTGCTGCGCATGCTCAACGGTCTGTCGGAACCGACGGCCGGACAGGTGCTCTTCGACGGTCAGGATCTGACCGGTCTGAGCGCCCGTGAGCTGCGCGAGGTGCGCTCCAAGAAGATCAGCATGGTCTTCCAGCACTTCGCGCTCTTCCCGCACCGCAGCGTCCTCGAGAACGCCGGTTACGGCCTCGAGGTGCAGGGCGTGCCGCGCGCCGAGCGTGAGGAGCGCGCCACGGTGGCGCTCGAACTCGCGGGCCTCAAGGGCTGGGAGAAGTCCTGGCCCGACGAGCTCTCCGGCGGTATGCAGCAGCGCGTGGGCCTGGCCCGCGCGCTGGCGACCGACGCCGACCTGCTCCTCATGGACGAGTCGTTCAGCGCGCTCGACCCGCTGATCCGCCGCGACATGCAGGACCAGCTCCTGGAACTGCAGAAGCGGCTGAAGAAGACCATCGTCTTCATCACCCACGACCTGAACGAGGCCATGCGCCTGGGCGACCAGATCGCCGTCATGCGCGACGGTGAGATCGTCCAGATCGGCAACGCCGAGGACATCCTCGTCACCCCGGCCAACGACTACGTCGCCGCGTTCACGCAGGACGTCGACCGCTCCCGTGTCCTCACGGCGGGCGCGATCATGGCCGAGCCCCAGACCGTCATCGGTACGAAGACGCCCGAGGGCAAGGAGCTGAGGACCGCACAGGACGTGCTGTCCGCGGCCCCCGCCAAGGTCAAGGCGGACACCCCGATCATCGAGCTGTTCACGCCGTGCTCCACCAGCGGCGCGGCCGTCGCCGTGACCGACGACGAGGGCGTGCTCATCGGTGTCGTGCCGCGGGCGCGGCTGCTCGCGGTGCTCGGCGAGCCGATGAACCCCGAGAACGAGCCGCAGGACGCTGCCGTCCCGCTCCAGAAGACGCAGGACAACGGCGAGCAGGCCGTGGGCAAGGTGGTCAGCGGTGCCTAGGATTCCCTTCGGCGAGTGGGTCAACGACAGCGTCGACTGGCTGCTCAGCCACATGGCCTGGCTGTTCGATTTCTTCAAGACCGTCTTCCAGGGCGCCTACGACGGCATAGCCGACGTGCTCCAGGCGCCCGAGCCGCTGCTCCTCGCGGGCATCTTCGCCGTCATCGCCTTCTGGCTGCGCGGCGTGGTGGCCGGTGTGCTCACCTTCGCGGGCTTCGCGTTCATCGTCTCCCTCGAACTGTGGGACCACGCGATGATGACGCTGGCCCTGGTGCTCGTGTCGACGATCATCGCGCTGGTGATCTCGGTGCCCGTGGGTATCTGGGCCGCGCGGTCGAGCACGGTCAGCGGCATCGTCCGCCCGGTTCTCGACTTCATGCAGACGCTGCCGGCGATGATCTACCTCATCCCCGCCATCCTCTTCTTCGGGATGGGCGCACCCGCGGGCATCGTCGCCACCCTGATCTTCGCCCTGGCCCCCGGCGTCCGCATGACGGAGCTGGGCATCCGCCAGGTCGACAAGGAACTGGTCGAAGCCGCTGACGCGTTCGGCACCACGCCGCGCAACATCCTGCTGCGCGTCCAGCTGCCCCTCGCGCTCCCCACGATCATGGCCGGTGTCAACCAGGTCATCATGCTGGGCCTGTCCATGGCCGCCATCGCGGGCATGGTCGGTACGGAGGGCCTGGGCGCCGACGTCAACGAGGCCATCGGCCAGCTGAACGTCGGCCTCGGCTCGGAGGCGGGCGTCGCCATCGTCATCCTGGCCATCTACCTGGACCGGATGACCAGCTCGCTCGGCACCCAGGTCTCCCCGCTGGGCCGTCGCGCCATGGCGAAGGTGCGTGCCGCGCAGGGCCTGAACATCTGGAACTACCGTCCGCAGGCCGCCGTCGCGGTCGTCGGTGTGGTCGTCCTCGCGCTCGTCGCGGGCGGCATGGGTGCCTTCGGCGGCTCGAAGTCCGAGGACGTCGCGATCGACGGCAAGAACGTCGGCCAGGGCAAGGAAATCAACATCGGCTACATCCCCTGGGACGAGGGCGTGGCCTCCACCTTCCTCTGGAAGGAGATCCTGGAGCAGCGCGGCTTCAAGCCGCAGACCAAGCAGCTCGAGGCCGGCCCGCTCTACACCTCGCTGTCGCAGGGCAGCATCGACTTCCAGACCGACTCGTGGCTGCCGACGACGCACGCCTCGTACTGGAAGAAGTACGGCGACAAGCTCGAGGACCTGGGCTCGTGGTTCGGCCCGACCTCGCTCGAACTCTCCGTGCCCTCGTACGTGAAGGGCATCGACTCGCTCGAGGACCTCAAGGGCAAGAGCGGTCAGTTCAAGGGCAAGATCGTCGGCATCGAGTCGAGCGCCGGAATGATGGGGCTGCTCAAGGACAAGGTGCTCAAGGAGTACGGCCTCGACAAGGAGTACAAGGTCGTCGACGGCTCCACGCCGGCGATGCTGGCCGAGCTGAAGCGCGCGTACGCCAAGAAGGAACCGATCGTCACCACGCTCTGGTCGCCGCACTGGGCCTACAGCGACTTCGACCTGAAGAAGCTGAAGGACCCCAAGGGCGCCTGGGGCAAGGGCGATGGCGTGCACTCTCTCGCGCGCAAGGGCTTCTCGAAGGAGAACCCCCAGGTCGCGAAGTGGCTCAAGGACTTCAAGCTGAGCGAGAAGCAGCTCACGAGTCTTGAGGCGGAGATCAACAAGGCGGGCAAGGGCAAGCAGCAGGAAGCCGTCCGCGCCTGGCTGAAGAAGAACCCGGGTGTCGTCGACAAGCTGGCCCCGCTGCCGAAGAACACCACCCCCGCCGAGGCGAAGCGTCCGCTGAACGCCGCGTACTTCGCGTGGGACGAGAACATCGCCGTCACCAATCTCTGGAAGCGTGTCCTGGAGAAGCGCGGCTACAAGATGAAGCTGACGCCGTCCGATGTCGGCCCGGTCTACACCGCCCTCGCCCAGGGCGACCTCGACCTGGACCTGGACGCGTGGCTGCCCACGGCCCAGAAGCAGTACTGGGAGAAGAACAAGGCGAACCTCAAGGACCTGGGCTCCTGGTACAGCCCGACGTCCCTGGAGATCGCCGTCCCGTCCTACGTCAAGGGCGTGAAGTCGCTCGAGGACCTCAAGGGCAAGGGCGACAAGTTCAAGGGCAAGATCATCGGCATCGAGCCCGGCACGGGCGTGATGACGGCGCTCAAGGACAAGGTCCTGCCGGGCTACGGCCTGGACAAGGAGTACAAGATCGTCCCCGGTTCGACGCCCGCGATGCTCTCCGAGCTGAAGTCGGCGTACGCCAAGAAGGAGCCGGTCGCGGTCCTGCTCTGGTCGCCGCACTGGGCGTACAACGAGTACAAGCTCACCAAGCTGAAGGACCCCAAGCTCGGCTTCGGCAAGGGCGACACGATCCGGACGATCTCCAGCAAGGAGTTCCCGAAGCAGTACCCGCAGCTCACGAAGTGGCTCAAGGACTTCAAGATGAGCGAGAAGGAACTGGCCAGCCTGGAGAACGAGATCAACAAGGCGGGCAAGGGCAATGAGCCCGAGGCCGTCGACACGTGGCTGAAGAAGAACCCGGGCTTCGAGCAGAAGATGACTCCGCAGTCCTAGTTCTTCCTCCGCACCGCTGAATCACCGCAGCACCGCATCACCCGCAGCACCCCCGAGGGGTGGGCCTCGTCCTTGTGGCGAAGCCCACCCCTCGGGGCGTTCCAGGGGCCGCCCCCGCTCCCTAGGCTTGGCAGCCTCCCCGCTGCTCGAACGTAAGTGCCCCTCCGTGCTCTCCGTGCTCTCCGTGCCTTCCGTGCCTTCTGTGCCGTCCGTGAACGTCCGTGTCTCCCGCACCGTCCTCTGCCTCGCCGTGGCTCTGGCCCTGGCCGCCGGCCTGCTCCTGGCGCATCTGGCCAGCGCCAGCTCCGGTCCCGCCTCCGCGGGCACCGCCCGCCTCGCCGCGCTCGCCGAGGACGTCACGGCCGCCGACGGCCACCGATACGACACCCGGGACCACACCGGCCGCACCATGGACGCCGCGCAGATCGCGCAAGGCCCCGACGGCGGCTATCTGGCCGTCTACCACACGCTTCTGGACGACGGCCGCTTCCACGCGGCCGTCGCCACCTCCACCGATCTGCGGCACTGGCACCGCCGCCACGACTTCGGGCCCGGCACCCACCAGGCGTCGCTCGCCGACGACGGGCGCGGCGGGTACGTCCTCGCATACGAGAAGGACCCGAGGAACCACATCGCCGTGCGCGCCTACGCCGACCGGACCGCGCTGCTCGATGGGCGCGCGTCACGGTCCTTCGACGCGCCGCGCACCCTCTCGCGGTGCGCCGAGGGCACGCCCAGCATCACCGAAGCACGCGGGAACACCATCGAGCTGACCGGGCACTACCGCGCAGGCTGCGACACCGACCGCCAGCTGCGCGCCACCCTCACCGGATTCCGCGACTGGCATGCGACGCCCGACCGACGGCTCGACCGGGCGCTGCAGACCTGGGGCAACGGCGGAAACCTCGGCGACCGGACGCCCCTCGAACTCGCCGGGCAGCGGATGCTCCTCGTGGAGGGACAGCGGTGGCGGGGCGACTTCGGGAGCTGGCGGACCTACGCCTACGACCCCATGAGCGGCCGGGCCGACCGGCTGGCCATCTCCACGCACGGCGGAAGCCGCGCCTTCGCCAACCCGTCGGCGACCCTCGTCACCGACCCGCAGGGCAGGCCCGCGTTGCTGGTCAGCCTGTTCATACCGGCGCAGGGAGCGGCTCCGGGCGAGGCGGGGCAGCTCGTCTACTGGCACAAGCTGTAGGTGGCGGTCCTCGCAACCGGGCAGAACCGTTCGGCGAACATGCGTAGGGTGCAGAAAAGCCCACAGGGCTGAGAGTGGACCGACGCGCAGAAGGGAGCCGAGGCGATGGACGAGCAGAAGGAAACCCTCCGGGTGGGCTCGGCCGTGCGGCGCCGCCGCCGGCAGCTGGAGCTCACCCTCGCCGTGGTGGCCGAGCGCAGCGGTCTCTCGGTGCCCTTCCTGAGCCAGGTCGAGAACGAGCGGGCGCGGCCCAGCAGGCGCTCCCTGCAGCGCGTCGCCGACGCCCTTCTGACGACCGACGTGGAACTGCTGGCCGCCGCCGACCCCGCGTGCACGGTCGACCTGATGCGTGCCGATGAGGGCGACGGCGAGGGTTCGTCGCCGGACGACGCGTCCCGGGTACGCAATCTGGTGCGTGGTCACCACCAGTTGCACGCCATCGAGTTCACCGGCGACCACGACGAGGGACGCGAGTTCCAGCACCGGAACGACGAGTTGATGTACGTGGTGGGCGGCGCCGTCGAGGTCGAGGCGGAGGGCAGGGCGTATCGCCTCGGACGCGGCGACAGCCTGTATCTGACCGGAGGGGTGCGCCACCGGTGGCGGGCGACGGTCCCGGACAGCCAGGTGCTCGTCGTGGCCGTGGCCGACCACATCGAAGCACTGGACGGCTCGCGGCGCTGAGGGGGTCGCACGGTGGCTGGAGTACGGGTGGCCGGGGTACGGGTCGTCTCGCTGGTGCCCTCGCTGACCGAGGCGGTCGCGGTGAGTGCACCGGGAGCGCTGGTGGGGGCCACGGAGTGGTGCAGCCATCCGGAGGACCTGGACGTCGTCCGCGTCGGCGGTACGAAGAACCCTGACGTGCGCCGGATCATCGGCCTCGCCCCGGATCTGGTGATCGCCAACGAAGAGGAGAACCGCGCGCCCGACCTCGCGGCGCTGCGATCGGCCGGGCTCCAGGTGCTCGTGACGGAGGTACGCGATCTGCCGGACGCCTTCCGCGAGCTGACCCGGGTGCTGGCCGCCTGCGGGGCGGGGCGGCCCGGGTGGCTGGAGGAGGCCGAGTCGGTGTGGGGCCAACTGCCGCCCCCCGGAGCCCGGTTGAGGACGGTGATCCCCATCTGGCGGCGCCCCTGGATGGTCCTGGGCCGCGACACGTTCGCCGGGGACCTGCTGCGGCGCCTCGGCGTCGACAACGCGTACGCGACGCACGCCGAGCGCTATCCGCGGGTCACGGTCGATGAGCTGCGGGCGGTGGACCCGGACGTCGTGATCCTGCCCGACGAGCCGTACCGCTTCACCCGCGAGGACGGCCCCGAGGAATTCACGGCCCCGACGGCGCTCGTCAGCGGCCGCCACCTCACGTGGTACGGACCGTCCCTAGCCGAGGCGCCGGCTGTTCTCGGCTCGGCGCTGCGAGCAGCTTGCCGTTGAGGAGGCCGCGCAGGGTCTGGACGAGGGCCACCGTCCAGGCGGTCACCAGGAAGGCGTACAGGGCGATCGCCAGCCAGTCGTAGACCGCGAGTCCGGTGTGCTTGCCCAGGCCCTCGGCGCCGGTGACGCAGGTGCCGACGGGGAACGTGAACGCCCACCAGGTCATCGCGAAGCCCATGCCCCGACGTCGGGCCCGCACCACCATCGCGCCCGCGAGAGCCAGCCACAGCAGGGCGAAGCCCATCACCGGGACGCCGTAGAGCACGGCGAAGACGGCGAAGCCCTGGTCGTACGGGGCGGGGGCGACGCCCGTGGCCGCGGTGTCGGCGAACTTGTTCACGGCGGTCGTCGACTGGCCCAGCGGGCCGAGCACCAGGAACAGCGTGGGAGTGAGCGCGAGGGGGAAGGGGCCGCCGGTCAGCAGCCTGGCGAAGATCATCGGCAGCATCACCAGCGTGGCGAGCAGGCTGAGACCGAACATCGCGACGCAGGCGAAGAGAAGCGTCTCCTGGGCCTGACCGGCGGGCAGATGCGGTACGAGAAGCGGGCCGAGCGCGGCGGACACCATGGGCGCCACCACGGGCAGCAGCCACACCGGCGACGCCTGGCCCGGCTCCACACGGTGCTTCACCACCATCAGGTACGGGATCGCCACCGCCGCCGCGAGGCCGATGACCGTACCGGCGGTGAAGAGCACGGCGTCGAGCGCGACCGCCGCGCCCGTCCCGATCCAGTCCTCGCCCACGAGGAGCGCGCCGCCGCCGACCGCGAGCAGTGCCATGGAGAGGCAGCCGTAGAAGGGGGCGACGGCCGGGTCGAGGAGGTGGGCGCGGGCCTGGTCACGGTGGTGGACCCAGTGCAGGGTCCGGGCGGCGAGCAGCGCGGTCAGCATCAGCAGGGAGAACGCCCAGACCGCGGTGCAGGCGGTCCGCAGGCCGGGGATGTGGACCGGCAGGGTCGCGCCGGCGCCGCCGATGATCGCCGTGCCCATGACGGAGGCGTACCAGTTCGGGCCGAGGTGGCGGGTGGAGAGAGTGATGCCGGTGGTGGTGAGGGGAGTGGTGGGGGTGTTCGGAGGTGCCTGCTGGTGGGCGACGGTGACCATGCGTCCACGGTCGCCGTTCGGCGGGGCCCCCACCAGGAGTCATCTTCGTATGAGGGCATAAGCTGGCTTTATGAGTAAGTCTTCCGGTCCTGTGAGTGTGTCCGGTGCGTCCGATCCGCATACGTCACCGGGGGCGCAGCCGCTCGCACATCGGGTGCCGGATCTCGGGGCGCTCGGGCTGCTGCTCGCCGTGGCACGGCTCGGCAGCCTGGGGCGGGCCGCGAAGGAACTGGGCATCACGCAGCCCGCCGCGAGCAGCCGCATCCGGTCGATGGAGCGGCAGCTCGGCGTCGCGCTGGTCGACCGCTCGCCGCGCGGCTCCCGGCTCACAGACGCGGGGGCGCTCGTCACGGACTGGGCGCGGCGGATCGTGGAGGCCGCGGAGGCGTTCGACGCGGGCGCGCAGGCGTTGCGGGACCGGCGGGACTCGCGGCTCCGCGTCGCGGCGAGCATGACCATCGCCGAGTATCTGCTGCCGGGGTGGCTGATCGCGCTGCGGACGCAACGGCCGGACACGGCGGTGTCGTTGACGGCGGGCAATTCCACCGCGGTCGCGGAGCGGCTGCTCGCGGGGGAGGCGGACCTCGGCTTCGTCGAAGGGCTCGCCGTGCCGACCGGCTTGGACTCGGCGGTCATCGCCCACGACAGCCTGATCGTCGTCACGGCGCCGGGCCACGTCTGGGCGCGGCGCGGAAAGCCGCTGGGGGCGGGGGAGTTGGCGGCTACGCCGCTGATCCTCCGGGAGGAGGGTTCGGGGACGCGGCAGGTCCTCGACGCGGCCCTGGGGGGTCTCGCGCGCCCGCTGATCGAGCTGTCGTCCACCACGGCGGTGAAGGCGTCCGCGGTGAGTGGGGCGGGGCCGGCGGTGCTCAGTGAGCTTGCGGTGGGGGAGGAGTTGTCGGCTCGGCGGTTGGTGGCGATTCCGCTGGAGGGGGTCCGGTTGCGCAGGGCCCTGCGGGCTGTCTGGCCCACTGGGCACCGTCCCTCGGGGCCGGCGCGGGATCTGCTTTCCCTCACTCGGGCGGGGTCCGCGTCCGCCGGGGGATGAATGCCTGCCTCGCCTCCGGCGCATGCTTTCCCGCCCACCCGATTCCCCGGGGTAACGGGTGGGCGGGTGGGAGAGGTCCTGCCGGAGGGGATACCCGGCGGCGCGAGGAGGCGGTGGTGGGGCGGATACCCCCGGCCCGGAGGGCGAACCGCCGCGGTGTCAGTCACCGGGGTCGAAGCCGCTCTCCCGCCGCCTGGACCAACGCCGACATGACCCGGAGATCCTCACCCATCTCCGGGTGCCACTGCACGCCAAGGACCCACCGCGGGGACGGCAGTTCCACCGCCTCCACGGTCCCGTCCTCCGCGTAGGCCGACACGATCAGGTCCCTGCCCAGGCGGTCCACCGCCTGGTGGTGGTACGTGGGCACGGCGGACGCCTCCGGCGCGATGGACGCGTAGAGCGTGTCCGGCACCGGCTTCACCTCGTGCGTGCCGAAGACGCCCACCGACTCCACGTGGCCGTCCATGTGCTGCACCAGCGTCCCGCCCAGCGCGACATTGAGCAGTTGCATCCCCCGGCAGATCCCCAGCAGCGGCGTCCCCGACGCCAACGCCGCCTCGATCAGCGCCAGTTCCCACGCGTCCCGCTCCCGCGCCGGAGGGCCCGTACGCTCCTCACGCTCCGAACCGTAACGGGAAGGGTCGACATCGGGGCCACCCGCGATGACCACGCCGTCCAGCCTGGCGACGACCTCATCGGCGTACGAAGGATCATCCGGCGGAAGCATGGCGGTGAGTCCGCCCGCCGCCCGGACCAGCCGCGGGTACCCGGCGGGGAGCAGCGCCGCGGGCAGCTCCCACACGCCCCACCTCGCCTTCGACTCCAGGTACGTGCTGACGCCGATCAACGGCCTGCCGCCGGTCACGCTCACCCTCTTCTCCCTCATGCCGAACACGCCGAACACGCCGCTCAAGCCCCTCGCGCTCAGTCGCGTTCCAGTTCCGCCTCCGCGGCGGCCAGCGCCGCGAACTCCTCCTCCGGCGCCCGCGCCACGAGCCGCTTCCTGCTGTAGATGCCGAAGTAGGCGATCGCCACCACATATACCGCGAGCGCGATCAACGCCGCCGTCACATCCACCAGGAACGTCGCGACCAGCGCCGAGCAGGCGAGGGCCAGCGCCACCGACGAGGTCAGCATGCCGCCCGGCGTGCGGTACGGACGCTCAAGGCCCGGCTCCCTGCGGCGCAGCACGATGTGCGAAAGCGACATCAGCGCGTACGAGATGGTCGCCCCGAACACCGCCACGTTCAGCATCCGCGCCCCGTCCCCGGTCGCCGCCGCCAGGCCGAAGCCGATCGCGCCGGGGACCAAGAGGCCCAGGTAGGGCGCCTTGCGGCTGCTCGTGAGCGACAGGAACCTCGGCAGGTAGCCCGCCCTCGACAGGGCGAAGAGCTGCCTCGACCCCGCGTAGATGAGGGAGAAGAAGGACGCCACCAGGCCCGCCAGACCCGCATAGTTGACGATGCGGCTCAGCGCCGTCGCCTCCCCGCCCGGCTGCAACGCCTCCACCAGCGGATTGCCCGCGTCCTGGATCGCGTTCGAGCCGCGCGCCCCCGCCGACGCGAAGAACGTGAGGAGCGCGAGCACGATGAGGATGGCCATCGACCAGCGGATGGCGCGCGGCAGCGTGCGGGCGGGGTCCTTGGTCTCCTCGGCCGCGAGCGGCACACCCTCCACGCCCAGGAAGAACCACATGCCGAAGGGGAACGCCGCCCAGATGCCCAACAGGCCCATCGGCAGCCAGGAGTTGGAGCCGAAGGCGCTGGTGTCCACCGCGATGTCGTTCAGCTTCGACGCGTCGAAGTCCATGAACGCGCCGACCGCGAAGACGAGCAGCGCCGCCACCGCGATGCCCGTGACGACGAAGCTGAAGCGCAGCGCCTCGCCCACGCCCCACAGGTGGATGCCGATGAAGACGACGAAGCAGGCCAGATACACCGGCCAGCCGGACGTGAGGCCGAAGAGGCCGAGCGACTCGACGTAGTCGCCGATGAAGATGGAGATCGCGGCCGGCGCCAGGATGTACTCGATGAGGATCGCCGTGCCGGTGAGGAAGCCACCCCACGGACCGAGCGCCCGGCGCGCGAAGCCGTAGCCGCCGCCCGCGGTGGGCAGCACCGACGACAGTTCCGCCAGCGAGAACACCATGCAGGCGTACATCACGCCCATCAGCGCCATGGCGATCGACAGGCCGCCGAATCCGCCCTCCGCCAGGCCGAAGTTCCAGCCGGAGAAGTCGCCGGAGACCACGTACGCCACGCCGAGGCCGGTGAGCAGCAGCCAGCCCGCGCTGCCCCGCCGCAGCGTTCTCCGCTCCAGATAGTCGTCCGCCGGCTCGGCGGTACTGGTCTTGGGGGACTCCACGGTCATGACACGGCTCCTATGCGACTGCGCGGCGGCGGCACTGCGGTGGGCGGGATGGCGACTCAATGGAACGGATCCATACCTTTGCCGTGCGACACGCGAGAAAGCAAGACCCCTGCGTTACGTCACCGTTAATCACCCCGCACCCCGCCCCTTATGTCAGAAAGCCCCGCAGCAAGGCGGCCGTTCCGGCGCAGTGTTCGCGCATCATCTCCCGCGCCCCGTCCGCGTCCCCGTCGAGCACGGCCTCGACGAGCGCGGTGTGCTGGCGCTGTGAATGCTCCAGGTTCCGTACCAAGAGCGGGATGCAGTCCAGGAGGTCGTTGACCGTCGCGCGGACCGCCGCGTACTGCGCGGTGAGCGAGGGGGAGCCGCACAGTTCGGCGAGGGTCAGGTGCAGGAGGGTGTCCAGGCGGCGGTACTCGGAAAGGGGCGCGTCGTGCGTCTGTGCGAGCGCCGCGCGCAGACGCTCGCGCTGTTCGTCGCCGAGGCCGTGCGCCGCGCAGAGCCCGGCCGCCCCCACCTCCAGGACCTCGCGGAACCGCAGCGCGTCCTCCACGTCGACATCCGCCACGCGCCGCCGCAGCTCGTCCTCGCCGGCCGCCTCGGGGCGCGGACGGACGAACGTGCCGCCGTACCTGCCCCGCCGCGACTCGACCAGACCCTGGTCCTGCAGCACCTTGAGCACCTCGCGCAGCGTGACCCTGCTGATGCCGAGCCGGTCGGCCAACTCCCGCTCCGACGGCAGGCGTTCGCCGCCGGGCACCAGGCCGAGGCGTACGACCTGGAGGATCTGCTCCAGGGCCTCCTCGAAACCGTTGCCCGCCCGCACGGGACGCAGCACCGGTGTGAGCCGGTCGTCGTCGGGAGAAGCTGTTGCGTCGGCATCCGTGTGCGACATCTGGCCGTACCCCCTTCCCAATCAATGGTTCTCGGCAATACCTTATGGCTCTCGGCTGACCCAAGGAGGACTTTCCCGTGGCAGACCGCACACCCCCGCTCGGGATCGAGGAGCTGCATGCTCTCATCACGAGCGGCGAGATCGACACTGTCGTCCTGGCCTTCCCCGATATGCAAGGGCGGCTCCAGGGCAAGCGGTTCGCCGCCCAGTTCTTCCTCGACGACGTCCTCGAACACGGCACGGAGGGCTGCAACTACCTCCTGGCCGTCGACGCGGAGATGAACACCGTCGAGGGCTACGCGATGTCCTCCTGGGACCGCGGCTACGGCGACTTCGCCATGCGCCCCGACCTGACCACGCTGCGCCGCGTCCCCTGGAACGAAGGCACCGCGATGCTCATCGCGGACCTCGCCTGGAACGACTCCTCGCCCGTCGTGGCCGCGCCCCGCCAGATCCTGCGCCGCCAGCTGGAGCGGCTCGCCGAATTCGGCTACACCGCCAACGTCGGCACGGAGCTGGAGTTCATCGTCTTCAAGGACACCTACGAGCAGGCCTGGGACGCGGGCTACAAGGCCCTGACCCCGGCCAACCAGTACAACATCGACTACTCGGTGCTCGGCACGGGCCGCATCGAGCCGCTCCTTCGCCGCATCCGCAACGAGATGGCGGCCGCCGGACTCGTCGTCGAGTCGGCCAAGGGCGAGTGCAATCCGGGCCAGCACGAGATCGTGTTCCGCTACGACGACGCACTCGTCACCTGCGACCAGCACGCCATCTACAAGACCGGCGCCAAGGAGATCGCGTCCCAGGAAGGTGTCTCGCTCACCTTCATGGCCAAGTACAACGAGGCCGAGGGCAACTCCTGTCACATCCACCTCTCCCTCGCCGACGCCGACGGCGCCAACGCCATGGCCGGTTCCCAGGACGATCCCGGTGGCATGTCACCCGTCATGCGGCATTTCCTCGCCGGGCAGCTCGCGGCGCTCAGGGAGTTCTCGCTGCTCTACGCGCCCAACATCAACTCGTACAAGCGGTTCCGGCCGGGGTCCTTCGCGCCCACCGCCGCCGCCTGGGGCCACGACAACCGCACCTGCGCCCTGCGCGTCGTCGGCCACGGCCGCTCCATGCGCTTCGAGAACCGGCTGCCGGGCGGCGACGTGAACCCGCACCTCGCGGTCGCCGGACTCGTGGCCGCCGGTCTGCACGGCATAGAGCAGAAGCTGGAACTGCCCGACGAGTGCACCGGCAACGCCTACACCGGCGACTACGCACACGTCCCCACCACGCTGCGCGAGGCCGCCGAGCTCTGGGAGAACAGCCCCATCGCCAAGGCCGCCTTCGGCGACGAGGTGGTCGCGCACTACAGCAACATGGCCCGGGTCGAGCTGGACGCCTTCGACTCCGCGGTGACCGACTGGGAGCTCCGCCGCTCCTTCGAACGCATGTGAGGCACCCTTGCTCGAGGTATTGAATCCGGCGACGGAAGAACTGGTCGCGACCGTCCCCGCCGCCACCCCGCAGGACATCGACGCCGCCGTCGCGCGAGCGGCCTCGGCGCAAGTGAAGTGGGCCGCCGCGGCCCCCGCCGACCGCGCCCGCCTGCTCCGCCGCTTCGCGACCGTGGTCGACGAACACCTTGAAGAACTTGCCCAGTTGGAGGTGCGCGAGGCCGGTCACGTCATCGGCAACGCCCGCTGGGAGGCGGGCAACGTCCGCGATCTCCTGGACTTCGCCGCCGGGGGAGTAGAACGGTTGAGCGGCCGTCAGATCCCCGTACCGGGCGGCCTGAACGTCACGATCCTCGAACCCCTCGGCGTCGTCGGCGTCATCGCGCCCTGGAACTTCCCCATGCCGATCGCCGCCTGGGGCACCGCACCGGCACTCGCGGCAGGCAACGCGGTCATCCTGAAGCCCGCCGAGACGACCCCGCTCACCGCGCTCCGTCTCGCCGAACTCGCCCTGGAGGCAGGCCTCCCCGAGGGTCTCTTCCAGGTCCTCCCCGGCACCGGGGACGTGGCGGGCAACGCCCTGGTCGAGCACCCCGGCGTCGCCAAGATCGTGTTCACCGGCTCCACCCGCGTCGGCAAGCAGATCATGGCCAAGTGCGCCGACCGCGTGAAGCGCCTGACGCTCGAACTCGGCGGCAAGAGCCCGAACATCGTCTTCGCCGACGCGGACGTGGAGGCCGCCGCCCTCGCCACGCCGATGTCGTACCTCGACAACTCCGGTCAGGACTGCTGCGCCCGCACCCGCATCCTCGTCCAGCGCTCGGTCTACGACCGCTTCCTCGAGATCGTGCGGCCCGCGGTCGAGTCGGTCGTCGTCGGTGACCCGTCCGACGAGAAGACGCAGATGGGCCCGCTGATCTCGAAGTCCCAGCTGGAGCGCGTGCGTTCGTACGTATCCTCCGGCGCCGGAATCCACGGCACGGCGCCGGAAGGGCCCGGCTTCTGGTTCCCGCCGACGCTTCTCACCGATGCCGACGTCGACGCCGCGTCGCCGGTGGCGACCGAGGAGGTCTTCGGCCCGGTCGCCGTCGTCCTGCCCTTCGACGACGAGGCCGACGCGATCCGCCTCGCCAACGCCACCGAGTACGGCCTGTCCGGGTCCATCTGGACGCGCGACGTGGGCCGGGCCCTGCGGGTGTCGGCGGCCGTGCGAGCCGGGAACCTGTCCGTCAACTCGCACTCCAGCGTGCGCTATTGGACCCCGTTCGGGGGTTACAAGCAGTCCGGGCTCGGCCGTGAGCTCGGCCCTGACGCGCTCGCCGCCTTCACGGAAACCAAGAACGTCTTCATCAGCACGGAACGCACGGAGGCCTGACGCACCATGACCAACCAGAACATCTGCCGCCGCCTGGTGGGCCGCACCGCCGTCATCACCGGCGCCGGCAGCGGCATCGGCCTCGCCACCGCCCGCCGCCTCGCCTCCGAGGGAGCGCACGTCGTCTGCGGCGACATCGACGAGACGGCGGGCAAGGCCGCGGCCGACGAGGTCGGCGGGACGTTCGTCAAGGTCGACGTCACCGACGCCGAGCAGGTCGAGGCGCTCTTCAAGGCCGCGTACGACACCTATGGCTCGGTCGACATCGCGTTCAACAACGCGGGCATCTCGCCGCCCGACGACGACTCCATCCTGGACACGGGCCTCGAAGCGTGGAAGCGCGTCCAGGAGGTCAACCTCACCTCCGTGTACCTGTGCTGCAAGGCCGCCATCCCCTACATGCGGCGCCAGGGCAAGGGCTCCATCATCAACACCGCGTCGTTCGTGGCGAAGATGGGCGCGGCGACGTCCCAGATCTCGTACACGGCCTCCAAGGGCGGGGTCCTCGCCATGTCCCGAGAGCTGGGCGTGCAGTTCGCCCGCGAGGGCATCCGCGTGAACGCGCTGTGCCCGGGTCCGGTCAACACCCCGCTCCTCCAGGAGCTCTTCGCCAAGGACCCAGAGCGGGCCGCGCGCCGCCTCGTCCACATCCCCGTGGGCCGTTTCGCCGAGGCCGACGAACTGGCCGCCGCCGTCGCGTTCCTCGCGAGCGACGACTCCTCGTTCGTGAACGCCACGGACTTCCTGGTCGACGGCGGTATCGCCGGGGCATACGTCACGCCCATGTAGTTCATCCGCCAGCAACCACCCCGTCAGCCGGGCGTCGCACGACGCCCGGCTGACCTGCGTAAACACGGGAGTGTGTTCGTGAACTTCAAGCGCCGCGCCGTCGCGGCAGCAGCAGTGATCGCCGTCGCCGGAGCCGGTCTCGTCACCGTCCAGGCCACCGCGGAAGCCACTCAGCCCGTGCGGTCCCAGCGGAAGGACTGCCCTTCGCTCACCGTCTCCGAGGGCTGGTACGGCGCCAACAAGGCCAGGCTCCAGAGGATGATCGACACGTACGGGGCGTGCGGCGAGCGTCACCGCCGAGGTGATGCCAAGCCCGTCGCCACCTTCGACTGGGACAACACGGTCATCAAGAACGACGTCGGCGACGCCACGATGTTCTGGCTCCTGCGCAACAGCAAGATACGTACGCCGAAGAACGCCGACTGGCACACCACCAGCCGCTATCTCACCGACCCGGCGGCCAAAGCCCTCGCCAAGGCCTGCCCCGCCGGCGGCGCCACCCTCCCCACGCGCCGCGACACGGACTGCGCCGACGAGATCGCCTCCGTCTACGCCGAGGGCGCCACCACCGGCGGCGACACGGCCTTCGCGGGCTTCGACCACCGGCGCATGGAACCCCAGTACGCCTGGCTCGCCCAGCTCACCCGCGGCTGGTCCACCCGCGAGGTCAAGGGCTTCGCCGCCGCGGCCCGCAAAGAGAACCTCGCAGCTCCCATCGGCACCGAACAGCGCGTCGGCACCGGCGAGTTCACCGGCTGGGTCCGCTACTACGACCAGCAGCGCGATCTGATCCGCACGCTCAAGAAGGCCGGATTCGACGTCTACGTGGTCTCCGCCTCGCCCGAGCCGGTCGCCGAGGTGTGGGCGCGGAGCGTCGGAGTCGACGCCCGGCACACCATCGGCATTCGCAATGTCGCCGCGCACGGGAAACTGACGGCCCGTCTGCAGGGGTGCGGCACCGTCGAGGACGGCGACGACTCGATGATCACGTACATCGACGGCAAGCGCTGCTGGATCAACCAGGAGATCTACGGGGTCCGGGGAGCGGCTGCGGAGAAGGTCCAACCGGCAGCGGAGCGACCGGTGTTCGCGGCCGGTGACTCCGACACCGACATCTCCTTCCTGCGCGATGCCACGGCCCTGCGCCTCGTCCTGAACCGCAACAAGAACGAGCTGATGTGCCGCGCCTACGACAACGGCGACGGCCGCTGGCTGGTGAACCCCATGTTCATCGAGCCGAAGGGCAAGCTCGGAAAGCCATATCCGTGCGCGAGCACCGGCTACACCGAACGGGACGGCGAGGCGGGCCCCGTGCGCCGCGCCGACGGGTCCGTCATCCCCGACCAGAAGGACACGGTGCACGGGGCCTGACCAGGCGCGAGAGATTGATGTACGGTCCATGCGCATGCGCAACAGACATGCCTTGGCGTTGACGCTGGCCACGGCCGCCACTCTGGCAGCCGTGCCGGCGACGCTCCCCGCGGCCGCCGCCACGCCCGCGAACTCCCCGTACGTCTCGAACTCCCAGAAGTCCGCCGCTGTGAAGGCCCGTTGCCCGCAGCTGTCCAAGAAGCTGACCTGGTTCGGCGACAACCGTGCCCGGCTCCAGCGGATGATCGACGAGCGCGGGCGCTGCGGCTCCCACCGGGGCCACGACCAGAAGCGTCCCGTCGCCGCGTTCGACTGGGACAACACCGTCGTCAAGAACGACATCACCGACGCGACGATCGCCTGGTCCCTGCACCACGACAAGATCCTGCGTCCCGCGAGCTGGAAGTCCACCAGCAAGTGGATGACGGACGAGGCCGACCAGGCGCTCACCCGGGCCTGCGGCACGAAGGTGCCGGTCGGCGAGCCGCTGCCCACCTCCACCGACACCGACTGCGCCGACGAGATCTTCGAGGTCCGCGAGGACGGCAGGACGATGAGCGGCGCCGCCGCCTTCGCGGGGGAGTGGAACCACCGGCACACCGTCCCGCAGTACGCCTGGGTGCCCCAGCTCTTCGCCGGACACACCGTCCCCGAACTGAAGTCGTACGCCGCGAAGGCCCGCAAGCAGGTGCTCGCCGCCCCCGTGGGCGCCACCCAGACCGTCGGCACGCACGAGATCCCCGGTTACGCCCGCTACTACGACCAGCAGCGCGACCTCATCCGCACGCTCAAGAAGGCCGGGTTCGACGTCTACATCGTCTCGGCGGGCTCGGAGCCGGTGACCGAGGTGTGGGCCAGCGGCAAGGGGGGCGTGGGCATCGACCGGAAGCACACCATCGCCATCCGCTCGGTCCTCGACCGCAAGGGCCGCATCACTCCCTGGAACCAGGGCTGCGGCGACGTCCCCGTGAACAAGGGCGAGGCCATCCCCTACATCGACGGCAAGCGCTGCTGGATCAACCAGGAGATCTTCGGCGTCAGGGGCGAGTCGGCCTGGGACAAGCAGGACCGGGCCCACCGCATCGCGCTCGGCGGCGGTGACGCCGACACGGACGTGACGTTCGTCGGCGACGCCACTGGGGCTCATCTCGTCCTGAACCGCGAGAAGGACGAGTTCATGTGCCGTGCCTACGACAACGCCGACGGCCGCTGGGTCGTGAACCCCATGTTCATCGAGCCCATGCAGCAGAAGCCGGACCTCTACCCGTGCTCGACGGCCGCGTACAACGCACCGGACGGCAGCAAGGGCCCGGTCCTGCGCGAGGACGGCTCCGTGGTGCCCGACCAGGAGGACGCGGTGTTCTGACTGTTCCAACTGTTCCGACTGTTCTGATCTTCAGAGCACGTCCTAGAGTGCCGGGATGAGCATGTCGCCCCCTCCCGGCTGGTACCCGGACCCGTCGGCCCCGCCCGCACAGCACGTCGAGCGCTGGTGGGACGGATCCGCGTGGACCGAGCACCGGCGCGCGCCCGAATCACCCCAAATGGGAGGGCTGCAGCCGGGGTTCGGCCCGCCGCAGCCGGCGCGGCCGACGGGTTCCGGCGGAGGGGGTCGAGGCAAGGTGGTGGCCCTCGCCACGGCCGGGGTCGTCCTGGTCGCCTCGATCGTCACCGGTGTGGTGCTCCTGGGCGAGGACGACGGCGACCCGCAGGTCGAGGGGCCCGTACCGGGCGCGTCGGAGCCGGTGGACCCGCCGTCACCGACCTCGCCGAGCCCGACCACATCGGCGCCCGACCCCGACCCCTCGACGCTCGTCGACCAGCTCAACGGCATCACGATCCCCGTCCCCGACGGCTGGGAGAAGGCCGACAGCACGGTCGGCGGCGACCCGACCGTCCGCACCCCGGACGTCTACGACTGTCCGGGCGAGGGCAGCCTCTGCCGTCACGGCACGGTGTACTCGCGCACATCGACCGCGACCGACGAGCGCTCGCCCAAGGCACTGGCGCTCGGGGACATCAAGGACGCGGCGGACGGGGCGTACGAGGAGGACAAGGTCGGCATGAGCCCCTTCGGTGGCATCGCGAGCCACGAGAAGGTCAAGGAGGGGTCCGTCGCGGTCGCGGGCCGCTCCGGTTACCTCGTGCGCTGGCGGGTCCGCACCGAGAAGGGCCCCGGCGGGTATGTCCAGTCACTCGCGTTCCCCTCCAGCGTCGGATCCGAGGCGATGGTGATCATCCGCTTCGCGATCGACGCGCGGACCGACGAAGGCGCGCCGCCGCTCTCCGACATGGACGAGATCACCAAGGGGATCCGCCCGGTCGGCGGCGGAGAGACCAGCGGCGGTGTGGGCAGCAGCGTGGGCGCGACGCCCTGACGGGTCAGGGGCGCCCTCAGAGAAAGGTGTGGCCCTCGCCCCGGTACGTCGGAACGGTGGCCGTCACGCGGTCGCCCTCGACGAGGTGCAGCGCGTCGAACCGCTCGCACATCTCCCCGGCCTTGGCGTGCCGGAACCACACCTTGTCGCCGATCCGCAGGTCGTCGGCGGGCGCGCCGAGCAGCGGGGTCTGCACCTCGCCCGCGCCCTCCTGCGGGTCGTAGCGCAGACCCTCCGGGAGGTACGGCACCGGGGAGCGGTCGGCGCCCGCGGCACCCGATGCGGGGTAGCCGCCGCCGAGGACGGTCACGGTGCCCGCGCTCGGGCGGCGCACCACGGGCTGGGCGAAGAGCGCGGCCGGACGCCCGCTGAACGACGTGTAGTTGTCGAAGAGCCGCGGCACGTAAAGCCCCGACCCCGCCGCGATCTCGGTCACCGCCCGCTCGGCAGCGGTGTGCTGCACGCTGCCGGTGCCGCCGCCGTTGACGAACTCCAGGTCCGGCGCGACCGCCCGCACCGCGCGGATGGTCTCGGCGCGCCGCGCCCCGAGCTCCTTGCGGGCCGCGGCCTGCATCAGCCGGATCGCCCGCGAGCGCGCGGGATGACCGGCGACCGCGTCACCGACCCCCGCCACATGCCCCTCGTACGCCATCACGCCCACCAGCCTGAAGCCGGGCCGCCGGGTCACGGCGCGGGCGAGCGCGGCGACTTGGGCGGGGGAGTGCAGGGGTGAGCGCAGTGCCCCGATCCGCACCCGGCCCCCGAGGACCCGGTAGGCGGTGTCCAACTCCAGGCAGACCCGCACCTCTTCGCCCCCGCCGCCCCTCGCCTCGTCGATGAGCCGCAGCTGCGCCGGGTCGTCGACCATCACGGTCACCGAGGAGGCGAGCTTCGGGTCGGCGGCGAGTTCGGCGAAGGCGGCGCGGTCGGCCGAGGGATAGGCGAGCAGGATGTCGTCGAACCCGGAGCGCGCCAGCCACAGGGACTCGGCGAGCGTGTAGGACATGATCCCGGCGAAGCCGTCGCGGGCCAGGACCCGTTCGAGCAGGGCCCGGCAGCGCACGGACTTGCTCGCGACGCGGATCGGCTTCCCGCCGGCCCGGCGCACGAGGTCGTCGGCATTGGCGTCGAATGCCTCCAGATCGACGATCGCGACGGGGGCGTCGAGGTGTGCGGTGGCCCGGTCGTAGCGGGCCCGGTCTGCTGCACGGGAGGTCATGGCCGAAGCCTGCCAGACGCGATTACCCGAGGGTAGGGGGATGATCCGGGCAGATCGCCCGGGGCCGCGGACCGGTTCCCGCACGACCGGAATCTGCCCTTAGAGTTACGCGCAGAAGAGTGAGGAAACGGGGGGGGGTGCATGAGCACGGAAGCGCGACGGGCCCCTGTCCCACCACGCCCCACGACTCCACCCCCACCACCGGGCCCACCCTCAACGCTGCCGCCGCCCCCGCCATCGGCCCGCTTCCCCGATGCGCGTCCGCCGAGGGTAGATCCGGATCCGGAGCCCTCGCCCTCAGCCGATGCCCCCGTCGACGCCGATGCCGACAGGGACTCCGTCCTGGGGGACTTGCTCGCGCCCTTCGACCGGGTGCGGTTGCCGGGGCCGTCGGCGGCACTGGACGACGCGAACAACGCAGACCGTGCCCACGATGCGGGCTACGCGGGCGACTTGGGATACGAGGGCAAGCAGGGCTACGCGGGCGAGCCGGGCTACGCGGGCGACCCGGACCACCCGGGTGGGCCGGGCTACGCAGGCAACCTGGACCACCCGGGCGAGCCGGATTACGCGGGCAAGCCGACCTATCCGGGCGAGTCGGACCACCCGGGCGAGCCGGACTACGCGGGTGGGCCGGGCTACGCGGGTGGGCCGGGCTACGCGGGTGGGCCGGGCTACGCGGGTGGGCCGGGCTACGCGGGCGACCTGGGCCACCCGGGCGAGCCGGATCACGCGGGCAAGCCGACCTATCCGGGCGAGCCCGACCACCCGGGCGAGCCGGGCTACGCGGGCGACCTGGACCACCCGGGTGGGCCGGACTACGCAGGCAACCCGGACCAACCGGGCGAGCCGGACTACGCGGGCAAGCCGACCTATCCGGGCGGGGCGGACTACCTGGGCGGGGCGGACGACCCGGGCGGGGTGGACATCACGGACGGCGCGGCCGCCGAGGCTCAGCAGTCTCCGCCCCCGCCGCCCGCATCGGCACGTTTCCCCGATGCCCCGCCGCCAACGACGACAGGGACGCGCACGCCGGCCTCCGAGGCCGCCGCCCCGGCCCCTGGCCCACCCGCACCCCCGCCGCTGCCTTCCGCCCCGCCGCGCGTGGGCACCCCGGACGCGGAGGACGGACAGCGGGCCGCGGAGTACCCCCTGCGTCCGCCGATGCCTCCGGTGCCGCCGCCGGGCCCGGGACGGCTGCCGGAGCCTCTGCGGTTCTCGGATCCTGTGACGGCGGACATACCCACGCCCGATTCCCGGCCCACTCCTTCCCCCCGGACCACGTCAGGCCAGGAGCCCGGCTCCACAGCCACGTCGTCGCCCGAGCCGCGGGACGTGCCCGACGCGCGGCCCGGGTCGCCACGATCCGCGCGGTTCGAGTCGGCGCCGGTCGCTCCGCCCGCCGCTCCCTCCGCCGCTCCGCCGTCCACGGCCCCCCTGTCCGGTGGCGGCGAGGCCCGGTTCCCTGCCCCCGCGGTCCCGCCCGCCCGCGCCCCCAAGCCCAAGGCCCCCCGAACGGCCGCCGCCCGTCGGGCGGTTGGTGCTGTCGATCTCACCCCGGGGCCCGGAGCCGGACGGCCCTTCGTGTCGTTCGCCAGGCCCGCCCTGTACGACGACAGCACCACGCGGCTGCGCCCCGTCCGCACCTGGGTGCAGCCCCGCGTGACCGCCGCGGCCGCCTGTGTCGTGCTCGGCCTCGGGCTCATCGGGGGCGCGGCGACCGGGAGTTGGCTGACCGGGGACTCCGAAGGAACGGCCACCACGCGCAACACGTACGCCGTGGCGGGCGAGCTGTGGCACAGCGTGCCCGTCGACCAGCTCTTCCCCGCCGCCATCAAGGGCGACGGCGCGGGCCCCGGCGGCGCCGACCGCACCTGGACCCGCGTCGCCGTGGCCCCCGACTCGCACTGCAAGAGCGCCTTCGACCCGCTCCTGCGCAAGGCACTCGCCCCCGCCGGCTGCCTCCGCCTGCTGCGCGCCACGTACACGGACGCGACCCGCAGCCATGTCACCACCGTCGGCCTGCTGTTCACCAAGGCCGACGCCGACGCGATGAGCTCGCTGCGCAACCGCTTCACGGAGGAGGGCCTCGACCGGCGCCCCGACCTCATGCCACGGCCGTACGCGGCCAAGGGCACCCCCGCCGCGGAGTTCGGCGACGCACAGCGCGCGTCCTGGACCGTGTCCGTGCTCCCGGACGCCCCCGTCGTCGCCTTCTCCGTCTCCGGCTTCGCCGACGGCCGCACGGTCACCGAACCGGAGCCCGCCGAAGAGGCCATGGAAACGTCCACCACCTCGGCCCCCGCCCAGGCAGGCCTCGGTCACGAGGCGAAGGGCATCGCCGACCGCGTCGAGCGGCGGCTGCGCAAGACCATCGCGGCCACGGAGAAGTCCCCATGAGAATCCGCCCCCTGGGCGTCGCCGCCCTCGCCGCGACGCTCGCCCTCCTGCCCGCCACCGCCCACGCCGACGACGGCATACGCGCCCAGCAGTGGGCCCTCGACGCCATGCACACCGGCCAGGCCTGGCAGACCACCAAGGGCAAGGGCGTCACCGTCGCCGTCCTGGACACCGGCATAGACCGCGACCACCCCGACCTGACCGGCAGCGTCCTCGAAGGCAAGGACATGGTCGGCTTCGGCGCGAAGAAGGGCGACCGTCCCTGGGCCCGGCACGGCACGGCCATGGCCGGCATCATCGCGGGCCATGGACACGGCGCGGGCCGCGGCGACGGCGTCCTGGGCATCGCGCCCGAAGCCAAGATCCTGCCGATCCGCGTGATCCTGGAGGACGGCGACCCGAACCGCTCGAAGGCGCGCAACACCCGGGGCAACGCCCTGGCCGACGGCATCCGCTGGGCCACCGACCACGGCGCCGACGTCATCAACCTCTCCCTGGGCGACGACTCCAAGTCCGCGCACCCCGAACCCGCCGAGGACGCCGCGGTCCAGTACGCCCTGAAGAAGGGCGCCGTCGTCGTCGCGTCGGCGGGCAACGGCGGCGAGCGCGGCGACCACATCTCGTACCCCGCGGCCTACCCCGGCGTCATCGCCGCCACCGCCGTCGACGAGAGCGGCGAGCGCGCCTCCTTCTCCACCCGCCGCTGGTACGCCACGGTCAGCGCCCCCGGCAAGGACATCGTCATCGCCGACCCGGACCGGGAGTACTACGAAGGCTGGGGCACCAGCGCCGCGTCCGCGTTCGTCTCGGGCGCCGTCGCCCTCATCCGCGCCGCCCACCCCGGCCTGACCCCGCCCCAGATCAAGCAACTCCTGGAGGACACGGCCCGCGACGTCCCGACCGGCGGCCGGGACGACTCACACGGCTTCGGCTTCATCGACCCGGCAGCCGCGATCGCCGAGGGCGCCAAGAAGAAGCCGGACGGCCTGCGGTCGGCGGCGTACGGAAAGAAGTACTTCGGCCAGGGCCCGACAGCGGACAGGGACGACGGCCCCGCGGCCTGGGTGGGCCCGGTCGCGGGCGGCATGGGCGTGGCGCTCCTGGCGACGGCGGTCTACCTCTGGCGGGGGCGCCGGGGGAGCGGCCGCAGCTCTGCACGGTAGGGCTGGGGTAGCGGGGGCCGCACCCAAAGCGAACGAGGGCGACGGCAGCCTCGCGGGCCGGGGGCGCCCAGTGGTGGGCGGTGTCGGTCGCGGCTTTGGGCGGTGGGGCGGACCGTAGCGGACGAGGGTGACGGCGGCTCGCAGGACGGCTGTCGGCCGGGTGGCGGCGGCCTCTCCCCTCGGCGCGGGCGGCGGGAGGCCTCGACTGGCACCGGACCGTGGCGAACGGGAGCGACGGCAGCCTCGCGGGCTGGCTGGCGGCCGGGTGGCGGCGGGCCCCCCGGCGCGGGCGGTGGGAGCCTCGATCGGAACCGGTCGATGGGGGCGACGGCGCGCTCGATAGGGTCGGAGTCGTGGCGAACAAGAACATCCCGGACCCCGGCTTCTCCGATGACGACGGGACAGGTGACCCCCGGCTCACCGCGGCTCTGACCGCTTGGGCGCAGGACCGTACGGCCCACGGGGCCGTTCTGGAGGCACTCGCCGGCGCCCGGCTCCTCGTTCCCGTCGTCGCCGTGCTCGGCGAGGTCGAGGAGGACGAGAACGGGCTGCGCCGCGAGAAGACCAGCGACATGGCGGTCCCCACCCTCAAGGCGGGTGACCGCAAGGCACTGCCCGCGTTCACCTCGACCGAGGCCCTCGCCCTGTGGGACCCGGAGGCCCGGCCCGTCGCCGTCCCCCTGCACCAGGCGCTCCAGGCCGCCGCGCACGAGCAGGCCGACACGATCGTCCTCGACCTCGCGGGACCCGTCCCCTACGAGATCAACCGGCCCGCCCTGATCGCGCTCTCCGAAGGCCGCCACACCCGGGACCCGCTCTCCGACCCCGCCGTCACGGCCGCCGTACGCGCGTCCGTCGCCGCCGAGCCCGCCGTCCTGCGGGCCTACCTCGGCGCGGGCAGCGCAGACGGCACCCTCGCGCTCGTCCTCGACCCGTCGGCGGACCCCGCCGAAGCCGCCCAGCGCGTCGCCCGGCACATCGCGGCCGACGAAACACTGAGGGCCCGCCTGGTCAGCGGCCTCGACCTGGCACTGCTGCCGGCCGGGGCGACGCCACCGGGCGAGCCCTTCTACGTACGGGAAGGCTGAACGCTCAGCCGAAGACCGGGCCCGTGTACTTCTCGCCCGGACCCTGGCCCGGCTCGTCCGGCACCTCGGACGCCTCGCGGAAGGCCAGCTGCAGCGACTTCAGACCGTCGCGCAGCGGCGCCGCGTGGAACGAGGAGATCTCCGTGGCGCTCGCGTCCATCAGACCGGCGAGCGAGTGGATCAGCTTGCGAGCCTCGTCGAGGTCCTTGTGGCCCTCGCCGCCCTCGGCGAGACCGAGGTTCACGGCCGCCGCGCTCATCAGGTGGACGGCGACCGTGGTGATCACCTCGACCGCGGGGACGTCCGCGATGTCACGCGTCAGGGTGTCGAAGTCGGGGGAATCGGAGGCCGGGCCGGTGCCGGACTCGGGGGTGGGGGTCGCGTCGCTCATGTCCCACACGATAAGCGGAGCCCCGCCCGGAGCGGTCCGCGGGAGTCCGCGGCAGCCCGCGGGCGCCGTTGGTTAGCCCCACCCCCGCGGACCTGCTAACCTTGTGTAACGACCGGCCGGACACTCGCGTGCCACGCAGAGACCCGGCCCACAAGTGGAGGCTCCGCTTCCCACCTAGTCGCTCCTGGAGCGGCGGGTCACCGGTCAGGCGGCCGCAGTCCCCGAGACTACGGCAGGCCCGAGATGCGCCCCGCGATCACCGCGGAGGTGCTCCGGTAGTAATGGAGCCCCTTCCTGTGATCGGTTGGGGCATTTTTTATGTACTCACTCGGTTGGTCGAGATAACAGACGTAACGCGGCTGTCCGCCAGACCGCCGCGTGGTGCTACCGAGGAGGATCCATCAGCGCCGAGCCCCGCATCAACGACCGGATTCGCGTTCCCGAGGTGCGACTTGTCGGTCCCAGCGGCGAGCAGGTCGGGATTGTTCCGCTTGCCAAGGCCCTGGAGCTCGCACAGGAGTACGACCTCGACCTGGTCGAGGTGGCGGCGACCGCCCGTCCGCCCGTGTGCAAGCTCATGGACTACGGGAAGTTCAAGTACGAGTCGGCCATGAAGGCCCGTGAGGCGCGCAAGAACCAGGCGCACACGGTCATCAAGGAGATGAAGCTCCGGCCGAAGATCGACCCGCACGACTATGACACCAAGAAGGGTCACGTCGTCCGGTTCCTCAAGCAGGGCGACAAGGTCAAGATCACGATCATGTTCCGTGGTCGCGAGCAGTCCAGGCCGGAACTCGGCTACCGACTGCTGCAGCGTCTCGCGAACGACGTCGAAGACCTCGGGTTCATCGAGTCGAACCCGAAGCAGGACGGCCGAAACATGATCATGGTCCTCGGTCCGCACAAGAAGAAGACCGAAGCCATGGCCGAGGCTCGCGAGGCCCAGGCGGTCCGCAAGGCGGACGCGAAGGCCAACCCGGGCCGCTCGCAGAACTCCGCCGAGGACGAGGAGCCCGCAGAGGCTCCTGCCGAGGCTGCCGCCGAAGCCCCTGCAGAGGCCCCGGCCGAGGCCTGATCCCAGGACGCGAGTCCGGGGATCGCCAACTGACACATACGGTTCCCGGATGCCCGGTTTCACGACCGGGCATCCGAGTGCCACTGACGAGGAGAGAACGGCGCTATGCCGAAGAACAAGACGCACAGCGGTGCCAGCAAGCGCTTCAAGATCACCGGCTCCGGCAAGGTGCTCCGTGAGCGCGCCGGCAAGCGCCACCTGCTCGAGCACAAGTCGTCCCGTCTGACGCGTCGCCTCACCGGCAACGCCGAGATGGCCCCGGGCGACGCCAAGAAGATCAAGAAGCTTCTCGGCAAGTGAGTCCGGGCGCACACCGCGCCTGAACTCTGACCGGGACCCAATCGATACCGGGTCGTGTGAGTCCAACCACGGCCCCGCTACAAGGAGTTAACAAGTGGCACGCGTCAAGCGGGCAGTCAACGCCCACAAGAAGCGTCGGGCGATCCTCGAAGCCGCCAGCGGCTACCGCGGCCAGCGCTCGCGCCTGTACCGCAAGGCCAAGGAGCAGGTCACCCACTCCCTGGTCTACAACTACAACGACCGCAAGAAGCGCAAGGGCGACTTCCGTCAGCTGTGGATCCAGCGCATCAACGCCGCTGCCCGCCAGAACGGCATGACGTACAACCGCCTCATCCAGGGTCTGAAGGCCGCCAACATCGAGGTGGACCGCAAGATCCTCGCGGAGCTCGCCGTCAACGACGCGAACGCCTTCGCGGCGCTCGTCGAGGTTGCGCAGAAGGCTCTGCCGTCGGACGTCAACGCCCCGAAGGCTGCCTGACGCCCGCCGCTCATCCAGCGTGACGTTCGGACCCGTAAGCCGCCCGGCTTGCGGGTCCGACGTTGTTCGGCCACCCGTCTGCCGACGCCTGTCGCTGCCGTCCGCAGGCCCGCCTCGGCTGGTCGCGCAGTTCCCCGCGCCCCTGGCGGGGCGCCCCTGAGGGGGCGCCCGTATTTCTCCCGAAGGTGAATTCATGCCCGCCGCTCCTGAATTGATCTCCCCCAAGTCCCCCCGCGTCAGCGCCGCACGGCGGCTCGGCAAGCGGAACTTTCGGGGGAAGGAGCGGCTGTTTCTCGCCGAGGGGCCGCAGGCCGTGCGGGAGGGTGCCGCGCATCCGGACACGCTCGTCGAGCTGTTCGTCACCGTCGAGGCCGCCGAGCGGTACGCCGACATCGTGGGGGAAGCCCGTGCCGCCGGGGCGCGGGTGCACCTCGCCGACGAGGACGTCATCGCCGACATCTCGACGACCGTCACGCCGCAGGGGCTCGTCGGCGTCTGCCGGTTCCTCGACACCTCCTTCGACGGCATCCTCGCCGCCCGGCCCAAGCTGGTCGCGGTCCTCGCGCACGTCCGTGACCCCGGGAACGCCGGCACCGTACTGCGGTGTGCCGACGCGGCGGGGGCCGACGCCGTCGTCCTGACGGACGCCTCCGTGGACCTCTACAACCCCAAGTGCGTGCGCGCGTCGGTCGGTTCGCTCTTCCATCTGCCCGTCGCCGTCGGCGTACCCGTCGAGCGGGCCGTCCAGGGGCTGAAGGACGCGGGCGTACGCATCCTCGCCGCCGACGGAGCGGGCGATGACGACCTCGACGACGAACTCGACAAGGGCACCATGGGCACGCCGTCCGCCTGGGTCTTCGGCAACGAGGCCTGGGGGCTCCCGGAGGAGACCCGCGCACTCGCCGACGCCGTGGTGCGCGTTCCGATCCACGGCAGAGCCGAAAGCCTCAACCTCGCGACGGCGGCAGCCGTGTGCCTCTATGCGTCCGCCCGTGCACAGCGTGCGGCTGGAGGGTGCCGTTCCGTCACCCCCAGCTAGTAGGGTGACGGGCTCGGAGGCCTCCTGAGCCGGTCCGAGAGGTGGGGTACGGGGAATGAGCATCGGCACGAGCAGATCACCGGGGGTACAGGACATCCTGTCCACTCGCGCGGACCATGGCGCCCTCGGTGACCTCGGCGGGCTCGGCCTCGACCCGGACGACCTGCCGGACGGCCTCGTCGTCGCGGATGAGACGGGCCGTGTCATCTGCTTCAACGCGGCGGCCGAGCGGATCACCGCCGTGCGCGCCGACGACGCCCTGGGCGCGCCGCTCGAGCGCGCCCTCCCCTTAGAGGACCTCGAAGGCCGCCGCTGGTGGCAGCTGACCGATCCGTACGGCGGTCTGGCCACCCGCTTCGCACAGCCCGAGCGCAATCTCCTGCTCCCCGGCGGGCGTGAGGTCCTCGTCTCCGCTCGCTACGTGCGCACCGCGCCCACCGGCCCCGTCCGCCGCGTCGTCGTCTCCATCCGCGACACCGAGGCCCGCCGCCGCACCGAGCGCAGCCACGCGGAGCTGATCGCCACCGTCGCCCACGAGCTCCGCTCGCCCCTCACCTCGGTGAAGGGCTTCACGGCGACGCTGCTGGCCAAGTGGGAGCGCTTCACCGACGACCAGAAGAAGCTGATGCTGGAGACGGTGGACGCCGACGCCAACCGCGTCACGCGGCTCATCGCCGAGCTTCTCGACATCTCCCGCATCGACTCCGGGCGGCTCGAACTGCGGCGCCAGCCCGTCGACATCGGCGCCGCCGTCGGCCGTCACATCCAGGCCCATGTCGCATCCGGCCAGGACGCCGACCGTTTCCTCGTACGGATCGAGCAGCCGATGCCCGACCTCTGGGCCGACCCCGACAAGATCGACCAGGTACTGAGCAACCTGCTGGAAAATGCCGTGCGGCACGGCGAAGGAACCGTCACCATCGACGTGGCACCTTCCTCGTCCCCGCGCGAGCGGGGCGGGGCCGAGACGGCCGTGACCGTGAGCGACGAGGGAACGGGCATCCCGGAGGAATCGATGGGCCGCGTCTTCACCCGCTTCTGGCGGGGCAGCAAACGCGGCGGGACGGGACTTGGCTTGTACATCGTGAAGGGCATCGTCGAGGCGCACGGCGGGACGATCACCGTCGGCCGCGCGCCCGGTGGCGGCGCCCAGTTCCGATTTACGTTGCCCGTGGGCACTCCGGCGTATCTCCTCTGATCCGCCCGAGCACGGCCCGCGGGCTCATTCACCTGCGTCACCCCCGTTAGACTCGATCCTTGGCACGTTTGCGTCCCTGATCTGTGGACGATTCGTCTCCGAGTCGTAGACGGGGACCATCACCAGCCAACCGGAAGCACGGGAAGAGATGTCGGCACCGAACAAGTCGTACGACCCTGTTGAGGTCGAGGCACTGAAACCTGAAGAGATCGAGCGCATGCGGGACGAGGCGCTCGCCGCCTTCGCCGCCGCGGGCGACCTCGAACAGCTCCAGGAGGCCAAGGTCGCGCACACCGGCGGCACCTCGCCGCTGGCCCTCGCCAACCGCGAGATCGGCGCGCTGCCCCCGCAGGCCAAGGCCGAGGCCGGCAAGCGCGTCGGCATGGCGCGCGGCGCGGTCAGCAAGGCGCTCGCCGCCCGCCAGAGCGAGCTCGAGGCCGAGCGCGACGCCCGGGTGCTCGTCGAGGAGGCAGTGGACGTCACGCTGCCGTACGACCGCGTCCCGGCCGGTGCCAGGCACCCGCTGACCACGTTCATGGAGCGCGTCGCGGACGTCTTCGTCGCGATGGGTTACGAGATCGCGGAGGGCCCCGAGGTCGAGGCGGAGTGGTTCAACTTCGACGCCCTGAACTTCACCCCGGACCACCCGGCCCGGCAGATGCAGGACACCTTCTTCGTCGAGGGCCCGAAGGGTACCGAAGGCGACGAGTCCGGTGTCGTGCTGCGCACGCACACCTCGCCCGTGCAGGCCCGCGCGCTGCTCGAACGCCGTGAGCCGCCCGTCTACATCGTCTGCCCCGGCCGCGTGTACCGCACGGACGAGCTGGACGCGACGCACACTCCGGTCTTCCACCAGATCGAGCTGCTCGCCGTGGACGAGGGCCTGACCATGGCCGACCTCAAGGGCACCCTGGACCACATGGTCCAGTCGCTCTTCGGCGCGGACATGAAGACCCGCCTGCGCCCGAACTACTTCCCGTTCACCGAGCCGTCCGCCGAGATGGACATGGTCTGCTACGTCTGCCGTGGCGAGTCCGTGGGCAACCCCGACCGCCCCTGCCGCACCTGCGGCAGCGAGGGCTGGATCGAGCTGGGCGGCTGCGGCATGGTCAACCCGAAGGTGCTCACCGCCTGCGGCGTCGACCCCCAGAAGTACAGCGGATTCGCCTTCGGGTTCGGCATCGAACGGATGCTGATGTTCCGCCACAACGTCGAAGACATGCGAGACATGGTCGAGGGTGACGTCCGGTTCACCCGGCCCTTCGGGATGGAGATCTGATGCGGGTCCCGCTTTCCTGGCTGCGGGAGTACGTCGATCTCCCCGCCTCCGAGACCGGCCGTGACGTACAGGCCAAGCTGATCGAGGTCGGCCTCGAGGTCGAGACCGTCGAGCGGACGGGCGCCGGCCTCACCGGCCCGCTCGTCGTCGGCAAGGTCCTCACCATCGAGGAGCTGGAGGGCTTCAAGAAGCCCATCCGTTTCTGCACGGTCGACGTCGGCCAGGCCAACGGCACCGGTGAGCCGCAGGAGATCGTCTGCGGCGCCCGGAACTTCGCCGTGGGCGACAAGGTCGTCGTCGTGCTTCCCGGCGCCGTCCTGCCCGGCGACTTCAAGATCGCCGCGCGTAAGACGTACGGCAAGACGTCGCACGGCATGATCTGCTCCGGCGACGAGCTGGGCATGGGCGACGACGGCAGCGGCGGCATCATCGTCCTGCCGCCCGAGCACGAGGCCGGCACCGACGCCATCAAGCTGCTCGAACTGGTCGACGAGGTCCTGGACATCGCCGTCACGCCCGACCGCGGGTACGCGCTCTCGATGCGCGGTGTCGCCCGCGAGGCCGCCATCGCGTACGGTCTTCCGCTGCGCGACCCGGCGCTCCTCGACGTGCCCGCGCCGAACTCCTTCGGCTACCCCGTCAAGATCTCCGACCCGCGCGGCTGCGACCGCTTCACCGCGCGCGCGGTCACGGGCCTGAAGCCCGAGGCCCGCTCGCCGATCTGGCTGCAGCGCCGCCTCCAGAAGGCGGGCATGCGCCCGATCTCGCTCGCCGTCGACATCACCAACTACGTGATGCTGGAGCTCGGCCAGCCCCTGCACGCCTACGACCGTTCCCGCATCGAGGGCACGATCGGCGTGCGCCGTGCCGAGCAGGGCGAGAAGTTCACCACGCTCGACGGCGCCAAGCGCGTCCTCGACGCCGAGGACCTGGTCATCACCGACGACCGCGGCCCCATCGGCCTCGCGGGCGTCATGGGCGGCGCCAACACCGAGATCGCGGACCACGAAGAGGCCGCCGGTACGACCGACGTCGTCATCGAGGCCGCGCACTTCGACGCGATCTCCATCGCCCGCACGGCCCGGCGCCACAAGCTGCCCTCCGAGGCGGCCAAGCGCTTCGAGCGCGGCGTCGACCCGCAGGCCGCGTCCGCCGCCGCGCAGCGCACCGTGGATCTCCTCGTGCTGCTCGCGGGCGGCACCGCCGAGGCCGGGGTCACCGAGGTCATCGCGCCCTCCGCGCCGCACACGATCGCGATGCCCGCCGATCACCCGGACAAGGTCGCCGGCGTGCGGTACGGCCGCGAGACCGTCGTGCGCCGCCTCCAGGAAGTCGGCTGCGACGTCTACGGCCAGGACGCCCTGACCGTCACCGTGCCGTCCTGGCGCCCCGACCTCGCAGAGCCGAACGACCTCGCCGAAGAGGTCATCCGCCTGGAGGGGTACGAGAATCTCCCCTCCACGCTGCCCAAGCCCCCCGCGGGCCGCGGCCTGACCGGCCGGCAGCGGCTGCACCGCCGCGTCGGCCGTGCCCTCGCCGGCAGCGGATTCGTCGAGGCGCCGAACTACCCCTTCATCGGCGAGCAGGTCTTCGACCAGCTGGGCCTGGAGCCCGGCGACCCCAAGCGCCGGGTCGTCAAGCTGGTCAACCCGCTCTCCGACGAGGAGCCCGCTCTCCGTACGACGCTGCTGCCGGGGCTGCTCGGCGCGCTGCGCCGGGGCGAAGGCCGCGGCAGCCACGACCTGGCGCTCTTCGAGACGGGGCTGGTCTTCCAGCCGCGTGACGAAGCCCGTGTCGCGGTGCGTCTTCCCGTGGACCGGCGTCCCACGGACGAGGAGATCGCCTCCCTGACCGAGGCGCTCCCCGTCCAGCCGCGGCACGCCGCCGTCGTCCTCGCGGGCGCCCGCGAGCAGGCCGGCTGGTGGGGCAAGGGCCGGCCGTCCGAGTGGGCCGACGCGATCGAGGCCGCGCGCGTCCTCGCCGCCGAGTCGGGCACCGAACTGCTCGTGCGCCAGGGCCAGTACGGCCCGTGGCACCCGGGCCGGTGCGCCGAGCTCGCCGTCGTGATCGACGGCGCCGAGCAGGTCATCGGGCACGCGGGCGAGCTGCACCCGCGGGTCGTCAAGGCGCTCGCTCTGCCCGCGCGCACCTGCGCGATGGAGCTCGACCTGGACCGTCTGGAGGAGGCGAGCACCGGCATCCCGCAGGGGCCGAAGATCTCCACCTTCCCGGTCGCCACGCAGGATGTCGCGCTGGTCGTCGACGGGGGCGTGCCCGCCGCCGAGGTGGAGAAGGTGCTGCGCGAGGGCGCGGGTGAACTCCTTGAATCCATCCGGCTGTTCGACGTCTTCGAGGGCGAGCAGATCGGCGCGGGCAAGAAGTCCCTGGCGTACGCGCTGCGCTTCCGCGCGGCCGACCGTACGCTGACCGTCGACGAGGCCTCCGCGGCCCGGGACGCGGCTGTCGCGCTGGCGGCCGAGCGGACCGGTGCGGTGCTGCGCGGAGCGTAGTCACCGCAAGTAGTCGCCGCCAGGCGCACAAGAGGCGCAAAGAAGGGCGTATCCGGGTCTCCGGATGCGCCCTTCACTCGTTTGAGTGACTAGTGAGCCCTCCCTGGTCCGATCGGCTCAGGCGGTCGACAGAATCAGTCCGGCCGCACGGGCCGTGATCTGTACGGGCTGCGCGGACCGCACGCTGAACAGGGCCTTAGGGGGGCCGTCGGCATGATCCGTATGAGGGCTGGAGCTCCCCGACGGGTGCTGCTCCGGGCAAGGAGCAGGGCCAGGGGCAGGGTCGCTGGCAGGGCTGGGAGCACGACCGCGAGCACGACCGCGAGCACGACCGCGAGCAAGGCCGCGAGCAGGGCCGCGAGCAGGTCAGCGAGCGGGGCCAGGTTCCGGGTGAGGGCCGGGCCGAAGGTGTTCCGGGTGGACCCGCCGCGAATCCGGCGCGTTCTCGCGCTCGGTCTGCCCGCCGTGTGGGGCGCGGCCGCCATCACGTACAAACTCGTCTGTCCGCTCGCGCAGCGGGACGGTCTGGAGGCGCGGATCGTTACCAGCGCGGTCTTCTTCGCGGTCGGCGCCGGTCTGATATTGCAGGTCCGCGGCTCGCTGCTGCGGGAGCTGCGTCAGCTCCGTGAGGTCGCCGGCGCCGCGCAGAACGTCCTGCTGCGCCCGCTGCCACCCCGCGTCGAAGGCCTCACGGTCGCGGCCGGACGGCTCTCCGCGTCCCGCGGCGCCTCCGTCGGCGGGGATCTGTACGAGGTGGTGGCCACGGACCACGGCGTCCGCGTCGTCATGGGCGATGTGCGCGGGCACGGCCTGACCGCCATCAGCACGGCCGCCGCCGTACTCGGCAGCTTCCGCGAGGCGGCGCACGAGGAACCCGAACTGGCCCATGTGCTCAGAAAGTTGGAGCGCGCCCTGGGGCGGCATCTGCGGGAGCGGTCGCGGGCCGAGCACCCGGCGAACGGCGCTCCGGCACCCGAAAGTCCACTGGCCGAGGAGTTCGTCACCGTACTCCTGATGGAGATCGGCCCGGACGGTGAGATGACCGCCCTCAACTGCGGGCACCCCTGGCCGTACCGCCTGGGCACGTGCGCCGAGCCGGTCGTGGGCGGGGACCCGTTGCCACCGCTCGGACCCTTCCCGCTCCCGGCCGAACTGCCCCTGCTGCACTGCGGGTCACTTCTGCCGGGGGAGGCGCTCGTCCTGCACACGGACGGCATGGAGGACGCGCGGGACGCGGCCGGACGGTTCTTCCCGCTCCAGGCGGCGCTCACCGAAGCGGTACGCGTCCCGCCGGTCGCGCCCCAGACCGTGATCCGCGCGGTGTACGCCCAACTCATGCGCCACGCGGGGCGGTTCCCCACCGACGACGCCGCGCTCCTGATCCTGCGCAACGACCGCAGGCGCGTGCCCTTACAGCAGGGGGAGACGGTGCGCCGGCAGAACACCATGACGTGACGCGCCGTCAACCTCCGCCGGCCGTGCGCCGCCCGACCCCGCCTGTAGGTGTCGGGCAGACGACGGGGATCGGACGGCGCCCATGAGGACCGCCGTACTTTTCGAGGGGGAGCCGGCGGCCCGGCCGGCCTCCTTGTGAGGAATCTCAGTCAAGCGTGACAGGAGTGGCGACGGCAGAGCGCACACCCCCCGGATTCGGGCGTTCCGTTCACACCCCGTGTGAAGTCACCTCTACTACGCTGGCCACACCGAGCCACCGGAGGGCCTCCATGCAGCCCAATACCCTGCTCGACGCGATCCTCGACGAGGCGGGAATCTCCCACGCGGGCCTGGCTGCCCACGTCAATCAGGCGGGGAAGAGGCGCGGCCTCGCCCTGCGGTACGAACACACCGCCGTCTCCCGGTGGTTGAAGGGCCAGCGCCCACGCGGCCAGGTGCCCGACCTGATCTGCGAGGTACTCGCGGGGCGGCTCCAGCGCACCGTCACCCTCGACGACATCGGCCTCGGCGTGCCGGGCCTGCCGGCCGTCGGACACCACTCCATGGCCTCGACGCTCTCCGGTTTCGTGGAGCGGGCCACGGCCCTGTGGCGCTCGGACGAACAGCAGCGCCCGCACCTCCTCGGCGCACCCGCGGTCACGGGAACACCCGCGGTGATGCCCGTATGGGAGTGGGAGAACCCGCCCGAGGACGTGGACGTGTCGCGCGGCGGCAGACACCAGGTGAGCACGGCCGACATCGACATGATGCGCGCGGCCCGCGCCCACTACGAGCAGATGTACCGCAAGGCCGGCGGCATCGCGACCCGCACCCGCATCGTCGGCTTCCTCAACGCCGAGGCCGCGCCCCTGCTGCGCGGCAGCTACACGGACGAGACGGGACGCCAACTGCACAGATCCACCGGTGGTTTGGTGGCCATCGCGGGCATCTGCGCCTATGACTCGGACGCGCACGGCCTGGCTCAGCGCTACTTCCACCAGGCCCTGCGCCTGGCAAAGGCCAGCGGCGACAGGGGACTTGGCGCCTACGTCATCGCTCTGCTCGTCAACCAGTCCCTGTTCATGCGCGAGTACCGCCAGGCGGTGGCCTTCGCGGAGGCCGCCCTGCGCGCCGCGGGGCGCGAGCTGACCCCGGCACTGGCCTCCGATCTCTACGCCATGCAGGCCAAGTCGTACGCACACCTGGGCGACGGCAGCAGTGCCCTGTCCTGCATCCGGCGTGCGGAAGGCGCGGCGGACCGCATCCGGCGTGGGCGCGAGCCGGACGAGACGGGCTATGTCCAGCCCGGACTCGTCAACGTACAAGTGGCGGAGGCCCTGCTCAGCCTCGGCGACCTCGCGGGAGCGTACGAACATGCGGCGGCGGCGGTGGACACGCCGGCTCACGACCGGGGCCGGGTCCATCGGCTCGCCATGCTCAGCCAGATCGAACTGCGCCAGGGAAACACCGACGAGGCGGTGGCCACGGCGGTGGAAATGGCAGAGCAGGCACGGGGGATGGAGTCCCAACGACTGCGCGACCGGCTGCGGGCCGTGCGGGAACACCTGGTACGCAGCGACTGCGCGGGCACGGCCGAGGCGGCCGCACTCATCGACGGGGCGCTGCGCGTACCGCTGTGACGTGAAACGCACACCACTGCTCTGAACACCCTCCTGCTGCGATATTGCCATCTACTCGGCGGAAGGTGGCAGAACCGTGCAGTGGACGAAACAAAGCGAACAAACTGTGTATGGAAACAGGTGGTTCACGGTCAATCTGGCAGACGTGGAGCTGCCCGACGGCCGGCACCTCGACCACTTCCTGATACGGCTGCGGCCCGTCGCCGTGGCCACCGCGGTCAATGAGTCCAACGAGGTGCTGCTGCTCTGGCGGCACCGCTTCATCACCGACAGCTGGGGCTGGGAACTCGCGGCCGGCGTCGTCGAGGACGGCGAGGACCTCGCGTACGCGGCAGCCCGGGAAATGGAGGAAGAGACCGGCTGGCGGCCGGGCCCGTTACGACACCTGATGAGTGTCGAGCCGTCCAATGGGCTCACCGACGCAAGGCACCACATCTACTGGTCGGATGAGTGCACCTACATCGGTCATCCCGAGGACGACTTCGAGTCCGACCGCCGTGAATGGGTCCCACTCAAACTCGTCCCTGACATGGTGGCCCGCGGAGAAGTACCGGCCGCCAATATGGCGGCGGCCCTACTGCTCCTGCACCACCTGCGCCTTGGCCAGGACGCGCACTAACGACCGATGGCCTGCCAAACTGCCACGGCTAACGCACCGACCGCCGTCAGGGCGAGAAGTGCGGGCAGCGGCCAGCGTGTGTGCTCGAGTGCGGTGATCCTTACGGTCAACTCGTCCTGGTTCTTGACGCTCTGTTCGTCATGTTGGGTGAGCAACGCCAGCTGTCCGTCGACGCGGGTCAGACCCACGTCCAAGCTGCGGCGTAACTCGGCGAGTTCTTCGGGGACCACGCGATGCTCGGGGTCGGCGGTCACTGGTCCGCTCCTTTCTGTAGCTGTCGATCCCCCTGATGCACACGGAAAGTCAACTCGCCTGGTGGCCAGGGCGGGAGAGTGTGCGAAGGGCATATGCGAGCCCATGGCGCACACGGTGTGTGAACGCCGCGGGCCCGGCACTCGATCGAGTGCCGGGCCCGCGTGCGGTGCGAAGTTCCGGGTGCCAGTGTGACCTGTGTCAGCCGTACGGGTAGAAGCCCGAGCCGGACTTACGGCCGAGCCGTCCCGCGTCCACCATCCGCTGGAGCAGCGGGGGAGCGGCGTACAGCGGCTCCTTGTACTCGGCGTACATGCTGTCCGCGACCGAGGCGACGGTGTCGAGGCCGATCAGGTCGGTGAGCTTGAGCGGACCCATCGGGTGGGCGCAGCCCATCTCCATGCCGTTGTCGATGTCCTCGCGGCTCGCGATGCCCGACTCGAACATCCGGATCGCGGAGAGCAGATACGGGATGAGCAGGGCGTTGACCACGAAGCCGGAGCGGTCCTGGGCGCGGATCGCGTGCTTGCCGAGGACCTTCTCGACCATGGACTGCGCGCGGCTGATCGTCCCCTCGGATGTCGTGAGCGCGGGGATCAGCTCGACGAGCTGCTGCACCGGGGCCGGGTTGAAGAAGTGGATGCCGATGACCGCGTCGGGGCGGGACGTCGCGACGGCCAGCTTCACCAGCGGGATCGAGGAGGTGTTGGAGGCGAGGATCGCGTCCTGCCGGGTCACCACCTGGTCGAGCACCTGGAAGATCTCGGTCTTGACCGCCTCGTTCTCGACGACCGCCTCGATCACGAGGTCGCGGTCGGAGAACTCCCCGAGGTCGGTCGTGAAGCTGAGGCGGGCGAGCGTCTCGTCCCGCTCCTCCTCCGAGATCTTGCCGCGCTCGGCGGCCTTGGAGAGGGAGTTGTAGAGCCGGGTGCGGCCGATCTCCAGGGCCTCGCCGGTGGTCTCCGCGACCATCACGTCCAGTCCGGAGCGGGCGCAGACCTCCGCGATCCCGGCGCCCATCTGGCCGCAGCCCACTACTCCGACGCGTGCGATGTCGGGCATAGAGTCGGTCACCTCGTGCCTTTCGCTGATCAACGGGCGGGCAGTCCCCCGTTCGGATGCGGTGTCTGCCCCAGCGGTGAACGTTACCGCCGAACCTCAGGTGCATGACGTGCCGGGTCGGGCATGCTGTCCGTTACAAGCAGCGGTTCCGGCGGATATACAGGCCAGGGGGCGAGCGGATGAGGCGTATGTCACGCCGAGGGTTCACGATTGCGGCAGCCGCGATGGTGGCGGGTCTCACAGCCGCGGGGGACGCGGCCGCCGTGCCCCGGAGGGCGCCGTCCCGCCGGGAACTGCGGGGCATGTGGCTGGCGACCGTCGTCAACCGCGACTGGCCGTCGAAGCCCGGACTGCCCGCTGCCGAGCAGCGCGCCGAACTGATCGGCCACCTCGACACGGCCCTGCGGCGGCGGCTGAACGCCGTGGTCTTCCAAGTGCGCCCCACCGCCGACGCGTTGTGGCCCTCGCCGTACGAACCGTGGGCGGAGTGCCTCACCGGCGTGCAGGGCAAGCACCCCGGCTGGGACCCGCTGGGCACGGCCGTGGCCGAGGCGCACAGCAGGGGCCTCGAACTGCACGCCTGGTTCAACCCCTTCCGCATCGCCAACCACACGGACCCCTCGCGCCTCGTCCCGACGCACCCCGCGCGGCTGCACCCCGAGTGGGTCGTGCCCTACGGCGGGAAGCTCTACTACAACCCCGGTCTGCCCGAGGTGCGGCGCTTCGTCCAGGACGCGATGCTCGACGCCGTGCGCCACTACGCGATCGACGCGGTGCACTGGGACGACTACTTCTACCCGTATCCGGTCGCCGGGCAGGTCTTCGACGACGACGAGGCCTTCGCGCTCCACGGCGGCGGTTTCCCGGACCGTGCGGCCTGGCGGCGCGACAACATCGACCGCCTGGTGCGCGAGATGGGGACGCGGATCAAGAAGGCGCGCAAGCACGTGCAGTTCGGGGTCAGCCCGTTCGGGGTCTGGCGCAACGCCTCGACCGATCCGCTCGGTTCGGACACCCGGGCGGGCGTGCAGACGTACGACGATCTGTACGCCGACACCCGCGGCTGGGTCAAGAAGGGCTGGCTCGACTACATCTGCCCGCAGCTCTACTGGAACATCGGCTTCGCCGCCGCGGACTACGGCAAGCTGCTGCCCTGGTGGGCCGATACCGTCAAGGACACGGGCGTACGCCTGTATGTGGGCGAGGCCCTCTACAAGGCGGGCGACCCCGCGCAGGCCGCCCCCTGGCAGGACCCGGCCGAGCTGTCCCGCCACCTCACGTACGCCAAGAAGTTCCCGCAGGCGCGCGGCCATGTGTACTTCTCGGCGAAGGAAGTGGGCGTGGACAAGATCGGCGCGATGGCGCGGGTGGTCGCCGACCATTACCAAAAGCCGGCCGAGCCGCCCCGCTGACCGGCCCCGCGCCCGGAAGTCAGGAAGCCGGGTCCTGATGCCGTACGACGGTGTCGGGGCCCGGTGACATCAGCGTCTCGTGGCCGTCCTCGAGGCGGACGCGGTACGGCGGGCCGCCGTCCGGGCCGAGCACCTCGACGACCTCTGCGATCCGGTCGTGCTGGCCGACGACCCTGCCGTGCACCACCAGCTTGTCGCCTACGGTTGCGCGCATCTGGAGCGACCTCCTCGTCCCACCGTGCGGTTGCTTTCCGTGGCCGTCAGTCTACGTCCGGTGGCCGGACCTTGGGCCCGGCCGTCGGCCGCTAGCCGCGTGCCCGTTGCGTGACCGCGATGCACACGAGGACGGCGGCGGCGGTCAGCGGCGCGGCGATCGTGAGGTGCTCGCCGAGCAGGAACACCGACCAGACCAGCGTGAGCAGTGGCTGCGCGAGCTGGAGCTGGCTGGCCTTGGGCACGCCGATCGCGGCCATGCCGCGGTACCAGACGACCAGGCCGAGGAACTGCGAGCCGATGGCGGCGTAGAGCAGCCCCGCGGTGCTGTGCCCGGTGAGCTGGAAGGACTCGTGCTGGAGGGCGAGGGCGGCGCCCGCCAGGGCGAGCGGCAGGCACAGGACCAGCGCCCAGCCGATGACCTGCCAGCCCGGCATCTCACGGGCGAGACGGCCGCCCTCCGTGTAGCCGGCGGCGCAGACGAGGAGCGAGGCGAAGAGGTACAGGTCGGCGGTCGACAGGGCGCCGCCGCTCTGCTGGACCGTGAACGCGATGACCGCCGCCGCGCCCGCGATGGCCGCGGCCCAGAACGTCCGCGAGGGACGGGCCCCGGTGCGCAGCGCCGACAACACGGCGGTCGTCAGCGGGAGCAGTCCGACGACCACGGCCGCGTGGGCGGTGGTGGAGGTCTGCAGGGCGAGCGTGGTGAGCAGCGGGAAGCCGACGACGACCCCGGCGGCGACGACCGCGAGCCCGGCCCAGTGGCGGCGGGCGGGCAGCGGAACGCGCAGGGCGAGCAGGGCGCCGCCCGCGATGACCGCGCTCAGTGCGACGCGCAGGGCCACGAACGACCAGGGGCCGATGCCCTCCAGGCCCCAGGCGGTGGAGGGAAAGGTGAGCGAGAAGGCGGTGACGCCGAGCGCGGCCATGACGGTGCCTGCGCGGCGTGAGCTGTCCTGCGGGATCCCGGCGGCCGCGGGGACCGCTATCCGGCTCGGGCGAGTAGCGCTATCCTGTGCTGTCATGCAAGAGAGTAGCAGTGTGGGCGAGTTGGCAAAACAGTTGCGGGCGGAGCTGGACCGCTACTCACCCGGAGGAAAGCTGCCGTCGAGCCGGTCTCTGGTCGACCGCTTCAAAGTCAGTCCCGTGACGGTGTCGCGGGCCCTGGGGCAGCTGGCCGCCGAGGGCCTGGTCGTCACGCGGCCGGGCGCCGGTGTCTTCCGTGCCGAGCCGCAGGCCGCCGCCGCGCCCTCGGGGGACACCTCGTGGCAGGAGGTGTCGCTGAGCGCCGACGCGGCTACGGAGCTCGTGCCGCGGGCGGTGGACGCCTCGGGGGTCCTGGTCACGCTGGCGGCGCCCTCGCACGGCGTCATCGAGTTCAACGGCGGCTATCTGCATCCCTCGCTGCAGCCCGAGCGCGCGATGGCGGCGGCGCTCGCGCGGGCGGGGCGGCGGCCCGGTGCGTGGGGAAGGCCCCCGATCGACGGGCTCCCCGAGCTGCGGGAGTGGTTCGCGCGGGGCATCGGCGGCGCGATCACGGCCGCCGAGGTGCTGATCACCGCGGGCGGCCAGAGCGGGCTGACCACGGCGCTGCGGGCTCTTGCCCCGCCGGGAGCGCCGGTCCTCGTCGAGTCGCCCACGTATCCCGGCATGTTGGCCATCGCCCGCGCGGCGGGCCTGCGGCCGGTCCCGGTGCCGGTGGACGAGGACGGCGTACGCCCCGAGCTGCTCGCCGCGGCGTTCAAGGCCACGGGGGCGCGGGTGTTCGTCTGCCAGCCGCTGTTCCAGAACCCGACGGGAGCGGTGCTGTCGGCCGAGCGACGCCCGGAGGTGCTGCGCATCGCGCGCGAGGCCGGGGCTTTCGTCATCGAGGACGACTTCGTGCGCCGCCTCGTCCACGAGGACGCGGGGCCGCTGCCGAGGCCCCTGCAGTCCGACGACCCCGACGGAGTCGTCGTGCACGTCTGTTCGCTCACCAAGGCCACGTCGCCGAGCTTCCGGGTGAGCGCGCTCGCGGCCCGTGGCCCGGTCCTCGAACGGCTGCGCGCCATCCAGGTCGTCGACCACTTCTTCGTGCCGAGACCGCTCCAGGAGGCGGCGCTGGAACTGGTCGGCTCCCCGGCCTGGCCGCGCCATCTGCGGCGCGTGGCGGGCGAGTTGAAGGACCGCAGGGACGCGATGGCCGCGGCCCTGCGCCTGAACCTGCCCGAACTCGCCCTGCCGCACATCCCCGCGGGCGGCTACCTCCTGTGGCTGCGCCTGCCCGACGGCACGGACGAGTCGGCCCTCACGGGCGCAGCCCTCCGCGCAGGCGTCGCGGTCGCCCCCGGCCGCCCGTACTTCGCGGCCGAACCCCCGGCGGCACACCTGAGAATGAGCTTCGCGGCGGTCGCGGGACACGGCGAGATCACCGAGGGCGTACGGAGACTGCGCGCGGCGTTCGACGAGGTGCGGGGGGCTTCCCGCTGAGGCGGGTTGCCTTGCTGGTTGGTCGCGAGGCTGGTGGCTCGTAGCTCTGGTGAGGCCTTGACCTGCGCAGCCGTGCCCTTCACGATCACCGCATGTTTGTTCGCGTCTCGGCGGCCGAGGGCCGCATGACTGGTGGGGGCCGGCCGTGAGCCCGGCATGGCCGGGGGAGGCCCTGCCCGAGGAGTTCGGCGCTGCCTGGCAGCGGCTCGACCCGGCGGCCCGGCGCTGCCTCGAACTCGCCCACCGCTCCCTGCGTGGCGGCGGGCTCGCGGTCGGCGCAGTGCTCACCGACGAGGCGGGGGCGATCGTCACCGAGGGACGCAACCGGGCGTACGACCCTCCGGGCGGGGACGACGTCCTCCAGGGGACGCCCCTCGCGCACGCGGAGATGAACGCGCTGGCGGGCGTGCGTACGGAGCGGGAACTGGGTGGTCATGTCCTGTGGAGCAGCCACGAGCCGTGCGCGATGTGCGCTGCGGCGGCCGCCTTCACGGGGGTCGGGACGGTGCGGTACGTCGCGCGTGACCCGTGGGCGCTGGCCACCGGGCAACCGTCGTCGTCGGCGGAAGCCTTGGGGGATCTCGCCTGGGAGACGTGTGCCAACGTCCTGTTCCTGCGCGGCATCGTGCAGCTGCGCGGCGCCGGGCATCCGACCGTGCGGAACAACGCGAGGATCGCCCCGGAAGCCGTGCGGATCGCTACCGGGCCGGATTTTCCGGAGACGGCGGACGTGGCGGAGTTGTGCGCGGCGCTGTGGGGTCGCATCGCGTGTATGCCGTCGTGAGGATCAGGTCCTTGGTGGGGCCCGCCACCCGCCAGCGTGTCAGCCAGTGCCGGTCGTCGTGTACCTCGAACTCGCCCCGGTAGAGGTCGAGTCCGCACGGGTGGTCGGCGGTGTGGCTGCCGGTGCGCAGGTCCAGGTCGTGGAAGGGGCGGCCGTCGGCGAACTTCACGTGCGCGGTGGCCGGGTCGTCGCCCGGCAGGTAGCGCAGGGTGCGTTCGGCGGGGCGGGGAGTGCCGCGCCAGGTGAAGGTGCCGGACTCGTGGCTCAGGAGGCCGCCCCCTTCGGCTGGGGAGAACACCGTGGTGCCCGAGAAGTGGCCCTCCGCGTTGCCCGCCACATCCCGCGCCGTCCGCTCCACCTGCCAGGTACCGGCCAGGAAGGCCAGCAGATCCGGCACGCCGTGCGAGGCCTCGCTCATCGCGCCTCCTGCGGCACGCTTCGGGCGAGCCGCAGCTCACAGGCGCCCCGCGCGTCCCGGAACGGCGGGACGACCTCGGAGCGGTTCGGCGGTTCCGGGCGGAGGCGGAAGCCGGCCGCCGTGAGCGGGGGGATCAGACCCGTCCCGGCGCGCGACCGCGCGAAGTCCGGCGGCCGCCACGGCCGGTACGGCACCACGGCCGCGGCGTCAGCAGCTTCATCCGGAAAGGGCACGCCTCGCAGGCTACGCCGCCTCCCGCCCGGCTTCCGGCCCGCCTCCTGCCCCAGATATCTACTTGTCGACGAACCCGAGGCTGTTCTCGTCGTACCGGGTCCCCGCGACCGCACCCGCCGGTGCCGCCGCGTCGATCGCCGCGAGTTCCTCCGCGGACAGCTCGACGGCGAGCGCGCCCAGGTTCTCCGTGAGGTACTTCTCCCGGCGCGTGCCGGGAATCGGCACCACGTCCTCGCCGCGGTGCTGCACCCAGGCGAGCGCGAGCTGCCCCGCGGTGATGCCCTTCTGCTCGGCGAGCGTGTTGAGGGTGGCCACGATGGGGAGGTTCCGCTCCAGGTTCCCGTCGGCGAACCGCGGCTGGGTACGGCGCATGTCGCCTTCCTGGAGACCGTCGACCGAGGTGTAGCGCCCGGTCAGGAAGCCGCGCCCGAGCGGCGAGAACGGCACGATGCCGATGCCGAGCTCCCGGCAGACCGGCGCGATCTCCGCCTCCAGGTCCCGCGTCCACAGCGACCACTCACTCTGCAGCGCGGCGATCGGATGCACCGCGTGCGCCCGGCGGATCGTGCGCGCGCTCGCCTCGGAGAGCCCGAGGTGACGTACCTTCCCGGCCTCGACGAGCTCCGCCATCGCGCCGACGGTCTCCTCGATGGGCACGTTCTGATCGACGCGGTGCAGGTAGTACAGGTCGATGTGGTCGACCCCGAGCCGCCGCAGCGAGGCATCGCATGCCTGTCGTACGTAGGCGGCGTCGCCCCTGATCTCCACCGGCTCGCCGAGGCGGTTGGCGAAGCCGAACTTCGTGGCGAGAACGGCCTGCTCGCGCCGGCCGGCCAGCGCACGCCCGATCAGCTCTTCGTTGTGCCCCGCGCCGTAGAAGTCGGAGGTGTCGAGCAGGGTGACGCCGAGGTCGAGGGCGCGGTGGAGCGTCGCGATGGACTGCGCGTCGTCCGAGGCGCCGTACGCGTGACTCATCCCCATGCAGCCGAGCCCCTGCGCCGAGACGGTCAGTGCGCCGAGACGGCGGGCGGGAACGCTGGTCATGCCGGTACCTCCAGGTGGAGCAGTGTGCCCTGATGCGGGCGGACGGCTCCGACCCTAGGAGCTGGAGTCGGCTCCAAGTCAAACCATTTCGGCGGGCCTTGAGGTGTTTCCGGCTTACACGGTGTCCCCGGCTTACACGGCTTTCCCGGCGTTCACTTCTGGTCCGCCGCCGCGTACAGCGCCGCCACGTCGATCTTCTGCATGCCGAGCATCGCCGCCATGGCGCGCTGGGCCCGTGCCGGGTCGGGGTCGGACACGAGTTCGTCCAGGGCGGCGGGGACGACCTGCCAGGAGAGACCGAACTGGTCCTTGAGCCAGCCGCAGGGGCCTTCCTCGCCGCCTTCGGAGAGCTTCGTCCAGTAGTGGTCGACCTCTTCCTGGTCGGCACAGTCGATCGTCAGGGAGAGCGCCTCGTTGAAGGTGAACTGGGGGCCGCCGTTGAGCGCCAGATGCGGCTGGCCGTCGAGCTCGAACTCCACGGTCATCACGGTCCCGGCGGGCCGCGGCCCCGCGTCGCCGTAGTGGGTGACGTTCGTGATCTTCGAGTTCGGGAAGACGGAGACGTAGAACGTGGCGGCTTCCTCGCCCTGTGTGTCGAACCAGAGGGTGGGCGTGATGCGAGGCATGACTCTCTCCTGTCGTCGGGCGGGTGGGCGCGGTCGTCTGGCTGTCTCTCTGTCTCTCTGTCTGTCTGTAGTGACCCTCGCCCTCGCGTGAACTCATCGCAGGTGGGCGCCCCGATTCTTCGTTGCATAAAACTGCGGCTGGACGTATAGTCATGCCATCTAGGAGGAGGGTTCCATGGCGGTACGCGCAGCAGTGGCAGGAGCGAGTGGGTACGCGGGCGGTGAATTGCTGCGTCTGCTGCTCGCCCACCCCGAGGTGGAGATCGGCGCCCTGACCGGCAACTCGAACGCGGGCCAGCGCCTGGGTGCGCTGCAGCCGCACCTGATGCCGCTCGCCGACCGTGTCCTGGAGCCGACCACCGCCGACGTCCTCGCCGGTCACGATGTCGTCTTCCTCGCCCTGCCCCACGGCCAGTCCGCCGCCGTCGCCGAACAGCTCGGCCCGGACGTCCTCGTCGTCGACATGGGCGCCGACTTCCGGCTGACGGACGCGGGCGACTGGGAGAAGTTCTACGGCAGCGCACACGCCGGGACCTGGCCCTACGGCCTGCCCGAGCTGCCGGGCGCCCGCGCGGCCCTCGAAGGGTCCAAGCGCATCGCCGTGCCCGGCTGCTATCCCACGGCCGTCTCCCTCGCACTCTTTCCCGCGTACGCCGCCGGGCTCGCCGAGGCCGAAGCGGTGATCGTCGCGGCTTCCGGGACCTCGGGCGCGGGCAAGGCGGCCAAGCCGCACCTGCTGGGCTCCGAGGTGATGGGCTCCATGTCGCCGTACGGCGTGGGCGGCGTCCACCGGCACACTCCGGAGATGATCCAGAACCTCTCCGCGGCCGCGGGCACCCCCGTCACCGTCTCCTTCACGCCCACCCTGGCCCCGATGCCCCGCGGCATCCTCGCCACGTGCAGCGCGAAGGCGACGGACGGCACCACCGCCGAGTCCGTGCGGGCCGCGTACGAGAAGGCCTACGCGGACGAACCGTTCGTGCACCTGCTCCCCGAGGGGCAGTGGCCGGCGACCGCCGCCGTGTACGGCTCGAACGCCGTGCAGATCCAGGTCGCGTACGACGAGGCGGCGGGGCGCGTCATCGTGATCAGCGCCATCGACAACCTGACCAAGGGCACCGCGGGCGGCGCCCTGCAGAGCATGAACATCGCCCTCGGCCTCGACGAGGCCACCGGGCTCTCTACGATCGGAGTCGCGCCGTGAGTGTGACGGCAGCTAAGGGATTCACGGCGGCGGGCATCGCCGCCGGGATCAAGGAGAACGGCAACCCGGACCTGGCCCTCGTGGTCAACACCGGGCCCCGCCTGGCCGCCGCGGGCGTCTTCACCTCCAACCGCGTCAAGGCCGCCCCGGTCCTCTGGTCGGAGCAGGTCGTCAAGGGCGGGCTCATCTCCGCCGTCGTGCTCAACTCCGGTGGCGCCAACGCCTGTACGGGCCCGCAGGGCTTCCAGGACACGCATGCCACCGCCGAGAAGGTCGCCGAGACCCTCGACCTGAACGCGGGCGAGGTCGCCGTCGCGTCGACCGGGCTCATCGGCGTCACCCTCCCCATGGACAAGCTCCTGCCGGGGGTCGAGAGCGCGGCCGGTGAACTCTCCGAGCACGGCGGCGAGAAGGCCGCCATCGCCGTCAAGACCACGGACAGCGTGCACAAGACGGCCGTGGTCACCCAGGACGGGTGGACGGTCGGCGGTATGGCCAAGGGCGCGGGCATGCTCGCCCCCGGGCTCGCCACGATGCTCGTCGTCCTGACCACGGACGCGGACCTGGAGTCCGACGTCCTGGACAAGGCGCTGCGGGACGCCACGAAGGTCACCTTCGACCGCGTCGACTCGGACGGCTGCATGTCCACGAACGACACGGTGCTGCTTCTCGCCTCCGGTGCTTCTCAAGTCGCCCCGGAATACGCCGAGTTCGCCGAGGCCGTCCGGGCCGTCTGTGACGACCTCGCCCGCCAGCTCATCGGCGACGCCGAGGGCGCGAGCAAGGACATCCGGATCGAGGTCGTCAACGCCGCCTCCGAGGACGACGCCGTCGAGGTGGGGCGCTCCATCGCCCGCAACAACCTCCTCAAGTGCGCCCTCCACGGCGAGGACCCCAACTGGGGCCGCGTGCTCTCCGCCATCGGTACGACGAAGGCCGCCTTCGAGCCCGACCAGCTGAACGTCGCGATCAACGGCGTATGGGTCTGCAAGAACGGCAGCGTCGGCGAGGACCGCGACCTGGTCGACATGCGGTACCGCGAGATCAAGATCACCGCGGATCTGGCGGCAGGCACCACCGAGCCGGTCGTGATCTGGGCCAACGACCTCACCGCCGACTACGTCCACGAGAACAGCGCGTACTCCTCATGAGCGGCGACACGACCGGCAATATGAGCGGCGATACGGACAGCGCCACGAGCGGCAATCCGACCGCGCGGAAGCACACCGCGCTCCCCAAGGCGCAGATCCTCATCGAGGCGCTGCCCTGGCTGACCAGGCACCGCGGCAAGACCGTCGTCATCAAGTTCGGCGGCAACGCCATGGTCGACGAGGAGCTGAAGGCCGCCTTCGCGCAGGACGTCGTCTTCCTGCACCACGCGGGGCTCAAGCCTGTCGTCGTGCACGGCGGCGGACCGCAGATCAGCAAGGCCCTGGACCGGCACGGCATCGTCAGCGAGTTCAAGGCGGGCCTGCGCGTCACCACCGAGGACGCCATGGACGTCGTACGGATGGTGCTCGCGGGACAGGTCCAGCGCGAGCTGGTCGGCCTGCTCAATCAGCACGGCCCGCTCGCCGTCGGCCTCACCGGCGAGGACGCGCACACCATCACCGCCACCAAGCACCAGCCCCGCATCGAGGGCGAGTTGGTCGACATCGGCCGCGTCGGCGAGATCACCGAGATCGACACCGGCGCCATCGAGGCGCTGCTCGCGGACGGCCGTATCCCGGTCGTCAGCTCGATCGCCCGCTCCCAGGACGACGGACATGTCTACAACGTCAATGCTGATACGGCGGCTGCGGCACTTGCGGCTGCGCTGGACGCCGAGACCCTCATGGTCCTCACGGACGTCGAGGGCCTCTATGAGGACTGGCCGAACAGTGACGAGGTGATCAGCCGCCTGACCGCGAAGGAGCTGGAGAAGCTCCTTCCCGAGCTGGCGAGCGGCATGGTCCCGAAGATGGAGGGCTGTCTGCACGCCGTGCGCAACGGCGTCGAGACGGCCCGCGTGATCGACGGGCGGGTCCAGCACTCGATTCTCCTGGAGATCTTCACCGACGAGGGCATCGGCACGATGGTCGTACCGGACGCGCCTGAGGACGACATGGAGGGGGAAGCGGCATGACCGGCAACGAGGAGCTGACCCAGCGCTGGCAGGACGCGCTGATGGACAACTACGGCACGCCCAGGCTGCCCCTCGTCCGCGGCGCGGGCAGCAAGCTGTGGGACGCCGACGGCAAGGAGTACGTCGATTTCGTCGGCGGCATCGCGGTCAACGCCCTCGGCCACGCCCACCCGGCGGTCGTCGAGGCCGTCAGCACCCAGATCGCCTCCCTCGGCCACGTCTCGAACCTTTTCGTCGCCGAGCCGCCGGTCGCGCTCGCGGAGCGGCTGCTCCAGCTCTTCGGGCGCGAAGGCCGGGTGTACTTCTGCAACTCCGGCGCCGAGGCCAACGAAGGCGCCTTCAAGATGGGCCGCCTGACCGGGCGTTCGCACATGGTCGCCACGGACGGTGGCTTCCACGGCCGGACGATGGGGGCGCTCGCGCTCACCGGACAGCCCGGCAAGCGGGAGCCGTTCCTGCCGCTGCCCGGCGATGTCACGCACGTCCCGTACGGCGATGTCGAGGCCCTGCGGGCAGCGGTCACCGAAGAGACCGCCCTCGTCATCATCGAACCCATCCAGGGCGAGAACGGCGTCGTCGTGCCGCCCGCGGGCTACCTCAAGGCCGCCCGCGACATCACCACGTCCACCGGAACCCTCCTCGTCCTCGACGAGGTGCAGACCGGAATCGGCCGCACCGGCCACTGGTTCGAGTACCTCGCGCACGAGGGAGTCCAGCCCGACGTCGTCACACTCGCGAAGGGGCTCGGCGGCGGACTGCCGCTCGGCGCGACGGTCGCGTTCGGTGCGGCGGCCGAGCTCCTCAAGCCCGGCCACCACGGAACGACGTTCGGCGGAAACCCCGTGGCATGCGCCGCGGGCCTCGCGGTCCTCGACACGATCGAGGCCGATGGACTCCTGGACAACGTGAAGCGGGCGAGCGAGCGGCTGCGCGACGGAATCGAGTCACTCGGACACCCGCTCGTGGGCCATGTCCGGGGTGCGGGCCTCCTGCTGGGTATCGTGCTCACCGAGCCGCTGGCGCCCCAGGTGCAGCAGGCGGCTCAGGACGCCGGCTTCCTGGTGAACGCGCCCGCCCCCGATGTCGTACGGCTGATGCCGCCGCTGAACGTGCGCGACGACGAGGTGGACGCGCTGCTGCGGGCTCTGCCCGGCGTGTTTGACCAGGCCACCGTGGCCAACGGGGACGGACGATCCGGAGAATGAGACGACGATGAGCCAGGCGCAAGGCAACGAGCACGCGGAACACCCGGATCACGCCGGGCCCGCCGTGCCGCAGACCCGCACCGCACGCCACCGCCGGATCGTGGACATCCTCAACCGGCAGCCCGTGCGCTCCCAGAGCCAGCTGGCGAAGCTGCTCGCCGACGACGGGCTGACGGTCACCCAGGCGACGCTCTCCCGCGACCTGGACGAGCTGAACGCGGTCAAGATCCGCAACGCCGAGGGCGACCTCATCTACGCGGTGCCGAGCGAGGGCGGCTTCCGCACGCCGCGTGCGCCGCTGGGGGAGTCCGCCAAGGAGGAGCGGATGCGCCGCCTCTCGGCGGAGCTCCTGATCTCCGCCGAGGCCTCGGCCAACCTCGTCGTCCTGCGCACGCCGCCGGGCGCCGCCCAGTTCCTCGCCTCGGCGATCGACCAGGCGGAGCTGCATGACATCTTGGGGACGATCGCGGGGGACGACACGCTGATGCTGATCAGCAGGGAGGCTACTGGGGGGCAGGCGCTGGCGGATCACTTGCTGCGGCTGGCTTCGAACGAACACTGAGTTTCCCCGACGGACGGGCTGGAATACAGCCCGTCCGGCGTTTGAGGACGAACTCGGCGGAGCCGGTGATGGCGGCAGCCAAGGCCCCCGCGCCGAGCGGGTTTTCGGGAAGGGGCGGGGTTGGGGAACGAGTAGTGCTCCTACCCCAGCACCCCACCCAGCGGATCATCCCCAAGAAACGCCACCAACTCCGCGAGCCCCGGCGAGGTAGCGGGCCCCCGCCGCGTCACCGCACAAGCCGCCGCAGCGTTCGCACCCCGCGCCGCGGAAAGCGGATCGAGCCCCCGCCCCAACAGGGCGAGGAACGCACCGACATGAGCATCCCCGGCACCATTGCTGTCCACCGCGTCCACGGGGAACCCGGGCACATGCACAACCTCCCCCGAGCCAGGCGCAGCCACCCAGCACCCATCCTTGTCCGCCCGCACCAACACCCCCGCCCCCGGCACAAGCCGCCCCCGCAGGGCGGCAGCGGCGGCCCGAGGCTCGGAGTGACCGCTCATCAGGCGGGCCTCACGCGCATTGCAGCTCAGCCAGTCGGTCCGCCCAAGGACCGGCTCGAGCACCGACACGGGAATGTCGGCCACCAACGGACCGGGATCGAAACAGACCCGCACATCCTCCGGCAACCCTGCCGCGAACGCGGACAGCAACGGACCGTTGATCTCCATCACGAGGCTGTACCCGGACAACTGCACGGTGTCGCCCGCCCGCAGCGCCCCCGCGACAGCGGCAGTCTCCGCCGCCGTCATCCGCGCGTCCACCCCGAAACTGGTCACGAACGTCCGCTCGCCCCCGGCGTCCACCAGCGCCACGCAGAACCCAGTGTCCCCGTCCGTACGCACCGGGAGCAGCGTCCCGATGCCTTCCTCGGCGAGGGAGCGGCGGACGAGGTCTCCGTACGGCCCGGTTCCGTGCAGCCCCGCGTACACCGCCTCCGTCCCCAGCCGTCGCGCCGCCGTCAGGGCGTTGAAGCCGCCGCCCGCGTACAGCTCCGTACGGGAGCCGATCACGTCGCCGCCCCGTTCGGGCAGCGCGGGGACCTCGATGACGAGGTCGGCGATGACGTTCCCCGCGAGGACGAGGCGGGGAGAAGCTGCGGTGGTGCTCATCGGACGGGCTCCTCAACTGATGGGGTGGGCGCGGGAGTTGACGAAAGGGAGCCGCGTCCGCCGAGCGCCGCGTAGACCGCCGCGCCCACCACGATGGACACCGCCCAGCCGAGCCCGTTGACCCCGAACCACGTGTCGGCCAGCGGCCCCGAGAACCACACGTCGTCCGCGCCCGTACCGGCGGTGGTGAACAGGAGCCCCGACACGATCGCCGCGACCCACGCGAGCACGGCGGGCATCCGGAAGCCGCCCGTGTACCAGTAGCGGCTGGTCCGCGAGGTGTCCATCAGGGCATCGGGGTCGTAGTCGCGGCCCCGCAGCATGTCGACCGCGATCACCCCGATCCAGGCGGAGATCGGCACGGCGAGGAGGGTGAGGAAGGTGGAGAACGGCCCGTAGAAGTCGTCGGCGATCAGCATGAAGTAGATGCCGCCGAGGAACATCAGGACGATGTCGATGACCACGGCCCAGGCGCGCGGCACCCGCAGTCCCAGCGTGATCATGGTGAGCCCCGCCGAGTACGTCGACAGGTGGTTGGACATCAGCAGGCCGCCGAAGGCCGCGATCAGATACGGGATCGCCATCCAGGACGGCAGCATCGCGTTGATCGCGGAGACCGGGTCGGAGGACGTGGCGAGCGACGGGTCGCCCGCCGTCAGGAGCGAGCCGAGCGAGATGAGCAGCACGAGCGGGATGCCCGCGCCGAAGGCCGACGCGGTGACCAGGCGGCGCCCCGGGATCGTACGGGGGAGGTAACGGGCGTAGTCCGCACCGGCGTTGGCCCAGCCGATGCCCGTGCCGGCGGCGATGAAACCGATGCCGGCGACGACACCGCTGGTCGGACCCGCCGGGGCTTCGAGGACCTTCGACCAGTCGACGGTCGCGACCAGGAAGCCCATCACGATCAGGTTCAGGACGCCGAAAAGGACGGTCGCCCACTTGTTGATCCACATGATCGTGGCGTGTCCGAGGCCGCTGATCAGCAGCGTGCAGGCGATGAAGACCAGCAGGCAGAGCACGGTCAGGAAGGAGTTCCGGCGAACGTCGAAGGCGACGCCGAGCAGGGCGAGCAGCGCGTACGCCGCCGTGGTCGTCGTGATCGTCTCCCAGCCGACCCTGCTCAGCCAGCTGATGAGCGTCGGGCCCGCGTTGCCGCGCTGCCCGAACACCGCGCGGGAGAGTGTGAGGGCGGGCGCCCCGCCCTTTTTGCCCGCCAGGCTCAAGGCCCCCACCAGCGCGAACGATCCGACCGAGCCGACGATCGCGACCAGCGCGGCCTGCCAGATGTTGAGGCCGCGGAAGGCGACGAGGGTCGCGCCGAGCGGCAGCCCCAGGATCGAGATGTTGGCGGCGAACCAGGTCCAGAACATCTGGCCTGCGTGGCCGTGACGTTCGCTGTCGGGGACCGGCTCGATCCCTCGGGTCTCAACGGTGCCGACCGACACGTTCTTCGTCGAAGCGGCCATGACGGAACCTCCTTGCGCGGTACGTGGGGGAAGCGGGCAGGACGGGGGTTAGCGGTGGGTGAGCAACTGGGCCGTAAGAGGCTCCAGTTCGAGGCTGTTGACCGTGCGCAGGGTGCGTACGGCATCGGCGGGCAGCCCGGAGAGCCCGCGTACCGATCCGGCGACCGCACCCGCGATCGCGGCGATGGTGTCGCTGTCGCCGCCGAGGTTCGCCGCGAGGAGCGCGCTGCGCCAGGGATCTCCTCCGGTCAGTGCGAGCACCGCGAACGCGGCGGGTACCGACTCCTGGCTGGCGACGCTGGTGCCGATGAGCGCGACGATACGGTCGAGGGCCGCGGCCTCGTCCAGGCCGTGCACCAGCTCGCGGGCCCAGCCGATCCGGGTGGAGATGTCGGCGCCGGCGATCCAGTTGCCGCGCCGCGCTCCCGCTTCGGCGGCGGTGATCGCGGCCCGGAAGGCCTCGTCGAGCGTGCCGCCCGCGACCCCCGTGCTCACCGCGGCGGCGACGGCCGCCGCGCCCGCGATGCCGATGTTCGTGTCGTGGGTGACCTGGCAGGACTCCACGACCCGGTCGAGGAAGTCCGGCAGCGGATCGGCGGCGAAGGCGATGCCGACGGGGGTGACGCGCATCGCGGAGCCGTTGGTGGTGCCGTACCTGCCCGCCTCCTTGGGGTCGGCGCCCGCCGCGACGGCGTCAAGGGCGGCCTTGGTGGACGGGCCGAGCAGGTCGAAGGACCCCTTGGCCTTCATCTCCCGCTCCCAGGAGAGGAGTTCGTCGGCGAACCGCAGCGGGTCGACGTGCCCGCCGCCCTCGACGAGCAGCCGCGCCACGATGACCGCCTGGTCGGTGTCGTCGGTGACGGCGCCGGCGGGCATCCCCGCGCTCACGGGGTTGTCGTCACGGGCGGGTTCGAAGCCGGTGAGCGTGCCGTAGACGCGCACGACGTCCTCACGGGACATGACCTGGGTCGGCATGCCGAGGGCGTCGCCGAGCGCGAGCCCGTAGAAGGCGCCGAGTGCCCGGTCGAGAACGTCGGGCGGTGCGGTGGTCATCAGTGGCCTCCTCGGCCGGTGCGTACGTGCAGTTGGAAACGGGACGGGTCGAGCAGGCTCGTCACCTGCTCCACGACCTCCCCATCGGCATCGCGGAAGACCTGGGTGAGCCGGATGAACGGCTCACCGGGGGAGCGGTGGAGGTGCCCCGCGTCCCGGTCGCCGAGGCCGGACACCGCGATGCGGGCGTCGCTGGAAGCGGCGACGCGGCCCGCGGCCAGCAGCGTCCGGTTGAGGGAGCCGCCTTCGAGGCCGCGCTCCGGCAGGTCGGCGAGGGCGGGCACGGCGGGCACGCGGCTGCGCTCCAGCGAGACGCCCACGCCGTCGGGCAGTCGCCTGACGCGGTCGAGGGCGACGAAGTGCGGTTCCGCGAGGCCGAGTTCTGCGGCGAGCTCCGGATCGGCGACCCGCTCGAAGCGGAGGGTGTCGGTGGAGAGCTCGGTGCCCTGGTCGGCGAGCGCCCGGGTCCAGCCGAGCTGCTGGTCGAGCGGGGTGCCGTCGAACGTGACGATCGAACCGATCCCGGCATGCGTCTCGATGAGCCCCTGCTCGCCGAGCGCGCTGAGCGCCTGCCGCACGGTCGTACGGCTGACGCCGAACCGCTCCCGCAGGGCGTGCTCGCCGGGCAGACGGCTGCCGTCGGCGTGGACTCCGGCGCGGATCTCGTCGGCGAGTACGTGCGCGACACGATGATGCTTATGAACCTGTCCAGGCATGTCTAGAAGCTAAGCGGAGCTGATCCGTCCTGTCTACGGCTGCCTGAAGATTCTTTGCGGCGGGGTGCCCGTCAGGCCTGCTCGGCCTGCTGTTCCGTCCGCCGCGCCCGGTGCGACATCCAGGCGGCGACGAGCGCTCCCGAGACGTTGTGCCACACGGAGAACACGGCGGCGGGGAGTGCGGCGAGCGGGCTGAAGTGGGCGGTGGCGAGCGACGCCGCGAGTCCGGAGTTCTGCATGCCGACCTCGAAGGCCATGGCGCGCGACGCGGGCGGGCCCAGGCGGGCCAGCTTGCCCGCGCCGTAGCCGAGCGCGAGGCCGAGGCCGTTGTGCAGGACGACGGCGAGGAACACGAGCAGGGCGGCCGACTTGATGGCCGTCGCACTGCCCGCGACGACGATGGCCACGATGACGGCGATGGTCACGGCGGACAGCCACGGCAACGCACTGAGCACTCGGCCGATGTAGCGCCCGAACAGGAGACGTACGACGAGACCGGCGATGACCGGGAGCAGCACGGTCTTGAGGATGTCCGTGACCATCGAACCCGCGTCCACGGGCAGATACTCGCCCGCGAGGAGCAGTGTCAGCGGGGGAGTGATGAGCGGCGCGAGCACGGTCGACACGGTGGCGACCGAGACCGAGAGGGCCACGTCGCCGCGCGCCAGATAGGTCACGACGTTGGACGCGGTCCCGCTCGGCGCGCAGCCGACGAGGATGACACCGGCGGCCAGTTGTGGCGAGAGCCCGAGCGCGTGGGCGATCAGCCAGCCGAGCCCCGGCATGATGACGTAGTGCGCGACAAGGCCGAGCGCGACGGCCCAGGGCCGCTTGACGACGCCCTGGAAGTCGAGCGGGGTCATGGTGAGCCCCATGCAGAACATCACGAGACCCAGGAGGTACGGGACGTCCGTGCCCCAGCCCTTGAAGGTGTCCGGCGCCAGCAGGCCGAGCGCGCCCGCGGCGAGCACGAGGACGGGGAAGACCGTGACGGCGAGGCGGGCCGCCTTGTCGCCGCTCTTCGTTGTACTGGGGATCGTCTGTTCGGTTCGCACCCGGCGATGCAACGCCGCCGCGCCGAACGCACGCAACCCCGTCTCGATATGTGGTCGCTACACCGAGCTGGCAACCGAGCTGAGGAACGAGCTGGCAGGGGGCTGGTCAGTAGCGCGTCAGAGCGGTGGGCCCCGACGCCGTCCCGATCGCCATGTGCGGCCGCCGCGCCTCATCGGCCCACGCGAGAATCCGACGCATCGCATCCTCAGGCACGGACACACAACCCGCCGTCGCCCCCCGCCCGTTGACGTGCAGGAAGATTCCGGCGCCGCGCCCGCGCACCGGGCGGTCGTAGTTGAAGCCGATCACCAGGGCGTGCACGTACTGGGGGTCGTACGTGATGAGGTGCTCGGACTCGGCGGCGCGGCAGTCGGCGGGGCGTGGCTGGGTCCAGCGGTTGTAGGAGCGCGAGTCGTTGTCCTGGCACCACCAGGAGTTCTTCGCGACGCGGCGGTAGGAGTAGTCCGTGCCGGGCGGCGCGGGCTTGATCCCGAAGGCGTACGGGAGCCGGAAGAGCCCGGTGGGCGTCGTGTTCGTCCCCTGCTTGCGGGAGCCGCCCTCCGTCAGGCCGTTCGCACCGAACCGGGCCGCGGAGGCCCCGGCTTTCGCCCACCGCCCGCCACTGCGGTCCCACCACGTGACCGTGCCGGTGGTGGAACTGGTGCGCGCGGCCTCGGCGGTGATGAGCTGGGTGCCGTCGCCCGTGTCGGCCATGCGGTCCGGCAGCGGGGGGTTCGCGTGGGGCGCGGCGCCGAGCGTGCCGGCGACGGCCAGGACGAGGGCGCTGACGGACGCGAGGGCGACGGCACGGGGGCGCATGGCTCAGACCGTACTGGGCGGCAAGGGCAGCGGCAGCCCCGGCAGGCCGTCCATGCTCTGTGCGATGTGCTCCTTCTTGGCGAAGTACGCGCTGAGCGAGGCGTCGTCCTCCCGTGCGAACCGCTTGGCGTGCAGGTCGCGGTCCTCGTCGTACGACATGAAGGGCACCGCGTATCCACAGGTGTCCCGGACGAGTTCGGCCGTCACGACGATGATGGCGCGCAGGCCGTGCGGGGTCGGGTCGACGTCGGGGAAGTGGCCGAGCAGGTCGGCCCAGCGCGGGTCGTCGCGGAAGACGGGTTCACCGCGGCCGTGCACCCGGACGATGTTCGGCGGGCCCTGGAAGGCGGTCCACATCAGGGTGATGCGGCCGTTCTCGCGCAGGTGCGCGACCGTCTCGGCGTTGCTGCCCGCGAAGTCCAGATAGGCCACGGTGTGTTCGTCGATGACGGCGAAGGAGCCCGTGATGCCCTTGGGGGAGAGGTTGATCGTGCCGTCGCCGGAGAGGGGCGCGGTCGCGGTGAAGAAGAGAGGCTGGGCCTCGATGAACGAGCGGAGTCTGCCGTCGATGCGTTCGTAAGTCTTTCCCATGCCTAAGGATTATTCACAAGGTTAGTTCGCCTGTCTAACGACTTGGCGGATGTCTTGCATCGTGGTTGGATTGACGAAACATACGGCGCACTGCATACTCATGCATAACGGCGCATGCAGGTTAAGGAGCACGTGAAGTGAGCAGCAACAACGGCGGTGACGTCCGGCTCTGGGGCGGCCGGTTCGCGGACGGCCCGGCAGAGGCCCTGGCCAAGCTGTCGGCATCGGTCCACTTCGACTGGCGCCTCGCGCCGTACGACATCGCCGGTTCCCGCGCCCACGCGCGCGTCCTCCACAAGGCGGGGCTGCTCACCGAGGACGAGCTGACCCGCATGCAGGGCGGCCTCGACCAGCTCGAAGCCGACGTGGCCGACGGCTCCTTCGTGGGCACCATCGCCGACGAGGACGTGCACACCGCCCTGGAGCGGGGCCTGCTCGAACGCCTCGGAGCGGACCTCGGCGGCAAGCTGCGCGCGGGGCGCTCGCGCAACGACCAGGTGGCGACCCTCTTCCGGATGTATCTGCGGGACCACGCCCGCGTCATCGGCGGCCTGATCGCCGACCTCCAGGGCGCGCTCGTCGGCCTCGCCGAGGCGCACCCCGACGTCGCCATGCCGGGACGTACGCACCTCCAGCACGCCCAGCCCGTGCTCTTCGCGCACCACGTCCTCGCGCACGTCCAGTCGCTCTCCCGGGACGCGGAACGCCTGCGGCAGTGGGACGAGCGGACGGCCGTTTCGCCGTACGGCTCGGGCGCGCTCGCGGGCTCCTCCCTCGGTCTCGACCCCGAGGCGGTCGCCGCCGACCTCGGCTTCGAGCACGGCTCGGCGGCCAACTCCATCGACGGGACGGCCGCCCGTGACTTCGCGGCGGAGTTCGCCTTCATCACCGCGATGATCGGCGTGAACCTCTCCCGGATCGCTGAGGAGATCATCCTCTGGAACACGAAGGAGTTCTCCTTCGTCACGCTCCACGACGCGTTCTCGACCGGTTCGTCGATCATGCCGCAGAAGAAGAACCCGGACATCGCCGAGCTCGCGCGCGGCAAGTCGGGCCGCCTCATCGGCAATCTGACCGGCCTGATGGCGACGCTCAAGGCGCTCCCGCTCGCGTACAACCGCGACCTCCAGGAGGACAAGGAGCCGGTCTTCGACTCCTGCGACCAGCTGGAGGTCCTGCTCCCCGCCTTCACCGGCATGATGGCGACGCTCACCGTGCACCGCGAGCGCATGAAGGAGCTGGCCCCGGCCGGCTTCTCGCTCGCCACGGACATCGCCGAGTGGCTGGTCAAGCAGGGTGTGCCGTTCCGTGTCGCGCACGAGGTCGCGGGTGAATGCGTCAAGGAGTGCGAGGCGCACGGCATCGAGCTCGACCAGCTCACCGACGAGCAGTTCGCCAAGATCTCCGAGCACCTCACGCCCGAGGTCAGGACCGTCCTGAACGTCCCCGGAGCCCTGGCGTCCCGCAACGGCCGCGGCGGCACCGCCCCCTCGGCCGTCGCCGCCCAGCTCGCCGAGGTCAAGGCCGACCTGACGGTCCAGCAGGAGTGGGCCGCGGCGCGTAAGTGACGCCGGGGCAGTGCGTGCCGCGTTGACGTGGGCATCGCGGGTTACGTTGGTCGTCTTCCGCAAGGAGCCGAAAGAGCCGACCGAACGGAGCCCGCGATGCCCTTCTCGCGCTTGGCCGCAGCGACCACCCCCACCGCCCACATCGGGTTCGGCCTGGCCGCCGTCGGCAGGCCCGGCTACATCACGCTCGGCCGCGACGCCGATCTGCCGCCATCGCGCAGTGTCGAGGCCCTGCGCGAGCGCACCCTCGAACTCCTCGACGCCGCCTACGCGCTGGGCGTCCGGTACATCGACGTGGCCCGCTCGTACGGCCGCTCCGAGGAGTTCCTCGCCGACTGGCTGCACGCCAGGCCCGACATCCGTGACGTCGTGATCGGCAGCAAGTGGGGCTACACGTACACGGCGGCCTGGAACGCCGACGCCGCGGGCTCGCACGAGGTCAAGGACCACAGCGTCGCCGCGTACGTCCGGCAGCGCGAGGAGAGTGCCCAGCTGCTCGGCGAGCGGCTCGACCTCTACCAGATCCACTCCGTCACGCCGCAGAGCCCCGCCCTCAACGACAAGGAACTGCACGGCAAACTGGCCGAGTTGGCGGCAGCGGGCGTGACGGTCGGGCTCTCCGTCAGCGGCCCGGAGCAGGCGGCCGCGATCCGCGCCGCGCTCGAAGTGACCGTCGACGGCGAGCCGCTCTTCCGCACCGTCCAGGCCACGTACAACGCCCTGGAGACGTCGGCGGGCCCCGCGCTCGCCGAGGCCCACGACGCGGGGCTCACCGTGCTGGTCAAGGAGGCCATGGCGAACGGCCGCCTCGCCGACCCGCAGGCGCCCGGGGCCCTGCGCGAGACCGCCGGGGAGGCCGGGCTCGGCTGTGACGCGGTCGCCCTCGCCCTCGTGCTCCGGCAGCCTTGGGCGGGGGTGGTGCTCTCCGGCGCCGCCACCTCGGTCCAGCTCGTGTCGAACCTGCACGCGGCGGCCGTCGACCTCGATGCCGGGCAGCTCGAGCGGCTCGCGGGCCTCGCGGAGGAGCCCGCCGCGTACTGGGAGCGGCGCGGGCAGCTGCCCTGGAACTGAGAACCCCCGGAGGGCACCCCTCCGCGAGACCGAGACCTCCAAAGGCCACCCCTCCGCTGAGAGGCGCGCCTATCTCGTGAGACAAAAATGTCTCACATGGTCTATGGTTGTCTCATGTCAGTCGATCGCGACCAGGTGCTGCGCAGCGCCGCGGCGCTCCTCACCCGCAAAGGCTCGTCCACGATGGACGAGGTGGCGCGCGCGGCGGGGATCAGCCGGGCCACCCTGCACCGTCACTTCGCAGGGCGCGACGCCCTCGTACGCGCCCTGGAAGAGCTCGGCATCCAGGAGTGCGAGGCCGCGCTCGAAGCGGCCAGGCTCGGCGACGACAGCGCCCAGGAGGCGCTGCGCCGGATGGTGAAGGAGATCCAGCCTGCCGCGGGTCTGCTCGCGTTCCTCGTCACCGAGAACCAGCTGTTCGAGGACGACGCGCAGCACGAGGGCTGGTCCCGGCTCGACGACAACATCGGCGCGCTCTTCCGGCGCGGCCAGGAGGGCGGAGAGTTTCGCATCGACCTGAGCCCCGTCTGGCTCACAGAGGCGCTGTACGGCCTGATCGGCGCGGGCGCCTGGGCCGTACTGGACGGCCGCGTGGCCGCCAACGACTTCACACACATGATCGCCGAGCTGCTGATCGGCGGCGCGCAACGGAGAGTGGAACCATGACCAGCATCGAACAGCGGACCGCGTCGGCGGAGGTCGAGCGCAGCCCCGGCCGCTGGCTCGCGCTCGCCGTGCTGGTCCTTGCCGTGCTGCTCGTCGCGGTGGACGCGACGGTGCTCGGTTTGGCCACGCCGTACATCAGCGAGGACCTCAAGCCGACCGGCACGCAGCTGCTGTGGATCGGCGACGTGTACTCGTTCGTCATCGCCGGTCTGCTCGTCTCCATGGGCAGCCTCGGTGACCGCATCGGCCGCAAGAAGCTCCTGCTGGTCGGCGCCGTAGCCTTCGGCGCGGTCTCGGTCCTCAACGCCTACGCGACCACACCCGAACTGCTCATGCTGGCCCGTGCGCTGCTCGGTGTCGCGGGCGCGACGCTGATGCCGTCCACGCTGGCGCTGATCCGCAACATCTTCCACGACCCGCGCGAGCGCAGCCTCGCGGTCGGTATCTGGGGCGCGATGGCGTCGGCGGGCGCGGCAGTCGGTCCTGTCGTCGGCGGCTTCCTGCTCGAACACTTCTGGTGGGGCTCGGTCTTCCTGATCAACCTGCCGGTGATGGCTGTCCTGGTCCTCGTGGGCATCAAGTTCCTGCCCGAATCGAAGAATCCGGCGCCGGGTCCGTGGGACCTGATCAGTGTCGTGCTCTCGCTCATCGGCATGATCGGCGTCGTGTACGCCATCAAGGAAGCGGCGGCGCACGGTTTCCGCTGGGACGTCGCGGTGGCGGGCGTGCTCGGCGTGGCGGCGCTCACCTGGTTCGTACGGCGCCAGCTCACCCTGACGGCGCCACTCCTCGACATGCGTCTGTTCCGCAACCGGGGGTTCTCCGGAGCGGTCCTCGCCGACCTCCTCACGGTGCTCGGCCTCTCCGGCCTGGTCTTCTTCCTCTCCCAGTTCCTGCAACTGGTGCAGGGGCGGCGGCCGTTCGAGGCGGGCCTCGCCGAACTGCCCGCCGCGGTGGGAGCGGTGGCGGCCGGTCTGATCGCGGGCATGGTCGCGCGGCGGTTCTCCGTGCGCGCGGTGGTCGCCGGTGGGCTCGCGGCGGTGGGCATCGCGTTGGCGGCGCTCACCACGCTGGAGCAGAGCACCGGGTATCCGCTGCTCGGAGCCTCGCTCCTGGTCGTCGGCATCGGCGCGGGTTTCTCGTTCACGGTGACCGCCGACGTCATCCTCTCCAGCGTGCCCAAGGAGCAGGCGGGAGCGGCGTCAGCGGTCTCGGAGACGGCGTACGAACTGGGCGCGGCCCTCGGTATCGCCCTGCTGGGCTCCATCGTGACGGGCGTCTACCGGGACTTCACCGCTCCGGCGGGCACCCCGCCCGAGGTGGCTTCGGCCGCACACGAGTCGCTGGGCGGCGCGGTGGAATCCTCCGGCGCCCTCCCGGCCCACGAGGCCCAGGCCCTGCTGCACTCGGCCCAGGACGCCTTCGTCGACGGCCTACGCCTGGCCGCGGGCGCGGGCGCGGCAGTCCTCATCGCCACGGCGGTGGCGGCGTGGTTCCTGCTGAAGGGCTCAAAGCTGGAGGACGGCGTAGAGCACTGAAGGGCGCCCCGTAAGGGAGCGCGGGGCTGCGACAACATGCGGCTCCGCCGCGTGGGCGCGACCAGCCAGGGACGGCGGTGGGCGCCCCGTAAGGGGCGCGGGGAACTGCGCGCTCAGCCGCAGGCGGCCCGCAGGTGGCGAACGACGGGGGACAGCGAAACGCCCGCCCCGGCACCGGGGCGGGCGCACTGCCAAAGACCGAGCCCCGGGCTACGCCGCCTTCGCCTTCGTGGCGTACATGTCCACGTACTCCTGGCCGGACAGCTGCATGACCTCCGTCATCACGGAGTCCGTCACCGCCCGCAGGACGTAGCGGTCGCGGTCCATGCCCTCGTAGCGCGAGAACTCCATCGGCTCGCCGAAGCGGACCGTCACGCGGCCGGGGCGCGGGAGGCCCTTGCCGCCGGGCTGGAGCTTGTCGGTACCGATCATGGCGAAGGGGACGACGGGGGCGCCGGTCATGAGGGTCAGGCGGGCGATGCCCGTACGGCCGCGGTACAGGCGGCCGTCGGGGGAGCGGGTGCCTTCGGGGTAGATGCCGAAGAGCTTGCCCTCCTCCAGGACGCGCCGCCCGGTCATCAGCGCGGCGACACCGCCGTGGCCGCCGTCGCGGTCCACGGGGATCATCCCGGAGCCGGTGAAGAACCAGGCCATCAAACGGCCCTTGAGCCCCTTGCCCGTCACGTACTCGTCCTTGCCGATGAAGAACACCGGGCGCGGGCAGACGAGGGGCATGATCATCGAGTCGATGAACGTGAGGTGGTTGCCGGCCATGATGACCGGACCGGTGCCCGGAATGTTCTCTGCGCCTTCCACCCGGGGGCGGAACATCAGACGCAAGATCGGTCCGAGCACAGCCTTGATGAGCGCGAGACGGGACAACGGGCCCTCCGGTGTCAACGGGTCGACGACGAGTATGTGCAGGTGAGGACGATACTCGCGGGTCCCCGCTCACCGCACATCGGGTTCACGCACTGGATACGCAGAGTTGACATGCGGGCGCGTGGTGTAGCCCTCGAACCGCTCTCCCTGTGACGACGTTATCCCTGTGTGCGGGATGTGGCGCGTCCTAGTGGCCCTTGTCACGCACCGCGGTCACGCGCTGCCACGCAGTTCACGGTCCTTCCGAGGCGGACGACACTCACCGAAAGGACCCCGCCCCGCACACCAGTAGCCATCCGGCGTCACCCTTCCGTTCGGTCCGGGGTCTCCCATCCGTCACGTGGGGCCACCTACGATCGTGCCGCTTTGTCAGGTGCAAGGCAGTGCAACGGGAGGAGCGCTCAATGGCTACACAGAAGTCGGGTCGGTCGGAGTCGGGTTCGGGGGAGCGGCGGCCGGGTCGGCGCGCGGTACTGGGAGCGGCGGTCCTCGGGGCGGGCACAGCCGTCGTAGGACTGCCCGGCGTGGCGAGAGCCGACGAGCACGGGCACGGGCACGGCCACAAGGACCTGCCGGTGCCCACGGTCGTCGCGCACCGTGGCGCGAGCGGCTACCGGCCCGAGCACACGCTCGGCTCGTACCAGCTCGCCCTCGACATGGGCGCGCACGTCATCGAGCAGGACATCGTCCCCACCAAGGACGGCCACCTCGTATGCCGTCACGAGAACGACATCACCGCGACGACGGACGTCGCCGCGCACCCCGAGTTCGCCTCCCGCAGGACGACGAAGTCCGTGGACGGGGTCTCGCTCACCGGCTGGTTCACCGAGGACTTCACGCTCGCCGAGCTGAAGACGCTGCGCGCCAAGGAACGCATCCCCGGCACCCGCCAGCGCAACACCCTCTACGACGGCCGCTGGGAGGTGCCCACCTTGGAGGAGGTCTTCCGGTGGGCCGACAAGGAGGGGCGCGAGCGCGGCAAGCGGGTCTGGCTGCACATCGAGACCAAGCACCCCACGTACTTCCGCAAGCTGGGCCTCGGCCTGGAAGAGCCGCTCGCCAAGCTGCTGCGCAAGTACGGGCGGCACAAGAAGAGCTCGCCCAACTTCCTGCAGTCCTTCGAGCCCAGCAGCATCCAGCGCCTGAACAAGCTCGTCGACCCACCGCTCGTGGTGCTCCTGTCCGGCGCGAGCTCGCGCCCCTGGGACTTCGTCGAGGCGGGCGACCCGCGCACCGTCGCCGACCTGATCAAGCCCGAGGGCCTGAAGTGGATGGCGTCGTTCGCGCAGGGCATCGGCCCCACGCTCGACCTGATCATCCCGAAGAAGCCCGACGGCAGCCTCGGCACCCCGACCACCCTGGTCAAGGACGCGCACAAGGCGGGCCTCATCCTGCACCCGTACACGATGCGCAACGAAAACACCTTCCTGCCCACGAACTTCAAGAAGGGCACCGACCCGAACGCCTACGGCGACGCCTTCGGCGCGTTCAAGACGTACTTCGAGACGGGCATCGACGGGATCTTCTCCGACAACTGCGACACCGCGCTGCTCGCCCGCGAGGACTTCGTCAACGGCTGATCGCCCGGCCCCGGTTGGGGTGACAGACGGCCGCCCCGGCAACCTCCTGCCGGAGCGGCCGCGTCCCGCCCTGCATGACTCACTCGCTCATCCCCGCGCTGCGTCCGCTCCTCGCCGCCGAGGCCTCCGCCGCGGCGCACGGCTCCGGCGCCGACCCCGGCGACCTCGAACAGGCCGTCTGGCTGCGCCTGTTGGAACGCATGGAGGCCGCGGACCCACCCGCCGACCCGGCCACCTGGCTACGGGCCGCCGTCGCGGCCGAGGCGCGCCGCACGCGTCGTACGCAGGAGCGCGAGACGGCATACGCGGCCGAGCCCGCCGACGACACCGAACGCGGACCCGAGCAGCGCGCCCTGCGGGCCGACCGTGACCGCACCCTGCACGCGGCGGTCCGCAGACTGCCCGGCCGCTGCCCCGGTCTCATGGCGGCGCTCCTGTCCCCCAAGGACCTCACCTACCGGGAGATCGCAGGCGAGTTGGGAATGTCACAGGGCAGCCTGGGGCCGGAACGTTCCCGTTGCCTGGGATGCCTGCGCAGAATGCTCGCGGCGGAGGTTGCGGCTCCTGAACCGTGGGGAAAGGAGCGATAGACAACCGGCGGAGCAGGTGAGCGGGAGGCATGCACACATGGGCATGAGCGTGACCATCTCGGAGGCGGGCGGACAGGACGCCGAGAAGATCCTCAAACTGCAGTACCTGTGCTACCAGAGCGAGGCCGAGTTGTACGGCGACTACTCCATCGAGCCGCTGACACAGTCCCTCGACTCCATCAAGGACGAACTGACCGCCGGCACCGTGCTGGTGGCCCGCCTCGGCGACGAGGTGGTCGCGTCGGTGCGCGGCACGGTCGACGCCGACGGCACGGCGCGGATCAACAAACTGATCGTCCACCCCAGGCTGCAGCGGCACGGCCTGGGAGGCAGGCTCCTGAACGCGATAGAGGGGCGCCTCGGCGCGGGCGGCACCACCAAGTGCTTCCAGCTCTACAGCGGCCATCGCAGCGAGCAGAATCTCCAGCTCTACCGCAAGCACGGTTACGTGGCGGTGGGCGCCCAGCAGGTGAGTGAACGGCTGACGCTGGTCACGCTCTCCAAGGAGGTCGGCGCGAGCGCCTACGCGACCAGCGTCTGAGCGCACTTACGGGGCGCTTGCCCTCCGCGCCTTGTTCAGCCAGAAGATCGCCGTGATCGGGAGGATCACCGGGATGAACAGATAGCCCATCCCGAAGTCCGACCACACCGTGGCGTCGGGGAAGGCGGACGGCTCGGCCAGCGTCCACGTCCCCACCGCCAGGACGCCCACCAGCTCGGCGGCGCAGCACACCAGCGCCGCCCTGCGGGCCCTCTCGCCGCCGCGCACGAGCGAGTACGTGATGAAGCCGTAGACGAGACCCGCGAGCGCGGACAGCGTGTACGCGAGCGGCGCCTTGTGGAAGTCCGTCGAGATCTGCACGGCGGAGCGCGACACCGCGCCGACCACCATCACCCCGTACAGCCACACCAGCAGGATGCCGGGCCCGCTGATCAGCCTCTGCCGGGCGCCCTGGCTCTTGCCGTCCTCGGTCACCGTCACCTCAGCCTCCCCAGATGTCGTAGAGCCGCACCTGGAGCACGGCGAGGACCACGCCGCCCGCCGCGACCGTGATCGAGCCCCAACGGGTGCGCTCCGCGAGGGACATGAAGCCCGCGGCCGGGACACAGGCGAAGGAGCCGATCAGATACGCCACGAAGATCGTCGTGCCCTGCTCGGGCTTCTCGCCCCGCGCCAGCTGGACGATGCCGACGATCAGCTGGACGGTGGCCAGGAACGTCACCACGCCCATGCCGATGAAGTGCCAGTCCTTGGTCGGCTGGTCCCGGTAGGCGGCGAAACCGCACCACGCGGCGAGGGCGAGCGCGGCCACGGCGGTCGCGATCGTCAGGGCAACAAGCATGCGGCGACTTTATTACGGGCCCTATGACCCGATGCGCGCACCCCTTAGGCCCGATGCGCGCACCCCGGGGGTGACCCGTACGCTCGGACACCATGAAGATCCACGCTGAAGCGCTCCTGTTCGACAACGACGGCACCCTCATCTCCTCCATGGAGTCGGTGTACCGCTGCTGGAGGCGCTTGGCGCAGGAGTACGGCATCACCGCCGAGGTGTTCGAGCAGGTCGAGCTGCACGGCCGCCCCGCCGCCGAGATCATCGCCGACATGCTGCCCGCCGAGCGCGTGGCCGAGGCCGTCGCCCGCATCGAGGAGCTGGAGGTCTCGGACGTCGCCGGCGGCGTCGTGCTCCTTCCCGGCACCCGTGAGCTGCTCGCATCCCTGCCGCCCGAGCGCTGGGCCGTCGTCACCTCCGCCGGGCGGCGCCTGGCCGAGGCACGCCTCGCCGAGGTCGGCATCGACGCGCAGATGCTCATCGCCGCCGACGACATCACGCGCGGCAAGCCCGACCCGGAGCCCTTCCTGCTCGCGGCGGCGAAACTGGGCGTCGACCCGGCGCGCTGCGTGGTCTTCGAGGACGCCCCCGCGGGTCTCACGGCGGGACGCGCGGCCGGCATGACCACCGTGGCGTTGGCCACAACGCACACCGCGGGCGAGCTCTCCGCCGACGTCGTCGTGAAGGACCTCTCGGCCGTGTCCGCGCAGGCCATCGAGGGTGGCGTGGAGATCACCACCGAGGACTGAGCAGCCGCCCGTCCGTGTCCGTGCCCGTCCACCGGCTGTCCGTATAGCGGACAACCGGGGAGGGGTGCGTACGCACGCGTGTTTTACTGTTCCACATGACCACGACGAGCAGCCGCACCCTTGCGACCGAGGCGATCACGACGCCCGGTGCTCGTTGTATGTGTCGAATGTGCGCCTTCTGAGGGCCCCCGCACCACTCCTGAGCATCGCGCCCCGAAGCGAAGCCGCTGTGCCGCGCCCCTGTGCCACGTACGCCTTACCGGCGGCCATGACGTAGGACGCGAGCCTGCCCCGCGCACACCTCCTCCGGTTCTTTTCGCCACCGCGAGAAACCGTGCCGCGTTCCCCACGAATGCCCCGTGCCCGGCGACACCCGCGCCGCGCACTCGACAGTGACGGAAACCCCTGTGATCACCACTTCCGGCCTTACCAAGGTCTACCGCTCACGCGGTCGTGAAGTAACTGCCCTCGACGGCGTCGATCTGCATGTCCGCGAAGGCGAGGTGTACGGCGTCATCGGCCAGTCCGGCGCCGGCAAATCCTCGCTGATCCGCTGCGTGAACCTCCTGGAGCGCCCCACCGCCGGCACCGTGAGCGTCGCCGGCCAGGACCTCACCGCCATCGCGGGGCGCGGCAGCCGCGCGAGCAAGGACCTGCGCCGGGCGCGCAGCCGTATCGGCATGGTCTTCCAGCACTTCAACCTGCTGTCCTCGCGCACCGTGCAGGACAACATCGAGCTGCCCCTGGAGATCCTCGGCCTCAGCGGCGCCGAGCGCTCCCGCAAGGCCCTGGAACTGCTCGACCTGGTCGGCCTCGCCGACAAGGCGAAGTCCTACCCGGCGCAGCTCTCCGGCGGCCAGAAGCAGCGTGTCGGCATCGCCCGCGCGCTCGCCGGCGACCCGAAGGTGCTGCTCTCCGACGAGGCGACCAGCGCCCTCGACCCGGAGACCACCCGCTCCATCCTCCAGCTCCTGCGCGACCTCAATCAGCAGCTCGGTCTGACCGTCCTGCTGATCACGCACGAGATGGACGTCGTCAAGAGCGTCTGCGACTCCGCCGCCCTCATGGAGAACGGGCGGATCGTCGAGTCCGGCACCGTCACCGAGCTGCTCGCGACGCCCGGCTCCGAGCTGGCCGCCGCGCTCTTCCCGGTCAGCGGCGAGGCATCGGGCCTCGACCGCACCGTCGTCGACGTGACCTTCCACGGCGAAGCCGCGACCCAGCCGGTCATCTCCCAGCTCTCGCGCACGTACAACATCGACATCTCGATCCTCGGTGCCGCGATGGACACCGTCGCGGGCAAGCAGGTCGGCCGCATGCGCATCGAGCTGCCGGGACGCTTCGAGGAGAACGTCGTGCCGATCGGCTTCCTGCGCGAGCAGGGGCTGCAGGTGGACATCGCGGGCCAGGGCCCCGTGACCACGCCGAACGACGCCACGCTGCTGGTCAAGGAAGGTGCCAAGTGACCTGGTCGGAGATGCAGCCCCTGCTGGAGCAGGCCTGTTGGGACACCCTCTACATGGTCGGCTGGTCGACGCTGATAGCCGTCGTCGTCGGACTTCCGCTCGGCATCCTGCTGGTCCTCACCGACCGCGGCGGGCTCCTGCAGAACACGGTGTTGAACAAGCTCATCGGGCAGGTCGTGAACATCGCGCGCTCGATGCCCTTCATCATCCTCATGGTCGCGCTGATGGGCCTCACGCGCTGGATCACGGGCACCACGATCGGTCGCGAGGCCGCCATCGTGCCGCTCGCGATCGGCGCCATCCCGTTCTTCGCGCGCCTTGTGGAGACCTCGGTGCGTGAGGTCGACGGCGGCCTCGTCGAGGCCGTGCAGTCGATGGGCGGCAACACCTGGACCGTCGTACGCAAGGTCCTCGTGCCGGAGTCGCTGCCCTCGCTGATCTCCAGCACCACCACGACGATCGTCACGATCCTCGGCTACTCGGCCATCACCGGCGCCGTCGGCGCGGGCGGCCTCGGGGACATCGCCATCCGCTACGGCTACCAGCGCTTCGAGACCGAACTGATGTGGATCACCGTCGGCGTCCTCGCCGTCGTCATCTCGATCATCCAGTTCGCGGGCGACTACGCGGCCCGCAGGCTGCACCGGCGCGGCGGCCACTCGGGCGCGGCACCCAAGCTGCGGCTGCTCAAGCTCAAGACGCCGCCGCCCCCGACCCCCTCGATCTGACCCACCCCGCACACCCCATCGCGGGGCGTACCACCCATGGAGAAAGGCACTTTTCGTGCGTAACACCGCCAAGATCACCACCGCTGTCCTCGCCACCGGAGCCCTCACCCTCGGTCTCTCCGCCTGCGGCTCCGACAAGGGCTCCGCCGCGGGGGACAAGGACGGCCCGCTCATCGTCGCCGCCACTCCCACGCCGCAGGGCGAGATCCTCGACTACGTCAAGAAGAACCTCGCGAAGAAGGCCGGTCTCGACCTCGACGTGCGGGAGTTCACCGACTACGTCACGCCGAACACCGCCGTGGAGCAGGGCGAGGTCTTCGCCAACTACTTCCAGCACAAGCCGTACCTCGACGACTTCAACAAGAAGAACGGGACGGACATCGTGCCGGTCCCGAAGGCGACGGTGCACCTGGAGCCGCTCGGCGTCTACTCCAAGACCGTCAAGAAGCTCGACGGCCTGAAGAAGGGCGCCACGGTCGCGCTCCCGAACGACACCACGAACGAGGCCCGCGCGCTCAAGCTCCTGGCCGACAACGGCCTGATCGAGCTCAAGAAGGGCGTCGGTTACGAGGCGACCCCCAAGGACGTCTCGAAGAACCCGAAGAACCTCAAGTTCAAGGAGATCGAGGCCGCCCAGGTGCCCCGCTCCCTCGGTGACGTCGACGCCGCGGTGATCAACGGCAACTACGCCCTCGAGGCCAAGCTCAGCCCGGCCAAGGACGCCCTCGTCGCCGAGCCCGCCAAGGGCAACCCCTACGGCAACTTCCTCGCCGTGAAGAAGGGCGACGAGAACGACCCGCGCGTGAAGAAGCTCGCCAAGCTCCTCACCTCGCCCGAGGTCAAGAAGTTCATCGACGACAAGTACGACGGCGCCGTCGTCGCGGCGTTCTGATCATGCGCAGGCACGTCATCGCGGCCGCGGGAGCACTCGCGCTCACTCTCGGCCTGACCGCGTGCGGCTCCGGATCAGGTTCGGGAGGCTCGGACGGTGACACGCTCACCGTCGGCGCCACCCCGACCCCGGCCGGCGAAGTCCTCACGTACATCAAGCAGAACCTCGCGAAGAAGAAGGGACTCGACCTCCAGATCACGGAGTTCACGGACTACGTCACGCCGAACACCGCGCTCCAGGAAGGGTCCCTCGACGCCAACCTCTACCAGCACGCCCCGTACTTGGAGGACTTCAACAAGTCCAAGAAGACGGAGCTCACGCCGGTGACCGAGGTCTATCTGCCGCCGATGGGGGTGTACGCGAAGAAGGCGAAGGACGTCACCGAGCTGCCCGCCGGTGCCACCGTCGCCGTCCCGAACGACACCACCAACGAGGGCCGGGCGCTCGAACTCCTCGCCTCCAAGGGCGTCATCGGGCTCAAGAAGGGGGCCGGCGCGAACGCGACCCCCGAGGACATCACGTCCAACCCGAAGAAGCTCACCGTCAAGCCGCTGGAACCGGCCCAGCTGCCGCGCTCCCTGGAAGACGTCGAAGCCGCGGTCATCAACAACAACTACGCGCTCGACGCCGGACTCAGCCCCAAGAAGGACGCCATCCTTCTCGAGTCACCCAAGGACAATCCGTACAACAACGTGCTCGCCGTCAAGAAGGGCGACGAGGACGACCCGAGGGTCAAGAAGCTGGCCGAACTGCTGACTTCACCCGAGGTGAAGCAGTTCATCAAGGACAAGTACAAGGGGTCCGTCCTGCCCGTCGTGGCGAGCTGACGCACAGTCCGTTTCCGCCCTCACCACGGGGTCCTCTCCTGACGAAGGAGCGGACCCCGTGGTGCGTTTGCGCGCCGACATGCTGCATGCTGGGCACTTCAGCAGGCCGAGGGTTCCAGGTTACGGAGCAGCGCATGACTACCACCTTCCCTGATATCTCCATCAGCACGGAGCGGTTGGTGCTGCGCCCGTTCGAGGACGCCGACGTCTCCGCGTACGCGGAGATGATGAACGACGAGATGGTCACCGCCTGGACCTCAGCGCCCCAGCCCTACACCGAGGACGACGCCCGCGACTGGATCACCCGCGTCGCGCCCGCCGAGCGCACCGAGGGCCGCGGAATCGCCCTGGCCGTCACGGAGTTCCTCACCCAGCGCCTGGTCGGCATCGTGCAACTGCGCGACACCGACTGGCGCGTACGCTCCAGCGAACTCAACTACGTCGTCGCCCCCTGGGCCCGCGGTGAGGGCTACGCGTCGGAGGCGGCGCTCGCCACCGCCCAGTGGCTCTTCAACGACCAGCGCTTCGAGCGCATCGAGCTGCGCACCGCCGCCGACAACACGGCCGCTCAGCAGGTCGCGCAGAAGATCGGCTGCATCAGCGAGGGAGTCCTGCGGGGCGCCTGGATAGCGCGTACGAGGAACGGCGGGGATCCCTTCGGCGGCTGGATCGACGTCCGCACCGACCTCATCGTGTGGAGCCTGCTCCCCGAGGATCTGGAGGGAGTGGGCGAGCAGCTCGCGGACAGCGGGTTCAGCGCCTTCTCCGACTGGAACTGACCGCCGGAGCGGCACAGAGGTTCACCAGGTACGCTCGCCCCTGGCCGCACGCGGTTGCCCCTGCACACGACGCCCGGCCCCCTCAGACGACCCGCGAGACCCAGGAGACCGACGAAGATGGCCGACCGCGTCACGGTGATCGGCTGGGACGGTTCGCCGCTGACCGCCGCCGCGCGCTCGGCGCTCGGCGCCGCCACACTCGTCGCGGGCGCCGCTCACCACCTGACGCTCGCCGAAGTGCCGCCGACCGCGGAACGGATCCGCCTGGGCAGCGTGAGCCTGGCCGCCCGCCGCATCGCCGCCCACCGCGGCACCGCCGTGGTCCTGGCCGACGGCGACCCCGGCTTCTTCGGCGTCGTCCGCACGCTGCGCGCCCCCGAATTCGGCCTCGAGGTCGAAGTCGTGCCCGCCGTCTCGTCCGTCGCCCAGGCCTTCGCCCGCGCCGGGATGCCGTGGGACGACGCCCAGGTCGTGGTCGCCCACCCCCGCACGCTGCGCCGCGCCGTGAACGTCTGCCGCGCGCACACCAAGGTCGCCGTCCTCACCTCGCCCGGCGCAGGCCCGGCCGAGCTCGGCCTGCTTCTCCAGGACGTGCACCGCACCTTCGTGATCTGCGAGGAGCTCGGCACCGAGCGCGAACAGGTCACCGTCCTCACCTCGGACAAGGCAGCCGACCACACCTGGCGCGACCCGAACGTCGTCATCGTCATCGGCGGCCCGGTCGCCGCCTCCGACACCGGCTGGATCGCGGGCCGCGACCCGGGCACCCCGCGCGGCTGGGCGCTCCCCGCTCCCGCCTACGGCGGCGAGGACGGCCTCGGCGAGGGCGAGAGCGACCGCCTGCGAGCCGCTCAACTCGCCCGCATCGGACCGCGCGTGGGTGACCTCGTCTGGGACATCGGCTGCGGCAGCGGCGCCTTCACCGCGGAGGCGGCACGCTTCGGCGCCGCCGTCATCGCCGTCGACGCCGACCCCGACGCCTGCGCGCGCACCACGGCGGTCGCCCGCCACTTCGGCGTACAGCCGCAGGTCGTGCACGGCACGGCGCCGCACGTCCTCGAAGACCTGCCCGAGCCCGATGTCGTACGGATCGGGGGCGGGGGAGCCGAGGTGGTGTCGGCCGTCGCCGACCGGCGCCCGGCGCGCATCGTGACGCACGCGTCGACCCGCGACGCGGCCGAACTCATCGGCAGGGGCCTGATGGAGCACGGATACGCGGTCGAGTGCGCGCTGCTCCAGTCCGTCGAGCTCGACACGCGCGCGTGGACGGAGCGGGAGCGGACCGTGGTCTTCCTGCTCTCCGGACAGTTGCCCGATCGCGCCCCGTGACCCTGCTGCCACACGGTGCGGGGTAGGCTGGCCGATTGTTGTACCGCACCCGAGTGTCCGGCAAATAGTTGGTCAATGTCCGGAAAGCTCACCCGTTTTGGGGGGTGTGTGGTACGGCAGGACCGGAGGGCGCGCAACGTGGCGCAGCCCACAGCGGACCGTTGCGGATCAAGCCGCCGCAGCGGCAGGCCGACCGGGACAATGCCTGTTGTCCGTACGCGGTTCGTGCCGCGCGGCGCGCACGCTCGTTGAGGATGACGGGCGGTTGGTGCGCCGCTCCGGGCAATGGGGCTTCCCCGGCCGAAGGCTGAGGGGCGGTCGAAGAAGCACTAACCGATGGGCGAGGGGTTACGCATGACCGACACCGGCCAGGTCCCGGGCGAGGGACTGCCGGAGAACGCAGGCATGGTGGAGCAGCCGGGCGTCCTCGCCCCGGGTGCGTACACCTACCTCGACCCCTCCGAGAATCCCGCCGAGAGCGTCGCTCCCGCAGACGAAGACGACCTGTTGCTGATGCCGGGTGCCCAGGGCGCCTGGAGCGAGCCGCAGTCGGCACAGCCGCTGCCACAGGCCCAGCCGGGGGTGCCCGAACAGCAGGGCATCGGTCAGCATGGCGTTGGTCAGCAGGGCTTGGGCCAGGCAGTGGTCAACCAATATGCGGCCGGGCAGCACGCGGCGGGCCAGCCCGTGGCGGCGCCTTCCATGGCGGAACAGCCCGTGGTGGACCAGGCCTTGGTGGATCAGGCCCTGGTGGATCAGGCCCTGGTGGATCAGGGCTTGGTGGATCAGTCCTCGGCGGCGGGGCAGCACGCTGCGGCCCAGCAGGCGTTCGCGCAGCAGGCGGTCGGCCAGCAGTCGGTCGGGCAGCAGTCAGTCGGGCAGCCGCAGGCCACGCATCAGCCCGGCCCGCACGAGACGGGTGGCCGCGACAGCGGCTCGGTCGACCTGAACGGCGTCCGGATGCCGGGTGCGCCCACCCCGGCGCCCGCGTCGCATCCCGGCCCCTCCCGCCGCCCGCTGCACCGGGGGCCTTCGGGTCCCGCCGTGCCCGACGCCTCGGGGAGTCCCGTACGTTCCCTCGCCGACCGCGGCCCGGCCGGTGCGCCGCAGCACGCCGCGCCCGCTCGCCATGCGGGGCCGCCCACGGTGGGGCCCGAGTACCTCGACATCCCGCGTGACGAGGACGGGGCGCCGCTGCCGGGGCAGCAGCTCGGTGAGAACGCGCCGCAGGGCGCCACGCCGTGGACGTCCCTGCCGCAGCACTCCCAGGCGCCCCAGCACTCCCAGGCTTCGCAGTCTTCTCAGGCGCAGGCCGAGCAGGCCATGCAGTCCGCCGTACCAGCAGAAACGGTCGTCCCGGACGGCGCTCCCGTCACACCCGTTGCTCCCGCCGCTCCCGTCACAGAGGGCACGCCGGGCGCAGAGGGCACACCTGAAGTACTCGGCGCGCAGCCGGCCCCGGCCGCCGAAACGCCCGTTGTCTTCTTCCCGCAGGCCGCGGATGCCGCCGACGCCGCGATCGCGCAAAGCGCCGAGGAGGGCCGGACGGCCTTCGCCATGGACGCCATGGACAGCACGGACGCCCTGGACGCCGAGCAGCGGTCGGCCGTACAGCCGCAGACCCAGCAGCCCTCTGTCGTGGAACCGTCCTCGCCCGCAGCCCTGAAAGCGAGCCAGGAGCCCGCGCACGCCCCTGGCACCGGCCAGCCGCAGTTCGCCATGGCCGGGGCACAGCCCTGGTCGGACGCGCCGCTCGCCGGCGCGGGGCACGCTGCCCAGGGTCCGCACATCCCGCAGGCTCCCCAGGCTCCGCAGGCCACACCGTACGCAGAGGCCCCCGTGGCCCACACGCCCCAGGGCGAGGGGCTCCCCGGCGACGCGCACCAGCCCTTCGCGGAGCCCCAGGCTCCCGCGCCCCTGGGCCAGTTCGTGCCGGTCGAGGGCTCCGTGCCGACCACGCCCCACCTGGCACCGACGCCGCCGCACGCCATGTCCGTACCCCCGGAGCACATCGAGGCCCCGCAGCCCGAGGCCCCCGAAGCTCAGCCGGAGCCCGCCGAGGCCGAGGCCACCCCTCAGGCAGCCGACATCCCGGAGGGTCCGGCGACCCCGGAGGTCGCCGAGGCCCCCGAGCCCCTCATGGCGCAGGAGCCCTCGACCCTTCTCGAATCCGCTGAGTCCGCTGAGTCCGCTGAGTCCGCCGGAGTAGCAGACGCCCCCGAGTCCGCGTCCCCGCAGCCCGCGGCCACCGTGCCCGCACCGCGTGACGGCGGGGAGCCCGCAGCGGCAACTCCCGCGCAGGAGACAGCTCCGGAAGCGGTACCAGAGGCGGCGCCGGAAGCGGCAGAGGAGCCCGTGGCCGCGGCGCACGAACTGTCGGAGGCGGCCCCCGAAGCCACGCTCCCCGAAGCCACGCTCCCCGAAGCGGCGCCCCTCGAAGCCACGCCCCTCGAAGTGGTCGCCGCGCCCGCCGAAGCGGAGCCCGCCGCAGCCGCCGAGGCTTCCGAGCCCGTGGCCCTCGTCGAAGCCGGGCCCGCCGGGATGACCGAAGCCGCCGACCCGGCGGAGACCACGGACGAGCCCTCGGAACCCGTCCAGCAGCCGGAGCAGGTGCAGCCCCAGCAGTCGGAGGCCCCCGCCGCCCCCGCCTACGACGACGCCGAGCGCGAAGCCGTCCTGCGCGTCATGCGCGAACGCCGCGACATCCGCAACGGCTTCCGCAGCGACGCCATCCCGCACGAGGTACTGCTCCGCGTCCTGGAAGCTGCCCACACGGCGCCCTCCGTCGGCCACTCGCAGCCCTGGGACTTCGTCGTCATCCGCTCGGCGGAGACCCGCCGCACGATGCACGAGCTGGCCATGCGCCAGAAGGACGCGTACGCCAAGTCGCTCCCCAAGGGCCGCGCGAAGCAGTTCAAGGAACTGAAGATCGAGGCGATCCTCGACACCCCGGTGAACATCGTCGTCACCGCCGACCCCACCCGCGGCGGCCGCCACACCCTCGGCCGGCACACCCAGCCGCAGATGGCGCCGTACTCCTCGGCCCTCGCCGTCGAGAACCTCTGGCTCGCGGCCCGCGCCGAGGGCCTCGGTGTCGGCTGGGTGAGCTTCTTCGACGAGCGCGAGATGGTCAGGACCCTCGGCCTGCCCGAGCACCTCGAAGTGGTCGCGTACCTCTGCGTCGGATACGTCGACGAGTTCCCGGAGGAGCCCGAGCTGATGCAGGCAGGCTGGTCCAAGCGCCGCCCGCTCTCGTGGGTCGTCCACGAGGAGACGTACGGCCGTCGCGCGCTGCCCGGCGAGGACCCGAGCGACCTGCTGGCCGAGACCGTCTCCAACATCCGCCCGCTGGACGCGAAGGCGCTCGGCGAGGCGTGGGAGCGGCAGAAGCGCATGACGAAGCCGCCGGGCGCGCTCGGCATGCTGGAGATCATCTCCGCGCAGCTCTCCGGCCTCTCCCGGCAGTGCCCGCCGCCGATCCCGGAGCCCGCGGCCGTCGCGATCTTCGCGGGCGACCACGGTGTGCACGCCCAGGGCGTCACCGCCTGGCCCCAGGAGGTGACCGCGCAGATGGTCGCCAACTTCCTCGGCGGCGGCGCGGTCTGCAACGCCTTCGCCAACCAGGTGGGCGCCGAGGTCTGCGTCATCGACGTGGGCGTGGCCAGTGAACTCCCGGCAACCCCCGGCCTGTTGCCCCGCAAGATCCGTGCGGGCACGGCCGACATGACGACCGGCCCCGCGCTGAGCCGCGAGGAGGTCAAGGCGGCCGTCGAGGTGGGCATCGAGACCGCTCGCGACCTGGTGGCGGCGGGCAACAAGGCCCTGCTCACCGGTGAGATGGGCATCGCGAACACCACGGCGTCCGCGGCCCTCATCTCCGTCTACACGGACACGGACCCGGGCGAGGTGACCGGCCGTGGCACCGGCATCAACGACGAGATGCACGGCCGCAAGGTCGACGTCGTACGCCGCGCGCTCGAACTGCACCAGCCCGACCCGGCCGACCCGATCGGCGTCCTCGCGGCGATCGGCGGCCTGGAGCACGCCGCGATGGTGGGCCTCCTCCTGGGCGGCGCCTCCCTCCGTACGCCGGTGATCCTGGACGGCGTGAGTGCCGGCGCGGCGGCCCTGGTCGCCCGCGCCATCGCCCCCGAGGTCCTCGCGGCCTGCATCGCGGGCCACCGCAGCGCGGAGCCGGGCCACGTGGCGGCCCTGAACAAGCTGGGCCTGCGCCCCCTGGTCGACCTCGACCTCCGCCTGGGCGAGGGCACCGGCGCCCTCCTGGCCCTGCCGGTGGTGCAGAGCGCGGCGCGCGCGATGCACGAGGTGGCCACGTTCGACTCGGCGGGCGTCACAGAAAAGTAGCCGCGCGCCGCTGCTCCCGCTGGGCGCACGGGGGCCAGGGGCGAGGTCCCGGTTTCGGGAAGGGGCGGGGCCGGGGGAGAGAACCCCGCCCCGCCCCAGCCATACTGAACCCGCACGTCAAAGCGCCGTCACAGCCGCCCCACCGTCGCAGCGGCACCCGCAAAGCCCCGCGCCCCGCACGAGGAGCCACCCGCCATGGCCGAAAGCCCCGCCTACCCCGTAGGCCTCCGCCTCACCGCCCGCCGCACGGTCGTGCTCGGCGGTGGCCAGGTGGCCCAGCGCCGCCTCCCCGCCCTGATCGCGGCGGGCGCCGACATCCTCCTCGTATCGCCCACAGCGACGCCTTCTGTGGAAGCGATGGCGGACGGGGGCGAGATCACCTGGGAGCGCCGTCGCTACGAGGCCGGTGACCTCAAGGACGCCTGGTACGCCCTCATCGCCACCAGCGACACCGAGGCCAACACGGCGGCCTCCGCGGAAGCCGAGGCCCACCGCGTCTGGTGCGTCCGCTCGGACGACGCCGATGCCGCGACAGCGCTGACCCCCGCGACCGGCCGCTCCGAAGGCGTCACGGTCGCCGTCCTCACCACGGACATCCACGGCCGCGACCCCCGCCGTACCGCGGCGATCCGTGACGCGGTCGTCGAGGGACTGCGCGACGGCACCCTCGTCGCGCCCCACCACCGCACCCGTACCCCCGGCGTGTCCCTCGTCGGCGGCGGCCCCGGCGACCCGGACCTCATCACGGTCCGAGGCCGTCGCCTCCTCGCCGAGGCGGACGTGGTCATCGCCGACCGGCTCGGCCCCCGCGACCTGCTCGACGAACTCCCGCCGCACGTCGAGGTGATCGACGCCGCGAAGATCCCGTACGGCCGTTACATGGCCCAGGAGGCCATCAACAACGCCCTCATCGAGCACGCGAAGCAGGGCAAGTCGGTCGTCCGTCTCAAGGGCGGCGACCCCTTCGTCTTCGGACGCGGCATGGAAGAGGCCCAGGCGCTCGCCGAAGCGGGAATCCCCTGCACGGTGGTCCCCGGCATCTCCAGCTCGATCTCGGTGCCCGGCGCCGCCGGCATCCCCGTCACGCACCGCGGCGTCGCTCACGAGTTCACGGTGGTCAGCGGCCACGTGGCGCCGGACGACGAGCGCTCCCTGGTCGACTGGGCGTCACTGGCCAAGCTGCGCGGCACGCTCGTCGTCCTGATGGGCGTGGACAAGATCGGCAGGATCGCCGAGAAGCTCACCGCCCACGGCCGGTCGCCCGAGACCCCCGTCGCCCTGATCCAGGAGGGCACCACAGCGGCCCAGCGCCGCGTGGACGCCACGCTCGCGACCGTCGCCGCCGAGGTCGCCGCCCACGAGGTGAAGCCCCCGGCCGTCATCGTCATCGGCGACGTGGTGAAGGTGGGGCCGGGCAGCCCCGCTTGATCGCCCCCCAGCTTCCGCGTAACCACCGGTAACCCAACCCGCCCCCAGGCGTTGGCACCACACCCAGGACAAGGCAGTATCACCCTGTGGCTGATCTCATCTCCATCGACGACCCCGCCGACCCGCGCCTGCGCGACTACACGGGCCTGACCGACGTCGAACTGCGCCGCAAGCGCGAGCCCGCCGAGGGCCTCTTCATCGCCGAGGGCGAGAAGGTGATCAGGCGCGCCAAGCAGGCGGGCTACGAGATGCGCTCGATGCTGCTCTCCGCGAAGTGGGTCGACGTCATGCGGGACGTCATCGACGAGGTCCCGGCCCCGGTGTACGCGGTCAACCCCGACCTGGCCGAGCAGGTCACCGGCTACCACGTGCACCGCGGCGCCCTCGCCTCGATGCAGCGCAAGCCGCTGCCCACGTCGGACGAACTCCTCACCAGGGCGCGCCGCGTCGTCGTCATGGAGTCCGTGAACGACCACACCAACATCGGTGCGATCTTCCGCAGCGCCGCCGCCCTCGGCATGGACGCGGTCCTGCTCTCACCGGACTGCGCGGACCCGCTCTACCGCCGTTCGGTGAAGGTCTCCATGGGCGCGGTCTTCTCCGTCCCCTACGCCCGCCTCGAATCCTGGCCCAAGGGCCTTGAGGGCGTACGGGAAGCGGGCTTCAACCTCCTCGCGCTCACCCCGGACGAGAAGGCGAAGACCCTGGACGAGGCGGCCCCACACCGCATGGACCGGGTCGCGCTGATGCTCGGCGCGGAGGGCGAAGGCCTCACCACGAAGGCTCTGATGGCAGCGGACGAATGGGTCCGCATCCCGATGGCCCACGGCGTCGACTCCCTGAACGTGGGAGCGGCGGCGGCCGTCGCGTTCTACGCCGTGGCGACGGGCCGCCCTCAGCTCTGAGGACCCGGCCCCGAGGTCTGCCGCTGGCTCTGCTGTACGTCGCGCACATCGTGCACGCCGCTGCCGCCGAGCCCGCGCGCGGGCCCCTGGCAGCCTTGCGCCGCCGCGATCCCCAGCGCCGCGAGCAGCGTCACGACCACGAACACGAAGAGCCGCTGGCGCAGCAGCCGCGGATTGGCGGGCCGACGCACGCCGGAGCGCGTGGTGTTCCGGGACTGCGCGGGACGCGAACCCGACCGGGAGGAACTGGACCCGCCCCGCGAGGAACCGGTCCGTGAGGACCCCGTGCGGGAGGGCCCGGTGCGCGAGGAACCGGTCCGCGAGGAACCGGTGCGCGAGGAGCCCGGCCGTGACGAACCGGGCCGCGGCGGGGGAGTGCCCTGCGACTGACGCCGCTGGGTGCGCTGGTCCGCGTACTCCTCGGCCATCCGCCCCGTCGGGCGGTCCTGGTCCTGCCGGGGCGCGGGCGGCCGCGGGTCCGTCAGGCCCTGCGCCTCGCGGGCCGCGATCTCCTTGAGCCTGAGCGACAGTTGGAGCGTGCTGGGACGTTCCTCCGGGTCCTTGGCGAGGCAGGCCCTGATCAGCGGCGCGAGCGCGTCCGGGACACCGCCGAGCTGCGCCTCCTCGTGGACGACGCGGTAGAGCATGACCTCTGAACTGCCGTGCCCGAAGGGCGAGTCCGCCATCCCCGCGTACGCGAGTGTGGCGCCGAGGGCGAACACGTCCGTGGCGGGGGTGACGGCGGCCCCGCGCACCTGCTCGGGCGCGAGGAACCCGGGCGACCCGACGGCGGTGCCCACATGGGTCAACGTCGAGGCGCCGGTGGCCCAGGCGATGCCGAAGTCGATGATCCGCGGCCCCTTCGGGGACAGCAGGATGTTCGACGGCTTCAGATCCCGGTGCACGACACCGGCTTCATGGACGGCTACGAGGCCTTCGGCGAGCGCCGAACCGACGACCGCCACGTCGGCCGCGGAGAGCGGCCCCTCGGCGGCGACCTTGTCGTGCAGGGAGGGCCCGGGGACGTACTGCGTGGCGAACCACGGCCGGTCGGCGTCGAGATCGGCGGCCACGAGCCGCGCGGTGCAGCCGCCGCGGATGCGCCGGGCCGCGGAGACCTCGCGCGCGAAGCGCGACCGGAACTCCTCGTCCTCCGCCAGATCGGGCCGGATCACCTTGAGGGCGACGCGCTGCCCCCGCCGGTCCGACCCCAGGTAGACGACACCCATGCCGCCGGCGCCCAGCCGCCTGTGCAGTCTGAACGAGCCGACGACACGCGGGTCCTCGCGCCGGAGCCGCATCATCGCCATGTCCATCCCCGCTGCCCGGTTCGTTGTCGTGCCACAGCTTACGTTTCCGTGGCCGGGCAGGTGCAGAGGCCGCGCCCTCACGGCCCGACCGATTGTCAGTGCCGGGTGGGAAACTTGAAGAGTGGTCAGGGGCACGGGAGCGGGCGGCCGTTGTGGGGGCCGCCGACCCCAACCATCCATCGCTGAAGGGGGATTGATCCCGTGAAGGGTGATCGCGTGGAGATAGTCGTGGACGCCGGGGACACGACACGGACGTACGAGGTGGTGGCGAGCCGGGCGGGCCGCCGGGTGGAGACGGCGGTCCGCAGGGGGGTGGTCGAAGTGAGCGAAGTCACCCTGGGGGTCCCCCCGCGCCCTTCAGGCAGCGGGGGAGGTTCGGTCGTGCGGACGGCGCGGTTCATGGCGAGCCGCGTCCTGGCTCTGGTCGAGCAGCCCGTTCCCCGCGAGGACACATCGGAGCAGGCGGCCCGCCCCCTCCGGGAAGACCCTGAGACCTAGGACCCCGTCTCCACCCACGGGAGTACATGACCGACGATCGGTCATCCTCCGGGAGGCCCGCCAATCGGTACGAGGGCATGACGACCCAGGCCTCCCACCCCCCTAGATTTGAGGTCAAGCGGCGGGTGCAGCACTCGTCCCCCGAGGTCCGACACCCGCCGCTCTTAAATTCATACAGACTCGGTCAGGAGAGGAACCATGGCGGACACGGCACCGCGGGCAATGATCCGCACGCAAGGACGCAAGGCCTTCGCCTCGTTCGGCGTCCGCCCGTCCGGTACGCGCCACCCCCTGGTGGCGACGGCCATGGTTCTTCCCCTGGCGGCCCTGCTGGTCGTCGTGTTCGGCGGCTGGGAAGCAGTGGTCACACAGGCGTCGTCCGTGGGCGTGATGCTGGGGCGCTGAGCGGCGCCCCGGGCCCGGATGAGCGGTCCGGGCGGGGACATCCGGCCAGGAAACCCCGTGGGGACGGGGGTGCGGCGGACGGCACGAGAAATGCCCGCGCAGCTGGGGAGCTGCGCGGGCACTTCTTTTTTTATGTCCGCCCGTCCGGCGTTCGAGGACATCTTGTCGGGGGTCCAAGGGGCGGAGCCCCATGGTTTGCGTACCCTCGCGGAAGACCCATTCGACGCACCCCGGGGGACCCGTGACCGCCTTGCTGCCCGCGCTGACCGCCAAGGTCCGCCACGCAGCCCACCGCACCCCGAGGCCCTGCGCCTGCGCCCCCGAAGCCGTCCTCGCCGACCGGGACGACGCCACCGTCATACGGCACGGTGACACGGTGGCCAAGGCGCACGCCCCCGGCACGGACCCCGCCGAACTGACGGCGCGCCTGAAGGTCGCCGCCGCCCTCCACGGCACCCTCCTCCCTCCGCTCGGCACGACGGCGAGCCCACTCCACGGGCGTCTTGTCACCCTCTGGGAGGCCGGCACCCCGGTGGACCGCGAGGACCCCGACGCGGCCCCCTGGGAAGCCGCCGCCACCCTTCTCGCCCGGCTGCACGCCACGCCCCCGGCCGAACTCCCGCACCCGCTCCCGGACATGCGCGGGCCCACGAAGGCCGCCCGTGCGATGACGCGCATGCGGGCCGCGGGACCGCACCCCGCCGCCGCCCCCGTCGAGCGAGCCTGGGCCACGCTCCCCGCCTGGGCCCGCGCAGAGGCTCCGGCCCCCGACCCCAAGCTCCTGTGCCACGGAGACCTGCACCTGGGCCAGCTGGTCCGCACGTCGCAAGGGCGCTGGCTGCTCATCGACGTCGACGACCTCGGGCTCGGTGACCCGGCCTGGGACCTGGCCCGCCCCGCCGCCTGGTACGCCTGCGGCCTCCTCTCCCCGGACGAGTGGACCCGCTTCCTCGGCGCCTACCGCGCGGCACGCGGTCCTGCGGTTTCGCCCGACGGCACCGACCCCTGGCCCGCCCTCGACGTACCGGCCCGCGCGCTCACCGCGCAGACCGCCGCCCTGGCCGTGGCCAAGTCGGACAGGGAGAGCCGCCCCCTGGACGAGATCGAGCAGGCAGTGGTCGACGCCTGTGATCGAATGGCCGCCGTCCCGCCGGAGTTGGCTCCCACCCCCACGAAGTAGGGTGCAACGCACCGAAGCCGGGCAGAGATCCGGCGAAGCAGTCACGACCGGCGAGGAGTTGAGCCGACCATGCAGTGTCCCAAGTGCCATGCACCGATGCACACGTACAACCGCAATGGCGTCCAGATCGAGCAGTGCAGCGGTTGCCGCGGGATATTCCTCGACTACGGCGAGCTGGAGGCCCTGAGCCGGGTCGAGTCCCAGTGGGGCGGCCAGCAGGCCCCGCCCCCGCCGCCGGCCCCGCAGGCGTACCCGGCCGCTCCCGCACCCCAGTGGGGCGCTCCCCAGCACGGCGGCCACCACGGCGGTCACGGCGGGCACTACGGCCACAACAAGCGCCACAAGAGCTTCGGGCACATGCTCTTCTCCTCCTGACCCGGAGGAACGACGAAGCCCCCGGCCGTGGGAACGGCCGGGGGCTTCGTACGGATGGTGCGCGATACTGGGATTGAACCAGTGACCTCTTCCGTGTCAGGGAAGCGCTCTCCCGCTGAGCTAATCGCGCGGGTCAACCTGCATGTGCTGCGTTCTGCGTGCGCGATACTGGGATTGAACCAGTGACCTCTTCCGTGTCAGGGAAGCGCTCTCCCGCTGAGCTAATCGCGCGGGGATCCTTGCGGACCGGACCTTCAGTTGTTCTGCGTGTGTTCTGCGTGCGCGATACTGGGATTGAACCAGTGACCTCTTCCGTGTCAGGGAAGCGCTCTCCCGCTGAGCTAATCGCGCTTGGAGGTGGAGACGGGATTTGAACCCGTGTAGACGGCTTTGCAGGCCGTTGCCTCGCCTCTCGGCCACTCCACCAGGAGTGCGGGGGTTCGGGAAGATCCCCCGTTTCCTGCGAGCGGACGACCAGGTTCGAACTGGCGACCTCAACCTTGGCAAGGTTGCGCTCTACCAACTGAGCTACGTCCGCTTGTCTTTCCCGGTCCGCTTGCGCGTCCCGGCGACGTGTTGAACTCTAGCGGATTCCTGGGCCAGTACAAAAACGCGTTTGCGCAGCGTGCTGCGCTGTCACCGGCCCGGGGCGCGACCAGGACGCCGGTCATAGACTCGCAGACGTGCACAGCCCCCCTCAGATGTCCTCCCGGCCGCCCGCCGGGGCGTCCCTGCCCATGGCGCGCTTCGGCGGCCTGCTCGCGACCGGTCTCAGGGACGTGACCAGCGATCCCTCGGCGCTTGACTCCCGCGGTTTCTGGGCGGTCTGCGCCAACTTCGAGGGCGGACTGATCTGCGCCCGCTTCGACGACGTGCGCGCCGAGCCGGTGCCCGCGCCGGTGCCGGGGGCATGGCGAGGACCCGCCGCCGGTGACTGGGTGTCGTCGCTCGACCGCGCCGCGTATGTGGACGGCGTGCGTCGTGTGCGGGAACACATCGCGGCCGGGGACGTCTATCAGGCGAACCTCTGCCGGGTGCTGTCCGCGCCGCTCACGGACGGCGGGGACGGCGGGGCCTGTGGAGACATCGACGCCCTGACCGCGCTCCTCGCGCGCGGGAATCCCGCTCCGTACGCCGGAACGATCCGCCTGCCCGGACACGGCGTCGAGATAGCGACGGCCTCGCCCGAGCTGTTCCTGCGCCGCGATGGACGCGTCGTCGAATCGGGGCCGATCAAGGGCACGGGCCGGACCGAGGCGGATCTCCTGGAGAAGGACTACGCCGAGAACGTCATGATCGTGGACCTCGTCCGCAACGACCTCGGGCGGATATGCGTGACCGGCTCCGTGACCGTCCCCGACCTGTGCGTGGTCGAGAAGCATCCGGGGCTCGTCCACCTCGTCTCCACCGTCCGGGGCGAGCTGACCCCCGACGCAGGCTGGCCCGAGATCTTCGCCGCCGCGTTCCCGCCCGGTTCCGTCACCGGCGCCCCCAAGTCCAGCGCCCTGCGCATCATCGAAGCCCTGGAGACCTCGCCCCGCGGCCCGTACTGCGGCGGCATCGGCTGGGTCGACGCCGACCGGGGAACCGGTGAACTGGCCGTCGGTATCCGTACCTTCTGGATCGACCGGGCGGAGGGCCTGCTGCGGTTCGGCACCGGCGCCGGGATCACCTGGGGCTCGGACCCCGAGGGAGAGTGGCGCGAGACCGAACTGAAAGCGGAACGGCTGCTGGCGGTAGCGTCGGGAGCGTACGAAGTGAGTGGAGGGACCCCTCAGTGAAGATCTGGCTCAATGGCGGCCTGCAGGACCTCGATACCGCCCGCGTCTCCGTGCTCGACCACGGACTGACCGTGGGGGACGGCATCTTCGAGACGGTGAAAACGGTCGAGGGGCGGCCCTTCGCGCTGACCCGGCACCTGGACCGGCTCGCCCGTTCGGCGCGCGGCCTCGGCCTGCCGGAGCCGGACCTGGACGAGGTGCGCGCGGCCTGCGCCGCCGTCATCGACGCCAACCCGATGCCGCTCGGACGGCTGCGCATCACGTACACCGGTGGCCTCTCGCCGCTCGGCTCGGACCGCGGCGACCAGGGGCAGACGCTGGTCGTCGCTCTCGGGGAGGCGAGCAGGCGCCCCGACACGACCGCCGTGATCACGGTGCCGTGGACCCGCAACGAGCGTGGCGCCCTCACCGGCCTGAAGACCACCTCGTACGCGGAGAATGTCGTCGCCCTTGCGCGCGCCCACGAACAGGGCGCTTCGGAGGCACTGTTCGCCAACACGGTGGGGCAGCTGTGCGAAGGCACGGGATCGAACGTCTTCGTCGTCCTCGACGGCGAGATCCACACCCCTCCGGTCGCCTCCGGGTGCCTGGCGGGCATCACGCGCGCGTTGGCCGTCGACTGGACAGGCGCGCGCGAGACCGACCTGCCGCTCGATGTCCTGGACCGCGCCGACGAGGTGTTCCTGACCTCGACGCTCCGTGACGTCCAGGCCGTGCACCGCGTCGACGGGCGCGAACTGCCGGGGGCTCCAGGACCGGTGACCGCCAAGGCGATGCGGATCTTCGGCGAGCGGGCGGCGGACGACCTCGACCCCTGAACCGGTCGGGCCAGACGCCCCAAGTGCACGCAATCCTGATGACGTATGAGCCGCAGGGCGGGTAGAACACCACTGATGACCACGACCCTGCGGCCGACCGGGCCGCTTCAGCAGAGCGCTGACGGCGCGAAGTCACGCATGTACGAAGTGCACGTGAACAGCCGTCCTGTGGGCGGGATAGAACTCGCCACGCACCCCGTGTTCGGGCCCGGTGTCGCCGAGATGCGGGACCTGAGCATCAAGGAGCCCGATCGCAGACGCGGCCGTGCCACCGTCGCCGTGCTCGCCGCCGAGGAGGTGGCGCGCGGCTGGAACTGCGAGCGGATCGAGGTGGCCGTGCCCGCCGAGGCCGCGGCGGCCCACCGTCTCGCCGTCTCGCTCGGCTATCTGGAGCGCAACCGCCACATGGTCAAGCCCCTGACCGCCGAGCCGCCCGCGTTGCCGGCGGGCATCGAGGGGCGGCCGATGACGGACGACGAGTACGAGGTCTGGCTGGCCCGCGAGAAGGAGGCCTACGCGCAGACCTGGATCGAGCGCGGTGTCCCCGAGGCGGAGGCACGCGCCAAGTCCGATGCCGACCACGCCGATCACCTGCCGCAGGGGGTCGCCACTCCCGGCACCCGTCTCAGCGTGCTCACCCAGGAGGGCACGGTGGTCGGCACCCTGTGGCTGGCGCAGCGCGACGACGACGCGTTCGTCTTCGACGTCGAGGTGGTGGAGGAACACCGCGGACGCGGCCACGGCCGGTCCCTGATGCTCCTCGCGGAGGCCCAGGCACGCGAGGCGGGCCTCGACCGCCTGGGCCTCAACGTCTTCGCGGGCAATATCCCGGCCCTGCGCCTGTACGAGTCGCTGGGCTACGAACCGGTCATGTACTACGTCTACAAGCAGCTGCTCTAGGCGTCCTGCCCGGAGGCCGCGAGGAGGCGGTCCGCGATCTCCTCGACGCGCTCGCGCAGCCCTTCCTGGCTCTTGCCGCCGTCGAGGCGCTCACCCTCGATGACGTACGTCGGTGTCCCGGTGACGCCGATCGCCTTGCCCTCCGCCTGGTCGGCGTCGACGATCAGAATGTGCCGTCCGTCGACGAGGGCGGTGTCGAACTCCTCGGCGTCCAGGCCCAGTTCCCGTGCGGCCTCGACCAGGAAGGGGTCGCCCTCGCGGGCCAGCTCCTCGACCTTGCCGAGTACGGCCTCGACGTACGGCCAGCCCTGCCCCTGCTCGAAGGCCTCCTCGGCGGCCTGGGCGGCGGCGAAGGCGTGCTGGTGCTTTTCGAGGGGGAAGTGCCGAAGCCGCAGGTCGACGCGGTCGCCGTAGCGGGCACGGAGTGCGCGTACGTCGTCGAGGGCACTCCGGCAGTCCGGGCACTGCAGCTCGCACCAGATGTCGATGACGAGGGGTCCGGCGGGGGCCGCGGGGGCAGAGTCGCTCATGGGTCACAGTCTCCCAGCCCGGCGTGCGCCTCCCAACCGGGGACGGGGGCCGACCGGAACCTGCGGAGGAGGCGTGACCCTGATATGTCCCTGAAGTCCGCTCGGGGCGTGGCCTGCGAGGGGTCACCCGGTGCAGGATGGAGGGGAAGACAGTGCCGGACGGTGCCACCGTCCACGCCCGCTCGCCTGGAGGACCGGATGATTGCCGAGACCGTCTGTTCCGCTGTGTCCGCGGCCGGCCTCGGCATCGCCGCGATCACGGCCTATCGCAAGCGTTTCCTGGCGGCGACGCGCCTCGCCGCCTATTCGCTGGTCCCGGTCGGCCTGGTGATGACCGGCGTCGTCGGCTGGCTCGCGGACACCGCGTTCAGCATGAAGGCGTGGGCGGGCTTCGGGGTGCTCGGCGTCGCCTGGCTGCTGTTCATGATCACGCGCGCCGTGGAGCGCCGCTCCGGCGGCACGCGCAAGGAACGCAAGGCCGCGAAGGCGGCCCAGCGCGACGCGGTGGCCCCTGCGGCGTCCGCACCCTCCCTGGGGCAGGGCTCCCGCCCGGCCGCGCAGCCTGCGGCCCAGCCGAAGGCGGCGGCGCCCAAGGAGGACTTCAGCGACATCGAGGCCATCCTGAAGAAGCACGGCATCTGAGAATCCGAGAGCAGATCTGAGATCGGCCGGCCACGGCCGCGTGACCGTCAACACGCGTGGCCGTCAACCACCGTCCGCGTCGGACGGCCGTGAGCGTCCCTCGTTCGTGTGGTCGAAGGAGCTGCCCGGCGTGCCGAGGTGCGCTGCTGGTGGGCCGTGGTCGGAATATGCGGCACGACGGATTCCCGCAGGTCACGGGATGCGGCGAACTCCCGCGCTTTCCGGGCGTGTTGGTCATCGGTACCCCCGGGACTGCGTCATCATCGCCGCGAGATGCTGGACACCGCACAGGGCGATGCCGCCCCGCCGACCGATGGCCGAGCCGCGACCGAAGAGCCCAAGGGCTGTCTGTTCGCGCTCTCCCAGCCACCCCTGATGATCTTCCTGGCGGTGATCGGCATTCTGATCCTGATGGGGACCTTGCACGATCTGCTCGGGCTCTAGAGCCCGGGGCTCAGGGGGCCGCGGCCAAGGGCTCTCAGCCCGCCGCTTCCTTGCGCCTGGCCCGGTAGGCGGCGACGTGCAGCCGGTTGCCGCAGGTGCGGCTGTCGCAGTAGCGGCGCGAGCGGTTGCGGGAGAGATCGACGAAGGCGTGCCGGCAGTCCGGGGCCTCGCAGCGCCGCAGGCGCTCCTGCTCGCCGGCGACGACGAAGAACGCCAGCGCCATCCCGCAGTCCGCCGCGAGGTGGTCGGCGATGGAGGCGCCGGGCGCGAAGTAGTGCACGTGCCAGTCGTAGCCGTCGTGGTCCGTGAGGCGGGGCGTCGTGCCCGCCGCCGCGATCAGTTCGTTGATCACCGCCGCCGCGGCCTGGGGCTCGGGCGCCGCGAAGACCTCCTGGAAGCGGCCGCGGATGTGCCGGACGCCGGCCAGGTCACGCTCCGTGAGTACGCCGACGTCACTTATGTCATGGCTTCGTACGAACGCGCTCAGGGCCGCCAGATCCGGGAGCCCCTCCGTCTCGGTGCCCGCCGCGCTCGCTGCGTTCTCGTCGTCCGGCGCGGTGTTCACCAGATCGACCACGGCGTCGAGTGCGCACCGGGTGTCGTGGGTGATCAGCACGATTTGCTCCCTGGCCTGGGGTAGTGGGGTCCCGCCCGGCTCATGGAGAGCTGGGGGAGAGGTGCCCGCTGATGCTGGCCGATGCTAGCGGCTTCACGACACGGCGCACCGGCGCCGTCCCCGCGGGAATCCGCGGCGACGGCGCCGGTACGTCTGCTCTGTGCGGTTGTCTTGCCCGAGCCGTCGCCCCGAGTCGGACGGCGCCGGGCGCTCTCGCGCGGCCTGGAGCTAACTTTCGGCCAGGATGTGCGAGAGCTCCGTATCCAGATCGAAGTGGCGGTGTTCCGTGCCGGGCGGCACGGCCGCGTCCGTTCGCTTCAGGAACGATTCCAGGGCCCGCGCCGGGGCCTCGAGCAGAGCCTCACCCTCGGGGGAGCTCAGGGCGATGCAGACGACGCCCTGACCGTGGCTCCGGGACGGCCAGACTCGGACGTCGCCGGTACCGGTGGGCCGGTGCAGGCCCTCGGCGAGGAGGTCGCGGGCGAACACCCACTCGACGGTTTCCTCGGCTCCGGTGTGGAAGGTGGCGTGCACGGCATAGGGATCGGCCGTGTCATACCGCAGTCCTGCGGGTACAGGCAGTGAGGACTCGCTCGACACAACGAGGCGCAGGTGCAGCTCGCAGCTGACCGTGGTGTTCATAAGCGCCAGGGCCTTTCGCTCAGTGTGCGCTCGGGGATTCGCACGTCGGCGAAATCGACATGCCACCTACGGTGCCGTTGTAAACCCCTCTGAGGGTTTTGGGTGTCTTTAGGTAGCTCGTACGGCGGGTTGTTCGTTCGAGGGGTAGAGCCATTCCAGTGACGGGTTTCCGTCCGGTAGGGTTTGGCCGTATGAATACGGGGAGTAACGAGCCGGGGGTTGCTGAAACAATCACCGGCACGAAGGGCGAACAGCCGCTCGGATCGCGTGCGCCGGAGTTCATCCAGGCCCGCAAGGCGCTGCACCTCAGCTGGCAGGTCGGCGTGTTCATCGTCGGCCTCGCGGTGGTTGCCGCGGGCATCGTGATGCTGCCGCTGCCCGGACCGGGCTGGCTGGTGATCTTCGGCGGAATGGCGATCTGGGCGACCGAGTTCGTCTGGGCCCAGCTGGTGCTTCGCTGGACGAAGCGGAAGGTCACCGAGGCGGCGCAGCGTGCGCTCGACCCCAAGGTGCGCCGCAGGAACATCATCCTGACGACCGTCGGTCTGGTGATCATCGCCGTGCTCGTCGCGGTCTACGTCTGGAAGTTCGGCCTCGAGATGCCATGGAAGATCAAGGAGTGACCTTCGGGTGACTCCACGGCGGTCGGATGCACCCGCTGACATGCGGTAATGTTCTCCGTGCGCCCGGGGCGATTAGCTCAGTGGGAGAGCGCTTCGTTCACACCGAAGAGGTCACTGGTTCGAACCCAGTATCGCCCACCCCGGAACTGCGGCCCGGAGGCTTTTAGCCTCCGGGCCGCAGTCGTATTCGCTCGCTTTCCCGCGCGGCGTAAGGAATTTGATACTCCGTCGGCTCAGCCGACTGCCGTTCGGGAAAAGCGGAGTCAGTGCATTCTGCCGAGAACGTCACGGACCCGGCGTGCGTCGCGCAGCCGCTGTTCGTACGTCGCGCCGATCGCGAGGAGCAGGAGCCCGGCGAGTGCCGGGGGCAGCCAACGCGGCAGGGTGTCCACCACTTGGACGATGTAGGGCGCCAGTTCGTGCAGCGCGTCCAGGGCAAGGGCCGTGCCGCCGAGCACCAGGGGCGCCTGCAGCCGGTGCCGGGCGCCCGCCAGGGTGATCAGCAGGGCCGCGATGCCGAGGAGGAGTGGACGCTGCCAGTGCGGGTCGCTCCAGGCGGCGACGAGGCTCGGCAGGAGGGTCGCGGCGAGGCCGGGTCCGTACGCCGTCCAGGAGGACGTCTCGGGGACGCGGTGGCGCCGCAGGGCGCCGATCAGGAGTGCCGGGACGGTGACCGGCAGGGTGTAGGCCTCGGGGGTTTCGACCTCCCAGGCGGCCAGACGTGCCCAGCTCGCCAGGAGGAACAGCACCCCGGCCGCGTACCCGACGGGGCGGCGGTCCGTGCGCAGTGCCGTGCCCGCGGCGATGAGGCCGCCGAGCGCGAGGGCCAGGGCGAGGGTCGTCGCGTGCCCCGCGGTGAGGGCGACCGCCAGCCCGCCGGCGACCGCCCCGGAGATCTCGACCGGCGCTGCCAGCGGCTGCCGGCCGAGCCTGGCCGCCGCGAGGGCGCCGATCGCGGGTACGGCGAGCATGAGCAGCCCGATGTGGTCCGTGCGCAGGTCCCAGGCCGTACCTGTGGCACCGACGAGCGCGGCGGCGTACGCGACCGTGGCACACGCGGCGATGGCTGCCGGGCCGCTTGCGACGAGCGCGGTCGCCGCGAGGAAGAGCGCCGCCAGGGCGCCGAGAGTGCCCAGCGTGGCCGACGCGGTGGCCAGGGCCAGGAGCGCGGCGCTCACCGAGGAGATGACCGAGAGGCTGATCGAGGTGAAGGCGGTCGCCTTCGAGCGGGCGCGTGACGCGACGGCGAGCAGGGCGGCGGTCAGCGTGACGTACACCGACACCCCGACTGCGTAAGGGAGGTGAAGGGCGGACGGGAGGATGAGAAGGGCGGCCCAGGTGAGGGCCAGAGCGCCGGAGCGGGCGGCATCGGCGGGGTCGAGGCTGCTGGTGCTGGGTTCTGGCGCGGGGGCTGGGCCTGGGGGCGTACCGGGGCGCCGGCCCGGACCTGAGGTGGGCTCTGAGTTCGGGGCTGTGGTGGTGCCCGGGGCGACGGGTGGGGCTGTCGTGGGGCGGGGGTCTGGGGTGTTTGCCGGGAGGGCGGTGGTTGGAAGGGGGAGCAGGGTTGCCGCGAACGTGGCTCCGGCGACTACGGCAAGCGCGAGCGCGGCGATGGCGGGGTGCTGTACGGACAGTCCGGCCAGGGCTACTGCGTCGCCCGTGTCCGCCGGGGTGCCCGACCACGCCTTCCCTACCCAACTCGTGGGCCCGAGCAGCGCGGTGACGAAGGCGGGAAGGGCCCACAGGGTCGCGAGCGCGTACACCGGGAGCGCCGCACCGAGGACTCCGCGCAGGACCGGGCGCGGCAGGGCGGTGCGGACCACCGCCGACAGCGCGACGGCGCACGCCAGGTAGCCGGGAACCGTCCAGGCGGAGGGCAGTGCTTCGCGCAGCACGCCGCCGGTCGCGGCCACCAGCAGCAGGCCGCCAGCGAACGCCGCACCCGTCGCCTGCCGGGGCTCCGTGATCAGCCACGCCGCCACCAGCGCGATCGCCGCGGCAAGGATCAGGAGCGCGCCCGCACGCGCCGCGTCCGGCAGGTCCGTGGCCGACCAGGAGAGGTAGCCGGCGGCCACCGCCCCCCACAGGCCGGTGGCGCAGGCACCCGCGGCCGCGACGGCACGCACGCCCGGATGCCTCACCCGGAGGGCGACCGCGACGTCGAGCGCCGCCGTCACCAGTAGCGCCGCCGCCGTCCCGTGGGTTCCGGCGTCCGCGGCGTGCGCCCAGAGGAGCAGGGGGAGTTGAGCGGTCACGACGGCCAGCGGCAACGGCAGCCGCAGTTCGCGGAACGACAGGCCGTACGCCGTCCACAGCGCGGCGAGCACGGCGGACGCGGCCGCCGTGTAGCCGAGGGCGTCGGCTCGTGGCAGGGCGACGGCATGGACGGCGTACGCGTCGAGGACGGTCAGGGCGAGGCCGAGCGCGGCCACCGTCTCCGCCGTCGAGCGCAGCTTCCGGCGCAGCAGCGGCGCGGGCACCCCGAGCGCGGTCAGCGTCACGACCGCGAGGAGTGCCCCGCGCCAGCCGATGCCCAGGTGACCCCAGCTCACCAGCGTGAAGGCGATCGCCGCGACGGTCAGGAGGATGCCGCCGAGCGTCAGGAGCGCGTTCTGCACGTTCGGCGGTGTGGCCTCGGGGGCACGCACCGGCCGCGCGGGACCCGGTGCGGCGGGCGTCTGCAGGGCACCGATCAGCCAGGCGCGGCGTTGCAGCAACTGCGTCCTGCGCGTGTCGAGTCGGCGCAGCTCCAGGTCGAGGACGCGGAGTTCCTCGGCCGGGGGCGGAATGTTCGTCATGTCCGTGGAGTGTGGTCCAGGACACTGCGGCGGGCATCGGTGCGGATACTCAGTACGTACTCAAGTCGGCTCCTTGCGGGCAGACTCGGTCCATGGACTGGAGCCACTTCCGCTTCCGCAGCATCTGGAAGCTGCCCGCGCCGCCCGCCGACGTGTACGCCGCCCTCGAACGCGCCGAGGACTACCCGGCATGGTGGCCTCAGGTACGGGAGGTGATACCCCGCGACGAACGCACCGGCACGGCACGCTTCCGATCCCTGCTGCCGTACGACCTGTTCATCACCGGCGAGGAACGGCGCCGCGACCCGGCGGCCGGCGTCCTGGAGATCACGATGACCGGTGATCTCGAAGGCTGGGCGCGCTGGACCGTCACGGCGGCACCGGGCGGGACGCGGGCGCTCTACGAACAGGAAGTGGTGGTGCGCAAACCGCTGATGCGACGCCTCGCCGTCCCCGGCAGACCCGTCTTCCTGCTCAACCACAGGCTGATGATGCGCGCGGGCGAGCGAGGCCTGAAGGCGCACCTCGGAGGCGGGTGAGGGCTTTCGCGGAAGCGGTTTGAAGGAAACCCGCGAGGACCTGTATGGTTCAGTCCGTTCCCGGGCGATTAGCTCAGTGGGAGAGCGCTTCGTTCACACCGAAGAGGTCACTGGTTCGAACCCAGTATCGCCCACCCGGAGAATGCCGGTCCGTCACCGACGGACCGGCTTTTTTCATGCCACGCGACTTCCTGCCCTCGGGCCGGTCGCGACCCGTAGATGTCACGCAGCCGCGGGCAGTTCGGGACGCAGCGGCCACGCCGGATCCACCGCTTCCGGCGTACCGCTGCGCGCGAACCAGGCCTGCAGGCCACGCGCCTGCGCCGCGTGCCAGACCGCCTGCAGCGCGTGCAGCTCGGCCGCCGAGAGCCGTTCGAGCCGCGAGGCGAAACGCTGCCCCACGGCCCGTACGACATCCAGTGCGGCCTGCGCGTCGGCCGCCGCGTCGTGCGCCTCGTCGAGCTCCACCGCGTAGTGCGCGCACAGATCGGTCAGTGTGCGGCGCCCCTTGCGGTAGCGGTCGAGCTGCTTGTCCAGGACCCGCGGGTCGAGGACGCACAGCGACGAGCCCGCCATGTACCGGCCGAGCGACGAGGCGCGGTGCCTGCGCAACTCCCGGTCCAGGATCGTCAGGTCGAAGGGAGCGTTCATGACGACGATCGGGCGGCCCGCCGCGCCCTGTTCCGCCAGCTCCCTCGCTATCTCCTCCATCACCGGCGCGGGCCAGCGACCGTTGTGCTGCAGATGTTCCTCCGTCAGGCCGTGCACCGCGGTGGCGGACTCGGGCACCGGAACGCCCGGGTTCACCAGCCAGCGAGTGATGCGCGGGCGGGTGCCCGCGCCTTGCTGGACGACGACGGCGGCCGACACAATGCGGTCGGTCTCGACGTCGACGCCCGTGGTCTCCGTGTCGAATGCGGCCAAGGGCCCCTCGTACCAGCACGTCATAGTGACGCAACTCCTCGATCATGTCCGGCAGATGGCTTTCCTCCCCTGCCCACCCCGGTGATACCCGGGCCGTTTGCGCTGTACGCGGCCCGGAGACAACAGAGGTACAGGGCTTGGAAGTTGACCGGCCCGAAGCGGGGATTCACTGGTTCGGAAGGCACGTTGGACATGGCGCTCGCGCAGCCCGAACAGGGTGGGCTGCTGCCCGAGCGGATCGCACCGCCGCGCGGCACACTCGCCACCACCGCCTGTATGGAGACCCTTCAGGTGGGCTATCTGCACGCCGTCGCCGCCGCGGCGGGGTGTTCGCTCTCGCAGCCCTTTCCGGACAACGGCATCGACTGGCACGTCAGCCACAGCGCCCCCGGGCACACGGTCGACGACGAAGTCACCATCAAGGTGCAGCTCAAGTGCACGTACCAGATACCGCCGAACCCCCCGGGGCCGGCCTTCTCCTTCACGCTCGACAACCCGCACCTGGAGAAGCTCGCCCGCACCCCGGTCTCGGTGCACAAGATCCTGGTCGTGATGCTCGTGCCGCGGTCGCAGGACGACTGGCTGCGCGCGAGCCATGACCGGCTCGACCTGCGGCACTGCTGCTACTGGACCAACCTCGCCGGACACCAGGTGACCGGCCGGCGCAGGACGACCGTGCGCGTCCCGACCTCGCGGATCTTCGACGACAGAGCCCTCTGCGAGATCATGACGCGGGTCGGCACGGGAGGGAGACCCTGATGCACCGCCCGATCGAAGAGCCGCTACGCCCCGTTCGCCCGCACCCCGTCGACACCACGGGCAGCTGGCCGGGACCGACGGCCCCGCTGGGTCCCCCCGAGCCCTCGCAGGTCGACCCCGCCGTGCTCGGCGCGCTGCTCGACCGGCACGGCTGGCGGCGGCGCGGGGGAGCGGCGGGGCGCTACTCCCGCTGGACCCCGCCGGGACCGGGCGGGGGCGGCACGAGCCTGCTCGTGCCGGAGAGCAGGGCCTTCCCCGACTGCGAGGACCTGCTCGGCGAGGCGCTCACCGCCCTGTCCCGCAGCGCGTCCCCGTCCGCGCGTGACGTACTCGTCGGACTCACCGTGCCCAGCGACGAGATCCGCTGGTGGCGCGATGTCCCGGCGGGGCCCGCGGGCGCCGCGACCTGGACGGCGGAGGAACAACTGCGGGCGGCCGCACGGCAGATGCTGCTCGCCGGGGCGCTCGCCGCGCGTGGCCGTGCCGGGTACTACGGCGCGCGGCACCGTGGCCCCGCCGCCGCGTCCCTGGAGAGCGTCCTGGTCGCGCCCGCTCCCGGCGGACGGCAGCTCACCGCGTTCGTGCCCGTCCTGACCGGGCGGCTCCTCGCCGTGCGGCTGCACCAGGCGCTGTACGCGGTCCGCGAGGCCGTCGACTACCAGCGCGCCACCGGAGGCATGGACGCCTTCGACGGCGCCGTCGAGGCGGGCGTCAGCCATGAGCTGACGGAGGCCGTCGTGGCGCTGGTGCGGGGCACGGAAGGGGCACGCGTCGCCGTGGGATGGGCGCCGGCCGCCGGGGTGCCCGAGGGGTGCGCCGTCGATGCCGAGCCCGTCGAGTTCTCGCCCGGTGACCTGACGGTGCTGAGGGAGGCGAGCGCGCGCTACCTGCGGGACGAGCCCGCGATGCCGGTGCGGATCACGGGGGCCGTGGTGCGGATGCGGCGGTCGGGGCCGCGGGGCGAGGGCACCGTGCGGGTCCGGGTGCTAGCGGGCGCGGACGTTCCCCACGTACGTATGACCCTCGATGAGGAGTCGTACCGCATAGCGGGCCATGCCCACCTGGTCGGGCTGCCGATCCGGGTGCACGGGCGTCTGGAGAGCCGGGGCGGGTTCCGGCGGCTCACCGGGGCGTCCGGGGTGGTGCCGGTGCAGGTGGACGAGGGTGAGAAGGACCGTCTGATGAAGTCGCTGCAGGAGAACCTCGACTTCTTCGAGGAGGCGTGCAGCGGGGACTAGGGAGCGTCTGAGGCGGGGGCGGCCGAGGCCCCGGGGATAACCGTTTCGCGATGGGCGCCCCCGGCTCGGTACGATTCGTATCGCGCGCAGGAGCAGATCTGCCGCGACCCCCTTCAGGTAGGAGAAGACCGGTGTCAGACGTCCGTGTGATCATCCAACGCGATTCCGAGCGGGAAGAGCGCGTGGTGACGACGGGCACTACGGCCGCCGAACTCTTCCCCGGAGAGCGCACCATCGTCGCCGCCCGCGTGGCCGGCGAGCTGAAGGACCTCGCGTACGCCGTCCAGGACGGCGAGGAGGTCGAGCCGGTCGAGATCTCCTCCGAGGACGGCCTGAACATCCTGCGCCACTCCACCGCGCACGTCATGGCGCAGGCCGTGCAGGAGCTCTTCCCGGACGCCAAGCTCGGCATCGGCCCGCCGGTGCGACACGGTTTCTACTACGACTTCGACGTCGAGAAGCCGTTCACTCCCGAGGACCTCAAGGCCATCGAGAAGAAGATGCAGGAGATCCAGAAGCGCGGCCAGCGCTTCTCGCGCCGCGTCGTCACCGATGAGGCCGCCCGCGAGGAGCTCGCCGACGAGCCGTACAAGCTGGAGCTCATCGGCATCAAGGGCTCCGCGTCCAGCGACGACGGCGCGGACGTCGAGGTGGGCGGCGGCGAGCTGACCATCTACGACAACCTCGACCCGAAGACCGGCGACCTGTGCTGGAAGGACCTCTGCCGCGGTCCCCACCTGCCCACCACCCGCAACATCCCGGCGTTCAAGCTGATGCGCAACGCCGCCGCGTACTGGCGCGGCAGCGAGAAGAACCCGATGCTCCAGCGCATCTACGGCACCGCATGGCCCACCAAGGACGAGCTCAAGGCCCACCTGGAGTTCCTCGCCGAGGCCGAGAAGCGCGACCACCGCAAGCTCGGCAGTGAGCTGGACCTGTTCTCCATCCCGGAGCAGATCGGCTCGGGCCTCGCGGTCTTCCACCCCAAGGGCGGCATCATCCGCCGGGTCATGGAGGACTACTCGCGCCGCAGGCACGAGGAGGAGGGGTACGAGTTCGTCTACACCCCGCACGCCACGAAGGGGAAGCTCTTCGAGACCTCGGGCCACCTGGACTGGTACGCCGACGGCATGTACCCGCCCATGCAGCTCGACGAGGGCGTGGACTACTACCTCAAGCCCATGAACTGCCCGATGCACAACCTGATCTTCGATGCGCGCGGGCGTTCCTACCGTGAACTGCCGCTGCGCCTCTTCGAGTTCGGCACGGTGTACCGCTACGAGAAGTCGGGTGTCGTGCACGGTCTGACCCGTGCCCGCGGCTTCACCCAGGACGACGCGCACATCTACTGCACCAAGGAGCAGATGGCGGACGAGCTCGACACGACGCTCACCTTCGTCCTGAACCTCCTGCGTGACTACGGCCTGACCGACTTCTACCTGGAGCTCTCCACCAAGGACCCGGAGAAGTTCGTCGGCTCGGACGAGGTCTGGGAAGAGGCTACCGAGACGCTGCGTAAGGTCGCCGAGAAGCAGGGCCTGCCGCTGGTCCCGGACCCGGGCGGCGCCGCGTTCTACGGCCCGAAGATCTCCGTGCAGTGCAAGGACGCCATCGGCCGCACCTGGCAGATGTCGACCGTGCAGCTCGACTTCAACCTGCCGGAGCGCTTCAACCTGGAGTACACCTCGCCGGACGGCTCCAAGCAGCGCCCGGTGATGATCCACCGTGCGCTCTTCGGGTCGATCGAGCGGTTCTTCGCGGTGCTTCTGGAGCACTACGCGGGTGCGATGCCGCCGTGGCTCGCCCCCGTGCAGGCGGTCGGCATCCCGGTCGGGGACGCGCACATCCCCTACCTCCAGGAGTTCGCGGCCGAGGCCAAGAAGAAGGGCCTGCGGGTCGAGGTGGACGCCTCGTCGGACCGCATGCAGAAGAAGATCAGGACGCAGCAGAAGCTGAAGGTCCCGTTCATGATCATCGTCGGTGACGACGACATGAACGCGGGCACGATCTCCTTCCGCTACCGCGACGGCTCGCAGGAGAACGGCATCCCGCGCGACCAGGCGCTCGCCAAGCTCATGGACGTGGTGGAGAGCCGCGTACAGGTGTGACCTGGGACTGAGAGGCCCCCGGGACGTTCAGCGTCCCGGGGGCCTCTTGTCGTCCTCCCGCGCGAACACCTGCAGCAGCCACGACGAGAACGACCCCGTCACCGCGCCGAGCAGCGCCAGACCGCAGAGCATCAGGCCCACCGCGATCACGCGCCCCAGCGGCGTCACGGGCGTCACATCGCCGTATCCCACGGTCGCGAGCGTGGCCGACGTCCACCACACCGAGTCCCCGAAGGTACGGATCGTCGCCCCCGGAGCCGTGTGCTCGTGCTGGTAGACGGCCAGCGCCCCGGTGAAGCCGATGAGCAGCGCCGAAAGACCGGCGTACGTGACCACGCGCGCGTGCAGCGCCAGACGCGGCCTGCCGTGCCTGCGCTGGACGGCCTCGTAGACGTGTACGACGCGCAGCGGCCGCAGCAGGGGCAGGACGAGGACCAGGGTGTCCAGCCAGTGGGTGCGTACGAAGCGCGCGCCCTGCCCGCTCAGCCGCCACCGCACCGCGTAGTCGACGGCGAACGCGGCCCAGGCGGCGAAGAGGACCGCCAGGCAGAGGTCGCGCCAGGCCCTTGGCGGCCCGGGGGCGGCCAGGACCAGGACTGCGTACGAGGTCAGGTAGAGCAGCGAGGCCACGGCGAGCGGTGCCTCCGTGCGGTTCTCCCAGCGGGCCTGACGGCCTTCATCGGTCATCGGCCCAGCTTCGCGGCCGAGGAGGCGGCGGGCGCCCCGCCGACACGCTTCGATCGGGCTAAGTCATATGCTGCACAGCATGACGAGTGAGCCGGAGCAGCAGATCGGAGTGGGGACGCAGGACGCGTTCCAGCGCCTGTGGACGCCCCACCGGATGGCGTACATCCAGGGCGAGAACAAGCCGAGCGGTCCGGGCGCCGACGACGGCTGTCCCTTCTGCTCCATCCCGGCCAAATCCGACGAGGACGGTCTGGTCGTCGCGCGCGGCGAGCAGGTGTACGCGGTGCTCAACCTCTACCCGTACAACGGCGGCCACTTGATGGTCGTGCCCTACCGCCACGTCGCCGACTACACCGAGCTGACCGCTCCGGAGACGGCCGAGCTCGGTGAGCTGACCAAGCAGGCCATGACGGCGCTGCGGGCCGCTTCCGGCGCGCACGGCTTCAACATCGGCATGAACCAGGGCACGGTGGCGGGCGCCGGCATCGCCGCGCATCTGCACCAGCACATCGTGCCCCGCTGGGGCGGGGACACGAACTTCATGCCGGTCGTCGGCCACACGAAGATCCTTCCGCAGCTGCTCGCGGACACCCGCAAGATGCTGGCCGACGCCTGGCCCACCGCCCGCTGACGCGCCTCACGCGTCGTACACGTCCGCCTTCCTCGGCATCGGGTCCTGGACCGCGCCGCTGAGGAAGCCGGAACGCGTACCGAACTTCTCCGTGTCCACGCCGTTCTCCGCGAGCACCTTGATGGCCGCCGAGTGGACGACGCGGAGCACCGGGGTGGCCGCGCGCAGCGCGTCGTCGGCCATGAAGCGGTGCCGCCACGGCTTGTCCGCCCAGGCGTGCCGCAGGCCGAAGGGCTCGGGCAGGACCAGCTGGCCGCCGAGGTGGTCCAGTATCGGCGGATACCACGTGAAGGGCGCCCGCACCGCGAGGCGCACGACCTCGTCGGCGCCGACCAGCGGCAGCTTGCGCTCCGTGGTCTCCCAGAACTTGATGGGCTTGGCGACCTTCTTGACCTTGGGGTCGGGCTTGCTGGTGAACAGCGAGTGGACCGGGCCGAGCGCGTGGCCGGTGACCTCGATGCGCAGGGTCTCGTGCAGGACGGTCACCGTGATCAGCATCGTGATGACCAACTGGCCGTCCCAGAGCGTGAACTGGACGCCGAGATAGTGGCGGTTGCCGCTGCCGAACTGCTGCTCGTTGCAGATCCGCTGTATCTCGTGTCCGCGGATCTGATAGGCCTCGACCTCCGTGCCGCCGGGGCGGGCGACCGCCTTGGCGTTCTCCCCGATGGGGGAGACGATCCAGTGCTTTATCGACGGCGTCGGGAAGCCGCCGGTGTGCAGCGGGCCGCGTTCGAGCAGACGCAGCTGGTCGTGCACGGCCCGTATGACGTCCCAGCTGCGGAACGGGTGGATCTCCGTGCCCTCCTTGGCGGAGACCAGCTCCTCGGCGAGCTGCCAGCTGCCCCAGCGCGTGCCCATGCCCAGTATCCCCTTGGGCCCCGCGTAGAACACCGAGTTGCTCTGCTGTTCGGCCGAGAGGCGGGCAAGGCCCTGCCGGAGCTGCTCGGCGGCCGTCTCGCCCGGACTGCCCGGCACCGCCTCGGGGATCTTGGCCCCGATGCCGCCGCCGGCGAGCAGGCTCGCCCAGCGGTCGCGCAGGTCCCGCGCGGTGCGTTCGGCGATCAGCTTGGCCCAGAACCAGCCGGCCACGGGGACGACGACCGCCGCGCGGATGTACCAGCCGAGGAGGCCGCCGATCGGGAGCTTGATGAGGAAGATCACGGCGAGGACGCCCACGGCGACCAGGACGGCCGTCGCGATCGCGCTCGCGCGCTTGTTGTCCCGCTTCACCACGGCCAGCTTGATCGAGAACAGCAGCAGCCACAGGAGCAGTCCCGGCAGGAAGAGCAGCCCGCACAGCACCATCACGACGGTGAGCCAGCGGTCGCGCTCCTTACGGATGTTGTTCGCCGCGAGGCAGTGCTCGACGATCGACTGCGGCTCCATGCCGAAGGACTGGATGAGCGGCTTGCGGGCGCCGCCGAGCATCCGCACCTGCACGGCCCGCGCGAACGCCTCACCCAGATTGGGCGCGAACAGCGACCAGAGGCCTTTCTTCACCTCGGACTTGTGCCATTCGTTGTTGGCTTCGAGGATCTTCGACACCTTGTCGTCGCGGTACGCGGCCGACGCGAGGGCGTGGGTCGCCGCCGTCTGTCCCGCGGCCCCGGACAGCGGGACCTGGGCCCCGGGCCTGAAGTCGAATACGTCGTCCGCCACTGCCGCCCCCATCGCCGCAATATCTCCGCTGCTGCGGCTTTCCCGACTTCCCTGCCTGGCACACCTGTTGATCAGGTCATCAGCGTATCGGTGCGCACCGACATCCGGCAGGGCGCATCCGTGCGCCCTGCCGGAGTCCCTCAACTAGGAGACGCCCTGGGCCTGTTCACGCATCCTCTCGGAGAGCTGTGGCGGCATCGGTTCGTGGCGTGCGTACGCGCGGCTGAAGCGGGCAGTGCCCTGCGAGAGGGACCTGAGGTCCACGGCGTACCGCCCGATCTCGATCTCCGGCACCTCGGCCCGCACCAGCGTGCGCCCGCCGGGCGCCTGCTCGGTCCCCACCACCCGGCCGCGGCGCCCCGAGAAGTCGCTCATCACCGAGCCCACGTGGTCGTCGCCGACCAGGACCCGCACCTCGGCCACCGGCTCCAGAAGATGGATCCTCGCGTCGGCCGCTGCCTCGCGCAGGGCGAGCGCGCCCGCCGTCTGGAACGCGGCGTCCGATGAGTCCACCGAGTGCGCCTTGCCGTCGAGCAGCGTGATGCGTACGTCGATGAGGGGGTAACCGGCGGCCACACCCTTCGCGGCCTGGGCGCGCACGCCCTTCTCGACGGACGGGATGAACTGCCGGGGCACGGCGCCGCCCACGACCTTGTCGACGAACTCGATGCCGCTGCCGCCCGGCAGCGGCTCGACCTCGATCTCGCAGATCGCGTACTGGCCGTGGCCGCCGGACTGCTTCACATGACGGCCCCGCCCGGCCGACTTGCCCGCGAACGTCTCCCGAAGGGAGACCTTGTGCGGCACGACGTCGACCTGCACGCCGTACCGGCTGCGCAGCCGCTCCAGGGCCACATCGGCGTGCGCCTCGCCCAAGCACCACAGCACCACCTGGTGGGTGTTCTGGTTCTGCTCCAGACGCATCGTCGGGTCCTCGGCGACGAGACGGGACAACCCCTGGGAGAGCTTGTCCTCGTCCGCCTTGCTGTGCGCCTGGATGGCGAGCGGCAGGAGCGGGTCGGGCATGTCCCAGGGCGCCATCAGGAGCGGGTCGTCCTTGGCGGAGAGGGTGTCACCCGTCTCGGCGCGGTTCAGCTTGGCGACGCAGGCCAGATCGCCGGCGATGCAACTGCTGAGCGGACGCTGGTGCTTGCCGAAGGGGGAGGAGAGCGCGCCGACACGCTCGTCGACGTCGTGGTCCTCGTGGCCGCGGTCGGCCAGGCCGTGCCCGGAGACATGCACGGTCTCGTCGGGACGCAGGGTGCCGGAGAAGACGCGTACGAGCGAGACGCGCCCCACGTAGGGATCGGACGCGGTCTTCACGACCTCGGCGACCAGCGGTCCCGCGGGGTCGCAGGAGATCGCGGGCCGCGCCTTGCCGCCGGGGGTGGTGACGGCGGGCGCCGGGTGTTCCAGGGGGGTGGGGAAGCCGCCCGTGATCAGCTCCAGGAGCTCCACCGTGCCGATGCCCTGCCGGGCGCCGTCGGCGGCGGGGGCCGCCGCGAGCACGGGGTGGAAGATGCCGCGTGCCACGGCCCGTTCCAGATCCTCCACCAGGGTCTTGAAGTCGAGCTCCTCGCCGCTGAGATAGCGGTCCATGAGGGACTCGTCCTCGCTCTCGGCGATGATCCCCTCGATCAGTTCGTTGCGGGCGTCCTCGATGAGCGGGAGCTGGTCGTCGCCCGGCTCGGACTCCTTCCGTTCGCCGGACGCGTAGTCGAATATCCGCTGCGAGAGCAGCCCCACGAGGCCGGTCACCGGAGTGTGCCCGTCCGGGCCCTCGGCGCCGTGCAGCGGCAGATAGAGCGGAAGCACCGCGTCGGGGTCGTCGGCGCCGAACGCGTCCGCGCAGGTGCGGGTCATCGCGGCGAAGTCCGCGCGGGCCGACTCCAGGTGCGTGATCACGATGGCCCGCGGCATGCCGACCGCCGCGCACTCCTCCCACACCATGCGGGTCGCGCCGGTGATGCCTTCGACGCCCTCGGCCGCCGAGACGACGAAAAGGGCCGCGTCCGCGGCGCGCAGACCGGCCCTCAACTCGCCGACGAAATCGGCGTACCCGGGGGTGTCCAGGAGATTGATCTTGTAACCGCCCCATTCGACGGGGACGAGGGACAGCTGTACGGAGCGCTGTTGCCGGTGCTCGATGTCGTCGTAGTCGGAGACGGCGGTTCCGTCCTCCACGCGGCCCGCCCGGTTCACCGCCCCCGCGGTCAGCGCGAGGGCCTCCACCAGAGTCGTCTTGCCCGATCCGCTGTGGCCGACCAGCACCACATTCCGTACGGAGGCGGGGTGGTCGGCCGCTGTAGCCCTGCCGGCGGCTCCGGGGTGTGCGTTCGCCTTGTCGCCCATGCCTTGGCCTCCCGGTCACGTGCACGGTGAGGAGGCACAGCCCCCTCGGGGATGCTGGCTGCTCGCGGACACGCGGGGCCGCGTGCGGGTCGGCTCCGGCGACGCCCGCGGTGCTTTCGAGCTTTCCACTCCGGTCACTGTGCGTCCATACGTCGTACGCGATCGTGAGGGGGCGAGCCGGTCGGTCAAGGGCGTGACTACGATGGGCCCGCCGGTGGCCAACAGGGCCGCACGGCTCACCGACCCCTCGGGAAGGCCATGCTGAACAAGTACGCGCGTGCATTCTTCACGCGTGTTCTCACACCGTTCGCCGCGTTTCTCATCCGTCGCGGCGTGAGCCCCGACGCGGTCACGTTCATCGGCACGGCCGGTGTGATGGCAGGCGCGCTGGTCTTCTTCCCCCGCGGAGAGTTCTTCTGGGGCACGATCGTCATCACGCTCTTCGTGTTCTCCGACCTCGTCGACGGGAACATGGCGCGGCAGCTGGGACGCTCCAGCCGCTGGGGCGCCTTCCTGGACTCCACGCTCGACCGGGTCGCCGACAGCGCGATCTTCGGTGGCCTCGCGCTCTGGTACGCGGGCTCCGGCGACAACAACGTCCTGTGCGCCGTCTCCATCTTCTGCCTGGCCAGCGGCCAGGTGGTCTCGTACACGAAGGCGCGCGGCGAGGCGATCGGCCTGCCCGTCGCGGTCAACGGCCTGGTGGAGCGCGCCGAGCGCCTGGTGATCTCGCTGGTCGCCGCGGGCCTCGCGGGACTGCACAAGTTCGGGGTCCCCGGCATCGACGTACTGCTGCCGATCGCCCTGTGGATCGTCGCCGTCGGCAGCCTCGTCACGCTGGTCCAGCGCGTGGTGACCGTGCGCAGGGAGTCCGCGGAGGCGGACGCGGCCACGGCGGCCCCGGCCCAGGGCAGTGAGGCCACGTCGTGAAGGACCGGCTGACCGACGCGCTCTACGGAGTGGCCTGGAGTTCGGTCAAGAAGCTCCCCGAGCCGGTGGCCGTGCGCCTCGGCCGGACCATCGCCGACGCCGTGTGGAAGCGATGCGGCAAGGGCGTCCTGCGTCTTGAGGCCAACTACGCGCGCGTGGTGCCCGACGCGAGCCCGGAGCGGCTGCGCGAGCTGTCCAAGGCGGGCATGCGCTCGTACCTGCGTTACTGGATGGAGTCGTTCCGGCTGCCGTCGTGGAGCCGGGAGCGCATCAAGGAAGGCGTGGACGTCAAGGGCGTCCACCACCTCACCGAAGGCCTCGACGCAGGCAAGGGCGTCATCGTCGCGCTTCCGCACCTCGGCAACTGGGACTTGGCGGGCGCGTGGGTCACCACCAAGCTGGACACGCCGTTCACGACGGTCGCCGAGCGGCTCAAGCCCGAGACTTTGTACGACCGGTTCGTGGCCTACCGCGAGAGCCTCGGCATGGAGGTCCTGCCGCACACCGGGGGCTCCGCCTTCGGCACGCTGGCGCGGCGCCTGCGCGCGGGCGGCCTGATCTGCCTGGTCGCGGACCGGGACCTGTCCGCGTCCGGCGTCGAGGTGAAGTTCTTCGGGGACACCGCGCGGATGCCCGGGGGGCCCGCGATGCTCGCCCAGCAGACAGGCGCGGTACTGCTGCCGGTGACCCTCTGGTACGACGACTCACCGGTCATGAAGGGCCGCATCCACGCGCCCATCGACGTTCCCGAGACAGGCACCCGCGCGGAGAAGACGTCTGTCATGACGCAGGCGCTGGCAGACGCCTTCGCCACGGGTATCGCCGACCATCCGGAGGACTGGCACATGCTGCAGCGCTTGTGGCTCGCTGATCTCGACCCCGCGAAGGGGACCGCCGACGACTCCGTGCGGCCCGGCGAGGGGACCACCCCGTGAGGATCGGCATCGTCTGCCCCTACTCGTGGGACGTGCCGGGCGGCGTCCAGTTCCACATCCGCGACCTGGCGGAGCATCTGATCCGCCTCGGGCACGAGGTGTCCGTCCTCGCTCCGGCGGACGACGAGACCCCCCTTCCGCCGTACGTCGTCTCGGCGGGCCGCGCCGTTCCCGTGCCGTACAACGGCTCGGTGGCCCGGCTCAACTTCGGGTTCCTGTCGGCCGCGCGAGTGCGGCGCTGGCTGCACGACGGCACGTTCGACGTCATCCACATCCACGAGCCGACCTCGCCGTCGCTCGGGCTGCTCACGTGCTGGGCGGCGCAGGGCCCGATCGTCGCGACGTTCCACACGTCCAACCCGCGCTCGCGGGCCATGATCGCGGCCTATCCGATCCTGCAGCCAGCCCTGGAGAAGATCAGCGCGCGCATCGCGGTGAGCGAGTACGCGCGCCGCACGCTCGTCGAGCACCTGGGCGGCGACGCGGTCGTCATCCCGAACGGTGTGGACGTCGACTTCTTCGCCAAGGTCGAGCCCAAGGCCGAATGGCAGGGCGGGACGATCGGCTTCATCGGCCGCATCGACGAGCCGCGCAAGGGCCTCCCGGTGCTGATGAAGGCGCTGCCGAAGATCCTCGCCGAGCGCCCCGACACCCGGCTGCTCGTCGCGGGCCGCGGCGACGAACACGAGGCCGTCTCCTCGCTGCCCGTCGAGATGCGGGAGCGCGTGGAGTTCCTCGGCATGGTCAGCGACGAGGACAAGGCACGGCTGCTGGCCAGCGTCGACGTGTACGTGGCTCCCAACACCGGCGGCGAGAGCTTCGGGATCATCCTGGTCGAGGCGCTGTCGGCGGGCGCACCCGTGCTCGCAAGCGATCTGGACGCCTTCGCGCAGGTCCTCGACCAAGGCGCGGCGGGCGACCTGTTCACGAACGAGGACGCGGACTCGCTGGCCGCCGCCGCCCTGCGGCTCCTCGGCGATCCCGAGCGCCGCGAGGAGCTGCGCGAGCGCGGCAGCAAGCACGTGCGCCGCTTCGACTGGTCGACGGTGGGCGCCGACATCCTCTCGGTGTACGAGACGGTGGCGGACGGGGCTGCCGCGGTGGACGCCGACGAACGCTCCGGCCTGCGGGCGCGGTTCGGGCTCGCGCGGGACTGACCTGACCGGCTGCGGGACTGCCCTGACTGCCCGCGGAACCGCCCTGACCGCCCTTGGGGCTGCCCGGCGCGGTCCTGTGGGCCCGGCGGTCATGCGGGCGGGCCGGCTCGACTAGCCTCGGGCCGGTGACCTCGACACTGATCTGGATCGCGGTAGCCCTCTTCGCGATCGGCCTCTACCTGAGCTGGACCGCGGGCCGGCTCGACCGGCTGCACGCCCGCATCGACGCGGCCCGCGCCGCACTCGACGCCCAGCTGCTCCGCCGCGCCTCGGTCGCCCAGGAGCTTGCCACCTCCGGAGTGCTCGACCCGGCGGCCTCCATCGTGCTCTACGAAGCGGCGCACGCGGCCCGGCAGGCGGAGGAGGAGCACCGCGAGGTCGCCGAGAGCGAGCTGAGCCAGGCGCTGCGTGCGATCTTCGGCGAGCAGGAGCAGGTCGACGCGGTGCGCGAGGCTCCCGGCGGCGACGAGGCGGCGACCGAACTGGCGGCGGCCGTCCGTAGGGTGCCGATGGCCAGGCGTTTTCACAACGACGCCGTACGCGCGGCCCGCGCCCTGCGCAGGCACCGCACGGTGCGCTGGTTCCGCCTCGCGGGGCACGCGCCCTTCCCCATGGCCTTCGAGATGGACGACGAGCCGCCGGTCGCGCTGGCCGACCGCGCGACTTCGTAGACGCCCGGCACGCCCCTGACCAGGAGCGGGCACGTCCCTGACCAGGAGCAGGCACGCCCCTGACCAGGAGCGTCCGGGAAAAATGAGCCACCGGTCAGCCATTGGCCCTTGCTGTGGACTGGTGGCCGGGAGTTTCCTCTTAGACGCAGTAACCCGTCTTCAGCGAGCGAGGTCAACTCCGTGTCCAGCACCCTCCCCAGCAGCAACCAGTCGCCCGAGACCGGCACCGCGCGCGTCAAGCGCGGCATGGCCGAGCAGCTCAAGGGCGGCGTCATCATGGACGTCGTCAACGCCGAGCAGGCGAAGATAGCCGAGGACGCGGGCGCGGTCGCCGTCATGGCGCTGGAGCGGGTCCCCGCCGACATCCGCAAGGACGGCGGCGTCGCCCGGATGTCCGACCCGAACATGATCGAAGAGATCATCGAGGCCGTCTCCATCCCGGTCATGGCCAAGTCCCGCATCGGCCACTTCGTCGAGGCCCAGGTCCTGCAGTCCCTCGGCGTCGACTACATCGACGAGTCCGAGGTCCTGACCCCGGCCGACGAGGTCAACCACAGCGACAAGTTCGCCTTCACGACCCCGTTCGTCTGTGGCGCCACCAACCTGGGCGAGGCCCTGCGCCGCATCGCCGAGGGCGCGGCCATGATCCGCTCCAAGGGCGAGGCCGGCACCGGCAACGTCGTCGAGGCCGTGCGTCACCTGCGCCAGATCAAGAACGAGATCGCCAAGCTGCGCGGCTTCGACAACAACGAGCTGTACGCCGCCGCCAAGGACCTGCGCGCCCCGTACGAGCTGGTCAAGGAGGTCTCCGAGCTGGGCAAGCTGCCGGTGGTCCTCTTCTCGGCCGGTGGCGTCGCCACCCCCGCCGACGCCGCCCTGATGCGTCAGCTCGGTGCCGAGGGCGTCTTCGTCGGCTCCGGCATCTTCAAGTCGGGCGACCCGGCCGCGCGCGCCGCCGCCATCGTGAAGGCCACCACTTTCTACGACGACCCCAAGATCATCGCGGACGCGTCCCGCAACCTCGGCGAGGCCATGGTCGGCATCAACTGCGACACCCTCCCCGAGGCCGAGCGCTACGCGAACCGTGGCTGGTAAGGCACTACGTAGATGACTGACACCCCTGTGGTCGGCGTCCTGGCTCTCCAGGGCGACGTACGGGAGCACTTGATCGCCCTGGCCTCGGCGGACGCCGTGGCCAGGCCGGTCCGGCGCCCCGAAGAGCTCGCCGAGGTGGACGGCCTGGTCATCCCGGGCGGGGAGTCCACCACCATCTCCAAACTGGCCGCACTCTTCGGACTGATGGAGCCCCTTCGCGCGCGTGTGCGCGACGGCATGCCGGTCTACGGCAGCTGCGCGGGCATGATCATGCTCGCCGACAAGATCCTGGATCCGCGCTCGGAGCAGGAGACCTTCGGCGGCATCGACATGATCGTGCGCCGCAACGCCTTCGGGCGGCAGAACGAGTCCTTCGAGGCGGCCGTCGACATCGCCGGCATTGACGGAGACCCGGTGGAGGGTGTCTTCATCCGCGCCCCCTGGGTCGAGTCGGTCGGCGCGCGCGTCGAGGTGCTCGCCGAGCACGAGGGGCACATCGTCGCCGTGCGTCAGGGCAACGCGCTCGCCACGTCGTTCCACCCCGAGCTGACGGGCGACCATCGCGTGCACGAGCTGTTCGTCGGGATGGTGCGGGGGCACGCGGCGGCGGGATCCTAGTAGGATCTCTGCGTTCGTACAGTTGGGTAACGCGAAGGAGACAGGCAGATGTCCGGCCACTCTAAATGGGCTACGACGAAGCACAAGAAGGCCGTGATTGACGCCAAGCGCGGCAAGCTCTTCGCGAAGATGATCAAGAACATCGAGGTCGCGGCCCGTACGGGCGGCGCCGACGTGTCCGGCAACCCGACCCTCTTCGACGCCATCCAGAAGGCCAAGAAGAGCTCGGTCCCGAACAAGAACATCGACTCCGCGGTCAAGCGCGGCGCCGGTCTCGAAGCCGGCGGCGCCGACTACGAGACGATCATGTACGAGGGTTACGGCCCGAACGGCGTCGCGGTGCTCATCGAGTGCCTCACCGACAACCGCAACCGCGCGGCATCGGACGTACGCGTCGCGATGACCCGCAACGGCGGCTCGATGGCCGACCCGGGCTCCGTCTCGTACCTCTTCAACCGCAAGGGCGTCGTCATCGTCCCCAAGGGCGAGGCGGGTCTCTCCGAGGACGACGTCCTGGGCGCGGTCCTGGACGCGGGCGCTGAAGAGGTCAACGACCTGGGCGAGTCCTTCGAGGTCCTCTCCGAGGCCACCGACATGGTCGCGGTCCGCACCGCGCTCCAGGAGGCCGGCATCGAGTACGACTCGGCCGACGCCAACTTCGTCCCGACCATGCAGGTCGAGCTGGACGAGGACGGCGCGCGGAAGATCTTCAAGCTCATCGACGCGCTGGAGGACAGCGACGACGTGCAGAACGTCTTCGCCAACTTCGACGTGAGCGACGAGGTCATGGAGAAGGTCGACGCGTAACGCTGCCACGAGCTGAGCGGTTTTCGGCGGGCCGGGTGGGACACACGTCCACCGGCCCGCCGCTGTTGTCAGTGGCAGCGGATAGCCTGGCTCGCAGTCAAAGATCGTCGCCGCGACGAGGGGAGGGGGCGCGCATGCGCGTACTGGGGGTGGACCCCGGCCTCACCCGGTGCGGTGTGGGGGTCGTCGACGGAGTCGCCGGACGCCCGCTGACCATGCGCGGAGTCGGCGTCGTCCGTACGCCCGCCGACGCTGAGCTCGGCCACCGTCTTGTCGCCATCGAGCGCGGCATCGAGCAGTGGCTCGACGAGCACGACCCCGAAGTCCTCGCCGTGGAGCGCGTGTTCAGCCAGCACAACGTCCGTACGGTGATGGGCACCGCCCAGGCCAGCGCCGTCGCCATGCTCTGCGCGTCCCGCCGCGGCATCCCCGTCGCCCTGCACACGCCCAGCGAGGTCAAGGCCGCCGTCACCGGCAACGGCCGCGCGGACAAGGCACAAATCGGGGCGATGGTCACCCGCCTCCTGCGGCTCGACGCACCCCCCAAGCCCGCCGACGCAGCGGACGCCCTCGCCCTCGCCATCTGCCACATCTGGCGCGCCCCCGCCAAGAACCGCCTCCAGCAGGCCGTGGCCCAGAACCGCCTCCAGCAGGCGGCCGCCCTGCACGCGTCGAGAACCCCGAGAACCCCGAAAGCCCCCACAGCACAGAAAGGCCGTACCGCATGATCGCCTTCGTCAGCGGCCCCGTCGCCGCCCTCGCACCCGATTCCGCGGTGGTCGAGGTCGGTGGCATCGGCATGGCCATCCAGTGCGCGCCGAACACCCTCTCCACCCTGCGGATCGGCCAGCAGACCAAGCTCGCCACCTCCCTGGTCGTCCGCGAGGACTCCCTGACCCTGTACGGCTTCGCGGACGACGACGAGCGCCAGACCTTCGAGCTCCTGCAGACCGCGAGCGGCGTCGGGCCGCGCCTCGCCCAGGCCATGCTCGCCGTGCACAGCCCGGACGCCCTGCGCCGCGCGGTCGCCTCCGGAGACGAGAAGGCGCTCACCGCGGTCCCAGGCATCGGCAAGAAGGGCGCCCAGAAGCTGCTCCTGGAGTACAAGGACCGCCTCGGCGAGCCCATCGGCACGGGTGGCCCCGCGATCGGCACCCCTGTCACCTCCGGCTGGAGCGACCAGCTGCACGCGGCGCTCATCGGCCTCGGGTACGCGACGCGGGAGGCCGACGAAGCCGTCGCCGCCGTCACCCCGCAGGCCGAGGCGTCCGAGAAGCCGCAGGTGGGCCAGCTCCTCAAGGCCGCGCTGCAGACGCTGAACCGCACCCGCTAGCACGTGCCGGCCCCTTCACCACCAGAACCACATCGCGAGGCGAGCTCATGAACTGGGACGAGACGACCGACGACACGACCGCCCCCGCGGGGGCGGCCGAGCGGCTCGTCGGTGCGTCGGCCGACGGCGAGGACCAGGCGGTCGAGGCCGCCCTTCGCCCCAAGGACCTGGGTGAGTTCATCGGCCAGGAGAAGGTCCGCGAGCAGCTCGACCTCGTCCTGCGCGCCGCCCGCGCGCGGGGCGCCACCGCCGACCACGTGCTGCTCTCCGGCGCCCCCGGCCTCGGCAAGACCACCCTGTCGATGATCATCGCGGCCGAGATGGGCGCCCCGATCCGCATCACCAGCGGCCCCGCCATCCAGCACGCGGGAGATCTCGCCGCGATCCTCTCCTCCCTCCAGGAGGGAGAGGTGCTCTTCCTCGACGAGATCCACCGGATGTCGCGGCCCGCCGAAGAGATGCTCTACATGGCGATGGAGGACTTCCGCGTCGACGTCATCGTCGGCAAGGGCCCCGGCGCCACCGCCATCCCGCTGGAGCTGCCGCCCTTCACCCTGGTCGGCGCCACCACCAGGGCGGGCCTGCTGCCGCCGCCGCTGCGCGACCGCTTCGGCTTCACCGCGCACATGGAGTTCTACGAACCCGCCGAGCTGGAGCGCGTGATCCACCGCTCCGCGCAGCTCCTCGACGTGGAGATCGACCCGGCGGGCGCCGCCGAGATCGCCGGGCGCTCGCGCGGCACACCCCGTATCGCCAACCGTCTGCTGCGCCGCGTGCGGGACTACGCGCAGGTCAAGGCCGACGGCACGATCAACAGGGACATCGCGGGCGCCGCCCTCAAGGTCTACGAGGTCGACGGACGGGGCCTCGACCGCCTCGACCGCGCGGTCCTGGAGGCCCTGCTCAAGCTCTTCGGCGGCGGACCCGTCGGCCTTTCGACGCTCGCCGTCGCCGTGGGGGAGGAGCGCGAGACGGTCGAGGAGGTCGCCGAGCCCTTCCTGGTGCGGGAGGGACTGCTCGCGCGGACCCCCCGGGGCCGGGTCGGGACGCCCGCCGCTTGGGCACATCTCGGCCTTGTTCCGCCGCGGCAGGCGGGCGGAATCGGACAAGGGGACCTGTTCGGGGCGTGACGGCGCGCGTACTCGCCCGGTCAGGAACTGCGGTGCCATGCTGAGCGTTGTTCGTTAGGTGCGGACTCGCTTAGACTCCGCCGATGCCGCCCTTGTGGGCGGCGTGCCCACCCCCGTCCATCAGGCCGCTCATCTGCGCGGTCATGCGAAGGAAACTCCGTCCCGTGAATATCGTGACCCTCCTCCCCTTCATCGTGCTCATCGGGGCCATGTTCCTGATGACGCGCTCCGCCAAGAAGAAGCAGCAGGCGGCGGCGCAGATGCGCAATGAGATGCAGCCCGGCACCGGCATCCGCACGATCGGGGGCATGTACGCCACCGTCAAGGAGGTTCACGACGACGCCGTCCTCCTTGAGGTGGCTCCCGGCGTGCACGCGTTCTACGCGAAGAACTCCGTGGGCGCCGTCCTCGAGGACGACGAGTACAACCGCATCATCCACGGCACGAGTGCCGTGAAGTCTGACGACCCCGTCGTCCCGGACGACGCCTCCTCCCTGACCGAGACCGACGAGCCCGCCGCCGACGCTTCCGACGACTCGCCCATCGACCTCGGCAAGAAGGACGCGGACAGCGCCCCCAAGGCCGATGACGCCGAGCCGAAGAAGACCGACGGCGAGTCCGACACGAAGTAGCCACCACCGGGGCCCGTGGGGCGCGCCGCTCGCGCTGCCACGGCCCCCGCAGTGCGTGGGTTTCGTGACGGGTCTCGACACCATTTCATGGCCGCCCGACCTGGGAACTCCCTGCTCCGTGCGGGGCAGATCACCGGACGCCGGGGCGGTTGGACAGGGAGAACGAGAAGGTGGCAGCACCTAAGAAGGGCCGAAGGCAGAGCGCCCCGGGCAAGCCGGGACGCTCTTTGGTCTTCATCCTGATCGCCCTCGTGGCGCTCACCGCGGGAATGTTCCTCTCCGGGAACACCACGCCCCGCCTCGGCATCGACCTCGCCGGCGGCACGAGCATCACGCTCCAGGCGAAGAACGAGCCCGGCCAGAAGAACGCGATCAACCCGACCAACATGAACACCGCGGTCAGCATCATCAACAACCGCGTCAATGGTCTGGGTGTGTCCGAGGCCGAGGTGCAGACCCAGGGCGAAGACAACATCATCGTCAACATCCCCAAGGGCACGAACGAGAAGCAGGCGCGCGAGCAGGTCGGTACGACCGCTCAGCTCTACTTCCGTCCCGTCCTGACGGTGGCCGCCGGTGAGCCCACCCCCGATCCGTCCGCCTCGTCCGGCAAGGACAAGGACAAGGGCAAGGACACGCCCAAGGCGACGGACAAGGGCGACGACAAGGCGTCGTCGACGCCGACCGCCACCGGCTCGCCCAGCCCCCAGGGCCGCGCCGTCAGCGACGGCCTGAAGGCAGACCCGACCCCGACGCCGAAGGCCTCGGACAAGGGCGGCGACAAGGGGGCCCCGACCCCCACCCCGTCCGCCGACCCGGCCACCGCGGCGCTGCAGAAGAAGTTCACCGCCCTCGACTGCACCGACAAGGCCCAGCGCGGCAAGGTCGGCGACGGCGTCAAGGCGTCCGAGCAGACCATCGCCTGTGGCAAGAACAACGCGGGGCAGTGGGAGAAGTACGTCCTCGGCCCGGCCGAGCTGAACGGCAAGGACGTCGACGACGCCAAGGCCACCATCAACCAGCAGAGTGGCGCCTGGGTCGTCAACATGGAGTTCACGGGCGGCGGCTCGAAGAAGTTCTCCAAGACCACCAGCAAGCTCTCGCAGCAGCAGCCCCCGATGAACCAGTTCGCCATCGTCCTCGACGGCGAGGTGGCCTCGGCCCCCAGCGTCAACACGACGCTGAACTCGAACGCCGAGATCTCCGGCAGCTTCACCCAGGAGTCGGCCCAGGACCTCGCGAACATCCTGTCGTACGGCGCGCTGCCGCTCACCTTCCACGAGCAGAGCGTCACCACGGTGAGCCCGGCACTCGGCGGCGAGCAGCTGCACGCCGGTCTGATCGCCGGCGCCATCGGCCTCGCGCTCGTCATCATCTACCTGGTGGTCTACTACCGCGGCCTCTCGCTGATCGCCATCGCGAGCCTCCTGGTCTCGGCGGCCCTGACGTACACCCTGATGACGCTGCTCGGCCCGGCCATCTCCTTCACCCTCAACCTGCCCGCGGTGTGTGGTGCGATCGTTGCGATCGGTATCACCGCGGACTCGTTCATCGTGTTCTTCGAACGCGTCAGGGACGAGGTCAGGGAGGGCCGCACGCTGCGGCCCGCCGTGGAGCGTGCCTGGCCGCGTGCCCGACGCACCATCCTGGTCTCCGACTTCGTGTCGTTCCTGGCGGCCGCGGTGCTCTTCATCGTGACGGTCGGCAAGGTCCAGGGCTTCGCGTTCACGCTCGGCCTGACCACGCTGCTCGACGTCGTCGTGGTGTTCTTCTTCACCAAGCCGCTGATGACCCTCATGGCGCGCAAGCCGTTCTTCGCGAACGGCCACAAGTGGTCCGGTCTCGACCCGAAGCGCCTCGGCGCCAAGCCGCCGCTGCGCCGCACCCGCCGCGCCACTGGTTCTTCCGCTGGCCCTGTCGACCCGAAGGAGGCGTGAGATGTCGAAGCTCGGCAATCTCGGCGCCAGGCTCTACCGCGGTGAGGTCGGCTACGACTTCGTCGGCAAGCGCAAGATCTGGTACGGCATCTCGATCCTGATCACCATCACGGCCATCGTCGGCCTGGCGGTGCGTGGCCTGAACATGGGCATCGAGTTCGAGGGCGGCGCGGTCTTCACCACCCCGAAGACCAGCGTCTCGGTCGCGCAGGCCGAGAAGTACGCGGAAGAGGCCTCCGGCCACGACGCCGTCGTCCAGGAGCTCGGCTCGGGCGGTCTGCGCATCCAGGTAGCCGGCGTGGACACCGCCAAGTCCGACCAGATCAAGGCGGACCTGGCGAAGGACATGGACCTCAAGCCCGAGGTCATCAACGCCGACCTCGTGGGCCCCAGTTGGGGTGAGCAGATCAGCAAGAAGGCCTGGACAGGCCTGATCATCTTCATGGTCCTCGTGGTGATCTATCTGGCCATCGCCTTCGAGTGGCGTATGGCCCTGGCCGCGCTGATCGCCCTGATCCACGACATCACGATCACCGTCGGTGTGTACGCACTGGTGGGCTTCGAGGTCACCCAGGGCACGATCATCGGTCTGCTGACGATCCTCGGTTACTCGCTGTACGACACAGTGGTGGTCTTCGACAGCTTGAAGGAGCAGTCGAAGGACCTCACCAAGCAGACGAGGTGGACCTACAGCGAGGTCGCCAACCGAAGCATCAACAGCACCCTGGTGCGCTCGATCAACACCACGGTCGTCGCGCTCCTGCCGGTCGCCGGACTGCTCTTCATCGGCGGCGGCTTCCTCGGCGCCGGCATGCTCAACGACATCTCGCTGTCGCTGTTCGTCGGCCTCGCGGCCGGTGCGTACTCCTCGATCTTCATCGCCACCCCGCTGGTCGCCGACCTCAAGGAGACCGAGCCGGCGATGAAGGCGCTCAAGAAGCGCGTCCTCGCCAAGCGTGCCGCTGCGGTGGCCAAGGGCGAGTCCGTGGAGGTGGAGAACTCCGCTCGGGACGAGGACGACGAGCCGCAGGACGACCTGCCGGAGGACGCCGCCCCCGCGGGCGTCGTCGGCCCGCGCACACAGCCCGCCTCGCGTGGCCGGGGCCGGGGCCGGCCTTCGGGGAAGCGCCGATGACCGAGCTCGCCGGAACGCCCGAGCTGCTGGCCAGCCGCATCCGGGACGTCCCCGACTATCCCGAGCCCGGGGTGATGTTCAAGGACATCACGCCGCTCCTCGCGGACCCGGAGGCCTTCGCCGCGCTGACCGAGGCCCTCGCGGCCCTCGCCGTGCGGTACGGCGCCACGAAGGTCGTCGGCCTCGAGGCCCGAGGCTTCATCCTGGGCGCCCCGGTCGCCCTGCGCGCCGGGCTCGGCTTCATCCCCGTACGGAAGGCGGGCAAGCTCCCCGGAGCCACGCTCAGCCAGTCGTACGACCTGGAGTACGGCAGTGCCGAGATCGAGGTGCACGCCGAGGACCTCGCCGCCGACGACCGCGTCATGGTCATCGACGACGTTTTGGCGACCGGCGGCACCGCCGAGGCGTCCCTGCGGCTCATCCGCCGCGCGGGCGCCCAGGTCGCCGGTGTGGCCGTCCTGATGGAGCTCGGCTTCCTCGGGGGCCGCGCCAAGCTGGAGACGGCCTTGGAGGGCGCCCCGCTGGAGGCCCTCCTCACCGTCTGAGGCGGCTGAGCAGCCACCACGCACACCCGGAGGCGGGCCCGGAGGAATCCGGCGCCCGCCTCAGGCGTTTCTCTCGTAGAAGGGCGTCTCACCAGCTGAAGGAGAGCCGAAGGTCGAGGATCGATACCATGGGCTCTTCGGGGCCTGACCGGGGGACCCGGATCGCGCACAGGGAGCGCCTCTTGCCAGACGATTCCAAGGCACTCACCGCCGCCAAGGCCGCAGAGGCCAAGCGCGCGGCGGCGCATGCTGCCACGCCCGCGAAGAACGCGACGCCCGCGAGGCAGCAGGAGAGCACGCCCCCCAGCGCCCCCGGCGGCACGTCCGCGCCGAGTACACCTGGCGACAGCGCCCAGCGTGACAAGCCGGTCGCCGAAGCCCGCCCCAAGCCCCCCACCGAGGCCCGCGCGGGCAGCACGACGCCCACGCCCCGCCCCACCGCGGCCAGGAACGAGCGCTCCGGCTCCTCCAACCGAGTACGCGCACGCCTCGCCCGCCTCGGCGTCCAGCGCTCCAACCCATACAACCCGGTCCTCGAGCCGCTGCTGCGGATAGTGCGCAGCAACGACCCCAAGATCGAGACGGCGACGCTGCGGCAGATCGAGAAGGCCTACCAGGTCGCCGAGCGCTGGCACCGCGGCCAGAAGCGCAAGAGCGGCGACCCGTACATCACGCACCCCCTCGCCGTGACGACGATCCTCGCCGAGCTCGGCATGGATCCGGCCACGCTGATGGCGGGCCTGCTGCACGACACGGTTGAGGACACCGAGTACGGCCTCGACACCCTCAAGCGTGACTTCGGCGACCAGGTCGCCCTCCTCGTCGACGGCGTCACCAAGCTGGACAAGGTCAAGTTCGGCGAGGCGGCGCAGGCCGAGACCGTGCGCAAGATGGTCGTCGCCATGGCCAAGGACCCCCGCGTCCTGGTCATCAAGCTCGCCGACCGCCTGCACAACATGCGCACGATGCGCTATCTCAAGCGCGAGAAGCAGGAGAAGAAGGCCCGCGAGACGCTGGAGATCTACGCACCCCTGGCCCACCGCCTGGGCATGAACACCATCAAGTGGGAGCTGGAGGACCTCGCCTTCGCGATCCTCTACCCCAAGATGTACGACGAGATCGTGCGCCTGGTCGCCGAGCGCGCCCCCAAGCGCGACGAGTACCTCGCCATAGTGACCGACGAGGTCCAGGCCGACCTGCGCGCAGCCCGCATCAAGGCCACCGTCACCGGGCGCCCGAAGCACTACTACAGCGTCTACCAGAAGATGATCGTCCGCGGCCGTGACTTCGCGGAGATCTACGACCTGGTGGGCATCCGCGTCCTGGTCGACACGGTCCGCGACTGCTATGCCGCACTCGGCACCGTCCACGCGCGATGGAATCCGGTCCCCGGCCGGTTCAAGGACTACATCGCGATGCCGAAGTTCAACATGTACCAGTCGCTGCACACGACGGTCATCGGCCCCAGCGGCAAGCCCGTCGAGCTCCAGATCCGCACGTTCGACATGCACCGCCGCGCCGAGTACGGCATCGCCGCGCACTGGAAGTACAAGCAGGAGCCGTCCGCCGGCGCCTCCAAGGTGCGTACGGACGTGCCGAGGAAGACCGGTGGCAAGGACGACCACCTCAACGACATGGCGTGGCTGCGCCAGCTCCTGGACTGGCAGAAGGAGACCGAGGACCCCAGCGAGTTCCTCGAATCGCTGCGCTTCGACCTGTCGCGCAACGAAGTCTTCGTCTTCACGCCGAAGGGCGACGTCATAGCGCTCCCGGCGGGCGCGACCCCGGTCGACTTCTCGTACGCCGTCCACACCGAGGTCGGCCACCGCACCATAGGGGCCCGGGTCAACGGACGGCTCGTGCCGCTCGAATCGACCCTGGACAACGGCGACTTGGTGGAGGTCTTCACCTCCAAGGCGGCCGGCGCGGGCCCGTCCCGCGACTGGCTCGGCTTCGTCAAATCACCGCGGGCGCGCAACAAGATCCGCGGCTGGTTCTCCAAGGAGCGCCGGGACGAGGCCATCGAGCAGGGCAAGGACGCCATCGCGCGTGCCATGCGCAAGCAGAACCTGCCGATCCAGCGCATCCTCACGGGCGACTCCCTGGTCACCCTCGCGCACGAGATGCGCTACCCCGACATCTCGTCCCTCTACGCGGCGATCGGCGAAGGCCACGTCACCGCGCAGTCCGTCGTGCAAAAGCTCGTCCAGGCGCTCGGCGGCGAGGAGGCCGCCAACGAGGACATCGCCGAGAGCGCGCCGCCCTCGCGCGGCCGCAGCAAGCGCCGCGCCAACGCCGACCCCGGCGTCGTCGTCAAGGGCGTCGAGGACGTATGGGTCAAGCTGGCCCGCTGCTGTACGCCTGTCCCCGGGGACGGGATCATCGGCTTCGTCACGCGCGGCAGCGGCGTATCGGTTCACCGCGCCGACTGCGTGAACGTCGACTCGCTCTCGCGCGAGCCCGAGCGGATCCTGGAAGTCGAGTGGGCGCCCACCCAGTCGTCGGTCTTCCTGGTCGCCATCCAGGTGGAGGCCCTCGATCGTTCGCGGCTGCTCTCGGACGTCACGCGCATCCTGTCGGACCAGCACGTGAATATCCTGTCCGCGGCCGTCCAGACCTCCCGCGACCGGGTCGCCACCTCGCGCTTCACCTTCGAGATGGGCGACCCCAAGCACCTGGGCCATGTGCTCAAGGCGGTCAGGGGAGTCGAGGGCGTGTACGACGTGTACCGCGTGACGTCGGCGCGCAGGCCGTAAACCGGGTCACTACGTAGCGGGGCTCCCGTACATCGCGTACGGGAGCCCTTCTACGTAGTGCGCGGAAAACTCAGCCGCCGAACTCGTGCAGACCCTTGAGGGCCTGGTCGAGCAGCGCCTGACGGCCGTCGAGCTCCCTCTGGAGCTTGTCCGCCTTGGCGTTGTTGCCCGCGGCGCGCGCCTTCTCGATCTGCTCCGTCAGCTTGTCCACCGCCGCCTGCAGCTGGCCCGTCAGGCCCGCGGCCCGCGCTCGCGCCTCAGGGTTCGTGCGGCGCCACTCGGCTTCCTCGGTCTCCTGAAGGGCGCGTTCCACCGCGTGCATCCGGCCCTCGACCTTCGGCCGCGCGTCACGCGGGACGTGGCCGATGGCCTCCCAGCGCTCGTTGAGCGTACGGAAGGCGGCGCGCGCCGACTTGAGGTCCTTCACCGGGACGAGCTTCTCGGCCTCCTCGGCCAGCTCCTCCTTCAGCTTCAGGTTCTCCGTCTGCTCGGCGTCCCGCTCCGCGAAGACCGAGCTGCGCGCCGCGAAGAACACGTCCTGTGCGCCGCGGAAGCGGTTCCACAGGTCGTCCTCGTGCTCGCGCTGCGCACGGCCCGCGGCCTTCCACTCGGTCATCAGGTCGCGGTACCGCGCGGCCGTCGGGCCCCAGTCGGTCGACCCGGAGAGCGCCTCGGCCTCGCCGACCAGCTTCTCCTTGGTCTTGCGGGCCTCCTCGCGCTGGGCGTCGAGCGAGGCGAAGTGGGCCTTGCGCCGCTTGGAGAACGCCGAGCGGGCATGCGAGAAGCGGTGCCACAGCTCGTCGTCCGACTTGCGGTCCAGGCGCGGCAGACCCTTCCAGGTGTCCACCAGGGCGCGAAGACGCTCGCCCGCCGCCCGCCACTGCTCGCTCTGGGCGAGCTCCTCGGCCTCGACGACCAGCGCCTCCTTGGCGTGCCTCGCCTCGTCCGACTGCTTGGCCTTCTGGACCTTGCGCTCTTCGCGGCGCGCGTCGACGGTCTCGACGAGCTTGTCCAGACGCGTGCTGAGGGCTTCCAGATCGCCGACCGCGTGCGCCTCGTCCACCTGCTGGCGCAGGTGGTCGATGGCGGTCATGGCGTCCTTGGCCGACAGGTCGGTCGTTTTCACCCGGCGCTCGAGAAGTCCGATCTCGACGACCAGACCGTCGTACTTGCGCTCGAAGTAGGCGAGGGCCTCGTCAGGAGATCCCGCCTTCCACGAACCGACTTCGCGCTCACTGCCGTCGGCCTTGCGCACGTACACGGTCCCCGTCTCGTCGACGCGGCCCCACGGGTCGCTGCTCACAGCGCCTCCTCCACATGATGCCTGCGCAGGGCCTCGGGCCCCCGGCATCGTCCACAGTTTCGTCACCGCCAAGATAGGCGACCGGCGGGGCGGCTGTCCGCATCCCGCGCGTCCGAAGTTTGCCCGCGGGCGGTCAGGATTTCGACATGGTCGCCTTGTTGATGACGACCGTCGCGTTCGGGGCGCCCTCGCCCTGCCCGGTGCTCTCGCCGGCGTCGGCGATCTTCTTGAGCACCTTCATCCCGGAATCGGAAATGGTCCCGAACGGTGTGTAGTCGGGCGGCAGCTGACTGTCCCGGTAGACCAGGAAGAACTGGCTGCCACCGGAGTCACGGCCCTTCTTCTCCTGGGCGTTGTACTGGTTGGCCATCGCGACCGTACCCGCCGGATACACGTTCCCCTTCAGGCTCTTGTCCTTGAGGTTCTCGTCCGGGATCGAGTAGCCGGGGCCGCCCTCGCCGGTGCCCTTCGGGTCGCCGCACTGCAGGACGTAGATGCCGCCCGAGACGAGCCGGTGGCACTTCGTGTGGTCGAGATAGCCCTTGTTCAGAAGGAAGTTGAAGGAGTTGACCGTGCGCGGAGCCTTGGCCGCCGAGAGGTTCAGGTCGATGTCGCCGCAGGTGGTGGCGAGCTTCATCGCGTAGTCGGCCGACTTGTCGATCGTGAGCTTCGGTTCCTTCTTGAAGCTGAGCGGCTTCACCTTGCCGCCCGCGGGCTTCTCGCAGGGATCCGCCTTGGTGGTGGGGTTCGCGTTCGCCGTGTTCTCCGACTTGCCGTCGTCGTCGAAGGCGCCTGCCGCGTACGACACCGCGCCACCGGCCACCACCACCGCGAGCGCCGAGGCGATCACCGCGTTGCGCATCCGCGCCCTGCGTCGCGCGGCCTCCCGGCGCTGCTGCTGCCGCAAGAACTTCTCCCGGGCGAGCTGACGCCGCCGCTGATCGTTGCTGACCACCGGGTGATCTCTCCTCTGCGTGGATGACCGCTTCTGTTAGCCCCGTACCGTATATGGGTTAGCTGTGGAATCGGGAGCGCCGGTAGGCTCTGATCTGCCGCGATCCCGCGCGGTCACCTCCGCCGGACGACGAACGAAGGACGATCGTGCTCATTGCCGGGTTTCCCGCTGGGGCCTGGGGCACCAACTGCTACTTGGTCGCCCCCGCCGCAGGCGAGGAGTGCGTGATCATCGACCCGGGCCACCAGGCCGCCGAGGGAGTCGAGGACGCACTCAAGAAGCATCGGCTCAAGCCCGTCGCGGTCGTCCTCACCCATGGCCACATCGACCATGTCGCCTCGGTCGTGCCGGTCTGCGGTGCGCACGACGTGCCCGCGTGGATCCACCCCGACGACCGGTACATGATGAGCGACCCGGAGAAGGCCATAGGCCGTTCCTTCGGCGCGCAGCTGCTCGGCGAACTGACCGTGGGGGAGCCCTCCGACGTCAAGGAGCTGGCCGACGGCGCCCGGTTGAAGCTCGCCGGTCTGGACTTCTCCGTCGCGCACGCGCCGGGGCATACGAAGGGGTCGGTGACGTTCCAGCTCCCCGAGTCCGCCGAGGTTCCCTCGGTGTTCTTCTCGGGCGACCTGCTCTTCGCCGGCTCCATCGGCCGCACCGACCTGCCCGGCGGATCGCAGGACGAGATGCTCGAATCGCTGGCGCGCGTGTGCCTGCCGCTCGACGACTCGACCGTGGTCCTGCCCGGTCACAACGAGCACACGACCATCGGCCGTGAGCGCGCCACCAACCCGTATCTGCGTCAGGTGGCCGCCGGCCTGGGAGCCGACGCTCCCCGACGAGGAATGTGACGAGAGAAAACCCGTGAGCACCTTCAAGGCCCCCAAGGGCACCTACGACCTGCTGCCCCCGGACTCGGCGAAGTACCTGGCGGTGCGCGAGGCCATCTCCGCGCCGCTGAAGAACTCCGGGTACGGATACGTCGAGACGCCCGGCTTCGAGAACGTCGAGCTGTTCTCGCGCGGCGTCGGCGAGTCCACCGACATCGTCTCCAAGGAGATGTACGCCTTCGAGACCAAGGGCGGCGACCAGCTCGCCCTGCGCCCCGAGGGCACCGCCTCCGTACTACGCGCGGCCCTGGAAGCCAACCTGCACAAGGCGGGCAACCTCCCGGTCAAGCTCTGGTACTCGGGCTCGTACTACCGCTACGAGCGCCCGCAGAAGGGCCGCTACCGCCACTTCTCGCAGGTCGGCGCCGAGGCGATCGGCGCCGAGGACCCGGCCCTGGACGCCGAGTTGATCATCCTCGCCGACCAGGCGTACCGCGCGCTCGGCCTGCGGCAGTTCCGCATCCTGCTGAACTCGCTGGGCGACAAGGAGTGCCGCCCCGTCTACCGCGCCGCGCTGCAGGACTTCCTGCGCGGGCTCGACCTGGACGAGGAGACACGTCGACGTATCGACATCAACCCGCTGCGGGTCCTCGACGACAAGCGCGACGACGTCCAGAAGCAGCTGGTCGGCGCCCCGATGCTGCGCGACTACCTGTGCGACGCGTGCAAGGCGTACCACGATCAGGTCCGCGAGCTGATCACGGAGGCGGGCGTCGCCTTCGAGGACGACGAGAAGCTGGTCCGCGGCCTGGACTACTACACCCGCACGACCTTCGAGTTCGTCCACGACGGCCTCGGCTCGCAGTCCGCGGTGGGCGGCGGCGGTCGCTACGACGGCCTGTCCGAGATGATCGGCGGCCCCTCGCTGCCGTCGGTGGGCTGGGCGCTCGGCGTGGACCGCACGGTCCTCGCCCTGGAGGCGGAGGGCGTGGAGCTCGAACTGCCCTCGGCGACCAGTGTGTTCGCGGTGCCGCTCGGTGACGAGGCAAGGCGGGTCCTGTTCGCCAAGGTGACCGAGCTGCGCAGGGCGGGCGTCGCCGCCGACTTCTCGTACGGCGGCAAGGGCCTCAAGGGAGCCATGAAGAACGCCAACCGCAGCGGCGCACGCTTCACGATCGTCGCCGGTGAGCGTGATCTCGCCGAGGGTGTCGTCCAGCTCAAGGACATGGAGTCCGGGGAGCAGGACGCCGTCGCGGTGGACGAGATCGTGGCCGTTCTGCAGGGCAAGCTGGCCTAGCCTCGCGCGCATACGAAGGGCCCCGGCGGACCGAACGCCCGGGGCCCTTCGCACGTACCTCCTTATGTCCATCGAACGGTGGAGACCCGCGTGCGTGCGGCACAATGTCCCTGCCCCCAGGCCCCTGAGCGACGGAACGGCGTGATGAGCAAGACGACCCCGGCAAGCGACAGCCTCCCCTCCGAGCACGATCACGGCGGAAGGGGCGCGGACGCGCCACGCGGTGCCGGCGGGAGCCGTGCGTTCGCGCTGCTTCTGGTGATCACGGGTGCGGCGGGGCTGCTCGCGGCGTGGGTCATCACGCTGGACAAGTTTAAGCTCCTCGAAGACCCGGACTTCACGCCCGGCTGCAGCCTGAATCCGGTGGTCTCCTGCGGCAACATCATGAAGAGCGAGCAGGCGTCGGTGTTCGGGTTCCCGAACCCGATGCTGGGCATCGCCGCGTACGCCGTCGTGATCTGTGTCGGCATGAGTCTGCTGGGCCGTGCGCGCTTCCCGCGCTGGTACTGGCTGACGGTGAACGCGGGCATGCTCTTCGGGGTCGGGTTCTGCACGTGGCTGATGTACCAGTCGCTGTACGAGATCAACTCGCTGTGCCTGTGGTGCTGCCTGGCCTGGGTCGCCACGATCGTCATGTTCTGGTACGTGACGTCGTTCAACGTCCGTAACGGCTTCCTGCCCGCGCCGTCCTGGCTGCGTACGTTCTTCGCCGAGTTCACCTGGGTGCTTCCGGTGCTGCACGTCGGCATCATCGGCATGCTGATCCTCACGCGCTGGTGGGACTTCTGGACCAGCTGACAGCGCCGAGGGCGTTGTCAGTGGGCTGACGTAGGGTTCGAACCGTGGAGCCCGATCTGTTCACCGCAGCCGCCGAGGACCGCCAGGAGAAGGACCCGTCGACGAGTCCCCTGGCCGTCCGGATGCGCCCGCGCACCCTCGAAGAAGTCGTCGGCCAGCAGCATTTGCTGAAGCAGGGCTCGCCCCTGCGGAGGCTGGTCGGCGAGGGCGGCGGAGGACCCGCGGGACCGTCGTCGGTGTTCCTGTGGGGACCGCCGGGCATCGGCAAGACGACCCTTGCGTACGTGGTCTCCAAGGCCACGAACAAGCGCTTCGTGGAGCTCTCCGCGATCACCGCCGGAGTGAAGGAAGTCCGCGCGGTCATCGAGGGAGCCCGGCGCGCGATGGGCGGCCACGGCAAGGAGACCGTCCTCTTCCTGGACGAGATCCACCGCTTCAGCAAGGCCCAGCAGGACTCCCTGCTGCCCGCCGTCGAGAACCGCTGGGTCACGCTCATCGCGGCGACGACGGAGAACCCGTACTTCTCGATCATCTCCCCGCTCCTGTCCCGCTCCCTCCTCCTCACGCTCGAACCCCTCACGGACGACGACCTGCGCGGCCTGCTGCGCCGGGCGCTCGCCGAGGAGCGGGGCCTCGGCGGCGCCGTGGAGCTGCCCGAGGACACCGAGGAGCACCTCCTGCGGATCTCCGGCGGCGACGCCCGGCGCGCGCTCACCGCCCTGGAGGCCGGCGCAGGGTCGGCCCTCGCCAAGGGGGAGAAGGAGATCACCCTCCAGAGCCTGGAGGAGTCGGTCGACCGCGCCGCCGTGAAGTACGACCGCGACGGCGACCAGCACTACGACGTCGCGAGCGCCCTGATCAAGTCCATCCGCGGTTCGGACGTGGACGCGGCCCTGCACTATCTCGCCCGGATGATCGAGGCGGGCGAGGACCCCCGCTTCATCGCACGGCGCCTGATGATCTCCGCCAGCGAGGACATCGGCCTCGCCGACCCCACGGCACTGCCCACCGCGGTCGCCGCCGCCCAGGCCGTCGCGATGATCGGCTTCCCGGAGGCAGCGCTCACCCTCAGCCACGCGACGATCGCCCTCGCCCTGGCCCCGAAGTCGAACGCCGCGACGATCGCCATCCAGTCCGCCCAGGCCGACGTCCGCGCGGGCCTCGCGGGCCCCGTCCCACCCCACCTGCGCGACGGGCACTACAAGGGAGCGGCCAAGCTCGGCCACGCCCAGGGCTATGTGTATCCGCACGACGTGCCGGGCGCGATCGCCGCCCAGCAGTACGCACCGGACACCGTCGCCGCCAAGCGCTACTACCAACCCACGCGCTATGGAGCCGAGGCGCGGTACGCGGACGTGGTGGAGCGGGTTCGGGAGCGCCTCAAGGGGGAGTAGCCGCCCGGCCCACGGCGGGCGGACCCCGGCGCTCCCGCCTACGCTCGGCGCCATGGGCACAGCACCGGGACCGCGCGCGGGGGCCCTCCTGCTCGTTGCCGCCCTCGCCACGGCCTGCACGCCCCCGCAACTGGAGCGAGCCGAGTCCCGCCGCGCGACCGCGACCGCGAAGGAGGCCGCGGAGCCCACGGCGAAGCCGCCCCCCACGGCTGCCCTCGCCGGCCACGGCTTCCCGCCCACCGCAGCGCAGGCCCGCGACCAGCTCACCGGCCTCGCCGTCGCATGGGGCAAGAACTGGCAGACGTACAAGCGCTCCGCGTTCGGCGTGGGCTGGTCCGACGACACCGACGCCCCCGGCGGCCGCAACGGCTGCGACACCCGTGACGACGTCCTGCGACGCGACCTGAAGGACTTGCGCGAGGGCGACCGCAACCCCTGCGTCGTCCTCTCCGGCGTCCTGCACGACCCGTACACCGGCCAGAAGCTGCCGTACTACTACCGCCGTGCCTCGCAGATCCAGACCGACCACGTCGTCGCGCTCGGCGCCGCCTGGCAGGCAGGAGCCTGGGCGTGGAACGCCGAGCGGCGCCTCACGTACGCCAATGACCTGGACGTCCTGCTCGCCGCCGACAAGGCGACGAACTACACGAAGAGCAGCCAGACCCCCGACAAGTGGAAGCCCCCGCGCAAGGAATACTGGTGCGAGTACGGCCGCCGCTGGACCGGCATCAAGACCAAGTACGCCCTCACGGTCACGGCCCCCGAGAAACTGGCCCTCCAGGACCTCCTCGCCACCTGCGGCTGAAGCACGGACCCCCGAGGCGCCCGCGGCCGAGGCACCCCTCGTCACCCGGTACACTTGCCCGAAGTGCTGCGTCCCGTGTCCGGTCTCGTACCGGCACCACCAGAACGGGACATCCAGCCGGAGCCCAGGACCTCACCGTCCAGGGATCTCCAGGAGCGTCGCGCACCGTCGAAGGTGTCGCGGGCAGCCCACCACCATCTCGTACTCCGGGAAGCGGTCGGTGGGCCACTCGCGTGCTGCACATAGTGCCCAGACCAGGGAGCGGCTGCCCGCCGGATCCAGAACCACCGGATCCGATGGGTTTCCCAGGCTGCGGATGCGACCTCCCCTAACCCTGGTGAAGCCGATTTCACAATGAACAGAGAGGTTGGTTCATGCCGAACCAGTCCCGCCCCAAGGTCAAGAAGTCGCGTGCCCTCGGCATCGCGCTGACCCCGAAGGCCGTCAAGTACTTCGAGGCCCGCCCCTACCCGCCGGGCGAGCACGGCCGTGGGCGCAAGCAGAACTCGGACTACAAGGTCCGTCTGCTCGAGAAGCAGCGTCTGCGCGCGCAGTACGACATCAGCGAGAAGCAGATGGCCCGTGCCTACGACCGCGCCAAGAAGGCCGAAGGCAAGACCGGCGAGGCCCTGGTCATCGAGCTCGAGCGCCGTCTCGACGCCCTGATCCTGCGTTCGGGCATCGCCCGCACGATCTACCAGGCCCGTCAGATGGTCAGCCACGGCCACATCGAGGTCAACGGCGGCAAGGTCGACAAGCCGTCGTTCCGCGTCCGTCCCGACGACGTCGTGATGGTCCGCGAGCGCAGCCGCGAGAAGCCGCTGTTCCAGGTCTCCCGCGAGGGCGGCTTCGCCCCCGACGGCGAGATCCCGCGTTACCTCCAGGTCAACCTGAAGGCCCTGGCCTTCCGTCTGGACCGTGACCCGAACCGCAAGGAGATCCCCGTGATCTGCGACGAGCAGCTCGTCGTCGAGTACTACGCCCGCTGACCCGGACGTAGCTCTCCCTGCTTCAGCCCGTCGCCCGCCCTCCCTTCGTGGTGGGGCAGGCGGCGGGTTTTTGCGTTGCTCAGGGTGCCGGTGCGCAGGGCGCGCGACACCGCCGCGTCCGGGGCGAGACGAGCCCCGACGGCAACGCACTCCTCGTAGCGGGCGTCGCCCAGCTGCTCGCGGGCCTGCGACTCGCACAGCGCATGCGGCCCGCCGAAGTTCCCCGAGCCGAACAGCGGAAGGCCCACCGAGGGCCAGATGCGGGACGCGGCGCCCTGCAGCACCGCCGCCTCCGCGGGATCGCCCTCCACCGCGGTGAACAGGGCGAGCAGCTCGATCGCGAGCACCGTGCCGAGCAGATCGTTGAAGGCGTGGTCAAGGGCCAGGCACCGCATGACAAGCTCGCGCGCGGTCGCCGCCTCACCGCGCGTCCAGGCCGCGAAGCCGAGTACATAGAGGGCGTAGGCCAGAGTCCAGCGCTCGCCGTGGTCCTCGCAGACCTGGCGTACGTCCTCGCAGAGCTCCACGGCGGCGGCGAGATCCCCGCGGAAGGCGAGGGCCATCGCCAGCTCGACCTGGCCCATCAGGACATTGCTGTTGAGCTCGCCGATCTCGCGGTACTGGTCGAGGGCCGAGCGCAGCAAGGTTTCGGCGCGCTCCATGTCGTCGGAGAGCAGAGCCAGGCAGCCGATGCGGTGCACGGCGTACGCGGCCGCGATGGAGCTGCCGGTACGTTCCGCCTCGTCCTTGCACTCCTGCAGCGCGGCGAGCGCGGCGACGGTGTCGCCCTGGAGGACCGCGACGTAGCCGAGCACCCACAGGGCCTTGAGGCGCGACTCGTCGTGGCCGCCGTCCAGCTCCAGGGCGCGGTCCAGCCAGTGCCGCCCCTCCGCGAGCCGCCCGCAGCCCACCCAGTAGAACCACAGGCTGCCCGCGAGGTACTGGCCCAGATGCGTCTCGTCCGGCTCGGTCAGGCAGTACTCCAACGCGCCCCGCAGGTTGGGCAGTTCACAGTCGACGAGCTCGGCGACCCGCGCCTGGCGCGGCGAGAACCAGTCCAGCTCGCACCAGGTGGCGAGGCCCATGTACCAGTCTCGGTGCCTGCGCCGCATCCGCGCCGCGTCACCGGACGCCTCCAGCCAGTCGGCGCCGTACGCCCGGACCGTGTCGAGCATGCGGTAGCGGACCCCGGTCGCCCCTTCCTCGCGGGTCACGACGGACTGCGCGAGCAGCTCGCCGAGTACGTCGAGGACGTCGTCGGCGTGCAGGCCGTCGCCGCTGCAGATGTACTCCGCCGCCTCCAGGTCGAAGGGACCGCAGAACACCGAGAGCCGCGACCACAGCAGACGCTCGCCCGCCGTGCACAGCTCATGGCTCCAGCCGATGGCCGTCCGCAGGGTCTGATGCCGCGGCGGCACATCGCGCCGCGTCCCGGTGAGGAGCGCGAAGCGGTTGTCCAGTCGGGCGAGGAGCTGGGCGGGCGAGAGGGCCCGCAGCCGCCCCGCCGCCAGCTCGACGGCGAGCGGGATCCCGTCCAGGCGGCGGCAGAGCTCCGCCACGTCGGCCTCGTTCTCCTCGTCGAGGGTGAAGCCGGGGAGCCCCTCCGCCGCACGGTCGGCGAAGAGCACGGCCGCGTCCTGGGCGGGCAGCGGCGCGAGCGGGAAGATCCGCTCGCCCCCGGTGTCGAGGGGCCGGCGGCCCACCGCGAGCACGCGGAGCCCGGGGGAGTGGTGCAGGAGATCCCCCACCAGCGAGGCGCACGCCTCCACCAGGTGCTCGAACCCGTCGACGACGAGGAGGACTTCCCGCTCCGCGAGATGGTCGAGCAGGACCTCGCGCGGCGTGCGGTGGGTGTGGTCCGTCAGGCGCAGCGCGTCGGCGACCGCGTGCTCCACCAGATCCGGGTCCCTGACCCCGGCGAGCTCCACCAGCCAGGCGCCGTCCGGAGGTACGGCGTCGCAGGCGGCCCGGACAGCCAGGCGCGACTTCCCGACACCGCCGACCCCGGTCACCGTGACCAGGCGTCCGGACTCCAACGCGGCGGCCAGAGAGGCGAGTTCGCCGGTGCGTCCGACGAAGGCGTTGAGCTCCAGAGGGAGGTTGCCGGGTCTCGGCGGGCGTGCTGGGGTGCCGTGCCGACGGTTACCGGTGCCCTGATCGCGTCGCATGAGATACGGAGCGTACCCATCCGTAAGCAGTCCGTACAATCACTTCAGGTAACTCCCTTGCTCCCGCGCGGTAATGCGGTGCGGAGCCTTCGCCCCGGCGCGATAGGGTCGGGGGACGACTTTTCGATGTTCGGGACCGATGATCAGGGAGCGGTGCACAGTGTCCGGTGGAGAGGTGGCCGGGATCCTGGTAGCCGTCTTCTGGGCGATCCTGGTCTCCTTCCTGGCCGTGGTGCTGGTGAGGCTGGCGCAGACGCTCAGGGCGACCACCAAGCTCGTCGCGGAAGTGACCGAGCAGGCCGTTCCGCTGCTCGCGGACGCCTCCACCGCGGTGCGCTCCGCGCAGACGCAGATCGAGCGGGTCGACGCCATCGCGTCGGACGTCCAGGAAGTCACGTCGAACGCGTCGGCGCTCTCCACGACGGTGGCCTCCACCTTCGGCGGGCCCCTCGTCAAGGTCGCGGCGTTCGGCTACGGGGTGCGCAGAGCCCTGGGCCGCAAGGCAGCACCCGAATCAACCAATGTGCCCCCGGCGTCCGCCCGACGTACCGTGATCGTGGGGCGCACCGTCCCCTCAGCGCGGCGGCGGGGCAAGCGGAAGAAGGACTGACGCAGCGATGTTCCGCCGTACGTTCTGGTTCACCGCGGGCGCCGCTGCCGGTGTGTGGGCCACCACCAAGGTCAACCGCAAGATCAAGCAACTGACCCCCGAAAGCCTCGCGGCCCAAGCCGCGAACAAGGCGGTCGAGGCGGGTCACAAGCTCAAGGACTTCGCTCTCGACGTCCGCGACGGCATGGCACAGCGCGAGGCCGAACTGGGTGAGGCCCTGGGGCTCGATGCCCAGGGCGACCCGGAACTGCCCGGTCAGCGCCGCGTGGTCGTGGCCATCGAGGACAGCAGGACCAGCAAATCAAGCAGGACCGACAAGAACACGCAGGGCAAGTACCTCTCGAACACGAAGTACTCGCACAACCGGAATGAGGACCACTGATGGAGTCGGCCGAGATTCGCCGCCGCTGGCTGAGCTTCTTCGAGGAGCGCGGGCACACCGTCGTCCCTTCGGCGTCGCTCATCGCGGACGACCCGACTCTGCTCCTCGTCCCCGCGGGCATGGTGCCCTTCAAGCCCTACTTCCTGGGTGAGGTCAAGCCGCAGTTCTCGCGCGCCACGAGCGTGCAGAAGTGCGTGCGTACGCCCGACATCGAAGAGGTCGGCAAGACCACGCGGCACGGCACGTTCTTCCAGATGTGCGGCAACTTCTCCTTCGGCGACTACTTCAAGGAAGGCGCCATCACGTACGCCTGGGAGCTGCTCACCAGCTCCGTGGCGGACGGTGGCTACGGCCTCGACCCTGAGCGTCTGTGGGTGACGGTCTACCTCGACGACGACGAGGCCGAGACCATCTGGCGCGAGAAGGTGGGCGTCCCCGCCGAGCGCATCCAGCGCCTGGGCAAGAAGGACAACTACTGGTCCATGGGCGTCCCCGGACCCTGCGGCCCCTGCTCCGAGATCAACTACGACCGCGGCCCCGAGTTCGGCGTCGAGGGCGGCCCGGCGGTCAACGACGAGCGCTACGTGGAGATCTGGAACCTGGTCTTCATGCAGTACGAGCGCGGCGAGGGCACCTCGAAGGAGGACTTCGAGATCCTCGGCGACCTGCCGAGCCAGAACATCGACACCGGCCTCGGCCTCGAGCGCCTCGCGATGATCCTGCAAGGCGTACAGAACATGTACGAGACCGACACCCTGCGCGTCGTCATGGACACCGCCACCGAGCTGACCGGCGTCCGCTACGGCGCCGAGCAGGGCTCGGACGTCTCCCTGCGCGTGGTCGCCGACCACATGCGCACGTCCGTGATGCTCATCGGCGACGGCGTCACCCCCGGCAACGAAGGCCGTGGCTACGTCCTGCGCCGCATCATGCGCCGCGCGATCCGCAACATGCGGCTGATGGGCGCCACCGGCCCGGTCGTCCACGAGCTCGTCGACACGGTCATCAAGTCGATGGGCGAGCAGTACCCCGAGCTGCAGACCGACCGCAAGCGCATCGAGACCGTCGCCCTCGCCGAAGAGGCCGCCTTCCTCAAGGCCCTCAAGGGCGGCACGAACATCCTCGACACCGCCGTCACCGAGACCAAGGCCGCCGGTGGCAAGGTCCTCGCCGGCGACAAGGCGTTCCTGCTGCACGACACGTGGGGCTTCCCGATCGACCTCACCCTGGAGATGGCCGCCGAGCAGGGCCTGTCCGTGGACGAGGACGGCTTCCGGCGCCTGATGAAGGAGCAGCGGGAGCGCGCCAAGGCCGACGCCCAGGCCAAGAAGACCGGTCACGCCGATCTGCACGCCTACCGCGAGATCGCCGACAACTCCGGCGCCACGGACTTCACCGGCTACACCCTCACCGAGAACGAGGCCGTGATCGTCGGCCTCCTGGTCAACGGCGCCTCGTCCCCCGCCGCGCGCGAGGGCGACGAGGTCGAGGTCGTCCTCGACCGCACCCCCTTCTACGCCGAGGGCGGCGGCCAGATCGCCGACTCCGGCCGGATCCGTCTGGAGAACGGCGCGGTCGTCGAGATCCGTGACGTGCAGAAGCCGGTCCCCGGCGTGCACGTCCACAAGGGCGTCGTCCAGGTCGGTGAGATCACCGTGGGCGACCAGGTCTGGGCCTCGATCGACGTGCACCGCCGCCGTGCCATCGCCCGCGCCCACTCCGCCACGCACCTCACGCACCAGGCGCTGCGCGACGCGCTCGGCCCGACGGCCGCCCAGGCCGGTTCCGAGAACCAGCCGGGCCGCTTCCGCTTCGACTTCGGCTCCCCGTCGGCCGTGCCCACGGCCGTCATGACGGACGTCGAGCAGAAGATCAACGAAGTCCTCGCGCACGAACTCGACGTACAGGCCGAGGTCATGTCGATCGACGACGCCAAGAAGCAGGGCGCCATCGCCGAGTTCGGCGAGAAGTACGGCGAGCGGGTCCGTGTCGTCACCATCGGCGACTTCTCCAAGGAGCTGTGCGGCGGCACGCACGTCCACAACACCGCCCAGCTCGGCCTGGTGAAGCTGCTCGGCGAATCGTCCATCGGTTCGGGCGTGCGGCGCATCGAGGCCCTGGTCGGCGTCGACGCGTACAACTTCCTCGCCAAGGAGCACACGGTCGTCGCCCAGCTCCAGGAGCTGGTCAAGGGCCGCTCCGAGGAACTGCCCGAGAAGGTCTCCGCCATGCTCGGCAAGCTGAAGGACGCCGAGAAGGAGATCGAGAAGTTCCGCGCGGAGAAGGTCCTCGCGGCCGCCGCCGGTCTCGTCGAGTCCGCCAAGGACGTACGAGGCGTCGCGCTGGCCACCGGCCAGGTGCCGGACGGCACGGGCGCCGACGACCTGCGCAAGCTGGTCCTCGATGTCCGCCATCGCATCCCCGGCGACCGCCCGGCCGTGGTGGCTCTCTTCACGACGACGAACGGCCGCCCGCTGACGGTCATCGCCACGAACGAAGCAGCCCGCGAGCGCGGCCTCAAGGCCGGCGACCTCGTCCGTACGGCCGCCAAGACCCTCGGTGGCGGTGGCGGCGGCAAGCCGGACGTCGCCCAGGGCGGCGGCCAGAACGCCGCGGCCATCGGTGACGCCATGGCCGCCGTCGAGCGCCTCGTGGCAGAGACGGCCTGATGGACGACTCTGCAGCGGGCATGCGCAGGGGCCGGCGTCTGGCCATCGACGTCGGTGACGCCCGGATCGGGGTCGCCTCGTGCGACCCCGACGGGATCCTCGCCACGCCGGTGGAGACGGTGCCGGGGCGCGATGTCCCGGCCGCTCAGCGCCGATTGAAGCAGCTCGTCGACGAGTACGAACCGATCGAGATCGTCGTCGGTCTCCCTCGCTCCCTCAACGGGGGCGAGGGCCCGGCGGCCGCCAAGATCCGCGTGTTCGTACAGGACCTCGCCCGCATGGTCGCCCCCATTTCGGTGAGGCTCGTGGACGAGAGGATGACCACAGTGACGGCCAGTCAGGGGCTGCGCGCCTCGGGCGTGAAGTCCAAAAAGGGCAGGTCTGTCATCGATCAGGCGGCGGCCGTCATCATCCTTCAGCAGGCACTGGAGTCCGAACGGGCGTCAGGTAAAGCTCCGGGCGAGGGCGTCGAAGTGGTCATCTGATCGCGATACGGTAACGTTCCGCGCGATGCGGCGGTGTTCGAACAGCTGCCGCACAGCATCAAGAGGCGGAACGGTTGCCCTCCCACTCAGACGGCGGCCCCGCCTCGCGGCTTGTAGGGGATCGATGACTGAGTATGGCCGGGGTCCAGGCTCCGAACCGTGGCATCCCGAGGACCCGTTGTACGGGGACGGCGGATGGGGAGGACAGCAGGCCGCGAGCGGCCCGTCCCCCTACGGCGGCCAGGGGCAGTACGACCCTCAGCAGCCGCAGCACCCTCAGCAGCAGTCGCAGTACGACGACTGGAGCACGGGCCAGCAGCAGGCGTATGGCCGGCAGCAGTATGGCGGGCCCGCCGGTCAGCAGCAGTACAACGGCGGCCCCGACCAGCAGTACGGCGGCGGCGGCTGGGACACCGGGCAGCAGCAGGGCCATGTCCCGTACACCGCCGACCCGTCGGACCCCTACGGCCACCAGCCGGGCGGCTACGGCGCGGAGAGCCCCGACTTCTACGGCACGCCCGACGCCTACCCCCCGCCGGAGCCGCCGTCCCGCCGCCGCGGCGAGCCGGAGCCGCAGCAGGACTGGGATCCGGGCCCGGACCAGGGCGAGCACGCCTTCTTCTCCGGCGCCGATGACGACGACGAGGATGACGTCACCCCGCCGGGACGTCGCGGGGACCGCCGCGGCGGCCGGGGCGGCAAGAAGCCGAAGAAGCGCAGGAGTGGCTGCGCGTGCCTGGTCGTGACGGTGGTCTTCGCCGGCGGGCTCGGCGGGGTCGGCTATTTCGGCTATCAGTTCTATCAGGACCGATTCGGTACGTCGCCGGACTATGCGGGCGAGGGCTCGGGCGTCACGATCGTCGACATTCCCAAGGGATCCGGCGGCTATGTGATCGGCCAGAAGCTGAAGGAAGCCGGGGTCGTCAAGAGCGTCGACGCCTTCGTCTCCGCGCAGGCGCAGAACGACAGGGGCGACACGATCCAGGCGGGTGTTTACACCCTCAAAAAGGAAATGTCCGCCAAGAGCGCCGTCGACCTCATGCTGAGCCCGAAGAGCCGCAACAACCTCATCATTCCCGAGGGCAGGCGGAACGCCTGGGTCTATGAGCAGGTCGATTCCCGTCTTGACCTCAAGAAGGGGACCACCGAGGACGTCGCCCAGAAGAAATGGAAGGAACTCGGACTTCCTTCCTGGGCGAATACGAACAAGGACATCAAGGACCCGCTGGAAGGATTCCTCTATCCCTCCGCATATCCCGTTGCCAAGGGCCAGAAGCCCGAGGACGTCCTCAAGAAGATGGTCGCCCACGCCAATGAGCAGTACGAGGCGATCGACCTCAAGTCGAAGGCCGCCGCGCTGAATCTGAAGGACCCGCTCCAGGTTCTGACGGTCGCGAGCCTCGTCCAGGCCGAGGGCAAGTACAAGCACGACTTCGAGAAGGTCGCGACGGTCGTCTACAACCGTCTCAAGCCGGGCAACACGGAGACGTACGGCCTCCTGGACTTCGACTCGACGGTCAACTACCTGCGCGGTAAGTCGGAGTTGGCGACAGGTTCGGTCGATGATCTCCGCAAGATCAACGACCCGTACAACACCTACAAGATCAAGGGCCTGCCTCCCGGCCCGATCGGTAACCCGGGCGAAGTGGCACTGAAGTCCGCGCTGAATCCGGCCAAGGGTGACTGGTACTACTTCGTCTCCGTCAGCGAGGACAAGACGCTCTTCGCGAAGACGAACGAGGAACAGAACCGGAACCGCGAGAAGTACGAAGAGAACCTGAAGGAACAGAACGGTCAATGAGCGCTCAGATGCGCCGAGCTGCGGTACTCGGTTCCCCGATCGCCCACTCCCTCTCCCCGGTGCTGCACCGCGCCGCATACGGGGAGCTGGGACTGGCCGACTGGACGTACGACCTGTTCGACGTCGATGAGGCGGCCCTGCCCGGGTTCCTGAAAGGCCTCGGTCCCGAATGGGCCGGGCTTTCGCTGACCATGCCGCTCAAGCGCGCGGTGATCCCGCTGCTCGACGAGATCAGCGGGACCGCCGCTTCCGTGGAGGCGGTCAACACCGTCGTCTTCGCGGACGACGGCCGCCGCGTCGGTGACAACACCGACATCCCCGGCATGGTCGCCGCCCTGCGGGAGCGCGGCATCGAGCAGGTCGAGTCGGCCGCGATCCTCGGCGCGGGCGCCACCGCGTCGTCGGCCCTCGCCGCGCTCGCGCGGATGTGCACGGGCGAGGTCGTCGCGTACGTACGCAGTCAGGCGCGCGCGGCCGAGATGCGGGAGTGGGGCGAGCGGCTCGGCGTCGAGGTGCGGACCGAGGACTGGGCGGACGCCGAGCGGGCGCTGAGCGCGCCGCTGGTGATCGCCACGACTCCGGCCGGCGCCACCGACGCGCTGTCCGCCGCCGTGCCCGAGCGGCCCGCCACCCTCTTCGACGTCCTGTACGACCCCTGGCCCACCGCTCTGGCGGCCCGCTGGTCGATGTACGGCGGGGCCGTGGTGAGCGGTCTTGACCTGCTCGTGCACCAGGCCGTGCTGCAGGTCGAGCAGATGACGGGGCGTACGCCCGCGCCGCTGACCGCCATGCGCAAGGCGGGGGAGCACGCGCTGGCCGCGCGCTGAGGCGTCCGCTTCGTGGACCGGAGGCCAGGTCCGGCCCGCCGACGTGGGAGGATCGGGGGTGGCGGGCCAGGGCCGCGCACCCGGTCGCGCCACGCAGTTCCAGGCGCGAGCAAGAGGAGCACCGTTGAGCAGGTTGCGTTGGCTGACCGCGGGAGAGTCCCACGGACCCGCACTTGTCGCGACGCTGGAGGGTCTTCCCGCCGGCGTGCCGATCACCACGGAGATGGTGGCGGACCACCTGGCCCGGCGGCGCCTCGGCTATGGGCGCGGTGCGCGCATGAAGTTCGAGCGTGACGAGGTCACCTTCCTGGGCGGCGTCCGGCACGGTCTGACCATGGGTTCGCCGGTCGCGATCATGGTGGGCAACACCGAGTGGCCCAAGTGGGAGCAGGTCATGGCGGCCGACCCGGTCGACCCTCAGATCCTCGCCGACCTGGCCCGCAACGCCCCGCTGACCCGGCCCCGGCCCGGCCACGCCGACCTCGCGGGCATGCAGAAGTACGGCTTCGACGAGGCCCGCCCGATCCTGGAGCGCGCCTCCGCCCGCGAGACCGCGGCCCGCGTCGCGCTCGGCGCGGTCGCCCGCTCGTACCTGAAGGAGACGGCCGGGATCGAGATCGTCAGCCATGTGACCGAGCTGGCGAGCGCGAAGGCTCCCTACGGCGTCTACCCGACCCCCGCCGACGTCGAGAAGCTGGACGCCGACCCGGTGCGCTGCCTCGACGCGGATGCGAGCAAGGCGATGGTCGCCGAGATCGACCAGGCCCACAAGGACGGCGACACCCTCGGTGGTGTGGTCGAGGTGCTCGCGTACGGCGTGCCCGTCGGGCTCGGCTCGCACGTGCACTGGGACCGGCGGCTCGACGCGCGGCTCGCCGCCGCGCTCATGGGCATCCAGGCCATCAAGGGCGTCGAGGTCGGCGACGGCTTCGACCTCGCGCGGGTGCCGGGTTCCCAGGCGCACGACGAGATCGTCTCCACCGACGAGGGCATCCGGCGCACCTCCGGCCGCTCCGGCGGCACCGAGGGCGGCCTGACCACCGGTGAACTGCTGCGCGTGCGTGCCGCGATGAAGCCCATCGCGACCGTGCCGCGCGCGCTCGCCACCGTCGACGTCGCCACCGGCGAGGCCACCAAGGCGCACCACCAGCGCTCCGACGTGTGCGCGGTCCCGGCCGCCGGCATCGTCGCCGAGGCGATGGTCGCGCTGACCCTCGCCGACGCTGTCGCCGAGAAGTTCGGCGGCGACAGCGTGCCCGAGACCCGGCGCAACGTGCAGTCGTACCTCGACAGCCTCCAGATCCGGTGACCGGCCCGCAGATCGTTCTGGTCGGGCCGATGGGCGTGGGCAAGTCGACGGTGGGCGCGCTGCTCGCCGAGCGCCTCGGCACCGTCTACCGCGACACCGACGCCGACATCGTGGCCGCACAGGGCCGGGAGATCGCGGACATCTTCGTGGACGAGGGTGAGCCGCACTTCCGCAACCTGGAGCGGGCAGCCGTGCGCACGGCGCTCGCCGAGCACGAGGGCGTCCTCGCCCTCGGCGGCGGCGCGATCCTCGACGAGTCGACCCGCGCGCTCCTCGCCCCGCACCCCGTCGTCTATCTCTCGATGGACGTCGAGGAAGCGGTCAAGCGCACCGGCCTGAACGTCGCGCGCCCGCTGCTCGCGGTCAATCCCCGCAAGCAGTGGCGCGAACTGATGGACGCCCGCCGGCAGTTCTACGCCGAAGTCGCCCGCGCCGTCGTCGCCACCGACGACCGCACCCCCGAAGAGGTAGCCCAAGCGGTCCTCGACGCACTGGAGTTGAAGGAAGCATGACGGAGATGGCCGAGACGTCGGGGCAGACGCCCACCCGCATCCAGGTCGGCGGCACCGCGGGCACCGATCCGTACGAGGTGCTCGTCGGACGGCAGCTCCTCGGTGAGCTGCCCGGCCTGATCGGCGAGCACACCAAGCGCGTCGCGATCATCCACCCGGAGGCGCTCGCCGAGACGGGCGACGCGCTGCGCGAGGACCTGGCGGGCCAGGGCTTCGAGGTCGTCGCCATCCAGGTGCCGAACGCCGAGGAGGCCAAGACCGCCGAGGTAGCCGCGTACTGCTGGAAGGCGCTCGGCCAGTCCGGCTTCACCCGTAGCGACCTCATCATCGGTGTCGGCGGCGGAGCCACCACGGACCTCGCCGGCTTCGTGGCGGCGACCTGGCTGCGGGGAGTGCGCTGGATCGCCGTTCCGACCACCGTGCTCGGCATGGTGGACGCCGCGGTCGGCGGCAAGACCGGCATCAACACCGCCGAGGGCAAGAACCTGGTGGGTTCCTTCCACCCGCCCGTGGGTGTGCTGTGCGACCTGGCCGCGCTCGACTCGCTGCCGGTCAACGACTTCGTGTCGGGCCTCGCCGAGATCATCAAGGCCGGTTTCATCGCCGACCCGGTGATCCTCGAACTCATCGAGGAGGACCCGCAGGCGGCGCGCAGCCCGCAGGGGCCGCACACCGCCGAGCTGATCGAGCGCTCCATCAAGGTCAAGGCCGAGGTCGTCTCCGGCGACCTCAAGGAGTCCGGCCTGCGCGAGATCCTCAACTACGGCCACACCCTCGCGCACGCCATCGAGAAGAACGAGCGCTACAAGTGGCGGCACGGCGCCGCGGTCTCCGTGGGCATGGCCTTCGCGGCCGAACTCGGCCGCCTCGCCGGGCGTCTTGACGACGCGACCGCCGACCGGCACCGCACCGTCCTGGAGTCGGTCGGCCTGCCCCTGAGCTACCGCTACGACCAGTGGCCCAAGCTCCTGGAGACCATGAAGGTCGACAAGAAGTCCCGCGGTGACCTGCTGCGTTTCATCGTCCTCGACGGTCTGGGCAAGCCCACCGTCCTGGAGGGACCCGACCCCGCGGTACTCCTCGCCGCGTACGGCGAAGTGGCGAACTAGCGCTCCACGAGCGGGGAATCGGCCCGACAGAACAAGCCACGGGCACCCTGCGGCCTCCCCGGCCGTTCACACAACGTCGGCCGGGGACGGTACCGTTCGGTAACGGGTGGCCCCGGCCGCCGCCCGACCAGCGTCAGTCGCACGAGACGGAGTGGCACCGGATGCAGCACGCAGTGGGGTCTCCGCTGCCGCCGCCCCATCAGCCGGGGCACGGACCGGCCACCGGCTGGTCCCCGGCCGCACAGCACCCGAGCGGTCCGCCGCCGGGTGCAGCGCCGGGCGGCCCACCGCCTCCCGCGCCGGGATTCGCCGGCGCCCCGCACCCGCCCGGCACGGCCCCTCATCCGCAGGGACCGGCCCCGCAGGCGCACGCCCCGACGCCGCAACACGTGGCGCCGGGCGCCCCCCAGCACGGCCAGGCCCCCGGCGGCAGCCCGCTGCCCCCGACCCCGGACACGACGGGCCACATCCAGCTCCCGCCCGGCGGCCCCGTCGCCATGCCGAGCCCGCCGCCCGGCACGGCCCAGGCGGACACCGGCGCCACCACGCTGGCCGTCCTCCTGATCGGCCCCGCGGGCGCGGGCAAGACCAGCGTCGCCAAGTACTGGGCGGAGCACCGCAGGGTGCCGACCGCCCACATCAGCCTCGACGACGTACGGGAATGGGTGCGCTCGGGCTTCGCCGACCCCCAGTCGGGGTGGAACGACCACTCGGAGGCGCAGTACCGCCTGGCCCGCCGCACCTGCGGCTTCGCCGCACGGAACTTCCTGGCCAACGGCATCTCCTGCGTCCTCGACGACGCGGTGTTCCCCGACCGCCCGGTCGTCGGCCTCGGCGGCTGGAAGCGCCACGTGGGCCCCGGCCTGCTTCCGGTGGTCCTGCTGCCAGGACTGGAGATCGTCCTGGAGCGCAACGCCGAGCGCAGCGGCAACCGCCGCCTCACGGACGAGGAAGTGGCCCGCATCCACGGCCGTATGGCCGGGTGGTACGGCTCGGGCCTGCCCATCATCGACAACTCCCAGCTGGACGTGCCCGCCACCGCCCGGATCCTTGACGACGTCCTCGCCCGGTCCATCGCGAGCCCGCCGCAGTGGTAGGCCCCGCCGCCTGAAGCTCCGGGAACGCCATGGGCCCGCTCGGTCGGCGGCGCTGAACGGGCCGCCCCGCGCCGCCGCTCATAGGCTCGTTCCATGTCTGAGGTGTACGCGGCCCGCCGAGAGCGGTTGAGGGAGCGTTGTGCCGCGGGTGGCAGCGCGTCGGCGTTGGTGTCCCGTCCCGCCAACGTGCGGTATCTCGCGGGGGCGGCGCCACAGGGTGCCGTACTCCTGCTGGGCAGCGGCAGCGGCAGCGGCAGCGGCAGCGGCGAGGATCTGCTGCTGTGTTCGAGGCCGCTCGGTGACGAACAGGGCGAGGGGCGCCCCGACGAGGGGCTGCGGGTGCAGCTGCTCGACGCGGCCGGTGGCGACCCGGCCGTCGCGGGCGCCGATCTCGCGGCCGCGCAGGGCACCGATGCGCTCGCCGTGGAGGAGCACGACCTCACGGTCGCCCGGCATCGCGCGCTGAGATCGGTCGCGCCGCGGCTGCGGCTCACGGATCTCGGGGGAGCGGTCGAACAGCTGCGGCTCGTCAAGGACGAGGAGGAGATCTCCTGTCTGCGGATCGGCGCCGAGATCGCCGACCAGGCGCTCGGCGAACTGCTCGAATCCATCCTTGTCGGGCGTACCGAACGCCACCTCGCCCTTGAGCTCGAACGCCGTCTGGTCGATCACGGCGCGGACGGGCCCGCCTTTCCGACCTCCGTGGGCACCGGGCCGAACTCCGGCCGCGGCGGCCACCGGCCGTCGGACCGGCGGGTGGAGGAAGGGGATTTCCTCTCCGTGTGCCTGGGGGCCGGTTACCGCGGATACCGTTGTGAGATCGGGCGTACGTTCGTCATCGGTACGTCTCCCGCGGACTGGCAGATCGAGCTGTATGACCTCGTCTTCGCCGCTCAGCGGGCGGGCAGGGAGGCTCTCACGCCGGGCGCCGCCTACCGCGACATCGACCGGGCGGCACGACATGTACTGGACTCCGCGGGGTATGCGGAGGGCCTGGCTCCGCTGATGGGACATGGGCTGGGGCTCGAAATCGACGAGGACCCGCAGTTGGCCCCCGCGGCCATGGGTAAACTGGACGCTTGCGTGCCGGTCACCGTCGAACCGGGGGTTCACATCCCGGGACGGGGTGGTGTCCGGATCGATGACACGCTCGTCGTGCGCCCCGAGGCGGACGGCGGACCCGAGCTACTCACCATTACGACCAAGGAGCTGCTCGCGCTCTAGCTCTCCGAGCTATGCGCGTGCGCCGGGGTCGTCCACGTCAGTCCAGGAGATTCCGCAACCGTGGCTTCCACGAACGACCTCAAGAACGGCCTGGTGCTCAAGCTCGACGGGGGCCAGCTCTGGTCCGTCGTCGAGTTCCAGCACGTCAAGCCCGGCAAGGGCCCTGCCTTTGTGCGCACCAAGCTCAAGAACGTGATGTCCGGCAAGGTCGTCGACAAGACGTTCAACGCCGGCGTCAAGGTCGACACGGCGACGATCGACAAGCGCGACATGCAGTTCTCCTACATGGACGGCGACTACTTCGTCTTCATGGACATGGAGACGTACGACCAGCTGCACGTCGACCGCAAGTCCGTCGGTGACGCCGCCAACTTCCTGATCGAGGGCTTCACGGCCTCCGTCGCGCAGCACGAGGGCGAAGTCCTCTTCGTCGAGCTGCCGGCCGCCGTCGAGCTGGTCATCCAGGAGACCGAGCCCGGCGTCCAGGGCGACCGCTCCACCGGCGGCACCAAGCCCGCGACGCTGGAGACCGGCCACCAGATCCAGGTGCCGCTCTTCATCACCACCGGCGAGAAGATCAAGGTCGACACCCGTGACAGCGGCTACCTCGGCCGGGTGAACAGCTAACCGTGGCTGCTCGTAATACGGCCCGCAAGCGCGCCTTCCAGATTCTCTTCGAGGCCGACCAGCGTGGCGCAGACGTAGTGACGGTCCTCGCGGACTGGGTGCGCCACTCGCGGGCCGATACCCGGCAGCCGCCGGTGAGCGAGTTCACGATGGAGCTGGTCGAGGGGTACGCGGAGCACGCGCGCCACATCGACGAGCTGATCTCGCAGTACGCCGTCGGGTGGACCCTGGACAGGATGCCGGTCGTGGACCGCAACATCCTGCGGCTCGGTGCCTACGAGCTGATCTGGGTCGACGCGACGCCGGACGCCGTGGTGCTCGACGAGTGCGTGCAGCTCGCCAAGGAGTTCTCCACGGACGATTCGCCGTCCTTCGTGAACGGCCTGCTCGGCCGCTTCAAGGACCTGAAGCCGAGCCTGCGCCGCGACGAGGCGTAGAGCCCGACGGGCCAAGCCCGAGGAGGCGACAGCCTTCAATGCCGCTCAGAGGGCCCGCAGCGCGTCGCTGCGGGCCCTCTGGCGTCCGTGGGGCCCCTGGGGGCTCTGTGGCCTCCTGGGGCGCCTGTGGCGTACGTAAAACGCCGGGGTGGCCGGAACCCGATCGGTTCCGGCCACCCCGGCGTTACGTTTCTGCTCAAGTGTCCCTTGCGGGATCAGACGTCGTCGTGGGCGACGGCGCGGCGCGCGTCCGCGTCCAGGACGCCCCAGCTGATCAGCTGCTCGGTGAGGACCGAGGGCGACTGGTCATAGATCACGGCGAGGGTGCGCAGGTCGTCCTGGCGGATCGAGAGCACCTTGCCGTTGTAGTCACCGCGCTGCGACTGGATCGTGGCGGCATACCGCTGCAGGGGGCCCGCCTTCTCCTGCGGCACGTGCGCCAGACGCTCAAGGTCGAGCACGAGCTTCGGCGGCGGCTCGGCCGCGCCGCCCGGTGCGGTTCCGGGCAGGAGTTCCTGGACCGGGACGCCATAGAAGTCCGCCAGCTCGGCAAGGCGCTGTACGGTCACGGCGCGGTCGCCGCGTTCGTACGAACCGACCACGACCGCCTTCCAGCGGCCCTGGGACTTTTCCTCGACACCGTGGAGGGAAAGGCCCTGCTGGGTACGGATGGCGCGGAGCTTGGCCCCGAGCTGTTTGGCGTATTCGCTGGACATATAGCTCCCCGGACGAAGAACGGTAACTCACTGTGAGGTTACGCAGCGTTACTTGGCTGCGTCAAGCCGAATGGTCCGTACCGGCGCTTCCCAGGGGGGTCGTGACCGGCGGCGTTGTCCGTACTGGTAGCGTGGATGGCGCAATTCCGACGTCCTTTAAGGTCCGTCCCGTGAGGCGGAGAAGGAGGTCCGTTTCATATGGACTCGCACGACACGAACGAATCCGATGTCGCCCGGCCCGTGCTCGAAGGCCCGGACATCGCACGGGTGTTGACCCGTATCGCACACGAGATCGTCGAGCGCGCCAAAGGCGCCGACGACGTGGTGCTGCTCGGCATTCCCACACGCGGCGTCTTCCTCGCGCGGCGCCTCGCCGAGAAGCTCGAAGAAATCACCGGACGCAGTATCCCGGTTGGCTCACTCGACATCACGATGTACCGCGACGATCTGCGGATGCATCCGCCGCGCGCACTGGCCCGCACCGAGATCCCGGGTGACGGCATCGACGGCCGCCTCGTCGTCCTCGTCGACGACGTGCTCTTCTCCGGTCGCACCATCCGCGCCGCCCTCGACGGTCTGAACGACATCGGGCGCCCGCGCGCGGTGCAGCTCGCCGTCCTCGTCGACCGCGGCCACCGCGAACTCCCGATCCGCGCCGATTACGTCGGCAAGAACCTCCCCACGTCGCTGCGGGAGACGGTCAAGGTCCAGCTCGCCGAGGAGGACGGCCGCGACGCCGTGCTGCTCGGTGCCAAGCCCGCTTCCGCGTAGGACCGGCTTCCCTGCGAGCCCGGGGGCACACCCCTGCGCGCCCGCATGCCCGCAAACCTCCACATGACGGAGTAAACCCAGATGATGCGTCACCTCATCTCGGCCGCCGACCTCACCCGCGACGACGCCGTTCTCATCCTCGACACCGCCGAGGAGATGGCCCGGGTCGCCGACCGGCCGATCAAGAAGCTGCCCGCGCTGCGCGGCCGCACGATCTGCAATCTGTTCTTCGAGGACTCCACGCGGACCCGGATCTCCTTCGAGGCCGCCGAGAAGCGCCTCTCCGCCGACGTCATCAACTTCGCCGCCAAGGGCTCCAGCGTCTCCAAGGGCGAGTCCCTCAAGGACACCGCCCAGACCCTGGAGGCGATGGGCGTCGACGCCGTCGTCATCCGGCACGGCGCGTCCGGCGCCCCCTACCGCCTCGCCACCTCCGGCTGGATCGACGCCCCGGTGATCAACGCGGGCGACGGCACCCACCAGCACCCCACCCAGGCCCTGCTCGACGCCTTCACCATGCGCCGCCGCCTCGTCGGCCGTGACGCGGGCCTCGGCAAGGACCTGAGCGGCAAGCGCATCACGCTGGTCGGCGACGTCCTGCACAGCCGCGTCGCCCGCTCGAACGTCGACCTCCTGCACACCCTGGGCGCCGAGGTGACCCTGGTCGCCCCGCCCACGCTGGTGCCGGTCGGCGTGGACACCTGGCCCTGCGACGTGAGTTACGACCTGGACCGGGTGCTCCCGGATTCCGACGCCGTGATGATGCTGCGCGTGCAGCGCGAGCGCATGAACGCCGCGTTCTTCCCGACCGAGCGCGAGTACTCGCGTCGCTACGGCCTGGACGGCGAGCGCATGGCGAAGATGCCCGAGCACGCCATCGTGATGCACCCCGGGCCGATGGTCCGCGGCATGGAGATCACCGCGGAGGTCGCCGACTCCGACCGCTGCACGGTCATCGAGCAGGTCGCCAACGGCGTGCACACCCGTATGGCCGTCCTCTACCTGCTCCTGGGCGGCAACGAACCCGCCGTCACCCACACCCGTACCGAGGAGAGCAAGTAATGAGCAAGACCCTGATCCGTGGTGCGAAGGTGCTCGGCGGCGACGCCCAGGACGTCCTGATCGACGGCGGGACGATCCTCCAGGTGGGGACCGGTATCGACGCGGGCGACGCGACCGTCGTCGAGGCCGACGGCAAGATCCTGCTGCCCGGCCTCGTCGACCTGCACACCCACCTGCGCGAGCCCGGCCGCGAGGACTCCGAGACCGTCCTGACCGGCACGCGCGCCGCCGCGTCCGGCGGCTACACCGCCGTGTTCGCCATGGCCAACACCTTCCCCGTCGCCGACACCGCCGGCGTCGTCGAGCAGGTCTACCGACTCGGCCAGGAAGGCGGGTACTCGGATGTCCAGCCGATCGGCGCCGTCACCGTCGGCCTGGAGGGCAAGAAGCTCGCCGAGCTCGGCGCGATGCACGAGTCCGCCGCGGGCGTCACGGTCTTCTCCGACGACGGCAAGTGCGTCGACGACGCCGTGATGATGCGCCGCGCCCTGGAGTACGTGAAGGCGTTCGGCGGCGTCGTCGCCCAGCACGCGCAGGAGCCGCGCCTGACCGAGGGCGCCCAGATGAACGAGGGCGTCGTCTCCGCCGAGCTGGGTCTCGGTGGCTGGCCCGCCGTCGCCGAGGAGTCGATCATCGCGCGTGACGTGCTGCTCGCCGAGCACGTCGGCTCGCGGGTGCACATCTGCCACCTCTCGACCGCCGGCTCGGTCGAGATCGTGCGCTGGGCCAAGTCGCGCGGCATCGACGTGACCGCCGAGGTCACCCCGCACCACCTGCTCCTCACCGACGAGATGGTCCGCTCGTACAACCCGGTCTACAAGGTCAACCCGCCGCTGCGGACCGAGCGTGACGTCATGGCGCTGCGCGAGGCGCTGGCCGACGGCACCATCGACATCGTCGCCACCGACCACGCCCCGCACCCGCACGAGGACAAGGACTGCGAGTGGGCCGCGGCGGCCATGGGCATGGTGGGCCTGGAGACCGCGCTCTCCGTCGTCCAGCAGACGATGGTCGAGACGGGACTGCTCACCTGGGCCGCGGTCGCCGACCGGATGTCCGTCAAGCCCGCCGAGATCGGGCAGGCGAAGGGCCACGGCCGTCCCGTCTCGGCAGGTGAGCCCGCGAACCTCACGCTCCTCGATCCGGCTTACCGTGGAGTCGTGGACCCCGCGGGCTTCGCCTCGCGCAGCGGCAACACCCCCTACGAGGGCCGTGAGCTGCCCGGCCGCGTGACGCACACGTGGCTGCGGGGCCGCGCCACGCTCGTCGACGGGAAGCTCGCGTGACATCTCTTCTGGAACTGGCCGCCGAGAAGGAATCGGCGGAGGTGACCGACTGGGCCGCACGCGCGGGCTGGGTCGTCGGACTCCTGCTCTTCATCGCGCTCGTCTACTGGCTGATGCGCGAGGGCTGGAAGTGGCGCGGCACGCTCCAGGGCGACCTGCCGCCGCTTCCCGTGGTGCCGGATGACCCGGGCCCGGCGAAACTTGAGCTCAGCGGCCGCTACCACGGCTCGACCACGGAAGGGCAGTGGCTCGACCGCATCGTGGCGCACGGCCTCGGTACCCGCAGCCGCGTGGAGCTGACGCTCACGGACGCGGGCCTCGATGTCGTACGTCCCGGGGCGGCCGACTTCTTCATCCCGGCCGCGCAGCTGCGCGAGGCCCGCCTCGACAAGGGCATCGCGGGCAAGGTCCTCGCGGAGGGCGGTCTGCTGATCGTCACCTGGGAGCACGGGGACAAGCGACTCGACTCCGGCTTCCGCTCCGACCACGCGGCCGAGCAGGCCGAGTGGGTCGAGGCCATCAACAACATGATCAAGACCAGCACTACGGAAGGCACCGCACGATGACGACCTCCACAAGGGGAGCCTCGAAGACTCCCGCCGTACTCGTCCTGGAGGACGGCCGCATCTTCCGCGGCCGCGCCTACGGGGCCGTGGGGGAGACCTTCGGCGAAGCGGTGTTCTCCACCGGCATGTCCGGCTACCAGGAGACCCTCACCGACCCCTCGTACCACCGCCAGGTCGTCGTCATGACGGCCCCGCACGTCGGCAACACCGGCGTGAACGACGAGGACCCCGAGTCGAAGCGCATCTGGGTCGCCGGTTACGTCGTGCGCGACCCCGCGCGCGTGCCCTCCAACTGGCGCTCCCGGCGCACGCTCGACGAGGAACTCGTCAGCCAGGGCGTGGTGGGCATCAGCGGCATCGACACGCGCGCGCTCACCCGCCACCTGCGTGAGCGCGGCGCGATGCGGGTCGGGATCTTCTCCGGCAACGCGCTCCCGGACGAGGGCGTGATGCTCGCCGAGGTACGCCAGCAGCCCGAGATGAAGGGCGCGAACCTCGCCGCCGAGGTCGCCACCAAGGAGACGTACGTCGTCCCCGCGATCGGCGAGAAGCGCTACACCGTGGCCGCCGTCGACCTCGGCATCAAGGGCATGACCCCGCACCGCATGGCCGAGCGCGGCATCGAGGTGCACGTCCTGCCCGCGACCGCGACCGTCGATGACATCTACGCGGTTCAGCCCGACGGCGTGTTCTTCTCCAACGGTCCCGGCGACCCGGCGACCGCGGACGGCCCCGTCGCCCTCATGCAGTCCGTCCTGGAGCGCAAGACCCCGCTCTTCGGTATCTGCTTCGGCAACCAGATCCTCGGCCGCGCCCTCGGCTTCGGCACCTTCAAGCTGAAGTACGGCCACCGCGGCATCAACCAGCCGGTGCAGGACCGCACCACCGGCAAGGTCGAGGTCACCGCGCACAACCACGGCTTCGCCGTCGACGCGCCGCTCGACAAGGTCTCCGACACGCCCTACGGCCGCGCCGAGGTCTCCCACGTGTGCCTCAACGACCAGGTGGTGGAAGGGCTCCAGCTCCTCGACCAGCCCGCGTTCAGCGTCCAGTACCACCCCGAAGCAGCCGCCGGCCCGCACGACGCCGCGTACCTCTTCGACCGCTTCGTATCCTTGATGACCGCAGAAGGAGCCCAGCGTGCCTAAGCGCACCGATATCCAGTCCGTCCTGGTGATCGGCTCCGGTCCGATCGTCATCGGTCAGGCAGCGGAGTTCGACTACTCGGGCACCCAGGCCTGCCGCGTCCTCAAGGCCGAGGGCCTGCGCGTCATCCTGGTGAACTCGAACCCGGCGACGATCATGACCGACCCGGAGATCGCCGACGCGACCTACGTCGAGCCGATCACCCCCGAGTTCGTCGAGAAGATCATCGCCAAGGAGCGCCCCGACGCGCTCCTGCCCACCCTCGGTGGCCAGACCGCGCTCAACACCGCGATCTCCATGCACGAGCAGGGCGTCCTGGAGAAGTACGGCGTCGAGCTCATCGGCGCCAACGTCGAGGCGATCAACAAGGGCGAGGACCGCGACCTCTTCAAGGGCGTCGTCGAAGAGGTCAACAAGAAGATCGGCCACGGCGAGTCCGCCCGCTCGTACATCTGCCACTCCATGGACGACGTCCTCAAGGGCGTCGACGAGCTCGGCGGCTACCCCGTGGTCGTCCGCCCCTCCTTCACCATGGGCGGCGCCGGTTCGGGCTTCGCGCACAACGAGGAGGAGCTGCGCCGCATCGCCGGACAGGGCCTCACGCTCTCGCCGACCACCGAGGTGCTCCTGGAGGAGTCCATCCTCGGCTGGAAGGAGTACGAGCTGGAGCTGATGCGCGACAAGAACGACAACGTCGTGGTCGTCTGTTCCATCGAGAACTTCGACCCGATGGGCGTGCACACCGGCGACTCGATCACCGTCGCGCCCGCGATGACGCTGACCGACCGCGAGTACCAGACCCTGCGTGACGTCGGCATCGCGATCATCCGCGAGGTCGGTGTCGACACCGGCGGCTGCAACATCCAGTTCGCGATCGACCCGAAGGACGGCCGGGTCATCGTCATCGAGATGAACCCGCGCGTCTCGCGGTCCTCGGCGCTCGCGTCGAAGGCCACCGGATTCCCGATCGCGAAGATCGCGGCGAAGCTCGCCGTCGGCTACACGCTGGACGAGATCCCGAACGACATCACCGAGAAGACCCCGGCGTCCTTCGAGCCGACCCTCGACTACGTGGTGGTCAAGGCCCCGCGTTTCGCCTTCGAGAAGTTCCCCTCGGCGGACTCGACCCTGACGACCACCATGAAGTCGGTCGGCGAGGCCATGGCCATCGGCCGCAACTTCACCGAGGCCCTGCAGAAGGCGCTGCGCTCGCTGGAGAAGAAGGGCTCGCAGTTCACCTTCGTGGGCGAGCCCGGCGACAAGGACCAGCTCCTTGCGGAGGCCGTCCGGCCCACCGACGGGCGCATCAACTCCGTCATGCAGGCCATCCGCGCGGGCGCGACCCCCGAGGAGGTCTTCGAGTCCACGAAGATCGACCCGTGGTTCGTCGACCAGCTCTTCCTGATCAAGGAGATCGCGGACGAGCTGGCCGCCGCCGAGCGCCTGGACACCGACCTGCTCGCCGAGGCCAAGCGGCACGGCTTCTCCGACGCCCAGATCGCCGAGATCCGCGGTCTGCGCGAGGACGTCGTCCGCGAGGTGCGGCACGCGCTCGGTGTCCGCCCGGTCTACAAGACCGTCGACACCTGCGCCGCCGAGTTCGCCGCGAAGACGCCGTACTTCTACTCCTCGTACGACGAGGAGAGCGAGGTCGCCACGCGCGAGAAGCCCGCGGTCATCATCCTGGGCTCGGGCCCCAACCGCATCGGCCAGGGCATCGAGTTCGACTACTCCTGCGTCCACGCCTCCTTCGCGCTCAGCGACGCGGGCTACGAGACCGTGATGGTCAACTGCAACCCCGAGACCGTCTCCACGGACTACGACACCTCCGACCGTCTGTACTTCGAGCCGCTGACGCTCGAAGACGTCCTGGAGATCGTCAACGCCGAGGCGCAGGCAGGCCCGATCGCGGGCGTCATCGTCCAGCTCGGCGGCCAGACCCCGCTCGGCCTCGCGCAGGCGCTCAAGGACAACGGCGTGCCGGTCGTGGGCACCTCGCCCGAGGCCATCCACGCCGCCGAGGACCGCGGCGCCTTCGGTCGCGTGCTCGCCGAGGCAGGCCTCCCGGCGCCCAAGCACGGCACCGCGACCACCTTCGCCGAGGCCAAGGCCATCGCCGACGAGATCGGCTACCCCGTCCTCGTACGCCCGTCGTACGTGCTCGGCGGCCGCGGCATGGAGATCGTGTACGACGAGACCCGCCTCTCCGCGTACATCGAGGAGTCGACCGAGATCAGCCCCTCGCGGCCGGTCCTCGTCGACCGCTTCCTCGACGACGCGATCGAGATCGACGTCGACGCGCTCTACGACGGCGAGGAGCTCTACCTCGGCGGCGTCATGGAGCACATCGAGGAAGCCGGCATCCACTCCGGCGACTCCGCGTGCGCGCTGCCCCCGATCACCCTCGGCGGCTACGACATCAAGCGCCTGCGGGCCTCCACGGAGGGCATCGCCAAGGGCGTCGGCGTCCGCGGCCTCATCAACATCCAGTTCGCGATGGCCGGGGACATCCTCTACGTCCTCGAGGCCAACCCGCGCGCCTCGCGCACCGTCCCCTTCACCTCGAAGGCGACCGCGGTGCCGCTGGCCAAGGCCGCCGCACGCATCTCGCTCGGCGCGACCGTCGCCGAGCTGCGTGCGGAGGGCATGCTCCCCGCGGTCGGTGACGGCGGCACGCTGCCGATGGACGCGCCGATCTCGGTGAAGGAAGCCGTCATGCCGTGGTCGCGCTTCCGCGACATCCACGGGCGGGGCGTCGACACCGTCCTCGGCCCGGAGATGCGCTCCACCGGTGAAGTCATGGGCATCGACTCGGTGTTCGGCACCGCGTACGCCAAGTCGCAGGCGGGCGCCTATGGTCCGCTGCCGACCAAGGGCCGCGCGTTCATCTCGGTCGCCAACCGCGACAAGCGCTCGATGATCTTCCCGGCGCGCGAACTGGTCGCGCACGGCTTCGAGTTGCTCGCCACGTCCGGCACGGCCGAGGTGCTCAAGCGCAACGGCATCAACGCCACGATCGTGCGCAAGCAGAGCGAGGGCGAGGGCCCGAACGGTGAGAAGACGATCGTCCAGCTGATCCACGACGGCGCGGTCGACCTCATCGTCAACACCCCGTACGGCACCGGTGGCCGCCTCGACGGCTACGACATCCGTACGGCGGCCGTCTCCCGCTCCGTGCCGTGCCTGACGACGGTCCAGGCGCTCGCCGCCGCCGTCCAGGGCATCGACGCGCTCAACCACGGGGACGTGGGCGTCCGTTCACTCCAGGAACACGCGGAGCATCTGACCGCGGCCCGCGACTAGCAGCCCACCAGGGGGACACCGATCCGGTGTCCCCCTTCTGGTGAGAACACCAAGGACTCGACCATGTACAAGTTCTTCTTCAACCTCGTCTTCAAGCGCATGGACCCGGAACAGGCCCACCACATGGCCTTCCGCTGGATCCGGCTCGCGGCCCGCGTCCCCGTCCTTCGCACGTTCGTCGCGGCCGTCCTCGCGCCGCGCCACAAGGAGCTGCGCACCGAGGCCCTGGGCCTGCGGATGCACGGCCCCTTCGGCCTCGCCGCGGGCTTCGACAAGAACGCCGTCGCGATCGACGGCATGTCGATGCTGGGCTTCGACCACATCGAGATCGGCACCGTCACGGGGGAGCCGCAGCCCGGCAACCCCAAGAAGCGGCTGTTCCGCCTCGTACAGGACCGTGCGCTGATCAACCGCATGGGCTTCAACAACGAGGGCTCGGCGGCCGTGGCCGAGCGCCTGGGCGCCCGCAAGGCCGTCTTCAAGACGGTCGTCGGCGTGAACATCGGCAAGACCAAGGTCGTCCCCGAGGAGGAGGCCGCCGCCGACTACGTGAAGTCGACCGAGCGACTCGCCGCCCACGCCGACTACCTCGTGGTGAACGTGTCGTCCCCGAACACCCCCGGCCTGCGCAACCTCCAGGCCACGGAGTCGCTGCGGCCGCTGCTCACCGCCGTACGCGAGGCGGCCGACCGCAGCGTCAGCGGGCGGCGCGTGCCGCTGCTCGTGAAGATCGCTCCCGACCTCGCGGACGAGGACATCGACGCGGTCGCCGACCTGGCCGTCGAGCTCGGCCTCGACGGCATCATCGCCACGAACACGACCATCGCGCGCGAAGGCCTCGGTTTGCAGTCCGAACCTTCGCTCTACGGAGAGACCGGCGGCCTGTCCGGAGCGCCCCTCAAGAAGCGCTCCCTGGAGGTCCTGCGCCGCCTCTACGCGCGCGTGGGCGACCGCATCACGCTCGTGGGCGTCGGCGGCATCGAGAACGCCGAGGACGCCTGGCAGCGGATCCTCGCGGGCGCCACCCTGGTGCAGGGCTACAGCGCCTTCATCTACGAGGGGCCCTTCTGGGCCCGCGCGATCCACAAGGGGCTCGCCGCCCGGCTGCGGACGAGCTCGTACGCCACTCTCGCCGAGGCCGTCGGCGCCGACGTAAGGAAGTCCGCATGAGTGCTCTCGAACCCTTCGGTACGCGTCTGCGTCACGCCATGGACGAGCGCGGGCCGCTCTGCGTCGGCATCGACCCGCACGCCTCCCTGCTGTCGGCCTGGGGCCTGAACGACGACATCGCCGGCCTGGAGCGGTTCACCGGGACCGTCGTCGAGGCGCTCGCCGGGACGGTGGCGGTCTTCAAGCCGCAGAGCGCGTTCTTCGAGCGCTTCGGCTCGCGTGGCATCGCCGTACTGGAGAAGGCGGTCCAGGAACTGCGCGCGGCCGGGGCCCTGGTCGTCATGGACGCCAAGCGCGGCGACATCGGCTCGACCATGGCCGCGTACGCCGAGTCCTTCCTGCACAAGGACTCACCGCTGTTCTCCGACGCCCTCACGGTCTCGCCCTACCTCGGCTACGGCTCGCTGAAGCCCGCCGTCGTCCTCGCGCGCGAGAACGGCACCGGCCTCTTCGTGCTCGCCCTCACCTCGAACCCCGAGGGCGCCGAGGTGCAGCACGCGGTGCGCGAGGACGGCCGCACGATCGGCGCGACGATGCTCGGGCACCTGGCGGACGAGAACGCGGGCGCGGAGCCCCTGGGGTCCTTCGGTGCCGTCGTCGGAGCCACGCTGGGCGACCTGTCCTCGTACGACCTCGCCGTCAACGGTCCGCTGCTCGCTCCCGGCATCGGGGCGCAGGGTGCCACTCCGGCGGATCTGCCGGGGGTCTTCGGGGACGCCGTGCGCAATGTCGTGCCGAGCGTGAGCCGGGGTGTCCTGCGTCACGGTCCCGACGTGGTGGGCCTTCGCGTCGCCGCGAGCCGCTTCGCGGACGAGATCCGTGCGGCCGTCGACTCGGCGTGAGGGTCCCTGAGGGTCCCTGAGGGTGTTTTTCCGTCTTCGAACGACGTGTCCGGCCACGTCCTTACGTTTCGTTGATGGCTCACCGGACCAAATCCGGGGTGAAATGCCCGGAATGTACACCTCGGCAGAGGCTGACCAGGACTTTTCGTCTGTTCTCGCTGACTCCGGCGGCCATGCCCGCTAGTCTCCGACGAGAGCGAACGGGCAAGTGCGTTGCACGTTGCTCACCAGGTGTGGGGCGACTAGGTTCCTCACCGGTCCGTATCCGACAGTTCGACATCCGAGGTGACGTAGGCGTGGCTCTTCCGCCCCTTACCCCTGAACAGCGCGCAGCCGCGCTCGAAAAGGCCGCCGCGGCTCGCCGGGAGCGGGCCGAGGTCAAGAATCGACTCAAGCACTCCGGCGCCTCGCTTCATGAGGTCATCAAGCAGGGTCAGGAGAACGATGTCATCGGCAAGATGAAGGTCTCCGCCCTCCTGGAGTCCCTGCCGGGCGTGGGCAAGGTCCGCGCCAAGCAGATCATGGAGCGTCTTGGCATCTCCGAGAGCCGCCGTGTGCGCGGTCTCGGCTCCAACCAGATCGCCTCCTTGGAGCGTGAGTTCGGCGGTGGCGCTGCCTGACGTTCTCAGGCACTCCTGAGAACCTGGATAATCGCTGCATGGCTGCAACATCCCGGGGGACGACCCCCGTGCCCCCGGACGTACGTCCGCGGCTGACCGTGCTCTCCGGCCCCTCCGGGGTCGGCAAGAGCACGGTCGTCGCTCATATGCGCAAAGAACACCCCGAGGTCTGGCTCTCGGTCTCGGCCACGACCCGGAAGCCGCGCCCCGGCGAGAAGGACGGCGTCCACTACTTCTTCGTCTCCGACGATGAGATGGACAAGCTGATCGCCAACGGCGAGCTCCTGGAGTGGGCCGAGTTCGCGGGCAACCGCTACGGCACGCCGCGGGGTGCCGTCCTCCAGCGCCTGGAGGCGGGCGAGCCCGTCCTCCTGGAGATCGACCTGCAGGGTGCGCGCCTGGTCCGCGACTCGATGTCCGAGGCGCAGCTGGTCTTCCTCGCCCCGCCGAGCTGGGAGGAGCTGGTCCGCCGGCTCACCGGCCGCGGGACCGAGGCGCCCGAGGTCATCGAGCGCAGGCTCGGCGCGGCGAAGATCGAACTCGCCGCCGAGGCCGAGTTCGATACGACCCTGGTCAATACCTCCGTCGAGGATGTGGCGCGTGAGCTGCTAGCCTTGATGAAAGTTGTTTGATCTTCTTCATCCTCAGTAACCCGGTTTGATCTTCTCTTTCCATTCGAAGGTCAATCCCCATCGGAAGGCAGAGAGTGTCCTCTTCCATCACTGCGCCCGAGGGCATCATCAACCCGCCGATTGATGAGCTCCTCGAAGCGACCGACTCGAAGTACAGCCTCGTGATCTACGCCGCCAAGCGCGCGCGCCAGATCAACGCGTACTACTCGCAGCTCGGTGAGGGCCTGCTGGAGTACGTCGGCCCGCTGGTGGACACGCACGTCCACGAGAAGCCGCTCTCGATCGCGCTCCGCGAGATCAACGCGGGTCTCCTGACGTCCGAGGCCATCGAGGGCCCGGCTCAGTAAATCGAGGGCCCGGCTCGTAAGTAGCCGCAGTTCTTACCTGTAGTTCTCAGTTCTTCACCACAGGCCCGGCAGCGCGACTGCCGGGCCTGTGGTGTGTCATGGAGTCGTACGTTCCCGAATGCGGGGATCACGAGTGCGGGGAGGCACGGTGGGCAAGCCCAAGGTCGTTCTGGGGGTCAGCGGCGGAATCGCCGCGTACAAGGCCTGTGAGCTGCTGCGGCGGCTGACCGAGTCGGGCCATGACGTACGCGTCGTGCCGACCGCGTCGGCGCTGCACTTCGTGGGCGAGGCGACCTGGTCGGCCCTGTCCGGGAACCCGGTGTCGACCGAGGTGTGGGACTCCGTCCACGAGGTGCCGCACGTGCGCATCGGCCAGTCCGCCGACGTCGTGATCGTCGCCCCCGCGACGGCCGACATGATGGCCAAGGCGGCCCACGGCCTCGCCGACGACCTCCTGACGAACACGCTCCTCACCGCCCGCTGTCCGGTGATCTTCGCGCCCGCCATGCACACGGAGATGTGGGAGCACCCGGCCACCCAGGAGAACGTCGCCACGCTGCGCCGCCGCGGCGCCCTCGTCATCGAGCCCGCCGTCGGCCGTCTCACGGGCGTGGACACGGGCAAGGGCCGCTTCCCCGACCCGGTGGAGCTCTTCGAGGTCGTACGCCGTGTCCTGGCCCGCGGCGATCTGGCCCAGGACCTCGCGGGGCGGCATGTCGTCGTCAGCGCGGGCGGCACCCGGGAGCCGCTCGACCCGGTCCGCTTCCTGGGCAACCGTTCCTCCGGCAAGCAGGGGTACGCCCTGGCCCGCAGCGCGGCGGCGCGGGGGGCCCGCGTGACGCTCGTGTCGGCGAACCCGGCCCTTCCGGAACCCGCGGGCGTCGACGTCGTGCCCGTCGGCACCGCCGTCCAGCTCCGCGAGGCGATGCTGAAGGCTTCGGCGGACGCCGACGCCGTGGTGATGGCCGCGGCCGTGGCCGATTTCCGCCCCGAGACGTACGCGACCGGAAAGATCAAGAAGAGGGACGGCCAGGAGCAGCCCCCGATCGCCCTGGTCCGCAACCCCGACATCCTCGCCGAACTCGCGGGCGAGAGGCCGCGCCCCGGCCAGGTCGTCGTCGGCTTCGCCGCGGAGACGGACGACGTACTGGCCAACGGCCGCGCCAAACTGGAGCGCAAGGGCTGTGACCTGCTCGTCGTCAACGAAGTGGGCGAGCGCAAGACGTTCGGCTCCGAGGAGAACGAGGCGGTCGTGCTCGGCGCGGACGGCAGCGAGACCCCCGTGCCGTACGGGCCGAAGGAAGCGCTCGCGGACACGGTCTGGGATCTCGTGGCTGAACGCCTGCCGAAGAGTTCCTGAAAGAATTGCGGCGCTCTCCGGACGAATCCCTGCCGAAACCCCACCGGACAGGGGCGAAAACCGGGGCGCGGATGACACAATCGCACCACTGGACGCCTCAAACCCGGGAAATTCGGGCGCGAGGCCCTCTGGTGGAGACCGATCGTCGTACCGCACAATGCAGTGCCGCAGGTCACAGCGCTCCCAAGTGGCGAGACACGTGGTCCGGCGGCCGAGTGCGACCGATAAACTGGTCTCGGACGACGCCGGGCGCAGCTCCCGGCCGTCCACCAATGATCAGCCAGCAGCCGCTGCAACCACAGGGAGCGATGTGTCCCGCCGTCTCTTCACCTCGGAGTCTGTGACCGAGGGTCACCCCGACAAGATCGCTGACCAGATCAGCGACACCATTCTCGACGCGCTTCTGCGGGAGGACCCGAAGTCCCGGGTCGCCGTGGAGACGTTGATCACCACCGGCCTGGTGCACGTGGCCGGCGAGGTGACGACCAAGGCGTACGCGCCGATCGCGCAGCTGGTGCGCGACAAGATCCTCGAGATCGGTTACGACTCCTCGAAGAAGGGCTTCGACGGCGCCTCCTGTGGCGTCTCGGTGTCCATCGGCTCGCAGTCCCCCGACATCGCGCAGGGCGTCGACACGGCGTACGAGCAGCGTGTTGAGGGCGACGAGGACGAGCTCGACAAGCAGGGCGCCGGCGACCAGGGCCTGATGTTCGGCTACGCCTGCGACGAGACGCCGGAGCTGATGCCGCTCCCGATCCACCTCGCGCACCGTCTCTCGCGCCGCCTGTCCGAGGTCCGCAAGAACGGGACCATCCCGTACCTGCGCCCCGACGGCAAGACCCAGGTCACCATCGAGTACGACGGCGACAAGGCCGTCCGTCTCGACACGGTCGTCGTCTCCTCCCAGCACGCCTCGGACATCGACCTGGACTCGCTCCTGGCCCCCGACATCCGTGAGTTCGTGGTCGAGGCCGAGCTGAAGGCGCTCCTCGACGACGGCATCAAGCTGGACACCGACGGCTACCGCCTCCTGGTCAACCCGACCGGACGCTTCGAGATCGGCGGCCCGATGGGCGACGCCGGTCTGACCGGCCGCAAGATCATCATCGACACGTACGGCGGCATGGCCCGCCACGGCGGCGGCGCCTTCTCCGGCAAGGACCCGTCCAAGGTCGACCGCAGCGCCGCCTACGCGATGCGCTGGGTCGCCAAGAACGTCGTCGCAGCGGGCCTCGCCGCCCGCTGCGAGGTCCAGGTCGCGTACGCGATCGGCAAGGCCGAGCCGGTGGGTCTGTTCGTGGAGACCTTCGGCACGGCCACGGTCGACACCGACAAGATCGAGGCCGCCATCTCCGAGGTCTTCGACCTGCGCCCGGCCGCGATCATCCGCGACCTGGACCTGCTGCGCCCCATCTACGCCCAGACCGCCGCGTACGGCCACTTCGGCCGGGCGACCCCCGACTTCACGTGGGAGCGGACGGACCGGGTCGAGGCGTTGCGGAAGGCTGCGGGGCTGTAACACCGCCTCGCTCAGCGAGTTCTGAGGAAGCCCGGTGCCCCTGGTGGGGGCGCCGGGCTTCGTCGTGCCGCGGCGGATATCGGGCTCGTGGTCGTGTCAGTGCGGTCTGGTAGGAATGCTGCTGTGAGCAGCGAGAACCAGAAGTCCGAGGGGGCCGGCGGGGGTGAGCCGCCGGAGCAGCTTGCGCTTATTCGGGATGCGGTGCGCAAGGCCGAGGTGCCGCGGGCCAAGCCGCGGACGTGGCGGGGGGCCGCGTTGGCGAAGAGTCTGCCGGTGGCCCGGGTGCTTGTGGACAAGGGGGTGCTGCATCTTGACCGGTACTTCGACTATGCCGTGCCCGAGGAGCTGGACGAGCAGGCTCAGCCCGGGGTGCGGGTGCGGGTGCGGTTCGGGGCCGGGGCGCGGAACGTGCGGGGCGGGCGGCGTGAGGGCGGGGGGCTGATCGACGGGTTTCTCGTCGAGCGGGTCGCCGAGACCGACTACTCCGGGCCGCTGGCCGCGCTCGCGCAGGTCGTGTCGCCCGAGCCCGTGCTGGACGGTGAGCTGCTCGGGCTGGCGCGCGCTGTGGCCGACCGGTATGCGGGGAGCCTCGCTGATGTGTTGCAGCTGGCCGTTCCGCCTCGGCATGGGCGGGCCGAGGCGCGGAAGTCGGGGGAGGCTCCGGCGCCGCCGGTCGCGCCCGAGGTGGGGTCCTGGCGGCGATATGGGCATGGGGCCGAGTTTCTGGGGGCGCTGGCCTCCGGGGGTGCGCCTCGGGCCGTGTGGACCGCCCTTCCCGGTCCTGAGTGGGCGGAGGAGATCGCCAGGGCCGTGCAGGCGACGCTCGCTTCGGGGCGGGGGGCGCTTGTCGTGGTGCCTGCCGGTCGGCCCGCGGCGCGGGTGGACGCGGCGCTGACCCAGCTGATGGGGGCGGGGCAGCATGCTCTGCTCACCGCTGACGTGGGGCAGGAGAAGCGGTATCGGGAGTGGCTCTCCGTGCGGCGCGGTGCCGTGCGGGCCGTGGTGGGTACCCGGGCCGCGATGTTCGCCCCCGTGCGGAACCTCGGTCTTGTCGTGATCTGGGACGACGGCGATGCCAGCCACAGCGATGACAACGCCCCCTTCCCGCATGTGCGGGAGGTGCTGGAGCTTCGGGCATCGCGGGACAAGTGCGGGTTTCTGCTGGGGAGTTGGAGTTGCACCGTTGAGGCGGCGCAGCTTGTGGAGAGTGGGTGGGCGGCGCCGCTGGTCGCCGATCGCGAGCAGGTACGGGGGAGTGCGCCGCTCGTACGGACCGTGGGGGACGGCGATTTGGCCCGGGACGAGGCCGCTCGGGCCGCGCGGCTTCCCACGCTGGCCTGGAACGCGGTGCGGGAGGGGCTGAAGCACGGTCCCGTCCTGGTGCAGGTGCCCCGGCGTGGGTATGTGCCGCGCCTCGCGTGCGAAAGGTGCAGGGAGCCCGCGCGGTGCCGGCACTGTGCGGGGCCGTTGGAGGCGCGGGACGGCGGCGGGCTGTGGTGCGGCTGGTGCGGGGTGGAGGAGGGTGCCTGGCACTGCGGGGAGTGCGGGGGGTTCCGGCTGCGGGCGCAGATCGTGGGGGCGCGGCGTACGGCCGAGGAGTTGGGGCGGGCTTTTCCCGCGGTGCCGGTGCGGACGTCCGGGCGTGAGCAGGTCCTCGACACCGTGACGGGTACTCCCGCGCTGGTGGTGAGCACCCCGGGGGCGGAGCCTGTCGCCGAGGGCGGTTATGCCGCCGCCCTGCTGCTCGACGGGTGGGCCATGCTGGGGCGGCCCGATCTGCGGGCCGGGGAGGAGGCGTTGCGGCGGTGGATCGGGGCGTCTTCGCTGGTGCGGCCCCAGGGGGAGGGCGGGACCGTGGTGGTCGTCGCCGAGCCGACCCTGCGGCCCGTGCAGGCCCTTGTGCGGTGGGACCCCGTGGGTCATGCGGTGCGGGAGCTTGCCGAGCGGGCCGAACTGGGGTTTCCGCCCGTGTCGCGAATGGCATCCGTGGCGGGGACGGCGGAGGCGCTCTCCGGGTTTCTCGCCGCGGCCGAACTGCCGGGGGACGCGGCGGTGTTGGGCCCCGTACCCGTGCCGGACGCGAGCCCCGGGCCCGTCCGGCGCGCTGGGGCTGCGCCGGCGGGGGAGCGGTGGGAGCGGGTGCTGATCAGGGTGCCGCCGGGCAGCGGCGCCGCGCTCGCCGCTTCGCTGAAGGTGGCGCAGGCCGCGCGGATGGCGCGGGGGGCGGCGGAGCCGGTGCGGATTCGGGTGGACCCGTTGGACATCGGCTAGGGCTCTCACCCGGCTTCCCGCCGGGGGGCCTCCTCACTGCCTGGGCAGAGGGCTTCGCTGCGCGGGGCTTTCCGCTGCGCGGGGCTTTCGCTGCGCGGGCTGCCCTGCGGAACGCCTGCCCACAACGACGGCAGGGCGGTGACGCCTGCCCGCCTCAGAGAACGACGGCGGCGGCTGTCCTCGCCGGGGGAACCGGTGGAGACAGCCGCCGCAATGCCGTGGTCAGCCGTTGCGCGGGCCTGGGAAAATGTTCGGGCGGGGGTCCTCGCGGAGGGCGGGGCTGCCTGCCGTGGGCTGGGTCGGCATCGCGCGGGCAGCGGGGACCGAGGGGAGCGGGGCGCCGACCGGGACCGGAGGGCGGGCGGCCGTGGGGGCGGGGATCGTCTCCGTGGCGCGCTCGGCTTCGGCCGCCGCCTGCGTGGTGGCCCGGCGGGCCCCGTAACGGCGGTGAACCGCCTGCTTGGTCACTCCGAGGGCCGAACCCACCGCGTCCCACGAGAAGCCCAGCGAGCGGTCGAAGTCCACGGCGGCGGTCACCAGCGTCTCGACGCTGTCCCGCAGTTCCTGGGCGAGGCGGACGGTCGGGGCAGGGGCACGCCCGTACACGACGAAGCCCGCGGAGGGGCTTGAGCGGCGCGGGCGGTAGACGTTGCCGAGCTGGGCGGTGAGCGTACGCAGTGCGTCCACCTGCCGGCGGACCCGCTCGATGTCCCGAACCAGGAGGTGCAGGCTGGCCCGTGCCTGGGCGTCGTGGGTTGCGTGGTCGGCCATGAACAAGCCTCTCGAACCGGCGTTGAAAAGGATCGGGCCGCATGCGCGGCCCGTTGTGGTCAACTCTTTCTTGACCAACGCGCTAGTTCGTGTGGGGTCACGGTGCGGGGGCGTGTACGCATCTGCACGGGGCGCGCGGCCACGCGTACGCCCCCGCTGCGAGCGGCGGGGGCCCTGCATGCAGCGGGAACCGGCGGGCGCTGAGCGGTGCTCGGTCTCGTGGCGGCTCCTGGCCCGGGGCGAGCCGGGAGACCTCGGCAGGAGGCCGGGAGCGGGGCTCTCGGAGCGGGAGTTGAGCGGGGAGTGGGCCTGTGGAGAGTCGAGGTCGGCTCCGAGTGTCAGGCGCGGGGAGCCGCGAAAGGGATCGTGTCCCGGGTTCTCGGGTGCGCGGGGTGGCGAGCCCCGCGGAGGGCCGTGTCTTCGGGTCGGGGGTGCGGACTGGGCGGTCACTGCGGAGAGCCCTCAGCCTCGGCTGTGCGGTGAAGGGAGCCCGCCGAGAGCCGCCCCCGCCCCCGTGGGGCGCGGGTTGGGGGAGGGGCTCTTAGACTGGTGCGCTCGCCGTACGTTTCCGTCCCGAGAGGCCGACAGCCACCGATGAAGCTCGTCTTCGCAGGCACCCCCGAGGTCGCCGTCCCCGCCCTGGACGCACTGATCGCCTCCGACCGGCACGAGGTGGCTGCCGTCGTCACCCGGCCCGACGCCCCCGCAGGCCGCGGCCGCAGGCTCGTCGCGAGCCCCGTCGCCCAGCGTGCGGAGGAGGCCGGGATCGAGGTGCTCAAGCCCGCGAAGCCGCGCGACGAGGAGTTCCTGGCGCGGCTGCGCGAGATCGGGCCCGACTGCTGCCCGGTCGTCGCCTATGGGGCTCTGCTGCCCAAGGTCGCCCTGGACGTCCCGGCCCGCGGCTGGGTCAATCTGCACTTCTCGCTGCTGCCCGCCTGGCGTGGAGCAGCGCCCGTGCAGCACGCCGTGATGGCGGGCGACGAGATCACCGGGGCCTCCACCTTCCTGATCGAGCAGGGGCTCGACTCCGGGCCCGTGTACGGGACGGTCACCGAGGTCGTCCGGGCCACCGACACCAGCGGTGACCTGCTCACCCGCCTCGCCTTCGCCGGCTCCGGACTGCTCGCCGCCACCATGGACGGCATCGAGGACGGCTCCCTGAAGGCCGTACCGCAGCCCGCCGACGGTGTCACCCTCGCCCCGAAGATCACCGTCGAGGACGCCCAGGTGGACTGGGCGGCCCCCGCCCTCCGCGTCGACCGTGTCGTCCGTGGTTGCACCCCGGCGCCCGGCGCCTGGTCCGTGTTCCGTGGCGAGCGACTGAAGATCATCCAGGCCGCGCTCGTCGCGGACCGCACCGACCTCGCGCCCGGCGAGCTCGCCGCCGCAAAGAACAACGTGTACGTCGGCACCGGCTCGCACGCCGTGGAGCTGCTCTGGGTCCAGCCGCAGGGCAAGAAGCCGATGCGCGGCGCCGACTGGGCGCGCGGGGTGCGGATCGCCCCGGGTGAGCTGCTCGGCGCGACCGACGTAGGCTGAACAGGTTCGGCCCCCACCCATCAGCGGAGCACCTTTGAACGACCAGCCCAGCCGGCGTCCCCAGAAGCAGGGCAACACCGGTAAGCCCGCCGTCAAGCCGGGCAAGCCCGGCAAGCCTCATCGTCGGCCCAAGAAGGATCCCGTCCGGTTCCTCGCCTTCGAGGCGTTGCGGGCCGTGGACGAGCGCGACGCCTACGCGAACCTCGTCCTGCCGCCCCTGCTGCGCAAGGCACGCGACAAGGGCGACTTCGACGCGCGTGACGCGGCGCTCGCCACCGAGCTGGTCTACGGGACGCTGCGCAGGCAGGGAACGTACGACGCGATCGTGGCCGCCTGCATCGACCGGCCGCTGCGCGAGGTCGACCCGCCGGTCCTCGACGTGCTGAACATGGGCGTTCACCAGTTGCTCGGGACGCGCATCCCGACGCACGCCGCCGTCTCCGCGTCCGTGGAACTGGCACGGGTCGTACTGGGCGACGGGCGGGCCAAGTTCGTCAACGCGGTGCTCCGCAAGGTCGCCGCCGATGATCTCGACGGGTGGGTGGCGAAGGTCGCGCCCTCCTACGACGAGGACGCCGAGGACCACCTCGCCGTCGTCCACTCCCACCCGCGCTGGGTCGTCTCCGCGCTCTGGGACGCGCTCGGCGGCGGCCGCGCGGGCATCGAGGACCTTCTGGACGCCGACAACGAGCGGCCCGAAGTGACCCTCGTGGCCCGACCGGGACGCTTCACCGCCGATGAACTCCTCGACACCGTGGGCGAGGAATCCGCGCTGCCGGGGCGCTGGTCGCCGTATGCCGTGCGGCTCAGCGAAGGCGGCGAGCCCGGGTCGATCGAGGCCGTGCGCGACGGCCGCGCCGGTGTCCAGGACGAGGGCAGCCAGCTCGTCGCGATCGCACTCGCGAACGCCCCGGTCGAGGGGCGCGACGAGAAGTGGCTCGACGGATGCGCGGGCCCCGGCGGCAAGGCCGCCATGCTCGCGGGCCTCGCCTCCGGGCGGGGCGCCGCCCTGCTCGCCGCGGAGAAGCAGCCGCACCGTGCCCGCCTCGTCGCGCAGGCCCTGCGGGGCAACCCGGGCCCGTACGAGGTCATCGCCGCCGACGGCACCCGGCCGCCGTGGCAGCCCGGCACCTTCGACCGGGTCCTGATGGACGTGCCCTGCACGGGACTCGGCGCCCTGCGACGCCGCCCCGAGGCCCGCTGGCGCCGCCGCCCGGAGGACCTGGAGGGCTTCGCGCCGCTCCAACGGGGGCTGCTGCGCACCGCGTTGGAGTCCGTGCGCGTCGGCGGCGTCGTCGGCTACGCCACCTGTTCACCGCACCTCGCGGAGACCCGCGCCGTCGTCGACGACGTGCTCAAGCAGCACGAGGGGGCCGAGCTCATCGACGCGCGGCCGCTGATGCCGGGCGTTCCCGCGCTCGGTGACGGGCCCGACGTCCAACTGTGGCCGCACCTGCACGGCACGGACGCGATGTACCTAGCCTTGATCCGGCGGACCGCCTGAGGCAGCCTTCGCGGGAGCCGGCGTACGGGAAGCCGCCGGGTCCTTGCTCAGGGCGTGAGGCCACCACACCTTCGGGCCCACGTCCAGGAACAGCGCGGTGACCAGGACGGACCGTACGACGAAGGTGTCGAGCAGGACGCCGAGCGCGACCGCGAAGCCGATCTCGGCGAACGCCACCATCGGGAGCGTGCCGAGCGCGGCGAACGTGCCCGCGAGCACAAGGCCCGCCGAGGTGATCACCGCGCCGGTCGCTGCGAGGCCCGTCACCACGCCCGCACGGGTGCCCTGGCGGCCCGCTTCCTCACGGATGCGGGTCGACAGGAAGATGTTGTAGTCGATGCCGAGCGCCACCAGGAACACGAAGACGAAGAGCGGGAAGTCCGTGGACTCGCCCGCGTAGTCGAAGAGGTGGCGGAAGGCGAGCGCGCTGATGCCGAGCGCGGCGGAGAAGGAGAGCACCACCGTCGCGATCAGGAGCAGCGGCGCGACCAGGGCGCGCAGCAGCACCGCGAGGATCAGCAGGACGACCACGAGGACGAGCGGGATCACCAGCTTGTTGTCGTGAGCCGTCGCGCGGTCCATGTCCAGGAGGGCCGCCGTGCCGCCGCCCACCTTGGCCTCCGCGTCCGGCACGGCGTGCACCGCGTCGCGCACCCGCTCCACGGTCTGCTTGGCCGCCTCGCTGTCGGAGGGGTCGGTCGGTGTCGCCTCGAACAGGACCCGGCCCCCGGCCTCCGCCTTGGTCCCCGGCGGCACGCCGACGCTCGCGGGGTCCACGCCCCGCGTCCCGGCTACGGCGTCGCGCACCGCGTCGCCCCGGTCCGCCTGCGCCACGATCACCAGCGGGTCACCGCTGCCCGCGGGGAAGTACTTCCCCTGCACCTCCTGGCCCACGATCGAGTCCGGCTTGTCCGTGAAGGAGTCGGCGTTGCTGAGCCCCTCGGCGCGCAGCTGCGTCAGGCCGAGTGCCAGCGCCGCGAGCGCCACCGCCGTGATGCCCCAGGTCAGGCGCGGGCGATGGGCGATACGGCGGCCCATGCGGGCCCAGACGCCGCGCTCGGTGGGCTCCTGCGAGCCGTTGTGCGGGATCAGCGGCCAGAACAGCCACCGGCCGCAGACCACCAGGAGCGCGGGGAACAGCGACAGCATCGCCAGCAGGGCTACCGCGACGCCGATGGCGGCCACGGGGCCAAGACCGCGCGTCGAGTTCATGTCGGCGGTGAGCAGGACGAGCATGCTGACCACGACCGTGGCGCCGGACGCGATGACCGCGGGGCCCGCCCGGTGCAGGGCGAGCTGCATCGCCTCGTGCCGGTCCTCGTGGCGGCGCAGTTCTTCGCGGTAGCGAGCGACCAGGAGCAGGGCATAGTCCGTCCCCGCGCCGAAGACGAGGACCGTCAGGATGCCCGCGCTCTGGCCGTTGACCGTCAGGCCCGCGTGCTCGGCCAGGAGATAGATCAGCGCCTGCGCGGCGAACAGGGAGACGACCGCCGCGAGCAGCGGGACGAACAGCAGGACCGGGCTGCGGTAGGTGATCAGGAGGATGACGATGACGACGCCGGCCGCCGAGAGGAGCAGCGTCGAGTCGATGCCCTCGAACGCCTCGGAGAAGTCGGCCGACGTACCGCCGGGCCCCGTGACGTGCACCGAGAGACCGCCAGAACTCTCACCCACACGCTCACGCATGGACTCGACGGCGGGCGTGATCCGCTCCCAGCCCTTCTCGTCCATGGTGATGGGCACGAAGATCTGCGCCGCCTCGGCGGCGGCGGGCCTCTTCGTATCGAAGAGCGGGCCGCGGGTCTCCTGGCCCCGCACGCCGTGGGCGCGCAGCTCCTTGAGCTCGCCGAGGTCCTCGGAGATCCGCGCGCGGTCCTCGGCGGTGAGACCGCCGTCGCGGGCGTACACGACGATCGCGGGGATCTGTTCGGGCCTGAACTCCTCGGAGATGTCCAGGACTTGGGTGGATTCCGCGGACCCCGGCAGCCAGGACGACGCCTGGTTGTCCTGGGCGTCCGTGAGCTTCTGTGCGAGCGGTGCGGCGGCCACGATCACCACCAGCCAGAACAGCACCACGAGCCACTTGGTGCGCCGCCCGCACACCAGCCAGGCCACGCCACGGCCCGCCCTGCGCTGTCCGTCCGACTGCCCGTGCGACCGCACGTCCGACGGTTCGTCCGACCGTTCGTCCGGCATGGCTACCCCCGCTGCCCCACGTCGTCCCGGTGGACCGCCCAGCATGGCACGCGGTCCATGGTCAAAGGAGCCGGTTGGCCCACGCTACGGACCGCGGCGGGCAACGGGCACGGGGCATGGCAGTCTTGGGGCATGGCCGTGCAGATCAACCCCAGCATCCTGTCCGCGGATTTCGCCCGTCTTGCCGAGGAGGCAAGGGCGGTCGAAGGTGCCGATTGGCTCCATGTCGACGTCATGGACAACCACTTCGTTCCCAACCTCACCCTCGGGGTGCCGGTCGTAGAGTCTCTCGCCCGAGCGACGGACACGCCGCTGGACTGCCATCTGATGATCGAGGACGTCGATCGCTGGGCTCCGCAGTACGTCGAAGCGGGCGCCGGATCGGTCACCTTCCACGTGGAGGCGGCCGCCGCTCCCGTCCGCCTGGCCCGCGAGATCCGAGCCCAGGGCGCCCGCGCCTCCATGGCGCTGAAGCCCGCGACGCCCATCGAGCCGTACGAGGATCTGCTCGCCGAGCTCGACATGCTGCTGATCATGACCGTCGAGCCGGGGTTCGGCGGCCAGGCGTTCCTCGACATCATGCTCCCGAAGATCCGTCGTACCCGCGAGTTGATCAGCAAGCACGGCCTCGAACTCTGGCTCCAGGTCGACGGCGGCGTCTCCGCCGAGACCATCGAGCGCTGCGCCGAGGCCGGCGCCGACGTCTTCGTGGCCGGCTCGGCGGTCTACGGGGCGAACGACCCGGCGGAGGCGGTACGTGCACTGCGCACCCAGGCGGCCGGGGCGACGTCCACGGCGGCATGGGCGTGCGGCCACTGAGCCACCAATACGTGAACGCAGTCCTTCGGGGCTGATCAAGTACGTCAGATCTGCAAGGATGAACGGCGAACCCAGGTTGCGCTGCGGCAATGCGCGAGAAGCCGTGGCCATGCGCGCGAAGCCCACGCGGATGTGTGTGAACGCGTGAACGACAGATGCTTGAAATGACAGTCGTGAAATGACAGTGAGGAGATCGTCGTGTCGACGGGCGGCCGGTCAGCCATGCGGATGGGACCCGCGGAGCTGGTGCAGGCGGCGGCCATGGCCCGCCGCTTCTATCTCGAGGGCAAGTCGAAGATCCAGATCGCCGAGGAGTTCGGCGTGAGCCGCTTCAAGGTGGCCAGGGTCCTGGAGACGGCTCTCGAACGTGATCTCGTACGGATCGAGATCCGTGTGCCCGCCGAGCTGGACGCGGAGCGCTCGGACGCGCTGCGCGCCCGCTACGGCCTGCGGCACGCGGTCGTCGTCGAGTCGCCGGCGCCGGCCGACGAGATCGACGAGTCGCCCGACCCCGAGAACCTCGGCGAGGTCGCGGCCGATCTGCTCGGCGAGCTGGTCACCGAGGGCGATGTCCTCGGCCTCGCGTGGGGACGCTCGACCATTCACATGGCCGCCGCCCTCGACCAGCTGCCGCCGTGCACCGTGGTGCAGCTGACGGGTGTGTACGACGCCGGGACCGCCGAACGCGGCTCGGTCGAGGCCGTGCGGCGTGCCGCGCAGGTCTCGGGCGGCGAGGCCCACCCCATCTACGCGCCGATGCTGCTGCCGGACCCGGCCACGGCCGCCGCGTTGCGGAACCAGACCGGGATCGCGCGGGCGTTTGAGTACTTCGACAAGGTCACCGTCGCCGCGGTCTCCATCGGCTCCTGGGAGCCCGGCATCTCCACCGTCCACGACATGCTCAGCGACGAGGAGCGTGCGCATTACGCCTCGCTGGGGGTCGCCGCCGAGATGTCCGCGCACCTCTTCGACGCCGAGGGCCGCAGGGTCGGGCGTGACCTGGGGGAGCGGTGCATCACCGTCGAGGCGGACCGGCTCCGGCGGATTCCTGAGGTGGTGGCCATCGCGGGCGGGCAGCGGAAGGCCGCCGCGATCGACGCGGTGCTGCGTTCGGGTCTTGTGACCAGCCTCGTCACGGACACGGCTGCGGCTGATCAGCTGATGGTCATGGGGCACACTCCGCATCCTGCGTTGGACCGGGCGGATCCGGACGGTAGTTGAGTTTCTGCCGGTTGTGGGGGCTGAGCGCGCCCACGCGGCGGAGCCGCAAATGGACGCCGCCCCGCGCCCCTTGCGGGGCGCTGTGGCAGCATCTGCCGCATGCTGACCCGGTTCGTCCCTCGCGCGCTGGGGGCGCTGCTGGTCTGTTTCACTGTGCTGGTGGCCGGGTGCTCATCGGACGGTGCGCAGGGCGCCCCCGCCTGGGCCCGCGGCATGCCCGTCGTCCAGGACGACCGGCTGCCTGCCGAGGCGCGGCGGACGTTGCGGCTCATCGATGACGGTGGGCCCTTCCCGTACGCCAAGGACGGCTCCGTCTTCGGCAACTTCGAGGGCGAGCTGCCGAAGCAGCGGCGCGGCCACTACCGCGAGTACACCGTCCCCACCCCCGGCGAACGCGACCGGGGCGCGCGGCGGATCGTCACCGGGAGCGGCGGCGAGACCTACTACACCGACGACCACTACGCGTCCTTCAAGGCGGTACTGAGATGACGCCCGAACAGCTGCCCCCGGAGCCGCTGGCCCCCGTGCTGGAGGCCGTCCGTGCCGCCGGTATGGCCACCGTCTCGCTCGACCTGAGCGGCGTGCGCGACAAGGCCGCCTTCATGGAGCGCTGCGCCCGCGCGCTCGACCTGCCCGAGTGGTTCGGGCACAACTGGGACGCGCTCGCCGACTGCCTCACCGATCTGGGCGGCGCGTCCGCCGCGCCCGGACGGCTCCTCGCCGTCTCCGGCTGGCAGGAGTACGCCGAAGCCGCCCCCCAGGAGTGGATCGTCGCCCAAGAGGTGTTCACGGATGCCGTGGAGTACGCGCGGGGGCGCGGGACCGGCCTGGAGATCGTTCTCGCGCTCGGCACGCGCTCCTGAGCGGAGGGTGACCGTCCGGGGCGGCGCTTGGAGGATCCGACCAGGGGCCCGGCGACCCGGCTGGGTGATCATCCCAGGCGGCGCATCACCCGGGGCATGGGACACTGAAGTACGTGCTTTTCCCTCGGCCTAACTGTCCGGGGGCCACCTCTGAACGACTGGGATGAGCAGCACGTGCGCTTCCTCAATGACAACCAGCCTGCGTACGACCTGACGTACGACGACGTCTTCATGGTGCCGAGGCGCTCCGCCGTCGGATCGCGTCAGGGCGTCGACCTCTCGTCGCCGGACGGCACCGGCACCACGATCCCGCTGGTCGTCGCGAACATGACCGCGATCGCCGGCCGCCGGATGGCTGAGACCGTCGCCCGCCGCGGTGGCCTCGTCGTGATCCCTCAGGACATTCCGATCGAGGTCGTCACCGAGGTCATCTCCTGGGTCAAGACGCGCCACCACGTCCTGGACACCCCCATCGTCCTGGCCCCCACGCAGACCGTCGCCGACGCGCTCGCCCTGCTGTCCAAGCGCGCACACAACGCCGGCGTCGTCGTGGACGCCGACCAGAAGCCGGTCGGCGTCGTCACCGACACGGACCTGAACGGCGTCGACCGCTTCACCCAGCTCTCCGAGGTCATGTCCAAGGACCTCGTGCTGCTCGACGCGGACATCGACCCGATCGAGGCGTTCAACAAGCTGGACCACGCCAACCGCCGCTACGCCCCCGCCGTGGGCAAGGACGGCCGCCTCGCCGGCATCCTGACCCGCACGGGCGCCCTGCGCGCGACGCTCTACTCGCCCGCGCTCGACGCCAACGGCAAGCTGCGCATCGCCGCCGCCGTCGGCATCAACGGCGACGTCGCGGCCAAGGCCAAGCAGCTCCTCGACGCGGGCGCCGACACGCTCGTCGTGGACACCGCGCACGGCCACCAGGAGTCGATGATCGCCGCGGTCGAGGCCGTGCGCGCGCTCGACCCGCAGGTGCCGATCGTCGCGGGCAACATCGTCGCCGCCGAGGGCGTACGGGACCTGATCGAGGCCGGCGCCGACATCATCAAGGTCGGCGTGGGCCCCGGCGCCATGTGCACCACGCGCATGATGACCGGCGTCGGCCGCCCCCAGTTCTCCGCCGTGCTCGAATGCGCCGCCGAGGCCGCGAAGTTCGGCAAGCACGTGTGGGCCGACGGCGGTGTCCGCCACCCCCGTGACGTCGCCATGGCGCTGGCCGCCGGTGCGTCGAACGTCATGATCGGCTCGTGGTTCGCCGGGACGTACGAGTCCCCGGGCGACCTGCAGCAGGACGCCAACGGCCGCCTCTACAAGGAGTCGTTCGGCATGGCGTCGGCGCGAGCGGTCAAGAACCGCACCAGCGAGGAGTCGGCGTACGACCGTGCTCGCAAGGCGCTGTTCGAGGAGGGCATCTCGACCTCGCGGATGTTCCTCGACCCGGAGCGTCCCGGCGTCGAGGACCTGATCGACTCGATCATCGCGGGTGTCCGTTCCTCCTGCACGTACGCCGGTGCGGGTTCGCTGGCGGAGTTCGCCGAGCGGGCCACCGTGGGTGTGCAGAGCGCCGCGGGCTACGCGGAGGGCAAGCCGCTGCACGCCAGCTGGAGCTAGTCGCTCCGCGAAGGGGTGCGGGATTCGACTGCCGGTCCGTCGGGGCTGGTCGCGCAGTTCCCCGCGCCCCTTCGGGGCGCTCCCCGGAGTTAGCCCCGTACCGCAGCCGCGTACGCGTCGATGGCCGGGCTTGGCGTCAGCAGGGCACACTGCGGGCGGCATCTCGCAGCGCATGCTCACCCTCACCGTGCACCCCCGATGGTCGGATACGGGAACTTCACGCTCACCCCGCCGTCCACGACGAGCGTCTGCCCGGTGACGTACGAGGACAGTGGCGAGGCGAAGAAGAGCAGGGCCGACGCGATGTCCGAGGTTTCGGCCACCCGCCCCAACGGGGCGTTGCGCGCGTTGCGTTCGCGGCCCTCCTCGCCGATCAGGGCCGCCACCCGCGGCGTCCAGACGACACCGGGCGCCACCGCGTTCACCCGTACCCCGCGCGGGCCGTACTCCACCGCCGCCGAGCGGACCAGGGAGATCAGGCCCGCCTTGGCCGCGCCGTACGCCGCGTGGAGGGGCGCCGCCGTCAGGCCCGACACGGACGCCACGAAGACCAGCGGGCCGCCGCCCGCGTCGGCGAGCGCCTCGCCGCCGTACTGGACAGTCAGCCAGGCGTGCCGCAGGACGAGGGAGAAGGCCCAGTCCCAGGAGTCGTCGTCCAGCTCGTCCAGGGGCGCGTAGCGAGCCATGCCCACGATGTCGACCACACCGCCGAGCGGGCCCAACTCCCGCCGCGCGTGGGCGAAGAGCTGCCGCATCTCCTCGCGCCGCGTCACGTCCGCGACGTACGGGACACCGCCTGTCTCGGCGGCGACCGCCTCCGCGCGGCCCTTGTCGAGATCCACGCACAGGACCCGCGCGCCCGCCGCCGTGAGCGCGTGCGCGGTCTGGCGGCCGATGCCGTTGCCCGCGCCGAGGACGACGTAGGCGCGGTCGTCCAGGCGGTGCAGGGTGGCGTAGTCGGGGACGGGGGAGGTGTCGAGCGGCTCGCTCACGGTGCCTCCCGCCGGGGCCGGTAGGAGGCCAGCTCCGGGATGACTTCCTTGCCCAGGATCTCGATCGTGCGCAGGATCTCCTGATGCTCCAGATAGCCCCACTGGACGTAACAGATGAGCTGGTCGATGCCGAGGTCGGCGTAGCGCTTGGCCTTGCGGACGACGGTCTCCGCGTCGCCGATGAGGATCATGTCGCCGTCGCTGAACTCCTCGACGGGGACGTTCCCTTCGATGATCGGGGTGAGGAAGGGGAACGTCCGCTCGCGCTCGTCGGAGGAAAGGTGCGGCAGTTCCCAGTCGAGCGTGAACTGGGCGAGGTTGCGGTACCACCAGGCCACCGAGTCCCAGATCCGCTGCGCAGGCCGGTCCGCCACGTGCACCAGCGTGTACGCGCTGACGCGGTCCGTGGTGACGTCCGTGAGGGGGGACGGCGCACGCGCGGCCGCACGGTAGGCGGCGACTTGACGGGCCATCACCTCCAGCGGCTGCATGATCGAGAAGGAGAGCAGCCCGAGCCCCGCCGCCCCCGCGACCTCCGCGGAGCCGGGGGACGTCGCCGCCATCCAGCACGGGGGATGCGGGTCCTGGACCGGCTTCGGCGTGACCATCCGGCGGGGGAAGGAGAACCGCTCGGACTCGTACGCGAAGTACTCCTCGCGCCACATGCCCGTCACGATCTCGATCGCCTCGCGCCAGTCGGACCGCGACTGTTCGCGATCGACCCCGAATGCCGTCTGTTCCATGGGAGTTGAACGGCCCGTGCCCCACTCCACGCGCCCATCCGAGAGGACGTCCACCGCCGCCACCTTCTCCGCGATCCGCTGCGGGGGCGTGAAGCCGAAGGGGGTGAGGGTGACGCCGAAGCCGAGCCGTATCCGCTCGGTGAGCGCCGCGAGATGGCCGAGGAGCACCTCGGGCGCGGGACAGTGCGAGCGGCCCTCGCGGAAGTGGTGCTCCACCGCCCACACCGTGCGGAAGCCGACCCGGTCCGCGAGCCGGATCTGTTCCACGGCCTCGCGGTAGGCGCGCTGCTCGGCCGTGCGCTGGCCGTGCGGATGGGGTCCGTTCCAGGGCTTCGGTACGTCGATCTCGTACAGCACATCGAGGTCCATGGCCTGCTGCCTCCCTCTCGACCGGAGTGCACGATCGGCTCGACCGGAGTGCACGATGGGGTAGATCTGACGAAGTGTCAATCGCTTCCCCGGAGCCCCCGAACGCAACGGACGAAACGGACCGCGCAACAAAGACCCGCCGGGCCGGGAAGTACGCAACGATCATGCGGGGCTGCGCAAGGTTGCTGCATTACGTACGTGAAGCGCGCCTCATAGAGTCGTCCGCTGTACGTGGTGTGGCGGGGACCGCCTGCTCGGCGGTCCCCATCCATGCGTGGGAGCTGCCGCCGGTCCCGCCGCCCTGACCGGCAGCGATGAAGGAGCCACGCGTGCTCGACCAAGGCGCACCCCCGCAGAACCGCCCAAGCCCCCCGGGGGCCGCCGGACTCGGCAGCCGCCTGATGCGGCGCAAGCCGGTGGAACTCCTGGTCGCGGAGGGTGGCCAGGGCGAGGGCGGCTCGTTGCGGCGCTCCCTCGGCATGTGGCAGCTGACCATGATCAGCATCGGCGCCACGCTCGGTACCGGCATCTTCGTCGTCCTCGGCGAGAGCGTCCCCAAGGCGGGGCCCGCCGTCACCATCTCCTTCGTGATCGCCGGTCTCACCGCCCTCTTCTCCGCGCTCTCGTACGCCGAGCTCGCCGGTTCCATACCGGTCGCTGGCTCCTCGTACTCGTACGCGTACGCAACGATGGGCGAACTCGTCGCCTGGGTCTGCGGCTGGTGCCTGGTCCTTGAGTACGGCGTCTCGGTAGCGGCGGTGGCCGTCGGCTGGGGCGAATACCTCAACGAACTGCTCAACGGGACCATCGGCGTCACGATCCCGGACGCCCTCTCGGCGGCCCCCGGTGAGGTCGACGGCGCCATCATCAACCTGCCCGGCCTGATCGTCGTCCTGCTCGCCATGGTGTTCCTGCTCGGCGGCGCCAAGGAGTCGGCGACGGCCAACACGATCATGGTGATCGTGAAGATCGCCGCGCTCGTGCTCTTCTGCACCATCGGCTTCATGGGTTTCAAGTCGGGCAACTACTCCGACTTCATGCCGCTCGGCACCGCCGGCGTCAGCGCCGCCGCCGCGAGCCTCTTCTTCTCGTACATCGGCTTCGACGCCGCATCCACCGCCGGTGAGGAAGCGAAGAACCCCCAGCGCGACCTGCCCCGCGCGATCATGCTCTCGCTGATCATCGTCACGTCCCTCTACGTCCTGGTCGCGGCCGTCGCCGTCGGCGCCTGGAACTGGACGGACTTCGAGGGCTCCGAGGCCGCGCTCGCCGCGATCATGAACGACGTCAGCGGCCAGAGCATGTGGGGCACGATCCTCGCCGCCGGCGCGGTCATCTCCATCGCGTCCGTCGTCCTGACCGTCCTCTACGGCCAGACCCGCGTCCTGTTCGCGATGTCCCGCGACGGCCTGGTCCCCAAGGTGTTCGGCAAGGTCAGCAAGAAGACCGGCACGCCCCGCGTGAACACCGTCATCGTGTCGCTGTTCTGCGCGGCGCTCGCCTCGGTCATCCCGCTCGGCAAGCTCGTCGACGCCACCAGCATCGGTACGCTCTTCGCGTTCGGCCTGGTCAACATCGCGGTGATCGTCCTGCGCCGGACCCGCCCCGACATGCCGCGCACCTTCCGGGTGCCGCTCGGCTGGCTCTTCCCGGTGCTCGGCTTCGGCTTCTGCGCCTACAACATGTTCAGCCTCGACTCCATCACCTGGGTCGTGTTCGGTGTCTGGATGGCCGTCGGCCTCGTGTTCTACTTCCTGTACGGCATGAGCCGCTCCCGATTGGCCTCCGCAGAGAAGTGATCCACCCCCAGTGCGACTGAACGATCTCGACGAACGCATCGTGCACGCCCTCGCCGAGGACGCCCGCCGCTCCTACGCCGACATCGGCCAGCTGGTCGGCCTCTCCGCGCCCGCCGTGAAGCGGCGCGTGGACCGGCTGCGGGAGACCGGGGCCATCACGGGATTCACCGTGCGGGTCGACCCGGCCGCGCTGGGCTGGGAGACCGAGGGTTTCATCGAGATCTATTGCCGTCGCAACACCTCGCCGGAGGCGATCCGGCGAGGCCTGGAGAGATATCCGGAGATCGCGTCCGCCTCCACCGTCACCGGGGAGGCGGACGCCGTCGTCCAGGTCTTCGCCGCCGACATGCGGCACTTCGAGCGGGTGCTCGAACGGATCGCGGGCGAGCACTTCGTGGAGCGTACGAAGTCCGTGCTCGTCCTCTCGCCCCTGATGCGCCGGTTCTCCTCCGGGGCGCCCGCCTAGCTCTTCATCGGCAGTACGTGCAGGTCGCCGCTGCCCGGCCTCGTCCTGTCGAACGGGGCAGCGCTCACGCACTTGGGCATGTCGTCCGGCAGGTCGTTCGGAATGCCGACCATGGCCCAGCTGTAGCCGAAGCGGTCCTGCTTGCCCTGGTCGTGGACCGTCATCCCGACGCGCTTGCCGATCGCCCCCTTCAGGCCGCCGTCCGCCTTCGTGATGACCGCCGACACCGTGGCGACCTTTCCGCCGGTCAGCAGGCAGTCCACGCGCGCCTCGGCGGACCCGCCGAACGTGGGGTTCTCCATGTAGTGGCTGAACTTGATGGTGCCGTACGCGGTCGTGGGATCGGTTTGGCCCTTGGCGTCCAGATGGGCGTCGAAGGTGACCGTGGCGTCGTCGCCGGGGCGGCGGTCCAGCATGGCGGTCCCGGTCAGGGAGGCCGCCTCGCGCGCAGGGTGCGGAGTGCTGGACGCGGTCGCGGGGCCCGTGGCTCCGGCGAGTGCGAGGAGCGCGGCGCCGACGGCGACTGCTCGGATGAAGGTGGAGCGGCGGTTCATGTGACGTCCCCGTCCGGCTGTGGTCCGCCCGGTCCCTCCGGGCGTGATCCACATTCCCGTGAGCCGGAGCCCGCCGCATCGTGCGCGAGGGGGTGACCGTCTCCGCCGCGCGGCGGAGGAGAAGGCGCCGGGGCTGCCCCGAAGCTGCCCCGAAGAGTCAGCCGGTCGGGTACGTCGGGTGCCAGGGCTGCACGTGAAAGTCGCCGGTGCCCTGCTTGACCTTCTCGAAGGGGGCCGCGCTCGTGCACTTGGGCAGCTTCTTGGTCCCGTCGGGGCCGCCCACCGAGGCCCAGCTGTAGCCCACGCGGTCGTGCTTGCCCTGGTCGTGAACCGTGAAGCCGACGCGGCCGCCCTTGATGCCCTTGAGGTTGCTGCCGGTGATGACGCCGGTGGCCGTGGCGACCTTGCCGCCCGTCATCAGGCAGTCGATGCGCCCCTCGGCCCAGCCGCCCTTGCCGCCAGGCTTGTCGAGGTGGACGAAGCGGAAGGTCCCGGTCGCCTTGTCGGGGCGCATGTTGTCGCGCCGCGCGAGGTGGGCGTCGAAGGTGAACGTCACGTCCTCGGTGGTCGCCCGGTACAGCTTCGCGCTGCCGGTGAGGGCGGCGGCATCGCGGGCACGGGTGTCCGAGGCCGCCTGGTGTGCCCCGCCGCCGTCCGAAGCGACGGCGGCTCCCACCGCCCCCACGGACAGCAGCAGGGCGGTCCCCACGGCGATGAGACGGCTGCGATTGCCGGTCGGGCGGCCGGTGGTCGTCCAGGTGCTTCCGTTGCTTCCGTTGCTTTCGCTGCGGCTGGAGCGGTTGTCGCGGCTGTTGCGGTTCATGGGAAGCCTCCTGTTGGGGGCCGTTCACCCGGTCCTTCCGGGCCAGATCACGGTCTCGCGGCAGGGGGCGCCGGCACGTCCGGCCACGGGCGGCAATCCGTCTCCGCCGTGCGGCGGGGACGGCCCCCGTACCCCCTGCTCCCGGCGGCGGACATCACTACGACCCCGGTCCCACACCGCCGCGCAACGAATCGCCGCCCGGAGCCACGTACGCGCAACGGATCGAGCAGCGGCCCGCAACGCTCGCGCCTTGTCCGGGCATGGCCGCCGACCGTACCGTCTAACGGACCCCACCTGCCCCTTCGTACGCCACGAGGATCCGCCATGCCTGCGCTGCGCACCGCCCTGCTCCAGAGTTCCGGGCAGCTCGGCTCCGTCGCCGAGAACCTCAAGGCGCTCGACGACGCCGCGGGCCGTGCCGCCGCCGCGGGGGCCGGGCTGCTCGTGGCGCCCGAGCTGTACCTCACCGGGTACGCCATCGGCGATGACGTCGCGCGCCTGGCGGAGCCCGCCGACGGGCCCTCCGCCATCGCGATCGCGGAGACCGCCCTGCGCCACGGCGTCGCGGTCGCCTACGGCTACCCGGAGCGGGACGGGGAGCACGTCTTCAACTCCGTCCAGCTGATCGGCCCCGACGGCGCGCGCCTGGCGAACTACCGCAAGACCCATCTCTTCGGCTGCTTCGAGCGCGACCACTTCACGCCCGGTGAACAGGCCGTCGTACAGGCCGAGTTGGGCGGTCTGCGGATCGGCCTGATGATCTGCTACGACGTGGAGTTCCCGGAGAACGTCCGCGCGCACGCCCTCGCGGGGACCGACCTGCTGCTCGTGCCCACGGCCCAGATGCACCCCTTCCAGTTCGTCGCCGAGTCGGTCGTGCCGGTGCGGGCCTTCGAGAACCAGATGTACGTCGCCTACGTCAACCGGGTCGGCAAGGAAGGGGAGTTCGAGTTCGTCGGACTCTCCACGCTGGCAGGGCCCGACGGAGTCGCCCGCACCCGCGCCGGACGGGACGAGCAGCTGGTGTTCGCCGACGCGGACCCGGCCTTCCTCGCCGCGTCGCGCGAGGCCAACCCCTATCTGCGCGACCGCCGCCCGGGTCTGTACTCGTCCCTGGTCCGACCCGCCTGAGCCTCCCCCCTGCCCCCTTCTGCCGTTCTGCCGTTCCCGCAAGGAGTCCGTACCCCATGACGTCCACGGTGCCCAACGCCGTCCAGCACACCGACGCGCAGCCGCCGATCACCATGTTCGGTCCGGACTTCCCTTACGCGTACGACGACTTCCTCGCGCACCCGGCGGGCCTCGGCCAGATACCCGCGACCGAGCACGGCACGGAGGTCGCCGTCATCGGCGGCGGCCTGTCCGGCATCGTCGCGGCGTACGAACTGATGAAGATGGGCCTCAAGCCCGTCGTCTACGAGGCCGACCAGATCGGCGGGCGGCTGCGCACTGTCGGCTTCGACGGCTGCGACGAGAACCTCACCGCCGAGATGGGCGCGATGCGCTTCCCGCCGTCCTCGACGGCGCTCCAGCACTACATCGACCTCGTGGGCCTCAAGACCCAGGCGTTCCCCAACCCGCTCGCGGAGTCCACCCCCTCGACGGTCGTCGACCTCAAGGGCGAGTCCCACTACGCGACGACCGTCGACGACCTGCCCCAGGTCTACCGCGACGTGATGAACGCCTGGAACTCCTGCCTGGAGGAGGGCGCCGACTTCTCCGACATGAACCGCGCCCTGCGCGAGCGCGACGTGCCGAAGATCCGTGAGATCTGGTCCAAGCTCGTCGAGAAGCTCGACAACCAGACCTTCTACGGTTTCCTCTGCGACTCCGAGGCCTTCAAGTCCTTCCGGCACCGCGAGATCTTCGGCCAGGTCGGCTTCGGCACGGGCGGCTGGGACACCGACTTCCCGAACTCCATCCTGGAGATCCTGCGCGTCGTCTACACCGAGGCCGACGACCACCACCGCGGCATCGTCGGCGGCAGCCAGCAGCTACCCCTTCGCATGTGGGATCGCGAGCCGCAGAAGATCGTGCACTGGGATCTCGGCACCTCCCTGAGCTCGCTGCACGAGGGCGGCCTGCCGAAGCCCGCCGTGACCCGCCTCGACCGCACGGCGGGCAACCGCGTCACCGTCACCGACGCCTCGGGCGACATCCGCACCTACCAGGCGGCGATCTTCACCGCCCAGTCCTGGATGCTGCTGTCGAAGATCGCGTGCGACGACACGCTCTTCCCCATCGACCACTGGACGGCGATGGAGCGGACCCACTACATGGAGTCCTCCAAGCTCTTCGTGCCGGTCGACAGGCCCTTCTGGCTGGACAAGGACGAGGAGACCGGCCGTGACGTCATGTCGATGACGCTCACCGACCGTATGACGCGCGGGACTTACCTGCTCGACGACGGTCCGGACAAGCCCGCCACCATCTGCCTCTCCTACACCTGGTGCGACGACAGCCTGAAGTGGCTGCCGCTGTCGGCGAACGAGCGCATGGAGGTCATGCTCAAGTCGCTCGGCGAGATCTATCCCAAGGTCGACATCCGCAAGCACATCATCGGCAACCCGGTGACGGTGTCGTGGGAGAACGAGCCGTACTTCATGGGCGCGTTCAAGGCCAACCTGCCGGGCCACTACCGCTACCAGCGGCGCCTGTTCACACACTTCATGCAGGATCGCCTGCCGGCGGACAAGCGGGGGATCTTCCTCGCCGGGGATGACATCTCCTGGACGGCGGGGTGGGCCGAGGGTGCGGTCACGACCGCCCTGAACGCCGTGTGGGGCGTCATGCATCACTTTGGCGGGGCCACGGACGCGACCAACCCTGGTCCGGGGGACGTGTACGACGAGATCGCTCCCGTCGAGCTGCCTGAGGACTGACCGCCGTCCCGGGTGGGGCGCGTGGGAACCTGACAGTCCGTTGTGGCTGGTCGCGCAGTTCCCCGCGCCCCTTCGGGGCTCGTCCCCCGGCGCCTACACCCCCGCCGACCTCGCCGCCTCGTACACCTCCGCCGCGAGGTCCTTCAGTTCCTCCGCGTCCCGTGTGCTCCCCTGTAGTTCGATGAGGATCTCCTCCACCGCCCCGGTGGACGCGTGTGCCTCCAGGTCCTCGACGATCTGCTCGACGTTGCCCCGGAAGGGCGCGCGCCTCTCGCCCTCGTACGGGGTCGGCGTGTACCGCGCGTTCGCCCGCAGGACGCTCTGGACCGGCTGCGTGCGCCCCCGCTCGGCGGCCAGTTCCTTCAGTGCCTGCGCCTGCTCGGCCAGTTTCTCGGCGCCCATGCCCACCGGCATCCAGCCGTCGGCGCGGTCGACGAGCCTGCGCAGGGCGCGCGGGCTGCCCGCGGGCAGCAGGATCGGGATGGGGCGGGCGGGCTTGGGGCCGACCACCGAGGGCGCGATCGTGGTCAGCTCCCCTTCGTACGCCACCGGGTCCGGGCCCCACACCGCGCGGCAGACGTCGATGACCTCGTCGAGGACCTTGCCGCGCTGCTCGAAGGGGGCCACCGCCGACGCCGCGTATTCGTCGTGGGACCAGCCCGTGCCGAGGCCCGCGACGACGCGGCCGCCGCTCGCCGCGTCCAACGTGGCCAGCGTGCGCGCCAGTTGGAACGGGATGTGCAGCGGGGCGACCAGGACGCTGGTGCCGAGGCGGGCCCGCTCCGTGGCGGCCGCGGCGAGGGTCAGCGTGACCAGGGGATCGGCCACCGAGCGGTAGCTGTCCGGCCAGGGCAGTCCCTCGATGCCGTACAGACCCTGAGTCGCGGGCTCGGGGAAGAGGACGCGTTCGTAGACCCACAGGCTTTCGTAACCGATCTCCTCCGCCGCGCGGGCGACAGCCGGGACGTCACGCCCGATGCTGTACTGCCGGCCCTGCGGGAGGCTGAGCCCGAGTCGTGTGGCCATGCTGGTGCTCCTTCGCATCCGGGGTCACTGCCTTCAACGTACAACGATCGTTGGGGAGTTCCTCGGTGCGAGACCAGCGGCCCGGTCAGTCCGGCAGGGGAGTGAGCAGCATCCGGCCCACCAGGCCGACCGCTCCGTCGAGACGCTCCCGGAACTCGTCCGCGACGGCGGGCAGTTCGTTCAGGGCCCACATCGTCAGGGCCGTCGCCCAGGCGCTGTCCCTGGCCCGGTCCAGGCTCCAGGAGCCCAGCAGGTGAGTGAGCGGGTCGGCGATCTGGAAGAGGTCGGGGCCCGGCATCAGCTCTTCGCGGATGCTCTCCTCCAGCGAGACGAGGATGTCGCCCACGCGGTCGAACTCGTCCTCCAGATCCGCCGGTTCGCAGCCGAGCGTACGACACGCGTCCATGACGGCCAGCGGAAGGTCGTGCCCGATGTGCGCGTTGATGCCCGCGAGCGCGAACTGCAGAGGTCGTACGCCGGGATGACGCCGGAGCTGGAACAGCGGGCGCCAGCAGGCGGGCGGCCTGCGATCGGCCACCACCGCTTCGACCGCTCTCAGGTAGCGCTCGGCGAACAGGACGTCCAGCGTGATCGCGGCCCCGGAGTCAGGGAAAAGGCCACGCTCGACGTGCCGGCCGACCTCTTCGGTGACCGAGAGATAGACCCGGTTGAAGACCCCGACCCCGTCGCCCGCAGGGAAGCCGGCGCCCAGCGCGCGCATCCGCGCCACCACGCCGTCGACCCCGTGTGCCGAGCCTGTGCACTCCGCCAACCGCTGCAACTGAGCCATGGTGGCAGGGTCCCAGTCCTAGGCTGGCCGCAGTGCAACCGCACCGGCCGCTTCCCCAGAACGAGGGAACGGCGACCGTGTGTGCCCCTGGGGGAGGGGAACGGGCACGCCGTGTCAGGGGGACACGGGGGAGGGGGAGGAGCCGCACTGTGTCAGGCAACCGCGCACGACATCGCGCCGGCCGGCGAGCCGAGCGGAAGGGCGAGCGGAGGCGCGCCGCCCGTCACGGGTTCATGGTCGCCGCGGCCTCGGTCGTCGCCGCCGTCGGCACCGTCACCGGAATGGTGTCCGCCCTGGACGCCCTGGACGAAGGCGGTGGCAAGGACCGGGCGCGCCCGAAGGTGACGAAGTCGCCGACGCTGCAACCGCTGCCCGCGGTGCCGACGCCGTCCGCCTCGAAGCCCCCGGCGAAGCCGTCCCCGGTGAAGTCCTCCGCGGCCCCGAAGCCGAGGCCGAAGCCTTCGACGCAGCGTCCGAAGAAGCCGAGACCCGTCACGCCGAAGGCCAACTCCCTTTACCGGCACGGCGAATCCCAGGTCATCGACTGGGTCAGGGCCAACCGCGGCGACCCGCGCAGGCCGCTCATCGAGTCACGGATCGCCGACCGCCCCGCCGCCGTGTGGTTCGCGGAGTACGCGCCGGGGACCATCACCTCACGGGTGCGCGCGGTGACGTCGAGCGCCGGGAACAGGGTGCCCGTCGTCGTGCCGTACGCGATACCGGACCGCGACTGCGGAGGCGCGTCGCAGGGCGGGGCGCCGGACCTCGCGGCGTACGACGCGTGGATCGGGAAGTTCGCGGCCGGTCTCGGCTCGGGCGAGGTGATCGTGGTCCTCGAACCGGACGCGATCGCGCTGTCCGAGTGCCTCTCGGCGCAGCAGCGCACCGCACGCTATGCCTCGCTCGCTCGCGCGGGCCGCACCCTGAAGGCAGCCAACCCGAAGGCCAGGGTCTATTACGACGCGGGGCACTCCGGCTGGAACGCCGCGGCCAAGCAGGCCGGACGGCTGCGCGCGGCGGGCGCGGCGTCTCCCGCGTCGTCCGACGGCGTCTTCACGAACGTCTCGAACTTCCACCGCACCGACGACGAGGCCGCGTACGCCCGCGACGTCCTGTCCGCGCTCGGCGGCCCACCGGGACTTGGCGCCGTCATCGACACGAGCCGCAACGGCAACGGCGCCCCGGCGGACGGCGAGTGGTGCGACCCGGCGGGCCGCAGCCTCGGGCCGAGCCCGACGCTGCGCACCGGCCGGGACCGCATCGACGCCTATCTGTGGATCAAACTGCCGGGCGAGTCCGACGGCTGCAAGGGCGCGCCGGGCACGTTCACGCCCGGCTACGCCTACGACTTGGCGGGCGGCTGAGAGCCGTCGGCGCCCGCCTCGGGGGACCCGTCGCCCTCGTCGTACGTGGAGGTGCCCGAATCAAGGAGCGGTTCCTGCGTCTTGAGGTGCGGCGGGGCGAAGGCGCGCAGGACGTGGTAGCCGGTGATGACGACGATCGTGCCGAGCGCGATACCGCTCAGCTCGAAGTTGTCGGTGATCTTCAGCGAGACGCCGCCCACGCCGATGATGATGCCCGCGGCGGCCGGGACGAGGTTCAGCGGGTTGCGCAGATCCACCCCGGCGTTGATCCAGATCTGGGCGCCGAGCAGGCCGATCATCCCGTAGAGGATGACGGTGATGCCGCCGAGGACGCCGCCGGGAATGGCCGCCACGACCGCGCCGAACTTGGGGCAGAGGCCGAAGAGCAGGGCGAAGCACGCGGCGGCCCAGTACGCGGCCGTGGAGTAGACGCGGGTCGCGGCCATCACGCCGATGTTCTCGGAGTACGTCGTGTTCGGCGGGCCGCCCACCGCGGTGGAGAGCATGGAGGCGGCGCCGTCGGCGGAGATCGCCGTGCCGAGCTTGTCGTCCAGGTTGTCGCCGGTCATTTCGCCGACCGCCTTGACGTGCCCGGCGTTCTCGGCGACCAGCGCGATGACCACGGGCAGCGCGACGAGGATCGCCGACCACTCGAAGCTCGGCGCGTGGAAGGACGGCAGGCCGATCCAGTCGGCGTTGCCGACCGCGGAGAGGTCCAGGCGCCAGTGGTCGACGACCTTGCCCGAGCCGTCCGCCGAGTGGATCTTGCCGAAGGACAGGTCGAGGACCCAGGACAGGGCGTACCCGAAGATCAGCCCCAGGAAGATCGCGACGCGTGACCAGAATCCGCGCAGGCACACCACGGCCAAACCGGTGAACAGCATCACCAGGAGCGCCGTCCACTGGTCCTGCGGCCAGTAAGTGGACGCGGTGACCGGCGCGAGGTTGAAGCCGATCAGCATGACGACGGCGCCGGTGACGATCGGCGGCATCGCGGCGTGGATGATCCGCGCCCCGAACTTCTGGACGGCGAGGCCCACGAGGAACAGCGCGGCGCCGACCACGAGGACCGCGCCCGTCACGGTCGCCGACGAGCCGCCCTGCGCGCGGATGACCGCGGCCACGCCCACGAAGGAGAGCGAACAGCCCAGGTAGCTGGGCACCCGGCCGCGCGTGGCGAGCAGGAAGATGACCGTCGCGACGCCCGACATCATGATCGCGAGGTTCGGGTCGAGGCCCATCAGGACGGGCGCCACGAAGGACGCGCCGAACATGGCGACCACGTGCTGGGCGCCGAGCCCGAAGGTCCGCGGCCACGAAAGCCGCTCGTCGGGACGGACGACGGCTCCTGGCGCGGGGGTGCGCCCGTCGCCGTGCAGTCTCCAGCGCACGCCGAGATCCATGGTTCTGTTCCGCCTTCTGTGCGCCCGACTTTGTCAAGACCTGAATGAGTCAGCGCAATGTTAATCCGGCATAAGTTCCACTGGTTCTCACGGGATCTTCGCGGGAGCGACCGGAGTGACCTCCCGGCCGTCCGTGCGCAGGACGCCGGCGAACACCGCGAGGCCGCAGGCGAGGACCGTCACCAGGCCGAAGGAGACCACCAGGCTCGTCGCGTCGGCGAGCGTGCCGATCGCGGACGGGGCGATCAGGCCCGATGTGTACGTGATGGTGGCGACGCCCGCGATGGCCTGGCTCGGGTTCGGACCGCTGCGGCCGGCCGCGGCGAACGCGAGCGGCACCACGACCGCGATGCCGAGCCCGAGCAGCGCGAACCCGCCCATGGCGACCGCCGGATGGGGCGCCACCACGACCAGCAGCCCGCCGAGCGCCGCGACCACGCCGCCGACGCGCACCGTGCGGACCGCCCCGAAGCGGTCCACCACCGCGTCGCCCGCGAGTCGCGCGATCGCCATGGTGAGCGTGAAGCCGGTGGTCGACGCGGCGGCGACACCGGCCGAGCTGTCCAGGACGTCCCGCAGATAGACCGCGGACCAGTCAAGGCTCGCGCCCTCCGCGAAGACCGCGCAGAAGCCGACGGCGCCGATCAGGAGCGCCGACTTGGGCGGCAGTGAGAAGCGCGGCGGCGCCGCCTCCTCGGGCTCCGCCTGGAGATCGAGCACGCCCTGGCAGGCGAAGAGGCCGATCACGGTGAGGGCCACGGCGGCGAGCGCGTGGTGCAGGCGGGCGTCCGAGCCCAGGTGCGCGGCGACCGTGCCCGCCGCGGAGCCGATCAGGGCGCCGACGCTCCACATGCCGTGCAGTCCCGACATGATCGACTTCTTCATGCGGGTCTCGACCTCGACACCGAGGGCGTTCATCGCCACGTCCGACATGCCCGCCGTCGCGCCGTACACGAACAGGGCGAAGCAGAGCGTCAGGAGGTTCGGCGCGAGCGAGGGCAGGATCAGCGACATCGTCCACAGGGCGAGCAGGCCGCGCAGCGCCGTACGGGCGCCGAAGCGGTGGCTGACCCAGCCCGCGAGCGGCATCGCCACGGAGGCGCCGATCGCGGGGAAGGCGAGAGCGAGGCCGAGGAGCCCGGCGCTGAGGCCGGCGTGCTCCTGGATCCAGGGGACGCGGGTCGCGAAGGAGCCGGTGACGGCGCCGTGCACACAGAAGACAGCGGCCACGGCATACCGTGCCCGCCTCAACTGCCGTACTTCGTAGGTCACTTCACTCATCGACTCGCCGCCCTCCTGAGGTGCTGCCCCGCTACGGCGTCGTAAACTATCAGGAACCCTGCCTGATAAATAGCGGCTCTATGGAAGGATCCCCGGCATGCCCGCATCACCGAGCACCGCCCGGGCCATCAACGACCGGCTCGCCCTGGGGCTCCTGCAGCGCGAAGGACCGCTGACGGCCAACCAGTTGAAACAGCTGACCGGCCTCTCACGGCCCTCGGTCGCCGACCTCGTCGAGCGCCTTCAGGGCTCCGGCCTCATCGCGGTCGTCGGGGAGGCAGGTGCCCAGCGCCGCGGCCCCAACGCCCGGCTGTACGGGATCGTCGCCGACCGGGCGCATCTGGCCGCGCTCGACGTCCGCACCGGGGGCGTCTCCGTGGTCGTCACCGACCTGCTCGGCGCGGTGCTCGCCGAGGCATCCGCGCCCATCGGCGCCGACTCCGGCACCGGGCCCGCCGTCGAGCGAGCCGTCACCCTCGTGGAGCGCACCGCCCGGGACGGCGGCGTCCAGCGGCTGCACACCGTCGCGATCGGCGCCCCGGGCCTCATCGACCCCGCCACCGGCGAACTGCGCGACACCACCTCGCTGCCCGCCTGGCACCGGCGTCTGGCCGGAGCCCTCCAGGAGCGGCTCCCGGCCCGCGTCCTCGTGGAGAACGAGACCAACCTCGCCGCCCGTGCCGAACAGCGTGACGGCGCCGCCCACGACCGCGACACCTTCGTCCTCCTGTGGCTCGGCGACGGCGTCGGGGCCGCCGTCGTGCTCGACGGCACCCTGCGCCGCGGGGCGTCCGGCGGCACCGGGGAGATCGGCTTCCTGCCGGTGCCCGGCACGCATGTACTGCCCTCCGCCACCGGCTGCGAGGGCGGCTTCCACTCGCTGGCCTGCGCAGCCGCGCTGCGCGAGCTCGGCGCGGAGCACGGCCTGACGGCCGGGCGCGAGGCCGCGGATCTCGTACGGCACGCCGTCGAGTCCGGCCACGACGCCTTCCTCGACGCCGCCGCCGACCGCGTCGCCGTCGGCGCCGCCGCCATGGCCGCGATCCTCGACCCCGGCTGCGTCGTACTCGGCGGCGAGATCGGCCGCGCGGGCGGCGACGCGCTCGCCGCCCGCGTGGCGCACCGCCTCGCCGCCATGTCGCCGCTGCACACCGAGGTGCGCGCGAGCGTGTTCGGTGGCTCCGCGGTGCTGCGCGGCGCGCTGCTCGCCGCTAGGGACGCGGCGCAGGACGATCTCTTCGGACCTGGCCCCCGCCCCGGAGGCTGAGCCACAGCAGTGCGGCCGGCGCGATCACCCCCGCGCCGAGCAGCGCCATCAGTGTCGCGGCGGACCCGGCCGTCATCTGCTCCAGATGGGCCGAGTGGAACACCAGATGGGGCACGGAGAAGGTCAGATACGCGGCGAGCCCGACGGACACCAGCAGCGGCTCCGCCGAGCGCACACCCGCCGCGAGGACCACCCCGAGGGCCAGGGACATCGCCCCCAGGTCGCGCATCATGTGCTCGTTGTACGGCGGCAGGTCCGACACCCACAGGACGCCGTAGAAGGAGTGCGGTGCGAACAACTGCCAGCAGCCGACGGTCACTTGAGTGGCCGTCAGGGCCAGCAGGCCGCCCCGCAGCACCCTCGTCCCACGCCCGCTCACCGCTGCCCGCCGCGCCGCGCCGCGAGGAACTCCTCGAAGGTGCCCTTTGCCCACGGCCTGCCGAGGCGCCAGATGCCCGCCCTCGCGCATCCCGCGGTACGCCTTCCCCGCGAGCCGCACCGGCAGCAGCGGCCGACGCCGACCGGTCGCCCGCAGATAGGTGCGGGCCAGTTCGGTGAACGTGTGCACCGCGGGGCCGCCCATGTCGTCCACGCGTCCGGCAGGCGGCGCGAGGGCCAACTCGGCCAGCCGGTCGGCTACGTCGGTGACCTCGATCGGCTGGTCACTGACGCCCGCGGGCAGCAGCATCACCGGCAGCTTCGCCGAGGCCTCCAGGATCCGCGCCACCAGATCGTGGAACTGCGTGGTCCGCAGCACCGTCCAGCCGACCCCCGACTCCTCGACCAGCTTCTCGACGGCGAGCTTCGAGCGGTAGTAGCCGAGCGGCACGCGGTCCACACCGACGATCGAGATGTAGACCAGGTGCGCAACCCCGGCGCGCCGGGCCGCCTCGACGAGACGCGCCGCCGACACCTCGTCACCGCCGCGCTGCGTGGTCGCGCAGTGCACGACCACATCCACGCCCGCCACGGCCGAGTCGAGCCCGGGGCCGCCCTCGCGCAGGTCGACGGCGTACGGCTGGGAGCGGCGACTCAGTACGCGCACCTCGTGCCCGTCAGCGCGCAGCTTCTCGGCCAGCGGGCGGCCCAGGGTTCCGGTGCCGCCGGTCACCAGGATCGTGGTCATTGCTCGGCTCCTTCGCAGCGTGGACGGCTTCCGTGCCGTCCCTCACCGACTGAGAACCGGACAGCCGTCAGGAATGTGACAACTGGCGCGCCACGAACCCCAGCTTGTCGGGATTGACCATCACCCACACCTCGCTGACCAGGCCGTCACGGAACTCGAACGACGCGACGCCCACGACGGCCCCCGCCGTCCGCGCGACGATCGCGGGCGCGCCGTTGACCTCGGCGCAGGAGAGGTCCATGGCCGAGGCGAACTTCTCCATGCCGCCCACGACGAACCGCAGGACCTTCTCGCGGCCGACGACCGGCTTGCGCGCGGCGGTCGCCTTGCCGCCGCCGTCGCCCCACCACGTAACGTCAGCCGTGAACATCTTCTCCAGGCCGGCCATGTCCCCTTCGCGGGCCGCCGCGAGGAACGACTCAAGGAAGGCCTCACGCCGCTCCGCCGCCGCGTCGAACCGCGCCCGCTCATCCGTCACGGCCCGCGCCGCCCTGCGGTACAGCTGGCGGCAGTTGGCCTCACCGATGTCCAGGACCCCGGCGATCTCCCGGTGGCTGTACGCGAACGCCTCCCGCAGCACGTACACCGCACGCTCCACCGGCGTGAGCCGTTCCAGCAGGATCAGCAGCGCCATGGACACCGCGTCCCGCTGCTCCGCCGACTCCAGTGGACCGAGCGTGCCGCCCGAGGTGACGACCGGCTCCGGGAGCCACGGCCCCACGTACTCCTCGCGCCGCGCACGCGCCGACGTGAGCCTGTTGAGGCAGAGGTTGGTGACGACCTTGGCCAGCCAGGCGCCGGGCTGCCCGATCGCCGCCCGGTCCGCGCCGCTCCAGCGCAGATACGCGTCCTGCACGGCGTCCTCCGCCTCCTGGGCGGAGGAGAGCATGCGGTAGGCGAGCGAGAACATTCGGGGGCGATAGGACTCGAATTCATCGGCCAGTGCTGCGGTCGTCACGCGCTCAGCGTGCCAGAACGGCGCCGCAGGGTGGTCGTCACCGCCGGTCAGATGCCTGTCACAGGCTGCTGTGAGCCAGGCCACAGTGGTTCGCCCGTATGGGCGTCGATCAGGCGTGGCACACTGGCCTCGTACCAAAAGCAGCGCACTCCGGGGTCGGTGTAATTCCGAACCGGCGGTTACAGTCCGCGACCCGGTCACCTCCAGTGGCCGGTTGACCAGGTGAAACTCCTGGACCGACGGTGAAAGTCCGGATGGGAGGCAGTGCGCGGCGGGCGGGCATTCGTGCACGTCGCCGAGTGGCTTGTTTTTGGGATACCCGTCTCTTCGGGTTTCCCGGGGAGAGGTCTCGTTTTCCGGCGTCGCTCCCGATGCCGCAGTCCGTACATTCTGTCGTCATCGACAGGCCCCGGAGTCCGTGCCCCATGAGGCAGGAGGACCCGGTGGCCACCGCACCCGCGGCAGCAGTGAACGAGCACGAGCTCGCAGCCATGCGCCGTGCCATCACGCTCGCCGCTCTCGGGCTCGGCTCCACCAGTCCCAACCCGGTCGTCGGATGCGTGATCGTCGACGCCTCCGGAGAGACCGTCGGTGAGGGCTACCACCAGCGCGCGGGCGGCCCGCACGCCGAGGTCCACGCCCTGCGCGAGGCCGGTGAACAGGCCCGCGGCGCCACGGCTCTCGTCACCCTCGAACCCTGCAACCACACCGGACGCACCGGCCCCTGTGCCCAGGCGCTCATCGACGCCGGGATCGCCCGCGTCGTCTACGCCGTCGGCGACCCGAACCCCGCCGCGACCGGGGGCGCGCAGCGACTGCGCACCGCCGGAGTCGACGTGCGGGCGGGCCTGTTGGAGGACGAGGCCGCCGCCGGCAACGCCGCCTGGCTGACCTCCGTGCGGCTCGGCCGCCCCCACGTCACCTGGAAGTACGCCGCGACGCTCGACGGCCGTATCGCCGCCGCCGACGGCAGCAGCCGCTGGATCACCTCCGCCGATGCCCGCGCCGACGTCCACCGGCTGCGCGCCGAGTGCGACGCGGTGGTCGTCGGCTCCGGCACCCAGCGCGCCGACGACCCCCACCTCGCGGTGCGGGGCATCGAAGGCGCCGTACAGCCGCTGCGCGTCGTCGTCGACACGAACGGCACCGCGGTGGCGCCCGGCGCCCGCGTCCTCGACGACGCCGCTCCCACCCTCATCGCCGTCGCCGACAACGTGACCACCGACAGCGCGGCGGAGACCGTACGACTGCCGCGCGCGGACGGCGGGTTGGACATCCCGGCCCTCCTCGACGAGCTGCACGCGCGCGGGGTGCGTTCCGTCCTCCTCGAAGGCGGATCGACCCTCGCCGGAGCCTTCGTCGCCGCGGGCGCCGTCGACCGCGTCATCGCCTACCTCGCCCCCGTCCTGCTCGGCGCGGGCCCCGCCGCCCTCACCGGCGGCGGAATCACGACCATCACCGAAGCGTTGCGGCTCGACGTGAGCGAGAGCGTCCGCATCGGCCCCGATCTGCGCGTCACCGCGACCCTCGCAGCGCACGCGACCCCCGTAGCGAAGGAGCACTGAAGTGTTCACCGGAATCGTCGAAGAGCTGGGCGAGATCACCGCCGTCGAGAACCTGGACGACGCGTCCCGCTTCCGCGTCCGTGGCCCCGTCGTCACCGAAGGCGCGAAGCACGGCGACTCCATCGCGGTCAACGGCGTCTGTCTGACGGTCGTGGAGCACGAGGGCGAGGAGTTCACCGCCGACGTGATGGCCGAGACCCTGAACCGCTCCAGCCTCGGCGCGCTCGCGGCGGGATCGCGGGTCAACCTGGAGCGGCCCACCGCCGTGGGCGACCGCCTGGGTGGCCACATCGTGCAGGGGCACGTGGACGGTACCGGCGAGATCGTCGACCGCGAGCCCTCCGAGAACTGGGAGATCGTCAAGATCTCCCTGCCCGCCGGCCTCTCCCGCTACGTGGTCGAGAAGGGCTCCATCACCGTCGACGGCGTCAGCCTGACGGTGGTCGACGCGGGGCCCGACTACTTCACCATCAGCCTCATCCCCACCACCCTCGCCCTGACCACGCTCGGCATCAAGCAGCCCGGCGACCCGGTCAACCTCGAGGTCGACGTCATCGCGAAGTACGTCGAGCGGATGCTCGGCGACCGCGTCGGTGCCGGAACCGCCGCCGCTCCCGCTCCCGCTCAGGAGGCCACGAAGTGAACTGGCTCAACTCCGAAGCCTTCACGGCCTTCGGGCAGCACGTGATCTGGTCCGACATGGTCGGCAACACCATCGGCCTGATCGCCCTCGCCCTCGGCTGGCGGCGTTCCATATGGACCTGGCCCGCCCAGTTCCTCTCGGGCGTCGTCCTCGTCGGCGCCTACGCGTCCGCGCAGCTCTCCGGCGGTGTCGGCAAGCAGCTGCTCGTCATCGGCGTGGCCCTGTGGGGCTGGCGGCTGTGGACCAACGGCAAGCAGCAGGCGCAGGACGGCTCCATCGCCGTCCGGTTCGCCACCTGGAAGGAGCGCGGGGTGCTCATCGGTGGTACGGCCGTCGGCACCCTCGCGGTCGGCGCCCTGTTCTCCGCCGTCCCCGACCTGTCCTGGAACCCCTGGCCCGACGCCTACATCTTCGTCGGCACGCTCGCCGCGATGGTCGCCCAGGCCCGCGGCCTCGTCGAGTTCTGGTTCGCCTGGCTCCTGGTCGACGTGGTCGGAGTGCCGCTCGCGTTCAGCAGCGGCCTCGCCTTCTCCGGCCTCGTGTACGTCATCTACCTCGCGCTCGTCCTGTGGGGCATGCGCGACTGGTGGCTGCGGTCGCGCACTGCGTCCTCGCAGGCCACGCAGCCCGACATGGAAGGAGCCCCGGCATGAGCGCGGCACCGGTTTGGTACAGCACGGGTCACGAAGAAGACGCCTCCGACCTGGCCCTCGACCCCGTCGAGGCGGCCATCCGTGACATCGCCGCCGGGCGGCCCGTCGTGGTCGTCGACGACGAGGACCGCGAGAACGAGGGCGACCTCGTCATCGCGGCCGAGAAGGCGACGCCCGAGATCATCGCCTTCATGATGAGCGAGTGCCGCGGCCTGATCTGCGCGCCCATGGAGGGTGACGAGCTCGACCGCCTCCGGCTCCCGCAGATGGTCGAGAACAACACCGAGTCGATGCGGACGGCCTTCACCGTCTCCGTCGACGCGAGCGGCGCGCACGGCGTCACCACCGGCATCTCGGCCGCCGACCGCGCCACCACGCTCCAGATGCTCGCCGCGGGCACGTATCAGCCGGCCGACTTCGTGCGGCCGGGCCACATCTTCCCGCTGCGCGCCAAGTCCGGTGGCGTCCTGGTCCGCAACGGCCACACCGAGGCCGCCGTCGACCTCGCGCGCCTCGCGGGCCTGCGCCCGGCAGGCGCGATCGTCGAGATCGCGGGCGAGGACGGCACGATGCTCCGCCTGCCGGAGCTGATCCCGTTCGCCCGCAAGCACGGCCTGACGATCATCTCCATCGAGGATTTGATCGCCTACCGCAGCAGCTCCGAGCCGACGGTCCGCCGCGAGGCCGAGGTCCACCTGCCCACCGCCTTCGGCGACTTCACGGCGTACGGCTACCGCTCCACCGTCGACGGCGTCGAGCACGTCGCCCTCGTCCACGGCGAGGTCGGCGAGGGCGATGACGTCCTGGTCCGCATCCACTCCGAGTGCCTGACCGGCGACGTCTTCCACTCCCTTCGCTGCGACTGCGGCCCCCAGCTGGAGGCGTCCATGCGGCGCATCACGGACGAGGGCCGCGGCGTCGTCGTCTACCTCCGCGGCCACGAGGGCCGCGGCATCGGCCTGCTCTCCAAGCTGCGTGCCTACGAACTCCAGGAGCGCGGCAGCGACACCCTGGACGCCAACCTGGAACTCGGCCTGCCCGCCGACGCCAGGGACTACGGCGCGGGCGCCCGCATCCTGGACGACCTCGGCATCCGCAGCGTGCGCCTGATGACGAACAACCCCGACAAGACCGACGCGGTGATCCGGCACGGCCTGAAGGTCACCGGACGCGAGCCCATGGCAGTCCAGGCGGGCGAGCACAACCTCCGTTACCTGCGCACCAAGCGGGACCGGATGGGTCACGACCTGCCCTGGCTGGACACCACCCCCGAAGTGTCCGCCTGCGGCAATCAGTAAGCAGAAACCGGCCTACGAGAAGTACCGGCACACGACAACCAGGAGAAGCGCGTGAGCGGCAAGGGTGCACCCGAACTGAGTGTGAAGAACTGCGGAGACCTGCGGGTCGCGGTGATCGCCGCCCAGTGGCACGAGAAGGTCATGGACGGCCTCGTCGACGGCGCGCTGCGCGCCCTGCACGAGCTCGGCATCAGCGAGCCGACCGTCCTGCGCGTACCCGGCAGCTTCGAGCTGCCGGTCGTCGCCAAGGTCCTCGCCGGACGCGGCTACGACGCGATCGTGGCACTCGGCGTCGTCATCCGCGGCGGAACCCCGCACTTCGAGTACGTGTGCCAGGGCGTCACCCAGGGCCTGACCCAGGTCAGCATCGACACCGGCGTCCCCGTCGGCTTCGGCGTCCTCACCTGCGACACCGAGGAGCAGGCCCTGGACAGGGCGGGCATCGAGGGCTCCCGCGAGGACAAGGGGCACGAAGCGGTCACCGCGGCCGTCGCCACCGCGACCACGCTGCGTACGATCTCCGAACCCTGGCGGTGAGCGGGGCCGGGGAGCCGCGTAAAGTAAGCGACATCATGTCCAAGAAGACTTTCGAGGAGCTCTTCACCGAGCTCCAGCACAAGGCCGCCAACGGCGACCCCGCCACGTCGCGCACCGCCGAGCTGGTCGACAAGGGCGTCCATGCCATCGGCAAGAAGGTCGTCGAGGAGGCCGCCGAGGTCTGGATGGCCGCCGAGCACGAGGGCAAGGAAGCCGCGGCCGAGGAGATCTCCCAGCTCCTCTACCACGTTCAGGTGATGATGGTCGCCCGCGGCATCTCCCTCGACGACGTGTACGCCCACCTCTGAGCCGTACGCCCCACCGTCTCCAACTCCCCATCAACGCAAAGGAATCCGTCCTCATGCTGCGCATCGCCGTTCCCAACAAGGGTTCACTGTCCGGACCTGCGTCGGCGATGCTCCATGAGGCCGGGTACCAGCAGCGCAAGGAGTCCAAGGAGCTCGTCCTCGTCGACCCGGACAACGAAGTCGAGTTCTTCTACCTCCGGCCCAAGGACATCGCGATCTATGTCTCGGCCGGCAAGCTCGACATCGGCATCACCGGCCAGGACCTCCTGATCGACTCCGGCGCGAACGCCGAGACGATCCTGCCGCTCGGCTTCGCCCGCTCCACCTTCCGCTTCGCGGCGAAGCCGGGCACGGCCAGCACCATCGCGGACCTCGCGGGCATGACCGTCGCGACCTCGTACGAGGGCATCGTCGCCAAGCACCTCGCGGACAGCGGCATCGACGCCTCCGTCGTCCACCTCGACGGCGCCGTCGAGACGGCCATCGAGCTGGGCGTCGCCCAGGTCATCGCGGACGTCGTGGAGACCGGCACCTCGCTGCGCAACGCGGGCCTCGAAGTGTTCGGCGAGCCGATCATGAAGTCCGAGGCGGTCGTCATCCGCCGCACCGGCGCCGACACCGACGACCCCAAGGTCCAGCAGTTCCTGCGCCGCCTCCAGGGCGTCCTGGTCGCCCGCGCGTACGTGATGATGGACTACGACTGCCGGGCCGAGCACCTGGAGCAGGCCGTCGCCCTCACCCCGGGCCTCGAGTCGCCGACGATCTCGCCCCTGCACAACGAGGGCTGGGTCGCCGTCCGCTCCATGGTCCCGGCCAAGGAGGCCCAGCGGATCATGGACGACCTGTACGCCATCGGGGCGCGGGCCATCCTGACCACGGCCATCCACGCCTGCCGCCTCTGAACCGGCAGGAGAACCCGCCTCATGTCCGAGCTTCCCGAGCTCCCCGCCCTGCCCGTGACCTTCCGTCCGAGCCGGACCCGGGCCGTCCTGCTCACCGCCGGCGCCGCGATCCTCGTGGTCCTCACGGTGATCGCCCTGCTCATCCCGGGCCTCAGCCCGGGGGAGCGGCTCAGCTTCATCTTCACCGGCGTCCTGCTCCTCGGTGTCCTGATGCTCCTGAGCAGGCCCAAGGTCGTCGCCGACGAGTCCGGCGTGACCGTCGTCAACATCGCCACCAGCAGGCGCCTGGCCTGGGCCGAGATCGTCCAGGTCAATCTGCGGCCCGGCGACCCGTGGGTCTTCCTGAACCTCAGTGACGGCACCAGCCTCCCCGTCATGGGCATCCAGCCGGGCATCGCCAAGCAGCGGGCCATCAGCGACGCCCGCTCGCTGCGTGCCCTCGCCGACGCCCGCTCGCCGCGGGGCTGACGTTTGTGGCCAGGTCTTGATTAATCTGGTGGCGGGGCACGCAAGGTGTGCCGCCCCGCCCCTGTCGGGCCCGCCCGGTCCACAGGGGCTCCTGCTACCCGAGGAGTGACTCCCTCCGGCGATGGACGGTTCGTCCTGTAGTACATGCGCCGCCCCCTCCCGACATACCGGGACAGGCAAGACCAGGGAGGCGGCGGCATGACGACTTCCCTGCTGCTTCTCGGGGCGGCATTCCTGCTGATTCTCGCCAACGGCTTCTTCGTGGCCGCCGAGTTCGGACTCGTCACCGTGGAGCGCCCGGACGCCGAGAAGGCCGCGGCCGAAGGCGACCGAAGGGCCCGTACGGTCGTCGACGCCCTGAAGGAGCTGTCCTTCCAGCTCTCCGGCACCCAGCTCGGCATCACCATCACCTCGCTCGTGGTCGGCATGCTCGCCGAACCGGCGCTCGCGCATCTGCTCGCGGGCCCCTTCACGGCGACCGGCCTCCCGGAAGGCGCCGTACCGAGCGTCTCCGTGGTCGTGGGGATGCTCCTGGCGTCCGCCGTGCAGATGGTGATCGGCGAGCTGGTCCCGAAGAACTGGGCGGTGTCCAAGCCGCTCCAGGTCGCACGGTTCGTCGCGGGCCCGCAGCATGTGTTCTCGCGCCTCCTGAGGCCCGTGATCTCCCTCCTGAACGCCACGGCCAACCGGCTCGTGCGGCTGTTCGGTGTCGAGCCCGCCGAGGAGCTCGCCTCGGCGCGCACCCCCGGTGAGCTGGTCTCCCTCGCCCGGCACTCGGCCCAGGCGGGCACCCTCGAACAGGACACCGCGGACCTGTTCGTGCGCACCCTCTCCCTCGGCGAGCTGACCGCGCAGCACGTCATGACCCCGCGGGTGAAGGTCAGCGCGCTGCAGACGTCGGCCACCGCCGAGGACGTGGTGAACCTGACCCGCGCCACCGGGCTCTCACGCTTCCCCGTCTACCGCGAGCGCATCGACGAGATCGTCGGCATGGTGCACCTCAAGGACGCCCTCGCGGTCCCGGCCCACGAGCGCCTGCGGGCCCCGGTCGGCCGCATCGCGCAGGCGCCGCTCCTGGTCCCGGAGACGCTGCCCGTGCGGCAGCTCTTGGAACAGCTGCGCAGCGAGCAGCCGATAGCCGTCGTCGTCGACGAGTACGGCGGCACGGCCGGCGTGGTCACCCTGGAGGACATCGTCGAGGAGCTCGTCGGCGAGGTCCGCGACGAGCACGACCTGCTCGACCTGCCCGACATCGCCCCGGCACCGGCCGAGGACGGCCGGCCCGCGTGGGACGCCGACGGCAGCTGCCGCGTCGACACGCTCCAGCGCATCGGACTCGACGTCCCCGAGGGGCCGTACGAGACCGTGGCGGGGCTCGTCGCCGATCTGCTCGGCCGCATCCCCGCCCCCGGTGACCGGGCCGAGCTCCCGGGCTGGCGGCTCGCGGTGCGCCAGGTGGACCACTACCGCGCCGCGCGGGTACGGCTCGTGCGGACCCCGGAGGCCTCGGAGGCCTCGGAGGCCGCGAAAGCCATGAGCGTGGCGGAGGCCGCCCGATGAGCATGCTCCAACTCCTGTTCGCCCTGCTCCTCGTCCTCGCGAACGGCTTCTTCGTCGGGGCCGAGTTCGCGCTCGTCTCCGTACGCCGTAGCCAGATCGAACCGCTGGGCGGCAAGCGGGCCCGCCAGGTCCTCTACGGCCTGGAGCACCTGCCGCAGATGATGGCCGCCGCCCAGTTCGGCATCACCGTCTGCTCGTTGACGCTCGGCGCGGTCGCCGAGCCCACCGTCGCGCATCTCCTGGAGCCCGTCTTCGCGGCGGCCCACATCCCCGAAGGGGCGATCCATCCGCTCGGGTACGCCATCGCGCTCGCCGTGGTGGTCTTCCTCCACCTCGTCGTCGGCGAGATGGTCCCGAAGAACCTCGCGATGGCCGCCCCCGAGAAGACCGCGCTCTGGTTCAGCCCCGGCCTCGTCGCCTTCGCCCGCCTCTGCCGTCCGGTCACGGTGGCGCTCGGGGCGTGCGCGCGGCTCGTCCTGAAACTCTTCGGGGTCGAGCCCAAGGACGAGGTCGAGGCCGTCTTCACCAGCGAGCAGCTCAACCGCCTCGTCGGCGACTCGGGCCAGGCGGGGCTGCTCGAACCCGAGGAGCAGGAGCGCCTGGAGGACGCCCTGGAGCTCGGCTCGCGCCAGGTGACGGACGTCCTGCTCGACCGGGCCTCGCTGGTGACGGTCGGCGCCGGGGTCACCCCGGCGCAGGTCATCGAACTCACCGGGCGTACCGGTTACTCCCGTTTCCCGGTCTGTGCGGAGAACGGCGCCTTCATGGGCTACCTCCATGTGAAGGACGTACTCGACCTGACCGACGGCACGGAGCCGGACCGCGCGGTGCCGCAGCAGGTCTGGCGCCCGATGACGACGCTGCGCGCCGAACTCCCCCTGGACGACGCCCTGACGGTGATGCGCCGCGCCGCGACGCATCTGGCACAGGTCGCCGACGCGTCGGGCAAGGTGCTCGGCCTGGTCGCCCTGGAGGACGTACTGGAGCTGCTGGTGGGCGAGGTCCGCGACCCGGCGCACCGGGTGGCGGTACCGCGCAGGCCTCAGGAGGCCCGGGACGGCGCCCTGGTGTGAGCGGCGGGGCCCAGGGTCCCCGGGGAGTCAGATCCCCGGCGGGCTCTGCGGCCCTCGCCCCGACAGCACCTCGCCGTAAGCCTGCATCAGGTCGGGGAGCCGCAGCGTCGACAGGTCGTCACGGCTCGGTTCGCCGGAATAGCCGGTCAGGCGCAGATCGCGGTAGGCGCAGCTCTTCTCGTAGAGCGTGCGCAGGAAGCGGCCGTTGCCCAGTTCGTCGATCCACGCCTGGTCGACGACGTGCCCGCTGATGGAGCGCAGCTCGTCGAGCGCCTCCTCGTCCCACACATCTCCGTTGTCGGCGGCCAGGACCTCGCCGATGGAGGTGAGCTCCAGGGGGCGGTACGAGGGGAAATCCACGCGGGTCGTGAAGCGGGAGGAGAGCCCGGGGTTGGCGGCCAGCAGGCGGTCCATGCCCTCGGGGTAGCCCGCGAGGATCACGACCAGGTGGTCGCGGTTGTCCTCGGCACGCTTGAGCAGCACCTGGAGCGCTTCGTCGCCGTACGCGTCGCCCTTGCCGTACCCCGAGTTGGAGAGGGAGTACGCCTCGTCCACGAACAGGACGCCGCCGATCGCCGAGTCGATCAGTTCGTTGGCCTTCACGGCGGTCTGGCCCAGATACTCGCCGACCAGGTCCGCCCGCTGCGCCTCCACCAGATGGTCGCCGCCGAGCAGGCCGAGCGCGTAGAACGCACGCCCCAGGATGCGGGCCACGGTGGTCTTGCCGGTGCCCGAGGGGCCGGAGAAGACGAAGTGTCGTTTCGGCGGCTGCACGGGCAGGCCCTGCGCGGTCCGCAGGCGCGCCATGTTCAACTGCGCCGAGAGCGCCTTGACCTGCCGCTTGACGGGTTCGAGGCCGACCATCCCCTCCAGTTCGGCGAGCGCGGCCTCCAGGAGCGCGGGGTCGGTGGGCCCCGGCGGGAGCTGCGGCAGCCCCGGCTGGATGGGGATCACGGCCTTCTCGCGCACCGATTCGGTCGCGGACGGGCCGCCGGTGGACGGCAGTTCGGGCTCGGTGACCTTCAGGTCGCGCCCTTCGGTGCCGAAGAGCGGATCGATCCCGTCGGGGCCGTCCATCACGTCCTGCCCGAAGCCGGTCAGGGCGATCGCCGCCAGGTCCGTGACCTCGTCGTACCCGTCGCCCTCGGAGATCGCCGCGAGCCGTGCGGAGGTGTCCATGAAGGAGGGGTCCACCCGGTGCACCGCGCGGTAGAGCGGCAGGGCCGCCGCCGAGCGGCCCGTGCCCTCGTGCGCGCGGGCCAGCCAGTAGCGAAGCTCCTTGCGCTGCGGCTGCTCGCTGCGGCACCGCATCAGGGCGGCGGAGAGCAGCGGCTCGGCCTGGCCGTACATCTCCAGGCGTACACGGGCCATGCCTCCGAAGAGGCCCGCCTCGATGCCCAGCATCGCGTCGTCGATCAGCGAGTCCGTGTGCCGGACCAACTGCTCCCAGTCCTTGACCAGATAGGAGCGGCAGGCGTGCAGGAACCGCACCTGCGGATCCGCGTCGACCGGTGGCAGTCCCGCCAACGCCCGGTCGAGCTCGGGGACATGACGTCCGTCCAGCCAGTGCGAGGCGTGCGCGAGCAGCAGGTCACGTGTGCTCTCCAGGACGGGCTGCACCCACCAGCCCAGCCAGTACCAGGAGTTGAGGGTGCGCCCGTGCCGGGTGCGCTGTTCCCCGAACCGGTCCCGGTGCTGGAACATCCGAAGGAGTGCCGTCGTCGTGTCGATGCGCAGCGCGTGCAGTCCGAGCCAGCCGTCGGCCATCCCCGGATCCATCCGCACCGCGGCCCGGAACTCCTCCTCCGCCTGCGGATAGGCGCCCATCGTGTAGGCGTCGACGCCCCTCAGCCAGGCGAGGTCGGCCGGGGCGGGTGAGCCCACCGCGTCGAAGTCCATCACGTCCCCCACAAACCGTGCCCCCGTTTGTGTACCGCCGGGCCGGTGCCCGTCGGCAACTTCGCTGAACCGCCGTGCTGCGGACGGACGTTGAACCGGCGCGCGGAGCAGCCGTCCGTAAGTCGCACCGAAAGGCATCGTACCTGCGGGGGAGTGCTCGGCCGTAGGGTGCCGCAGCGCGGGATCAGGCAGGGGAAGGGGGCCTCGTCGTCACCGAGGGTGAGCGAAAGGCGGCTCGCGGCGTCCGGAATGCGCGCTCGGAGGGCAGTACGAAGCCCCCGATCACGGGGGAACAACCGGGGGCTTCGCGTCTGCGGGCGACCCCGAAAGGCCGCACATTCAGAACGTAAGTCCTGTAAGGGCCCTGGGTCAAGCCGAGTTGAGGCACTCATGGAAACTGGCGAGAACTTCTGGGAGCGCTCTTCGGGAGGTTCAGCGGATCGCCTCCGGTCCCTCACTCTCTGTGACAATTTGGCTCTGCGCATCCGCCTCATCCGGCCCTCGCAGCACCTCATATCCCTCTCGGCACTGTCGCACCAAAGACTGAGCGAAGGGGCGTGAAGGGTCTTTCGTGAAGTGCTGGCGCTCCGCGGGTTCCCATCCGTCCCAGAAGTCGCTCTGGACCGCCCCGTCCCGGTGGCGCCCCCTGCCCCAGGCCTCGTCCTGGGGCAGCTCCATCCACAGCAGTCGCGCCAGGAACGGGCGCAGAGCGCGGCGGCCCGCGCCGACCCCCTCGACGAGGACCACCGGCGCCGGCGGCAGAGCGCGGACCTCAGGCCCGAAACGGCGCTCGTGCCAGTCGTACGTCTCGTAGTGCGCCGTTTCGCCGCGCGAGAGCGGCACGATGACCTGCCGCCGCAGCCGCTCCGTCCAGTCGAACAGCGCGTCGTGGCTCGCGATGTCGTCGAGGCGCAGGACGGGCGCGCCGCCCAGCGCGTCGGCGAGGCGGTCGGCGAAGGTCGACTTGCCGGAGCCCGCGTGCCCGTCGACGGCGACGAGGCGGACCGGGCCGCAGGAGGGCGGCAGGCGCAGCAGCTCCGCTGCGACGCGGGCCAGGGGAGTGGGAGCGGCGTGTGCGGTGGCGTATGCGGTCATCACGGGCAAGCGTACGGGTGCGGAATTCCTCGCTCCGCGCGCCGTCGCAGCTCACGCCAGTGGTCGAGGCCAATATTGACGAACGCGGTGATGGTCGAAGCGCTGGCAGAAGTCGGCGTGCAGCAGCCATAGTTGGCCTACCGCCGTGCACCTGACCTGCCCCTTCCGGACCCGTCCGGAAACCCGCGTCGACTGCGGGTCCCAGCCATGGACCGAGCTGATGACATGTCCCGCAGAACCGTCCTCACCGCGGCCGCGGCCGTGGCAGCACTGGCCGCCACCGCGAGCCCGGCACTCGCGTCGGGCGGCCTCGCCGGCGCCCCGCGCGCGAAGCGACCGGTGAGCAACCGCTTCTGGTCCTCGTCCGCCGACTGGGGCGCCGGCACCGCCGAGGGCACCCGTGCCGTCTCCGGGGCCCGCCCGGCCGTGGAGATCGCCGAGGCCGCGGGCACGACCGAGTACGCCGATCCGCACACCGGCAAGACCGCCACCTGGGAGTACGCCCGGTGGACCTCGCCCGTGCACCGGCCCGCCGTCCCCGCGACGGAGGTCATCGCCTCCTGGAACGCCCGCACACCCGCCGGGACGTGGCTCCAGGTCGAGCTCCAGGGAACGTACTCGGACAAGGCGAAGACTCCCTGGTACGTCCTCGGCCGCTGGACGTCGGGCGACGACAAGGACAAGGACATCCGCCGTACGTCGGTCGACGACCAGAGCGACGGCAAGTCGAGCATCTGGACGGACACCTTCGCCATCGACGACACGACGACGTCCCTGCGCCTCGTCTCGTACAAGCTGCGCCTGACCCTGTACCGCAAGCCGGGCGCCACCCACACCCCCACCGTGTGGCGGCTCGGCGCGATGGCGTCCGCCGTCCCCGACCGCTTCACCGTCCCGGCGTCGAAGCCGGGTCTCGCCAAGGAACTGACGGTCCCGCGCTACTCGCAGGAGACCCACGTCGGCCAGTATCCGGAGTACGACAACGGCGGCGAGGCCTGGTGCAGCCCCACCTCCTCGCAGATGATCATCGAGTTCTGGGGCCGCAAGCCGACCGCCGAGGACCTCGCCTGGGTCGACCCGTCGTACGCCGACCCCCAGGTGTGCCACGCGGCGCGCCACACCTTCGACTACCAGTACGCGGGCTGCGGCAACTGGCCCTTCAACGCGGCCTACGCGTCGACGTACAAGGACTTCCAGGCCGTGGTCACCCGCCTCACCTCGCTCACGGAGCTGGAGTCACTGATCGCCGCGGGCATTCCGGCCATAACGTCGCAGTCGTTCCTCAAGGAGGAGCTGACGGGCGCCGGTTACGGCACGGCGGGCCACCTGATGACGGTGATCGGCTTCACGCCGAAGGGCGACGTGATCGCCAACGACCCGGCATCGCCGAGCAACGAGGCGGTGCGCCGCGTCTACAAGCGCCGCGAGTGGGAGAACATCTGGCTCCGCACGAAGCGCTACAACTCCACGGGCAAGGTGGTCTCCGGCACGGGAGGCGTCTGCTACCTGTACTTCCCGACGAAGCTCTCGGCGAAGCAGAACGCGGCGCTGGCAGAGGTGGGAATCCACTAGGACCACGAAAGGGCCCCCTCTCCACAGCCGGAAAGGGGGCCGACGCCACGCGAGCGCGGTGAGCCCTCAGCGGGGGCCGCTTCGCTCCCGCATCCCCTCCACGGCATAGGCGACACCGACGAAGAGAGCCCACGCCGGGGCGGCGATCATGCCCGGCCAGAAACCGAAGAACATCGCGGGCAGGAAGAAGCCGCCGCCCATGGCCAGATCCCGGGTGAGGTAGGGCGGACGGCTCGCGCGGCGGGGGTACTTCGTGAAGACCCAGGCGTAGTGCAGGAGGCAGGCGACGATCCCGGCCTCGTAGACGTAAAGGACCTCGTGCATCAGGGACTTCGGTACCAGGATCATGATCCCCAACACCGGCAGGAAGAGGGGCATCCCGATGAGCAAGGTCAGCCGGAGGCGCCGGTTGGGGCCGGTGCCGAGTCCGGTGCGGGCGGCTTCGGCCTCGGCGATGCGTTGCGCTGAGTACAGGTCCATGGTCGTCCCTCGGAGTGAAGCGGGGAGGGGAGCGGTGCACCACGCACCCCGTCCGTCCCGGCCCAGGCGAAACTTCCGGGGATCGTAGCCGACGAGGCCGAGCCGGTCATCGGCCATGGCGACGGCCCCTCCCGTTCGTTCGGGAGGGGCCGGCGTGTGCCCAAAGGGTTGCTGCTGGGCTACTTCGCGTCGGATGTGCCCCGTCGCATGCGGGCCGCCTTTTCGTCGACCTCGTCCTGGGGTGTGCCCGCCTGGACGACGAGCACCGCGTGGGTGCCGTCCGGCAGTGTCGCCTCGCGCATCTCCGTGCCCAGCAGCGGTGGACGTCTCCGCTCTCGCGCTACGTCCTCGTCGTCCGACATGAGACCTCCCAGTTCGGCGGGAATCCCAACGTAGACCTGGAGTGCTCATGGAATCCGTCGCACCGGCGGTCGGCGGCGTTCTTCACACGAACGCCGCCGCCAGATGACGGATGTGCCTCAGCCCTGGACCGGATCCACCACCCAGTCCGGGTGCCCCGGCATGGGCGGTGTCTTCGAGCCGTACAGCCATGGCCGCAGGAAGCCTTCCAGGTCCTCGCCCGCGGTCTTCGACGCCAGGTCGATGAACTGCTGGGTGCTTGCCGTCTTCCCGCGGAAGCCGGTCACCCACGCCCGCTCGATCTTCTCGAACTTCGCGTTGCCGACCTGCTCCCGCAGCGCGTACAGGACCAGGGCCGAGCCGTCGTACCGCATGCGCTTGAAGAGGTTCGGCTCGGTCGGTTCGGCGGGGGCGCCGAAGTCGTGGCGCCACTGGTCGTGCGCGGCGTACGCCGTCTTCATGGCGGCCTCAAAGCTGTCGCCGCCGTGCTCCTCGGAGTACATCCGCTCGTAGAAGCGGGCGTGCCCCTCGCTCACCCACAGGTCGGACCAGCTCTTCAGGGCCACGCTGTCGCCGAACCACTGGTGGGTCAGCTCGTGCACCATGTTCCGCTCGGCGTCGACCTTCGTGCCGAGCAGGTCCGCCTTCGGGATGAGGGAGAGCGTCTGGGTCTCCAGGGCGACGGCCAGGTCCGTGTCGCCGACCAGGAGGCCGTAGCGGTTGAAGGGGTAGGGGCCGAGCTTCTCCTGGAGCCATGTGAGGTGGCCGGGCGTGAGTTTGCGGTACTCCGCCGTCGGCTCGACCAGCGCGTCCGGGACCACGTCTCGGAGGGGCAGGCCGCCGGGACCCTTGCCTTCGACCAGCTTGAACTTGCCGACCGCCAGCTGCACCAGCTGTGTGGACAGCGGCTGTTCGGAGTCGTACGTCCAGCGCACCCGGTCACCGGGGCGTTCCGTGCGGTCCACCAGCTTCCCGTTCGCCACTGCCGTCAGATCCTTCGGCGTGGTGATGCGGAAGGTGATCGGCGCCCGCCGGCTGGGGTGGTCGTTCGCAGGGAAGATCAACCGGGCCCCGTTCGGCTGCGGATAGACCACGGTGCCGTCGGCGGTGGGGATCCAGCCGTAGTCCTCGATGGCGTCGTCGCGGTGCCGCGTCTGCGTCGGGTCGGCGGTGTACGTCACCTTGACGGTGAACGAACGGCCCTTCGCGATCGGGGACTTGGGCGTGACCGTCAGCTCGTCCCCGGCGCGGGACGTGCGCGCGGTCGAGCCGTCGACCTGCACGCCGTGCAGGGTGTTGCCCCCGAAGTCCAGATTGAAGCGGGAGAGCGACTGGGTGGCGGTCGCCTTGATCGTCGCCGTGGCCTCGAACGGCGTCCTCGGGGCCTGCCAGTCGAAGTCGAGGGTGTAGCGCTCGACGCGGTACCCGCCGTTCCCGTCCAGCGGGAACATCGGGTCGCCCAGGCCGGCCGCACCGGGTGAGGGCGTCCCCGGCGCGGGCTTCCCGGGGGTGGGCGGCGCGGCCTGCGACACCGTCCCGGTGAGGGCCGCCGTCACGGTGACGGCGGCCGCGAGGGCGAGCCGCGCTCTGCGGCGGGGCGTCCGGTACGGCCGGTGCGTCCGGTGCGTGCTCATCGGAAACCTTTCGGTCAGAAGGTTGCGCGGACGAGTCGGCGGGGGTGCGCCTGGGGTGGGCCCCAGACAGCTGCGCCCGGGGATGTGCCCCACCGCTCGTAGTGAGACGCACGGCACTCGGCCCGAGTTGCACGGGATCCGGGCGGTGAGTGACCAAGCTCTCGCCCGCGACGGCGGAATCCGATGGCAAGGTGGTGGGGTCAGTGGGGGGAGTCCGTTGCCGGACGTCGCGTCCAGAGGCGCGACGCATACGTATCGAGTGATGCCATGACCGCTGCCACAGCCACAGCCACTGCCACCGCACAGCCCCGGGCGACCACGCGCACCGGCGGCCCCAAGGAAGACGGCCCGAAGGTGCTCGAGCACGTCCTGGGATGGACGCTCGTCGTCGTCCTCGCGATGCTCGTCACGCAGACCGGTCTGCTGTGACCCCGGTCTCGTAGCCGCCCTGGTTCAGGTCGAGGCCCGCTCGCCAGTGCCGGTTCGGCACTCCCACCAGGCCGTACAGCCATCGCACGGGTGACCGCCGCGACAGCAGCGTCAGCCCTGCGATGACGGCGAACAGCGGCAGACCGAGCCACCCGCCCAGGACGCGGACGAGGACGCTCGCGACGAGCGCGCCGACGAACGGCAGGCCGTAGACCCCGGCCGCCGCGATGGCGATCGCCAGGAACCGGTGCACTTTGCGGTCCTCGTCCGCGCCGGGCAGCGACCAGCCCTCCATCAGCCAGCCGATCTCCGTCAGCAGCATGGTGCCGATCACGGCCGCGCCGAAGACCAGCAGCGCGAGGAACGTTCCGGACGTCAGGAAGTCCAGTACGTGGTTGAGCACGCTGTCCCGCCGCCAGCCCGCGAAGTCCCGCGCGCCGGGAGAGAGGAACCGCTCGTACCCCCTGCCGTCCCAGCCGTGGACCAGCATCCCGAACAGCAGGAAGTAGCCGCCCACGCACTGGAGATACGCCCAGTAGCCCGCCCCCACCAGGACGAGCCCCTGCGCCACCAGGAACCCGAGGATCGCGGCCACGGGCAGCCCGCCCGCGTAGAAGAGCACGAACCCCGCCCACACGCCCTCGTGCCCGTCGGCGACGTGCATGGTCGCCCACGCGGGGTTCTGCCACATCAGGAACAGACCCGTCGGCACCATCAGAACCGCCGCGAAGAGTGCCGTGAGCGCGAGGTACGGATTGGCCGCGCGGCTGCGCGTGCGCGGCCCCTCGCCCGCGTTGATCCGCTCCCACACCTGGAGCTGCCGGGCCGCGGACAGCGCGAACGTCGCGCCGATCGCGTACGCCCAGAAGAGGGCGGCCTGGATCTGGATCATGCCGAAGCCTTCAGGGTGAGCCCGCCCGCGACGATCAAGTCCGAGGTGACCAGGGCCTGTTCGGCCTGTACGTCGGTCATGAAGACGAATGGCGGCACGATGGGCGGCACCGGCAGCTTGTCGGGTGTGAAGGTCAGACAGAGCAGCCCCTCCAGGCAGCCCTTGAACTTGGTCAGATAGAGCGTGACCGAACCGCTGAGGTCCAAGGTGTCGGCGCCCAGGGCGAGTTCCTCGCTCCCGTCGCGTGTCTTGAGCCGGTAGTCGGTGAGCGACGCGGCCTTCATCTTCAGCACCATGACCTTCAACGGCCCGTCAGCCGTGGGGATCTCGCGCACGCCGGCCAGCAGGAATCCCTTCGGCGAGAAGAGCGTGGTGGTGACCGTCGGCGGGGTCCGCGCCGCCACGATCTCCTGGCCGGGCGCCGCCACGATCTCCTGGCCGGGCGCCGCCACGATCTCCTGGCCGGACGGGGCCACGGCGGCCCGACCGGCCGCCGCCCCGATCGCGTCACCGGGAGCCGCCTTCGCCGGAGCCCCACCCCACAGCGTCGCCCCCACGATGACCACCGGAAGCAGTACACCGAGCGTCCGCGTGCCCTGGCCGTCCCGCACCTTCGGCCGCTCAGGATCCTCCGCGTCCTCCTCGGGCACCGGCGTCCACCCGAAGCCCATCGCGCTGCCGACGATGCCGAGCACCATGCCCACCAGGAACCCGCCGAGATTCGTGGCCGCGAACGAAAGCACCGACAGGATCAGGGCGTTGACGCTCACGTAGTGGTGGGCGTGCGGCAGCAGCCACAGGAAGATCCCGGCAGCGATGAGGGCGAGCCCGATGCCGATCGCCGCGAGCCCGCCGAGCCCCAGGCTGACCAGGACGGTCAGCGGCGACAGCGGCACGAGGAGCAGCTCGGCGCCGCCCAGGACCAGCAGCAGGCCGCCCCAGAAGGGCCGGGTGCGCCGCCACCTGCGCAGCACCCTGCGGGCTTCCGGCAGCGGCAGCCGCTGGTCGAGCCACCCGCCGCCGTCCCTGCCCCACGCTCTGACTCCGGCTCTGCGGCCGCCGGTCAGAAGCACTTCTTGCCGCCGATGCTGACATCGACCTTCATGCCCTTGAGCCGGAAGTTACCGCCGGTCGCCGACCAGGCGTTGGACTTCACCCCGGAGACGGTGATGTCACCGGCCTGCAGCCCGAACTTCCCCTTCTCGCCCTGGACCCCGGGCACCTCGTCGAGAGTCGACGCGTCCCGGCCGATCTCCGCCGTGCCGAAGCGTGCGTCGCCCTTCAGGTCCTCGCCGTCGATGATGAGGTTGCTGGCGGTGACATTGCCCGCCGAGCCGCCCGCGGTCAGCTTGAACACCACGTTGCCCACCGGCGTCTTGACCTCCGCCGCCTGGCAGATGTCGGACAGGGTCGCGTCGCCGATCCCCAGGAGCGCCACCGGGTGCCCCTTGCCGTCGATGTCCCGGTCGGTCTGTACGTAGGAGGACAGGCCCTCGCTGGTGAGCTTGCCGGATGACACCTGGAAGCTGGTGCCGGAGACGGCGAAGGATGCGGCGAGCGCCCCCTCGGCCATCACGGAGGCCATCGCGCCGACGGCCAGGACGGCCGGCAGGGCCACGACAGCCGTCTTCTTCCAGGAGGTTCTGCCCTCACGTGCCGAGGTTCTGCCCTCACGTGCCGAGGTTCTGTCCTCGCGGAGAGGGGTACGCGCTGCGCTCATGAGTCTTCCTCCCGTACGGCGGTCCATGTGCGTAGGGGGAGTGCGTGGATGAGCCCCTTCGGGCGCGGAAACGGCAGGTGGCGTGCTTCTGCCATACTGCGCATACCCAAGGCAGTTGGAGACTAGGGCCGAAATTGAATAATAGTCAACAGCGCGGCACCGACCGTCCCGCGGACGCCCGGCCGCAGGCGCGCGGCACCGACCGATCCGTGGCGCGCCGCGCCGAACTCATCAGCATCGGGCGGAAGTTGTTCGCCGACACGTCGTACGACGCGCTCTCGATGGACGACATCGCCAAACAGGCCTCCGTCGCCAAGGGGTTGATCTACTACTACTTCAAGTCCAAGCGCGGCTACTACCTCGCGATCATCGAGGACTCGGTCGCGGAGCTGGTCGCGCGCGCCGGACGCCATGACGATCTGCCGCCCGTGGAGCGGGTGCACAGGACCATCGACGGCTACCTGCGCTACGCCGAGCACCACCAGGCGGCGTACCGCACCATCATCAGCGGCGGTGTCGGCTTCGACGCCGAGGTGCACGCCATACGCGACGGTGTGCGCGAGGCCCTGATCGGGGCGATCGCCGACGGGGCGTACGGCCGTCGCGACATCCCCGAGCTCGCGCGCACCGCGCTGCTCGGCTGGCTGTGCAGCGTCGAGGGCGTCGCGCTCGACTGGATCGGCAGCCGTGGCCTGTCGCGCGAGACCGTGTGCGATCTTCTCGTGCGGACGCTCGGCGACACACTGCGCGTCATCGAGGAGTTCGAGCCGTCCTTCCCGGCTCCGCCACGGTCATGAACCCGCGCTCATGAACCCGCGCTCATGAGGAAGGGGCGGGAGCCCTGCGGCCCCCGCCCCCAACTCACGCGTACGACGGATCAGTTGATGGCCTTGATCAGCTCGCCGTTCGCCGTGTCGCCGCTCAGCTCCCAGAAGAAGGTGCCGCCGAGGCCCGCCTGGTTCTTGTAGTCCATCTTCCCCGCGATGGTCGCCGGGGTGTCATAGCTCCACCAGTTGGTCCCGCAGTGCGCGTACGCGGTCCCGCCGACCGTGCCGTTGGCCGGGCACTTGGTCTTCAGCTCCTTGTAGTCGTCGATCCCCGCCTCGTACTTGCCCGCCGCGGGCCCGGTCGCGGTACCGCCGGGCTCCTTCTGCGTGACGCCCGTCCAGCCGCGGCCGTAGAAGCCGATGCCGAGGAGCAGCTTCTCGGAGGGGATGCCGAGGCCCTGGAGCTTCTTGATGGTGGCGTCGGTGTTCCAGTTCGCCTTGGGCGCTCCCTGGTACGTCTTCAGCGGCGAGTGCGGGGCGGTCGGTCCCTTCGCCTCCCAGGCGCCGAAGTAGTCGTACGTCATCGGGTTGTACCAGTCGACGTACTGGGCCGCCCCCGCGTAGTCGGCGGCGTCGATCTTGCCGCCCTCCTCCGCGTCGGCCGGGATCGCCGCGGTGACGAGACGGTCGCCGCCGAACTTCGAACGCACCGCGGACATCAGGTCCTTGTACGCCGCGAGCCCGCTGGTGTCACAGGTCAGACCGCACGCGTTGGGGTACTCCCAGTCGATGTCGATACCGTCGAAGACATCGGCCCACTTGGAGTTCTCGACCAGGTCGTAGCAGGACTGGGCGAAGGCGGCCGGGTTCTTGGCCGCCTCGGTGAAGCCGCCGGACCAGGTCCAGCCGCCGAAGGACCACAGGACCTTGAGGTCGGGGTGGGCCTTCTTGAGCTTGCGCAACTGGTTGAAGTTGCCGCGCAGTTCCTGGTCCCAGGTGTCGGCGACGCCGTCGACCGACTGGTCCGCGGTGTACGCCTTGTCGGTCGCCGCATAGGCGTCGCCCATCGTGCACTTGCCGCCCTGGACGTTGCCGAAGGCGTAGTTGATGTGCGTGAGCTTGTCGGCGGAGCCGGACGTCTCGACGTTCTTGACGTGGTAGTTCCGGTCGTAGGTACCCCACTCGGTGAAGTATCCGACGACCTTGGAGCCGGCTGCGGCCTTCGTCGCGGAGTCCTTGTCCTGTCCGGCGGTGGCGGTGCCCGCGCCGGCGAGCAGACCGCCGCCGAGCACGGCACAACACGCGGTGGCGACGAGCGCCCGGAAGGGGGCGCGGGGGAGGTGCGGTCCGAGCATCGTTTCTCCTCGTGGGGGAGAGGGCGCATGGGGGCGTGGTGCTGTTGACCTGCGGACGCCATGGGGGACATCCGTGAATCTTGAATTGGCATGAACGCGGTAAGGCGCTCGGCTGGACTCTAGGAGGACTAGACCAGTGGGGTCAATGGTTCGGACCAATTCCGAGCCCCCCTCTTGCAGGCGTCGGTTATCTTTTGAGTAAGCGGTCGTTAACTAGTGACTGGCCGCCGCCGATCGGGCATACTCAACGCGCCAGAGCCGCTGGTCACAGCACCTTCCGCGACCCGGAAGCGCGCCATCGGCCGGGCGTGAGACACGGTGGCGCCGCACTACCCCGCGGGCCCGCCGCAGTGCCGAAAGGGAGGATGCGATCGTGCCTGAGCGAAGCTTGCAGCAGCCGGTGGACCGTCAGCTGCCCACGGACGAGGCGCGGGATCTGTTCTCGCTCGTCCGTGACCTCGTCCAGCGGGAGATCACTCCCCGCGCGGCCGAGGAGGAGGACGCCGGAAGCTTCCCGCGCGAGGTCTTCGCCCTCCTCTCCGAATCCGGACTGCTCGGGCTTCCGTACGCCTCCGAGTTCGGCGGCGGCGACCAGCCGTACGAGGTCTATCTCCAGGTCCTCGAAGAGCTCGCCGCGGCCCGGCTCACCGTCGGTCTCGGCGTCAGCGTCCACTCCCTGTCCTGTCATGCGCTCGCGGGTTACGGCACCAAGGAGCAGCAGGCCGAGCACCTGCCGGCGATGCTCGGCGGCGGACTGCTCGGGGCGTACTGCCTCTCCGAGCCGGCCTCGGGATCGGACGCCGCCTCCCTGCGGACGAAGGCTGTCCGTGATGGCGACAACTGGGTGATCACCGGCACGAAGGCGTGGATCACGCACGGCGGAGTCGCCGACTTCTACACCGTCCTCGCCCGCACCGGCGGCGAAGGCGCTCGCGGCATCTCCGCGTTCCTGGTGCCGGGCGACGCCGAAGGGCTGAACGCGGCGGTGCCCGAGAAGAAGATGGGGATGAAGGGCTCGCCCACCGCCCAGATCAACTTCGACGGGGTACGGGTCTCCGACGCCCGCCGCATCGGCGAGGAGGGCCAGGGCTTCGCGATCGCGCTCTCCGCGCTCGACTCGGGGCGGCTCGGCATCGCGGCCTGTGCGATCGGCGTGGCGCAGGCGGCACTCGACGAGGCGCTTCGCTATGCCACCGAGCGGCGGCAGTTCGGGCGGCCGATCGCGGACTTCCAGGGCCTTCGCTTCATGCTCGCGGACATGGCGACGCAGATCGAGGCGGGCCGGGCGCTCTATCTGTCGGCGGCGCGGCTGCGCGACGCGGGCAGGCCGTTCTCCAAGCAGGCGGCCATGGCCAAGCTGATGTGCACGGACGCCGCGATGAAGGTCACGACGGACGCCGTACAGGTCCTCGGCGGCTATGGCTACACCGCGGACTTCCCCGTGGAGCGCTTCATGCGCGAGGCGAAGGTGCTGCAGATCGTCGAGGGCACCAATCAGATCCAGCGGATGGTCATCGCCCGTCACCTCGCGGGTCCCGAGACGCGCTGAACTGGCCGAGCCTGACCGGAGGCGCCGCGAGCCGCACCCACTCCGGGTCGTGGCGCCCCGGCAGGGTCTTGCCCCGCTCGGCCCAGCTCCGGATCAGGGCGCGGTAGATGGGCGGATCCTGGAGGTGCGGCGGCTGTGGCTGGGGCGGGGGCGGCTGGTACGGCTGCTGGTGCGGCTGGGGATGTGGCTGCTGAGGTCGCTGGGGAACCGATTCTGCGGGGGACGGGGGAGCCGTCAGGAGGGTGCGCCTGCGGCGGCCGGTCGGCGGGGGCGCCATGGGCATCGGCGTGGGGGTGGTCATACAGGGCCAACGCGCGGCACGGGGGACAGGTCACCGCCCTTCACATTCGAGCGTCCGTTCGCGGCAACCCCGTGCGGGGCCCGGAGGCGCAGGCCTGTGTCGCCCCTCCATGCCGTGCTGCGGGCGGGCCCGCGGCTCCCTGAACGCGGGCTGACACGTGTCTGGATCCGTCACCTTCCCTGACGTACCGTCAACTCCGCGCCGGGGGCACGGGATCCGCCCTGTGCCCGTCAACTGCCGTGCGCCCAGGGAGGTTTGCCGTGGCAGACGACCGTCCCGTCCCGCTCGACGAGTACCCGATCCATCAGGTGCCGCTGTCCATGAAGCAGGTCGCGACGGGCGACCGCAACGCCTACGACCGCTGCATCTTCCACATCTTCGACCACGAGGGCCGTTCACTCCTCATCCTCGGCCTCGGCGTCTATCCGAACGTCGGTGTCATCGACGCCTACGCCACCTTGCGCAGGGGAGATACGCTCCACGCCGTACGCGCCTCCGACGCGCTCGGCGACGATCGGATGAACCTCTCCGTCGGCCCCTTGACCATCACCGTCGAGGAACCGCTGCGGCGGCTGCGCCTGAGGTGCGCCGCCGACCCGGACGACCCGGACTCCCTCTCGTACGACATCACGTGGACCGCTTCCTTCCCCGCCCTGTGGGAGCCGCACCACATCCAGCGGCGCGGCGACCGGCTCTCCCTCGAAGGGCGCCGCTTCGTCCAGGCGGGCGGCTGCGCGGGCACGATCCGCGTCGGCGGCGATGACATACCGGTCGCGGCGGGGGAGTGGACCGCCACCCGTGACCGCAGCTGGGGCGTGCGGCCCATACCCGGCGAGGAACGCGGGCGTCTGGAGGACGAGTTCGGCACCGAGGGCTTCCACTGGATCTGGAGCCCGGTGCGCTTCGACGACCGCTTCCTCATGGTCATCGCCCAGGAGGACGCGGACGGCTACCGCACCCTCAACGATGCCACGCTCGTACGCCCCGGGGAGCGCGACCGCCAACTCGGGTGGCCCCAGGCCGACATCACCTACCGCTCCGGCACCCGGCACCCCGAGCGCGCCGTCATCCATCTCACCGACCCCGACGACCGCAAGCCCCTGGAGCTCGGCGTGGAGGTCCTCGCCTCCCTGCCGCTCGCCGTGGGGGCCGGCTATCCGCCCGCGGACGACTGGCAGCACGGCACGTGGCAGGGACGCGGCTGGACCGACCGCCGTGACTACGACCTCTCGGACCCGAAGGCGCACCCCCGGGCCGCGTACGGGGTCATCGACCACGCCGCCCGTTTCACGCTCAACGGTCGGACGGGGTACGGCATCTTCGAGCACGGCAGCTTCGGCCGCCACGACCCGAGCGGCTTCACCGGCTTCGACTCGGTCGCGCCCTGAGATTCCACAGCTGAGAGGAGTCCGTGATGGCGACAGCACCCCGCCCCCGCACCACCACCCGTGACCCGGAGGAACTCGCGCGCAGGCTCACCGCCTGGCTCGCCGCGCGGCTGCCCGGCGCCAAGGCCACCGGCGTGCGCGTCCCCGAGTCCAACGGCATGTCGAGCGAGACCCTCCTCTTCGACATCGAGCACCCCGAACCGCCCCTGCGGGCCTGCGCGTTGCGCGTGGCGGCGGACCCGGCGGCGTACACGATCTTCCCGGTCTACGACCTGCCGCGGCAGCACCGCACGATGAGGCTCGTCGCCGAGCGCACCGACCTGCCCGTGCCGCGCGTGCTGTGGCTCGAGGAGGACCCGGGGCCGCTCGGCGCGCCCTTCTTCGTCATGGAACGGGTCGAGGGCCGCGTGCCGCCGGACGTCATGCCCTATACGTACGAGGGAAATTGGCTGCACTCCGCGAGCGACGCCGAACGCGCGCACCTGGAGGAAGCATCGATCCGGCTGATCGCCCACCTCCACGACCAAGTACCCGCCGCGGAGGCCGAGTTCCTGACCCTGCCCGGCGACGGCAGCCCACTGCGCCGCCACGTGGCCGCCCAACGCGCCTACTACGACTGGGTGGTCGACGGCCTGCCCCGCTCGCCCCTCATCGAGAGCGCCTTCGACCGCCTCGACGCGTGGTGGCCGCACGACGAGGGCGAGCCCGTCCTCAACTGGGGTGACGCCCGCATCGGGAACGTCATCTACGACGGCTTCGACCCCGCGGCCGTACTGGACTGGGAGATGGCGGCGCTCGCACCGCGCGAGGTGGACCTCGGCTGGATGGTCTACCTGCACCGCTTCTTCCAGGACCTGACGGTGAGCTTCGGGCAGGAGGGCCTGCCCGGCTTCCTGCGCCGCGACCACATCGAGGAGCGCTACACCCAACTCACCGGCCACACACCCCGGTCGATGGACTTCCACACGCTGTACGCGGCGCTGCGGCACGCCATCGTCATGCTGCGCGTCGCCTACCGGCAGGTGCACTTCGGCGAGGCCGCGGTCCCCGACGACCCGGACACGCTGATCCTGCACCACGCCGGCCTGGCGGCCATGGTGCAGGGCAGCTATTGGTAGCCGTCAGGCCGCGGAGCGCCGTTCCGGCTGGGGCACGACGCGCAGCGGGCGCGAGCCCTGGCCGCCGACGTGCGAGAAGGGCTGCGTCCGCCAGTCGAGTCCCTGAGGGAGCGTCAGGAGCAGGGCAGTGTCCTGCTCCTGAGCCTCCATCGACTCGTCGGCGGGTTCGGCCTCGGCCGCGGCGCGTCCCGTGCCCGCACACACCGTGAGCCCGAACGGGTTCCACGGCTGGGCGCAGAGCGCGTGCTCGGGCAGGACGTCCTCGTCGGCCAGGAGCGCGATCGGCTGCGCGCAGTCGGGGCACGTGACCCGGTACATCTCGAAGGTGTCGTACGCGTCGAACTCGGTCTCAGCCGGTTCGACGCCCTCCGATACGGGTGCGGACGCGGATTCGTCGGAGCGCTGCTGCTTGCTGCGGGCAGGGCGACCGGGGCGCTTCAAGTTCTGCATGGGATTCTCCCCCTTGGGTGGGCCGAGAAGGCGCTGCGGCCTCGACCACAGCAAGCACTTCCCGTCCCGTCGTAGAGGTAATCGTGGCATCCCTTTGGACACGGTCACAGGTATGTGGCGTTCGTCACATGCCCGGCGAAGATGCCGCCCTCGCGCCCAGCGGTATCCGAAGGGATCAAGAGCCCTGTAGGTTCGGCGCATGGAGGAGCTGGACCGACAGATCGTGCAGCTGCTCGTCAAGGACGGGCGGATGAGCTACACCGACCTGGGCAAGGCCACGGGCCTGTCCACATCGGCCGTGCACCAGCGGGTGCGCCGCCTTGAGCAGCGCGGAGTCATCCGCGGCTATGCCGCCGTCGTGGACGCGGAGGCCGTCGGCCTGCCGCTCACGGCGTTCATCTCGGTGAAGCCGTTCGACCCCAGCGCGCCCGACGATATCGCCGAACGCCTCGCGGGTGTCCCGGAGATCGAGGCGTGCCACAGCGTGGCGGGCGACGAGAACTACATCCTCAAGGTACGGGTGGCGACCCCACTCGAACTGGAGCATCTCTTGAGCCGTCTGCGAGCGCTCGCCGGCGTCTCCACGCGCACGACGGTCGTGCTCTCCACGCCGTACGAGGCCCGGCCCCCGCAGGTCTGAGCCGCCCCGTGGCCGCCCCCGGGGCGGAGCCCCCACCCGGAGGGGCCAGACTGGTCCCATGAGCGAGAGCACCACCCCCCAGAGCGGCCCTCAGGGCCACCGCACCGTGCTGCTGCGCGGTGGCGAGGTCCACAGCCCCGCCGATCCGTTCGCCACGGCCATGGTCGTCGAACGGGGGCACGTCGCCTGGGTGGGATCCGAGGGCGCGGCCGACGCGTTCGCCGACGGCGTGGACGAGGTCGTCGACCTCGAAGGAGCGCTCGTCACCCCCGCGTTCACCGATGCGCATGTGCACACCACATCGACCGGTCTCGCCCTGACGGGACTCGATCTGACGGGCACGCGCTCCCTCGACGACGCGCTCGCTCTCGTACGCGCGCACGCCACGGCCCGGCCGCACGACCGCGTCCTGCTCGGCCACGGCTGGGACGCCGCCCGTTGGGCGGGCGGCCGCCCGCCCACGCGCGCGGAACTCGACGAGGCGGCCGGTGGCCGTCCCCTCTATCTCACCCGCATCGACGTCCACTCGGCGGTCGTCACCACGGCGCTGCTCGACCTCGTCCCCGGCGTCACCGGGCGCACCGGCTATCACCCGGACGCACCGCTGACCGCGGACGCCCATCACGCGGTGCGCGCCGCGGCGCTCGGCGCCCTCGCCGCGCACCAGCGCACCGAGGCCCAGCGCGCGGCGTTGCGGCACGCCGCGTCCCTCGGCATCGGCTCCGTGCACGAGTGCGCGGGCCCCGAGATCTCCAGCGAGGACGACCTGACGGGGCTGCTTCGGCTGGCCGCCGACGAGGCCGGGCCGCGCGTCGTCGGCTACTGGGCACAGCAGGGCGAGGAAGGCGTCGCCCGTGCAAAGGAACTGGGTGCGATCGGCGCCGCGGGTGACCTCTTCGTCGACGGCGCCCTCGGCTCGCACACCGCCTGCCTGCATGAGCCGTACGCCGACTCCGGCCACACCGGCACCGCCTATCTGGACGCCGCCGCCGTCGCGGCGCACGTCGTCGCCTGCACCGAAGCAGGCGTCCAGGCGGGCTTCCACGCCATCGGCGACGCCGCCGTGTCCGCCGTGGTCGAAGGCATCCGCGCCGCCTCCGAGAAGGTCGGCCTGGCCCGCGTCCGCGCCGCGAGGCACCGCGTCGAGCATGCCGAGATGCTCACCCCGGAGACGATCGCCGCCTTCGCCGAACTGGGCCTCACCGCCTCCGTACAGCCCGCCTTCGACGCACTGTGGGGCGGCGACGACGGCATGTACGTCCAGCGCCTTGGCGCCGAACGGGCCCGCACCCTCAACCCGTACGCGGCACTCCTGCGCACCGGCGTCCCGCTCGCCTTCGGCTCCGACAGCCCCGTCACCCCGCTCGACCCCTGGGGCACCGTCCGCGCCGCCGCGTTCCACCAAACGCTTGAGCACCGTGTGTCGGTGCGCGCCGCGTTCACCGCCCACACCCGAGGTGGCTGGCGGGCGATCGGCCGGGACGACGCGGGTGTCCTGGTGCCGGGTGCGCCCGCCGACTACGCCGTCTGGCGGACCTCGGATCTCGTGGTCCAGGCCCCGGACGACCGGGTCGCGCGCTGGTCGACCGATCCGCGCTCCGGCACGCCCGGCCTGCCCGACCTGACCCCGGGCGCCGAACTCCCCGTCTGTCTGCGCACGGTGGTCTTCGGAAAGACGGTGTACGTACGGCCGGACGAGTGATGTCCCGGCGGTGCGTACCGCCGATCGCGGCCCGTTGCCGCGTCGCACGACCTGCGTAACCTCGGCACTGACCTGGCCATATTTGGCATCACCCCAGGTCAAACGGCTATTGACAGAACGCGGCCGTCGGCCGGTAGGTTCGGCCGGGTCCACCACAGGACGTCCGACCGGAGAAATTCCACGCAGCCGTCGAACGCCGCTGGGCCATGGGCGGTGTGCCGCACCGGCGCACCACCACTGGGAGCCAGGTCCAGCGCCCGCGCCGCGGACGCGAGGGAACGTTCCACCGGGCCGGCAGGTGTGACCCGGGTGGGGCCCGGACGCTCAGTAGACAACGGCTCTCGGTCGACCCGCAGCCAGCGGGCCCCAGGTCGGCCCGAAGGGTGCCGGGCCCCGATCCGCAGTACTCCCCCTTTCAACCGCCCGTGCCGCCGTGGCCGCGCGGGAGGCGGCCATTATGGTGGTCCTCTGCGTACGAACGAAGGGGCAGTAGTGAACGACGGCGGTGGGGTCTCCGAAACCGGTGACCAGGGGAGGCAGTTCGGTCCGCTCGGCCTGGCCTTGGTGATCATTCCGACCTACAACGAGGCGGAGAACATCCAGTCCATCGTCGGTCGTGTCCGGCTCGCCGTGCCCGAGGCGCACGTCCTCATCGCCGACGACAACAGCCCCGACGGCACCGGCAAGATCGCCGATGAGCTCGTGGCCGACGACGACCACGTCCACGTACTGCACCGCAAGGGCAAGGAAGGCCTCGGCGCGGCCTATCTCGCGGGCTTCCAGTGGGGCCTGGACAACGGCTACGGAGTGCTCGTCGAGATGGACGCCGACGGCTCCCACCAGCCCGAGGAGCTGCCCCGGCTGCTCACCGCGCTCAAGGGTGCCGACCTCGTCCTCGGCTCGCGCTGGGTGCCGGGCGGGCGGATCGTCAACTGGCCCAAGTACCGCGAGATGATCTCGCGCGGCGGCAGTACGTACTCCCGGCTGATGCTCGATGTGCCGATCCGCGACGTCACCGGCGGCTACCGCGCCTTCCGCCGCGAGACCCTCGAAGGCATCGGCCTCGGCGAGGTCGCGTCGCAGGGCTACTGCTTCCAGGTCGACCTGGCGCGCCGCGCGATCAAGACCGGCTTTCACGTCGTCGAGGTGCCCATCACCTTCGTCGAGCGGGAGCACGGCGACAGCAAGATGAGCCAGGACATCGTCGCCGAGGCGCTGTGGCGCGTCACGGCGTGGGGCGTGGGGGAGCGCGTGGGCCGTGTGGGCCGCGCTCTGGGCCGCAAGGACGCGGGAGGTGCGCAGGAGACCCCCAAGGACGGCAAGAAGCTCTGAGAAGGGCCGCAAGACCCCCGTTCGTCGCTCCGGCGGTCGTTTGTTGATCACTCCCTTATGCCGGTCAGAGCCGCGCCCAGGCACACTGGAGCCATGACGACTGGCGTACCGCCCACCCGACCCGCCCGGCCCCGGCGCTCCCGCGTCCTGAGGTTTTTGCCGCTCGGCATCGCCGCGTGGCTGGTCCTTGAGATCTGGCTGCTCACCGTCGTGGCGGGCGCCGCGGGCGGACTCACGGTGTTCTTGCTGCTCGTGGCCGGTGTCGTGCTCGGTGGCATGGTCATCAAGCGCCGGGCGCCGTGCCTTCCGCGAGCTGAGCGAGGCGGTGCAACAGCAGCAGAGCGGCCTCGCGCCGCACCCCTCCGAGCGGGGCGGTGGCAACGCCCTGACGATGCTGGGCGGCCTGCTGATCATCCTGCCGGGGCTGATCTCCGATGCCCTGGGACTGCTCCTCCTTGTGCCGCCCGTCCAGAAAGCCGTCAGTCGTAGGGCGGAGAAGACGTTCGAGCGCAAGGTCCGCGAGGCCACCACGCGGGGCGGCCTCGGTGACGCCTTCCAGCAGGCGCGCATGCACCGCCCGGACGGCAAGGTCGTCCAGGGCGAGGTGATCAGGGACGACGAGCGTCCGCACGGCAGCGTGCACCCGGACGACCCGCAGCTGCCTCCGCGCTGAGCGGGCCGGCGCAGCACGAAGGCCGGGGCCACTGCTCAGCAGTGGCCCCGGCCTTCGTGTGCGGTGTCGTGCGGTGTTCTTCAGTTCGCCGTCAGGCGGACTTGCGGCTGTCCCGCGGATGCACCGCGATGTTCATGGCTCCTGAACGGAGAACCGCGAGGCGCTCCTCCAGGACCTCCTCGAGTTCTTCCCGAGTACGGCGCTCCATGAGCATGTCCCAGTGCGTACGCGCAGGCTTCCCCTTCTTCTCTTCAGGTCCGTCGCCGTCTACGAGGAGTGCCTGGGCCCCGCAGACCTTGCACTCCCACTCCGGCGGAATTTCCGCCTCTACCGAGAAGGGCATCTCAAAACGATGTCCGTTCTGGCATGCGTACTCCACGGCCTGGCGCGGAGCCAAGTCGATGCCGCGGTCGGTCTCGTAGCTGGTCACCACGAGGCGCGTGCCGCGAAGAGCTCGCTCACTCATGAATCGTGCCTCCCGGGCTTGTCGCCCACAGGACAGGTGTCGCTGTCGTCGTCATCCGGTCAACGTCCGGTCGGCGGTAAAGATTCCCGTTAAGGGTCATGCGTCGCCGTCGTATGCCGCCCCTTGTTGTACCCACCAGCGCCCGGTATGTCACATCTGACAGAGGATGTCACCCTGCGTTTCTGAATCTTCAGCGCGCAGTAACGGTCCGCCTGGTAAGCCAAACGCGTACACTACCGCCCTTTGGCTTCAGTTGCTAAATCCTGACGGGTACGGAATTTCCCGCGTCGCGGATCGCGCGCCGTACGGGTACCCGCGCGAGCAGGACGAAACCGATCACGAAGAAGGCCACGAGCGAGACAATCGCGTCCCGGTAGCTTCCCGTGAGCTGGTACGTGAGGCCGAAGATCAGCGGCCCGAGCCAGGCCATGCCGCGATCGCTGATCTCGTACGCCGAGAAGTACTCGGCCTCCTTGCCCGCGGGCACCAGATGCGAGAACAGGGAACGCGAGAGCGCCTGCGAACCGCCGAGCACCAGACCGATCCCCGCGGCGAGCACGAAGAACCACACCGGCGCGCCTGCGGGCAGGAAGAACCCGGCCCCGATCGTCACCGTCCACGCCACCAGCGAGCCGAGGATGGTCCGTTTGGCGCCGTACGTCCGTGCGAGGCGCCCCATGGCGAGCGCGCCCGCCACCGCGAGCACCTGTACGAGGAGGACCGCGACGATCAGCGTGGACTGGTCGAGGCCGAGTTCCTCGGAGCCGTAGACGGACGCCTGGGAGATCACCGTCTGCACGCCGTCGTTGTAGACGAGGTAGGCGAGCAGGAAAGACAGGGTGTGCGGATGGCGGCGCATGTCGCGCACGGTCGCCGCAAGCTGCCGCAAGCCGCGGGCCGACGCCTCCGAAGGCGGCGCCTTGCGGTCACGGAGCCGCCGTAGCGGTACGAGCGTGAACGCGCCCCACCACACGCCGGCCGACGCCAGACAGATGCGCACGGCGGTCGACTCCGAGACACCGAAGGTGTCATGGCCCAGGAACAGGACCAGATTCGCCACCAGGACGAGCGCGCCCGACGCGTAACCGAACGCCCATCCGCGCGAGGAGACCGCGTCGCGCTCCTCAGGAGGGGCGATCTGCGGCAGATAGGAGTTGTAGAGCACCATCGAGACGGCGAGCGAGGCGTTGGCGACGATCAGCAGGAAGCCACCGAGGAGATAGCGGTCGCCGTCCAGGAAGAACATGCCCGCCGTCGCCGCGGACCCCAGGTACGCGGCCACCGCGAGCAGCGGCTTCTTGCGGCCCGTGCGGTCGGCGGCGGCGGCCGCGAGCGGCATGACGAAGACCGACATGAGCACCGACGCGGACACCGCGTACGCGAAGAAGGACCCGGCGCTGACCGGGATGCCCAGCGGGTGGACGTATCCGTCGCCGTCCGCGGCCGACTTGGCGATCTCCGTCAGGTACGGGCCGAGGAACACCGTCAGGACGCTCGTCGAGTAGACCGAGCACGCCCAGTCGTAGACGTACCAGCCACGCTGCTCCCGCCGTCGCCCGGCGGTGCTCTCGTCGGCCGGTCGCGCTGCCCGCACGGTGTCGGTGCCCACCCGTGCCCCCTTGCTGGTTCCCCGTGGTCCGCTGCCGCCCCGGAGGCGGTCAGGCCCAGGCTCCCCGGTCCTTCAGCACGTCGCGCAGCGTCTCGATGTGATCAGAGATGATGCCATCTACACCGAGATCGAGAAGAGCGGCCATGCGTTCGGCGTCGTTGACGGTCCATACGTGCACCTGAAGCCCGCGCGCGTGGGCCGCGCGGACGAAGCGGTGGTCCACCACCCTGATGCCGCCGTGCCTCTCGGGCACCTGCGCGCACACCGCGGAGCGGCGTACGACGGCGGGGACGCCGTACGAGTGCAGGCGCAGGGCCGCCACGCCCCGCGTACCGAACGAGGTGGCAAGGCGCGGGCCCGCGAGTCGCTGGGCGCGAGCCACGCGGGCCTCGGAGAACGAGCCGACGCACACGCGGTCCCAGGCGCCGGAGCGGCGCAGCAGGTCCAGGAGCGGGAGCAGGGCGGGCTCGGCCTTCACGTCCACGTTCCAGCGGACGTCGGGGAAGGACTCCAGGAGCTCTTCGAAGAGGGGCACCGGCTCACTGCCCGCCACGCGCGCGTGGCGCACGTCGCTCCACGGGAGGTCGGCGATCTGCCCGGCCATGTCCGTCACCCGGTCGAGCGTCGCGTCGTGGAAGGCCACGAGGCGGCCGTCCGACGTGGCGTGCACATCCGTCTCGATGTAGCGGTACCCCAGGCCGACCGCGCGCCGGAACGCGGCGGCGGTGTTCTCCAGGCCCTCCGCCGCCCCGCCCCGATGGGCGAAGGCGAGCGGGCCGGGGTGATCGAGATAGGGATGGCGTACGCGCGTGGTCACCGCTGCAGTATCGCCTGCTCCGGTTGACCGCCGGCGGCCACGATGCCTCCCCCGGATGGAGCGGGGGCGGCGAAGAAGCGCAGGAAGAACTGGGCCAGTGGGCCGATCGCCAGCGCGTAGAGGACCGTTCCGATGCCCACCGTGCCGCCGAACGCGAAGCCGGTGGCCACCACGGCCACCTCGACCAGCGTCCGCATCATCCGGATCGAGCGGCCGGTGCGCTGATGCAGGCCCGTCATCAGGCCGTCCCGGGGTCCTGGCCCGAACTTCGCCGCGATGTAGAGCCCGGTCGCCAGGCCGTTCAGGACGATGCCCGCCATGAGGAGCGGGATGCGGGCGCCGAGTCCGTGCGCCTCCGGCATCAGCGCGAGGGTGCCGTCCATCGCCAGGCCGACGACGAAGACATTGGAGACCGTGCCCAGGCCGGGGCGCTGCCGCAGTGGGATCCACAGCAGCAGGACCGCGGCGCCGATGAAGATCGAGACGACGCCGATGGACATCCCCGTCAGCTCGGCGAGGCCTTGATGCAGCACGTTCCACGGTTCGAGGCCGAGCCCGGCGACCACCAGGAGCCCGGAGCTCGCGCCGTAGAGCGCCAGGCCGGCGTACAGCTGGATCAGCCTGCGGGTGAGGTGCGGCCTGGACGGCTTCGGCGGCTTCGGCGGCTTCGGTATGGACAAGGTGTGCCCCCCTGCTGGTGATGTGGCCTGACGCATGACACTCTGTGGCTCGTAAAGGGATGCCAACCATGGCCAATTCCAGGAAGGTGGACTGGGAATCGTGGCTCAGTGGACTTCGGCGATGGGCGCCACACAGCTCGCCCGGCTGCTCGCCTCTCAGCAGACGCGCCCCGCGGGGCCCGGCTCTCGCCGCCCGCCCGCCTACCGCGCCCTCGCCGACGGTATCCGCATGCTCGTCCTCGAAGGCCGCGTCCCGGTCGCCGCGCGGCTGCCCGCCGAGCGCGAGCTGGCGGTGGCGCTCGCCGTCAGCCGGACCACGGTCGCGGCCGCGTACGAGGCGCTGCGGAGCGAAGGCTTCCTGGAGTCGCGTAGGGGAGCGGGCAGTTGGACCGCCGTCCCGGCGGGCAATCCCCTTCCCGCGCGCGGGCTCGAACCCCTTCCGCCCGAGGCGCTCGGCTCCATGATCGACCTGGGCTGCGCGGCGCTGCCCGCGCCGGAGCCCTGGCTCACCCGCGCCGTGCAGGGCGCCCTGGAGGAACTCCCTCCGTACGCGCACACACACGGCGACTTCCCTGCCGGGCTGCCCGCGCTGCGTCAGATGCTCGCCGAGCGCTACACCGCGCGCGGCATCCCGACGATGCCCGAACAGATCATGGTCACCACCGGCGCGATGGGCGCCATCGACGCGATCTGCCACCTGTTCGCACCGCGCGGTGAGCGCATCGCCGTCGAGTCCCCGTCGTACGCCAACATCCTTCAGCTGATGCGCGAGACGGGCGCCCGTCTCGTCCCCGTCGCCATGTCCGAGGGGCTCGAGGGCTGGGACATGGACCGCTGGCGCCAGGTGCTGCGCGACGCGGCGCCCCGGCTCGCCTACGTGGTCGCGGACTTCCACAACCCCACGGGCGCCCTCGCCTCCGAGGACCAGCGACGCAAGCTCGTCGACGCCGCGCGCTCCGCGGGCACGGTCCTCGTCGTCGACGAGACCATGATCGAGCTGCAGCTCGACGACGACCTGGCGATGCCGCGCCCCGTCTGCGGCTTCGACCCGGCCGGCTCGACCGTCATCACCGTCGGCTCGGCGAGCAAGGCCTTCTGGGCGGGCATGCGCATCGGCTGGGTACGGGCCGCGCCCGACGTGATCCGCAGCCTGGTGTCCGCCCGCGCGTACGCCGACATGGGCACCCCCGTACTGGAACAGCTCGCCGTGAACTGGCTCCTGTCCACCGGCGGCTGGGAGTCCGCCGTGCAGGTGCGCAGGGCCCAGGCCCGCGAGAACCGCGACGCACTGGTCGACGCCGTCCGCCGCGAGCTGCCGGACTGGGAGTTCGCCGTACCGGCGGGCGGCCTCACCCTGTGGGCGCGGGCCGGCGGCCTCTCCGGCTCCCGCATCGCCGAGGTGGGCGAGCGGGTCGGCGTCAGGGTCCCGTCAGGGCCGCGCTTCGGCGTGGACGGAGCCTTCGAGGGGTACGTGCGGCTGCCGTTCACCGTGGGAGGCGCGGTGGCCGAAGAAGCGGCGGCGCGCCTGGCCGCGGCTGCCCGTCTGGTGGAGACGGGCGCGGGCACGGGGGTGGAGACGCCGCGGGCCTTTGTGGCCTGAGTGCTGGGGGGTGCGGGAGGCGTCAGCTCTCGGTGGGGACGGGCTCTGGTTGTGCGCCCGGTTTGGTGGCTGGGGAGGAGTTCCGTCGCCTGGCCGCGGCTGCCCGTCTGGTGGAGACGGGTGCGGGCCTTTGTGGCCTGAGTGCTGGGGCGGGTGCGGGAGGTGTCAGCCTTCGGCGGGGACGGGCTCCGGTTGCGCGCTCGGTTTCGTCGGCGCGGTCTCGGCGTCCGTGTCGGTCTGGGTGGGTGGCTCGGTCTCGGTGCCGGTGCTCGTTTCGGCGTCGGCCGGGGTGCTTCGCGCGGGGAGGAGATCCGTCACCGCCTGCCGGTGCGCCTCGCTCGTCGCGTCGTCGTACGGGTCGGGCGTCGCGGGTACCTGGAGCCGGTGCACCTGGCCCGTGCCGAGGCGGGCGTACCCGCGGCCGGGCGGGACGTCGGACGTGGGCGTCGTGCGGGGCGGCACCCCGAGGATGTCCTCGACCTGGTCGAGCGTCGTGGGGCCGAGGACCACGCGCGCGCGTGTGTGCTGACGCACGGGGTCGCTCAGGGAGTCCAGGCTGTCGAACTGGTCGGCCACGACGACCGTGACGTTGGCTGCCCTGCCGTGCCGCAGGGGCACCTGGAGGAGCGACTGCGGGTCCTTGCGGCCGTCCGCCGCCGCAAGGTGACCGAGCACGCTGGGGCGGTCCATGAGAATCCACAGGGGGCGCTTGGTGTCCTCCGGAGCGGGGTGGCCCGCCTGCCGGGCGCGGTTGGCGGAGATCAGGCGCCGCTCCGTCTCGTGCGCCGCCCACTCCAGGCTGGCCAGGGCGCCGGCGAGCCCGCACTCGATGGCCAGGACGCCGTCACGTCCGGTCAGGCAGGCGTAGTCGCCGATGCCGCTGCCCTCGATGATCAGGACGTCGCCGTGCAGGAGAGCTTGCAGGGCGATGGAGCGCAGCAGGGTGGTGGTGCCGCTGCCGGGTTCACCGACCACCAAGAGGTGCGGTTCGGTGGAGCGGGGGCCGGTGCGCCAGACGACGGGGGGTACGTCGCGCTGTGCGTCGCCGTCCGCCACCGGGAGGGTGCGCTGGACGCCGGTGGGGTCGGTGAAGCCGAGCACGGTCTCGCCGGGGGCCGTGACGAACCGCTGGGCGGCGATGTCGGTGGGCAGCGGGGGCAGCACGTTCACCGTGAGCTGGTTGCCCTCCTCGTCCCACTCGAAGTGGTACTCGCGGCCGCGGCCCGCCTTGGCGTGCAGCAGCTGCTCGATCCGGGTGCGGGACTCGGCCTCGCCGTCCGTGAAGTACGCGGGGTAGCGCACCACCAGATGGGAGACACGGCCGTCGTCGTCGAACTCGTACGACGTGAGGGCCTTGTCCCACTCGCCGCCGTGCGCGAAGAGCGGCGCCGGGTCCTCGGGGACCGAGAAGTACGGCACCAGCGCTTCGTAGAGGGACTGCAGCCGTCCGGTCTGCGCCTCGTCGGGGCCGGTGGGGGCCGGCTCCGTGCGTTCCCGGCCGGTCCACGCGGCGGCCGCCATCAGGCAGATGGCGGCGAGCAGCATGCCGTACGGCATGAGGGCCACGACCAGGACGACGGAGGCCACGAGGAACAGGAAGGGCCCGCGCTTGTCCTTGGGGGTGTCGACCCACTTGCGCCGCCCGGCCGCTGCCAGCCGGCGCAGTCCACGAGTGATCGTGATCAGTGGGTGGAGGACGTCGGTGGCGCTGTCGGCGGCCGACCGCGCGAACTCCCGGCTGCGGGCGATCGAGGCGGTGCCGTTGCTCAGGATGCGGGGGAGGGGGCGCCGGGCCACGTCAGTCTCCAGTTGGTGCGAACGTACGACAGGGAGGAGGGGGCGTCAGAACTTGATCCCGCCGAGGAGGCTCGCCAGGCTCGCGCTGCCGGCCTTGATGCTCGGGGCGATGGCGGTGCCCGCCATGAAGAAGCCGAAGAGCGCGCAGACCACCGCGTGGGACGCCTTGAGGCCGTCCTTGCGGAAGAACAGGAAGACGATGATGCCGAGCAGCACGACGCCCGAGATGGAAAGGATCATGACGGTTCTCCTGGTTGGTGGGGACAGTCACCATGAGTTGTTCCAGGTTCACAGCATGTATCCATACGATAAAAGGTGCAAATGGGGGAATTTTCCAGAATTTCCCTCGAATGGAGCAGGCTACTGAGCCGCCCGAGCACGGGTTCGGAGTGCGTCCGGGCCCCTTCGTGATCTTTGCCGCGGGCGCGCCCCGTCATGTACCCGCACGGGCAGTACCCTGTCGATTCACTCGTACGGCTGCACTCGGCGCCGTACGACCCCCGAGTCACCCCGCAGTCGAAAGGCGGTCTGGTCCATGAGCGAAGCCCCCGACCCGGAAGTCGTGGAGCTGGCGACCAAGATCTTCGATCTGGCGCGCCAGGGCGACACCGCGGCCCTCGCCGCGTATGTGGACGCAGGCGTTCCGGCCAATCTCACGAACGACAGCGGCGACTCGCTCGTGATGCTCGCCGCCTACCACGGGCACGCGGACGCCGTCCGGGCCCTCCTGGAGCGGGGCGGTGACGCCAACCGTGCCAACGACCGGGGGCAGACACCGCTCGCCGGTGCGGTCTTCAAGGGCGAGGAAGCGGTGATCCGGGCGCTCCTCGACGGAGGAGCGGATCCGGCCGCGGGCACGCCGTCGGCGGTGGACACCGCCCGGATGTTTGCCAAGACGGAGCTGCTCGAGCTGTTCGGGGCGCCCTGAGCCGGGTACCTGACCAGCAACAACGGGGGCGCTGGAAATGTGGTCGCGGCGGATTGAACCGCTGGGTCATCATGACGACGTGATTCACGGACGCGACGGCGGGGCAGGAGTTGCCGCACCGCGTGGACCGTGAGCGGCCCGCCCCCGGACCTCCCGTCCGGGATCCCTACGGGCCACCGACGAGAGGCAGAGGAAGATGGTCTACAGCAAGCAAGAGACGGCGGGCGGCCCGACGTGTTGGCGCACGGCCAGGTAATTCACGATTCCCGGTTGCGTCGACGCTTGATGTGAGGCTGTTTCCCATGTTCGATCCGGTCATAGCGCCCAGCGGTACGCTGCTCGGCCTGCTGCAGCGGGGCCGCGGCGACGGCACGCTGCACGCACTCACCGCACCCCGCTCCGAGGCGCTCGCCGCCCTCGAGACCTGCGTGCTCCACGATCCACGCCACGACTGGCAGGTGGAGAACCGCTCCCTGTACTACGCCAGGCTCTACCTCGATCTCCGCGGCGGGATCGAGGAGATCGAGCGGCATCTATTCGATGCCGAGGACGTCCTGAACACGGACGAGTCACGCACCGGCCTCGCCCTCGCCGTCCTTGGCCACCTCGCCTCGTACGGCAGGCACGACGCCCTCGAACTGCTGCGTCGGTACGCCGCGTTCGGCGCCAACTGGGCCTGGGCCCTGGACGAACTGGCGCTGCGAGACGACGACGCGGGCCTGCGAGCCCTCGCGGTGCCCGTGCTCGCCAGATTCTCCACGGACGCCGAGGGCGAGGCCGAACTGGCCGCCGCCGTGCGCGACGCCTACGAACCCCGGCCCTGGCGGCTGTGGGAAGAGGACCCGCGGGAGGGCATCGGAGCCCGTGTGCGCGCCGCGCGGGAGCAGGGTTCCTTCGACCGCTGGCAGCGACAGATGCGACCCTCGGGGCCGCGCCCCGGCTGGAGCGTCCAAGCCGTCTTCGACTGGGCACAGGAAGGGCTCGAACGCGGCGCCGTCCTGCATGTGCCCGCCGCCCGCTGCCTGAGCGCGGTCGCCGGGCCCGACGACCGCGCCGAGATTGTCCGGGCCGCCCGCGACGGCTCCGACGGGGCACGCGGCACGGCCCTGCGCTACCTCGCCGATGCGCACGATCCCGAGGTGTTCGACCTGATCGAGCACGCGGCCCAGAGCCCCTCTCGGACCGCCGCGGACGCCGCGACCGAGGCCTTCGAACGGATGCGCAGCATCGCCGCCGTGGAACGGGCCCGCCGCGGGGCCCAGCGGCCCGACGCGCTCGGCGCCGCCGCGGGACGGGTGCTCGCCTGCAGGGGCGGCGCCCAGGACAGCAAGCTCGTACTGGCCGCACTCCGGGAAGCCGTCCGAGGCGAAGGCCCGGACGCGCCGACCCTCTGGACGCTCGTCGACGGCGCCGGACGGCTCGGCATCGCCTGCGCGGCCCCCGTCCTTCGCCACGTCTACCGCGAGACCGCCTCCTCCCACCTCCGTGGCCGCGCCGCCCGCGCGCTCGCCGCCACCGACCCCTCCTTCGCGGCCGGATTCGCCGTCGAGTGCCTGTGGGACTGCGAGGAGTCCACCCGCGAGGTCGCCGCACGGCACGCGGAGACCGGCGACGCGCGCGTGGTCACCCAGCTCAGAAGGCTCGCCGCGGACCCCGCCGAGGAGGACGAGGTACAGACCGCGGTCCGCAGCAGAATCGACCCCGACGCGGCCGAGGTGTAACCGGCGCGCCCCGGGGCGGGGCGCGTGCGGAGGGCAACGCTCATGGGACGTTCCTCGCCAGGAAAGATCCACGTTGACGTGACCACGCCCCGCACGACGACAACACGGGTATGCGTGTCGTCATCGTCACCGAATCCTTCCCTCCCGACGTCAACGGCGTGGCGCACTGCGCCCTGCAGACCGCCCGCCGGCTCGCGGCGCTAGGTCACGACCCCCTCGTCATCGCCCCGGCCCCCGCGGCCGGGGCGGACGCCGCAGCCGACGCCAGTGCGCCCTGCCCCGTCATCCGCGTCCCCTCCCTGCCCCTTCCCGGATACCCGCAGGTCAGGGTGGCACTGCCCAGCCGCCGTCTGTCGGCGGCACTGAGCGCGCACCGGGCCCAACTCGTCCACCTGGCCAGCCCGTTCGTCCTCGGCGCACGCGGCATGGCGGCCGCCGCGCGCCTCGGCGTACCCGCCGTCGCCGTCTACCAGACGGATCTGGGCGGTTACGCCCGTACGTACATGGGGATGGGCGAGGCCACCGCCTGGCGCCGCATCCGAGCCGTTCACGCCGCGGCCGACCGCACTCTCGCCCCCTCGTCCGCAGCCCTGCGCGATCTCGTGACGCACGGGGTGCCACGAGTGCGGCTGTGGCCGCGCGGTGTCGATACCGATCGCTTCGGGCCCGCCCTCAGGGACGAGGCCGTACGCCGTGAACTCGCGCCGAACGGTGAGCTGATCGTCGGCTACGTGGGGCGGCTCGCTCCCGAGAAGCAGGTCGAACTCCTCGCCGGAGTGAGCGCCCTGGAAGGCGTGCGGCTCGTCATCGTCGGCGACGGCCCCAGCGAGGGTTCGGTCCGGGCGGCGCTGCCCGGCGCCGTCATGCTGGGGCGCCGCACCGGGAGCGAACTCGCCCGGATCTTCGCCTCGTTGGACCTCTTCGTGCACACCGGCCCCTACGAGACGTTCTGCCAGACCGTGCAGGAGGCCATGGCCAGCGGAGTGCCGGTGATCGCCCCCGCCGCCGGCGGACCGCTCGACCTTGTCGTCCCCGGCCGCACCGGGGTCCTGGTACCGCCCCGGGACGCCCTGGCGGTGCGTGACGCGGTGTGGGCGCTTGCCGCTGATCCGGGGCTGCGTGCGGCGTACGGGAGGGCCGGGCGCGCGGCTGTCGAGGGGCGGACCTGGGGAGCGGTGGGCGAGCAACTGGTCGGCCACTATGCCGAGGTGCTCGCTGCGCGGACGGCGGTGGCGGCATGAGGGCGGCTCTGTACAGGGAGGCCACGATCCGGCCCGGCGGGCCGCGTTCCGAAGCGTTGCGCATCGTGCGGCTCGCGAACTTCGTCGCTCCCTCTTCGGGTGGACTGCGCACCGCGTTGCGGGAGTTGGGGCGCGGTTACCGCGCGGCCGGGCACGAGCCCGTGCTGATCGTGCCCGGTGAGCGGGCCGGGGTCCGCGACACCGACCAGGGCCGCGTCGTGACCCTGCCGGGCCCGATGCTGCCGGGAAGCGGCGGCTACCGCGTCCTCACGGACCGCCGCAGGGTGGCCCGGGTCCTCGAACGCCTCGCCCCCGACCGCATCGAGGTCTCCGACCGCACGACCCTGCGCTGGACCGGGGCGTGGGCCAGGCACCGCAGGATCCCGGCCGTGATGGTCTCCCACGAGACGGCACACGGTGTGCTCGGCTCCTGGGGCGTGCCGCAGCAGGCGGCCCTGCGTGCCGCCGATGCCCTCAACTCCCGTACCGCGCACGCCTACGCGCGCGTGGTGTGCACCACGGAGTGGGCCGAGCGCGAGTTCGTCCGTGTCGGGGCGCGCAACGTCGTCCGCGCACCCCTGGGCGTCGATCTCGTGGGCTGCCGGCCGGGGCTGCGTGATCCACGCGTGCGTGCCCGCCACGCGCGCGAGGGCGAGGTGCTCCTTGTGCTGTGCTCCCGGCTGTCGGTGGAGAAACGGCCGGGCATGGCGCTCGACGCCCTGGAGGCACTCCGTGGCCGTGGTGTTCCGGCGGTCCTTGTCGTGGCGGGTGACGGGCCGCTGCGGGCCCGTCTCGAACTGCGGGCGCGTGAGCGGCGGTTGCCGGTGACGTTCCTGGGGCACCTCACGGACCGCGCGGCGTTGGGCGCGCTGCAGGCCTCGGCTGACGTCTGTCTCGCGCCGGGCCCCTGCGAGACGTTCGGGCTTGCGGCCCTGGAGGCGCTGGCGTGCGGAACGCCGGTGGTGGCCAGCGCGTCGTCGGCGCTCCCGGAGATCGTGGGCGGCGCGGGCGCGGTGGCGGCGGACAGCGGCGCGGCGTTCGCGACCGCCGTCCAGGCTCTCCTGGCCCGCCCGGAGCAGACCCGCAGGGAGAGGGCACGCGCGCGTGCGGAGTGTTTCGGGTGGGAAGGGGCGGTCGCGGCGTTCCTCGGGGCGCATGAGGCATTCGTGGGTGATCCTGGCGGTGGGCAGGCGCCCCGCAGGGCGATCGGGGCCTCCCCTGCTGGATCGGAGCCGAGGCCTTGGGGAAGGGTGGGCACACCCCGGGTGCCGGGCGCCGATTCGCCAGGCGGAGGGGCTTTCGAGGCGGCGCCCCCCGAAGGGCGTGTCTCATGAAGCCGCTGAGTTTCGTAGCCCTTGGCGACTCCCTCACCGAAGGCATCGGGGACCCGGTGGAGCAGGAGTGGCGAGGCTGGGCCGCGCTCCTCGCCGCGGGGCTTGCCCCGCCTGAAGCGGGCGTCGGGTTCCACAATCTTGCTGTCAGCGGGTCCCAGACCGGAGACGTGCTGGAGCGTCAGCTCCCCGCGGCGCTGGAGCTGCGCCCCGATCTGGTCTCCGTGATCGTCGGCGTCAACGACACCCTTCGCTGCACGTTCGACATCCGCGCCGTGGCCGCGCGGCTCGACGAGATCTACGGCGCCTGCGCTCAGCAAGGCGCCCAGCTGCTCACCGCCTGTCTGCCCGACCCGGGGGCCATGCTCGGCCTCCCGGGCGCGCTGGCCCGCCCACTGGCCCGGCGGCAACGCACGGTCAACGCCGTCGTACACGCGCTGTCCGAGCGGTACGGCGCCGCCCATCTGCACCTCGCGCAGGACGAGTGGGTGGCCGACCGCACCCTGTGGAGCGCGGACCGGCTGCACCCCGGTGAACGGGGTCACCGCCTCGTCGCCGCCCGCTTCCACGCGCTGCTGGCGGCGCGGGGCCTGGCGGCGGGCAGTCCGCCGTCGTGCGAGCCCCAACTGCCTTCACCCACCCGGTCGGCGAGCCTGCTGTGGCTGGCCACCGCGGGGACCGGCTGGGTGGCGCGCCGGTGCACCGATCTGCTGCCCCAGCTGCTCACCCTCGCCGCCGACGAGGTACGGCATCAGGTACGGGGCAGCAGCGCCCGGCTCGACCTGAGCGCCACCCACGCGGTGACGGCGGCCCTCGCCGCGCTCACCGCGGCCGAGCAGCCGGAGGCCGCGTAGCAGAGGAGGCCCCGAGGGACATCAACGCCGTGCCGCCGGGACGAAGCGCACCGGCGTCCCCGGCACCGCCTGGGCCGCCCCGGCCAGATCCGCCTCCCTGACCACCGCGATCACCGGGTAGCCCCCGGTCGTCGGGTGGTCGGCGAGGAACACCACGGGCCGGCCGTCCGGAGGCACCTGGACGGCGCCGAGCACCATGCCCTCACTGGGCAGTTCATCGGTGAACGCCCGCTCCAGGGAGGGCCCTTCGGTGCGCAGTCCGATGCGGTTGCTCGCCGACGACACCCGGTACGCGCGCGTGGTCAGCGTGCGCAGGGCCGAGGGCGTGAACCAGTCGGCGCGCGGTCCCGGCGTCACCCGCAGGACCAGCTCGCGGGGTGGCGCGGGGTGCGGGACGGCGTCCACGCGCGCGTGGGGCGCACGATGCCGCCCCAGAGGGATGACGGTTCCGTCCGCGAGCGGCGGTGGGCCGAGCCCGGAGAGCAGGTCCGTGGAGCGGCTGGCGAGCACCGGTTCGACGGCCACTCCGCCGCCGAACGCGACATAACCGCGTACCCCGGAGACGGCCGCTCCGACGTCGAGCAGCGCACCCGCAGGGACCCGCACGGGGGCGCCCCACGCCACCGGGCGGCCGTCGACCGTCACCGGACAGGGCGCCCCGACGACCGTCACCGTCACCGCGCAACGCGGCCGCACGGAGCAGCCGTTGAGCGTGGTCTCCAGGACGGCCGCGTCGGGAGAGTTGCCGACGAGGCGGTTGGCGAGACGGGCCGCGGCCGGGTCCAGGGCCCCGGAGCGCGGCACTCCCAGGTGGGCGTGCCCGGGGCGGCCCTGGTCCTGCACGGTGGTCAGGGCCCCGGCCCGCACGACGGCGAAGGCACGGTCCGTCATCGTTCCTCCGGCCCGTGGGCTTCGGGCAGCGGAACGAAGCGCACCCGCACCCCGGGGGTGAGCAGCGCGGCGGGCACGCGCGCGTGGTCCCACAGCACGGCATCGGTCGTGCCGATCAGCTGCCAGCCACCGGGCGAGGAGCGCGGGTACATCCCGGTGTACGACCCCGCCAGAGCGACGCTGCCGGCCGGGACACTCGTACGGGGTGTGGCCCGGCGAGGCACGTCGTAGCGCTCAGGCAGCCCGGTGAGATAGCCGAAGCCGGGCGCGAACCCGCAGAACGCGACCCGGAATTCGGCCGCCGAGTGAATGCGCGCCACCTCCGTCACCGGCACACCCCAGTGCGCTGCCACGTCCGCCAGATCAGGCCCGTCGTAGCGGACCGGGATCTCCCGTACGTCCTCCGCGCGCGCCGACAGCGGCGGAATCTCCAGGGCGGCCAGCTCCGCGCCGACGCGGCCGGGGTCGTCAAGGCCGTCCAGGAGCACCGTGCGGGCCGCGGGCACGATCTCCCGGACGCGGATCAGGCCGGCGGCCCTGCGGCGCAGCAGCTCGGCGTGGAGCGCCTGCGCCTCGTCACCGTCGGCGAGTTCCACGAGCAGCGCCAGGTCGCCGACCGGAAGCACCCTCACGCGAAGGCCTCCACCCGCACGCCCGCGGCTTCGAGGCGTCCCCGGACCTCCCGGGCCAGGGCCACCGCCCCCGGGGTGTCGCCGTGCAGGCACAGCGAACGCGCGCGGACATCGATGCGCGTGCCGTCCAGGGCGGTGACGGCGCCGAACCGGGCCATGCCCACGGAGCGTTCGACGACGGCGTCCGCCTCCGTGATGACGGCACCCTCACGGCCGCGCGGCACGAGCGTCCCCTCCGGGGTGTACGCCCGGTCCGCGAACGCCTCGGTGACGACGGGCAGTCCGCCCTTGCCCGCCACCTCAAGGAAGCGCGAACCGGGCAACCCGAGTACGGGCAGCGCGTCATCCGCCAGGAGGACCCCCTCGACGACGGCGCGGGCCTGCTCCTCGTCGTGGACGACGCGGTTGTAGAGCGCGCCGTGCGGCTTCACGTACGACACGCGCGTGCCGGCCGCTCGGGCGAAGACCTCCAGGGCGCCGATCTGGTACGCCACTTCGGCCGCGAGCTCATCGGCCGGTACGTCCATGGAGCGGCGTCCGAAGCCCGCCAGGTCGCGGTAGGAGACCTGCGCGCCGATCCGTACCCCGCGTTCGGCGGCCATCTCGCACACGCGGCGCATGGTGGTCGCGTCCCCCGCGTGGAATCCGCAGGCCACATTGGCGCTGGTGACGACGGAGAGCAGCTCCTCGTCGTCGGTCAGGCGCCAGCGGCCGAAGCCCTCACCGAGGTCGGCGTTCAGATCGATCACGGCGTCGGCCGGGGGTTCCGTCATCTACGTAGGTCTCCTGTTCTGCTCGGGGGCCCTCTCAGGCCACCCGGTACTGCTCGTCACGGGCGTCGGTGATGAACATCTGGCCCGGCGCGTGCGTGATCGCGAACGGCGGCCGCGAAGCCATCACCGCGGCCTGCGGTGTCACTCCGCATGCCCAGAACACCGGGATGTCACCGTGCTCGGCGGTCACCGGATCACCGAAGTCGGGCCGGGCCAGATCGTCGATGCCGAGCCCGGCCGGGTCCCCGCAGTGCACCGGACTGCCGTGCACGGCGGGCAGCAGGGAGGTCTCCCTGATCGCCGCCGAGAGGTGCTCGGGCGGCACGTGGCGCATCGACACCACCATGGGACCGTGCAGCCGCCCCGCCGGGCGGCAGGGGCGCGCGGTCACGTACATGGAGACGTTGCGGCCCTGCTCGACATGGCGCATCGGCACGCCGGACTCCGTCAGCGCCCACTCGAAGGTGAAGCTGCAGCCGATGAGGAACGACACCAGGTCCTCCCGCCACCGGTCGACGACGTCCGTGGGTTCGTCGGCCAACTCGCCGTCCTCCCACACCCGGTAGCGCGGCAGATCCGTCCGCAGGTCGGCGTCGGGGGCCAGGGGAGTGGTCCAGGAGCCCGCATCCGTGACGTCGAGCACCGGGCAGGGCTTCGGATTGCGCTGACAGAACAGGAGCATGTCGTACGCCCAGTCGGCGGGCACGGCGATCAGATTGGCCTGGGTGTGACCGGCAGCCCAGCCCGCGGTCGGTCCGCTCGTGCCCGAACGGAAGAGCGCGCGGGCCTCCTCGGGGCGCTGCGATGCCATGGTGGAGAGGCTCACACCAGCTCCTTCCCACGCGTCTCGGGCAGCCCGAACAGCGCGAGCACGGCGATGGCGTAGCCGATCGCACCGAAGACCAGCGCGCCGCCCACGCCCCAGCTGTCGGCCAGGAAGCCCACCATGGTGGGGAAGACGGCGCCCACGGCGCGACCGGTGTTGTACGTGAAGCCCTGGCCCGTGCCGCGCACGGCGGCCGGGTAGAGCTCGCTGAGGAACGAGCCGAAGCCGCTGAAAATGGCCGACATGCAGAAGCCGAGCGGGAAACCGAGCACAAGGAGAAGGCCGTTGGCCCCGTCGGGGATGTTCGTGTAGGCGAGGATGCTGGCCGCGGAGAGGAACGCGAAGAGCGTGATGTTGCGTTTGCGGCCGAGGATGTCGGTGAGATAGCCGCCCGCCAGATAGCCGATGAAGGCTCCGGAGATCAGGAACGTGAGGTACCCGCCCGTGCCGACCACCGTGAGCCCGCGTTCGGTCTTCAGGTACGTGGGCACCCAGGTGGCGAGGGTGTAGTAGCCGCCCTGTACGCCGGTGGACAGCAGCACCGCGAAGAGCGTGATGCGCAGGAGGCCGGGTTTGAAGATCGCGGTGAACGACCCCTTGTCCGCGCTCTTCTTGCGCTCCTCGGCCGCCTCCGGGGCGTCGTGCACGTTGCGCCGCACGTAGACGACGAGCAGGGCGGGCAGCGCGCCGGTCCAGAACATCACACGCCAGGCGATGTCCTCGTCGAGGAACTGGAACACCACGGTGTAGACGACCACCGCGAGTGCCCAGCCGACCGCCCAGGAGCTCTGGATCGCGCCGAGCGTGCGGCCGCGGTTCTTGGCGGTGGCGTACTCGGCGACCAGGATCGCGCCGACCGCCCACTCGCCGCCGAACCCGAGGCCCTGGAGGGCGCGGAAGACCAGCAGAGTCTCGTAGTTGGGCGCGAAGCCGCAGGCGACGGTGAAGACGGCGTACGTGATGACCGTGATCATCAGTGCCTTGACGCGGCCGATCCGGTCGGCGACGACTCCGGCGACCGCGCCGCCTATCGCGGAGACGACCAGCGTGACCGTGGTGAGCAGGCCGGTCTGGCCGCTGTCCAGGTTGAAGTACGCGGCAAGCGCGACCATGGTCAGCGGCAGCGTGAAGTAGTCGTAGGAGTCGAGGGCGTAGCCGCCGAAGGCGCCCGCGAAGGCGCGACGGCCGCGCGGGCCGAGAGCGCGCAGCCAGCCGAACGCGCCGTTGTCGTCGGGGGATTCGCCGTCCACGGGGCGGGTGTCGTTCGACACGGCCTGGGGCGGTGGGGGAGTGCTCATGGGCACCTCGCAGGAGGGGGACGGAGGGTGCGGAGCGGGCAAGGGGTGGGACTCGGGCAGGGCGTGGGACACGGGCGGGGACCGGGCCGTGCTCGACAAGGTAGAGGATCGTTGAACGATCCCTCAATACCCATGTTGTCTCGTTCTTGTATCTGCGATTGAATCCGGTCATGACCGAGGGGATGGCTCAGGGGATGGCCGACGCGAGCGGACTGGCCGACGACCGTGCGCTTCTGGGGCGGACCAGCACCGCGGAGCGGGTCTCGGACATCCTTCGGAGCCGCATCGCCGAGGGGTACTTCCCGCCGGGAGTCCGCCTGTCGGAGGACAGCATCGGCGGCGCGCTCGGCGTCTCACGCAACACGCTGCGCGAGGCCTTCCGTCTTCTCACCCACGAACGGCTGTTGGTCCACCAGCTCAATCGCGGGGTATTTGTCCGAGTTCTCACGATTGAGGACGTGGAGGACATTTACCTCACCCGGCGTCTTGTGGAGTGCGCGGTCGTCCGCGGCCTCGGCGATCCGCCCTTCGCGCTCGACGGACTCGCGAGCGCCGTCGCGGACGGCACGAAGGCGGCCCGCGAGCGCAAGTGGAAGGGCGTCTCCACGGCCAACATCCACTTCCACCGGGAGCTGGTCGCGCTCGCCGGGAGCGCCCGCACCGACGAGGTGATGCGCAGCGTCTTCGCCGAACTACGCCTGGCCTTCCACGTGGTGGACGATCCGCGCCGACTGCACGAGCCGTACCTCGTACGCAATCGGCAGATACTGCAGACCCTCCAGGGAGGGGATGCCGCGGAGGCCGAGCGGCTGCTCGCCGTCTACCTGGACGACTCGCGCCGCGGCCTCGTCGAGGTCTACGGCCAACGCGTCGCGGAAGGCGAGCGGGCGTCCTCCTGACGGTCGGCGGGCAGCGGAAGCGCGCTGTCAGATCTGCGCCGTTTCGACCGTTGTCAGACCGAGGATCTAGTCTGTGCACCGTGACTTCGCCTGCCGTTACGGACACCGCTCCGCCCCAGCTCAGCGCGGGGCCGAGACCCGCTCTGGGCCCGGCCGCCGACGAGGGCCTGGCGCGGCGGCTGCGCGCGCTCGCCTGCACGGCGCCGCTGCACGACCTGGACGTGCGCAAGGCCAACCTCGCGGGCGAGTACTCGGTGTACGCGATGGCGGAAGTGGCCCTCTCCGCCATCGACCTCGTCACACTGAACATGGACTTCGACACGGGCGCCGACCACGAGCAGATAGTGGCCAGACTGCTCCCGCGCGTCGGAGCCCAGGCCCCCCGGCGTCCCGTGGCCGAGCACGAGCGCGTCGCCCGCTGGGTCCTGGAGAACCTGATCAACGTCGGCAGCGTCGACCGCGGCTTCCGCGCCGTGTACGGCACCTTCGCGCCCGACGGCACCTATGTCCGCAGGGACTACGACTTCAAGCTCATCGAAGAAGTGCCCGGGTACGGCGGGGGTGTCTATCTCCGTACGACGGACGAGGCGGTCAACGTCCTCGTGGGCGCCCTCGACACCGACGTCACGAGCGCCCAGATCGCCGCCGAGGTGAAGCTCGAGGTGCTCATCAACCGCGGCCGCCTCGCCGACGCCCAGCTCGCCGCGGAACAGGCGCGCTATCGGACGGTGCAGTATTCGGAGACGCTCCGCAGGGCCCTGGACGCGACCCGGCGCAACGTCCGCGCGGTCGACTGGCTCCAGGCGGTCCCCGACATGATCGCGGAAGCGCTCGACCACGTGGCCGACCGCTACCGCCACGAGAACGCGATCCTGACGAACATCCGCAAGGCACGCGACGAGTCCGAGGACCCCGAGCACAAGCGCCGCGCCGCCGAGCTCGTCGACATCGTCAAGGACTGCATCCGCCGCCACACACAGCTCCAGTCCCGCCTCCTCGAAGCGGGCCCGCTGTTCCGCGCCGAGCAGGACCGCCAGGCCTTCGCGGCCCCCACCTCACGGACCGGCCTCGATCTGTACGGCCAGCTCCTCGCCCCTCTCCTGCCGCTCCCCGTCGAGCAGGCGAGCCGCGTGACCGGCGCGTTCTTCGCGCGCGGGACGGGACTGCGCACCCCCGTCTCCGTACGCGTCGGGGACCTGGTGGACATACTGCTCACGCCGCCGCAGGAGCGCGAGCACCTCGGCATGGAGATGCCCGAGCCCGACCTCATCGCCACCCCCGACGACAGCCGCTTCAGCGATGAGCAGCTCGCCGACGCCATGGAACTGCTCGACCTGCCCGCCGACGCGCCCCGGCGCCTGTCCGGACTGCTCGCCGACGCACGCCGACGCGACACCGAACTGCCGTATCTGGTCGCCCTCCTCGCCGTCCACGCCGCGAGCCCGCCGGTCGGCACCGCCTACCGCCAGGGTGAGGAGAAGCTCCTGTTCGCCGTGGACGACGGCACCGAACTCGACGACCCGGAGTTCGGCGGCGCCGACCTCATCGTGGGCATGGCACTGCTCGACGCCGCCGGCATGGCGGCCGGCCGGACGGAGGCCGCGTGAGCGCTCCCGACACCCGCACGACTCGCACGTACGACCGCCGCAAGGAGCACAAGCCGTGACCGAGCACCCCGCAGAGCACGCCGCGTGGGGCGAGCCGGAGGCCTCGGCGGCGCCCGCCGCGAGTGCCGCCATCACCCCGGCCGACGCCGCCGACGCCGCGCGCCTCGTCGCCTTCGGGCTCCAGCCCAAACTCCAGCCCGCCCGCGACCAGGAGTACGCCGAGCTGCTGCGCCGCTACCGCGAGGACCCGCCGTTCGCGCGGCTCGCCGACGCCGTGGCCGCCGGGCTCGGGCTCGTCGTCCTTGAGGTGTCCCCGCGCGCGGGGATGGCCGTGACGGCCGCCGAGGACTCCGTGTTCGCCGTCCGCATGGGCGACTACGCACGCCGTACGGCCGCCGACTCCACCGACCGCTTCCTGCACGGCCTCGCCCATCTCGCCGTCGCCGCCCTGGCGTTCCCCCGCCCCGAGGACCTCGCCGACGACGGATACATCGGCCGGGTCACGGTCAACGGCGTCGACGCCTTCGTACGTCAGGCCTGCCACCGCCTGGAGGAGCGCGCCGAGGAACAGGGCGAGAACTCCGACCCGCAGACCGACGCCCCCGGTCTGGAGGCCGCCTGGCGGATCTGGGCCCGGCGCAGCTCGACGGGGGCCACCAAGGACGCCCGCCGTCTCGCCGGGTCGACCACCGGGATCATCGGCAAGGCCGTCGCGTTCCTCACCGACTCCGGGTTCCTGCAGCGCACGGGCGACGACTCCGGGGGCACGTACCGCACCACCGCGCGCTATCAGCTGCAGGTGCGCGACATGGCGGGCGGCGCCGCCATGGCCGAGCTCCTGGAGCTCGGCATCGTGCCCGTCACGGACGGGTCCGCGACCCTGTTGCCCCCCGAAGACACGGACGACCTGGAACTGGCCGCCGACGCGGGCCTGCCCTTCCACTCCTGAACGCACTCCTGAAGGCGCCGACTTCCTCGACGTCACCCCGCAACTTCCTGCTGTTCCGCACGACTTACGACGAGAGTCCGCCGCCATGTACGAGCTGTCCCGGGTCCGCCTCTACTCCATCGGCCCCGCCGGTGCGCGCTACGCCGACACCGTGCTTGACCTGCGGGGCGTCGGCGCGGAAGTGCCCGACCCCGCGCCCGCCCAGGCGGAGTTCTTCGAGGACGAGCCGGTCGGCCCGCCGCGCCGCCCGGCGCCCGCGGGCGTGCTCTTCCTGGAGAACGGCGGCGGCAAGTCCGTCCTGCTGAAGCTGATCTTCTCGGTGATGCTGCCGGGCCACCGGAACACGCTGGGCGGCGCCAGTTCCGGAGTGCTGCGCAAGTTCCTCCTCGCCGACGACTGCGGGCACGTGGCCCTGGAGTGGCAGCACACGCTGACCGGTGAGTGCGTCGTCGTCGGCAAGGTCAGCGAGTGGCGCGGACGGCAGGTCTCCAACGACCCGCGGAAGTTCGCCGAGGCGTGGTACTCCTTCCGGCCCGGACCCGGCATGAGCCTGGACTCGCTGCCGGTCGCCGAATCCACTGCCGTACGGCCCTCCGTGGAGGGCGCGTCGGGCGCCCAGGGGCGGCGGCGCACCATGAAGGGCTTCCGCGACGCGCTGACCGAGGCGGGCAAGGCGTATCCCCACCTCGAAGTGCACTGGGAGGAGATCCATGACCGCTGGAACGAACACCTCGGCGACCTGGGCCTCGACCCCGAACTCTTCCGCTACCAGCGGGAGATGAACGCCGACGAGGGCGAGGCCGCGGGCCTCTTCGCGGTCAAGAAGGACTCCGACTTCACCGACCTGCTGCTGCGCGCCGTCACCGACACACGCGACACGGACGGCCTCGCCGACCTCGTCCACGGCTTCGGCAACAAGCTGGGCCGCCGCTCCGAACTCATCGCCGAACGGGACTTCACGGCGGGCTCCGTCGATCTGCTCGGCAGGATCGTCGACGCCGCGGACACACGCTCACGCGCGCGTGACGTGCACACCGGAGCCGAGCGCCGCACGCGCGCCCTCGCCCGCCGCCTCTCCGCGCGCGCCGTCGCCGAGCGGAACAAGGCGGGGGAGCTCGCCGAGCGGGTCACCGCCGCCGCGCAGACCGTCACCACGGCGGAGGAAGCACGCGGCAGGTCCGCGCTGATCTCCGCCGAACTCGCCTTCCGGCACGCCTCCTTGGCGCTCACGGTCGCGGAGAAGGCCGCCGCCGCGCAGCGCCGCGAGCTGGCCGACGCGCGTCAGCTGCACTCCGCCTGGCAGGCCGCCGAAGCCGTCCTGCGCCACCGCGCCGCCGCCGACCGCTCCGCGCGCGTGGCCTCCGCGATCCTGGAGGCCGAGCGGGACGCGGCGCCCGCGCTCGCCGCCCGCTCCAAGGCGGCGGCCGACCTCGTCCGTGTCCTGCACACCGCGGCCGAGGGCGCCGAGTCGCTCGCGAACGAGGAGGAGGAGCGCTCGGCCGCGCTCCAGGAGACCGGCGAGGCCGCACACCGCGACGCCACCGTCGCCGCGACCGAGGCGCAGCGCGCCCGCAGCGAGGCCGGACACCTGCGCCAGCGCCTCACCGAAGTCGAGCAGGAGACCGCGGAAGCGGTCCGCGCCGGCTGGCTCGACGACACCGCCCCGGACGCCGACCCGGCGCGCGCCGCGCTGGCCGCGAGCGACGCCGAGAAGACCGCGGCGGCCGCCTGGGACACCGCCCGCGAGACCTCCCTGCGCGCCGCCGAACACGCCAAGGAGGCAGCCGCAGCCGAGGCCCGCGCCGAACTCACCGCGGCGCGCGCCTCGGACGCGGCGGACGCGGCCGAGCACGCGTACGACGCCGAACGCCGCGCCGCGGAGTCGATCGCCGAGGACGAGCGCCTCGCCGAGCTGCTCGGGCTCCCGGGGGCCGTCTGTCAGGGCGGGGTGCCGCAGCCACGCCGGGGGGCGGGCGAGGAGGCCGATGGGGCCGCTGGTCCGGGTGAGGCAGCCGGGGGAGGATCGCCGGGCGACGCGGCAGCGAGGGGCAGCGCTGCCGGTGATGGCGCACGGGCCGGCTCCGGAGACGGAGCAGGCCGCACCGTCACGGAGACCTCCGGCTCCGCCGCGCGCGCCGGATCTGCCCCTGGAGCAGGCCCCCGCACCGCAACCGGCACCCGCCCCCTGACCGAAGGTCCCCTCTCCCTCACGGAGTTGGACCGCAACGCCGACGACCTCCGCACCCTCCTCGACGACGGGGTCGCGTCCGCCGAGCGACAGCTCTTCGAACTGCGCACCGCCGCGGCCGACGACTCCCGGATCCTGGGCGCCCTCGGCGACGGCGGCCTCCTCCCGCCGGGGCCCGACGTCCTGGCCACCGTCGAGTTCCTCGGCGAGCACGGCATCCCCGCGCTGCCCGGCTGGCGCTACCTCGCGCAGGCCGTCGACCCCGCCGACCACGCGCGCGTGCTCGCCGCAAGGCCCGAACTGGTCGACGGCGTCGTCATCACCGACCCCGCGACGCACGCACGCGCCCGCGAAGCCCTCGCCGGCGCCGCCCTGCTGCCCCGCTCGGCCGTCGCCGTCGGCACCGCTGCCGCCCTCCTCGCCCCGACCCCGGGCGAGGACGTACAGGGCGGTGACGTTTTCCTCGTCCCGCCGAACCCCGCCATGCACGACGAACACGCCGCCGACGAGGAGCGCACGGCTCTGCGCGCACGGGCGGCGCAGCGCGACGAGGAGATCCGGGCGCTCGCCCTGCGCCTCACCAAGGACCGCGAGCTCGCCGCGCGGCTCGCCTCCTGGCGCGGCGGCTGCCCGGCCGGACACATCGAAGAGCTGGCCACCGCCGCACGCGGTGCCCGCGCCTTCGCCGAAGAGGCCGAAGCCGAACTCGCCGAGGCCCGCACGGTCCGGGCCGAGGCCGACGAGGAGGCGGCCGAGGCGGCACGCGCGCGTGACGAGCGGCAGGAGGCCGCCCAGCGGGCGCGGCGCGTCGCCGACGCACTCGCGGGGCTCGCGTTCCGCCTGCGCGAGCGCGCGGGCTGGCAGACCAAGTTGCGCGAACTCGCCGATGACGCCGTCGAGTCGGAGGCCCGCGCCCAGACCTGCCTGGACCGCGCCCGCGCCGCGGACGAGGACCGGCGCTCCGCACAGCGCGCCGCCGACGACGCCCGCCGCACGGCCCGCGCCCTGCGCGCCGAGCGGGCCGAGATCGCCGGCGCCCCCGAGGACCTGCCCGAGGACACCAGCGCCCCCAAGTCGTCGCTGCCCGCCCTCCGCGAGGCCTACCGCGCCGCGTCCCAGCTCTACGAGAAGGTCGGCGTCGGCGCCGACCTGCGCGCCGAACAGGCCCGCGCCGAGAGCGACGAGAGCAGCGCCCTCGCCGAGCTCGACCGCCTCAGCAACAAGGTCCGCACCCGCGCCGCCCTGCTCCTTGAGGGCACGGACGGCTCCGACGGCCCCTCCCGGCAGGCCGCCTCCGCCCGCGCCGAGGCCCAGGTCCAGCTCATCGAGACCCGCGCGTCCGCCGCGAGCGAGCAGCTCGGCAGGCTCCGCGGCGAGGCCGAGCGGCTCGCCCCGCAGGATGACGCCGACGTTCACACCCAGCTCCCCGAAGACCTCGTCCCCGCCGACGCCGAGCACGCGCAGGCCCTCCTGCGCACCGCCACCGGTGAACTGGCCGCCCACACCGAGGCGTTGAGCCGGGCCAAGGACGCGCACGCGACCCTCCTGCACGCCCACCGCGCCACCGAGGGCGCGGCCGGCGGCTTCGACGAGACAGCGGCTCTCCTGCGCGACCTGCTGCGCGAGCAGCACCAGGACAGCGAGGGCGCGGCGGCCGGCGAAGAGCCCGAGCCCTACCCCGGCTCCCTAGAAGAGGCACGTCAGTCCGCGTCCGAGGCCCGGCGCTCCCTGCGCGGCTGCGCCGCCGACCTCTCCGCCGCCGAGGCCGCCGTCCGCGAGGCCAGCGACATCCTCGTACGGCACGCGAATTCGACCCGCTACGAGCAGGTGCGCACCCCGGCCCGCCAGCAGATCCGTGAACTGCCCGCGTCCGCCCTTCCGGAGCACGCCAAGAAGTGGGCCGATGCCTTCGCGCCGCGCCTGCGCGTGCTCACCGACGAGCTGGAGCAGCTGGAGCGCAACCGCGACAGCATCGTGGACCGGCTGCGCGGGCTCGTGGAGTCCTCGCTCGCCACGCTCCGTTCCGCACAGCGCCTCTCGCAGCTGCCCGAGGGCCTGGGGGAGTGGTCGGGCCAGGAATTCCTGCGCGTCCGTTTCGACGAGCCCGACCAGGCGACGCTGACCGAGCGCCTCGGCGAGGTCATCGACGAGGCCACACGGGCCGCCGTCAAGAAGAACTCCGACATGCGGCGGGACGGAATGTCCTTGCTGCTTCGGGGAGTTCAGGCCGCCCTGGAACCGCGGGGCATCGCCGTGGAGATCCTCAAGCCGGACGCAGTGCTGCGCGCCGAGCGCGTGCCGGTCGGACAGATGGGCGACGTCTTCTCCGGCGGCCAGTTGCTCACCGCGGCCATCGCCCTGTACTGCACGATGGCCGCCCTGCGCAGCAACGACCGGGGCCGCGACAAGCACCGGCACGCGGGCACGCTGTTCCTCGACAACCCCATCGGCCGCGCCAACGCCACGTACCTCCTGGAGCTCCAGCGGGCCGTGTCGGACGCGCTCGGTGTGCAGCTGCTGTACACCACCGGCCTGTTCGACACGACGGCGCTCGCGGAGTTCCCGCTGGTCATCCGGTTGCGGAACGACGCGGACCTGCGTGCGGGCCTGAAGTACATCAGCGTGGAGGAGCACCTGCGGCCGGGCCTGCCGCAGCAGGACCCGGCCGAGGAGACCGTGCACGGCGAGATCACGGCGACGCGCATGTACAAGCGCCCGGCCGCCACGACCTCCTAGGAGCTAGGCGAGCCGGCCGGCCAGCCATTCGTGGAAGACACCGATGTGATGCTCGGTCGGCACGAGCACCCCGCCCGCGCGGTAGGCGCGTGACGCCATCGCGGGCTGGGTGCGCTCGCAGGCCTCGAAGTCCTGTTCGTTGACCCGGTGGAAGAGCTCCACCGACTTGCTGAGGTCGACGCCGGACGCGACGACCTCGGGTGCGTAGAGCCAGTCGCACTCGACGACCGTGCGATCCTCGGCCAGCGGGAACATCCGGTGCAGGATCACATGGTCGGGGACGAGGTTGATGAAGACGGTCGGCTTGATGGTGATCGCGTAGTAGCGGCGGTCCTGGTCCTCGGCGACCTCGGGGAGACGCTCGAAGCCCGCGCTGCCGTCGACGGTGAATCCGCTGACCTCCTCACCGAACGACGCGCCGTGCCCGACGTAGTACTGGGCGGCGAAACCGTCCGCGAACTCCGGCAGTACGTCGGTCAGTTCGGGGTGGATGGTCGCGCAGTGATAGCACTCCATGAAGTTCTCGACGATCAGCTTCCAGTTGGCGCGCACGTCGTACGTGACGCGTTGGCCCAGGGCAAGCGACTCGGTTCCGTAGCGCTCGATGGACGCGGTGTCGCCCAGGCGCTCCACGGCGGCGCCGATGACGGACTCCTCGAAGGACGGCGGTTCGTCGGCCAGGCACACCCACACATAACCGAGCCACTCCCGCAGAGCGACCTTGACCAGGCCGTACTCGGTGCGATCCACGTCGGGCATCTTCACCAGGTTCGGCGCGGCGATCAGCTTGCCGTCGAGGTCGTACGTCCATGCGTGGTACGGGCATTGGAGCGCCCGGCGCACCTCACCGGACTCCTGGGTGCACAGCCGGGCACCGCGATGCCGGCAGATGTTGAGGAAGGCGCGCAGCTGCCCGGAGCGGGAGCGGGTGACCAGAACGCTCTCTCGGCCGACCTGGACCGTGCGGAAGGCGCCGGGTTTGTCGAGGTCGGCGGCGCGCACCGCGCAGAACCAGAGCGATTCGAAGACGCGTTCCTGCTCCTGCCGGAAGATCTCGGGGTCGGTGTAGAAGTGGCCCGGCAGCGTGGTCATCAGGCTGGCGGCGGACGGGGCCTCAGGGGTCGTCGTCACGGTGGCGTACTCCTCAAGCGGGCGCGGCGGCAAGGCGGCTGGGGTCGAAGAGCTCGATGGGGTGGTCGGTGGTGCCCCGCAGCGCGAGATCGGCGACGATCTCGCCGACGACCGGCACGAACTTGAAGCCGTGCCCGGAGAACCCGGCCGCGACGGTGACCGACTCCGGGTGGGCCGGGTGGCGGGTGATGACGAAGTGCTCGTCGGGCGTGTTGGAGTACATGCAGGTCGCGGCCTTGAGGAACTGTCCAGGCAGGGAGGGGATATGGGCGCTCATGTGATCCGCCATCGCGCCGATCTCGTGCTCGTGGACCGTGCGCTCGATGTTCTCGGGCGTGCAGGGCGTGCCCTTGCGGAAGAAGGCGACCTTGGCGCCCAGGTCGGGGCCATCGATGGCGGGGAAGCCGTAGACCTGTGTGTCGTCCGCGTCCTCCCAGATGTAGATCGGGTGGTTCTGCGGCAGGAAGGGCCGCACGCCGCCGGTGGGCTGGAACCAGTACATGACCTGCCGCTCGATGGTGAAGGGCACCCCGATGTCGGTGAGGAGCTGCGGCGCCCAGGCGCCGGGACAGATGACCAACTGCCCCGCGGTGTAGGTGTCCTCCGGGGTGTGCACGCGCACGCCGTCCCGGTAGGGCTCCCAACGCGTCATCGGTTCCTCGAAGTGCAGATCGGCGCCCTGCCGCGTGGCGAGCTGCAGATGCGAGGCGACCGTGTTCTCGGGGCGGACGAGCCCGGCCCGCGCCTCGTAGAGCGCCACCTCGTCGTCGCGCGGGCTGAGCGTCGGGAAGCGGCGGCGTATCTCGGGGGCGTCGAGCATGTCGTGGGGGAGGTCCCACTGCCGCGCGGAGAGCAGCGAACCGGACACGGTGCGGCTCTCGGGCCGGCCGATCATCACCCCGCCGCACAGGACGGATATCTCGCGGCCGGTGTCCCGCTCCAGGCGCGCGTACAGCTCGTACGAGCGCAGGAGCAGGGGAACGTACGCCGGGTCCTCGAAGTAGGACTGCCGGATGATGCGTGAACCGCCGTGGCTGGAGCCGCGGTTGTGGACGGGCCCGAACTTCTCCAGACCGAGGACACGGACGCCGCGCGCGGAAAGGTGGTGGGCGGCGGCGCTGCCCATGCCGCCGAGACCGATCACGATCACGTCATAGGTGGGGGACACAGGGCTTCCTCCAGAGCGCTGAGGGGGCTTCGACCGGCTACCGGCGGATGCGGGTCATCTTCGGGTCGAACAAGGGCTCTTCGGCGACCGTCGCGGGCACCTTCTCGCCGAAGTACTCGACGTGCACACCCGCGCCCGCCTCCAGCGGCGGCAGCCACGCGTAGGCGACGCATCGGCCCAGCGTGTAGCCGTACGAGGCGCTGGTGACGTACCCGGCGGGGACTCCGTCGACATACACGGGCTCCTTGCCCAGGACCACGGCGGCCGGATCGTCGAGCAGGAGTGCGGTGAGCTTCCGGGAGGGGGACGCGGGGGAGCCGAGCTGTTCGAGCGCGGCACGTCCCACGAAGTCGCCCCGGTCCATGCGGACGGCGAAACCGACGCCCGCCTCGTAGGGGTTGTGTTCGGTCGTCATGTCGTGGCCCCAGGCGCGGTAGCCCTTCTCCAGGCGCAGGCTGTTGAAGGCCGAACGCCCGGCCGCGATCACGCCGTGCTCCTGTCCCGCCGCCCAGAGCGTGTCCCAGAGCCGCAGCCCGGTGTCGGCGGCCGTGTAGAGCTCCCAGCCCAGCTCACCGACGTACGAGAGCCGCATCGCCGTCACCGGGACGTGCCCGATGTACGTCTCCTTGGCCCGGAAATAGCCGAAGCCCTCATGCGAGAAGTCGTCGCGGGTGAGCGGCTGCACGAGGTCGCGGGCGAGCGGGCCCCAGACCCCGATGCAGCAGGTGCCGGACGTGATGTCCCGCAGGTGGACGTCGTCGGGGGCGTGGCGCAGGAGCCAGTCGAGATCGGCCGGGCTGTTGGCGCCGACCTGGAAGCGGTCCGTGGCGAGCCGGGCCACCGTGAGGTCGGACCGGATGCCGCCCGCCGCGTCCAGGAGGAGGGTGTACGTCACCGCGCCGGGCTTCTTGGCCAGGTTGTTGGAGGTCATGCGCTGCAGGAAGGCGAGCGCTCCGGGCCCCGTCACCTCAAGGCGGCGCAGCGGCGTCATGTCGTAGAGCGCGACCTTCTCGCGGGTCGCCTTCGCCTCCGCGGCCGCGATCGGCGACCAGTGGCGGGCCGACCAGGCGTCGCGTCCGGGGACCTCGACGCCCGCGAGGAGCGGGGCGTTCGCCTCGTACCAGTGCGGGCGCTCCCAGCCGCCGCCCTCCAGGAATACGGCTCCCAACTCCTGCTGCCGGGCGTAGAAGGGGCTCACGCGCAGCGGCCTGGGGTGCTCCATGGGCTGGAGAGGGTGGAGTACGTCGTAGACCTCGACGAACTGCTGGGCGCCGCGGTCGGCCACGTACGCGGGGGAGCGCTGGGCGTCCTCGAAGCGGGCGAGGTCGCAGTCGTGCACGTCGACGGAGGGCCGCCCGTCGACCATCCACTCGGCGACCGCCTTGGCCACGCCCGCGGAGTGCGTCACCCACACCGCCTCGGCCAGCCAGAAGCCGCGCAGCGCACGGGACTCGCCGAGGACCGGCATGCCGTCCGGGGTGAAGGAGAAGACGCCGTTGAAGCCCTCCGCGACAGCGGTGTCGCGCAGGGCGGGCAGCAGCCAACCGCAGTCCCGCCAGCTTTGCGCGAAATCCTCCTCGGTGAAGGGGTACGAGGACGGAATGTCCGGTGTGTCGTCGTACGCCGGGACGGTGAACGCGTCGACGGGCAGCGGGCGGTGGGCGTACGAGCCGATGCCGATGCGGTCGGTGTGCTCGCGGAAGTACAGATCACGGTCCTGGAAGCGGAGGATCGGCTTCGAGGCTTCCGTGCGCGGGTCGTTGACGCCCGCGAGCTCGGGGAGGGGCTCGGTCGTGGCGTACTGATGGGCGAGCGGCAGCAGGGGGATGTCGACGCCGGCCATGCGACCGATCACCGGACCCCAGAAGCCCGCCGCCGACACGACGTGGTCGGCGGGGAACGTGCCCCGGTCGGTCACGACGGCGGTGACGCGGCCCTCCTCCTGCTCCACGCCACTCACGGTGTGCCGGTCGAGGAAACGCGCGCCACGCGCGCGTGCCCGGTCGATCTGCGCACGGCAGGCGAGCACGGCGCGAGCGAGTCCGTCGTCCGGGGTGTACAGGCCGCCGAGCACGTTGTGTTCGTCGATCAGCGGCCACATCTCCTTGCACCGGGCGGGGCCGACCAGCTCCGCGCGGATGCCCCACGAGGCGGCGTACCCGGCCTTGCGGTGCAGTTCGGCCCAGCGCTCGGGCGTGGTGGCGAGTTCGAGGCCGCCGACCGGGTTGAAGCAGGACAGGCCGTCCACTTCGAGGGCCCCGAACTTCTCGACGGTGTACGACGCGAACGAGGTCAGGGTCTTGGAAGGGCCGGTCTGGAAGACGAGGCCGGGGGCGTGTGAGGTCGATCCGCCGGGCGCGGGGAGCGGACCCTGTTCGAGGACCGTGACGTCGGTCCAGCCGCGTGCGGTGAGTTCGTCGGCGAGCGAGCAGCCGACGATGCCGGCGCCGATGACGACGACGCGGGGCGGCCGGTGCTCCCTGTCGGGAGCGGGCACGGATGTGGTGTTCACAGGACCACCACTGAACGAAGGACCTCACCGCGGTGCATCCTGCCGAACGCCTCCTCGACCCGGTCGAGCGCGATGGTCTCGGAGACGAAGGCGCCGAGGTCGAGCCGGCGGTTGAGGTACTGGTCGACGAGGATGGGGAAGTCCCGCGTCGGCAGACAGTCCCCGTACCAGGAGGACTTGAGGGCGCCGCCGCGCGAGAACAGGTCGACCAGCGGCAGATCGATCCTCATCTCCGGATCGGGCACACCGACCTGCACGAGCACACCCGCGTGATCACGCATGTAGAAGGCCTGTTTGTACGTCGACGGGGTGCCGACGGCGTCGATGGCGACGTCGACCCCGAAACCGCCGGTGAGTTCGCGGACGGCTTCGACCGGGTCCGTGCCGCGGGAGTTGACGGTGTGCGTGGCGCCGAACCGGGTCGCCCCGTCTAGCTTGGCCTCGTCGATGTCAACGGCGATGACGCGGCGCGCGCCCGCCAGCGAGGCACCGGCGATCGCGGCGTTGCCGACGCCGCCGCAGCCGATGACGGCCACGGTGTCGCCGCGGCCCACCTGGCCGGTGTTCACGGCGGCCCCGTAGCCGGCCATCACTCCGCAGCCGATGAGCCCGGCGGCCTCGGGGCGGGCCGCGGGGTCCACCTTCACGGCCTGTCCTGCGGCGACCAGGGTCTTCTCGGCGAAGGCGCCGATGCCCAGGGCTGGGCTCAGGGGGGTTCCGTCCAGGAGGGTCATGGGCCGGGCGGCGTTGCGTGAGTCGAAGCAGTACCAGGGGCGGCCCCGCAGGCAGGAGCGGCAGGCTCCGCAGGGTGCCCGCCAGGCGAGCACGACGTAGTCGCCGGGCGCCAGATCGGCGACATCGGCGCCGATCGCCTCGATGGTGCCGGCGGCCTCATGGCCGAGCAGGAACGGGAAGTCGTCGTTGATCGCGCCCTCCCGGTAGTGCAGATCCGTGTGGCAGACCCCGCAGGCCTGCACGGAGACGAGTACCTCTCCCGGTCCGGGATCTGGCACGACGATCGTCTGCACCTCGACGGGTGCGGCCTTCTTCATGGCGACGACGGCACGGACCTCGTGTGGCACGGCCAGACTCCTCTGCTGTTGCGCACTGCACGACGGGTTGCGCTATGAGAGACATACTGAGAACGCCATCAAGAGGCCGTCAAGGGGTGGGAGTTAACCCTTGGCAAATCAGCTGCGCACAGCGAAACGCCACCGACACAAGACGAGGGCGGAACCGGCTGAACCGGTTCCGCCCTCGTGCTCCGTGTGTGCCGGCAGGTGTGGTGACCGTCGGTCAGAAGCCGTAGCCCATCCGCCGCGACAGCTCCACGGCCGCGGCGACCGTGCGCTTGGCCAGCTCGGTGAGGCGGTCCTCCGTCAGGCGGTACACGGGCCCCGAAGCGCTCAGCGCCCCGATGACCTTGCCGTCGTGCGCACGCACCGGCGCCGCCACGGCGGCAAGACCCACCTCCAGCTCCTCCACGGCGATGGCGAAGCCCTGGTCGACGACGGCCTCGAGATCGCCGCGCAGCGCGGCCGTTCCGGTCACCGTGTGTTCGGTCAGACGCGGCAGCGTTCGCGCTATCAGGCCCTCGCGCAGCGTCGTCGGCAGATGCGCGAGGAGGATCTTGCCGCTGGAGGTGGCGTGCAGCGGGGTGCGCCTGCCCAGCCAGTTCTGCGCGGTCACGGACGCGGGGCCACGGGCCTGCATGATGTTGACCGCTGCGTCGTCGTCCAGGATCGCGATGTTGACCGTCTCGCCCAGCTCGTCGGCGAGGTCGCGGCAGACGGGGCCGCCCTCCTGGGAGATGTCCAGACGCACTGCCGCCGCCCCCGCGAGGCGCAGTACGCCGGCCCCCAGGAAGTACTTCCCGCGGTCCTTGGCCTGGCCCACGAGACCCCGGTTCTCCAGGACGCCGAGCAGCCGGAAGGCCGTGGACTTGTGCACCCCCAACTCGTCGGCGATCTCGGTGACCCCGGCCTCGCCGAGCCGGGCGAGTATCTCCAGGACGCTGACCGCGCGGTCCACGGACTGGACGGAGGCCGGGGCCGCTTTCGGCTGCTTCTCGCGGGTCTCCTCGGCCTCGTTCCCGGCCTCGTTCCCGCGCGGCTCCCGGTTCTGATCAGGCTGTTTCCGTGTGCCGGTCATATCTCAACTCTCACCACCTCGCGGCCTGTTGAAGCCGCATCTTCGGGAAGCCCTTGACGCGGTGGGCACCCCAGTCGGATTCTGTTGCGTATAGCGCTCCCTCGTGCGCCATACGAAACATGATGTTACCGAAGGGTCCTGGACCGAGAAGGTGTCAGGACCGGGCCGAGAGAGATCAAGAGGGGGGCCCATGATTACCGTCTGCCGCCTTGAAGACCTCCCCGCGGGCGAATCCGTCCGTGTCGACACCACACCTCCCATCGCGGTGTTCAACGCCGACGGCGAGATCTACGCCATCGACGACACCTGCAGCCACCAGGACGCCTCTCTCTCCGAGGGCTGGCTCGAGGGCTGCCTGGTGGAATGCCCGCTCCATGCCGCCTCATTCGATCTCCGCACCGGGCGGCCGACCTGTCTGCCCGCCCGCCGCGCCGTGCGCACCCACCGGGTGAGCGTCGACGACGGCACGATCTACGTCCACCTCGTGGCCGAGGAGGGTTCCGCAGCATGAGGACCATCACCGTGGTGGGCGCCTCGCTCGCCGGGCTCTACGCTGCCCGCGAGCTGCGCGCCCAGGGATACGACGGGCGGCTCGTGATCATCGGCGACGAGCCCCACCCACCGTACGACAGGCCGCCGCTCTCCAAGGACTTCCTCATCGGCAAGGCCGACGAGGACCAACTCGCCCTGTCCGACGACGAGGAGAGCGACGAACTCGCCGCCGAGTGGCTGCTCGGGGTGCGCGCCCGAGGCCTCGACCCGCGGGGCCGCACCGTCGTCCTGGAGGACGGCAGGACCGTCGCGAGCGACGGAGTGGTCATCGCGACCGGCGCCTCCGCGCGCCGGCTGCCCGGGCCCTCCCTGGCGGGGATGCACACCCTGCGCACCCTGGACGACGCCCGCGCCCTGCGCGCGGAGCTGGCCGTGGGGCCGCAGCGGGTCGTGGTGATCGGCGGCGGATTCATCGGCGCCGAGACCGCTTCCTCGTGCGTGGCGCTCGGGCACGAGGTGACGGTCGTGGAGGCCGCCCCGCTGCCTCTCCTGGCGCAACTGGGCGCGGACATGGCGGCCTTCTGTGCCGGACTGCACGCACGCGGGGGAGCGGAGCTGGTGACCGGCACCGGCGTCGCCGCCCTGCACGGCGAGCGGGCCGTACACGCGGTGGAGCTGGCCGACGGCCGTCTGCTCCCGGCCGACGTGGTCGTCGTCGGCATCGGGGCTACCCCCAACACCGGCTGGCTCGCGGGCTCGACGCTCGCCGTGGGTGACGGTGTGCTCTGCGACGACGGCTGCGTCACCGGCCTTCCGCATGTCGTCGCCGTGGGCGATGTCGCCCGTGTGGGCGGCGCGCGTGCCGAGCACTGGACGAGCGCCACGGAACAGCCCCGCGTCGCCGTGCGCAACTTGCTGGCCGGTCATACCGCCGAGACCGTACGCCCGCTGCCGTACTTCTGGTCCGATCAGTACGGCTCCCGCATCCAGTTCGCCGGCCGACGGCACGCCGAGGACACCGCGCGCCTCCTCGAAGGCTCCCTGGACGAGGGAAGCTTCCTCGCCGCGTACGAGCGGGAGGGGCGCACCACGGCGGTCCTCGCGGTGGACCGGCCGAGGCCGTTCATGCGGATGCGGCGCGGCTTGCTCACGGAGGCGCCGGTCGCGGCGTGACCGCCGGGAGGGCGTCTGCCGGAAGCGTGTCTGCCGGGAGTGCCCTTGCGGGGCACGCGTCTGCCGGGAGCGCACCTGTTGCGCGCGTGCCTGCCCGGAAGCGCACCCTCCGCGCACGCGTCTGCCGCAACCGCACCTAGGAGTGCGACAACTGCCCTGCCGCGCCACGCCGTCGTATGCGTTCGTCGCTCCGCCCCGCCGTGCGGGCCTGGCGACGGGCCCGGCGCCGTTCGCGCCGCAGCTGACGCGCGGTGCTGCTCGGCACCGACACCACCCCGTGCCGCTGGTTCCACACCTGTCGAGTGACCCACACGTCCAGGACGCCCCACGTGGCGACGACCGTGCTGGCCACGCTGCTGAGCACCATCGGGAAGGACAGCCAGGATCCGGCCAGCGCGCACAGGAAAGCCGTCATCGCCTGTATGAGGGTCAGCGCGACAATGAGCACGGCGCGCACCGCGGCCGTACGCACCGGATCGGGCAGGCGTCGTCTGCGCGCCGGCTCCTCGACCCACAACTCCCTGCGGTCCTCGCCTGACTGACGCCTGGATGTCTCCTGCTCATCCTCGGCCGTCCTCTGGCGCTCTGCCGTGCCCATCAACTGTCACTCCCCCGATGCCCCACGGGCCGCTCGATGAGATGCCGGCGGATCCGACTCTCCAGTGGCTGCCCGGTATACGCGGCTTTACGCCACCTGATGACGGCATGCGGGCCTCTGCTGCCCGCTGTCCCTGCCCCCACGTCCCCAACTCCCGTACAGAAAGACGATCGAGAGCCCGGGAAGATTCCCAAGCGTTCGGAAAAGCGAAGAGATCCGGCCAACTGGGCACCAGGGCACAGCGGACTGTGCCGAGTGGCATGTGCCACACGCGGGATGCAATCTCCTGAATTGGAGGGACAACTGGTGACGTCCCTTTTGCGTCACGGCTGAAATCCGTCCGGACGTGCCTTCGAGTTACTCCTGTGTCAGTAGTAGGCTCACGCCGTTTGTTGACGCACATGTGTGCCCCTGGCCATAGCGCGGCCGCAGGGGGTCGATCTGGGGGAGGCCATGCGCTTTCGCGGGAAGTCCATCCGCCGGAAGATCGTGGCATTGCTGCTGGTGCCGCTCATTTCCCTGACCGCGATGTGGGGTTTCGCCACCTACCTCACCGGCCAGTCGGCCAAGGACCTCGTCGACGTCGCCAATGTCGTCGAGAAGATCGGCTACCCGATCGAGGACACCGCCCGGGTCGTCCAGCAGGAACGTCGCCAGACCCTCGTCTACCTCGCCGACCCCCGCGCCTCCGACGCGCTCGCCGCGCTGCGCCGCAGCCAGACGGCCACCGACAAGACGGTCACCAAGGTCGTGGAGAACGCTGAGCATCCGGACGTGCGGGACGAGGTCACCGGACCCTCGGCCGACCGGCTCGCCTCGCTCCTCGACTCCCTCGACGGCATCGAGTCGCTGCGCCGCACGGTCGAGGAAGGCACGATCACCCGCGCGGGCGCGCTGAAGATGTACACGAAGCTGATCGACCCCTGCTACGGCTTCCTGATGTCCCTGCACGGCCTCGACGACGTGAAGATGGACCAGCAGGGCCGGGCGCTCGTCGGCGTCACCCGCGCGCGTGAACTGCTCTCTCGCGAGGACGCGTTGCTCGGTTCCGCTCTGGTCGCGCGCCGGCTCACCAAGGCCGAGATCCGGGAGATCTCCGACCTCAGAGCCCAGCGCACGCTGCTGTACGAGGTCAACCTCGCGCAGCTGCCGGAGGACGAGCGCGCCGGGTACGAGCGGTACTGGAACGGCGCCGAGACGACGGAGCTCAGGTCGGCCGAGAAGGCCGTCATCGAATCCTCGCCCGGGACCCCGCGCGCCGTCACGTCGGCGCGCTGGGACGCCGCTTCGGGCAAGGCGCTCAAGGATCTCGCCGAGCGTGACAAGGCGGCGGGCGACCGCTTCCAGGAGCGCGTCGAGCCGGTGGCGGTCGGCGTGATCGTGCGGGTCGTCGTCGCGGGCGTGTTCGGTCTGCTCGCGCTCCTGTTCTCGGTCTTCATGTCCGTACGCATCGGCAGCAGCCTTATCCGTGACCTGCGCCGACTGCGCCTGGAGGCCCATGAGGCCTCCGGCGTCCGGCTGCCCGGCGTGCTGCGCCGCCTGGCGGCGGGCGAACAGGTCGACGTGGAGACCGAGGCACCGCGCCTGACGTACGAGAAGGACGAGGTCGGCCAGGTCGGCCAGGCCCTCAACACCCTGCAGCGCGCCGCCGTCGAGGCCACCGTCAAACAGGCCGACCTGCGCCGCGGCGTCTCCGAGGTCTTCGTCAACCTCGCCCGGCGCAGCCAGGTGCTCCTGCACAAGCAGCTCACCCTGCTCGACACCATGGAGCGCAGGACCGAGGACACGGACGAACTCGCCGACCTCTTCCGCCTCGACCACCTCACCACGCGCATGCGACGGCACGCCGAGGGCCTCGTGATCCTCTCTGGCGCCGCCCCGTCCCGTCAGTGGCGCAAGCCCGTCCAGCTCATGGACGTCGTGCGCGCTGCCGTCGCCGAGGTCGAGGACTACGAACGCATCGAGGTGCGCCGTCTGCCGCGCATCGCCGTCACCGGGCCCGCGGTCGCCGACCTCACCCACCTGATGGCCGAACTCCTGGAGAACGCCACGGTGTTCTCGCCCCCGCACACCGCGGTGCAGGTCCTCGGGGAGCACGTCGCCAACGGCTTCACCCTGGAGATCCACGACCGGGGCCTCGGCATGGCCGCCGACGCGCTCCTCGACGCCAACCTCCGCCTCGCGGAAACACCGGAGTTCGAGCTCTCCGACACCGACCGCCTCGGCCTCTTCGTAGTGAGCCGCCTCGCCCAGCGCCAGCGCGTACGCGTTTCCTTGCAGCCCTCTCCGTACGGCGGGACCACCGCCGTGGTGTTCATCCCGGAGACGCTGCTCACGGACGACGTACCGGACACGAACGGCATCGGGTTCCGTCTCGACCGGCCGCAGCCCAAGGAGGCCGTGGGCCGCGACGCCGCCGGCGACAAGCAGGCCGCGCTCGGTCAGGTGCCCGTACAGCTGCCGGGTCTGCCCGCGTCCGTCCTCGACGGTCCCGTCGAGCTGGAGGCGCCGGTCGGCATGGCCGGCCTCGACCCCTTCCCCGGCGCGCTCGGCGACCTCGACGACGCCGACAGCGAGCGCGGCGGACTCTTCCGCCCGCGCCGCCGCATGGCCGGGGTCCAGGGGGACGAACAGCACCAACAGGCGCGCGACGAGCGGGAGACGGGCGAGCGCGAGCCCACCCACCCGGACGCCCTTCCCTCGCGGGGCAGCGGGAACGGCAACGGAAACGGCAACGGAAACGGCAACGGAAGCGGCTTCGGCGCCCACGACGACGACCCGGCCCCCGCAGACCCCGTGCAGCTGCCCCGCCGCAGGACCCCGAAGCTGGTCTCCTCCCACGGCCGCCCCGTGACGCACAACAGGCCCCGTGGCGCCGCTGAGGACGACGAAGCGGCACCGGACCGCCCCGAGCGCCCCGAGCGCCGTGAGGCCCCCGTGGGGCGCCCCCAGGGCGGCGCCGTGGACCGCGACCGCGACAGCGGCCGTCCCGCGGCCGAGCCCATCGACCTGCCGCGCCGCCCCGAGCCGCAGTCCGCCTGGCCCGACCTCTCCCCGCCGCACCGCGACGTCACCGCGGCCGCCACCCCGCCGGACCTCCCACGCCGCAGCCGACGCACGGAGTCCCGGCGCACGGAATCCCCGCGCACGGAGTCCCCGCGCACGGAGACCGCGCGTACGGAGTCCCAGGCGCCCGCGCCCACCACCGCACCCGGCGGGCTGCCCCGGCGCGTCCGCCAGGCCAATCTCGCCCCGCAGTTGAAGGACGGACCGGACCAGCGCACCGAACGCGACGCGGCCCCGGCCGCGACCAGGCCGGAGGAGCGCGACGCCGACGAGGTACGCAGCCGGATGGCTTCGCTCCAGCGTGGCTGGCAGCGTGGTCGTGAAGAGAACGCCGCGGGCGAAGACGCCCATGACGGCACAGCACCAGGAACGACATCTGAGGGGGACGGTCGATGACCGCACCGAAGGCCGACGCACGCATCGCCAACACCGGGGCAACGAGGGAGCTGAACTGGCTCCTCGACGACCTGGTGCAGCGGGTCGCGAGCATCCGCAAGGCGCTCGTGCTCTCCGGCGACGGCCTGCCCACCGGCGTATCGCAGGACCTGACCAGGGAGGACAGCGAGCACCTCGCCGCTGTCGCCTCCGGCTTCCACAGCCTCGCCAAGGGCGTGGGACGCCACTTCGAGGCGGGCAGGGTCCGCCAGACGGTGGTCGAGCTCGATGACGCGTTCCTGTTCGTCACGGCCGCGGGCGACGGCAGCTGCCTCGCCGTCCTCGCGGACGCGGACTCCGACGTAGGTCTGGTGGCGTACGAGATGACGCTGCTGGTCAAGAGGGTGGGTGTGCATCTGGGTACGGCGCCGCGCACCGACCTGCCCACGGGAGGGTAGCGGGAGGGTATGAGCGAAGACGGCACAGGGATACAGGGGACGCCTCGCTGGTTCGACGACGACGCCGGGCCCGTGGTGCGGCCGTACGCGATGACGCGCGGCCGGACCAGCAGCCCGGCCCAGCACCGCCTCGATCTGATCGCGGTCGTCATCGCGGAGGCCCGTGCCGGCGACCCGGAGGCGGACAGGACGCTGTCTCCGGAGCACGTGGACATCGTCGGGCTCTGCCGTGACAGCCCCCAGTCGGTCGCCGAACTGGCGGCCGAACTGGACCTTCCCATCGGCGTGATCCGCGTACTCATCGGCGATCTCGTCGACGACGAACTGGTGCACGTGACACGTCCCGTACCCCCTGCGGAACTGCCGGACGAGAGTATTCTGCGCGACGTGATCAACGGCCTCCGGGCGCTCTGAACAGCGCGGAAGCGGGGAGTGAGACGTGACTGGCTGGCAGTTCTGGGTCGACAGGGGCGGCACCTTCACGGACATCGTCGCCCGGCGTCCCGACGGGAGTCTGCTCACGCACAAACTCCTGTCGGACAACCCGTCCCGCTATGCCGACGCGGCCGTCGCGGGCATCCGTGAACTCCTGAACGCCGCCCCCGGCGCCCCCGACGACACGGCGGACATCCCCATCGACGTCGTCCGGATGGGCACCACCGTCGCCACCAACGCCCTCCTGGAGCGCAAGGGCGAGCCGACCGCCCTGGTGATCACCCGCGGCTTCGGCGACGCCCTGCGCATCGCCTACCAGAACCGCCCCCACATCTTCGCCCGCGAGATCGTCCTGCCCGAGCTGTTGTACGACCGGGTCATCGAGGCCGACGAACGGGTCACCGCCGAGGGCGAGGTCCTGCGGGCGCCCGACCTGGAGCAGCTCGCCGGGCCGCTGCGCGCGGCCTACGAAGACGGCATCCGGGCCGTCGCGGTGGTCTGCATGCACAGCCATCTGCACCCCGCCCACGAGCAGGAGATTGCCGAACTGGCCGTACGTACCGGCTTTCCGCAGGTCTCACTCTCCAGCGAGGTCAGCCCGCTGATGAAGCTGGTCCCGCGCGGCGACACGTCGGTCGTCGACGCGTATCTGTCGCCCGTCCTGCACCGCTACGTCCAACATGTCGCCGACGAGCTCAGCGGCGTGCGGCTGATGTTCATGCAGTCGAACGGCGGCCTCACCGAAGCGGGCCAGTTCCGCGGCAAGGACGCGATCCTCTCCGGACCCGCTGGCGGCATCGTCGGCATGGCCCGCATGTCGCAGCGTGCGGGCTTCGACCGCGTGATCGGCTTCGACATGGGCGGCACGTCCACGGACGTGTCGCACTACGCGGGCGAGTACGAGCGGGTCTTCACCACGCAGATCGCGGGCGTACGGCTGCGCGCGCCGATGCTCGACATCCACACCGTCGCGGCGGGCGGCGGCTCCGTCCTGCACTTCGACGGCAGCCGCTACCGCGTGGGTCCCGATTCGGCGGGCGCCGCTCCGGGCCCGGCGAGCTACCGAGGCGGCGGCCCGCTCACCGTCACCGACGCCAACGTCGCGCTCGGGCGCATCCAACCCGCCCATTTCCCCCCGGTGTTCGGACCTGACGGTGATCAGCCGCTCGACGAGACACTCGTCCGCGACCGTTTCACCGAGCTGGCCCACGACATCAGGGAGCGCACCGGCGACGACCGCACTCCGGAGCAGGTCGCCGAGGGCTATCTGCAGATCGCGGTCGCCAACATCGCGGCCGCCGTCAAGCGCATCTCGGTCCAGAAGGGCCACGACGTCACCCGCTACGCGCTCACGACGTTCGGCGGTGCGGGCGGCCAGCACGCCTGCATGGTCGCCGACTCGCTCGGCATCCGCACCGTCCTCGTACCGCCCATGGCGGGAGTGCTCTCCGCGCTCGGCATCGGCCTGGCCGACACCACGGCGATGCGCGAGCAGTCCGTGGAGGCCCGCCTCGAACCGTCCGCGATGCCCCGCGTCCTGAAGACCGCCGACGACCTGGAGGAGGCCGCCCGCGCCGAACTCCTCGCCGAGGACGTGCCCGAGGACCGCATCCGCATCACACGCCGCGCCCAGCTGCGCTACGACGGCACCGACACCACACTCACCGTGGAACTCACGGAGCCGGACAGCATGACCCGCGTCTTCGAGGAACTCCACCGCACCACCTACTCCTTCACCCTGGAGCGCCCCCTCGTCGTCGAGGCGCTCTCCGTGGAGGCCACCGGTCTCACCGAGCAGCCCGACCTCTCCGCGCTCACCGGTGACACGCGCCGCGGCACTCCGGAGACCGTCAGCCTGCACACGGGCGGCACCTGGCGCGACGTACTCCTGCACCGCCGCGACGAGCTGCCGCCCGGCGAGAGCGTCGAGGGACCCGCGATCATCACCGAAGCCGGCGCCACGACGGTCGTGGACGACGGCTGGCAGGCCGCCATGACACCCGAGGGGCACCTGGTCATGGAACGTGTGGCGGCGCCCGAGGGTTCCGCCGCGAGCACCGAGGCCGATCCGGTCCTCCTCGAAGTCTTCAACAACCTCTTCATGTCGATCGCCGAACAAATGGGCGCCCGCCTGGAGTCCACCGCCCAGTCGGTCAACATCAAGGAGCGTCTCGACTTCTCCTGCGCCCTCTTCGACCCGGACGGCAACCTCGTCGCCAACGCCCCGCACATCCCGGTGCACCTGGGTTCGATGGGCACCAGCGTGAAAGAGGTCATCCAGCGCAGGGGCGGCGGCATGCGGCCCGGGGACACCTACGCGGTCAACGACCCCTACCACGGAGGGACCCACCTCCCGGACGTCACCGTCATCACACCGGTCTTCGACACCCCGGGGGAGCGGGTCCTGTTCTACGTGGCGTCGCGCGGGCACCACGCGGAGATCGGCGGCATCGCACCCGGCTCCATGCCGGCGAACAGCCGCACGATCGAGGAGGAGGGCATCCTCTTCGACAACTGGCTGCTCGTGGAGGGTGGTCGCTTCCGCGAGGACGAGACCCTGGGCCTGCTCACCGACGCCCCCTACCCCTCCCGCAACCCGGCGACCAACCTCGCCGACCTGCGCGCCCAGATCGCCGCCAACCAGAAGGGCGTCGACGAAGTCGCCCGCATGATCGAGAACTTCGGGCTCGACGTCGTCCAGGCGTACATGCGCCACGTGCAGGACAACGCCGAAGAAGCGGTACGCCGGGTCATCGACGCTCTGGAAGAGGGCGAGTTCGCCTATCCGACCGACTCGGGGGCCGTCATCAGGGTCCGTGTCTCGGTCGACCGCGAGTCCCGCTCGGCGACCATCGACTTCACCGGTACGTCCCCCCAGCTGGCCACGAACTTCAACGCACCCTTCGCGGTGGTCAATGCCGCCGTCCTGTACGTCTTCCGCACCCTGGTGGCCGAGGACATCCCGCTCAACGACGGCTGTCTGCGGCCCCTGCACATCATCGTGCCGTCCGGCTCCTTGCTCGCGCCCGAGCCGCCCGCGGCCGTCGTCGCCGGGAACGTCGAGACCTCGCAGTCGATCACCGGAGCCCTCTACGGGGCCCTGGGCGTCCAGGCAGAGGGCTCCGGGACGATGAACAACGTCACCTTCGGGAACGACCGCCATCAGTACTACGAGACGGTGGCCTCGGGCTCCGGGGCGGGCGACGGCTTCGACGGGGCGCCCGTCGTCCAGACCCACATGACCAACTCCCGGCTCACCGACCCCGAAGTCCTCGAATGGCGCCTGCCCGTGCTCCTCGAGGAGTTCGCGGTGCGCGGGGGCAGCGGCGGCGCCGGCACGTGGCGCGGCGGGGACGGTGCGGTGCGCCGCATCCGCTTCCGCGAGCCGATGACGGTCTCCACGCTCTCGCAGCACCGCACAGTGGCGCCGTACGGCATGGCGGGCGGCAGCCCCGGAGCGCTCGGCAAAGGCCGCGTGGAGCGCGCCGACGGCGGTGTCCAGGTGCTGGACGGCAGCGACTTCGCGGACGTGGGCCCCGGCGACGTACTCGTGATCGAAACCCCGGGCGGCGGCGGATACGGCCCGGCCCCGCGCGACACCACTGACCCCACTGACCCCCCTGTCACCTCTGGTGCACGAGACACCACTCATCCAGGAGAAGCGAGCGATGATCTTCAAGCGTTCTGAGCGCGGCAAGGCCCCCGTCGAGCCGGTGACGCTGAAGATCCTGGTGGCCGGCGGCTTCGGCGTGGGCAAGACGACCCTCGTGGGCGCCGTCAGCGAGATCAAACCGCTGCGCACCGAGGAGTTGCTCAGCGAGGCCGGCCGGCCGGTGGATGACACCAGCGGCGTCTCGGGCAAGCACACCACCACCGTCGCCATGGACTTCGGGCGCATCACGCTCCGCGACGACCTGGTCCTGTACGTCTTCGGCACCCCGGGCCAGGACCGCTTCTGGTTCCTCTGGGACGAGCTGGCCACCGGGGCCCTGGGCGCCGTGGTCCTCGCCGACACCCGGCGTCTGGAGGACTGCTTCGCGGCCGTCGACTACTTCGAGCGCCGCTCCATACCCTTCGTCGTCGGCGTCAACTGCTTCGAGGGCGCGTCGCGTTACCCCGCCGACGCCGTGCGCCAGGCGCTCGACCTCGACCCCGGGGTTCCGGTGCTGATGTGCGACGCGCGCGAGCGGCAGTCCGTCAAGGAAGTACTGATCGGAGTCGTCCAGCACGCGATGGAAGCCGCGGCCGCGGCCAGGGAGCCCGCGACCACGTGAGGGCTTGACCGCGTGCACGGTCACGGCCCGTACCCCCGCCGACCGGGGTACGGGCCGCGGTCATCCTCGGCGCGACTCCCGGCTCAGCCCGCGCCGTCCTCGTGCCAGCCGAAGCTCCGCTCCACCGCCTTGTGCCAGTTGTGGTACTCGCGCTCACGCGCCTCCGAGTCCATCACCGGCGTCCACTCGACGTCCTGCTGCCAGTGCGCCTTCAGCTCGTCGAGGTCGTTCCACACGCCGGTCGCGAGACCGGCGGCGTACGCGGCACCCAGACACGTCGTCTCGGAGACCTTCGGCCGGATCACCGGCACCCCGAGAACGTCCGCCTGATGCTGCATCAGCAGATTGTTCTTGGTCATGCCGCCGTCCACCTTCAGGGTCCGCAGCTGCACCCCGGAGTCCTGGTACATGGCGTCGACGACCTCGCGGGTCTGCCAGCTGGTCGCCTCCAGGACGGCGCGCGCCAGATGCGCCTTGGTCACGTAACGAGTGAGGCCGGTGACGACACCCCGCGCGTCGGAGCGCCAGTAGGGCGCGAAGAGACCGGAGAACGCGGGGACGATGTACGCGCCGCCGTTGTCCTCCACGCTCGCGGCCAGGGTCTCGATCTCGTCGGCGCTGCGGATGATGCCGAGCTGGTCGCGGAACCACTGCACAAGGGCGCCGGTGATCGCGATCGCCCCTTCGAGGCAGTAGACGGGCGCCTCGGAGCCGATCTTGTAGCCCATGGTGGTGAGCAGCCCGTTCTTGGAGGCGACGGGCCGGTTACCGGTGTTGAGCAACAGGAAACTTCCGGTCCCGTACGTGTTCTTGGCCGTCCCCGTGTCGTAACAGGCCTGCCCGAAGATGGCCGCCTGCTGGTCGCCGAGAGCGGAGGCGACCGGCACTCCGGCGAGCTGCCCGACGGCTGTGCCGTAGACCTCGGCCGACGACCTGATCTCCGGCAGGACCGCCTCGGGGACGTTCATCGCGGCCAGGATCGACTGGTCCCACTGGAGGGTGGCCAGGTTCATCAGCATGGTGCGCCCGGCGTTGGTGACGTCCGTGACGTGCACGCCGCCTTCGGTACCGCCGGTGAGGTTCCAGATGAGCCAGGAGTCGATGGTTCCGAACGCGATCTCGCCGCGCTCGGCGCGCGCCCTGAGCCCCGGTACGTTGTCGAGCAGCCAGGCGGCCTTGGGCCCGGAGAAGTAGCTCGCGAGCGGCAGCCCGGTCTGCTCCCGGAACCTGTCCTGGCCGTCCGCGCCGCCCAGTTCGTTGCAGAGGGCCGACGTCCGGGTGTCCTGCCAGACGATCGCGTTGTGCACGGGTTTGCCCGTGGCGCGGTCCCACAGGACCGTCGTCTCACGCTGGTTGGTGATGCCGAGGGCGCTGAGCTGGTCGGCACGGAGCCCGGCCTTGGCGATCGCTCCCGCGACCACGGCCTGCACCTTGGACCAGATCTCGGTGGCGTCGTGCTCGACCCACCCCGGCTTCGGAAAGATCTGGCGGTGTTCACGCTGGTCGACGGCGACGATCTCGCCCGCGTGATTGAAGATGATGCAGCGGCTGGAGGTGGTGCCCTGGTCGATGGCGGCGACGAACTTCTCGGAGTTGTCCGGCATGGCTACCCCTAGCGTCAGAAGGCTACGTTGTAGATGAGACCTGCGAGCGCCCCGCCGATCAGCGGCCCGGCCACGGGGATCCAGGCGTAACTCCAGTCGGACGTGCCCTTGTTCGGGATCGGCAGGAACGTGTGCACGATGCGCGGGCCCAGGTCGCGGGCCGGGTTGATGGCGTAGCCGGTGGGCCCGCCGAGCGAGAGGCCGATGCCGACGACCAGGAACGCCACGATCAGCGTCTGCGTTCCGGACTCGCCGAGCCCCTCGGTGAGCCCGAAGGCGAGGATGGGCAGCACCAGGGCGATGGTCGCGATGATCTCCGTGACGAGGTTGGCGGCCGTGTTGCGGATCTCCGGGATGGTCGAGAAGACGCCGAGCGTCGGCGTCGGCTCGTGCGCGCTGGTCAGCTTGTCCTTCACGTTCCGGGAGACGTTGGCGTTGAACTGCGCGTAGTACACGAGATACGCCAGGACGGCGCCGAGCATCGCGCCGACCATCTGCCCGAGCAGATAGATCCAGACCTTGCCCCACTCCCCGGTGTCGATGGCGATGCCGAGTGTGACCGCGGGGTTGAGGTGACCGCCGGAGAGCGGACCCGCGGTGTACGCGCCGGCGAGCACGCCGAAGCCCCATCCGAAGGCGATGACGACCCATCCGGAGGCTTTCGCCTTCGAGTGGTTCAAGGTGACGGCGGCGCACACGCCGGCGCCGAAGAGAATCAGGATCGCGGTGCCGATGATCTCACCGACGAAGATGTCCCCATTCGAGTACATGGCGGCTCCTAGGGCCTCGCCCGGGGCGGTGGCCCCGGTACTCCGTGCTGGGTGCGTTCCACGACTACTGCCTGGCCGTGCCCGGTGACTTCAGCCGAAGGCAGGGGTGTCCCGCGCCCCGCCCGGCTTCCATGGCGAGCGTGCCGTCGCAGTCGCATCGCCCAGAGGGGGATGACCCGCTGAACAGGCCGTTCGTGCAGACCTTCGCGCGTACAGGGGCCCTGAATGGCGCGGAGCCGAAGTGCGGCGATGCCGACTGACACCGGAAGTGTTCACCGGTGGTGATGGAGCGTCAAGGTCGCGGACGGCAACGGTTAACCGGCGTGTGCCCTTCCCTCGCGAGCCCCCGCGAGGCGGCCGTGGTCTTCCACCGCGACGAGCGGGGGAGAGCCGGTGAAAGCGCTCAGCGCACCGCGACGACCGAGGAGCCGTGCCCGAAGAGCCCTTGGTTCGCGGTGATCCCCGCACGCGCCCCCGTGACCTGACGCGCTCCCGCCGTGCCCCGCAACTGCCAGGTGAGCTCGCATACTTGGGCGATGGCCTGGGCCGGTACGGCCTCTCCGAAGGAGGCGAGTCCCCCGCTGGGGTTGACCGGTATGCGCCCGCCCGGAGCGGTCGCCCCCTCTCGCAGCAGCTTGGCCCCCTCGCCCTCGCCGCAGAGCCCGAGATCCTCGTACCACTGCAGTTCGAGCGCGGTGGAGAGGTCGTAGACCTCCGCCAAGGAGAGCTCGTCGGGCCCGATGCCCGCTTCTTCGTACGCCGCGTGCGCGATGGAGGCGCGGAAGGTCCCGTCGGCCGGCGCCACGGCGGCCGCGGAGTCCGTCGCGATGTCCGGCAGGTCCAGGACGGTGGTCGGGTAGGTGGGTGTCACCGTGGACACCGCTCTGATCCGCACCGGGTCCGCCGTGCCGTGCCGCCGCGCGAACTCCATGCTGGAGAGCACGAGCGCCGCCGCTCCGTCGGAGGTCGCGCAGATGTCGAGCAGCCGCAAGGGGTCGGCGACGACGGCCGACGCGGCCACCTCTTCGGCGCTGACGGTCTTGCGGTAGCGCGCGTTCGGATTGAGCGCACCCGCCGCCGCGTTCTTCACCTTGACCTGGGCGAAGTCCTCCAGAGTGTCGCCGTGCACCGCCATCCTGCGGCGCGCGTACAGGCCGAAGTACGTGGGGTTGGTGGCGCCGAGGAGCCGGAACCGCAGCCAGTCCGGGTCGTCGTTCCGCTCCCCTCCGGCCGGCCGGAAGAACCCCTTGGGCGCCGCGTCGGCCCCGACCACCAGGACGACGTCGGCGAGGCCCGCCAGGATCTGCGTACGCGCCGTATTGATCGCCTGGGCCCCGGACGCGCACGCCGCGTACACGCTCGCGACCCGCGCGCCCTGCCAGCCGAGCGCCTTCGCGAAGGTCGCCCCGGCCACGTACCCCGGATAGCCGCCGCGCACCGTGTCGGCGCCGACGATCGAACCCACGTCGCGCCAGTCCACCCCGGCGTCGGCGAGCGCCGCGCGGGCCGCCGCCGTGCCGTACTCGATGAAGCTGCGGCCCCACTTGCCCCAGGGATGCATACCTGCACCGAGCACCGCTACCTCGCTGGTCATGCGCCCACCCCCACCGGCCGCCAGTACCACGTCGTCGCTGCTTCTTCCTCGTCCCCGCCACCCTCGCCGGCCCCGTCGAGCACCCCGGGGACGACCTCCACCTCCATGCCGACCTCCAGATCGGCGACGGTGACCCCCGGGACCGACTGGCCGAGCACCACCATCCGCTCTGCCTCCAGCTCCACAGCGATCAACGCGTAGGGCTCCCACGGAAGTTCCGGATCCGACACATAGGGCGCGGGAGGGCGATAACGGCTGTCCGTGTACGACCACACGCGTCCCCGCGGGGAAAGCGGCACCTCGTCGAGGTCACCGCCCGCGCAGCCGGGATTGCGGCAGAAGCCGTCCTCGCGGGGGAAGAAGACACACGCGCAGGCCGAGCAGCGCGTGCCCAGAAGACGGAACTTGTCTCCCTCCCCGGCGAACCATCCGGTCACTACGGGAGTACGCGTATGCGGCAAGGCTCCTCCACGACACTGGATCTGACGGAACGTCAGAAGTGTGCCACGGGCAACCGGATCCCGTCAGTAGCCCGGCACCCGCTACTTCCCCTGCAGCGAGCGGCGTGCCACGGGGAAGTCGAAGTACGTGTCAGGGAAGAGCTCGGGCTTGTACGTGAAGTGCCACCACTCCTCGGGCAGGTTGACGAACCCGACCTTGGTGAGCGCGCCCCGCAACAGATCACGGTTGGCGCGCTGCTTGCCGGTGATCCGGGGATCGTCCGTGTGCGAGAGGGTGTCGAAGCAGTCGAACCCCGTCCCCATGTCCACGGAGTTGTCGGGGAAACGCTCACCCTTGGGCCCGAAGCAGGGCGTGAGGGGCTCCCCGGGGATGTACGGACGCGTCGGCAGTGCGGGCAGCTTCACCACCGTCAGATCGAGTGTCGAGCCCCGGCTGTGCCCGGACTTCGCCGCGATGTAACCGTCCTCGAACAACCGCGACTTGTCGACATGGGGATAGAACTCCGCCTTCATGCGCACATCGCCGAGGTCCTCGGCCCAGCGCACGAACTGGTCGACCGCCCGCTGCGGCCGGTAACAGTCGTACACCTTCAGGGAGTAGCCCTTGCGCAGCAGCGTGCGCTGGGCCTTGTGCAGGGCCTTCGCCGCGGGCTCCGTGAGGATGCACATCGGCTTCTTGTAGCCGTCGATGGGCTCACCCACGAAGTTGTGCGGCGTGAGGTAACGCATCTCCTGGATGATCGTCGGGTCGACGTCGCGCAACGCCACGAACCCATCGGGAGCCTTGGGTTCGGGCTTGGCGTGAGCGGTCGAGGGAGCGGCGGCCACGGCGGCGAGAGCGGTGGCGGTGACGGCGAGATTCCGCACCGCGGCGGTGAGTCCTGTCATGAACCCTGCATCTATCAGCATCCGGTCCCGGAGGGAAAGACCGCCCCCCGGAGCGACCGGACAGTGATCGGATACAGTCCGCGGCGTGTCCGCCACCCAGCACCACGCCGAACCCGTACCGGGCTCCCACTGTTCGAGCTGCGGGACGCCCTACGGGGACCACCTTTCCGCCTGGCCCCGCACCTGCCCCGCCTGCGGCACGGTGGCCTACCGCAATCCGCTGCCCGTGGCGGTGGCACTGCAACCCGTGTACGACACCAAGGGCACCGCCCTTGTCGTCGTGACCCGCACCATCGCCCCCGCGCGCGGGGCAGTGGCCCTGCCCGGAGGATTCATCGACGACCGGGAGGACTGGCGTGACGCCGTCGTCCGCGAGCTGGCGGAGGAGACCGGCATCAGCGCGGCGAGCCGGGACGTCCGCCTCGCCGACGCGCTCAGTGCACCCGACGGCTACCTGCTGCTCCTCGGTCTCCTGCCCGAACGCCCGGTGGCCGAGCTGCCGGACCCCGCCCCCACGGGCGAGACCGAAGGCTGGCACCTGCTGTACCGCCCCGCCGAACTAGCCTTCCCGCTGCACACCTTGGCCGCGCGCGCCTGGTTCGAAGGGCGCTACGTCTGAGGGCCCACGCCTCCCCGCACCGTCACCCGCAGCCCGGCCTCGCCCGCGTCCCCGCCCTCCCGCTCGACCACAACCCGCTTGCCGACCCACCGCGCGGCGAACCGCTCGATCTCCGGCTGCTCCCACCCGTCACCCGCGTCCCGCACCACCAGGCCGCCTCCCGTACGCCCCGGGGCCGGCGCCCACACCTCCAGCTCGAGCCCACCGTCGGCGCCCCGCACCGGAAGCACCGCACCGGCCCGCGCGAGCACCGGGATCCGCGACAACGGAGCCTCCAGAAGCACCCGGGCAGGCCCCTCATACATCTGGCCGGTCACCGTGTCGTACCAACGGCCCGCCGGCAACCGAACCGTACGGCGGACAGCTCCCGGCTCCAACACCGGCGCCACCAACAGACAGTCCCCGAGCAGAAACGCGTCCTCGCAGTCACGCAACTCCCGGTCCTCCGGACTGCCCCACCACAGCGGCCGCACATACGGCGCTCCCGTACGCCGTGCCAGATGCGCGAGCGTCACGAAGTACGGCAGCAACCGGCGGCGCTCGACGAGCGCCACGCGCGCGTGCTCCAGGACTTCGGGCCCGAACTCCCAGGGCTCCCTGCGCCCGGCCCGCAGCGCGGCATGCGTACGGAACAGCGGCAGACACGACCCGAGCTGGAACCACCGCAGATACAGCTCGGGCGACGGACTGCCGTCGAACCCGCCCACATCAGGACCCGAGTACGGCACGCCGCACAACCCCAGACCCAGGACCAGCGAAAGCGACGCCCGCAGTCCCGGCCACCCCGTGGCCACATCCCCCGACCACGTGCCTCCGTAGCGCTGCATACCCGCCCACCCGGAGCGCGAGAACAGGAACGGCCGCTCCTGGGGGTGCAGTTCGGCAAGGCCCTCGTACCCGGCACGCGTCATCCCGAGGCCGTACACGTTGTGCGCCTCGCGATGGTCACCGCCGCGGCCCTCCAGGGCGTGCCGGGCCGAGCGGGGCAGTGTCGGCTCCCCGAACGCGGCGAAGGACACCGGCTCGTTCATGTCGTGCCAGAAACCCGCGAACCCCTGGGCGAGCCGTTCCTTGTAGAGGCCACCCCACCAGGCCCGCACCCGAGCGCTTGTGAAGTCCGGATACACCGCCTGCCCCGGCCAGACGACCCCGTGCACCGTCCGCCCCGCGGCGTCCCGCACGAAAGCGTCCGTCGCCCGGCCGCTGTCGTAGACCTCGTTGCCCGCCTCCGCCTTCACCGCCGGATCGACGATCGACACCAGGCGCACACCGTCCCTGAGCAAGTCGTCGGCCAGCTGCGGCAAATGGGGATAGGTCTCCTTGTCGACGGTGAACACCTGGTGTGCTTCGTAGTGATCGATGTCCAGATGAACGGCGTCCAGCGGCAGCCCCCGCTCCCGGTACCCGGCTGCGATGCGCCGCACCTCCCACTCACTGCCGAAGCCCCACCGCGCGTGATGGTGCCCGAGCGCCCACGCGGGCGGCAGCGCGGGCTGCCCGGTGAGCGAGGCCCAGGTGTGCAGCACGCGCGCGGGGGTGCCCACCATCACCCAGCACCGCAGCGGCCCACCGTCCATGCGCACCTCGGACGAACCCGCCCTGTCGTGCCCCGACCCGGCGCCCTCCGCGCCCTCGCGCAACGCCACGGTGCCGTCCCACGTGTTGTCGTGGAACACCAGATGACAGCCGATATCGGCCACAACGAGCTGTACGGGCATGGTGATGTACAAGGGGCCGTCGCCAGGCCCGAACGAACGCCCGGGATCGGTGTTCCACAGGCGGTACGTGCCGTTCCGCAGCCGCGGCCCCCGAGCGCGTCCCCCAAGTCCGAAGAACCGTGCGTCCGCCGCCACTTGCGAGCGCTGCAGCCAGCGCACGGCCCCGTCCTCCGTCTCCCACCAGCGGGGCGGCAGATCACGGCGCAGCATCAGACCGCCCGGCGTCCGCAGCTCCACAGTGCCGAGCCGCGAGACGACCACCGTCGCCCGCTCCGACACCACCCGCCAGCCGCCCTCCTTGTCCGGCTCCAGAACGGCCCGCGGGTCGGCCTCCGGACTCCCGCTGACGAGCGCGTACGAAGGATCGGGCTCCGCACCGTCCCAGCCCCAGAAGACGGCCCCGCCCGTCGTGACCCGCACCCGCAACTCGGAACGGGCGAACCGCACCACACCACCCCCGGGCCCCGGCTCCACCCCCGTCACCGGACCGGGCACCCGCGCGCGCTCGACACCCCGGGGAGCGAGCCCCGCCGCGTCCACCCGCCGCCTGCGCCAAGAGGACCGCACCGCACGCAACCCCTGCGCCGTACCGACCAAGCTGACCGCCTTCATCGAACGCACCAGGTCACGACCGTTCATGCTGCTCACCCTGCCACCGAAAAAGCCGCGCATGGGCATCGTTCAACTGCCGTTCACCTGGGGTGAGGGCACATATGCGCCACGCCGACTGTGTGAGGCACACCCTGGTGTCGAAATCGATCACGTGGCATCGTCCCTGTCAGCCGTGTCGCGCGCACGACCAGCACGCGCGCACCACACACGCATACGACGCGTAGAGCCCGGGAGCCGACCCATGTCCTCAGCGAACCCCTCACCGCTCTGGCAGCCCGACCAGGAACGGATCGCCGCCGCGCAGATCACGCGGTTCCAGGCATGGGCGGCCGAACGCCACGGAGCACCCGCCGCCGGCGGCTATGCCGCCCTGCACCGCTGGTCCGTGGACGAGCTGGACACGTTCTGGAAAGCGGTGACCGACTGGTTCGACGTGCGGTTCTCGACGCCCTACGCGCGCGTACTCGGCGACCGCTCCCTGCCGGGCGCCGAGTGGTTCCCCGGGGCCACGCTCAACTACGCCGAACACGCCCTGCGTGCCGCCGAGGACCCCGCGCGCACGAGCGACCCGGCTCTCCTCCACGTTGACGAGACCCATGAGCCCGCCGCCGTGACCTGGGGCGAGCTCCGCCGCCAGGTGGGCTCCCTCGCGGCGGAGCTGCGCACCCTGGGCGTGCGCCCCGGGGACCGCGTCAGCGGATACGTCCCCAACATCCCGCAGGCCGTCGTCGCCCTCCTGGCGACCGCGGCCGTCGGTGCCGTCTGGACCTCATGCGCCCCGGACTTCGGCGCACGCAGCGTCCTCGACCGCTTCCAGCAGGTCGAACCGGTCGTCCTGTTCACCGTGGACGGCTACCGCTACGGGGGCAAGGAGCACGACCGCCGCGACGCCGTCGCCGAGCTGCGCCGCGAACTGCCCACCCTGCGCGCCGTCGTCCACATCCCGCTGCTCGGCACCGAAGCCCCCGTAGGCGCCCTGGAATGGGCCGACCTCACCGCATCGGACACGGCACCCGTCTTCGAGCCGGTCCCGTTCGACCACCCCCTGTGGGTGCTCTACTCGTCCGGCACGACGGGCCTGCCCAAGGCCATCGTCCAGTCCCAGGGCGGCATCCTCGTCGAACACCTCAAGCAGCTGGGCCTGCACTGCGACCTGGGCCCCGAGGACCGCTTCTTCTGGTACACGTCCACCGGCTGGATGATGTGGAACTTCCTCGTCTCCGGCCTCCTCACCGGCACCACGATCGTCCTCTACGACGGCAGCCCCGGCTATCCCGACACCGGCGCCCAGTGGCGCATTGCCGAACGCACGAAGGCCACCCTCTTCGGCACATCGGCGGCGTACGTCATGGCGTGCCGCAAAGCAGACGTACACCCGGCCCGCGACTTCGACCTCTCCACCGTCAAATGCGTGGCCACCACAGGCTCACCGCTCCCGCCCGATGGATTCCGCTGGCTGCACGACGAGTTCGATCAGACCCCCGGCGGCCTGTGGATGGCCTCGGTCAGCGGCGGCACGGACGTCTGCTCCTGCTTCGCCGGAGCCGTACCCACCCTGCCCGTCCACATCGGCGAGCTCCAGGCCCCCAGCCTCGGCACCGACCTGCAGGCCTGGGACCCCCAGGGCAAGCCCCTCATCGACGAGGTCGGCGAACTCGTGGTCACCAACCCGATGCCCTCCATGCCGATCCGCTTCTGGAACGACCCGGACGGCAGCCGCTACCACGACAGCTACTTCGATACCTATCCCGGCGTCTGGCGCCACGGCGACTGGATCACCGTGACCTCGCGCGGCTCGGTCGTCATCCACGGCCGCTCCGACTCCACGCTCAACCGCCAGGGCGTCCGCATGGGATCGGCCGACATCTACGAAGCCGTCGAACGCCTCCCCGAGATCCGCGAATCCCTCGTCATCGGCGTCGAACAGCCCGACGGCGGCTACTGGATGCCCCTGTTCATCCACCTCGCCCCCGGCGCCACCCTCGACGACGGCCTGCGCGACCGCATCAAGCAGACGATCCGCGCCCAGCTCTCCCCGCGCCACGTCCCGGACGAGGTCATCGAGGTCCCGGCCATCCCGCACACCCTCACCGGCAAGCGCATCGAGGTCCCGGTCAAACGCCTGCTCCAAGGCACAGCCCTGGACAAGGCGGTCAACCCCGGCTCGGTGGACAACCTCGACCTCCTGCGCTTCTACGAGGAACTGGCCCGCAAACGCTCCTGACTCCCGGCCCGCGGCCGTTGTCAGTGCTCCCCATTACTCTGAGTGAGCATTGATCGACGTACCGCAGGGGGAATCATGGCTCGCACGCACACGACCATGCGACGCGCACTACGCCGCGAAGTCGCCGGCACCATCGGCCTGTTGGCCGACGAGGACGACTTCGCGGCGATGCGCCGCTACCGCACCTTCACCTTCGACGACCACACGACCTACCTCCGGCAGGCCGAAGGCCTCCTCAGGTCACTCGCGTCCGACGGCGGCCACACGGCCATCGCCCTCTTCGACCCCGAGGAGTACGCGGAATACTGCGCCGAGACCGGCCTCGACCCCGACGCCCCGGCCAGCCGCACCCGCTTCACCGCCGAACTCGCCACCACCGGCCCCACCGTGCCGTACGACGGCCAGCCCCTCGCCGAACTCCTCCCCGACCTCGTCGACGAGGCGGTCCGCCGGGCCACCTGGGAGTACGCCACGATGCTCCTGGCCCGCCTGGGCTCCTGTGCGGTCTGCGGCGACGACATCGGCCGAGCCGCCTTCAACCGCGCCTCGGACCTGCTCGTCCAGCTGCTCGACACATCGAGTCCCGGCACCCGGCACCTCGTCTGCAGCGTGCCCGCCGCCCAGGAGACGCTCCTCGCCGCACTGCACGCGGCACAGGACACCGAGGGCAACGCCGAACTCGACGAGACCGAAGCCCTGGAGTTCACCACGGTCCTCGCGGTCGGGATCGCCACGCACAGCGCCGCGGGCGTGGTGATGCGCACCACCGCGGACGGGAAACACGACCGCGTCCAGGGCTGGCGCCTGCACGGCGAGCGACTGCTGCCCCTCACCGCCGCCGAGGTCTTCGACGCCTACTGCACCGACGCGGTGTCAGGAGACCTCGTCGCCCCTGAATCGGGCGTCGACTATTGCGCCGCACCGATCGTCGGCGACGACCATCCCGGAGGGGGCCACCGCCACTGAACGCCGAGGGGCGCCCCACCCGCACGGGATGGAGCGCCCCTCACACACCTGGTTCCGGCTACTCGCCGGACAGAACCGCCTGCGCGGCCTTCCGGGCTTCCTCGGCGCTGTCCGCGGCACGCGCGGCGGACGCCGCACGCTCGCACTGAGCGAGCGTGTACTTGCCCAGCGTCGCTCGCACGTAAGGAATGGACGCCGCACCCATCGACAAGGAGGTGACACCGAGACCGGTCAGCACACACGCGAGCAGCGGGTCGGACGCCGCCTCGCCACACACACCACAGCTCTTGCCCTCGGCCCTTGCCGCCTCGGCGGACAGCGCGACCAGGTCGAGCAGCGCGGGCTGCCACGGGTCCTGGAGCCGGGACACAGCGCCCACCTGACGGTCGGCCGCGAAGGCGTACTGCGCGAGGTCGTTGGTGCCGAGCGACAGGAACTCGACCTCCTGGAGAATCGAGCGCGCCCGCAGAGCGGCCGACGGAATCTCCACCATGGCACCGAACTTGGCCTGCAGTCCCGCCTCGCGGCACGCGTCGGCGAACGCCTTGGCGTCGATACGGTCGGCGACCATCGGCGCCATGACCTCGAGGTAGACCGGCAGCCCCTCGACGGCCTTGGCCAGCGCCGTCAGCTGCGTACGCAGCACATCGGGGTGCTCGAGCAGCGACCGCAGCCCGCGCACACCCAGCGCCGGGTTCGGCTCATCGCCGGGCGTCAGGAAGTCGAGCGGCTTGTCGGCACCGGCGTCGAGCACACGCACGACGACACGGCCCTCGGGGAAGGCCTCGAGCACCTTGCGGTACGCCTCGACCTGCTTCTCCTCCGACGGCGCCTTGGTGCTGTCGTCGAGGAAGAGGAACTCGGTGCGGAAGAGACCGACACCCTCGGCCCCCGCCTCCACGGCGGCCGGCACATCGGCGGGACCGCCGACGTTGGCCAGCAGCGGCACCTTGTGCCCGTCGGAGGTCGCACCGGGGCCGGTCGACGCGGCGAGCGCGGCCCTGCGCTCGGCGGCCGAGGCCTCCAGCTGGCTCCTCTTCTCCGCACTCGGCTCGACGAAGATCTCACCGGTGCTGCCGTCCACGGCGACCACCGTGCCCTCGGCCAGCTCACCCGCACCCGGCAGAGCGACGATCGCCGGCACACCGAGCGCCCGCGCGAGAATCGCGCTGTGGCTGGTCGGCCCGCCTTCCTCGGTCACGAAGCCGAGCACCAGCGTGGGGTCGAGCAACGCCGTGTCCGCAGGCGCGAGGTCGCGCGCGATGAGGATGTAGGGCTCGTCGCTGTCCGGAACACCGGGCATCGGAACGCCCAGCAGACGGGCGACGATTCGATTCCGCACGTCATCGAGGTCGGCGACACGACCGGCCATGTACTCGCCGGCGCCCGCGAGCAGCTCGCGGTAGTGGGAGAACGCGTCGTAGACGGCGCGCTCCGCCGAGCTGCCGACGGTGACGCGCCGGTCGACATCGGCCATGAGCTCGGGGTCCTGGGCGATCATGGCCTGCGCCTCGAGCACATGCTGTGCCTCGCCACCCGCCAGATGACCACGCGCATTCAGGTCGGCGGCGACAGCTTCCACAGCCTGGCGAGCACGCCCCTGTTCGCGCTCGGCCTCCTCCGCGGGAATCTGCTTGGCAGGCGGCTCAAGCACCGCCGTCCCCATGTGCCGAACCTCGCCGATCGCCACTCCGTGGCTCACGCCGACGCCTCGCAGCGTTGTCTCCATTTCACCGTCTCCGATAGAGCGACGGGCCCAGCCGCCGCGGTGTATGTCGTGCCGGCCGTCAGGGACGGCGATGACGTCACTTCCAGCTGAAGAGAGCGTCCCCAGCCTTTACGTCGCCATCCTCCACGAGGCCGGAGAGGGACTCGGCAGTGGCCTCCAGGGCCACGATCGGGCAGACCGGGGACTTGCCCGCTGCCTCGACGGCCGCGGGGTCCCAGCGCACGATGGACTGACCGCGCTGCACGGTGTCACCCTTGTTCACGAGCAGCTCGAAGCCCTCGCCGTTGAGCTGGACGGTGTCGATACCCAAGTGGGTAAGGACGCCGTGACCCTGGTCGTCCACGACGACGAAGGCATGGGGATGAAGCGAGACGACGATGCCGTCGACGGGGGCGACAGCCACGGAGGGCTCACGCGCGGGGTCGATGGCCGTGCCGGGCCCGACCATCGCGCCGGAGAAAACGGGGTCCGGTACTGCAGACAGCCCGATGGCGCGTCCGGCAAGCGGGGACGTCACGCTGGTCATGGCAAGCCTCCCAGGGGGTGGAGATACGTAGCCGCCGTCACTACCTGTCCTGGACGACGCACTGTTCAGAAGGGTAAGTCATAAAAAGTCCCGGTTCCGCGCGAGAGGTCCCGGATGACTGAGTAGAGGCACTGCACAAACGATTTGCGCCTGCCCCAACAGCCGATGTACAGTCGTAGTCCTGCCTGAGGCGAGCGACGCGGTCAAGCGTCCGGACTCGGCGGCATCTATCAAGTCAGATCCTAATCCCTGGGTCCGCTTCTGCGTGCTCGCAGATGAGTGGTCAGGGAGTCGAGAAAGGCCTGATAGAGTTTGGACTCGCCGGAAAGGGAAACGCGAAAGCCGAAAGGCGGGAGCGGGAACCGGAAAGGCGCCGAGGAAATCGGACACGAAAGAGTCTGATAGAGTCGGAAACGCAGGACAGCAAGACAAAATGAAACACCGAAGGGAAGCGCCCGGAGGAAAGCCCGAGAGGGTGAGTACAAAGGAAGCGTCCGTTCCTTGAGAACTCAAC
>NZ_JBITEU010000005.1:0-542731 GCF_044455475.1 Streptomyces sp. NPDC051218 | reverse complement strand
TCCTTGGCGAACCGCTCGCGGGGCTGGAGCGCGAGCATGGGCCCGAGGTGGTCGATGATGCGGCCCGCCGCCGACTTGGACACGCCGAACAGCGGAGCAAGTTGCCGCATCGTCAGGTTGGTTCGCCAGTACGTTGCGACCAGCAGGGCCCGGTCCTCCAGCGGAAGGCTCCACGGCCGGCCCTTGCGGACCGCGTCCGCTCCCGCGCGCCGCAGAACCGTCACCAGCTTCCCGAAGGCGCGTGGACTCAGCCCGGTGAACGGGGCTATCCAGGACGGCTCAGACGCCGTGATCACACCAGCCACGGCCGTGATCATTCCACGGTGTCGAGAGCTCCTTTGGCCATCGCGGCCCGGCAGCGTTCCACCTGGCCAGCGACCTCTTCCATGAACCAGCGCATGATCTCGTAAGGGATGACGTGCTCGTCGTGGCTGTGGATGTGGACGGTCGGTTCCAGGCTCGGGTCCTCGTCGGGAACGAAAGCCACGACGAACGCAGCTCCCGGCAGGTGGGTCGCGGCGTTGGGAATCCCGGTCCGCGCTGGCGCAGGAACTGCCTCGCTCAGCTCCACGGCCCAAGCGTCGTCTGCCAGGGCGTAGTGGAACAGGATGGCGTAGTGGCGGCCTGCGTGTTCTCGCAACTCTGCTGGCATGACGGCAGGTTGCCACATCCGTCAGGCCCTGATCGAAGGGTAATGGCCGAGGCCACAGGCGCCCGGGCAACCACCTCGCCAGCTCGTCGAGCCAGCCGTTTACGGGACACCCCTTAGCCCCACAGCTCCGGCAGAAGCAACGGCGAACAGCGAGCCGGCCCCAGCAACAGTCCGCTTTCCGCAGCGGGAGCAATCGGGCAACGGAGCACGCGGGAGTGGTCGGACAACAGAAAAAGGGCCGTTCGAAAACGGCCCTTCACCTGCGACGTTCGATAGTTCGAACTAGTCGGGACGACAGGATTTGAACCTGCGACCCCTTGACCCCCAGTCAAGTGCGCTACCAAGCTGCGCCACGTCCCGGTGCCCGTGTGACCTGGGGTTTCCCCTGGCCGAACGTGCACCGAAACAATACCGCACTCCGAGGCGTGATCGCTCACGCCTTTCCCTCACGCTTGACCTCAAGCGGACTTGAGGTTGCACGCTCTGTGGCATGACGACGACAACGGAACGCGCGCATGGATACGGATACGCGGACCTCTCCCGCCTCATGGGGCGGATGACGGGGGACGAGAAGCACGGGCCCGCCGCCACGTCCACCCTCGACGCGCTCTGGGTCCTCTACGACCAGGTGCTCAGGGTCACACCCGGGCAGGTGGACGACCCCGGGCGCGACCGGTTCCTGCTCTCCAAGGGGCACGGGCCCATGGCGTACTACGCCGTCCTCGCCGCCAAGGGTTTCGTGCCCGTGGAGTGGCTCGAGGGGTTCGGGGCGTATGACTCTCCGCTGGGGCATCATCCCGACCGGGTGCTCGTACCGGGGGTCGAGATCGGGAGCGGGTCTCTCGGGCATGGGCTGCCGATCGCCGTCGGGACGGCGCTCGGGCTCGGGGCGAGAGGGATCGTGGACGCCCGGGTGTGGGTGCTCGTCGGGGACGCGGAGCTGGACGAGGGCAGCAACCACGAGGCCATCGCCTTCGCCGGGCCCGCCGGTCTTGAGCAGCTGCACACCGTCGTGATCGACAACGCCTCCGCCCGGCACGCGAGGCCCGGCGGTATCGCCGCGCGCTTCGAGGCCGCCGGGTGGTCCGCCGAGACCGTGGACGGGCGTGATCACGACGCCCTGTACGCGGCGTTCACCGCCCCGCATCCCGGGCAGCCGCGCGTCGTCATCGCCCGGGTCGAGCCGAAGGGCCCGTAGGCGTCGCGCCGCAAGACGGGCCTCCTCCTGTTCCGTTCCTCCGCCTGCCTGATTTGGAGTGTTTTTTCATGGACACCATGCGTGATCGTTTCGCCCCCACCCTCTCGCGCCTGCTCGACGAGGATCCGCGTGTCGCCGTCGTCCTCGCCGTGATCGGTGCGGACGGGTTTGCGGGGGCTCAGCGCAAGCACCCGGAGCGGGTGATCGATGTGGGGATCCGGGAGCAGTTGCTCGTCGGGGCCGGGGCCGGGCTCGCGCTGGCCGGGCTGCGGCCCGTCATGCACACCTTCGCGAGCTTCCTCGTGGAGCGGCCGTTCGAGCAGGTGAAGCTGGACTTCGGACATCAAGGCGTGGGCGGCGTGCTGGTGAGCGCCGCCGCCTCCTTCGACTGGCCCGCCGGCGGCTACACGCACATGGCGCCGGGCGATGTGGCGCTCCTCGACACCCTGGACGGGTGGACCGTTCACGTGCCGGGGCACCCTGACGAGGCCGAGACGCTGCTTCGGCACGCGGTCGCCGGGGGCGACGACAAGGTGTACGTCCGGCTCTCCGTGCAGTCGAATGCTCGGGCTATGCCGGTCGACGGGGCTCGCTTCCGCACCGTGCGCGAAGGCCGTGGTGGGGTGGTTGTCGCCGTCGGGCCGATGCTGGACCACGTCCTTGCCGCGACCGATGGCCTCGATCTCACCGTCCTGTACGCGACCACCGTGCGGCCCTTCGACGCGGAGGCACTGCGTCGCGCGACGGGGGCAGGAGCCGTTGCCGATGTCGTGGTCGTCGAGCCCTACCTGGCCGGGACCTCCACCGCCGCCGCGAACGACGCGCTCGGCGACGTGCCGCACCGGGTGCTCGGGCTGGGCGTGGGGCGTGCCGAGCTGCGCCGCTACGGGCAGGTCGACGAGCACATGGCGGCGCACGGGCTCGACGTCCGGTCGCTGCGGGAGCGGGTCACCGGGTTCTTGGGGGCGCGGGCTCTCGTATAGCCGCCTTTCGATCAGCCGCCTTTCGATCAGCCGCCTTTCGATCCGGCCGTCCGGGACGGGCTCCCCCGCCCTGGACCGGCACCCTTCCGTCCACCCGCACCAACCCGCTTATCGCGGGGACCGACAGCAGGGCCAGGCAGACGAAGACCGTGGTCACGGCGCCCGTGATCAGTACCTGCTCCGCGCCGAAGGCACTCGCGGCGGGGCCCGCGAGCGCCTGCCCGACCGGCAGCAGGGCGATCGATCCCGCGACGTCGTAGGCGTGTATGCGGTTGAGGACGTCGGGCGGTACCTGGGTCTGGACGCTCGTCGCCCACATGACTCCCCAGAAGGAGAGCCCCGCCCCCGCCACCGCGGCGCCCGCGGCCATCAACGGGACGCCGAGCTGCGCGCCGACGGCCGCCGGGAACGCGCAGTATCCGATCAGGGCCACGGAACCGGCGCGGAGCATCCGGCGAGGGCGCAACCGCAGGGCGACGAGGCCGCCGAGCACGGTGCCGGCGCCCAGGGCGGAGTTCACCAGGCCGTACGCCCCCGACCCGTGCTTCTGGACGACAAGCGTGGCGACGAGTGGTGTCAGCGGACCCGTGGTCGTGATCATCAGTACGCTGAAGATCGCGATGACGCCCCAGAGCCAGGTGCGGGACCTGAACTCCCGCCAGCCCTGCACCAGATCGGCACGGAAACCGCTGCTGTGCGGGAGCGAGCCGGGGAGCGCGGGCGGCAGACGGAGCAGGAGCAGACACAGGGCGCTCAGTCCGTACGTCGCCGCGTGCGCCGCGAAGACGGAACCAGCCGAGGCGAAGGCCACGAGGACGCCCGCGACGGCCGGACCGGCCAGGGCCGCGGCCGACTCGGCCACGCGTATCGCGCCGTTGGCCTTCTGGACGTCGGGCGCCAGGCGCGGGACCGTGCTGGCGACGCCGGGCTGGAAGAGCGCGCCCGCTGCGCCGTTGACCGCGCCGATCACGCAGATCTGCCAGAGGACGACGTGGCCGGCGAAGAAAAGGACCGCCGCGACCGACTGCGTGCCTAGGCGGACCACGTCCGCGCCGATCATCAGCAGGCGGGTGCTGAACCGGTCGGCGAAGACCCCGCCGAAGATCACCAGGCCCGCGAAACAGACCGTCGTGGCGGCCATCGCGAGACCGACGGCGCCCGCGCCGTGCCCGTGCTGGAGCAGCCCCGCGGCGAGCGCCACGGGAAGCATTGTGTCGCCGAGCTTGGCGATGGTCCGCGCGCCGAAGAAGAACCCGAAGTCCCGCGACCAGATGCTGTGGCGGTCCGTGGACGTCCCCACGGGCTGCCGGCCCCCGCGCGTGAATCGGATGCCTCTGCGCTGCTCGGCCTCGTGAGCGGACCTGATCCCCTTACCCCGCCCCTCCACAGGGAGCCCCTCGTCGCACCCACCCTCGCCGCACCCGCGTTCGGCGACCCCGTCCTCCCCGTCTCCGGCCCCCGAAGCCCCGCCCCCTGACTGCACCACTGTCCCCTCCCTGACGACTGCCCTCCCCGGTCGACAGCGAAGGCCCCCTCGTCCCCACGAGCCCCTCGCTCTCCACCCCTGCCCGGATCATGCCACGGGGCACTGACAGAGGCCGTTGAGTTTCAGCTCGTGGGCGGGAGGCCCAATTCCGGGTACGCGTCCAGGAGTCGGGTGGGGGCGGCCTGGCGCCAGGAGTCCGCGAGGATGTCGGTCAGTTCGTCCTTGTCGACTGCCGAGAGCCGTGCCCGCACCCAGGCGAACATCGCCTCGTGGTCGGCGATCCAGAACTTGTCGGGCTCCGCGAGGACCAACTCGTCGCGCTCCTCCTTCGGGCACCGCACGGCGATGGAGGTCTCGTCCTCGGGGAGCGTGGCGAACATCTTCCCTGCCACCCGGAAGGTGGGCATGCTCCAGGCGATCTTCTCCGTCGTGTCCGGCAGGGCCAGTGCGATACTCCGGACGTCGTCACCCGTGACCTGGGCCTTGGCATGAGCTCGAGACATGTCTGAACCGTAGCCAACGCCACTGACAGCGGCGCCTCGACCGACCCACCGGCCAGAGCCCATGGTCCCCGCCGCCCCGCCGGCCACGCCCGGCCCACCTCACAGCACGTGCTTGTCCAGCCAGGACCTCAGGTCCTCCTGCACCTCGTCCCTGTTGGTCTCGTTGAGGATCTCGTGCCGCGCCCCCTCGTACCCCCTCCAGGTGAGGTCGTCCAGGCCCACGTACCGGTAGTCCTCCACGAGTTCGTGCACCAGCGTCATGCCCTGGTTGCAGGGGTCCTCGGTGCCGACGGCGATATGGACGGGCAGGTCGGCCGGGACCCGGGCGAGGTTCCGCGGGTCGTTCATCTTGCGCACCGCACGCACCCAGTCCAGGCAGAGTCCGGCGGAGAAGGGGAAGCCGCAGCGCTCGTCGGCGACGTACACGTCGACCTCGGCCTCGTCGCGGGAGAGCCACTCGAAACCGGTGCGGTGCGGGTACGGATCGTTGAAGGCCGCGAAGAGTTCGGGGAGGTACGACGAGAGCGACTCGCGGCCGTGCTCCGCGATCTCGCGCTCCAGGCGGGCGATCGACTCGTCGATCCCGACGCCGGGCAGGGAGCGGAAGGTGCCGGAGAGGATCAGGCCCGCGAGGCCGTCCGGATACTCCTGCGCGTAGTCCCTGGCCAGGTGCGAGCCCATGCTGTGGCCGAGCAGGAAGAGCGGGGTTCCTGGATGCAGCGTGCGTACCTGGTCGCCGATCGCCTTGAGGTCGTCGACGATGGCGCGCCAGCTGTCAAAAGCCCCCGCACCGGAAGCCCCCGGCTCGGAATCCACCGCCCCGGCAGCCTCAGACTCGGAAGCCCCCGCCTCGGACGCGTCCACGTCGGAGGACGACCCCGTCACCCCATATCCACCCGTCGCCTGCGCCGTCGCGCCATGCCCCCGGTGGTCGGACGCGATCACCCCGTAGCCGTGTGCCGTCAGATGGCGCGCGAACCGGTCGTAGCGCAGGGCGTGTTCACCGGCGCCGTGCGCGATCTGCACGAAGGCGCGGGGCCTGCCACCGTCGGGCAGCCAGGTGTACGTGGCGACGGGGACGCCGTCCGCCGCGTTCACGAGTCCGGCGGTGTACGCGGCGGGGGCGGGCGTCGAGGCGTGGTCAGGCATTGCGGAAGGCTCCCCTGTACGACATCTGGGACGGGCTCTTGATCTGGGACGGGATCTGGTCGGCTTCTGCAGGGCTGGCTTCCCTGCTCCTGAAACCCTCCCCCGCACACGCGTCCTCATACCAGTGCCTCTCCGTGACTCCCTTCTCACGCCAGGCCCTTCCGACCCATTGACCCCCCGTCAGAGGGGAACCTACGCTGAACAACGCGCACGGGAAAGCGCTTTCTAACCCGTCTTCCAAGCCAGGCTCCACACACACCAGCGCACCCGCGCAACTCGCACTCACCGCACACCCGGCTACCGGCAGCCGTCCACCCGCCCAGCCCAGGGAGCGCCATGAGTTCCACGAGTCCCACCGCGCCCAGACGCGGCCCCGCCCTGTCGAGACCGGGCCCCACCACGCCGAGCCCCTGGCTCGCGCTCATCGCCCTGTTGGCCCTCGTCATCGGCCTCGGCCTCACCACGCCGCACCGCGCGACCGCGCAGGCGGATCCGAAGCCGGCGGCGGCCCCCTTCCGTGTCCTGGTCTTCTCCAAGGTCACGAACTTCCCCCACGACTCGATCCCCGCGGGCGTCGAGGCCATCAAGAAGCTCGGAACCGAGAACGGCTTCGAAGTGGAGGCCACCGACGACGCGGCCGCCTTCACCGACACCAATCTCGCCCGCTTCCAGGCCATCGTCTTCAACAACACCAACTCCACCCCGGAGAAGGGTGACCTGCTCGACGCCGCGCAGCGCGCGGCCTTCCAGAAGTACGTCCGCGCGGGCGGCGGCTGGGTCGGTCTGCACGCGGCGTCGGCCAGTGAGCGGGACTGGAGCTGGTACGAGGGTCTGGTCGGCGCGATCTTCGACAAGCACCCCGAGGTGCAGACCGGGCGGATCAAGGTGCTCGACCACGCGCACCCCTCCACCAAGGGCCTCCCGGAGCTCTGGGAGCGCACGGAGGAGTGGTACAACTGGCGCGCCAATCCGACCGGGAAGGTGCACACGCTCGCGCAGGTGAAGGTGCGCGACGGTGTGAACGGCCTTGACGAGGGCGTCGACCAGCCGTGGTCCTGGTGCCAGAACTATGACGGCGGGCGCTCCTGGTACACGGCGGGCGGGCACGCGAAGTCGGCCTTCCAGGAAGAGGGCTTCCTGAAGCACCTGCTGGGCGGCATCGAGTGGGCCGCGGGCAACAAGCCGGGCGACTGCACCGCCACCAAGACCGGCGCCTTCCAGCGCACGCCGCTCGCCACGAACGACCTGGCCGACCCCTTCGAGCTCGCCGTCGCCCCGGACCGCCGGGTGTTCTTCGTCCAGCGCACCGGGAAGCTGAAGATCATCGACCAGGAGACGCTGAAGGTCTCCACGGCGCTCGACTTCGACTACACCCCCGAGATGACGAGCCAGTCGGACGGGCTGCTCGGCCTCGCGCTCGACCCGAAGTTCCAGGACAACCACTGGGTCTATCTCCTGAACTCCGACAAGACCGAGAAACGCATCAACCTCTCCCGCTTCACCGAAGCGGGCGGGAAGGTCGATCCGGCCACGGAGAAACGCATCCTGACCATTCCCACCTTCCGTGGCGAAGGCCGGGCGAACTCGCACATGGCGGGCTCCATCGCCTTCGACAAGAAGGGCGACCTGTACATCGCGACGGGTGACAACACCGACCCGTTCGCGTCGGACGGATTCGCCCCGATCGACGAGCGTGAAGGCCGCCGCGCCTGGGACGCACAGGGCACCTCCGGCAATACGAACGACCTGCGCGGCAAGGTCCTGCGCATCTCGCCGAAGGACGATGGGACCTATTCCGTGCCGGAGGGGAATCTCTTCGCGCCGGGGACCGACAAGACCCGTTCCGAGATCTACGCGATGGGCATGCGCAACCCCTTCCGCATCACCACGGACCCGTTGAGCGGCGCCCTGTTGATGGCGGACTACGGGCCCGACGCGAAGGGTGCCGTCGCGGATCGCGGCCCCGAGGGGACCGTTGAGTACAACCGCATCACCAAGGCGGGCAATTACGGCTGGCCCTACTGCATCGGCAACAACACCCCGTTCAACGACTACGACTTCGCGACCAAGAAGTCCGGCGCGAAATTCGACTGCGCGAAGATCGTGAACGACTCGCCGAACAACACGGGTCTGCGTGATCTGCCGCCGGCCCAGGCCGCGGACGTCTGGTACGCCTACTCCGCCTCCGAGCAGTTCCCCGAACTCGGCACGGGTGGCGGCGGCCCGATGAGCGGTCCCGTCTACGACTACGACGCCGACAACACGTACAAGACGAAGTTCCCCGAGTACTTCGAGGGGAAGTGGTTCAACTACGAGCTGACCAGGCAGTGGTTCAAGGTCTTCTCCATGCAGGAGAAGGACCAGACGTTCACCGATCCGCGCTTCGAGCCGGCCGAGGCGGGCGATCTGAACTCGATCAACTCCATTTTCCCGGACATGAAATGGAACCAGCCCTTCGACGCCGACTTCGGCCCTGACGGGGCGATGTACGTCATCGACTTCGGGCTCGGCAGCGGCACGGGCCGTGGCGGCGGCAACGAAGGCGCGGGCATCTACCGCATCGACTACGTGGCGGACGGCCGGCTGCCGGACGCCCGCGTCACGGCCACCCCGGACAACGGCGCCGCGCCCCTGGAGGTGAAGTTCTCCAGCGAGGGTTCGGGGCTGCCGGACGACAAACCCGTCACGTACGCGTGGGACTTCGACGGCAACGGCACGACCGACTCGACCGAGGCCAACCCGACGCACACGTACACCGAGAAGGGGCAGTTCAGCGCGCGGCTGAAGGTCACGGGCCCTGACGAGCTGAGCGGTCTCGCCGTCCAGGAGGTCACCGTCGGGAACACCCGGCCGGTGGTCACCATCCAACAACCGCCCAACGGCGGGACGTTCAGCTTCGGCGACACGATTCCGTTCAAGATCAAGGTGACCGACAAGGAGGACGGGAAGATCGACTGCAAGCGGGTCGTCGTCCAGTCCCAGCTCGGGCACGACACCCATCTGCATCCGTTGGACAACTACACCGGCTGCGCGGGCGAGATCGTGACGGACGCGGGCGACAGCCACGGTCCCGGCCAGAATCTCTACTACGGGATCACGGCCCAGTACGAGGACAAGGGCGCGTCCGGCGTGCCCGCGCTGACAGGTTCCTCCTCGCTGACGCTGCGGACCTCCTACCGCGAGGCCGAGCACCGGACCGCGACCGGTGGCGCGCACGGCGGGGTGGACATCGGGGATCGCGCGGACGCCTCCGGCGGCAAGCGGCTCATCGAGATCGAGAACGGCGACTGGGTGTCCTTCGACCCGGTGAACCTCAAGGGCGTCGACTCCGTCACGGTGGGCGCGGCTTCGGCGGGGCTCGGCGGTGACATCGAGTTCCGCGCCGGATCTCCCACGGGCAAGCTGCTGGGCAAGGTGAGCGTGCCGAACACGGGCGGCTGGGGCAACTTCATCTCGCCGACCACCGAGCTGGCCGGCCACGACGGCACGACGAAGCTGTACGCCGTCTTCACCAACCCCGAGTGGTCGCCGGAGAAGGCCGACCTCCTGACGGTCGACTGGCTGCACTTCAACGGCCCCGGAGTGGAGAAGAGGACCGGCGCGAAGGTCACGGTCAAGGCGGCTCCGGCCGACGGCACCGCGCCTCTCGCCGTGAAGCTCACGAGCACGGTGCAGCTCCCCGAGGGCCGCACCGCGGCCTCGTACCACTGGGACTTCGGCGACAACGCCAAGCCTTCGGGGACGGAGACCGGCAGCGCCGAGCACAGTTACGCGCGCAAGGGCTCGTACACGGCGCATCTGACGGTGACCGACGACAAGGGCGACACGACGACCGGCGCGGTCCGGATCACGGCGAAGTGAGGGGGCGACCATGACAGCCATGAGGAGAAACGGTCTCAACGGGACCAGACGTGCCTTTCTCGGTACGTCGTTGGGTCTTGCGGCAGGGGTCGGTACCGCACTGCCCGCGCGCGCGGTTGACGCGTCACGGTGCCGACGCATCCCTCGCGGGGGCATTGGCATGCATCTCTACACGATGCGTGATGTCCTCGCCCGGGACTTCGCGGGCACGCTGGAGCAGCTCGCCGACATCGGTTACGCGACGGTGGGCGTGAGCGGCCGGCACGGGAACAGCGCGGCCGACATCCGGCGGATGCTCGACGCGGTGGACCTGAAGGCGGTCCTCGAACACGTCGCGTACGACACGCTCAAGGGCAGCGGGCTTCCCCAGGCTCTGGACGATCTGCACACCCTCGGCGCGAAGTGGCCGGTGGTGCCGAGTCTGCCGGGCGCGCTGCACACGCCGGACGGATTCCGGGAAGCGGCACGGCAGTTCAACCGCATCGGGCAGGCGTCGCGCGACGCGGGGCTCGGCCCGGTGCTGTTCCACAACCACGGCACGGACCATGTGGTGGTGGACGGCACGAGCCTGTACGACATCCTCGTCACCGAGACCGACCCGCATCTGGTCGGCTTCGAACTGGACGTGTACTGGGCGGCGAAGGGCGGCGCGGATCCGGCGACGTACTTCGTTCGGCACCGGCGGCGCTTCCCCGCGCTCCATGTGAAGGACATGGCTCCGGACGGCGGCTTCGCCGACGTCGGCTCGGGGACGCTGGACTTCGCCGCGATGTTCGACCACGCGCGCGTGGGCGGCGTCAAGCAGTGGCTGGTGGAGCACGACAGCCCCACCGATCCGTTCGCCACGGCGCGGAACAGCTACGCGTATCTGGCGGCGTTGCGGTACTGAGCGGTGCGTTACTGAGCGCCGCGTTGCCGCAGTACCGGGTCCGGCCGGGGTGTGCCCGAACCGGCCACCTTCTTGAAGAAGAGGGTGGTCGGGTGGAGCACCCCGGCCGGATCGGTCGCGTAGTCCGGAATGACCCCGGCAGCCGTCCAACCCCCGGACCGGTAGAGGGACTCGGCGGGGCTGCCGGTCTCGGTGTCCAGGATCATCAGGGTCACGCCCGCGTCGGCCGCCGCCTGTTCCGCCGTGGCGAGGAGGGTGCGGGCAAGGCCCCTCCCGCGCGCGGAGCTGTGGACCATCAGCTTGAGGATCTCGGCGCGGTGTCTGCCGTTGGGCTTGTCCACGAACCAGATGCTGATGGTGCCGGTGACCCGTTCGCCGTCGCGCGCCGCCCAGACGGCGAGCCGCCCGTCGGCCACGGCCGGGGCAAGGCCCCGCCACCAGTCGGCGGCGGACGCCCTGTCCAGGGGTGCGAGGAAGCCGAGGGACGAGCCGCCCTTCACGACGTCGGCGAGCAGTGCGCCCAAGTCGACCGCGGAAGCGACAAGTTGATCCGAGGAGAGGCGTGTCGGCGCCTCAGTCGCGCGCCCGGTCCTCATCGCGCGACCACCACCAGGGCGTACCGCACGGCCCGCTCCCCCACGCACCGGAACCGCGTCGGCCCCCACAGCCGGAAGCGCAGACAGTCCCCGGTGTCCAAGACGTGCGGCTCACCCTGCACGGTGAGCTCCAGCGCCCCTTCGAGCACCCAGATGTGCTGTTCGATGCCGGGCACGGGAGGCCTGTCGTACGCCACGTCCGCGCCCGGCTCCAGGCGGCCCTCGACGAGTTCGCCGCGCAGCCCGGCGTGCGGTGGCGACACCGACCTCCGTACGAAGCCGGACGCGCTGTCGGTCCACACGCCCTGCTCGCCCGCGCGTACCAGCTGCGCGGGCTCGGCCTCCACTTCGCTCAGGAGCTGCGACATGGTGCGTTGGTAGACGGCGCAGAGACGGTTCAGGAGGGATGCGGTGGGGCTGATCTCGGCGCGTTCGGCCCGGGACAGGGTGGAGCGGCTCACGCCGCTGCGGTCCGCCAACTCGCCCAAGGACCAGCCGTGTTCCGCGCGCAGCTCGGCCAGGCGGGTGGCGAGCCGGTCGTCGACGCCATCGTGTTCCATATTCGGCACGCTATCCCGAATATGAGACGTGGGGCAATCGGCACCGCCCGCGGCTCACGCCTCACTCGTGCGCGGACACCGCCCCCAGCAGCTCGCGGATACGCCCGGTGGCCTCGCGGAACTCCGCTGTCGCCAGCGTCGTCGCGTACGAACGCTCGGCAGGAAGGCCGACGTCGATGATCTCCGTGATCGTGCCGGGGCGCGGGCTCATCACGACGACGCGATCCGCCAGGTAGACGGCCTCGGGGATCGAGTGGGTCACCAGGAGCACCGTCGTTCCGGTCTCGCGCCAGATCCGGTTCAGCTCGACGTTCATCTGCTCGCGCGTCAGCGCGTCGAGCGCCCCGAAGGGCTCGTCCATGAGCAGGACCGGTGGCTCGTGCAGCAACGCCCGGCAGAGCGCGACGCGTTGTTGCATGCCGCCGGACAGCTCGTGCGGATAGGCGTCCTCGAAGCCGCCGAGTCCGGTCATGCGGATCAGTTCGTCGGCACGCGCGCGTGCCTCGGCTCCGGGGATTCCTCGCATCTCCGCCTGGAGCAGGATGTTGCGGCGTGCGGTGCGCCAGTCGAGGAGCGCCGCCCGCTGGAACACGTAACCGATGTCGCGGCGGGGCCCGCGCACCTGCTCGCCACCCAGAAGCACGTCGCCCGAGGAGGGCGCGAGGAGGCCGGCGATCAGCTTCAGGAGGGTGGACTTGCCGCAGCCCGAAGGCCCGACGATCGCCACGAACTCGCCCGCGCCGACACTGAGCGAGACGTCCCGCAACGCGGTGACGTCCTTCTTCTTCGTACGGAAGCGAACGGCGACGTCATCGAGGCGTACGGCGGTCGGCCGTGCCTCCCCCGCGGGCGCCCCCGCTGTCGCGCGTGGCTCGTCACTCATCTTGAGAGTCGCATCCTTGGCCATTCCTCTGCCGCCCCTCAGCCCTTGATGCCCTTGGCCGCGTCCCAGTACTCGGCGACGGGCTTGGCCTTCTTGACCATGCCCGCCTCCGCGAAGACGTCGATGGTCTGCTGCCAGTCCGCCTCGGTGTTGGCGCCCGGCGCCTTCCCCTTCGTGGCATCGGTGTGCAGCAGGGTCAGCGTCGTCTTGAACTGCTCGGACAGCACGTCCTTGGGCGGCAGTTGCTCGGATGCGCCCTCCATCGAGGCGACCGCGGGCTCCGGGTTCTTCTCTGCGGCCGCCCACGACTCGCTGACCGCGGCGGTCATGCGCTTGGCCAGATCACCCCTGCCCTGAAGGGTCTTGGGCCCGGCGATGAGGCCGTTGGAGTAGAAGTTGAGGCCGTTCTCGGAGAAGCGCAGATACGAGACGTCCTTCTTGGCCTTGTTCTGCATGGTGGGGCCCTGGTCGCTCGCGTACCCGAGCAGCGCGTCCGTCTTTCCGGAGATCACCGCGGCGATCTTGCCCGCCGGGTCGGTGTTCTGGACCTTGACGTCGGAGAGCTCCATGTCGTTCTTCGCGAGGAAGATCGGGAACGTCTTGGTGAGCGCGTCGCCCGCCGTACCCGCGATCGTCTTGCCCTTGAGGTCGGCGGGGGACTTGACGCCCTGGGCCTCGAAGAACTGCACCGAGGCGGGCGTCGTCTGCAGGAACACTCCCAGGCTCTTCACCTTGACGCCCTGGTCGACACCCGCGAGCACCGCCGGGGTGTCCGCCCAGCCGAAGTCGGTCTGGCCGGCGCCGGTGGCCTGCACCGTCTTCTGCGATCCCTGGCCCGCCCTGATGTCGACGTCGATGCCGTGCTTCTCGAAGATCTTCTGCTGCTTGCCGTAGTAGAACGGCGCGTGTTCGCCGTACGGGTACCAGTTGAGCGTCAGCGTCACCTTGTCGAGCTTCTTGCCGGAGTCGCTGGTGCTCGTCTTGTCGTCATCGCCGCCGCAGGCCGTCGCGGTCACCGCGACAAGGCTCAGGGGGACGAGGCCGGTGAGCAGTCTGCGCGCGTGCATGGAACGGCCCTTCTTCGCGTACGACGGACATGGCTGGGGGCTAGGGGGCTTGCGGGAGGCTGGGCGTGGGCGTGGGTCAGTACGCCGTGGTGGCGGCCGCGTCCCTGCGGCTCGCGTGCCACGGCAGGAGCAGATGCTCGGCGATCTCGACGAGCACGAAGAGGACGACGCCGATCAGCGACATGACGAGCAGCCCCGCGAAGAGCATCGGGGTGTCGAGGTTTCCGTTGGCCTGGAGGATCACGTATCCGAGGCCTTCGTTCGCGCCGACGAACTCGCCCACGACGGCACCGGTCACGGCGAGCGTGACGGCCACCTTGAGGCCGGAGAAGAGATGCGGCAGCGACGCCGGGAAGCGGATCTTCAGGAAGGTCTGCCAGGGCCGTGCGCCCATGGTGGCGGAGAGCTGGAGCATCTCCGGGTCGACGGCCTTCAGGCCCGTCACCATCGAGATGACGACGGGGAAGAAGGCGATGAGCACGGCGATGAGGATCTTCGGGGCGATGCCGAAGCCGAGCCAGACGACGAAGAGCGGAGCGATGGCGATCTTCGGGACGACCTGGGCGAAGAGGAGGATCGGGTAGAGCGTCTTCTCGACGGTCGTCGAATAGACCATGAGGACCGCGGAGAGGATCCCGACGCCCACGGCGATGACGAAGCCGAGCAGGGTCTCGTACGTGGTGACCCAGCTGTGCTGCCAGAGGTAGTCGGGCTTGTCGAGGATCACGTCGAGGGTCGCGCCGGGCGAGGGCACGAGGTACGCCTCGACCATCTCGGTGGCGGCGACGAGCCACCAGGCGCCGAAGCAGACGAGCAGCAGGACGAGCGGCCGCCAGCTCTTCTCGGCCGCCTCGGCGGTACGTTGCCGCAGGGTGGGGCGGCTGCGTTCGGCAACGCCCTCGGTCTTCACGGGAGTTGCCTGCAGTGCGCTCTGGCTCACGGTGAACTCCCCTGGCAGTCAACGAACTTCGGAGGCGGGTACGGAGCTTCGATGGTGCCGGAAACCGCTTTCAGAAAGCGCTTTCTGATAAGGTGACCGCCACGCTAATGACTGGCTGACCGCAGGGTCAATAGGTCGGCTCGAAGTTTCGCGGGGCGAGACGAAGGGGGCGCGGTGGCGCTGGGGCGGGAGCAGGGATCCGGGGCGGGTCGGGGGTACGGGGGGCTGCCTGGAGGGGGGTCGCCCGGAGGGGGGCCGGGACACCCGGATGCGCCTGGAGCGGGGCGGGGGCAGGCGGTTGCGCCTGGAGCCGGGCGGGGGCAGACGGTTGCCCCGGGAGCCGGGCGGGGGCAGGCGGATGCCCCGGGAGCCGGGCGGCGGGAGCAGGCGGATGCCCCGGGAGCCGGGCGGCGGGAGCAGGCGGATGCCCCGGGAGCCGGGCGGGGGCAGGCGGATGCCCCGGGAGCCGGGCGGGGGCAGGCGGATGCCCCGGGAGCCGGGCGGGAGCAGGCGGATCCGCCTGGAGCCGGGCGGTCCCGTGAGCAGCTGGCCGCGGCCCCCGGGCGTGGACGCGAGGGCGGGTCGCACGTCACGCTGCACGCCGTGGCCAGTACCGCCGGGGTCTCCCCCGCCACCGCTTCGCGGGCCCTGAACGGTACGACGCGCGTGCGCGAGGACCTGCGGCGTCGGGTGCTCGAAGCGGCGGATCGACTCGGCTACATCCCCAACGCCCATGCGCAGGCGCTCGCCAGCTCATCGAACAACACCGTGGGCGTCATCTGCCACGACGTGGGCGACCCCTACTTCGCGGCCATCGCGAGCGGGGTCATGGCCGCAGCGGCCGAACAGGACCTACTCGTCATGCTGGCCAGCACGTTCCGCGCTCCCGCGCGGGAGATCGCGTACGTCTCGATGCTGCGGGCGCAGCGGGCGCGGGCGATCCTGCTGATCGGCTCGGGCTTCCAGGACCCCGCGTGGGAACGGGCGTTGGAGTCCGAGCTCGCCCCCTACATACGAGACGGTGGCCGCGTCGCCGTGGTCAGCCGGCACCGCAGCCTCCGCGTGGACACGGTGCAGCCCGAGAACCGGGCGGGGGCAGCGGCGTTGGCGCGGGCTCTACTGACCCTGGGCCACCGGGAGTTCGCCGTACTCACCGGCCCCGAACGCCTCACCACGGTCGCGGACCGCCTGGCCGGCTTCCGCGCGGCACTGGCCGAGGCCGGCGTCGCCCTCCCCCCGGAGCGGATCGTGGAGGGCGCCTTCACGCGTGACGGCGGCCATGCGGCGGCGCTCGAACTGCTGCGGCGGGGGCAGCGGCCCACGTGCGTCTTCGCGGTGACGGACGTGATGGCCGTGGGGGCGTTGGGCGCCCTGCGCGAGCGGGGGCTCCGGGTTCCGGACGACGTATCGCTCGCGGGCTTCGACGACATCCCCCTGGTCAGGGAACTCACCCCGCCCCTGACCACCGTGGCACTGCCCCTGAAGCAGATGGGCCGAGACGTCATGGCCCTGGCACTGCGCGAACGGGCGGCGAGGTCGCGGGTCGAGAGGGTGCGGGGGGAGGTTGTGCTGCGGGCCAGCACGGTTTCGCCGGGGTAGGGTCCGGCGTTTCGGCTTCCCAGGGTCAGGCCCCCCTGGGCCCAGGGGGGGGCGACAGTATCCGGGCCGAGGGCATGATGGGCGACGCCGGTGCATGCCAGGCGGCAGCCGGACGCACGGCCGACCACTTGCCGGAAGCCGCCGGGCCACGGCCATGCGCTTGCCGGACGCTGGACGGGCGAAGGCCATGCGCACGCCAGTCGCCTGCCGACCCGCCAGCCGTACGAGGGCAAGCCCATGCCGGGCGCAAACCAGTCGCTCGTCGCGCGCCTGCCCAGCACGTAACCGCAGCCCCGCCCCCGGACGATTGACCCCACCCTCACATCACCATCCGGCCAGGCCACTCCCCCTCACCCCCCACCAGCTCCCCCTGCCCGGACTCCGGCAGTGCCGCCGCCCGCAAGTGGTCGGCGAGTGCCTCTGTCGACGGGGACGGTGGGGGGGTCTTGGCGCCCCATGCCAGTAGGTGCTGCCTTCGGGCCCAGGGGTCCTGTAGTTCGCAGATGTCGAGCGGCCTGCTCGGGTCGATGGCGTGGCGTGGGACCACCGCGAGGCCGACGCCCGCCGCCGCGAGCGCGACGACCGCGTTGAGGTGGGCAACGCTGGTCCGGTGGCGTGCCACCGGGGCGTGCGGGCCGAGGTGCTTTTCGATCCAGCGCCCCAGCGATGAGTCGGAGGAGAGGCCGACCAGCGGGTGTTCCGCCGCCTCGCGGTAGGTCAGTTCGGTCCGGCCCGCGAGGATGCCGCCCGCCTGGCCGATCACGACGAGGGAGTCGTCGCCCAGCGGCTCCATCACCAGGCCGCAGTCGCGGGCCTCGTCGTCGACGACCACGCCCAGGTCCGCCTCGCCGTCCGCGAGCCTCCGCACGGTCTTGGGCGTACGGCTCTCGGACACCGTGACGTCGACGTCCGGGTGCGCCCGGAGGAACGAGATCAGGGCGCGCGGCACAAGACGGTGCATCGCGGAACCGCCGACCAGCAGCGTCAGCGGAGCGGCCGGAGAGCGGCTGTACCCCGCGACGGCACTCTCGAGCCGCACCGTCTGGGCGAGGACCTCGCGCGCGTGCCGGGCGAGCGTGGTCCCCGCCGGGGTGGGGCGTACGCCCCTCCGCCCGCGGATCAACAGCTCCACACCGGCCTGCTGTTCGAGGGAGCGCACCCTGGCGCTGGCCGAAGGAAGGCTCAGGTGCATACGGCGGGCGCCTGCCGTGATCGACCCCTCCGTCACGATGTCGAGAAAGAGCCGCAGATCGTCCAGGTCGTAGCGCACCCTTGGGAGCCTATGGCACAGCCTTAGGCTGGGTACACCGATAACGCATTGTGGGCCCACCGGCCACGGGCCGATGCTCGGCGGGTGGCAGAACTTCTCCTCGTACTGGTGGCAGGTGTCACCGCCGGAGCGTTGAACTCCGTCGGCGGCGGAGGCACGTTCGTGGCGCTGCCCGCCCTCGTCGCGGTCGGCCTGTCCCCCGTGTCGGCGAACGCGACCTCGACCATCGCCCTCGTGCCCGGAGCCGTGGCAAGCGGGTGGGTCTACCGACGCGAACTCGCCCCGCTCGGGGCGACGTCCACGAAAGCGCTGACCACGGTCAGCGTGGTCGGGGGCGGGCTCGGCGCCGCCCTGCTCCTCGTGCTCCCCGCGGCGTCGTTCGACGCCGCGGTGCCGTGGCTGCTCGCGTTCGCCACGGTGATCCTCGCCTTCGGCCGCCGCCTGTCCCGCGCGGTGAGCGGCAGGCTCGGCCGCGAGCTCGGCATCGGCGCGCGGGGCGTACTGGCAGGCCAGTTCTGCCTCGCTCTGTACGGGGGATACTTCGGCGGGGCCGTAGGCATCATGATGTTCGCCCTGTGGGGCATCGGCCTCGGCCTCGACACCGCGGCCGGCAATCCGATGCGGGTCACGCAGATCGCGGCCATCAATCTCAGCGCGAGCGCCCTGCTCCTCGTCGCCTCGGACGCGCTGAGCGCTCCGCTCACCCTCGCCACCATGCTGGTCGGTGCGCTGGCCGGCGGCTTCACCGGCGCCCACTTCGCCCGCCGCCTCTCCGACCGACTGCTGCGCGGCATCATCCTGACCTCCGCCGTGACGATGACCGTCCTGTATTTCGTACGCGATGTGCGTGGTTGAGGCCGATCGACATGACCGACCAGGACTGCACGGACGCGGCCCGAGCGCGCCTCGCGATGGCCTACGAGGCGTGCGAGCTGGCCCGGCTCGCGCGTGCCGCCGTACCGGTCGGCGAGCACGAGCTGCATCCCGACGGCGCAGGCCGCGCCCCCGGATCGGTGCTTGCCGACGCCGCCCACGTGCTCAGGGCCGCGCACCGGTTCTTCGAGGCCGCCGCCGCGTGCGAGCGTCTCGGCGGCGCGAGCTGGCAGGTCGTCGGCGACGCCCTGGGTGTGGACGCGCGGACGGCTCGGACACGCTTCGCCGCGGCCGAGTCCCGTTTCCGGGAGGAACTGCGCTCGCCCGGTCAGGCCACCGGCGCCCTCGACGGCACGGGCTGGTGGCGCGCCTACACGGCGGGCAACCCCCTGGAGGCGGCACGCGACCTCGACGACTGGGTCCTGCGTCACGAGGAGGCGGACGGAGATGTAGACGGGGATGCGGACGGGGACGGGGACCGCGACCCCTCACCCGTCTCGGGAGGGCTGGCTCGGTACCTCAATTCGATCTCGCCGGAAGGTAGTTGAATCGCTGCACCAACTAGCGCTTCTCAACGGTGAGTTGATGCCAACTGGATCGACACCCGCACGCAGTCACCGCCCCGCGGTCACCCCGCCGCTTCCCCCAGCGCGTCGAGCACCGGGCGGATCAGCGGATGCTCCTCCGCCCCGCAGCGCACCGCGGCGAAGACCCGGCGGGTGGGAGCGGCGCCCTCCACCGGGCGGATCACCACCCCAGAAACGTCCATCCCCCGCAGCGCCGAGCGGGGCACGAGCGCCACGCCCGCGCCGGCCGACGCCAGGGCGACCACCGCACGGAAGTCATCCGACCAGTGTTCGAGCAGAGGCTGGAAGCCCGCGGCCTCGCAGGCGAGGATCACCACGTCATGGCAGGGGTTGCCGACGAAGGGCCCGATCCAGGCGTCCTTGGCCAGCTCCGCGAGCGGCACACGCTCCGCGTCCGCGAGGCGGTGCGCCTCCGGGAGCACGGCGTCGAACGGCTCCGCGTACAGCGGGACGCGCGTCAGCCGCGGATCGTCGGCGCCCGGCGCGCCCCGGTACTCCACCGCGACGGCGACGTCGACCTGCCGGTCGAGCACCATCGGCAGGCTCGCGTCGCCCTCCGCGTCCTGGACCCGCACGCGGATGCCGGGCGCGGCGGTCGCAAGGCGCACGAGCGCGGGACCGACCACCAGGGCGATCCCCGTGGCGAAGGACGCCACGGTCACCGTCCCCGCCGCGCCCGAGCTGTACGCGGCCAGCTCCGCCTCGGCCCGTTCCAGCTGGGCGAGGACCGCGTTCGTGTGGGAGAGCAGGATCTCGCCCGCCGGGGTCAGCCTGACCCCGCGGGCACCCCGCTCGACCAGGCGGTGGCCGGTCTCCTGCTCCAGGGCGGTCAGCTGCTGGGAGACCGCGGACGGCGTGAGATAGAGCGCGGCGGCAGCGGCCGTGACCGTGCGGTGGTCGGCCACCGCACGGAGGATGTGCAGCCGCCGCGCTTCGATCATGGGGTCGATTGTCCCAAACCGCGGGGCCCACCGACACCAGCGGTCCGGCCGAGCCCCTCGGTCACCCGAGGGTGTCCGGCACCGTCAGGCGTCCAGCTCCGCCCGCGCCGCCACGAACGCGTCCACCGCACGGTTCACGTCCTCCGTGGAGTGCGCGGCCGACAGCTGGACGCGGATACGGGCCGCGCCCTGCGGCACCACCGGGTACGAGAAGCCGATCACGTACACGCCGCGCTCCAGGAGCAGCTCGGCCATGCGGCCCGCGACCGAGGCGTCGCCGATCATCACCGGGGCGATCGCGTGGTCGCCCGGCAGGATGTCGAAGCCCTCCTCGGTCATCCGCGAGCGGAACAGCGCCGTGTTCGCGGCGAGGCGCTCGCGCAGCTCGCCCGCCGACTCCAGGAGGTCGATGACCTTCAGCGAGGCCGCCGCGATCACCGGGGCGAGCGTGTTCGAGAAGAGGTACGGGCGCGAGCGCTGGCGCAGCAGCGCGACGATCTCCGCGCGGGCGGCGACGTAGCCGCCGGAGGCGCCGCCGAGCGCCTTGCCGAGCGTGCCCGTGATGATGTCGACGCGGTCCATGACGCCGTGCAGCTCGGGCGTGCCGCGACCGCCGGGGCCGACGAAGCCGACGGCGTGCGAGTCGTCGACCATCACCATCGCGTCGTAGCGCTCGGCGAGGTCACAGATCTCCCGCAGCGGGGCGACGTACCCGTCCATGGAGAAGACGCCGTCGGTGACGATCAGCTTCCGGCGGGCGCCGCCCTCGGAGGCCTCCTTCAGCTGCTGCTCCAGGTCGGCCATGTCGCGGTTGGCGTACCGGAAGCGGCGGGCCTTGCTCAGCCGGATGCCGTCGATGATCGACGCGTGGTTGAGGGCGTCGGAGATGACCGCGTCCTCGGCGCCGAGCAGCGTCTCGAAGACTCCGCCGTTGGCGTCGAAGCAGGACGAGTAGAGGATCGTGTCCTCCTGGCCGAGGAACGCGGACAGGCGCCCTTCGAGCTCCTTGTGCACCTCCTGCGTACCGCAGATGAAGCGCACGGACGCCATGCCGTAGCCCCAGCGGTCCAGGGCCTCGTGCGCGGCGGCGATCACCTCGGGGTGGTCGGCGAGGCCGAGGTAGTTGTTCGCGCAGAAGTTCAGTACCTCACCGGGGCGGCCTCCCGCGGTGACGGCGACCGTGGCGGACTGCGGGGTGCCGATGACGCGCTCGGGCTTGTGCAGGCCCGCGGCGCGGATCTCGTCGAGGGTGGCCTGGAGATCGTCCCGTACGGAGTCGAACATGGTGACTTCCTTTAAAGAAGAGGTCGGTCAGGAGGTCAGAAGGGGTTCAGGAGGTCCAGTCGAGGATGACCTTGCCGCCGCGGCCGCTCGCCGCGTCGTCGAAGGCCGCCTCGAAGTCACGGTGGCCGTAGCGCCCGGTGATCACGGGGGCGAGGTCGAGGCCGCCTTCGAGCAGGACGGACATGGCGTACCAGGTCTCGAACATCTCGCGGCCGTAGATGCCTTTGATCGTGATCATGGACGTGACGATCCGGGACCAGTCGACGGCGAACTCCTCGGCCGGCAGACCGAGCATGGCGATCTTGCCGCCGTGCGTCATGTTGGCGAGCATGTCGCGCATCGCGACGGGGTTGCCGGACATCTCCAGACCGACGTCGAATCCCTCGCGCAAGCCCAGTTCGCGCTGCCCCTCGGCGATCGAGGTCTCGGCGACGTTCAGCGCCAGGCTCGCGCCGACCTTGCGGGCGAGCTCCAGACGCTCCTCGCTGACGTCGGTGATGACGACGTTGCGGGCGCCCGCGTGCCGGGCGACGGCGGCGGCCATCAGGCCGATCGGCCCCGCGCCGGTGATCAGCACGTCCTCGCCGACCAGCGGGAAGGACAGCGCGGTGTGCACCGCGTTGCCGAACGGGTCGAAGATCGCGGCCACGTCGAGATCGACGGGCACGCGGTGCACCCACACATTGGCGGCCGGCAGCGCGACGAGCTCGGCGAACGCTCCGTCCCTGCCGACGCCGAGGCCGACCGTGGCGCGGCACAGGTGGCGGCGGCCCGCCTGGCAGTTGCGGCACTTGCCGCAGACGAGGTGGCCCTCGCCGCTGACCCGGTCGCCGATCTTGATGTCGGCGACGTCACGCCCGGTCTCCACGACCTCGCCGACGAACTCGTGCCCGACGACCAGCGGCGCCGCGATCGCCTGCTGCGCCCAGCCGTCCCAGGCCCGGATGTGCAGATCGGTCCCGCAGATCCCGGTGCGCAGCACCTTGATCAGGACGTCCCCGTGGCCGATGACCGGCTCCGGTACGTCCATCAGCCGGAGACCCGGCTCCGCTTTCTCCTTGACCAGCGCCTTCAACGCAGCGGCTCCTGTCGTACGTCGCTTCTTCCACCGACGACACAGGAATCTTCCCTACGGCGGCGCCCTGGTCCATCGAGGATTTCTTAAGCGCCGCCGCAGCTTTCCTTCAGGCCGCCCCTTCAGGCCGTTCTTCAGGCCCGGCTCTGACCCCGCTCGAAGTAGGCGACCAGCTCCGGGTCCAGGTCCGGCACCTCACGCGGCGTGCCCCCGTCCCGGAGCGACTGCGTGGCGCGCACGCCCGCCGCCACCGCCATCCGGGCCGCGACCGGCGAGGTGTCGGTGCGCCCTCCCTCGCGCACGAACCGTACGAACTCCTCGATGAGGAGCGGGTCGGAGCCGCCGTGCCCGCCCTCGTCCTGGGAGTCGGGCACCGCGTACTCGGCGTCGGCTTCGGGGCGGTAGGTCGAGCGGCGCGTGTTCCAGACCTTCACCACTCCCCCTGGGCCGTCGCCGAAGTTCTCCAGGCGGCCCGCGTCCCCGATGACGGTGTAGTTGCGCCAGTAGTCGGGGGTGAAGTGGCACTGCTGGTAGGAGGCCAACACCCCGTTGTCCAGGCGCATGTTGACGAGGGAGACGTCCTCGACGTCGATGACGGGGTTGAGGTCACGCTGGGTGTGCGGCGGCCAGTGGCCGTCCTTGGTGTACCAGTCGTCCGACTTCGGCTCGCCCGGCGCGCGGCGGTGCGGATTGTCGCCGTAGACCATGAGGTCGCCGAGAGCCTGCACCTGGCGCGTGTAGCCGCCCGCGAGCCAGTGCAGTACGTCGATGTCGTGGGCGGCCTTCTGGAGCAACAGGCTGGTGGTGTGCTGCCGTTCGGCGTGCCAGTCCTTGAAGTACCAGTCGCCTCCGTAGGCGACGAAATGGCGCACCCAGACCGTCTTGACCTCGCCGATGTCTCCGCGGCGGATGATGTCGCGCATCAGCCTGACCACCGGCATGTGGCGCATGTTGTGGCCTACGTAGAGGCGCGTTCCCGTCTCGTGGGCGGTCCGCAGGATCTCGTCGCAGGCCTCGATGCCGATTTCCAGCGGCTTCTCCACGAAGACGGGCTTCTTCTCGCGCAGCGCCTCGCAGGCGAGCTGTGCGTGGGTGTGGTCCGGGGTGAGGATCACGACGGCGTCGACGTCCGGGTCCTCGATGACCTTGCGGTGGTCGGTGGATATCAGTGCTCCGGGGAAGGCCACGGCCGCCTCCGTCCTCGCGGTGACGTCGAGGTCGGCGAGCGCGGTGACGCGGGAGCCCGCGCCCGGCCGGTGTGCGGTGCGGGCGAGCGAACCGCGCAAGCCGTAGCCGAGGACGCCGAGACGGAGGTCGGTCATGGTGTGCCTTTCCGTACCAATACCTGTGCACATGCCTGTGCGGGTGCGGGTGTTGCTATGTCCGTGCAGGATGCACGAGCACGTGGGCGAGCGCCACGCGTCCCGTGCCGGTGAGCTTGATCCTTATGTATCTGGCTTCCGCGTCCGTGTCGAGGAGTGTGGGCCGAAGTGCTCGTCCGGTGACGTGCAGGGTCGTGGCGTCGGAGAAGTCCGCGGTCCTCGCGAGCTGCACGTCGAAGTCGGCCGTGGTCATGGAGGTGTCGTTCCAGATCTCGACCTGCCCCACGCGGCGCGTACCGCCGAGGTCCACCTGCCACCAGGCGCCCGGTTGCGAAAGGGTTCGGGTGTCGGTCGAGGTGTCCCCGTCGGTGGCGTACGCCGCCGCCGCGCCGTCCGTGGAGGACTGGGACGCCGTGCCCGCGCGGGCGAGGTCGGGGCGCAGCTGCTCGGCCGGCGCTCCGTGCGCACCCGCGCGGGCGGCCACGGCGAGCGCCCTCGACGGCAGCCGGTCGAGCTTGGTGTGGTTGTCCTTCATCGTCGATCCGGTGCCCGTGAGGGCCGGGGCGTCGGTGTCGGTCCAGTTGCCGGTCGCGTGGTTCCGGACGCCGTAATCGGCCCAGTTGGAGACCCACTTGTAGCCGACGCGGGTGATGACGTTGCCTTCGACGCGGATGTACGAGGACTGCTCGTCGAGGTAGATGCCGTTGCCGTCGCGTTCGGTGTTCCCGTAGGCGGAGCGGTTGATGTAGTTGCCGGAGACGACCGTGCCGGGCTGGGGGCGCCCTGCGTGTAGATGGCGCCGCCGTCGTGCTGGGCGTGCTCGACGCGCATCACGTTCGTGATCCGGTTGGCCGTGATCCGGTTGTCGCGCAGGACGGACTTCCGGGCCTCGGGCTGGTTCCAGCCCCAGCCGACGGAGATCCCCGAGTAGGGCAGGTCGTCGAGGGTGTTGTGGTCGACGCGCAGCCCGGCCTCGTATCCGGCCCAGATGCCCACCGCGTCGGTGTACTCGACGCCGGTGCGCCGGATCGTGTTGTACGCGACCGTGTTCCGCTCACCCGCGAGGTCCGCACCCGGCTTCGGCTCGGTGCCGCCGACGTAGACGGCACCGGACGACAGATCCGTGAAGCGGGAGCCGGTGACCGACGAGTCCTTGGTGCCCGCCTCGAAGATGACTCCGGCGCCGCCGAGCCGCGTGAACTCGGCCCCGGTGATGCTCACATGGCGGCCACCACGGACCGTCAGCGCCGCGCTCGGTTTGGTGTAGTGGCGGCCCGCGTGATCGACCGGGCCGCTCGCTCCGGTGAGGGTGAGACCGGCTTGCGTGCCCGCGTAGCCCTCGTCGGTGGAGGGCTGGGCGTACGCGGCGTGGGCGAAGCCGATGCCCTGGACCCGGAGGTCGTGGGCACCGTCGACGACCATGAGGCGCTCGGTCACCGGGGTGAGCACGCGCGCGTGGCGCATGTCCTCGCCCTTGCGCGGGAGGTAGGTGACGGTGCGGTCGGTGGCGTCCCAGACGAACTCGCCGGATTTGTCGAGGAGTTCGCGTGCGTTCTCGAAGAAGGCGACCTGCGAGAAGCGGGAGGAGTCGACGGTGGTGGAGTCCCAGGCGGGGCCCGTACGGTTCGTGCCGCTGGCGGAGTTGGCCCAGCAGGGCTGCGCGAAGGTCATCCGGTCGCCGGCCACGGAGGCGATACGGCAGTGGTAGTCGCGCCAGCGGATCTTGATGACGGCCTCCGCGCCGGTAGGGCGCCGCCACTTGTCGATCCCGGTGGCGGTGGCCCCTGTCATGCCGGTCTTCGTCGCGTCACAGGTGGTCGCCGGGCAGGCGTCGCCCCGCCCCCGCACGGCCCGCTTTCCGTCCACGAACAGCTGGCGCGGGGTGACCCCTTCGGGGACGTCGGCGGTCCAGGTGGCGTCGGCGGCTTCGGACCATCCCGTGAGCGCGCGGCCACCGGAGAACACGGGCTCGGCGCCGCGCGCGGCGGTCCAGGTGACGGTGTGCCCGTCGCGCCCGGAGTCGGCCGCGCCCAGTTCGAGCGGCTCACTCATCTCGTAGGTTCCGTCGGCGAGTTCGACGCGTATGTCCCGTCCGCTGATGGTGCGGGCGGCGTCACGCGCGGCCTGCGGGGAGCAGGGCCGGGCGGCGGTGCAGGCTTCTCCCGATCCGTCCGGGGCCACGTGGAGGATCTTGGGTCCGGGGGCGGCCTGAGCGGCTTGGGCGGCCTGAGCAGCTTGGGCGGCGCTCTGCGGTGCGATGACGGCCGCGAGCGCCGCGAGGGCGAATGCCCCCACGATCATGCGGGGCGGCTTCACTTCGCGACACCCCAGTCCGGGTGGCCCGGCATGGGCGGGTTGTCGAGGTCGAACAGCCAGTGCTCGAGGAACGTGCCGACCGCGTCGTCACCGGTGACCTCGACGGCGTTGTCGATGAAGTCCTGGGTGGAGGCATTGCCGTGCCGGTGTCCGGTCAGCCACGCCTTCATGACGGCATCGAACTTCTCCTGCCCGATCTGCTGGTGGAGGGCGTAGAGGGAGACGGCCGAACCGTCGTAGATGTTGAAGCCGCCGAGTCCGGTGGGCTTTCCGGGCGGCCCGTCGGTCTTGCGGACCGCGTCGAGCTCGGCGTACGCGGTCTTCATCTTCTCCTCGATGGGCTGAAAGCCCTTCTGGTCCGCCCACACAGCCGCGTAGTAGACGGCGGGTCCTTCGTTCAGCCAGGCGTCCTGCCAGGTCGCGGGGGTGACGGAGTCGCCGAACCACTGGTGGGTCAGCTCGTGCACCATGGTGGTCGAGTAGGTGGGCTTGTCGAACCACGAGGGGCCGAAGAGCGAGAGGGTCTGGTTCTCCAGCGCGTCGCTGTAGCCGTCCCGCACGATCTGCACGCCGTACGTGTCGAACGGGTAGCGCACACCGAGGGTCTTCTCCAGCCACGCCAGTTGCCCGCCGGTCTCCTCGGCGATGGGCTTGTACTTGGCCTGCTGGTCCTCGGGGACGAGGTGGCGCAGTTTCACTCCGTGGGGTCCGCGTCCGTACACGTAGGTCTGCTTGTTGACGGAGATGCCCAACAGCTCGGGCGCCATGGGGGACTTGAGTGAGAAGTCCCAGGTCTTCCTGGCCCCGGCGTCGCGGGTTCCGGTGAGGTTGCCGTTGGCGCCGGGCGTCCAGCCGTCGGGGGCGGTGAGGTGGAAGGACCAGGTGGCCTTGTCGGAGGGATGGTCGTTGACCGGCGCGAAGGTGTCGGCGCGGGAGGCCTGGGCGGCGGAGGCGAAGCCACCGTCGGACATGTGACGCCAGCCCGGCTGGCTGATCGGCTTGGTCTTTCCGTTGCCGTGGTAGGTCAGCTCGACGTCGAAGGCACGGCGGTCGCGCAGACCGCCCGCCGGGGTGACGGTGAGCTCCTGGCCGCTCTGTCCTGGCGTGCTCGCCCAGGTGGCCTTCTTGCCGTTGACCTGCACGGCGTCGATGGCCAGCGAGTCGACGTCGAGGTTGAAGGACGACAGGTCCTGGGTGGCTCTCGCCTTGATCTTCATGGTGCCGGTGAAGTCGTACGTCACCGGCGTGAAGTCGAAGGAGAGATCGTAATGGCGGACGTCGTAGCCGCCGTTGCCGAGCGTCGGGAACAACGGGTCGCCGACGCCGTCCGCGCCCGGGGCCGGGTCGAAGGGCGCCGCATGGGCGGGGAGGGCGAGCGCGAGGGTGGCGGCCGCGGCTGCGGACGCCGTCGCGGCACGGACGGTGCGAGTACTGCGAGCACGTACGGTTCGGGTCCTGTTCTCAGCCATGGGGTCGCAACGTAGTAATCGCTTACCGTCAGCGTCAACACCGACCTCGCCACTCCGAGGCCTGGCACGGACAGAAAGAACGTAGAAAGATGCCGCACCCCCTTGCCCCCGCATAGCAACCGCTTACATGCTGTCGCGGAATCGCTCACGTCCGTCGCTCCCCCACACTCCGATGCCCCGACGCCTCACGGGAGTTCCCTATGCGCACGCCTCGCTCCGGCTCCACCGGTCCCAGCCGCCGCACGCTTCTCGCCGCGAGTGCCGCATCCGCTCTGGTGGCACCGTCGATCGGCGGTGCGGCGTGGGCCGCGGACGCGGACGTGGCCGCGGATGCGTTCGGCCCCCTGCTCGCCCGCGCCGCGGCGCAACTCACCGGAGGCGAGTTCGACGCCGCCGATCCTGACTTCGCGGCTGCGCTGAAGGTCCTCGACACCCAGGCGTCCGGCTGGTGGCGGGACTTGGACAGGTCCGCGGGCCGCAGCGCCCTGTGGGCCGACCTCTCCCCCGCCAAGGACCCGGGCAACTTCGGCCAGAGCTTCACCCGACTGCGCACGATCACGACGGCCTGGGCCACCCCCGGCACGTCCCTCAGCGGCAGCGCCGAAGCGGCGGACGCGCTGCTCGAAGCCCTGCGTTTCCTGCACTCCGACGCCTACAACCCGGATCTCCCCGAGACCGGCAACTGGTGGTTCTGGGAGATCGGCGCACCCCGCGCCCTGATGGACACCTGCGTGCTGCTGCGCGAGAAGATCCTCGCGGCCGACCTGGCGAAGTACGTCTCCACCGTGGCGAAGTTCTGCCCGGACCCCGACCGCCGCACCAGCATCCCGACGCTGTCCGAGACGGGAGCCAACCGCGCCGACAAGGCCGTCATCGTGGCCCTGCGCGGGCTCCTCGCGAAGGACGCGGCCACCCTGGCCCTCGCACGCGACAGCCTGTCGGACGTCAGGGACAAGGGCAAGAACAGCCTGTTCACGTACGTCACTTCGGGCGACGGGTTCTACGAGGACGGGTCGTTCGTGCAGCACGGCTCCGTCGCGTACACGGGGACGTACGGAAGCGTCCTGCTCGGCAGCGCCGGAGTGCTGATCGCGCTGCTCGCGGACTCCGAGTGGGCCGTCACCGACCCGAAGACGTCCGTGCTGTACGAAGCGGTCGACCGTACCTTCTCGCCGGTGGTCTTCGACGGACTGATGATGGACGCGGTGCGCGGCCGTGCCACCTCCCGCGAGAAGGCACCGGACCACAAGGACGGCGCGGCGGCCCTCACCAACATCCTGCAGCTGGCCGACGGAGCCCCCGCCGCGTACGCCGCACGCTGGCGCGCGCTGGCCAAGGGGTGGATGAGGCGCAACACCTCACACCCCTACCTGGGCCTGGTGGGCGTACCCGCTCTCGCCCGCGCCAAGGCCGTCCTCGACGACACCGCCGTCCCTGCCACCGACCGGCTCACCGGGCACTTCGCGTTCGCCGACATGGACCGGGTGGTGCACCGGCGCCCCGGCTGGGCGCTCACGCTCTCGCTCTCCTCGAAGCGCATCGCCGCCTATGAGGCGGGCAACGGCGAGAACCTGCACGGCTGGTACACCGGCGACGGCATGGCCTACCTGTACGACGGCGACGACCTGGGGCAGTTCGGGGACGGCTTCTGGGCGACGGTCGACCCGTACCGCCTGCCGGGCACCACCGTGGACACCCGGACCCGCGCCGACATCGGTTCGGGCGGCGGCACGGCGACCTATCTGCCGAAGAACGCCGTCGCGGGCGGCGCCGTGCTCGACGGGAGATTCGGCGCCGCCGCGATGGAACTCCTCGCCGACGGCAGCACGCTCCGGGCCAAGAAGACGTGGTTCTTCCTGGACAACGCGGTCGTCGCCCTGGGCGCGGACATCACCGCGAGCGACGGCCGCACCATCGAGACGGTCGTCGAGAACCGGAATCTGTACGAGGACGGGGCACCCCGGTTCACGGTCGACGGCCGGCGCCAGCCCTCGCACACCGGCTGGTCCGCGCCCCTGACCGGCGCCCGCTGGGCCCACCTGGACGGCACCGGCGGCTATGTCTTCCCCGACCACCCCGGCCGGCCTTCGCACAGCAAGGACGGCGCCCGCCTCCACGCCCTGCGCGAGGAGCGCACCGGCACCTGGCGGGAGATCAACACCGGCGCGGACACCGGCGGCAGCACCACTCCCCTCACCCGCCGCTATCTGACGCTATGGCTCGACCACGGCACCTCCCCCACCGCTTCCTCGTACGCCTATGTGCTCCTGCCCGGAGCGAGCGCCACCGCGACCGCCGTCTGGTCCCACTCACGGCCGGTCCGCGTCCTCGCCAACAACGCCACCACCCAGGCCGTCGAGGCCCGGCGGCACGGCCTCGTCGCCGTGCACTTCTGGGGGCCGGGCAGCGCGGCGGGGATATCGGCATCGGGGCCCTGCACCGTGCTCGCGCGACGCCGCGGCGACGGGATGTCGCTGGCCGTGGCCGACCCGGGCCGCACCGGCACCACGGTCACCCTGGAACTGCCCTTCCCCGTACGGAAGGTGGTCCGCGCCGACGACACGGTCACCGTCGCTCCGGGCCGGCGCCCCGTCGTCACCGTCCGCGTCGAGGGCTCGCGCGGCCACACGCACACCGCGCACCTGAGGTGACCGGCACGCTAGCCCGGAAGACTCCCCCGCACAGGAAGCACCGACCCACCATGCCCGCACCGCACCTGCCGCTGCCGCCCACCGACCGGGTCCTTTCCCCGCTCACGGGCTGGACCCGCGCACACTGGGAGGCGCTCGCCGACCGGCAGTTGGAGGCACTCGTCCCGTACGCGACGCCGAACTTCGCGCAGTACCGACTGCCGGGGCGTGGCAGTTGGTCGGGGGTCGTGTCGGACGGCCTGGAGGGGTACGCACGGTCATTCCTCCTCGCCTCCTTCCGGATCGCGGGAGCGGGCGGCGAGGTGGATCCTCACCTCCTCGAACGCTACGCGCAGGGTCTGACAACGGGCACGGACCGCGACGCGGCGGGCGGTGAGGCGTGGCCCGAACTCAGCGACTGCTCGCAGCAGATGGTGGAGGCGGCGTCGATCGCGATCGGCCTGCACGAGACCCGCCCCTGGCTCTGGGACAAGCTCGATCCCCGGGTCCAGGAGCGGGTCGTCGACTGGTTCTCCGGCTTCGTCGGCGGCAGGACCTGGGACAACAACTGGCGGCTCTTCCAGGTGGTGTCCGAGCAGTTCCTGGCCTCCGTGGGCGCGCCGCACAGCAAGGCAGACATCGACGGCGGCCTGGACCGCATCGAGGACTGGTACCGCGGCGACGGCTGGTACAGCGACGGCGACGGGCGCAACTTCGACTACTACGTCGGCTGGGCGATGCATCTGTACCCCCTGCTCTGGGCGCGCATGGCGGGCCCGGACGACGAGGGGCGCGGCAAGGTCTACCGCGAGCGGCTGACCCAGTTCCTCGGCTCCTACCCGCACTTCTTCGGCGCCGACGGCGCCCCCGTCCACCAGGGCCGCTCCCTGACGTACCGCTTCGCGGCGACCGCGCCCGTCTGGATGGGCGCCCTGGCCAGCTGCACGCCCCTGGCGCCCGGCCTGACCCGGCGCCTCGCGTCCGGCACCGCTCGGCACTTCGTGGAGCGCGGCGTCCCCGACGAGCGAGGGCTGCTTCCGCTCGGCTGGTACGGCACGTTCTTGCCGTCCACCCAGGCCTACTCGGGTCCCGCGTCACCGTACTGGGCGAGCAAGGGCTTCCTCGGTCTGCTCCTGCCGGCCGACCACCCGGTGTGGACGGAAGCCGAACTCCCGCTCCCGGTCGAGGAGTCCGACCAGTACACGGCACTCCCCCAGCCCGGCTGGCTCCTGCACGGCACCCGGCACGACGGCATCGTCCGTCTGATCAACCACGGCAGCGACCACAACCCGCTCGAAGGCCCCGCGGCCGACGACCCGCACTACGCCAAGTTCGGCTACTCCACGGCGACCGCCCCCGAGACCGCCCCGAGCGCATGGGAGCGCACCGTGGACAACCACCTCGCGCTCCTCGCGCCGGACGGCACACCGTCACGCCGCCGCCGAATCCACCCGGTGCGGTGCGAGGGACGCACGGCAGCCTCCCGCCACGACGCGCAACTGCCGAGCATCGACGGCGAGTTCCCTATCCAGTCGACCAGCGCGCTGCACGGCCCCTGGGAGATCCGCGTCCACCGCGTCCACGCCCCGGCAGGCGTGACGGTCCGCGAGGGCGGCTACGCGGTCGCCGACGAGACGCAGCCGCACGCCGAACAGGGACCCGGCTGGGCCCTCACCCGTACGGAAGCCGGCCTGACCAGCGCCGTCGTCGCACTCCACGGCTGGGACGAGGAGGCGGGCATCGCCCGCGAGGTGGCCGCCAACGCGTACGGGCCGCACTCGGCGACGCCATACCTGACCTTCAGCGGCCACCAGGGCGGCGCTAGCACCCACATCACGCTGGTCGCGCTGTCTCAAGACGCCGTTCAGCCCTGGGCGTTGAGGGAGTCCATCACCTGCACGGTGGAGGGCGACACAGCCCGCATCCGCTTCCCCGACGGCACCCTGCTGGAGGTGTGAGCGTCAGATCCCGCCGTCCTCCCGGCGGTGGATCTGCTCGACGAGCTCCGCCGCCATCGCCTTGATCGTCTCCAGGCCCGCTCTGCCCCAGGGCCGTGGCTCGACGTCCACGACACAGACCGTGCCGAGCGCGATGCCCGTGCGGTCGATGAGCGGGGCGCCCAGATAGGAACGGATGCCGATCTCGTCGACCACCGGGTTGCCCGCGAACCGCGGATAGTCGCAGACGTCCTCCAGGACGAGGGCCTTGCGTCGCACGATCACATGCGGGCAGTAGCCGTGATCGCGCGCCATGTAGCGGAACGCCGTGGTCTCCGCGGCCGCCGTCGAGGTCAGTTCCGAGCCTTCCCCGGAGTCGTCCGGGGTGTGCAGGCCCGCGAAGAACTGCCGGTTCTCGTCAATGAAGTTGACCATGGAGTACGGGGCGCCGGTGACCTCGGCGAGACGGTCGGCGAAGGCGTCGAAGGCGAGGTCGGGACGGTGTCCTATGCCGAGCCTGCGCAGCCGCCGCACCCGGCTCGGCGCCTCCCTGTCGACGGGCGTGAGCAGCAGGGGCGCGGTCGAGTCGTACATCAGGTGTGGGCTCCGTAGCTCGGGGCGGCCGGGGCGTGGGCGAGGAGGTGTTTGACGAGGGTGAGGAGGGTGGCGATGCCCGAGCTGGAGATGCGCGCGTCGCATCGCACGACGGGCACCTGCGGATCCAGGTCGATGGCGGCCCGTACCTCTTCGGGTTCGTAGCGGTGGGCGCCGTCGAATTCGTTGATCGCGACGATGAATCCCATGCCGCGCTGCTCGAAGAAGTCCACCGCGGCGAAGCAGTCCTCCAGGCGGCGGGTGTCGGCGAGGACCACCGCCCCGAGGGCGCCTTCGGAGAGTTCGTCCCACATGAACCAGAAGCGTTCCTGGCCGGGCGTGCCGAAGAGGTAGAGGACGTGCTCCGGGTCGAGGGTGATGCGGCCGAAGTCCATGGCCACGGTCGTGGTGGTCTTGTTCTCGACGCCCGACAGGTCGTCGGTGCCCTCGCTGACGGTGGTGAGGAGTTCCTCCGTGCTGAGCGGCGCGATCTCGCTCACCGCGCCCGTGAAGGTCGTCTTGCCGACCCCGAAACCTCCCGCGACCAGGATCTTCAGTGCGGTGGGGAAGGGGTCAGAGCTGTCGTCGTAGTCCATCGAGCACTGCCTCCAACAGGGACCGGTCGGTGGGGTTGTGGTAGAAATCCGGGGCTCTCAGGGTGAGCGACCCGCAGTCGACGAGATCGGACAGCAGGACCTTGGTCACGACCGCGGGCAGCTTCAGCTGCGCGGCGATCTCCGCGACCGATGTGGGTGCCGTGCAGAGCCCGAGCGCCTCCGTGTGCTCGGGTCCGAGGTAGCCGATGACCGGGCCCCCGGTGGCCATCACCTGGGTCAGGAGGTCCAGTTGGGCGGTCGGCCGGGTCCTCCCGTCGCTGACCGTGTAGGGCCGGACGAGCCGTCCGGCGGATTCGTCGAGCCAGGGCCCGTCGTGCGGGGCCGCCACGCTCAATGCCTCATCGGGGCGGGTTCACCGGCGGGTTGCCGGGGTGCGGTGAGCAGGTAGGGGCGCACGCTCTTGACCAGCATCGTCATTTCGTAGCCGAGCACAGCGGCGTCCGCGTCCCGCCCGGCGAGCACCGCGAGACAGGTGCCGGAGCCCGCCGTGGAGACGAACAGGAGGGTGGAGTCGAGTTCCACGACGACTTGGCGCACGTCGCCGCCGTCCCCGAAGCGGATGCCCGCGCTGCGCCCCAGTGAGTAGAGCCCGGAAGCGAGGGCCGCCATGTGGTCGGCGCTGTCCGGGTCGAGGCCATGGACCGACTTCACGAGCCCGTCGGAGGAGAGCAGGACCGCGCTGTGGGTGTGCGGCACGCGCTGTACGAGTCCGCTCATCAGCCAGTCGAGGTCGGAAACCTGCCCGGTCGGCGCATCGCTCGCCATGGTGGATCGACTCCTTGAGGTACGAGGGTCTGCCGGGGCAGACGTGGTGCCGGCGGGGTGGTGCGGTTCAGCCACCCTGGTCGCCCCCGTCGTGGGGGACATGGAGTTCGGGCCGCGGCGCCGGGTCGCGCATCTCCTGCGCGGCCGCGAGCCCGATGCCGCGCTGGAAGGCCGCCATCAGGCCCGGGTCGTGGCCCACGTGCTGTTCGCTCTCCGGGCGGGGCGTCGGCGCGTCCCGCAGCTGGGGCGCGATATGTTCCTGGGCGCGCCGTTTGGGCAGGTGGGGCTTGCCCACCCGGCCGCGTACGGCGTCGCCGCCCAGCGGGATCGGCGGTGCCCCCGCGTTCGCGGCCGCGGCCTGCCGGTCCTCGGGGCGGATGCCCGGCACGGCCTCGGCCGGCGTCGGCCTGCCCTCCCTGCCCTCCCGGCCCCGTACGGGCAGCGGGGCGGGCGGGGAGCCGTGGGGCACGGGAACGGGCCGGGCGGCGGGCGGCGGGGGCGGTGGCACGTCCTGCTGCGGCTGCCGCGGCACGGCCACCGCTTCCGGGGCCCCCTGCGGGCGCCCCGCGGCGACGGGCTCGTTCTGCGGCTCGGTGCCGAGCAACCCCTGCGGCAGGATCAGTACGGCCTGCACGCCTCCGTAGATGTTGGTCTGGAGGCGGACCGCGATGCCGTGGCGCCGGGCCAGCGCGGAGACCACGTAGAGACCGATCCGGCCGTCCTGGAGGAGGCTCGCGACGTTGACCTGGTCCGGGTCGGCGAGCAGGTGGTTCATCTTGTTCTGCTCGGTCAGTGGCATGCCGAGACCGCGGTCCTCGACCTCGACGGCGAGCCCGGCGGTCACGAGGTTGGCGCGCAGCAGGACTTGGGTGTGCGGGGCGGAGAACACCGTGGCGTTCTCGACGAGTTCGGCCAGGAGGTGGATGACGTCGGCGACGGCGTGGCCGCGCAGGGTCCCGGCGATCGGCGGCACCAGCTTGACCCGCGAGTACTGCTCGACCTCCGCGATGGCCGAGCGGAGCACCTCCGTCATCGAGACCGGGTTGCTCCACTGGCGGCGCGAGATGGCGCCGCCGAGCACGGCGAGGTTCTCGGCGTGTCTGCGGATGCGGGTGGCCAGGTGGTCGACGTGGAAGAGGCCCTTGAGCAGCTCCGGGTCCTCTACCTCGTTCTCCAGTTCGTCGAGGATCGAGATCTCGCGGTGCACGAGGGACTGCAGCCGCCGGGCCAGATTGACGAAGACCTCGACCTTCTGTTCGCTGCCCGCGTGGCTGGAGAGCTGCGAGGCCTGCACGACGGCGGTGACGGCGACGTCCTGGGCCCGGGAGAGCTCGACGGCGAGCAGCCCGAAGTCGTCGCCCTCCGGGGCGGATCTGGCGGGCGCCCTGCGCGGGGGCGGGCCGTCGCCGCGGCGCAGCTGCTCGACGACTTCGCGCAGCTCGGCCTGGCCGCGCGCGGTGGTGCGGCGCAGGGTGCCGACCCGTTCGCGTACGGAGGTCGCGGTGCGGCCTGCCGCGATGGCGGCGATCACGACGCTGGCCAGGCTGATGGCGCCGGCGGCGGCGAGGATGAGCAGCAGGGCCGGCTCGAACGGGCCGGGGGTCGACCGGACGATGAACAACACGGCGGCCGCGGCGCAGAGGGTCACCGCGACGGCGGGCAGCACGGCGATACGCAGGAGCTGGGGCCGTATCCGGGCCTCGGGCAGCGCCGTGACGGGTCGGCCACCGGGCCTGCCGTGCCGCCCGCCCTCACGGCGGTCTGCGCGGGCGGCCGGTGCACGGAGGTGAGACATCAGCGTCCTCGGTCGGGGAACGGGCTCCGACGGGCGCGCGACCGGTGGCTTCGCGGCATCGCCGTACCGGTCGGGAGGGGCGCAGGCAGCACCGCTGCCATGATCCCTGCGTCGACCGGCGGACACTCACGGTAGTCACCAACACTTCATGTGCGGGAGGCAGTTGACAAAGTCCGGCACCCAGCGTCCCGCTCTGGTATGACACGTCGCACGGCCGTCCGAATCCGGGGACGGAATCCAGTTGAGCCTCCGCCGTACGTCCGCGAGAGTCCGTGCCATGGAGTTCTTCTGCTATCACCGCGACCGGCCCGGCTCGACGACGTTGCGCGAGAAGCTGGTGGAGGACCACTGGTCCTACATGGACGGGTACGCGGCGGAGTTGATCGCACGGGGGCCGACCTTCGCCGCCGACGGCGAGACGCCCAGCGGCAGCGTGCACATCGTCGACCTGCCCGACCCCGCGGCCGCGCGCGCGTTCGCCTTCGATGAGCCCTGCTGCCAGGCGGGCGCTTTCCGGGACGTACTGCTGCGCCGTTGGCACAACACGCTGGGGCGCACCATGTGGGACTTCCCCGGTGGCCGCAGCGGTGGCCGCCGGTACGCGGTCATCGGCCTCGGCACCGGGCACGCCGCCGACCTCGACGTGCCGTCCGGCCGGGAGGATCTGATCGCGTACGGGCCGCTCCTGTCCGATGACGGCGCCGCCTGGCTGGGCACGGCGGCGCTGGTCCGGGCGCCGGGCCCGGCAGCGGCGCGCGCGGTCCTGGCCCCGGACCGGTACGACAGCATCGAGGTCCACGACTGGGAGTTCGGCGGCCGGCGGTAGCTAGCCGCAGCTCCCCGTCAGCTGATGTCAGCTGAGGTCAGCCGATGCGTGCCGCCTCGGGCTCCCCGGTGCCCTCCGCTCGCCCGGCGGGTGCGGAGAGCTCGGCGGCAGCGGCGGTGACGTCCGGAAGGGACCAGCCGCCCTCGGGCTCGATCGCGACGCCGCGCCACCACGGCTCGGCGGGAACGGCGTCCGAAGCGGGCTCGAACGGTTCTCCGGGGACGGGCAACGCGATCTTCGCTCCCCCGCGGCCCGCCGCCGCGACCGTGCCCTCGCCCGGTGCGGACCACGGGTGCGGCGCGAGGTTGAACGTGCCCCAGTGGATCGGCAGCATCACACCGTCGGGCCGCCCGCCATGGCGGTCCCCGCTCTGGAGGTCGAGGTGCGCGCGCACGCCCTCATCGGGCGTCATGTGGATGTCGGGCCAGAACTCGCTGTACGCCCCGATCTGGATCATCGTGACGTCGAACGGGCCGTGCTCGGCGCCGATCTCCCGGAAGCCGGAGAAGTAGCCGGTGTCGCCGCTGTGGTAGACGCGGTGTTCGGGGCCCGCGACGACCCAGGACGCCCAGAGCGTGTGCTGCGGGTTGCGCAGACCGCGGCCGCAGAAGTGGCGCGCGGGCGTCGCCGTCAGGGTCAGGCCGCCCACCTTCGCCGCCTCGTTCCAGTCGAGCTCGCGCAGCCGGTCCGCGGGGACGCCCCAGCGCTCCAGGTGGGCTCCGACGCCGAGCGGCACCGCGAAGACCGTGTCCGTGCCCGCAAGGGCCTGGATCGTGGGCATGTCCAGGTGGTCGTAGTGATCGTGCGAGATCACCACGACGTCCACCGGGCCGAGCGCCGCGAGCGGCACCGGCACGGGGTGCAGCCGCTTGGGCCCGACCCAGGAGAAGGGAGAGCAGCGCTCTCCCCAGACGGGGTCGAAGAGCACCCGGCGCCCGTCGATCTCGGCCAGCACGCTGGAGTGCCCCATCCAGGTGATCCGCAGCCCACTGGCCGGGGGCCTCGCGAGGTCGGCGAGGGTCGTGGCATGCACCGGGACGGTGCCCATGGGGCCGCGCCTGATCCGCTCCTCCTTACGGAAGTAGATCTTCGCGAACTCGAGTGTCGAACCGGTGGGCCGGATCCGCGCGCCGTCGGGATTCTGGAAGGACCCATCAGCGAAGTTCGGCGATCGGCGGATCCTCGCGAGCCGCTCACCGGCCGGATCCGCGCCGAAGGGCGCGGTCCTGAGCGAACGGAGCCCATAGCTCAGCGAACGGGACACAGCACCTCCTGGAAGGGGTAGGTCGGATCTCCATTATGAGCGCCGCCTCCGACAGCGGCCGTCCGGAGGGGCCCGCACCGGCCACGCGCGCGTCGGCGCATGATGTACTCCTACTGACCCCCCATTCAGTAGGAGTACGCTCCATGCCGCCCCTCCTCTCCCTCACCTGGACCGACCACGTCACCGGCCACCGTGGGTTCCTGGTCATCGACCGTCTCGTACGGGGTGTGTGCAGCGGTGGCCTGCGGATGCGGCCCGGCTGCACCCTCGACGAGGTCGCGGGCCTCGCCCGCGGGATGACGATGAAGGAGGCCCTGCACTACGACCCCTCCGCGCGCTACATCCCGCTCGGCGGTGCCAAGGGCGGCATCGACTGCGATCCGCGCGCCCCGGAGGCGTACGGCGTCCTGGTCCGCTATCTGCGGGCGATGCGCCCGTATGTCGAGAGCTCCTGGGCCACGGGCGAGGACCTGGGGCTGACCCAGGACCTGGTCGACGAGGCGGCGGCGGAAGCGGGCCTGATCTCTTCCATCCAGGCCATTTATCCCCTCCTGGACGACGAGGCTGCGGCCCGCGCGCGGCTGGCGGACGCGTTCGCCGTGGAGGTCGACGGGATCGGCCTGGGCGAGCTGGTCGGCGGCCACGGAGTCGCCGAGGCGATCCTCGCTGCCCTCGACCGGGCGGGCCACGCGCACGCGGGTGCGCGCGTGGCCGTGCAGGGCCTGGGCACGATGGGCGGCGCGACCGCCCGGTTCCTCACCCGCGCCGGCCTCACCACGGTGGCCGTCGCCGACATCAGGGGCACGATCGCCAACCCGGCGGGGCTCGACGTGAAGGCACTGCTCGCCGCCCGCGACGCGCACGGCACGGTGGACCGCTCCGCCCTGCGCCCCGGCGACCGCGAGCTGCCGGGCGAGGCCTGGCTGTCCACGGAGGCGGAGATCCTGGTCCCCGCAGCGGTGTCGTACACCATCAATCCCACCAACCAAGCCCGGATCACGGCCCGTTGGATAGCGGAGGCGGCCAACATGCCGGTGCTTCCGGAGGCGGAGCACCTGCTCGCCGAGCGCGGCATCACCGTCCTGCCGGACGTCGTCGTCAACTCCGGGACCAACGCCTGGTGGTGGTGGACGCTCTTCGGCGACATCTGCCCCGCCGCGGACGAGGCCTTCGCCCACACACGCCGCTCGATGCGGGCCTTGGTCGACAAGATGCTGCGACGCGCAGAGACAGACGGCACAACACCACGCACGGCCGCCCACGCCGTGGCCGCCGACCGACTGCCGGTAATCGGGGAACGCTTCGGCTGGTACGCGGACGCGTAGCCGCGAGCGACGGCCGGTCCGCCGGCGCGACCGCGCCCGCCCGCCGCCGCCAACCGGAAAGCGACCCAGCCCGGACGCGAACGCGTCGCCGCGTTGCGGCCACCGGTTCGACAGCCCGAGGCACGCGGCTGAGAGCGCTCCGGCCGTTACGGACTCCTTGCCGCCCCGTCGAACAGACCGAGGCGCCCGGCAGGTGGAGCTGCTCGCCACCGGCACCGTCGAAGAGACCGAGGTGCCGGGCGCGGCCCCACGCCCTGGTTGCCGGGTGGCGCCCGCTCGCCGGGCGCGACCGGCTGTGTCCGCGCGCGTGCTCGGGGTGTAGATAGGCTGCCCGGCGTGGTGAGGACGCGGTTGGGTGTGGTGGAGCGGCGGGCTGAGATGCTTGGTGCCGCCGTTGAGCAGATCGAGGCGCGCGGGGTGACCGCCGTGCGCATCGCGGATGTGGCCGCGGCGCTCGGCGTGAGCAACGCGCTGGTGCTCTATCACTTCTCCAGTAAGGAGAAGCTGGTGGCCGCGGCCTTCACGCACGCCGCCGAGGCCGACCTGGCCCACCTCCGCGCCATCCTGAGCCGCCGCACCACCGCCCTGCGCCGCCTGCGTGCCGCCGTCCGCTGGTACGCCCCCACCGGCCAGGCCAAGGGCTGGCGCCTCTGGATCGAGGGCTGGTCCGCGGCGCTGCGCGAGCCCGCCCTGCGCGCGGTGACGCGCGACCTGGACCAGCAGTGGAAGGCGGCCCTCGCCGAGGTCATCGGGGAGGGCGTCGCGGCGGGCGAGTTCAGTTGCCCCGACCCCCGGGCCACGGCCCTGCGCCTCACGGCCCTGCTGGACGGCCTCGCGGTGCAGATGACCGCCTACGAGGGCGCCCTGTCCCGCACGCGCATGCTGGCGTGGGTGGACGAGGCCCTCAACCGTGAACTCGGCCTGTCGGCGGCCGAGTCGGCGGCCGGCTGACCGCCCCGCCAGGGACTCCGCTCAGGACCCCGTCTTGATGTGCATCCGCACCGTGTACGGGTCCACGCTCCCCTTCGCCTCCACGTGATCCCCCGACGACTCCCCCCGCAGGCGCCGACCGAACCACGGCACCAGGTACTCGCGCGCCCAGTTGATGTCGTCGCGCCGCACCTCGAGCGTCCCGCGGGGCGGCTCCGGGGGCCACGGCTGGTCCGGGTCCGCGGGGACCTCAAGGCCGAGGACCTGGGCCGCGCGCAGCGCCACGCGCGTGTGCCCCTCGGCGGAGAGGTGCAGGCGATCACCGTCCCAGGCGCGGCGGTCCTGGATGGTCTTGAGGGACCACAGGTCGAGGACCGGGCAGCCGTACCGGTCGGCGATCGCGCGGACATGGCCGTTGTACGTGGCGATCTTGCCGCGCAGGTGCTTGAGTACCGGCACCGTGCGGGTGTCGAACCCCGTGGTCACCATGACGGTGCCGACCGACGACGTGAGGTCGGCGACGGCCCGCTCGAACCGCTCGGCGACCTCGTCCGGGTCGGTGCCGGGGCGGATGATGTCGTTGCCGCCCGCGCAGAACGTCAGGAAATCGGGGGCCAGTTGCTTGGCCAGGGGCACCTGGGCCGCGACGATCTGGTCGAGCAGCTTGCCGCGCACGGCGAGGTTGGCGTACCGGAACGTGTGCTCCGGCATCCGGTCGTCGAGCAGCACGGCAAGACGGTCGGCCCAGCCGACGAACGTGCCGTCGGGGCCGGGGTCCCCCACGCCCTCGGTGAAGCTGTCGCCGACCGCTGCGTAGGAGGTGAATGGGTCAGGGATGAAGGATGTCGACTCTGCTCTCACGTCGTCGTATCTTTCACCTCGGCAAGTGACCTACGCCACCGTAGGGAGGGGTTGACGGGGGGTGAGATAAGCCACCGGTCAAGTTTCGTCCAAGCCAGGAATACGCGACGGGGTCCTGCGCCGCTTACACCCGCCGGAAGCGGAACACCGCCGCGTCCAGGTCCCCGCGAAGCCCCGTGCGCAGCCCGTGGTGCAGGAGCACCGCCCCCCGGTGGGTGCTCCCCGTCTCCCGGCACACGTAGGCCGCCGTGGGATCGAGGCCCCGCAGCCGCACCCTGGGCGGCTCCTCCCCGTGCGCCTGGGCCCGCAGCCAGGCCAGGACCACGGTCTCGTCGCCGTGGACGTACTGCACCGCACTCAGCGAGTCCGACGGCGGCCGCAGCCGGTGGAGGTCGCCGAGCTGCACCACGGGCCTGATCTCCTTGTAGAGGCTCACCCAGTCGCCCGCTTCGGCGAGCTCACCGGCACTCCACTCGGTGAGGTCGCCGCCGATGCCGAGCACGCCCGCCATCGCGCTCACGAAGCGGAAGCGCAACGTACTGACCCTGCCGTTGAGTTGCGTGTTCGGGCTGTCCGTCACCCAGGCGGCCATGACCCGCGCCGGGTGGAGCTGGCTGAAGCCGTGCTGGATGGCGAGCCGGTCGAGGGGGTCGGTGTTGTCGGAGGTCCACACCTGGTCGGTGCGGGAGAGGATCCCGAGGTCGATCCGGCCACCGCCACCCGAGCAGGACTCGAAGGCCACGGAGGGGTACGCGGCCCGCAGGCGGTCCAACAGCCGGTAGAGAGCGTGCACATGGGCGTTCCAGATCCGCTGCGGATATCGCTCGCCCGGCCAACCGGCGTCGGTGAAGCAGCGGTTGAAGTCCCACTTCACATAGTCGATGGGCGCACCGGAGAGGAGCGTGTCGAGCCGCTCCCACAGATACTCCTGGACGTCGTCGCGGGCGAGGTTGAGCACGAGCTGATTGCGGAACTCCGTGCGCCGACGGCCGGGTTGATGCTGCACCCAGTCGGGATGGGCCCGGTAGAGATCGCTGTCCGGGTTGACCATCTCCGGTTCGACCCAGATACCGAACCGCATCCCCAGCGCGTGCACGTCGTCGGCGAGCGGCTTGAGGCCGCCGGGAAAGCGGTCGGGGTTGGGCGTCCAGTCGCCGAGCCCCGCCCGGTCGCTGACGCGCTGCCCGAACCACGCGTCGTCCACCACGAACAGCTCGACCCCCATCGCCGCGGCCCGCTCGGCGAGCACCCGCTGCTGCTCCTCGGAGATGTCGAAACCGGTGGCCTCCCAGGAGTTGTAGAGGACGGGCCGCGGCACGGCGGCGTCCGGGATCACGTGCGCGCGCTGATAGGCGTGCCAGGCCCGGCTCGCCCCGCCGAAACCGCCGTCGCTCCACAGCCCGGCGAAGACCGGCGTCACCATCCGCGCGCCGGGAGCGAGCACCTCCTGCCCGGAGTCGTCGTACCCCTGGCCCCCGGTGATCTGCACGGCGCCGTCCGGCAGTTGGCTCACCCCGATCCGCCAGGACCCCGACCAGGCGAGCGCGCAGCTGTAGACCTCGCCGCGCTCCTCGGTCGCCCCCTCGGCGTCGAGCGCGACCCAGGGCAGATGCTGATGCCCGGTGTGCCCGCGGCGGCTGCCGATGACCTTCTCGCCGTACGTGATCTCCGACCGCACGAGCCGTGATTCCGCCGCCCAACGCCCGTGCAGCTGAGAGAGTCGCCAGTGCTCGCGCGCGGGCAGTGTCCAGGTCGCGGAGTCGGCGCGGAGCAGCTCCAGTTCGGGCGCGCCGCTCTGCCCCTCGTGGCGCAGGACGGCGTACCGCTCGATGACGTCACCACGCGTCCGGTAGACGAGTTGGATGCCCAACTGGTGGACGGGATCGCCGAATTGGAGCCGCAGTTCGTCGCCCTCGGTCACGGCCCCCGAGAACTGCCACTCGCTGCCGCGCACTCCGGCGCCCCGTACGGACAGTGCGGGACGCACGAAGCGCCGCCCACCCTCCACGGGATACTCCTCGTGCCCGTCGAGCCGTGACTCGAAGGCCCACTCCGCGGGCAGCGGCTCCGCCGCTAGCGCTTCGGCGTCGGCCAGTGCGATACGCGGCCCCCAGTGCAGGTGCAGCAGCTCGTCGTCGTCCGTGAGCCGCAGCGCGTAACTGCTGGTGGGCCCGGAGAGGAGCCACGTCCGACCGTCTTCGCCGACCTCGATCATCAATCCCTCACAGACACAGACATGGGTCCGACCGGAAACGAACAGGCTCGCGCGCGTACGCACATCATCGAGGGGGTTCGCCTGTGAGGCAACGCTCGTGCGCGGGCAGTGATTGCCTCAGGAACCCATGTCGTATCGTCGAAGTCGCACCCCCACCGGCGAGTCGCGCCGGCGGCCGGACGGGAGGAGCCCCCGTGACGCAGCAAGTCCCGCCGACAGAGCTGTCGGAGCCCGAGCTGACCGGAGTCCGCAACTTCCGTGACGTGGGCGGGCTGCCGACCGCGGACGGCCGACGGGTGCGGCAGGGCCGGCTCTTTCGCAGTGGCCACCTCGCGCACGCCACGGCGGCCGACGCGGCGTTCCTCTCCACCCTGGGACTGCACACGATCTACGACTTCCGCAACGGCGCCGACCAGCGTCTTGAGGGCCCGGACGTCGAGCTGCCCGGCGTGCGCAACGTGAATCTGCCGCTGACCGACCCGGCCCACGGCGCCGAGTTCTGGACGATGGTCCGCGACGGCGATCTGGACCAGCTGCGCGAGGTGCTCGCCGACGGGCAGGCCGCGGGGCGCATGGCCGACACGTACCGCGAGATCATCAAGGACCGCACCGCAGAGCACAGCCGCGTGCTGCACGAGATGGCCGCCGACAGCGTGCCCGCCCTGATGCACTGCGCCGCGGGCAAGGACCGCGCGGGCCTGTCCATAGCCGTCACGCTCCTCGCCGTCGGTGTCGAGCGCGACGCCATCGAGGCGGACTACCTGGAGTCGAACGCCACCCACCGCCGTTACAAGGTCCGCCGCGGCGACAACTCCCCGAGCGCCATGTCCCCCGAGGTCATGCAGCTGCTCAGCCCGCTCTTCGAGGCCCGCATCGAGTATCTGACCGCGGCCTTCGAGACGATCGAGCAGATCTGGGGCGACACGGAGACCTACCTCACCGAGGGCCTCGAACTGGCCCCGGAGACCCGCGCGCGGCTGCGCGAGCACCTCCTGGACTGACCCGCAGCGCCGCCTGCGCCCGCTACTGGTTCTGCGCGCCCAGCGAGAACAGCAGGTAGATGAAGGCCGCGAAGAGGTGGCCCACGGCCACGTAGACGATCAGCCGGATCCAGAGTCCGCGGGGGAACTTCTCCTCCAGGGACATCGCCTTCTTCGCGGGAGCGGGGTCGGGCCGCCGCTCTTCGGGTTCCGTCATCGCGTCTCTCCCATGGTGGGGCCGCCGAGGCACAGCGCGGTGGCGGGGCTCTGCAGCAGGGTGTGGACGAAGAGAAGGTCGGTGCCGGCGTGGTCCGCGGCGGCGATCCGGTGCGGGGTCAGCGAGTCGAAGTGCGCGCTGTCCCCGGGTTCGAGCGTGTGGGCGGTGTCGCCGAGCCGCAGCCGAAGCCGCCCCTCAAGGACGTACAGCCACTCCTCGCCGGGATGGACGCGCACGATGTCGCCCTGCGCCCCGTGCGGCACATGCACCCGCAGCGCCTGCATGCCACGGGCCTGCGCGCCCGCCTGCCAGTAGGTCCAGCCGCCCGCGCGCGTCGGTTCCATGTCCACGGCCCGGACGACCGCGTCCCGGTCGGCGGGGGTCTCGCCGAGCAGCTCCGAGACCGTCGTACCGTAGGTACGGGCCAGCGCGAGCAGCAGCGGCAGGGACGGCTGGCGCTGACCGGTCTCCAGACGGGAGAGATGAGCGGGCGACAGCCCGGCGGCCCTGGCCGCCGCCTCCAGCGTCAGCGCGGCACGGCGCCGCAGCTCGCGCAGTTGCGGGGCGACCGCGGGCAGGGCCTCGGCGGCTTCCGGGTCGAGCGGTTCGGGCTCGGCGTTGCTCATGCCTCGATTGAGCCAGGCCCTTGCCTCTGCGGCAACTTTTTTGCCTCAGAGGCAAAGCCCACCCTGCTCAGCACTACTCAGGACTGCTCAGCCCTTCGACCGGTGTGCCTCAGCGGTTCGCCACCGCCTGCTTGACCAGTGTCTTCCCGAAGTCCCACATCAGCCCTCCCCCGCTGTGCGCCTCGTCCATCACCGCGGTGAACGCCTCCACGAACCGGTCGACCTCCCGCTCCCCGATGGTCAGCGGCGGGATCAGCTTGATGACCTCCAGATGGTCACCGGAGACCTGGGTAAGGATGCGGTGCTTCTGCAACAGCGGCACGACGACCATCTGCGCGAAGAGCCCCTTGCGTGCCGCCTGGAGCATCGTCCAACGGCTGCGCAGCTTCAGCGAGTTGGGCCGCCCGAACTCGATGCCGATCATCAGGCCACGGCCGCGTACCTCGCTCAGCAGCTCATAGCGGCCGACGAGCGCGGCGAGCCGCGACTTCAGGAGTTCGCCGGTGACGCGCGCGTTCTCGACGATCTTCTCGTCCTCCATGACGGAGAGGACGGCGAGCCCCGCCGCCATGGCCTGCGCGTTGGACCCGAAGCTCGCCGAGTGCACGAGCACCCGGTCCATGGACGAGTAGACCTTCTTGAAGATCCAGTCCTTGCCGAGCGTCGCACCCACCGGCACATAGCCGCCGGACAGCGCCTTCGCGACACACACCAGGTCCGGCTCGACGCCTTCCTCGTGCTGGTAGGCGTAGAAGTCACCGGTCCTGCCGAGGCCCGTCTGCACCTCGTCGGCGATGAGCAGCGCCTTGTGCCGGCGCAACAGCTCCTGGGCGGCGAGCAGATAGCCGGGCGGCGGCTCGTGCACGCCCTTGCCCTGGATGGGCTCGACGATGAGCCCGGCCACGTCGCCCTTCGCCAACTCCCTGCGCAGGGCGTCCAGATCACCGAGTGGTACGGCGGTGTCCGGGAGCAGCGGTGCGAACCCGTCCCGGAAGCCCGACTCGCCGTTCACCGAGAGGGAGCCGGTGGTCAGGCCGTGGAAGGCGTGGCGGCAGTACAGCACCCTTGGTCTGCCCGTCGCGTACCGCGCGAACTTCAGCGCGGTCTCGACGGCCTCCGTGCCGCTGTTGCCGAAGAACACCCGGTCCAGGTGCGGGCTTCTGGTCAGCAGCTTCTCGGCGAGCAGGCCGGGCAGCGGCTGGCAGTCGAAGCGCGTCAGATCCGCGAGCGACGCGTCCAGGACGTCGTGCAGCGCCTTGCGTACGACGGGGTGGTGGCGGCCGAGGCCCATCACCCCGAAGCCCGCGAGCATGTCGAGGTAGTCGTTGCCTTCCGCGTCCCAGAAGTACGCGCCCTCGGCCCGTTCGTAGACCTTGTCGAAGCCGATGGTGTGCAGCATGCGCGGCAGCTGATGGTTCAGATGCCGCGCGTGCAGTTCGTAGCGCTCGGCGCCCCGCTCGGCGAGGAGTCTGCCGAGGTCGAACTCCTTGGTCATGCTCAGTGCTCCTTGGCTGCCAGTGTGGCGCTGATGCGGCCCGCGATCTCGACCGGGGTGAGTCCGATGTCCGCGAGCACCTCGGCCCGCTTGGCGTGCGGGAGGAACTGCTCGGGGATGCCGAACCGCCTGACGGGTACGTCGACTTCGGCGTCCCCGAGCGCGAGGGCGATCGCCGCGCCGACCCCGGACGCGCGGCTGTTGTCCTCGACGACGCCCACGACACGGTGCCGCGCTGCCAGGTCGGGCAGTTCGGCGTCGACCGGCTTGACCCAGCGCGGGTCGACCACCGTGCAGCCGAGCCCCCGCTCCCGCAGCAGCTCCGCGGCCCGCAGACAGACGGGCGCCATCACGCCGACCGCCACCAACAGCACGTCCGTGTCGGCGTCTTGGGGGCCTTGGCTCAGCACGTCCATGCCGCCGATCCGGTCGACCGCGGGAATCGCCGGTCCGACCGACTCCTTGGGGAAGCGCAGCAGCGTCGGCGCGTCGTCCACGGCCACCGCTTCCCGCAGCTGCGCGCGCAGTTGGCCGGCGTCACGCGGCGCGGCGATCCGCAGCCCCGGCACGACCTGGAGGATCGACATGTCCCACATGCCGTTGTGCGAGGCGCCGTCGACGCCCGTGACCCCGGCGCGGTCCAGGACGAAGGTGACGCCGCACTCGTGCAGTGCGACATCCATCAGGAGCTGGTCGAAGGCGCGGTTGAGGAAGGTGGCGTAGACGGCGACGACGGGGTGCAGGCCCCCGGTCGCGAGCCCGGCCGCCGACACCGCGGCGTGCTGTTCCGCGATCCCGACGTCCCACACCCGGTCGGGGTAGGACTGGGCGAACTTCGTCAGGCCGACCGGTCCCAGCATGGCCGCGGTGATCGCGACCACGTCCTCGCGCTCGGCCCCGATGCGTACGATCTCGTCGCCAAAAACCGAGGTCCACGAAGGGCCGTTGGAGGGTGCGAGCGGCTCGCAGGTCAGCGGGTCCATCACGCCGACCGTATGGAACCGGTCGGCCTCGTCGGCGAGCGCGGGCTCGTAGCCGCGCCCCTTCTCGGTGAGGCAGTGGACGATGACGGGTCCGTGGAAGCGTTTCGCACGTCGCAGTGCCGACTCGACGGCCCCGGTGTCGTGCCCGTCGATCGGTCCGACGTACTTGAGGCCCAGGTCCTCGAACATGCCCTGCGGCGCGAAGGCGTCCTTGAAACCCTTCTTGGCGCCGTGCAGTGATTCGTACAGCGTGTGTCCGACGACGGGGGTGCGCTGGAGGATGTCCTTGCCCCAGGCCAGGACCCGTTCGTAGCTGTCGGTGGTGCGCAGTGTGGCCAGGTGGTTCGCGAGACCGCCGATGGTGGGCGCGTACGAACGCTCGTTGTCGTTGACGACGATGATCAGCGGCCGGTCCTTCGCGGCCGCGATGTTGTTGAGTGCCTCCCACGCCATGCCGCCGGTGAGCGCGCCGTCCCCGATGACGGCGACGACATGGCCCCGCTCCCCCAGGACCTGACGGGCCTTGGCCAGGCCGTCGGCCCAGCCGAGGGCTGTCGACGCGTGGCTGTTCTCGACGATGTCGTGCTCGGACTCGGCGCGCGAGGGGTAGCCGGACAGGCCGCCCTTGCCGCGCAGCTTGGAGAAGTCCTGCCGGCCGGTCAGGAGTTTGTGTACGTAGCTCTGGTGGCCGGTGTCCCACACGATGCGGTCGAGCGGCGACTCGAAGACCCGGTGGAGGGCGAGGGAGAGTTCCACCACGCCCAGGTTGGGACCGAGGTGACCTCCGGTCCTGGCGACCGCGTGCACCAGGAACTCCCGGACTTCCTCGGCCAGTTCGTCGAGCTCGTCCTCGGTCAGCGCCTTCAGGTCGCGCGGCCCCCGAATGGATTCCAGAATGGTCATGCTCGGCCCCCTCTCTGGTGGAACTCAGCTCACGGTGACGTCGGGCACCCCTGAGGTGACGCCGTCGTCCTCCATCTGTGCGGCGATCTTCATCGCCTCTTCGATGAGGGTCTCCACGATCTTCGACTCGGGGACGGTCTTGATGACCTCGCCCTTCACGAAGATCTGCCCCTTGCCGTTGCCGGACGCGACGCCGAGGTCCGCCTCACGGGCCTCCCCCGGCCCGTTCACGACACACCCCATGACCGCCACACGCAGCGGCACTTCCATGCCGTCCAGGCCCGCGGTCACCTCGTCGGCCAGCTTGTACACATCCACCTGGGCGCGCCCGCAGGACGGGCAGGAGACGATCTCCAGGCGGCGCTGTCGCAGGCCGAGCGACTCCAGGATCTGGATGCCGACCTTGACCTCCTCGGCGGGCGGCGCGGACAGCGATACCCGGATGGTGTCGCCGATGCCCTCGCTCAGCAGCGCCCCGAAGGCCACGGCCGACTTGATCGTGCCCTGGAACGCGGGGCCCGCCTCCGTCACGCCCAGGTGCAGCGGATAGTCGCAGGCGGCGGCCAGTTGGCGGTAGGCGTTGACCATGACCACCGGGTCGTTGTGCTTGACCGAGATCTTGATGTCACGGAAGCCGTGCTCCTCGAAGAGCGACGCCTCCCAGAGGGCCGACTCGACCAGGGCCTCCGGGGTCGCCTTCCCGTACTTGACGAGCAGCCGCTTGTCGAGCGAGCCCGCGTTCACGCCGATCCGGATCGGCGTACCGGCCGACGAGGCGGCGCGGGCGATCTCGCGCACCTTGTCGTCGAACTGCTTGATGTTGCCGGGATTCACCCGCACCGCGGCACACCCGGCGTCGATCGCCGCGAAGACGTACTTCGGCTGGAAGTGGATGTCGGCGATCACCGGGATCTGCGACTTCCGCGCGATCGTCGCCAGCGCGTCCGCGTCGTCCTGCGTCGGACACGCCACCCGCACGATCTGGCAGCCGGACGCCGTCAGTTCGGCGATCTGCTGCAGCGTCGCCCCGATGTCGGACGTACGCGTCGTCGTCATCGACTGCACCGACACCGGTGCACCGCCCCCCACGGCCACCGGCCCGACCTCGATGCGCCGCGCGAGGCGGCGCTCCGAGATCGGCCGGACCGGCAGCTCGGGAAGGCCCAGTGCCACGGGCGTTCCGAGGCTCATGACGTCACCCCGCGCGGTTCGCGGAGACCGTTTCGCGGGCGGCGCGGATGGACTCCTTCAGGGAGCCCATGGTGGCGAGGACGGCGGTCGGCTCGTAGCCGCAGTGCGCCATGCAGTTGGCGCAGCGCGGGTCCTTGCCGCGGCCGTACTTGCTCCAGTCGGTCTCCTCGATGAGTTCCTTGTACGTCGGGACGTACCCGTCGCTCATCAGATAGCAGGGGCGCTGCCAGCCGAAGAGCGAGTAGTTCGGGATCGCCCAGGCGGTGCACGGGAAGTCCGCCTTGCCCTCCAGGAAGTCGAGGAACAGCGGCGAGTGGTTCAGGCGCCAGCGCCGCCTGTTGCCGCCCGCGAAGGCCTTCTTGAAGAGCTCGCGGGTCTGCTCGACGCCCAGGAAGTGCTCCTGGTCCGGCGCCTTCTCGTAGGCGTAGGCGGGCGAGAGCATCATCTCGTCGACTTCCAGCTCGTCGTTGAGGAAGTTGAGGACCTCGATGATGTTCTGCGGCGTGTCGTTGCTGAAGAAGGTGGAGTTGGTGGTCACCCGGAAACCGCGCTTCTTGGCTTCCTTGATGGCTTCCACCGCCTCGTCGAACACGCCCTCCTTCGCGACGGATTCGTCGTGCCGCTCCCGCATTCCGTCGATGTGCACGGCGAACGCGAAGTACGGGGAAGGCGTGAACTTCTCCATCTTCTTGCGCAGCAGCATGGCGTTGGTGCAGAGGAAGACGTACTTCTTCTTCGCCACCAACTGCCGCACGATCTCGTCGATGTGAGGGTGCATCAGCGGCTCACCGCCCGCGATGGACACCATCGGCGCGCCGGACTCAAGGACGGCGCCCACGGCCTGGGCGACCGGCATGCGCTGCTTGAGGACACCGGCCGGGTGCTGGATCTTGCCGCATCCTTCGCACGCGAGGTTGCACGCGAAGAGCGGCTCCAACTCGACGATCAGCGGAAACTTGTCACGCTTGCGGAGCTTCTGTTCAAAGAGATACGTCGCGACCTTGATGGTCTGGCGCAGCGGCATGGCCATCTGGCTCACCTCCGGGGGAGCAAAGAAGAACGGTGCCATTCGAAAAAAGCGGGAAGCACGGAACGGAGAACACGGAAAGCTGATATTCCACCGCGCACCGTGCCGATGCGGACGAGTTCGTGCTGTGGGGCGTCCACGACCACCCGGACGGCGGCAACAGGACGGTCTCCCGCCCGCAGCGCGCTGTGCAGCGTCGCGGCGGACTCCATGTCCACCGCGATCGCGCCCGTGGCGAGCAGAGCGGCCCGTTCGTGACCGCGGATGACATGGTCGGAGCCGGTGAGCGGGCCGGTGTGCACGGTGCGGCCGGGTACGGCCCGCTCCAGCTCCTTGACCAGCAGATCGGTGCCGACGCACGGCGTGTGGCCGTCAGCGTGACGGGTCTCGTCGGCGACGACCAGATCGCCGGGGTGCATGCCGGGGGCGAGCCCGGCACAGAAGCCGGTGGCCACGACGGCGGCGTGGCGCAGCGACTCCTTGCCGAGGGCGCCGGTGACGGCGCGCTCGGCGTTCTTGGGGCCCATCCCCGTACGGAGCACGGTGGGCCGCCCGTGCGCGCCGCCGCGGTCGCCCGTGCGCAGGGCGAGGTGCTCGATGCCGAGCGCGCAGGCGATCAGCAGCGGTACGGGGCCCGGTACGGCCGGGGTCCTCTCCATCAGCCCCCCTTGGTGGAGAGGCCCACGAACGGCTCCCCGTTGACGTACCGGCCGAGCGCGGTGAGCGGGAACACCTGCCGGTAGAGGTGGTAGTTGATGGAGAAGTCCCAGGGGAAGCCGGTGCCGGTGAAGTACGGCTCGTCCCAGGAGCCGTCGTTCCGCTGCGCCTCGGCCAGCCAGGTGGCGCCCCGCTCCACGGCCTTGGCGTCCCGCTCTCCGGCCGCGAGCAGCGCGAGCAGCGCCCAGGCGGTCTGCGAAGCGGTGGAGGCGCCGTGGCCCCGCCACTCCTCGTAGCGGTAGGAGCGCAGGTCCTCGCCCCAGCCTCCGTCGTCGTTCTGCACCGACTCCAGCCAGCCGACGGCGCGGCGCAGCGCGGGGTGCGAGGCCGGCAGCCCCGCCGCGATGAGCGCGGGCACCACGGACCCTGTGCCGTATACGTAGTTGACGCCCCAGCGGCCGAACCACGAGCCGTCCGGCTCCTGTTCGGCGAGTAGCCACTCGATGCCGCGCCGGGTGCGCGGGTCGTGCGACTTGCCCTCGATGGCGAGCATCTCGACGACGTGTCCGGTGACGTCGGCCGACGGCGGGTCGATGACCTCACCGAAGTCGCAGAACGGCAGCCGGTTGGGGAACGGGCTGGTGTTGTCGGCGTCGAAGGCGGCCCAGGCGCCGCCCTTGGACTGCATGCCGAGGGTCCAGCGCATGCCGCGCTCGATCGCGTTCTCCAGGCGCGGGCGGTCGGGGTGCTCCACCCGGCGCAGGGCCAGGATGACCTCGGCGGTGTCGTCGATGTCGGGGTAGTTGTCGTTGTGGAACTCGAACGCCCAGCCGCCGGGGGCGAGTTGCGGGCGACGCACGGACCAGTCGCCGGGCCGTACGATCTCCTCGCCGAGCATCCAGTCCGCCGCCTTGATGAGCTGCGGATGGTCGGCGGGCAGGCCCGCGTCGGCGAGCGCGATGGTCGCGAGGCAGGTGTCCCAGACCGGCGACTGGCACGCCTCGATCATCCGGGAGCCGTCCTCGCGCCAGATGGCGAACCGGTCGAGCGACTCCAGGCCCGCCTTGAGGACCGGGTGCTCCAGGTCGTATCCGAGCAGGTGGAGGGCGATCACGGAGTACACGGCTGGCGGCTGGATGCCGCCCCAGCAGCCGTCGTTCTCCTGGCGTTCGATGATCCAGCGGGCGGCGCTGTTCATCGCGGCCTTGCGCACCTTGCGCGGGGCGACCTTGCGGTAGAGGTGCAGGGCCTTGTCGAGGCGCTGGAAGACGCCGTCCCAACTCCCCATGGGCGCGAGGGGCTTGGCCGGGTTCGGTACGCGCGCGTCGCTGTGCAGCTCGTCCAGCGGGAAGGGTGCGGGGCGGACGGGGCGCTTGGCGGAGACGACGGTGAGCGGCACGATCGTCTGGCGCGCCCAGCACCCGAAGTCGTAGATGTTGAGCGGCAGCCACTTGGGGAAGTAGATGAGCTCCGGCGGGAGTTCGGGCAGGTCGCCCCACTTCCACCAGCCGAAGAGGGCGAGCCAGATGCGGGTGAAGACGCGGCTCGCGGCGATGCCGCCCTGGTCGCGGATCCAGGCGGAGGCCTTCGCCATGTGCGGGTCGTCCGGAGCGTCGCCCGCCAGACGCAGCGCGACGTACGCCTCGATGGTGGTGGAGAGTTCGCCGGGGCCGCCGAAGAAGGTGGCCCAGGTGCCGTCCTCGCGCTGCTCGCCGCGGATGAAGAGCGCGGCGGCGCGGGTGGTCTTCTCGTCCCGGATGCCCAGGAACTGACGGAGCAGCAGGTCCTCGGCGTCCATCGTCACGTTCGTTTCGAGGCCGCCCTTCCACCAGCCCTGGGCGTCCTGCTGCGAGAGCAGGAACTCGGTCGAGCGTTGTATGGCGCGCGCGGCGGCGTCACGTGGCCCTGGTGCCGTCACCGTGGTCAGGTCGAGTGGCTGGCTGGCCGAGGTTGCGCGGGGCGTCACCGCTCCGGTGCTTCCGTCGGTCGTCGCTGTCATGGCTTCCCCTTCGTGCAGTCGTCTTCTCTGCTGTGGGTCCGCCGTCGGCCGACGCGCTGGGCGCCGGCCGGCGACTGCGAGTCCTATATCTGCTCGATAGTGATCATCTCTTCCGTACGACGACGAAGTCGGCGAGCGCGACGAGCTGCTCCCGCACCCGGTCGGGCATCTCGACGGTGTCGAGCGCCTCGATGGCGATGGTGTGCTGGCGCCGGGCCTCGTCGGCGGTCCACTCACGGCCGCCCGCCTGCTCGATCAGGGCGGCGCGTGCGGCGAACTCCTCCTCGGAGAAGCTGTCGAAGTCGTTGCTCTTGGCGTCGGCCGCGAGCAGCTCGGCGAGCTGCTCGGACGCGGGCCCGCCCGCGGCGAGCGCGGCCACGACGGGCAGCGACTTCTTGCGCTGGCGAAGATCGCTCCAGGTCTGCTTGCCGGTGGACTCCGGGTCGCCCCAGATGCCGAGCAGGTCGTCCACGGCCTGGAAGGCGAGGCCGAGGTGGTAGCCGTACTTCTCCAGGATGTCGGCGGTGCGGTCGTCGGCGCCGCCGAGTACGGCGCCGATGGAGACCGCGCAGGCGAGCAGGGCGCCGGTCTTGTTGCCCTCCATCTCCAGGCACTCCTCGACGGTGACCCGCTCGCGGTGCTCGTAGGAGATGTCCTGCGCCTGGCCGTCGATCAGGGCGCGGGTCGCGGTGGTCAGGCGGCGCGTGGCGCGGCCCGCCTCGACGGTGCCGATCTCCAGGAGGATCTCGTTGGCGAGCGCGAAGAGGGCGTCACCGACGAGGATGGCCTGGGCCGGGCCGTGCACCTTCCACACCGTGTCGCGGTGGCGGCGCTGTTCGTCGCCGTCCATCAGGTCGTCGTGCAGCAACGAGAAGTTGTGCACCAGTTCGACCGCTACAGCTCCGGGTACGCCGACCTCCGGTGCGGCGCCGGCCGCCTCCGCGGAGAGCAGGGCGAGGGCGGGACGCACGGCCTTGCCGCCGTCGCCGTCGGACGGGTTGCCCTCGGCGTCGATCCAGCCGAAGTGGTAGGCGGCGACGGTGTCCATGGGCGGCGCGAGGCGGTCCACGGCGGACCGCAGCACCGGGGTGGCCAGCGTCCTTCCGCGCTCGAGCAGTGAGGTCACGTCCACCGTGTCGGCAGCCGATTCGGCCGAGGGCACAGTCGGCACAGTCTCTCCTCTTGTTCCGGTACTGGTTGTTCCGGTGCTGTTTTCCTGGGGACCTGACCCCAGGAGGGCTGGCTTCACGCGGCCTCCTCGACGTCGAAGAGGTGATCGCGTGGGCGGTCTAGGGCGGAGAGAGCTTCCCTTGCGGCGCTGATGCCGCTGCGGACGGCGCTCTCCATGGTCGCGGGCCACCCGGTGGCGGTCCACGCCCCGGCGAGGTACAGGCCGGGAGCCTTGGTGCGAGCACCGGGCCGCAGCCGGCCCACACCGGGAGTCGGCGCGAACGTCGCGGTGCGCTCCCGGGTCACGAAGAAGTCCCGTACTTCGGCGCCGTGCGCGGCGGGCAGCAGCCGCTCGAGCTCCGGCAGATAGCGCTCGCGCAGCGCGGCGACGGGCGCGTCGATCTCGTCCTGGGCCGCGGACTGGGACAGCGCGACGTACTGCCCCTCGGTGAGCCCGGAGGCTTCGGTCCGGTCGAAGACCCACTGCACGGGCGAGCCGATGGCCGCGAAGAAGGGCCGCTTGAGGACCTTGCGGTCGTAGACGACGTGGATGTTGAGGATCGGCGCGGTGTCGATGTCGAGCAGCCGGTCGGGCTCGTCCAGGGCGCCGTCGGGGAGCAGATCGTGGGTCTCGTGCTGCGGCACGGCGAGCACGACGGTCTGTGCCTCGATCGTCTCGCCGGGAACTTCGACCTTCCAACCGCCGTTGTCCGTACGGGAGATGGAGGTGACTCGTGTCCTCAGTTCGGTTCGTACGCCCGCGGAGTCGAGCGCCTTGCGGGCCAGCGTGTCATGGAGATCACCGAGGGGCACATGCGCCCAGCCGATGTCGGCGGCGCCCGGCTGCGACAGCAGCCCGGTCTTGAAGACCATCGCGGCCAGCCCCAGCGAGGAGTCCCCCGCGACGGCGTTGAGCGTGGCCACACCGACAAGGTCCCACAGGGCCTCGACGGCGCGCGGCGACTGGCCGTGCGCGGCGAGCCAGCTGCCGAAGTCCTGGCCGTCCAGCTTGGGGTCGGCCGGGTCGAGCCCCTTGAGGGCGAGTGCGGCGCGCCCGACGTTGGCGCGCTCCGCGAGCGACAGATGCGGATACGTGGCGAGGCTCGCCGCCAGGTGCAGCGGCACGGGCAGCGCGGTGCGGCGAAGGCGGCCGAGCCGGTTCCGGTCGGCGTCGAGTACGGGCACGTCGAGACGTTCCTGCAAGGGCGCGAGGGCCGCGCCGTCGACGCGGTCGAGGAACCAGCGGTAGGCGGTGCAGCAGCGCAGGTAGACGTGCTGGCCGTTGTCGATGGTCAGGTCGCCGCGCTTGAAGGAGAAGGCGAGCCCGCCGAGGCGCGGCCGCCCTTCGAGCAGCGTCACGCGCAGCCCCGCGTCGGCGAGGGACAGCGCCGCGGTGATGCCGGCGAGCCCGCCGCCGACCACCACGGCGGCCCCGCGGCCCGCCTGCCCGTCGGCATCCGCGGCCGATCGCGTGTCTTCGTCTCTCATGCGCTTTCCCCCTGGGCGGTTGCAGTCTGGGACGCCGAGGCGCGGCGGAGGGTTGCCCGCCGGTTGCAGGGGGTTGCCCTACGTTCACCGCATGCGCCGCGGATGCCCATCAAGCACGCCTCCTGACGGTCTGTCGGGAGATGGTGCGCGCATCGAGACCGGAGAGACCACGCACGGCGACGTACGCCTTCTCGCGGCCCGGCAGCGAGACACGACCGCGCAGGACCGCCTCCGGCTCCCGCTCGATGCGGTCCAGAAGCCGCCGGTAGATGCCCGCCATGGCGGCCACGCAGGCCCCGCTGCGCCGGTCGAGCATGGGAAGCAGGCGGTACCCCTCGGCGAACAGCGCCCGCGCCCTGCGCACCTCGAAGTGCACGAGCCCGGCGAAGTCGGAACCGGCGGGCGGCTCGGAACCCGAGAACCCGGCGGAGCAGCCGAACTTGGCGAGATCGTCGGCGGGCAGATAGGTGCGGCCGTCCTCCGCGTCCTCGCGAACGTCACGGAGGATATTGGTGAGTTGGAGCGCGAGGCCGAGCGTGTCGGCATACTCCGGCGCGCGCTCGGCGTTGAGCGCCCCCCGTTCCGTGCCGAACACGCCGAGGGAGAGCCGTCCGATGGCGCCCGCGACGCACCGGCAGTAGACCCTGAGGTCCTCCCACGTCTCGTACGTCTCGCCGCGGACGTCCATCAGGACCCCGTCGATCAGCTCGTCGAGCCCGCCGAGCGGGATGGGGAAGTGCTCCGCGGCATGCGCGAGCGCGACCGCCACCGGGTCGGTGTCGTCCTCGTCCACGTTCCCCGCGCGGATCCGGGCGAGCAGGGCCCGGGTCTCGTCGAGGCGCTCGGCCTTGACGGCCGGCGCGAGCGCGCCGTCGCCGATGTCGTCCACGCGCCGCGAGAGGGCGTAGAGCGCCGACATCGCGCGGCGCTTGGGCAGCGAGAGCAGCCTGATGCCGTACGCGAAATTGCGTGCCTGCTGCCCTGTGACGGCCTCGCAGTAGCTGTATGCGGCGAGTACCGGCGCGGACACGTTCGGGCCTGACTCCACGGTCCGGCTCACCCCTCTCCTCGCAGAACCGCCCCCACCTCGCGCAGCAAACGCGGTTTGGTGGGTTTCGGCGGTCCAGGAAGTACGTCGTATCCGGCGGCGGCGATCGCGGAGACCGCCGCCCTCCCCCCAGCCACGAAACCTGCAAGCAGCACCTTCAGCCTGCCGTGGACGCTACCCACCAGGGGGGTGCCTTCATTCAGGAGGCAGCGGGCGCGTTCTGCTTCATATGCAACCAGTGCGCGCACCGACGCGCCTGCTGTCGGTGCGGCCAGATCCCGCTCCTGGACATGGAATCGCTTCATGTCATCGGCGGGCAGGTAGACGCGGCCCCGGCCCAGGTCCTCGGCGACGTCCTGGAGGTGCTCGACGATCTGGAGGCCGGTGCACACCGCGTCCGAGCGGCGGATCCGCTCCGGCGTCGCGGTACCGGTGATGCCGAGGACGAGACGGCCCACCGGATTCGCGGACAGCTCGCAGTAGGCCAGAAGGTCGTCGTACGTCTCGTAGCGTGCGACGAGCTGGTCCTGGCGGTTGGCCTCGATCAGGCCGATGAAGGGTTCGGGCGTGAGGCGACAGCGCCGCACGGTGGGCTGGAGGGCGCGCAGCAGCGGGTGCCGCGGTGTGGAGTCGAAGACCCGGTGCAGGTCGGCCTCGAAGGCGTCCAGGAGAGCGAACCGGTCGTCGGCGGCCTCGGGGTCCACGCCGAGGTACCGGGCGTCGGCGCCGCCGGGGGCCAGGTCGCCGTCGCCGATGTCGTCGACGAGGCGGGCGTAGCCGTACACGGCCATGAGGTCGTCGCGCCAGGCGCGGGGCAGGAAGAAGGGCGCCACGGGGAAGTTCTCGTCCGCAGCCTTCGCGAGGACGGCGGATGCGTCGCGTAGCTGGAGATCATCCGTAGCCATTGCCGTCACATCTCCCGTTCTACACTGCCGACCCAATACATCCTATTTCGGACACGCCGCCCGGCACTCCGCGAGGCGGACCGTGCCACGGGCCGGGGCGCCGCGCGATATCGCCCCACTTGCCGCGAATCAGCACCGGTACAGCTTACGTTGTACAACGCGGCATGCGTCGTCGGGGTGTTCCGCGCATCACAACAACACACCGATTGACGTCAATCTTCCCCGGGCTCAAGGGACTTGAGGCAACCAAAGGGGCTGCCGAACACTCAGGACGCGGCAGGGCCCCGCCAGGTTGACTCCGGCGGGGCCCTGACCCATTCGGGCGTACGCGGTGGGCTATTTGCCCGTGAACTTCTCGTACTCCTTGATGACCTCGTCGGTCGGTCCGTCCATGCGCAGCTCACCGCGTTCCAGCCACAGGACGCGGTCACAGGTGTCACGGATGGATTTGTTGTTGTGACTGACGAGGAAGACCGTGCCGGCCTCCTTGCGGAGCTCGCGGATGCGGGCCTCGGAGCGCTTCTGGAACTTCCGGTCGCCCGTCGCGAGCGCCTCGTCGATCATCAGTACGTCGTGGTCCTTGGCGGCCGCGATGGAGAAGCGCAGACGGGCCGCCATGCCGGAGGAGTACGTACGCATCGGCAGGGTGATGAAGTCACCCTTCTCGTTGATGCCCGAGAAGTCGACGATGTCCTGGTAGCGGTCCCTGATCTGCTCGCGTGTCATGCCCATCGCGAGCCCGCCGAGTATGACGTTCCGCTCGCCCGTCAGGTCGTTCATCAGGGCCGCGTTGACGCCGAGCAGCGAGGGCTGGCCGTCGGTGTAGACCTTGCCCTTCTCGGCGGGCAGCAGGCCCGCGATGGCGCGGAGCAGGGTCGACTTGCCGGAGCCGTTCGAGCCGATCAGGCCGATGGCCTCGCCGCGGTAGGAGGTGAAGCTGACGCCGCGCACGGCGTGCACCTTGCGCACGCCCCGCTCCTCGCCGCGCTTGAGGATGCGGCTCAGCGCGGAGGTGGCGCTGCCCTTGCCCGTCTTCGCGCCGTTCACGCGGTAGACGATGTGCAGCTCGTCGGCGATGACGGTGGGGATGTGCGTCCTGTCGACGCTCTTGTCTTCGTCAGCCACGGCCGTAACGCTCCTCAGCCTTCCAGAAGTACACGAAGCCGACCACGCCGAACAGGACCGCCCAGCCGCCGGCGATGAACCACACGTGCTCCGGCAGGTACTCCTTGCCGTAGTCGTCGATCATGGCGAAGCGGATCAGGTCCATGTAGACCGCGGCCGGGTTCCACTGGAGGACGTCCCCGATCCAGCTGGGCACGCTCTCCTTGGTCGCGAGCATGGCGGGGATGCTGAACATCACGCCCGACGCGTACATCCAGGTCCGCATCACGAACGGCATCAGCTGCGCCAGGTCGGGCGTCTTGCTGCCCATCCGGGCGAAGATCAGCGCCAGGCCCATGTTGAAGACGAACTGCAGCAGCAGCGCCGGCAGGACCAGGAACCAGGACAGGGCGGGGAAGATCCCGAACGCACACATGATGATGACCAGCACGATCATCGAGAACAGCAGCTGCTGCAGCTGCTGGAGCGCGAAGGAGATCGGCAGCGAGGCCCGTGGGAAATGCAGGGCCCTGACCAGGCCGAGGTTGCCGGAGATCGCCCGCACGCCCGCCATGACCGAGCTCTGCGTGAACGTGAAGACGAAGACACCGGTGACCAGGAACGGCACGTAGATGTGGTGCGGAATGCCGTCCCGGGCGCCGAGCAGCAGTCCGAAGATGAAGAAGTAGACCGCGGCGTTGAGGAGCGGCGTCGCCACCTGCCACAGCTGGCCGAGCTTGGCCTGGCTGTACTGGGCGGTCAGCTTCGCCTGGGAGAAGGCGATGATGAAGTGGCGCCGTCCCCAGAGCTGGTTGACGTACTCGAAAAGTCCGGGCCGTGCGCCACTGACGGTCAGACCGTACTTGGCGGCGAGATCGGCCCGGGAGAGCCCGTCATCGGGCGACGGAGGCGCGGTCACCGCGACCCCGCCGTCATGCGTTGTCTCACTCACGAGTGGAAACTTTCGTCTTCAGATGCGCAGCCGGTCGGGCGTAGGCGTGGGCCAGGGACCGGAGTATGGCCCAGATGTTCTCAGACCCGAGCTTGTCAGATGACGGGAGGTCGGCCCAGTCGGGTCAGGCGCCACACCGTACGCCACCTCATCGGCTTACGAGGTCCGCAGGGCGTCGTCCAGCCCTCCTTGAAGCCGCCGAACCAGGCCCTGAGCGCGGGGCGCGAGGGCTTCCTGGCCAGGGTCAGGAGCATCCACACACCAAGGTAGACCGGGACCAGGAGCGCGGGCAGGTTGCGGCGGGCCAGCCAGACGCGGTTGCGGGCGACCATCCGGTGGTAGACCGCGTGCCGCGAGGGGGCCGTCGTGGGGTGGAAGAGCACCATGTCGGCGCGGTAGTCGATCATCCAGCCCGCGTCCAGGGCACGCCAGGCGAGGTCGGTCTCCTCGTGGGCGTAGAAGAACTCGTCGGGCAGGCCGCCGACCTCGGCCATGACCTGCGTACGGACGGCGTTGGCGCCGCCGAGGAAGGTGGTCACGCGGGAGGAGTGCATCGGGTCGGATGCCCGCAGGCGCGGCACGTGCCGGCGCTGGGTCTCCCCCGTGTCCGGGTCGGCGATGCGGAAGCTGATGATGCCGAGCTTCGGGTCGGCGGCGAAGGCCTCGCGGCACAGCTGGGCCGTGTCCGTGTTGGCCAGGAGGCCGTCGTCGTCGAGGAAGAGAAGGACGTCGACGTCGGTGCCGCCGGGGCCGAAGGCCTCGATGCCGACGTTGCGACCGCCGGGGATGCCGAGGTTCTCCGGCAGCTCGACGGTGCGTACGCCATCGGGGACCTCGGGCACGGGGGCGCCGTTGCCGACGACCACCACCTCGACCGGGTCGCCGTCCTGCTTGGCGACCGAGTCGAGCAGGGCGCGCAGCTCCTGCGGCCGGTTGCCCATGGTGATGATGACCGCGCCGACCTTCAGGGGCCGGCTCCCCGCCGCACTCACTTGAGCCTGCTGGAGGCGAGGATGGACACGAGGTGCAGCAGGGTCTGCAGCATCGCGATGCCGGCCAGGACGGCGACACCGATCCGCGAGAAGAGCAGGTCGCCCCGGACCGAGTCCACGATCGCGAGGACCAGGATCAGCAGGGACGCCTCGATGCCGAGCACGAGCCGGTGGAACTTCAGCGCGCCCGCGGCTTTGCGCGCCAGGGCCATGCCGGAGGAGCGCGGCTCGGAGGCCGACTCCTTGACCGGCGCGAGGCCCTGCTGGTGGCGGGCGACACCGACGAGGTCGGTCTCCGCCTTGATCAGGATGGCGCCGAGCGCGGCGAGCGTGCCGAGGAAGGCCCACAGCCAGTCGATACGGCCCGAGCCCCACAGGTCGGCGGCGCGCAGACCGAAGCCGACCAGGACCGCGGCGTCGCACAGATAGGCGGCGACGCGGTCCAGGTAGACCCCGGCCATGGAGTACTGCTTGCGCCAGCGGGCGATCTCGCCGTCGACGCAGTCGAGCAGGAGATACAGCTGGACCATGATCACGCCGAGCACGGCGCCCGTGATCCCCGGCACCAGAAGCGCCGGGGCGGCGAGGGCGCCGGCCACGGTCATCAGATACGTGAGCTGGTTGGGCGTGATCCTGGTGTTCACCAGGTAGCGGTCGCAGCGCAGCGAGATCTCTCGCATGTACAGGCGTCCCGCCCAGTGCTCACCGCTGCGCCGGTCCTTCACCCCTGCGGGGTGAACGACGGGGCGGAGTTCAGCTACCGATGGCCTTGGCATAGTCGGCGTATGCGTCCTTGATCTGGTCGGAATTCAGATTGAGGTGCTCGAGGATCGTGTAGCGCCCGGGGCGCGTCTGCGGGGCGTACTCCACGACCTGGACGAACTCGTCCACGGTGAAGCCGATCTCCTCCGGCGTCACGGGGAGGCCGTGCCTGCGCAGCACCTCCACCATGTACAGCGACTCCTCGCGCGCTCCACGCAGGAACATCGCGAAGGCCGCGCCCAGGCCGCACTGCTCGCCGTGGCTGGCAGCGCGCTTGGGGAAGAGGAGGTCGAAGGCGTGGTTGATCTCGTGGCAGGCGCCGGACGCCGGGCGGGAGTCGCCCGACACGGACATCGCGATGCCGGTGAGGACCAGACCCTCGGCGAGGACCTGCAGGAAGCCGTCGTCGCCGACGCCACCGGGGTGGCGCAGGACGGCCTCGCCGGCCTGGCGCGCCATCGCGGCCGCGAGTCCGTCGATGTCCTCGCCGCGCTCGCGCGCCGCGAGCTCCCAGTCCGCGATCGCGGAGATGTTGGACAGGGCGTCGCCGATGCCGGAGCGCACGAACCGTACGGGGGCCTCGCGGATCACGTCGAGGTCGATGACGACCGCGATGGGATTCGGCACTCCGTACGAGCCGCGGCCCGCGTCGTTGTCGAGCGTGGCGACCGGCGAGCACAGACCGTCGTGCGACAGGTTCGTCGCGACGGCGACCAGCGGCAGGCCGACGCGCGCCGCGGCGAACTTGGCGCAGTCGATGATCTTGCCGCCGCCGAGGCCGACGACCGCGTCGTAGCGGCCCTTCTTGATGGCGTCGGCGAGCTTGATGGCGTCATCGAGCGTGCCGCCGCCGACCTCGAACCACTCGGCGGTGGGCAGCGACGGTTCGAGCCGCTGCCGGAGCACCGCGCCGGAGCCGCCGCTGATCGCGATGGCGAGCTTGCCGGTGGACGAGCAGATCCGCTGGTCCGCGAGGACACCGGCCAGGTCGTTGAGCGCCCCCGGCCGGATGTCCACGACGACCGGCGAGGGGATGAGCCTCGTCAGTACTGGCACGCGATCTCCCGCCCCTTGGCGAGGTCGTCGTGGTTGTCGATCTCGACCCACTTGACGTCGCCGATCGGCTCCACGTCGATCTTGAAGCCGCGGTTGACGAGCTCCTGGTAGCCGTCCTCGTAGTAGAGGTCGGGGTCGCGCTCGAAGGTCGTCTTCAGGGCGTCGGCCAGCTGCTCGGCGGCGTCGCCCTCGATGAGCGTGACACCGATGTACTCACCGGTGGCGCTCGCGGGGTCCATCAGCTTGGTGATCTTCTGGACGCCCTTCTCGGGGTCCACGATGACCTTCATCTCCTCGTCGGCGAGGTTCTTCACCGTGTCGAGGGCGAGGATGATCTTCTTGCCGTCGCCGCGGGCGGCGAGCAGCGTCTTCTCGACGGAGACGGGGTGCACGGTGTCGCCGTTGGCGAGGATCACCGTGTGCTTGATCGCGTCACGACCGCACCAGAGGGAGTAGGCGTTGTTCCACTCCTCTGCCTTGTCGTTGTCGATCAGCGTGAGCTTGAGGCCGTACTTCTCCTCGAGCTCCGCCTTGCGGTCGTAGACCGCCTCCTTCTTGTAGCCGACGATGATCGCGACCTCGGTCAGACCGATCTCCGCGAAGTTGCCGAGGGTCAGGTCGAGGATGGTGGTGTCACCGTCGACCGGCACCAGGGCCTTGGGGAGCGTGTCGGTGTAGGGGCGAAGACGCCGTCCGGCGCCGGCCGCCAGCACGAGGCCGATCATGCGGGTTCTCCTTCATCGTGTACGGCGGGTGCTCCGCGCTTGTGAGCGGTCACCCAATAGCGGATGCTCTCGACGAGCACCACGAGTGCCACGGCCACGGCGAGAGCCGTGAGCGCGACGGTGAAATCTGTGTCGGTGAGCAGAGCGGCGGCGAGAGCGACCAGCAGCGTCCTGCCCTCATGCCCGCCGATCGCCCGCACCAGCCAGTGCGGCGGCGCGCCTGCGTCGCCGCGAATGCGGTACACCGTGTCGTAGTGATGGTAGGCGACAGCGGACACGAGCCCGAAAGCCGCGGGCAAGGCACCGTTCACGTCCGCGTTGGCGGCGAGCAGCAGGATCGTCCCGTACTCGGCCGCGCGGAAGAACGGCGGGACGAGCCAGTCGAGGGCGCCCTTGAGGGGGCGGGCAACGGCGAGCCCTGAAGTAATGACGTAGATCACCGCGGCGACGACGACCCACGGGCTGCCGTACGACGTGAGTCCCGCCACGCAGGCGAGGGCCGCCCCGCCGACGAAGGCGAGGACGGGCGCGGGCAGCGACGGTCCGCGGAGCCCGAGTGCCGCGAAGGCTGAGGCGAGCGGTCCGGTGTCGGCGAGGTCCGCGAGTGCCTGCGCGGCACGGTCGGTACGGGTCGCCCTGCGGGTCAGCGAGCGCAGGACGCGGCCCGCCGTGGTGTAGCAGGCGGCGAGGCCGCAGCCGATGAGCAGGACGATCAGCGTGATGCGCGGGGTGGTCACCGCGGTGAGCACGGCGATCAGCGCCCAGCGCTCGCCGATCGGCAGCACGATCATGCGGCGCAGCCAGACCGTCCAGCCGACACTGTCGAGCTTGTCGGAGAGGGCCGCGGTGGGGCTGGTGTTGGCGGTGGCGTCGTGGTTCGCCTCGTTGAAGGAGAAGTCCACGACATGCCGGCAGGTCTGCAGCACCATCGCGCCGAGCGCGAGCGCCCATACGTCGTCGCCACCGCGGGCGGCGCCGAGCGCGAGGCCCGCGTAGTAGGCGTACTCCTTGGCGCGGTCGAAGGTCGCGTCGAGCCAGGCGCCCAGCGTCGAGTACTGCAGGGAGTAGCGGGCGAGCTGCCCGTCCGTGCAGTCCAGGACGAAGGAGAAGAGGAGCAGGAGTCCGGCCGCGACGAAGCCGCCGCGGGTGCCGGTGGCCGCGCAGCCCGCCGCGATCAGGGCGACGAGCAGCGAGGCGGTGGTGACCTGGTTCGGGGTGAGGCCGCGACGCGCGCACCAGCGGGCGATGTGGCGCGAGTAGGGAGAGATGCAGTACGTCGTGAAGAAGCCGTCCCGCGACTTGACCGCGGTCCGCAGACGTACGGCTTCGTCGTCCACGGCGGCGACGGCCTGGCGTGCCTCGTTCCGCGTCTGCGGATCGCTGGGCACGGTGGCGACGAGGGTGCCGAGGTCGGGGCGGTGCAGGGCGCGGCCCTCGGCTTCGATCGCCTGGGCCACCTGGTCCGCGAGCGCCTCGACGACCACGGCGGAGCCGCCGCCGTTGCCGGCGACGGTGGTGGCGTGCAGGGCGCGCGTCAGGTCGGCGCGGGCCTCGGGCTGCGCGGTGACGGCGCCGTGAACGGCCGACGCGGCGAAGCGCGGGTCGGTCAGGCCGAGGCGGAGCGCGTGGACGTGGCCCACGAAGCGCGCGTCGACGACCGCGACCCGCTGCCCGGCGGGGACGGCGGCGAGCAGCGCTTCGGTGTCCGCAGCGTCGGAGGCGACCCGGACGTCAAACCCCAGGGACCGCAGATCGCCTTCGAGCGGCGACCCGGGGACCGGCTGACCGGTCAGGATGGCGGTCGACAGACGAACTCACTCCTTGATTGCCGGCGCGGCTCGCGCCGGGCACGTGCGTGATGAGGGGCGCGCCCCTGGCCGGCAGCGGCCGGGCGGCACGTCGGCAGAGGCTATCGGATGACGGGAAGCGGGCGTTCACCGCCCGTTTACGGCCCGACAAGCACGGCCTGCCAGGGCCCGTGCCGACTCGATCATCATGGTCGATGGGAGGCGGCACCCACAAACCGCGCTTCATGCGACCGGCACAAACGACATAAAGTCGACGCCCATGACATGGATGATCACAGGCGGGGCGGGCTATATCGGGGCACATGTGGCGCGGGCGATGGCCGGCGCCGGGGAGCGGGTCGTCGTCCTTGACGACGTCTCGTCCGGGGTGCCGGAGCGTCTCCCCGCGGACATCCCTCTCGTGCGGGGCTCCTCACTCGACGGCGAGCTGCTGCGGCGGGTGTTCGCCGAGCACGGGGTGACGGGTGTGGTGCATCTCGCGGCCCGCAAGCAGGTCGGCGAGTCCGTGGAGCAGCCGCTGCGCTACTACCGGGAGAACGTCGGCGGCCTGGTGACGCTGCTTGACGCGGTGGCCGAGGCCGGCATCAAGCGGTTCGTCTTCTCCTCGTCGGCCGCGGTGTACGGCAACCCGCCGGACGTGGACCTGGTGACGGAGGACACGCCCTGCGTGCCGATCAACCCCTACGGCGAGACGAAGCTCGCCGGTGAGTGGCTGGTGCGGGCCGCCGGGCGTGCGCACTCCATCGCGACCGTGTGCTTGCGCTACTTCAACGTGGCGGGGGCAGCCACCCCCGAGCTCGCGGACACCGGGGTCTTCAACGTGATCCCGATGGTCTTCGACCGGCTCACCCGTGACGAGGCGCCGCGGATCTTCGGTGCCGACCACCCGACCCCGGACGGCACCTGCGTCCGTGACTACATCCACGTCGCCGACCTCGCCGACGCCCACCTCGCGGCGGCCCGCCGCGTCCAGGCGCACCCCGAGGGCGACCTGACGGTGAACATCGGCCGCGGCGAGGGTGTTTCCGTACGCGAACTCGTCACGCTCATCGGCGAGGTGTCCGGCGACGACCGCCCCGCCATCGTCGAGCCGCGCCGCGACGGTGACGCCCCGCGCGCCGTCGCGGACGCGGGCCTGGCCGCCGACGCGCTGGGCTGGAAGGCGCGGCGCGGGGTACGCGAGATGGTCGAGTCCGCGTGGGCGGGTTGGTGCCTCCACCACCCCGAGGCGCTCCGCACCTGATCACGTCAGCGCTCTGACCTGCGGACATTTCCGCAGGTCAGAGCATATGACAACGGTGTTCAGTGCCGTGTTGCCGGATACCCCCCACCCGTAGTTCACTGTGATCGCGACAGACGCGCGACCAGGGAACAGAAGACCGATACCGAGCACACGGAGGCGGCTTCCATGGGGGCTGGGCACGATCACGGACACACACATGGGGGGACGGCGACGGCGGCGTACCGGGGGCGGCTGCGCATCGCGCTCTCCATCACGATCACCGTCATGGTGGTCGAGATCGTCGGCGGCATCATGGCGGATTCGCTCGCGCTCATCGCGGACGCGACGCACATGGCGACGGACGCGCTCGGCCTCGGCATGGCGCTGCTCGCGATCCAGTTCGCGAGCCGCCCGGCGACGGAGAACCGCACCTTCGGCTACGCCCGCGCCGAGATCCTGGCCGCGCTCGCCAACTGTCTGCTGCTGCTCGGCGTCGGCGGCTACGTCCTGTTCGAGGCGATCCAGCGGTTCATCACGCCCGCCGACACCGAGGGCGGACTGACCATCGTCTTCGGCGTCATCGGCCTGGTGGCGAACATGATCTCCCTCTCGCTCCTGATGCGCGGCCAGAAGGACAGCCTGAACGTGCGCGGCGCCTTCCTGGAGGTCATGGCCGACGCGCTCGGCTCCCTGGCCGTGATCGTCGCGGCCGTGCTCATCCTGACCACCGGCTGGCAGGCGGCGGACCCGATCGCCTCGCTCGTCATCGGCCTGATGATCGTCCCGCGTACGGTGAAGCTGCTGCGCGAGACCCTGAACGTGCTCCTGGAGTCCGCGCCCAAGGGCGTCGACATGGGCGAGGTCCGCTCGCACATACTGGATCTGCCGGGCGTCGAGGACGTCCACGACCTGCACGCCTGGACCATCACTTCGGGGATGCCCGTCCTCTCCGCACATGTGGTCGTCAGCACGGAGACGCTGAACGCGATCGGCCACGAGAAGATGCTGCACGAACTGCAGGGATGCCTGGGCGACCACTTCGACGTGGAGCACTGCACCTTCCAGTTGGAGCCGGTCGGCCACGCCGAGCACGAGGCGAAGCTCTGCCACTGACACCGGTGAGGGTGGCTTCCGGTGGTTCCTTGCCGGTAGGGCCGGTCGCGTACGGCAGACTTGAGGTTCGAAGCCCGAAGCGAAGGATGCGTATGCCGACCACACCTGCCACCGCGGCGAACAACTCGTCGAACGGCACCGGAGAAGCGATCTTGCTGGAACTCGTCGACGAGGACGGCAGGACGATCGGCACGGCGGAGAAACTCTCCGCGCATCAGGCGCCCGGGCAGCTGCACCGGGCGTTCTCCGTTTTCCTCTTCGACGAGCAGGGGCGGCTGTTGTTGCAGCAGCGCGCCCTGGGCAAGTACCACTCCCCCGGCGTCTGGTCGAACACCTGCTGCGGCCACCCGTACCCCGGCGAGGCGCCGTTCGCGGCCGCCGCGCGCCGGACGTACGAGGAGCTGGGCGTCTCGCCCTCACTGCTCGCCGAGGCGGGCACGGTGCGCTACAACCACCCGGACCCCGACTCGGGCCTGGTGGAGCAGGAGTTCAACCATCTCTTCGTGGGGATGGTCCAGTCGCCGCTGCGGCCCGACGCGTCCGAGGTCGGCGAGACCGCGTTCGTGACGGCCGCCGAGCTGGCGGAGCGGCATGCGCAGGGGCCGTTCTCCGCGTGGTTCATGACCGTCCTCGACGCGGCGCGGCCCGCGATCAGGGAGCTGACGGGGCCTGCCGCGGGCTGGTGAGTCAATCCCCGTCCGGGGCGGAGCCGTTGGGCTTCAGGGGCAGGGCCGCCCAGATGACCTTGCCCCCGCTCGCGGTGTGTTCGACGTCGCAGGCGCCGCCCGCCTCCTGGGTGATCTCGCGCACGAGGAGAAGGCCGCGGCCGCCGGTCTGGCCGTGGTCGGCCACCAGGGCGGTCGGGCGGTAGGGGTGGTCGTCCTCCACGGAGACCCGCACCCACTCGGCGCCGACCGCCACCTCCACCGCGAGCATCGGCGAGAGCAGGGCCGCGTGCCGCACCGCGTTGGTGACCAGTTCGGAGACGATCAGGAGCAGGCCCTGCACGACGTCGTCCGAAACGGGCACGCCCTGCCGGACGAGCAGGTCGCGTACCGCGTGCCGGGCCTGGGGCACGGAGGCGTCCACGGCGGCGGCGGTGAACCGCCATACGCCTTCGTAGGGCACCTTCGCGGCCTCCCGAGGGAGAGGGGCGGGCCCACTCCCGCCGTCGTCGCCCATCGTCGGGTCGCCGCCCTTGCGCTCGATTGTCACCACGCATCGAGTGTTGGGAATGTCCTGGTCCGGACCGTAGGACTGACCAGAAGTCAGCGACTATCGACGGCATTTGATCGCTGACGCCCGAACATGTCGGTCGAGCGACTTGTCCTGTCCGCGCGGTTTCGCTTTCAAGCGTTCTTCGGCTTGTACGGGTTGTTCGGGCCGCTCGGCTCGTCCGGGCCGCTCGGGTCGTTCGGCCCGTGCGGCGGCCGGTCATCGGCGACCATGCTCACGATCCGGCGCCCGCCCAGGCCGGTGGCGAGCAGGCCGAGGCCGTCGAAGAGCAGTGCGAGCGAGAAGAAACAACCGATCACGTACTGGCTGCTGCTCGGCCAGTTGGCGAGCACCAGGATGCCGAGCAGCAGGCCGAAGGCGCCCTGTACGAGCGTCCAGCCGAACTGCGGGCCGCGCACCACCAGGCTGCCGACAAGACGGAAGACACCACCGGTCAGGAAGAGCAGCGCGGCGAACATCGTCAGCGCCTCCGCAGCCACTTCCGGCCTGCGGATGATCACGACTCCCGCCGCGAGGTTCAGGGCCGCCACGACCACGCCGAGCCAGAAGAAGTTCGTGCCGCGCGACTGCACCGCGTGCAGCAGACCGACCGCGCCGCCGATCAGGAGCAGCCAGCCGAAGAGCAGCATGGAGGTGAGGGTGGCGACGCCCGTGTAGACGAGGCCGACGATCCCCGCCACCGCGAGGATCGCGCCCAGCAGGGCGAGCCAGCCCAGACTGCGGCTGAGCTGCTTGGCGCCCTGGGCGTCCGTCGGGGAGGTCTTGGCGCTCGTGGCGGTCTTGGCGCTCTTGGATCGGGCCATCAGCGTCTCCGTCCTGCTTCCCCCGGTGCGCAGAGTTCTCAGGGCCGCCCCTTCTTGATCGTACGTTCGAGTAGTGCGGTTAGCATCCTGCGCATGGAGCCGCAGCTGAGGCAGGCCGTCACGCACGGCGTCGCCACCGTCGTCATCGACCATCCGGCGAAGCGCAACGCCATGACGGCGGACATGTGGCGGCAGGTGCCGCCGCTGCTCGCCGGGCTCGCCGCCGATCCGGCCGTACGGGCGGTCGTGCTGACCGGCGAGGGCGGGACGTTCTGCGCGGGGGCCGACATCTCCTCGCTGCGGGAGGCGCCCGGTGCGGCGCAGGATCTGGCGGTACGGGCGGAGGAGGCGCTCGCGGCCTTTCCGAAGCCGACGCTGGCCGCGGTGCGCGGCTACTGCGTGGGCGGGGGAAGTCAGCTGGCCGCGGCCTGCGATCTGCGCTTCGCGGACGAGGGAGCGCTGTTCGGCATCACTCCGGCGAAGCTGGGGATCGTCTATCCCTCGTCGTCCACCCGGCGGCTGGTGTCGCTCGTGGGGCCCGCGACCGCCAAGTACCTCTTGTTCTCGGGAGAGTTGATCGACGCGGGGCGCGCGCTGCGCACCGGTCTCGTGGACGAGGTGCTGCCCGCGGGGGAACTGGACAAGCGGGTCGCCGAGTTCACCAGGGTCCTTGCCTCGCGCTCGCAGCTGACGCAGGCCGCGGCCAAGGAGTTCGCCGCGGGGCACACGGATCGGGACCCGTACTGGACCGGGCAGGCGCGCGAGGGCGGCGACACCGCCGAGGGCGTCACCGCGTTCCTGGAGCGCCGCGAGCCGCACTTCACCTGGACTCCCGGCGGCGGCTCTTTCGGCGACAGCTCTCCCGCCGACGGCGCTACTGGCTGAAGCGGCTGCCCGCGCGGAACTTCTCGACGAGGTGCGCGGGCGCCTTGTGCGGGGAGCCGGCGTCGTAAGGCGGCTGGGGGTCGTACTCCGTGAGGAGCTGCACGACCTGGGCCGCTTCCTCGCCCGCGATCCGGCCGATCAGTGCGAGCCCCATGTCGATGCCGGAGGAGACCCCGGCCGCCGTCACGTACTTGCCGTCGAACACCACGCGCTCCTCCGTGGACGTGGCGCCGAACCTTTCCAGCTCCGCGAGGGCGAGCCAGTGCGAGGTGGCACGCCGCCCCTTGAGGAGCCCGGCGGCGGCGAGCAGGAGGGACCCGGTGCACACGGACGTGGTCCAGGTGCTGGTGGCGTCGGCGGACCGCAGCCAGCCCAGGAGCGCCTCGTCCGCCATGTGCTCGCTCTGCCCGGGGCCGCCGGGGACGACCACGACGTCGGGGGTGGGTACGTCGGCGAAGGCCTGGTCGGCGACGAGCGCGAGGGAGCCGTTGTCGTTGCGCACCGGGCCGGGGCGCTCGGCCACGAAGAGGGTCTCGGCGCCGGGCATGCGGCTGAGGGTCTCGTAGGGGCCGACCGCGTCCAGGGCGGTGAAGCGTTCGAACAGGGCGATGGCGATCTGCATGGAGTACCTATCCGTTGAGGGCGGTGGCCCGCCGAGGTGCGAGAGGGGCGTGGAAGCGCCGCCGGTACTCGGCGGGCGCCGCGCCGAGGGTCTTGACGAAGGCGCGGCGCATCGCTTCCGGGGTGCCGTAGCCGCAGGCGCGCGAGACCTCCTCGACGCCGTGGGAGGTGTCCTCCAGGAGACGGCGCGCGTGCTCGACGCGCACGCGCTCGACGTACTTGCCCGGCGTCATCCCCGTCTCCGTCTGGAACGCCCGCGCGAAGTGCCGGGGCGAGAGCCGGGCGCGGGCGGCGAGCGACTCGACGCAGAGGTTCTCGTCCGGGTGTTCGGTGATCCACTGCTGGACCTCGCGCAAGGGCTCGCGCTGTGCGGTCTGCGCGGAGAGCTGGGCGCTGAACTGTGCCTGGTTCCCCGGACGCCGCAGGAAGACCACGAGGTAGCGCGCGACCGTCAGTGCCTCGTCGCGGCTCAGATCCTCCTCCACGAGGGCCAGGGCCAGGTCGATGCCGGCCGTCACGCCCGCGGAGGTCGCGACATGACCGTCACGGACGAAGATCGGGTCGGGGTCGACCTCGATGGTGGGATGGTCGCGGGCGAGCTGGGCGCAGTACGCCCAGTGGGTCGCCACCCGGCGGCCGTCCAGGAGCCCGGCCTCGGCGAAGAGGATGGCGCCGGTGCAGACCGAGACGAGGCGCTGCGCGCGCGGTGCGTTCGTGCGCAGCCAGTCGATCAGGCGGGGGTCGGCCTCGCGGCTGCCGTGGCCGCCCGGGACGAGCAGGGTGTGCGGCACGGGGGCGTCCGGGAGGGACGAGTCCGGGACGAGCGTGAGTCCGCTGGAGGTGCGTACGGGAGCGCCGTCCAGGGACGCCGTGCGGATGCGGTACGCCGGGACGTCACCGCCGCGGCAGGCGGCGGCGCCCGCGAAGACCTCCACCGGCCCCGTGACATCGAGGCTCTGGACCCCGTCGAAGAGGACGACCAGGACAGTTCGCTGCTCCATGCCCTGATTGTTGACCCCGGTCGTGATGGCCGCAATGCCGAATGCCCCTCCTTTCCTGCCATGGACGGGTCCGAGTGGGGCGCCCCCGGACTTCACGTCATACCAACCAGTCGGTAACGTGCGGTCATGACTTCTCTTACGCCTCCCACCCCGGCCGCGGCGCCGCACCCGCGCGCGGGTCGTCGGTGTCACACCGTGCTGAACTCGCTGCACTCGACGCACTACTTCTCGCCCGATGTGGGGCGCGAACTGGGCGAGCTCGGGATCACCCACCCCCGGGCCGTCAATTTCGCCGTGCGCACGGCGGCGATGGGTCCGGTCGGCGCCGGAGTGGTCACGGCGGCGTTCTACAACTACAAGCACGAGACCGTCGCCCGGCACGTGCCCGGCATCTGGAGCACCGCGTCCCCCAAGGACGTCCTCGCGGCACGCGCGCGTGCCGTCGATTCGACGCTGCGGCGCCTCCTCGGAGAGGAAGCCCTCGCGTCCCCGGAGATGGCGGAGGCCGCCGAGCTCGCGCTGCGCGCCACCGAGGCGTGCTCCCGTTCCGCACGCCCGCTCTACGCCGCCCACGCGGACCTGCCCGTACCCGAGCAGCCGCACCTCGCGCTCTGGCACGCCGCGACGCTGCTGCGCGAGCACCGGGGCGACGGGCACCTCACCGCCCTCCAGTACGCCGAACTCGACGGCCTGGAGGCGCTGGTGAGCCACACGGCGACCGGCAAGGGCATGACGCCGAAGTGGAACTTCACCACGCGCGGCTGGAACCAGGACGACTGGGACGCCGCCGTGGAGCGGCTCCGCGCCCGCGGCCTGCACGACGGACTCTCCGAGTTGACGGAAGCGGGAGCCGCGCTGCGCCAGGAGGTCGAGGAGGCGACGGACCGCCTCGACCGGGCGCCGTACGAGCACCTGGGCGCGGCCGGCGTGGAGCGTCTGACGGAGCTGGGGACCGTGTTCGCGGGAGCGGCGCTCCAGGCCGGGGCGTTCCCCGCGGATCTGCTCGGCAAGGAGTAGGCGGGCCCGCCGAACAGGCAGCGCCTTGGCGCAGGCATGGACGGCGCCGGGCGAGGTACCCGTTCGTCTCCGGCCCCGCGCGCTTGGCGCGGGAGCGGGCGACGAAAGGGGAAATCCCGTGTTCCGAGCGATCGCAGATGTCCTGCGTCAGATCGGCGCGGCACTCGCCACCGTGGTGACGCTGCCGTTCCGCGCCGTTGCCCGGCTCTTCGGCGGTGCCTCGAGCTCCACCCGGCGAGGCGGGCGCCGGTCGGGACGCCGCCCCGGGCGGGCACGCCGGGTCTGATCCCCCCGCTGTCGGTGCCACCTGCCACAATTGCCCCGCAACCCCAGTGAGAAGGCGGGAAACGTGGCACCTCTGCAGACGTCCACTCCAGCATCGATCGAAAGCAGGATCGCCGAAGAACTCGGCGTGAGGGAGCGGCAGGTGAAGGCCGCCGTCGACCTGCTCGACGGCGGCTCGACGGTGCCCTTCATCGCTCGCTACCGCAAGGAAGCGACCGAGATGCTCGACGACGCGCAGCTGCGCACGCTCGAGGAACGGCTGCGCTATCTGCGGGAGCTCGAGGAGCGGCGTGCGGCGATCCTCGAATCGGTGCGCGAGCAGGGCAAGCTCACCGACGAGCTCGAGGCGCAGATCCGCGCGGCGGAGACGAAGGCGCGCCTCGAGGACATCTACCTGCCGTTCAAGCCGAAGCGTCGTACGAAGGCGCAGATCGCCCGTGAGGCGGGGCTCGAGCCGCTGGCCGACGGGCTGCTCGGCGACCCGTCCGTGGAGCCGCTCGCCGCGGCCACCGCCTTCGTGGACGCCGACAAGGGCGTCGCAGACCCGCAGGCCGCCCTGGACGGGGCGCGCGCGATCCTCGCCGAGCGGTTCTCCGAGGACGCCGACCTGATCGGCGAGCTGCGCGAGCGCATGTGGGTGCGCGGCCGCCTCGCCGCGAAGGTCCGCGCGGGCAAGGAGGAGGCGGGCGCCAAGTTCGCCGACTACTTCGACTTCGCCGAGCCCTTCAAGGAGCTCCCCTCGCACCGCGTCCTCGCGATGCTGCGCGGCGAGAAGGAGGACGTCCTCGACCTCGTCCTCGAACCGGAGGAGGCCACGGAGGGCCCGTCCTCGTACGAGGGGATGGTCGCCCACCGCTTCGGCATCGTGGACCGCGGCCGTCCGGCCGACAAGTGGCTGCAGGACACGGTGCGTTGGTCGTGGCGGACCCGCATCCTGGTGCACCTGGGGATCGACCTGCGCCTGCGCCTTCGTACGGCCGCGGAGGACGAGGCCGTCCGCGTCTTCGCGTCGAACCTGCGCGACCTGCTGCTCGCCGCACCGGCGGGCACGCGCGCGACGCTGGGGCTCGACCCCGGTTTCCGTACGGGTGTGAAGGTCGCCGTGGTCGACGCGACCGGCAAGGTCGTCGCCACCGACGTCATCAACCCGCACGTCCCGGCGAACAAGTGGGACCAGTCCCTGGCCACGCTCGCGAAGCTCGCCAAGGAGCACTCGGTCGACCTGATCGCGATCGGGAACGGCACGGCGTCCCGCGAGACGGACAAGCTGGCCGGTGAACTCATCACGAAGCACCCGGAGTTGAACCTCACGAAGGTGATGGTCTCCGAGGCGGGCGCCTCGGTGTACTCCGCGTCGGCCTTCGCCTCGCAGGAGCTGCCCGACATGGACGTGTCGCTGCGCGGCGCCGTGTCGATCGCCCGGCGGCTTCAGGACCCGCTCGCCGAGCTGGTGAAGATCGACCCGAAGTCCATCGGCGTCGGCCAGTACCAGCACGACCTCTCCGAGGTGAAGCTGTCCCGCTCGCTGGACGCGGTCGTGGAGGACTGTGTGAACGGCGTCGGCGTGGACGTGAACACCGCGTCCGCCCCGCTGCTCTCCCGGGTCTCCGGCATCGGCGCGGGCCTCGCGGAGAACATCGTGTCGCACCGCGATGCGAACGGCCCCTTCTCCTCCCGCAAGGGCCTCAAGGACGTGGCACGGCTCGGCCCCAAGGCGTACGAGCAGTGCGCGGGCTTCCTGCGCATCCGGGGCGGCGACGACCCGCTGGACGCGTCGAGCGTGCACCCCGAGGCGTATCCCGTGGTGCGCAAGATGGCGAAGAAGACGGGCGGCGAGGTCGCCTCGCTGATCGGCGACACAGGGACGCTGCGCTCGCTCCGGGCGGACGATTTCGTGGACGAGTCCTTCGGTCTGCCCACCGTGAGCGACATCCTGAAGGAGCTGGAGAAGCCGGGTCGCGACCCGCGTCCCGCCTTCAAGACGGCGACCTTCAAGGACGGTGTCGAGAAGATCTCCGACCTCGCGTCCGGGATGGTCCTGGAGGGGGTCGTCACGAACGTGGCGGCGTTCGGAGCCTTCGTGGACATCGGCGTCCACCAGGACGGGCTCGTCCATGTCTCCGCGATGTCCAGGACGTTCGTCAAGGACCCGCGTGACGTGGTGAAGCCGGGCGACATCGTCAAGGTGAAGGTGATGGACGTCGACATCCCGCGCAAGCGGATCTCGCTGACGCTGCGCCTGGACGATGAGGCGGCGCCCGCCGGTGACGAGCAGCCCAAGCGCGGCGGGCGCCCGCCGCAGCAGCGGGGACAGCGGCCCCCGCGGCAGCAGGGCGGCGGTCAGGGTCAGCGCAAGGAGCGGCAGGGCCCGCCGCCGGCCAATGACGCGATGGCGGACGCGCTGCGGCGGGCCGGACTCCTGGACCCCAAGAAGCGCTGATCCAGGGAAGGCCGGGGCGTCCTTGGAGTCGGCGGAGGTCAGGGTGACAGCTCGGTCACCTTGCCCTCCGTCACCTCCAGGCGCCGCGTGACACGGACGGCGTCCAGCATCCTGCGGTCGTGCGTCACCAGGAGCAGCGTGCCCTCGTACGCGTCGAGGGCCGCCTCCAGTTGCTCGATCGCCGGCAGGTCGAGGTGGTTGGTCGGCTCGTCGAGGACCAGGAGGTTGACGCCCCTGCCCTGGAGCAGGGCCAGGCCCGCGCGGGTGCGTTCGCCCGGGGAGAGCGTGGCCGCCGGGCGCAGGACGTGTGCCGCCTTCAGGCCGAACTTGGCGAGCAGGGTGCGGACTTCGGCCGGTTCGGTGTCGGGCACGGCCGCGCAGAACGCGTCCAGGAGCGACTCGGGGCCGTGGAACAGCGCACGGGCCTGGTCCACCTCGCCGACGAGCACGCCCGAACCGAGGGCCGCATGCCCCGCGTCCGTCGAGATGCGGCCCAGCAGGGTGCCGAGCAGGGTCGACTTGCCGGAGCCGTTGGCACCGGTGATCGCCACTCGGTCCGCCCAGTCGATCTGCAGCGTCACCGGGCCGAGCGTGAAGTGGCCACGGTGCACCTCGGCGTCGCGGAGGGTGGCGACGACGCTGCCGGAGCGCGGCGCCGACGCGATCTCCATGCGCAGCTCCCACTCCTTGCGGGGCTCCTCGACGACGTCGAGCCGCTCGATCATGCGCTGCGTCTGGCGTGCCTTCGCCGCCTGCTTCTCGCTGGCGTCGCTGCGGAAGTTCCGGCCGAGCTTGTCGTTGTCGCCCGCCTTGCGGCGGGCGTTCTTGACGCCCTTGTCCATCCAGTTCCGCTGCATCTGGGCGCGGCCTTCCAGGGCGGACTTCTTGTCGGCGTACTCCTCGAACTCGTCGCGGGCGTGCCTGCGCGCGACGTCGCGCTCCTCCAGATAGGCGTCGTAACCGCCGCCGTAGAGGTTGATCTGCTGCTGGGCGAGGTCGAGTTCGAGGACCTTGGTGACCGTGCGGGCGAGGAACTCGCGGTCGTGGCTGACGACGACCGTGCCGGCGCGCAGTCCGCGGACGAAGCTCTCCAGGCGTTCGAGGCCCGCGAGGTCGAGGTCGTTGGTCGGCTCGTCCAGGAGGAACACGTCGTAGCGGGACAGGAGCAGCGAGGCGAGGCCCGCGCGGGCGGCCTGGCCGCCGGAGAGGGAGGTCATCGGCTGATCCAGGCTGACGTCGAGGCCGAGGGAGGCGGCGACCTCCTCCGCCCGCTCGTCCAGGTCGGCGCCGCCGAGCGCCAGCCAGCGCTCCAGGCTGAGGGCGTACGCGTCGTCGGCGCCCGGGGTTCCGTCGACCAGGCCCTGCGTGGCCTCGTCCATGGTCCGCTGGGCCTCGGCCACGCCGGTGCGGCGGGCCAGGAAGGCGCGGATGGACTCGCCGGGGCGGCGGTCGGGCTCCTGCGGGAGGTGCCCCACAGCCGCGGTGGGCGGCGAGAGGCGCAGCTCACCGCTCTCCGGGGTGTCGAGCCCCGCGAGGAGACGGAGCAGGGTCGACTTGCCGGCGCCGTTGGCACCGACGAGCCCGATGACGTCACCGGGGGCGACGACCAGCTCCAGGGCGGAGAAGAGAGAGCGGTCGCCGTGGCCGGCGGCGAGATTCTTGGCGACGAGGGTTGCGGTCATCAGGGGGTCGAGTTTAGGCGAGGCGGGGACCCGCCCATCCAGCGGCACGACCGGCCCGCCCCGGGGCTCGCGCGCTACCTCCCTATCGGCGCCGTCAGGACGCTGTCCGTCGTGCGGGCCACCACGAACGATTCGCCCTTGGTCGCCTTCGCGTCCAGGGACACGCGGTGCTCGCCCGGCTCCAGGACTCCGTCGAAGACCTGGTGGATCTGGGTGCGGGAGAGTCTGTCCAGGCGGTACGCGATGAGCTGGACCCGGCAGGTCGAGGTGATCTCCACGTCCGCCGTGCCGTTCGAGGCGCCGAGCCGGGTCAGGCGGCGTTGCGCCAACGGGCTGCGGTCCAGAGCGTGTTCTATCTGGGCGACCAGGAGCGGGATGATCGGGGCGAGGCCGTCGACGTACGCGACGTGGAGCCCCGCACCCTCGAACGCCGCGCGCACCTCGTCGCGTGTCCCCTCCGCAACGGAGCGCCCGAAGACCACCGCCCCGTACGTCCGCAGCTCGTCCGGCGGCACGCCCGCCGCGTCCGCGGCGATCTCGGCGCCGACACCGATCGTGCGCAGCGCCGCCGCGAGCTTGGCGAGGACGGCGACGCGGGCGCCGATCAGGAGCACCCTGCGGCGCGCCGCGGGTTCGCCGTCGGCCAGCAACTGCCGTAGCGCCTCGCGGTATTCGGCGCCCTGGAAGTGGAAGGGCCCTATGCCGTGGTAGCCGTTGAGTGTCAGGTCGGCCCGCTCGGCCGTCTGCCAGGCGAAGTCCCGCCACACATAGGTGTCGGTACCGTCCGGCGCCCGCTCGATGACCGCCGTGACGGCCCCGCACTCCAGGCCCTCGCACTCGGGGCAGCCGTAGATGACGTGCCGTTGGTCGAGCAGGGGCGCCTCGGCCTCCAGGAGGAGTCCACGCACATGGTGGGTGAAGATCGCGGGTGGTACGTCGGAGGCGAGCGGGGACACCGCGTCGAGGTCGGAGAGCTGGAACAGCAGCGGGCGCCCGTTCACGATGAAGTCGACGAAGTCCCGGTGGACTTGGACATCACCGTTGGCGAGGACCCCACCGGCGCGGATGGCCGGTGCCAGACCGAAGGTCGCGTACTCGGCAGACATGGTGTGAGTATCCCCATCTGGGGGACGATATGAGCACGGCATGGCACATTCCACTATGTGGGCGATTCAACCCCTCTTCGTGTACCAGGAGTTGACTCCCCGGCCGGCCCGGACCGGCGTACGCATGGTCGATGGAGTACAAGGCGCGTCCCGGCTGGACGGACGGCCGCGGAACGAGCGCAGGAGGCGGCGCGCCTCGCGAACGAAGCGGCCGCCTCCTGAAGTGGTGCGAACTCAGACCGACTTGGTCGGAGCCTCCTCCTCGTCCCCGTTCTCGCTCGGGCCGATGCGGATCTCGAAGTCACCGTCGTACTGCTCGTGACCCGCGATCACGGCCTTCTCGACGGCCTCCGTGCCGTGCTCGCCCCGGACGATCAGCGGGTCGTGGCGCAGGTCGCGCATCAGGGCCACGCACATCCCGATCATCACCAGGGTGAAGGGCGCCGCGACCAGGATCGTGAGATTTCGTAGGCCGGTCAGAGCGTCGTCGGAACCGTCACCGATGAGCAGCATGATCGCGGCGACGGCTCCCGTCACCATGCCCCAGAAGATGACGACGAGCTTGCCCGGTTCGAGCGCGCCCTTCTGCGAGAGCGTGCCCATCACGATCGACGCCGCGTCGGCACCCGACACGAAGAAGATGCCCACGAGGATCATCACGAGCAGGCTCGTGGCCGTGGCGATCGGGTACTCGGCCAGCAGGCCGAACAGCTGGGCCTCGGGCGTGGTCTCGTCCTTCAGGCCGCCCCGCTCGCTGACCGTCATGGCGGAGCCGCCGAAGACGGCGAACCAGATCAGGCTGACGGTGCTGGGCACCAGGATGACGCCGCCGACGAACTGGCGGATCGTACGTCCCCGGCTGATCCTGGCGATGAACATGCCCACGAAGGGCGTCCACGAGATCCACCAGGCCCAGTAGAAGACGGTCCAGCCGCTGAGCCACTCCGCGACGCCCTTGCCGCTGGAGGCCTCGGTGCGGCCCATCAGCTGCGGGAGGTCGTTGAAGTAGGCGCCGAGGGACGTCGGCAGCATGTCCAGCATGATGACCGTGGGGCCCGCGATGAAGACGAACAGCACGAGAAGCCCGGCGAGCACCATGTTGATGTTGGACAGCCACTGGACGCCCTTCTCCACACCGGAGACGGCGGACGCCACGAAGGCCAGGCTCAGCACGGCGATGATGACGACGAGCAGACCCGTGCCGGCGTTCTCCATCCAGTCGAGCACCTCGACACCACTGCCGATCTGCAGCGCGCCGAGACCGAGGGAGGCCGCCGAGCCGAACAGCGTGGCGAAGATGGCCAGGATGTCGATGACGCGGCCCCAGCCGCCGTTGGCGCGCTTCTCGCCCATGAGCGGCGTGAACACGGCACTGATCGTCTGGCGCCGGTTGCGCCGGAAGGTGCTGTACGCGATCGCAAGACCCACCACCGCGTAGATCGCCCACGGGTGGAGCGTCCAGTGGAAGAGGGTGGTGGCCATGGCGGTTTCCATCGCCGCCGCCGAGTCCGCGGGGTCGGTGCCCGGCGGTGGCGTCGTGAAGTGCGCGAGCGGCTCGCTCACGCCGTAGAACATCAGGCCGATGCCCATGCCGGCGCTGAACATCATCGCCACCCAGGACACCGTGCGGAACTCCGGAGCCTCACCCTCCTTGCCCAGGGTGATCTTCCCGTACCGGCTGATGGCAAGCCAGAGCGCGAAGACCACGAAGCCGCTGGCGGTCAGCATGAAGAACCAGCCGCCGTTGTGCATCAGGCCGTTGAGCATGTCCGTGGAGATGTCCTGGAGGGAATCCGTCGCCACGGCGCCCCAGACCACGAAGGCCAGGGTCAGCACGGCCGTCACTCCGAACACGATCCGGTCCGTCTGCGGAGTCCGGCCGCCGGGGGCCGGGGTCATGATCGCTCCCCCTCCCCCTCCCCCGTCGTCCGATTTCTGCTGGTCTTGCGTCACAAGTGCACCTTTCACGGATGTCGACGACGTGCAATATCTGTACTCCGCTACCCCCTACCACATGTGACGCACCTCTCACCTACTCAACAGTCAGTGTCGGGTCGACCTGTGACGAGGTGATACGAAGCGCGCTCGTCGAGGAGCAACGGTACGAGAGAACGCGCCGACTGCCGCATCGGCACATAGGCTCCCCCTCCGTCCCGCCTTACCTTGACCCCGTGCAGGGCGAGTTCGTCCTTTATGTCGCCGTACTGGGCCGCGTCGAGCCGGTAACCGCAGGGCGGGTCCTGGATCACTTCGGAGGGCTCGGCCGGGTCGTTGTCCGCGCCGCCGAGATAGATGGGGCCGCGGTCACGGAACCCTTCGATGCGGGCCGCGCCGGTGGCCGCCTCCAACTGGCCGCGCCTCTCGTCGGTGTAGGCGAACAGGCCGCCGAGCGCGGAGAGTTGGGACTTCACGCGGCGTCGGTTGTTCAGCGCCTCGTCCTTCTTCTCGGCGTCCGTCAGGGGGTCGACACGGCTCTCGATGAGCAGGCCCGCCGCGTGCTTGATGCCGGAGACGTTGCGCAGGATGCGCTCCTGACCGTCGCCCGCCGTCTGCTTGACGGGCTCACCGGTCACGGGATCCGTCCAGATTCCATAGGTCCCCGTCGTGTACCCCGACTTGTTGGCCGCCGGCCTGACGTACGCCTCGGACAGGGTCTGCGCCTCCTTGTGCACCGCCTCGTCGGTGTTGAGGTTGCGCGGCCACAGGTCGAAGAGGTCCTTGTCGTAGTACTTCGGGGTTGCGCCGTACTCGTGCAGGTCGTAGATGGAGTCGGGCTTCCTGTCGCGTATGACGGCGGCCATGGCGCGGGCTTCCGCGGTCTGCAGGGAGATGTGGTCGCGGTTGATGTCGACGCCGTCGGAGTTGCCTCGGGTATTCGCGGCGCGGCCGTCCGGGTTGGCGGTGGGAACGACGAGGAGCGTGGTGCGCGAGAGGAACGTGCGGGTCTTCTTGTCCTTCGCGTACGCGAGATCGCGGATGGTCGACAGACACGCGTCGCGGCCCGACGGCTCGTCGCCGTGCTGGCTGCAGATCAGCAACACCGTGTTCTTCGTGGGGCGTTCACCGATGCGGACCAGCTGCACGGGCCGGTCCTGCTTGGTGGTGCCGATGCGGGACACCGAGACCCGGTCGCTCGCCCTGTCGACGGCGGCGAGGAACTTCTGCTCCTGCGGCTGACTGGTCCAGCGTGCGCCGTTGCTCTCCTCGAACCCGGTGCGGGGCGGGGACGGTTTCGCCTGCGCGGGCGCGGTCAGGAGCGGTGCGGCGAGCGCGACGGTGGCGCAGGCGAGCGCCACGGTGCGGACGCGGGGCGTGAGGCCGGTGCGGGCTCTCATGAAGTGCTGCCTCCAGGTACGGGGCGGAACGGACGCGGCGGGGCCACGCCGTCGAGACGGGACTCGTGGGGGGTGACGGTCTTGGCGGTACGGAACGCGTCGGCGCCGCCGACGAGCGGCACCTTCGCCGAGGTACGGGCGAGGTCGATGGCGAGCGTCGGGGTGTCGGCGGGGGGATCGATGAGGTCCTTGTCGGTGCCCGCGACGATCAGCGCGAGGCGGTGGCCCTTCGGTACGACGTGGTCGCTCGCGGCGAGGTCGAGGGTGATGGTGTGCATCTTGCCCGGCGTGAGGGGGCGGCCCTTGTGATCGTCGGCCCAGTTGCCGAGGTCGGCCCAGCCGCGGCTGAAGATCGTGTGGTCGACGTCGGCGGTCTTCGCCTTCGTCTCCTTGAAGCAGGAGCTGTCACCGCTGGTGCTCGGGCCCCAGCAGGTGCGTTCCGGGAGCGTGGTGATGCCCTCGCCCGCGCTCGCGTAGTCGCGGATGGTGGCGGGGCCGAGGTCGACCAGGACCGCGGAGAGGTGGGCGGTGCGGGTCGTCGGGGTGGCGGTGACGGTCACCTCGGAGGAACCGGACAGGCGCAGGTCGCGGCTCAGCGGCTTGCTGAGGAACCCGGCTTTCGAGGGGGTGGAGGTGCCGATCTGCGCGGCCCAGTCGGTCTCGCTCAGTTTCGGGTCGTCGGTGAAGGTCTCGCTGCCGGTGCCGCGGCGGGTGCCGAGGGTGCCGACGCCGGGTGAAGTGCCCTTGCCGGGGCTGAGCTTGACCGTGCCCGTGCCGCGCGGGGGCCAGACGCGGTCGGTGGTCCACCGGTCGGGCGCGCGCTCGATGTCGGCCATGGGCTCGCGGTCGATGCCGTTGTCGTAGCCGAGGAGTTCGTGGTCGAACCAGCGGTGCAGGGTGCGTACCCACTCACCACGACGGAAGTCGAAGGGATCGACGTGACCGGTCTGACTGAGCCACACCTTGCGGTCGACGCCCGCGTCGCCGAGCGCGTCCCACCATTGGCCGAAGTGCTTCATCCGGACGTTCAGGTCCTGCATGCCGTGCACGGCGAAGACGCTGGCCCGCACCTTGTCCGCGTCCGGGACGTGGTCGCGCTCGCTCCACAGCCGGGTCCAGTCGCCGGTGCGGGGCGCCTCGTCGATCAGCCGCTGCTGTACGGCGCCGCAGCGGGCTCTCGCCTCGGGGCTCTCCACGTAGTCCGAGAGCCACTCGGGGCCGCTGTCGTAGAGCGGGGCGCCCTTGGCGAAGTAGTAGTCGTACCAGGAGGAGATCGCGCCGATCGGCACGATGGTCCTGAGACCTCGCACTCCGGTGGCGGCCACGCCCTGCGCGACGGTGCCGTCGTAGCTCTTGCCGATCATCCCGGTGGCGCCGTTCGTCCAGGTCGCCTTGGTGTTCTTGCCGCCGGTACGGGTGGTGTAGCCGCGGGCCCTGCCGTTCAGCCAGTCGACGACGGCCTTGGCGGACTGGACGTCGGAGCGGCCGCCGACGTCCACGCAGCCGTCGGAGCGGTTCGTTCCCGCGAGGTCCACGGCGACGAATCCGTAGCCGCGGGGGACGAAGTAGTTGTCGTAGTGGAGCGGGAACTGGACGGGGTCGCCGTTCGCGTCGTACGTCTTCTTCTGGCTCTCGTTGCCGCGCCCGCAGCAGGAGTAGTACGGGCTCGCGTCCATGATCACGGGTATCTTCCGGCCCTGCGCGGCCGGTTCGCGGGGCCGGACGATGTCGACGGCGACACGGTCGGACTTCCCGTCACCGTCCCCGTCGACCCTCGTGTCGACCCAGACGGATTCACGGATCGCGCTCTCGTACGAGTAGACGGGCTTGCTCTCGCGTGGGGCGCTCGGCGCCCCCTGTGCGGGACCCGGGGCCACGAGCGTGGCCAACAGGGCGGCGAGGGCCGCCGTCAGCAGTGCTCTCCAGAACAAGCGCGTGCGACGCGCACGTATCGGCATGGCGCGGAAGGTACACCGGTCAACTCCCGCGCGACAGAGGGCGGTACGCACCGATGACAGCCTCATGGGGCGTTTTGGCACATGTCGGCCGAATGGCGATCGTGTGACAGCAGCGACCATGGACATGACGCGTGGCCGCGGGGCTCAATAAGGTCGGACGCATCTTCGGACGCGTCTACGGATGCATCTACTGAAGTGGCCCTACGACTTGTACGACTTGGAGCTCTTGTGCACCGCAGACTCATCGCGCCGGGCGCGCTCGCGGCCTCTCTCCTGCTGGCGATCCCGGCATCGGCCGCTGACTTCACGCCCGGGGCCCCGGGTATCGGCGATCCCTACTACCCGGCGAGCGGCAACGGCGGCTACGACGTCTCGCACTACGACCTGCGGCTGAAGTACCAGCCGAAGACCGACCTGCTCGAAGGCACGGCGACCATCAACGCCACCACGACGCAGGACCTCTCCCGCTTCAACCTCGACCTCGGTCTCAAGGTCAGCGAGGTGCGCGTCAACGGCAAGAAGGCCGCCTTCAAGAAGTCCGGCGAGCAGGAGCTGGAGATCACTCCGGCGGCCGGCCTGCCCAAGGGCACGCCGATCACCGTCGTCGTCCGTTACGCGGGCAAGCCGTCCCAGGTGAAGATCAACGGCTTCACGGCGTGGGCGCGTACGCCGGACGGTGGCGTGGCGGCGCAGGAGCCGGAGTCGGCCGCCTGGTGGTACCCCTCGAACGACCACCCGCTCGACAAGGCGACGTACGACGTCTCGGTCTCCGTGCCGGACGGCTCGCAGGCCATCTCCAACGGCGTGCTGCAGTCGCAGAGTTCGAAGCTCGGCTGGACGCGCTTCAACTGGCGCTCGAACAAGCCGCAGGCCAGCTATCTGACGACGCTCGCCGTCGGCAAGTTCGACATCACGACGGACAAGACCTCGGACGGCCTGCCCGTCCTGAACGCCTACAGCAAGGACCTCGGCGACAATGCGGGGGCCGCGCGGGCGAGCATCGAGCGGTCGGTGGAGGTCGCGGAGTGGCTGGAGGGGGTCTTCGGCAAGTACCCCTTCAACGCGCTCGGCGGATACGTCCCGAACGTGACGAGCGGCTTCGCCCTGGAGACGCAGACGCGGCCGTTCTACAGCCCGAAGCAGTTCGCGGGCGGGTCGAACGTGTCCGTCGTGGTCCATGAGCTGGCCCACCAGTGGTACGGCGACAGCGTGTCCGTCGACGGCTGGAAGGACATCTGGATCAACGAGGGCTTCGCGCGGTACAGCCAGTGGCTGTGGTCGGAGAAGGAGGGTGAGGGCACGGCTCAGGAGCTCGCGGACTACGTGTACGCCCAGCACCCCGCCGATGACCCGTTCTGGAAGGTCAAGCCGGGTGATCCGGGTCCGGAGAACCAGTTCGACATCGCTGTGTACGACCGTGGGGCGCTGGCCCTGCAGGCGCTGCGCAACGAGATCGGCGAGAAGTCCTTCTCGGCGATTTTGAAGGGGTGGCCGAAGGAGCACGCGTACGGGAACGCGAAGGTGGGTGACTTCGTGAAGTACGCGGAGAAGGTCTCCGGCAAGCCGTTGGCCTCGCTCTTCGACGCGTGGCTGTTCCAGCCGTCGCGCCCGGATGCTCCCGCTGCGCGGGGCGCGGGGATCGCTCGGTCCTCGGCGGCTCCGGCTGCCGCGCCGAAGTCGTGGAAGTCGATTGCTGCGACGAATGGTGTGCACGGGCACGGGCACGGTCGCGGTAGCGGTAGCGGTAGCGGTCACTGATCCTGAACCGCCGCTTCGCGGCGGATGTCTCCCACCCACCCACCCGATCACCCGGCGGCGAGCTGCTGGGAAGGGCGGGTGGGTGGGGTGGGTTCCGCGCGTCGGACGGGGTGGTTGCGGGAGTCGGCGGGACTGATGAGGCGGGTGGGCGCGGGAGTCGGCGTGGCTGATGAGGCGGGTGGGCGCGGCACGCCTGGTGAAGCGGGTGGGTGCGGGAGTCGGCGTGACTGATGAGGCGGGCGGGTGCGGGAATCGGCGGGACTGGATGAGGCGGGTGGGCGGGGGAATCAGCCCGTCCGGCGTTTGAGGACGAACTCGGCGGAGCCGGTGATGCGGGGGGGGACCAGCCCCGGTTGAGGTGCGGCTCGGCGGAGCCGGTGAGGCGGGGGACATCAGCCCCGGTGGAGCGGCAAAGCGGGGGCCGGGGGAACGTGGTGGGAGCGGGCTCTGCGGGCCTGGGGGAGGTACCGCAGGCGTTCCGGTAGCCGTGGGACCACCATTCGCACCACTCGGCCGAAGCGACACAGCCGCCGTTCCTGGACGGCGGTCCACGGCAGGCCTATGGCCGACCGCGCGTCCGGCGGCATCAGGCCGATCGTGAGGAAGCGGCGGAAGCGGGCCAGGAGCGGCAGGAGCAGCGGCCAGAGCGCGCGCAGCGCCACCCGCACCGGGTAGGGGCCGCGATCCGGCGGCGGGAGCGGACGGTCCGTGGCGACGAGGTCGCGGACCACCTCGGTCTCCTCCAGCTCATCGGCGAGGACCTTCGCGTAGTACGGCCAGAACTCCTCGACCGTTTGCGGCATGTCCCGGTCATGGATGCCGAGGATGCGGCCGACCTGGAGCCACTCCGCGTACAGCTGCCGCTCCTGCGCCTCGGTGAAGGGGCGGCCCAGGTACTTCTGGGCGTGCCGGTAGACGGGGAAGCCCGTGGCGTGGACCCACGCGTAGTAGGCGGGCGTGAGCGCGTGGTAGTCGCGGCCGTGCGCGTCCGTGCCCCGTATCCGCTTGTGCAATGCGCGCAGCCTGCGCCCCTCATCGGCCGCGCTCTCGCCTCCGTAGACCCAGGTCTGCAGCGACCGCAGCGACCGCTCGCCGCGCCCCCAGGGGTCGGTGCGGAAGACGGAGTACAGGTCGACGCCGGCGCCCACCGCGGGGTGTGCGACCTGCATCGTCAGCGCGGCGGGCAGGGCGAGCAGGGCGCGGACGTCGCCCGCGATGTCCCACAGGATCCCGCCGGGCGGGGGCGGCTCGGGAGCCTGGCGGCGGTTTGACATCACATGCTCACAGGTCGGCGGGCCCGCCGGTCGGTGCCCGGTATGTGTGTTTTCCAGTATGCGACTGTCGAGGTCACGGCGACCTGCGGGGTGGCGGCACCAACGCCACTACGAACGCCATCACGCCCCCGAACGAGCCGTGCGACCCGGCGCAGGGCCGCCTCCTGGCGCGACGCCCAGGTCAACATCTGCGGGCCGCTCCTGGAGCTGTAGCCGGGCCGCGAGCGGCGGCGGCCTATCGCGCCGTGGCGTATGCCTCCAGGACCAGGCCCGTTACCGCTGCCGCCTCGCGCAAGCTCGGGAAGTGGTCGCTGTCCCGCAGCCTTACGAGTCGGCAGGCCGGGATGCGGGCCGCCATCTGTTCGTTGCAGCGGACCACCTCGGGGTCGTCGCGCTCCCCCAGGGCGAGTACGCACGGCACGTCGAGTTCGCCGAGCCGGTCGAAGGCCGGCGGGTCGGGTACGTGGTGGGGGTGGACGGCGAACCAGGCCGGGATCACCGCCCGGATGAGCTTGTCCGCCTCGGGGTCGCTCCCTGACCCCGCCGCGGCCGACGTCCGTTTCACCAGGGCCACGATGCCTTCCATGTCCCCCGCCTCCGCCAGGCGGCCCACCTCGGCGGTGAACTCCGCCATGGCGAAGTCCGGATTACCGGTGATCCCCGGGACCAGCAGAGCGAGCCCCGCGACCCTGCCGGGGTCGCTCAGGGCGAGACCGATGGCCGTGCCGCCGCCCATGCTCGATCCCGCGAGGAACGCCCGCTCGACGCCGAAGTGGTCGAGGACCGCGCTCAGGTCCTCGACCAGCGAGAACGACGCGGTGGGGTCGGGAGACCTGCCGTACCCCCGCGCGTCGTAGCGGATGACCCTGCGCCCATCCGCCAGGCGCGGCAGGATCCCGTCCCAGACGCGGGAGTCCGCGACGCCCGGGTGCAGCAGGACCAGCGGCAGCCCCTCGCCGCCGGAGTCCTCTGCCCAGACTTCGCCGTCCTTGACCGGCACCATGAGTTCCATGGTGCGAGCGTGCCGTGGAGGCGGCCCGAGCACCAGACGGAACTCGGCCTGCCTCCGCGCCCGCCGCCTCTCTAGCGGGCCGAAGTCGTCGCCGTCGGGAGTGGCTCTCCCACGATCCTGCTCGCGAGGGACGACGCCAGCTCGGGGATCTGAGTCCGCAGCTCCCCTTCCGTCGACGCACGTTCCGTCGCGATCGCGGCCTGGCCCGCGGTGAGCACCTGGTCCCGTTCGCGCAGGCCGTCCTCGCGGGCGGCGGCGATCAGGGCTGCGCCGTCCTCCCGGGCCCGCTGCCGCACCTATGCGGCCTCGCGACGGGCCTGAGCCAGCATCGCCTCACGCTCGGACCGTATCCGCTCGGCCTCGCGGCGCAGCTCCGCCGCCGGGCCGCCGGTCGCCCCCTCCAGGATCGCGGCGCGCTCTTGGAGTACGCGGTTGACGCGGAGGATCATGCGCCGGACGAAGAAGTAGAGGGAGCCGAACAGCACGGCTCCAACGGCGATGCTCTCGACGTCCGGGTTGATCGGCCCTAGCGGCATGGGAATGAGCTGCATGCCGCCGATCTACCCGCTCATGCGTGCACAACAACGCACACCTGTACGGCAGTTGAGTGATGCTCGCCACTCGCCCGCTGCCCGGACGTGGGCTCAGTCCCCGAAGTCGTACACCGTCACTCCGATGCCCCGCTCCACCAGACGCCGGGTTATCAGCGGCTCGACGCGCGACCACTTGCCGCCCGCGAGCCCGCAGCCGATGCGGGGCATGTGCACGGAGGCGTCCAGTTCGGCCGCCTTGTCGGCGAGTGCGTCCAGGGCGGTGTCGATCGCCTCGTACCGCACGGGGACGCCCTTGGAGCCGGTGCGCATGCCGTGCTGGCCGATCATGTTGGCCACCCAGATGTAGGGGCTGACCTCGACGAACTGGACGGCGCCCAGGCCGAAGTCGTTCTTGGCGCGCTCGCGGTGCCACCGGCGGTACGCCGCCTCCGGCTCGGGCCAGCGGCGCGAGAGCGCGACGACGAAGCCCTTGCCCCAGCCCCCGAGGTCGTTGCAGACGTGGGCGATCAGCTTGACGCCCTTGCCCAACGGCGCGGTGGCGTCACCTCGGACATATGTGATCTCCGACATGACGCCACCGTAGGCGCCGCCACTGACAGTCGCCGTTGACCTGCTGCTCCGTGCGGCTACTTGGTGAGGCTCGCCGCCTCGCGGTCCACCCGGCGGCGGATCCCGTACCAGCCGGCGACCAGCGCCGCCGCGATGATCGGGATGAGGTAGAGCGTCTTGCGGCCGATCTCCGGGTCCTTCCACATCAGGACGAGCACGGAGAGCAGGAAGACGATCGTGACGATCTCCGTGACCGGGCTCCAGGGGAGCCGGAAGCCGGGCCTGGTGATCAAGCCCTCCTTGGCGCGGCGCACGAACGCCAGGTGGCAGATCATGATGATCACCCACGTGCTGATGATGCCGAGGGACGCCACGTTCAGGACGATCTCGAAGGCCTGGCTCGGCATGAGGAAGTTCAGGCCGACGCCGAGCACACACACCGCGGAGGTGAGCAGGATGCCGCCGTAGGGAACCTGGCTCTTGTTCATCCGCGCCGTGAACTTCGGCGCCGAACCCGCCATCGCCATCGAGCGCAGGATGCGGCCCGTGGAGTACAGGCCCGAGTTCAGCGACGACAACGCCGCCGTGAGGACGACCAGGTTCATCACGTCACCGGCCGCGGGGACGCCGATCTTGGAGAGGACCGTCACGAACGGGCTCTGGTCGGCCGAGTACACCGACCCCGGGAGCAGCAGCGCGAGCAGGACGACCGAGCCGACGTAGAAGAGGCCCACGCGCCACATGATCGAGTTCACCGCGCGCGGGACGACCTTGTGCGGCTCGGCGGTCTCGCCCGCCGCGACACCGACCAGCTCGAGCGACGCGTACGCGAAGACGACGCCCTGCATGACGATCACGACCGGCATGATGCCGTTCGGCAGGAACCCGCCGTTGTCGGTGATCACGCTCAGACCCGGCGTCTGGCCGCCCACGTCCTGCTGGGTGACCAGCAGGAAGATGCCGATCAGCATGAAGGCGACCAGGGCCGCGACCTTGACGATCGCGAACCAGAACTCCATCTCGCCGAAGTACTTCACCGAGATCATGTTGATCACGAGGACGACGGCGAGGGCGATCAGCGCGAGCACCCACTGGGGGATGTCGGTGAAGAAGCTCCAGTAGTGCGTGTAGAGCGCGATGGCGGTGATGTCGGCGATGCCGGTGGTCGACCAGTTGACGAAGTACATCCAGCCTGCGACGTAGGCGCCCTTCTCGCCGAGGAACTCACGCGCGTAACTGACGAACGAACCCGACGAGGGCCGGTAGATGACCATCTCGCCGAGGGCGCGCACGACGAAGAAGGCGAAGATGCCGCACACGAGGTACGCGACGGCGAGCGCGGGGCCCGCGGAGTGCAGGCGGCCGCCCGCACCGAGAAAGAGTCCAGTTCCGATCGCGCCACCGATCGCGATCATGTTGACGTGACGGGCCTTGAGGTCCTTGCTGTAACCGGCGTCGCCCGCGTCCGCGGGGGCCTGGGACGCATCTGTGCGGGATGCGTCCGCAGCGGCCGTGTCTACGGCTTCCTTGCTCACGTGGGGGGTCTACTCTCTGGTGCCCGGAAAACTCCGGTGTCCGGATGTGCTCCGGCCCACGGCACCCCTGACGTGTACGTGGACCGACGCGACACCTTCCCCCAGAGATCCCCCGACATGCGGTGGCACACGTCACATAGCGGGACTTCTCACATGGTGAGCGGGGGGTGTACAGCTGTTGATCACTGGGTGTACAGGCTGTTGATGGCGTCCCCGTACTTCTCCTTGATGACCCTGCGGCGCAGCTTCAGGGATGGCGTCAGCTCCCCCGTGTCGGGGCCCCACTCCTCCCCCAGGAGCCGGTAGCGCTTGACCTGCTCGGTGCGGTTGAGGCGTGCGTTGGCGGCGTCGACGGCCCGCGCGACTTCCTCCTGTACGGCCTCGCTCGCCATCAGGTCTCCCGTGATCCCCCGGGCTGCGGCCCATACGGGGGCCATCTCGGCGTCCAGGACGAGCAGCGCCACCAGGTAGGAGCGGCCGTCGCCGTGGACCAGGGCCTGGCCGATGAGGGGGTGCTCCTTGAGGGTGTTCTCGACGAGCGCGGGCGAGACGTTCTTGCCCGTCGACGTCACGATCAGTTCCTTCTTGCGGTCGGTGAGCCAGAGGAAGCCGTCCTCGTCGATGCGCCCGACGTCACCGGTGGCGAACCAGCCGTCCGCGTCGCAGGCCGACTCGACGCCGCCGTCCGGCAGGAGATAGCCGTCGAAGACGGTCGCGCCGCGCACCAGGATCTCGCCGTCGTCGGTGGTGCGGATCTCCAGGCCGTCCAGGGGCTTGCCCACCGAGCCGAGCCGGAAGTCGGCCGGGGTGTTGATCGTGACGACACCCGTCGTCTCCGTGAGCCCCCACGCGTCCATGATCACGATGTCGAAGCCCGCCCAGAAGCGCACGACGTCCAGGGGCATCGAAGCCGCCGCGCTCGCGGTCCACACCAGGCGGTCGAATCCGGCCAGGGAGAGCAGCGGGCCGAGGATCTTCTCCTTGGCCTCGCGGTACGCCGTCTCCACGTCGGCCGGCGGGCTCTCGCCGCGCTCGACGTACTCCACGCGCGCGCGTGTCGTCTCGTTCGCCGCCTCGATCGACGCCCGCTGCTCCTCCGGCAGCCCGGCGAGCACGGCCTTCACGGACGCGGCCAGCTTCTCCCACACGCGCGGGACCCCGAAGAACTGTGCGGGACGCAGCTCGCGCGCGGTCGCGGCGACGGCGGTCGGATCGGCACACAGGTGTACGTGTGAGGCGCGGAACACGGGCAGGTAGATGCCCAGCATGCGCTCGGCGACGTGCGCGAAGGGGAGATAGCTGATGTGCTCCACGAAGTCGGGGAGCTCGACGACGGCGTCCAGGGCGACGCCGTTGAGGACGACGTTGCGGTGCGTGATGCGCACGCCCTTCGGGTCGCCGGTGGTGCCCGAGGTGTAGACGACGGTGAGCGGATCGTCGGCCCGTGACTCGCGCCAGCCCTTCTCGAAGGCATCAGGGTCGAACAGCCGGCCGCCGGTGGCGTGCAGGGAGCCGTACGTACGGTGGGCGCCCGCATCCGCCGCCTCGACGACCACCAGGCGCTCGATCGGCGCGTCGGGGTCCGTCAGGAGCGGCTCCCAGCGTTCCAGCTCGCGGGCGCCCTCGACGATCGCGAACCGGGCGCGGCTGTGCCGGGCGATGTGCGCGATCTGCTCGGGGGCCGACGTGCCGTACACGGTGACGGGAATGGCGCCGATGTGCACCAGGGCGAGGTCGCTCAGCCAGTGTTCGGGGCGGTTGCCCATCATCATCAGGACGTGCTCACCGCGCCGTACGCCGAGCGCCGTGTACCCGGCGGCGAGGACGGCGACCTTGCGGCGAGCTTCGCGCCAGGTCAGTGTCGACCATTCCCCTTCGGGGGTGGCGCGCCAGGAGAGTGCGGGGCGGTCGCCGTGGTCCTCGGCGTTGCGGAGCAGCAGGGCGGGGAGGGTGATGTCGGCGGGTTCCCCGGGGAGTCGCAGGATCGTGGTCATGACCGCCTCCTGGCGTCATCGACGAAGCAAGTGACTGGCCCGGACGCTTTCACAACAGTGGTGAGACAGCAATACTGTTGCACCTGATCGGTGCACAACTGACGGTGGGCTGCCGGGGGTGCTGCACTACTGGTGCTCAACTACCGGTACACAACTGCCGGTGCACGACTGTCGGTGCACAACTGGGGAGGCGAAGCGCTGCCATGACGATGACGACGACGTCGGACACGGACGAGCCGACGCTCACGGTCGACGAACTGGCCGCGCGCGCGGGCGTCACCGTCCGCACGATCCGCTTCTACAGCACCAAGGGCCTGCTGCCGCCACCGGTGATCGGCCCGCGCCGGGTCGGCCACTACGGCCAGGAGCATCTGTCCCGGCTCGGGCTCATCGAGGAGTTGCAGCACCAGGGCATGACGCTGGCCGCGATCGAGCGGTACCTGGAACAGCTGCCGCCCGACCTGAGCGCCCACGACCTCGCCATCCACCGCGCGGTGGTGGCCTCCTGGGCCCCCGACTCGGCCGAGGACACCGACCACGCGGAGCTCGAACGCAGGGCGGGCCGTTCGCTGACCCCCGCCGACCTGGACCGGCTCTCGGCGATGGGCGTCGTCGCGCCGACGGAGCCCCAGGGGTCGTACCGCGTCGACCCGGGGCTGCTGCGCCTGGGCGTGGAACTGCTCGACGTACCCATCGCGCACGAGACGATCCTGGCGGCGCGCACGGTCCTGATGGAGCACACCCGCTCGGCCGCCGTCGAGCTCTCGCGGCTCTTCCGCGACGAGGTGTGGGGGCCCTACCGGGACCGGGAATCGGATCCGGAACACGTGGCGGCGATGCGCTCCCTGTCGGCCCATATGCAGCCGATGGTGGTGCAGGCCCTGGTGACGGCGTTCCAGCGCTCCCTCAAGGAGGAGCTGCGGGAGTGGCTCGACGAAGGCTGAGCCACTCCCGCCCTCCTGCTGTCAGGCGTCGCTGAACTTCTCGCCCTTGTCCGCCTTCTCGACGAGCAGCGCGGGCGGCGTGAACCGCTCCCCGTAGCGGTCGGCCAGCTCACGCGCGCGTGCCACGAATCCGGGCAGGCCGCCCTCGTAGCCGTTGATGTACTGGAGCACACCGCCCGTCCAGCCGGGGAAGCCGATGCCGAAGATGGAGCCGATGTTGGCGTCGGCTACGGACGTCAGGACGCCCTCCTCCACCAGGCGCACGGTGTCGAGCGACTCGGAGAAGAGCATCCGCTCCTGCATGTCCTCGAACGGGATCTGTGTGCCCGGCTTGGTGAAGTGCTCGCGCAGGCCCGGCCAGAGCCCGGCGCGCTTGCCGTCCACGTAGTCGTAGAAGCCCGCTCCCCCGCTCCTGCCGGGACGCTCGAACTCGTCGACCATGCGGTCGATGACGGAGTCCGAGGGGTGCCCGGCCCAGGTGCCGCCGGCCTCCTCGACGGCGCGCTTGGTCTCGTTGCGAATCTTGCGCGGCAGGGTGAGGGTCAGCTCGTCCATCAGGGAGAGGACCTTCGCCGGGTAGCCCGCCTGGGCCGCCGCCTGCTCGATCGACGCGGGCTCGATGCCCTCGCCGACCATCGCGACGCCTTCGTTGATGAAGTGCCCGATCACGCGCGAGGTGAAGAAGCCGCGCGAGTCGTTGACGACGATCGGCGTCTTGTTGATCTGGCGTACGAGGTCGAAGGCGCGCGCGAGCGCCTCGTCCCCGGTCCGCTCGCCCTTGATGATCTCGACGAGCGGCATCTTGTCGACCGGCGAGAAGAAGTGCAGGCCGATGAAGTCGACGGGCCGCGTGACGCCCTCGGCGAGCTGGGTGATCGGCAGCGTCGAGGTGTTGGAGCAGAGCAGCGCGTCCGGCTCGATGACGTCCTGGATCTCCTGGAAGACCTTGTGCTTGAGCGCGGTGTCCTCGAAGACCGCCTCGATCACGGCGTCGCAGCCCGCGAGGTCCTGCGGGTCGGCGGTCGGCGTGATGCGGGCGAGCAGCGCGTCGGCCTTCTCCTGGGTCGTACGACCGCGCTGCACCGCCTTGGCGCACAGCTTCTCGGAGTAGGCCTTGCCCTTGGCGGCGGCCTCGGCGGAGACGTCCTTCAGGACGACCTCGATGCCCGCGCGAGCACACGAGTAGGCGATGCCCGCGCCCATCATCCCGGCGCCGAGCACGGCGGCCTTGCGGACCTGGCGCGGCTCGATGCCCTTGGGGCGGTTGGCGCCGGAGTTGACGGCCTGGAGATCGAAGAAGAACGCCTGGATCATGTTCTTGGCGGTCTGCCCGGTGACCAGCTCGGTGAAGTACCGCGCCTCGATGGTCAGTGCCGTCTCGAAGTCGACCTGCGAGCCCTCGACGGCGGCGGCGAGGATGTTGCGCGGGGCCGGGTAGGGGGCGCCGTTGATCTGCTTCTTGAGGTTGGCCGGGAAGGCGGGCAGGTTCGCCGCGAACTTCGGGTTGGCCGGGGTACCGCCGGGGATGCGGTAGCCGGGCTTGTCCCAGGGCTGAGCCGACTCGGGGTTGGCGTCGATGAAGGCGCGAGCCTTCTCGGTCATCTCCTCGCGAGTGGCGGCCACTTCATGGATCAGGCCGTTCTCCAGGGCGCGCTTCGGGTTGTACTGGGTGCCCTGGAGCAGCACCTTGAGCAGCGCGTCCGCGATGCCCATCAGGCGCACGGTGCGGGTCACGCCGCCGCCCGCCGGGAGCAGGCCGAGAGTGACCTCGGGCAGGCCGATCTTGGAGCCGGGCGCGTCCAGCGCGACGCGGTGGTGGCTGGCCAGGGCGATCTCGTAACCGCCGCCCAGGGCCGCGCCGTTGATCGCGGCGACGACCGGCTTGCCCAGGGTCTCGATGCGGCGCAGGGAGCTCTTGATGGCGACGCCCGCCTCGAACGCGTCGCGCGCGTTCTCGGGCCCCGCCTTCATCATGTCCTTCAGGTCACCGCCCGCGAAGAAGGTCTTCTTGGCGGAGGTGTAGATGATGCCGCGGATGGAGTCCTTCTCGGCCTCCGCGCGCTCGGCGATCGCCGCGATGGAGTCCTTGAACCCCTGGTTCATGGTGTTGGCGGACTGGTTGGGGTCGTCGAGGACGAGGGTGAGGATGCCGGTGGCGTCCATGTCCCAGCGGATCGTGGTGCTTTCGGTCATGGTCTTCGTCTCCGTGAAGTCTGTGATGAGCGGCTACTGGGGAGGGCGGTGCTGTCTCGTTGCCGGCGTGAGGCCGGTGGGGGCTGGTCGCGCAGTTCCCCGCGTCCCTGAGATGCGCACTGCGTGCGCCATCTCAGGGACGCGTACCGGGGAAGGCTGCGGCGGAGCCGCATGCCTTCAGGGGCGCGGGGAACTGCGCGAGCAACCACGACGCACCTGCGGTCGGCGACGGACAACAGCCCCCGCGGCGCTCAGCCGGGGATCCGCTCCACGATCGTGGCGATACCCATCCCGCCGCCCACGCACAGGGTGGCCAAGCCGTACCGCAGGTCCCTCCGCTCCAGCTCGTCCACCAGCGTGCCCAGGATCATCGCCCCGGTCGCGCCCAAGGGATGGCCCAACGCAATCGCGCCGCCGTTGACGTTGACCTTGTCCAGGGACAGGCCCATGTCCTTGACGAAGCGCAGCACGACCGCCGCGAAGGCCTCGTTGATCTCGACGAGGTCGATGTCGTCGATGGTCAGACCCGCCTTGGCGAGCGCCTTGCGCGCGGCCGGGGCGGGACCGGTGAGCATGATGGTCGGCTCGGAGCCGGAGACGGCCGCGGAGACGATCCGGGCGCGCGGCGCCAGGCCGTACCGCTCGCCGACCTCCTTCGTGCCGATGGCCACCAGCGCGGCGCCGTCCACGATGCCGGAGGAGTTGCCCGCGTGGTGGACGTGGTCGATCTTCTCGACCCAGTGGTACTTCTGCAGCGCGACGGCGTCGAAGCCGCCGAGGTCGCCGATGTCCTTGAAGGACGGCTTCAGCTTGGCGAGCGAGTCGGCGGTGGTGCCGGGGCGCATGTACTCGTCGTGGTCCAGGACGACCAGTCCGCTGCGGTCCTTCACCGGCACGACGGACTTCTCGAAGCGGTTGTCCTTCCAGGCGGCCGCGGCGCGCTCCTGGGACAGGGCGGCGTACTCGTCGACGTCACGCCGCGAGTAGCCCTCCACCGTGGCGATCAGGTCTGCGCCGATGCCCTGCGGCACGAAGCCTGTCTCGTAGTTGGTCATCGGGTCGGCGAACCAGGCGCCGCCGTCCGAGGCCATCGGCACGCGTGACATCGACTCGACGCCACCCGCGAGGACGAGGTCCTCCCATCCCGAACGCACCTTCATCGCGGCCATGTTGACGGCTTCCAGACCCGAGGCGCAGAAGCGGTTCTCCTGCACGCCCGCGACGGTGTCGGGAAGACCGGCGGCGATGGCCGCGATGCGCGCGATGTCGGAGCCCTGGTCGCCGACGGGGCCCACGACGCCGAGGACGATGTCGTCGACGGCCGCCGGGTCCAGGTCGGGGAACCGCGCTCGGATCTCGTGGATCAGGCCGACGACGAGGTCGATCGGCTTGGTGCCGTGCAGGGCGCCATTGGCCTTGCCGCGTCCGCGCGGGGTGCGGATCGCGTCGTATACGTACGCTTCGGTGGTCAAGACAGCAGCCTTTCGCATAAGAACTTTGCAGATTTCGAAGATGAGGGTCGGTCGGACTCAGGCGAGCAGGGAGCGGCCGATGATCTCCTTCATGATCTCGGTCGTACCTCCGTAGATCGTCTGGATGCGGCCGTCGGTGAAGGCCTTGGCGACGCGGTACTCGGTCATGTAGCCGTATCCGCCGTGCAGTTGCAGGCAGCGGTCGGCAACGCGTTTTTGCAGCTCGGTGGCCCACCACTTGGCCATCGAGGCGTGCACGGCGTCGAGTTCGCCGTTCGAGTGATCGACGATGCACCGGTCGAGGAACGTACGGGTGACCGCGCACTCGGTGGCCATCTCGGCGATCTCGAAGCGGATGTGCTGGAGCTTGGAGAGCGGCCGCCCGAAGGCCTCGCGCTCCTTGACGTACGTCGTGGTGATCTCCAGGAGGTTCTCGGCGGCGGCGATCCCCGCGACGGCGATCCCCATGCGCTCCTGCGCGAGGTTCGTCATCAGGTGGATGAAGGCGCCGTCGAGCTCACCGAGGAGGTTCTCCTTGGGGACGCGTACGTCGTTGAAGAACAACTCGGCGGTGTCCTGGGACTTCTGGCCGATCTTGTCGAGGTTGCGGCCCCGCTCGAAGCCGTCCATGCCGCGCTCGACGACCAGGAGGGACAGGCCCTTCGCGCCGCCCTCCGGCGAGGTCTTGGCGACGACGACCACGAGGTCGGCGAGGATGCCGTTCGAGATGAACGTCTTGGAGCCGTTGAGCAGCCAGTGGTCGCCCTGGTCCGTGGCCGTGGTGCGGATGCCCTGGAGGTCGGAGCCCGCGCCCGGCTCGGTCATCGCGATGGCGGTGATGATCTCGCCGGAGCAGAAGCCCGGCAGCCAGCGCCGCTTCTGGTCCTCGGTGGCCAGGGAGGTCAGGTACGGGCCGATGATGTCGTTGTGCAGGCCGAGCGCGAGCCCGGCCGCGCCCGCGCGGGTGAACTCCTCGGCGAGGACGGCGCTGTAGCGGAAGTCCGCGTTGCCGCCGCCCCCGTACTCCTCGGGCACGGCGAGCCCGAGCAGCCCCTGCTTGCCCGCCGCACGCCAGGCGTCACGGCTGACGATGCCGTCCTTCTCCCACTCCTCGTAGTGGGGCAGTACCTCCTTGGCCAGGAAGGTGCGGACGGTCTCGCGGAACGCCTCGTGTTCGGCGGAGAAGATCTGTCGCTTCACGTTCGGCCTCCTACAGCCCTAGAGCCAGCCCTTGACGGTTTCGATCGACTTGGCCGGCTCGGGGCCGACGGGGATGACGTTCAGCATGGTGACGCCCGCCTCACGGAAGGCATCGACGCGCTCGCGGACGTAGCTCTCGGGTCCGCACAGCGACATGAGTTCGCAGAACTCGTCCGGGACGGCGGCCTCGGCTTCCTTCTTCTTGCCGGAGAGGTACAGCTCCTGGATGCGCGCCGCTTCCTTCTCGTAGCCGTACGCGACCGCGAGGTCGTTGTAGAAGTTCTTCCCCGGGGCGCCCATGCCGCCTACGTAGAGGGCGATCTGGGGTCGGGCCAGATCCCGTACGGCCGCCGCGTAGTCACCGATGGCGAGCAGTCCGCCCGCGACCGTTTGCAACGGTCCGAGCGCCGGATCGCGCTTCTCCTTGCCCTCGGCGAGCGGAGCGCCCCACACCTGGTGGGCCTTTTCCGGGATGAAGAGGGTGGGCAGCCAGCCGTCGGCGATCTCGGCGGTCATCCGGACGTTGGCGGGGCCCAGGGAGGCGACGTACAGCGGCACTTCGGAGCGGACCGGTTTGGTGAGGATCTTGAGCGGCTTGCCCAGCTTGCCGCCCTTCTCCGGCGGCAGCGGCATGTCCGTGATGCCTTGGTGGTCGATGACCTCGCGGCGCAGGATGCGGCGGGTCAGCTCGATGGCCTCGCGGGTACGGGCGAGCGGCTTGTCGTACGGCTTTCCGTGCCAGCCCTCGACGACCTGCGGGCCCGAGGCGCCGAGCCCCATGATCGCCCGGCCGCCGGAGATCGCGTCGAGTCCGGCCGCGGTCTGGGCGATGAGGGCCGGGGTGCGCGAGTAGACGTTCAGGATCGCGGCGCCGATCTTCATACGCTCGGTGCGCGCGGCCAGGTAGCCCATGATGGTGGGCGAGTCGAAGCCGTACGCCTCCGCCACCCAGACGGCGTCCAGACCGGCGGACTCCAGGGCCGCGATGTCGTCGGCGGCCTGCCGCGGGTCGCCCGCGTAGGCGAGAGGTGCGGAGATCTCCATCAGCTGTCTTCCTTCGTGGTGGCGTCGCCATGCTGGACGAGCGCCGGTACGTCCCAGTCGCGGGCCACGGCATCGGTGTTCGCGCCCGGCTGGGCGGGGCCGCTGCGGATGTCCGTGGGGGTCGTGGAGAAGCGGGGTGCGGGGGCGGGCTGGGTGATGCCGCTGTGCTCGACGAAGGTGCCGCGGGCGGCGAGGTGGGGGTGCGCGGGGGCCTCGGACAGCGAGAGCACGGGCGCCACACACGCGTCGGAGCCTTCGAAGACGGCGGTCCACTCCTCGCGCGTCCGCTCCTTGAAGCGGGCGGCGACCCCCTCGCGCAGCTCGCCCCAGCGTGCGAGGTCCTTGCGCGCGGGCGCCTGGTCCGCGAGGCCGAGCAGCGCGATGAACTCGTCGTAGAACTGCTGCTCAAGGGCGCCGACGGCCATGTAACCCCCGTCGGCGGTCTCGTAGTTGCCGTAGAACGGGCAGCCGCCGTCCAGGAGGTTGGCGCCGCGCCGGTCCTGCCAGCCGCCGGCCGCGAGCATGCCGTGGATCATCGACGTGAGGTGCGCCGTGCCGTCCACGATCGCGGCGTCCACGACCTGCCCGGCTCCGGTCGCGCGGGCGTGGTGCAGGGCCGCGAGGATGCCGACGACGAGGTAGAGCGAGCCGCCCGCGTAGTCGCCGACGAGGTTCGCGGGGACGGTGGGCGGCTCACCCGGGTTGCCGATCATGCCGAGGGTGCCGGTGATCGCGATGTACGCGATGTCGTGCCCGGCGCGCTGGGCGAGCGGTCCCTCCTGGCCCCAGCCGGTCATCCGGCCGTAGACGAGCTTCGGGTTGCGGGCGTGACAGTCGCCCGGCCCGACGCCGAGGCGCTCGGCGACGCCGGGGCGGTAGCCCTCGATGAGGATGTCGGCGCGCTCGACCAGGTCGAGGACGCGGCCGGCTCCGTCGGCCGCCTTGAGGTCGACGATCACGGAGCGTTTGTTGCGGTTGGTGACGTCGTACTCGGGATTGATCGCCAGGCCACCGCCGCCCGGCCGGTCGACGCGTACGACGTCGGCGCCGAGGTCGGCGAGGAGCATCGCGGCGAACGGGCCGGGACCGATGCCCGCCAGCTCGACGACGCGCACCCCTGCGAGCGGTCCGTGAACGCCCTTGTCCGGAACTGCCATTGAGCCCCCAGCGCTATGGCACAGCTATGACACAACTGATGTAACACCAGTGATGCTAAGAACGTGTTCCACTCCGCACAAGACCCTAGCAAGCAAGCGCTTAGGCAATTTCGGGGATCTGTCGGTCAGCCGGCGCGGGCGTCCAGTTCCGCGACGAGCTTTTTCGTGGCGATCGTGCGGTAGCTCTCCTCGACCCAGTCGCAGAGCAGGTCTGCGCCCGGTGCGCCCTTTCCCTCCAGGGGGACGCTCACCCAGCCCGCCTTGCCCAGGCCGTACCCGGCGGGCTCGGCGCCCGGCGCCGTCAGGGCATGGGCGTGGACCGCCTCGTCCGTGAGCTTGACGGTGATACCGAGGGGGTAACTGCCGTCGTCCGTCCCAAGGAAGACGAACACCTTCTTGTTGACCTTGGCGACGGTCTCGCCCCACGGGAAGTCCTCGGTCGCGCTCGGCATGCCGAGCGCGAACTCGCGCACCCGCTCCCACTTCTTCAGGGCACTCTTCGGGACAGCCATGGGGTACCTCCTGGTAACCGCTCCACACCCTCACGCTAGCCTCGGCCACCGACATCGGCGCGGGGTGCACGGAAGAGAGGTGCCATGACCAGTCAGAACGGCAACGGCAACGGCAAGGAGCGTGCGGCGGGCCGCGCGTACGACATCGTGCTCTTCGGGGCGACCGGTTTCGTCGGCGTGCTCACCGCCGAGTACCTCGCGGCGCATGCCCCCGAAGGGCTGCGCTGGGCGATCGCGGGGCGTGACACCGGGAAGCTGGAGCGGCTGCGGGAGCGGCTCGCCGACGCCCACCCGGCGTGCGCGGAACTCCCCCTCGTCCGAGCGGACGTGGCGGATCCGGCGTCCCTGCGGGACATGGCGGGCCACGCGCGCGTGGTGGCCACGACCGTCGGGCCCTATCTCGAGTACGGCCAGGAACTCGTCGCCGCGTGCGCCGAGGCGGGCACGGACTACGTGGACCTCACCGGTGAGCCGGAGTTCGTCGATCTCATGTACGTGCGGCACGACGCCCGCGCACGCGAGACGGGCGCGCGCCTCGTGCACTCCTGCGGCTTCGACTCGGTCCCGCACGACCTGGGCGCGCACTTCACCGTGCGACAGCTCCCGGCGGGCGTGCCGCTGCGCGTCGACGGCTTCGTGCGCACCAACGCGACGTTCTCCGGGGGTACGTTCGCCTCCGCGCTCGCTCAGATGGGACGCGGCCCGCAGATGCTGTCCGCCGCGCGCGACCGGCGCCGGCACGAACCGCGCCTGGTGGACCGCAAGGCGTACGCGCCGCCGAGCGCGCCCCGGTACGCGGGCGAGGTCGGCGCCTGGGCCCTGCCGCTGCCGACGATCGACCCGCAGGTGGTGCAGCGCTCGGCGCGGGCGCTGGAACGCTACGGGCCCGACTTCCGCTACCGGCACTACGCGGCCGTGAAGACCCTGCCGTTCGCGCTGGGCGGCGCGGCGGCCGTCGGCGGTCTGCTGGCCGCGGCCCAACTGCCGCCCGCGCGGCGGTGGTTGTCGTCACGCCTGAAGCCGGGCGACGGGCCGAGCGAGCAGCGGCGCGCGGAGAGCTGGTTCTCCGTACGGTTCGTCGGCGAGGGCGGCGGCAAGCGGGTGTTCACGGAGGTCTCGGGCGGCGACCCGGGGTACGACGAGACGGCGAAGATGCTGGCCGAGGCGGCACTGTGCCTGGCCACCGACGACGACCTGCCGGACGTGGCCGGGCAGGTGACCACCGCGGTGGCGATGGGCGACGCGCTGACGGCGCGCCTGACGGCGGCCGGGCTCAGCTTCCGGGTGGCGGCGACGCGCTAGAGGAGGGCCTGGGCGGTCGCCTCGCGCAGGGCCCGGCGGCACAGGGCGTCCGCGCGCCGCGTCGACTCCGGGAGGCGGTAGCGCGGCGTCAGCCGGAGCGTGTGGGCGCAGGCGTTGTCCAGGCTCACGCGGTGGCCGACGGAGACGAAGACCGGCTTGACGTCCTCGCGGGTGCGCAGGGCGCGGCCGATCTCCTCGCCGCCGTCCAGGAGCGGGGCCGCGCTGCCCCGGGGCGCGTCCGGAGCCTCGTACGTGAACGTGAAGGGGTTCTTGGCCACGCCGATCGTGGGCAGGCCGGTGAGGACACCGAGATGGCTCGCGAGGCCGAACCTGCGGGGGTGCGCGATGCCGTAGCCGTCGCAGACCACGAGGCCCGGGGCGGCTTCGAGCGCGCCCAGGGCGGCGAGGACGGTGGGGAGCTCGCGGAAGGCGAGCAGGCCCGGCACGTACGGGAAGGCCACCCGGCCCACGGCGGTGGCCTCCTCGACGACGTCGAGCGTCGCGGCGTCCAGGACGACGACCGCGGCGGCGACGATGTCGCGCTCGTCGTCGTAGGCGACGTCGACGCCCGTGACATGTCCCGTGCCCGGCTCGGGGCCCGCTTCGTCGAGTACGACCCGGGCGCGGAGAACGTCCTGGACCGCGCGGGCGGTCGGCTCGTCGGCGGGCCAGTCGGCCGGGATGTGCGCGAGGGCGGCGGCGTGGGTCGTCATGGTGCGGTCAAGACTAGGCCTTCGGCCTTCCCCACCCCGCCCGCCCGGCAGTGCGCTACTTGGCCGCGAACTTCCAGATGAACGGCTCGCCGTCCTCCTCGGACCAGTGGATCTCCAGGTCCTTCGCGTCCTTGGGGACCAGATAGGTCTCACACAGGACGTGGGTCTGGCCCTTCTTCCAGCCCTCGATGGACGAGGGGTCCTCACAGCCCGGGGCGTCGTCGGCGGCGCCGATGACCAGGGTGCCGCGCTGTCCGTCCGCCCACACCGTGGTGCCGTCGTTGGCGTCCGGGGTCTCCGTGAGCGGCGCGCCGGACTTGTGCGTGTACTTCACGTAGGCGATGGCCGGGACCAGGCCCTTGGCCTCCTTGGGGTCCGCCACCATCTTCTTGGTGTCGGCCTCCGTGCCGAGATCGACCTTCTGCGCGGTGATCTCGTAGGTGACGGAGGCGTCGCCCTCCTCCACCTTGCCGGTGGCGCTCTCGCCGGTGCCGAGCTCGCCGCCCGACTCGGGCTTCGGCTTGGCCTTCGGCTCGTTGGCCCCGGCCTTCGGCTTGTCCGCCGAGTCCTTCTTGTCGTCGCCGCCACCGCAGGCGGTCAGCGCGAGGGCGAGCACGGCCACGGGAGCGGCAACGCGCAAAGCGGTCTTCCTGTACAGCAAAGTGAACTCCTGGCAGAAATGGACCGGCGCGCAGCACGAAATCACCCCATGGCGCGGCCGGTTGAGCGGTCAGCATAGGGGGTGATTACGCAAGTGGTCGAGGTGATTTCACACCGTGCTCACGACACGCGTTCACACTTGCTACGGATACGGGACGAAGCGAACACCCCGCCCCGGGGCCGCACATGGCGATGAGCGGCGGTAGCCTCGCGATCATGTTCGTTCTCGAGTTGACCTACACCGCGCCCGTGTCCGCCGTCGACAAGGAGCTGGAGGCCCACGTCGCCTGGCTCGACCAGCTGTACGCGCAGGGCGTCTTCATCGCCTCCGGGCGCAAGAACCCGCGCGACGGCGGCGTGATCCTCGCCGTGGCGGAGGACCGTGCGGCGATCGAGAAGATCGTGGCGAGCGACCCTTTCGTGCTCCAGGAGGTCTGCGAGTACCGCGTCACCGAGTTCATCGCCACGAAGACCGCCCCGGAACTCGCCGCCTACCGGCAGGTACTGCCCTAACCCCGCTCCCAGCGCGCGATCCGGCCCTTCTCGCCGGACGCCCAGCAGGCCCGGTCGCGCGTGCAGTCCACGGTGTCGTACGACCCCGTGTCGACCGTCCGCCAGCTGCGCCCGCCGTCCGTCGTGACGTCCGTGCCGGTCGGCCCGACCGCGAGCGCGCCCCGGCGGCTCCCGGGCAGCCAGGCCACCCCGGAGCGGTAGGCGGGCGGCGGCTCGGCCGCCGTGGCCCAGGTGCGGCCCCCGTCGCCGGTGGTGGCCGCGGCCTGCGGGGACGGCTGGTCGGCGCGGTAGTCACCGCCGACCGCGATGCCGTGCGTACGGTCGCGGAAGGCGAGGCCGAAGACGCCGCGCGCCGGATCGCCGGCCGGGATCGGGGCGTCCGTGGCCGTCCAGGTGCGGCCGCGGTCGGCGGAGTGCAGGACACGCGCGCGTGCCGCTCCCCCGGTGGCCAGCCACACGTCGCGGGAGCCGGAGCTCACCAGGCACTGGCCGCTCGCCGCGAAGCCCGCCTCACCCTCCTGCGCGGCGGGCATGCCGGCGCTGGGCAGGACCTTCCAGGAGCGGCCGCCGTCGGCGGTGGACAGGATGCGGTACCTGCCGTCCACCGGGTCGCTCATCGCCAGGCCGTGGCGCCGGTCGAAGAACGTCATGCAGTCGTAGAAGGCCCTGGGGTCGGTGTTGCGGAAGGATTCCTTCCAGGTCGCTCCGCCGTCCACGGTGCGAAAGACCCGCGAGGCCTCGCCCTCGCCGATGGCGAGGACCACCGCACGGCGGCCGTCGAAGGCCTCGACGTCCCGGAACTCCAGCGCTCCGGCTCCGGGCGGTGAGACGTTCCGCCAGTGCCGACCGCCGTCCGAGGTGCGCAGCACGGTGCCTTGCGCGCCGGCCACCCAGGCGGTGTTCCTGCTGACGGCGGCGAGTCCACGGAAACGCGCGTCGGTGCCGCTGTCCTTGAGGTCCCAGCCGCCGCCCCGCTGCGAGGGACGCTCGGGCGCCGCCTCGGCCGGCCCGGGTGCGGAGAGCGTGGCCACCGCGAGGGCCGCCCCGCACAGTCCCACCGACACCGCACGGCCCACGGACCGCGACCATCTCGTCTTCCCCAAGGACCTCATGGCGGCCGAAGCTACCACCGGAACACAGGATTCCTTCCGGGGTTTCTGTGAAGACAGTGAAGAGCACGCGGTGACCGAGGTCACTCGGTGTTCGCGTGCACGGATTCCGTCATTCCGACGTCTATCCAAGTGCCGACCCGAGTCGTCCAGCTGTAGTTGAGGGAGCAGGCGTTGTCCACCAGCATCGATCAAGCCGTAGAGGCCCGCCTCGTCGCCGCCGCACCGCGGATGTCGACCATTCCCGCCTCCCTGCACTACGACCAGGGCGATCCGTTCGCCGTCCGGATGAGTTTTCCCGCCCCGGCGACCCTGGAGGGCGTCGAGGTCTACTGGACCTTCGCCCGTGAACTGCTCGCGCAGGGCATGGAGCAGGCGGTGGGCGACGGCGACGTCCGCGTGCGGCCCTACGGCTTCGACCGCACGGTCGTCGAGTTCCACGCCCCCGAGGGCACGGCCATCGTCCACATCCGCACCGGCGAGCTGCGCCATTTCTTGCAGCGCACACAGACCCTGGTGCCCACGGGTGACGAGCATCTGCACGTCGACCTGGACCAGGACCTCGCCGATCTGATGCGCGACGCCTGCTGAAACCGGCCCGCTATCCCCCTGACCGTCCCCTCAGCCTCCACCACCGCCACCGCCGCCCGACCTGGCGGCCTCCGCGTACGTCACCGCCGACGCCAGCGCCTTGCGCAGCCCGCGCATCACTTCGGGGAGATCCGGGGCCGGTGCGCCGCTGCGGTCGGTGAGCGCGTCGAGCCGCTCCTTGTACTGCCGGCGTTCCTTGCCCGAGATGACCGCCCGCAGCTTGCCCGTCGCCGCGCACACCACCAGGGCCGCGTCGCCCGGGGGGACCTCGGACACCGGCACGGGACCGCGCAGGACCGCGAGCGCTTCGGCGTGCAGCACCTCGACGTATCCGGCGCGCTCCAGCTCGTACCGCCGCGAGGGGAAGATCCCGAGGATCCGGGTGCGCTCCATCCGTAGATACCCCTCGGACGCCAGCTGTTCGCGCACTGTGTCCAAGCTGTGGCGGGACTTGTGGGTGATCCAGCCGTTCCATTTGCGGGGCCGGGACTCCTCGACGAGTTCGAGGACGCTGTCGAGCGCCGGGTCTCCGGTGCGGGCGTCGAGGACCGGCGTGACGATGCCGCCCACGTCCGAGAGCAGTCCGCGCTGGGCCAGCTCGGCGAGCGCGCACGCCCGTACGGCGTAGTGCAGGTCGGGGGCGCCGGCGATCCTGTTCCGACCGGGGTCCCAGGCCAGCAGGAAGATCCGGGTCGGAAGTGAGAGCGAGCCGAACGGCATGGGGGCCTCCTTCTTCGCGGCCTTCTTCGCGGTCACGATAATTCGTTGACAGTGACCGGGGTGCGACCTACGGTGTATAGCGGTTCTGTTGTCGCCGATAGGAGTAGGACGTTGCTCGTCTGAGGTCTGGAGTCACCGCGTCACACGGCTCAGCCGTGTGCGTAGCGTGCGACCTCGGCGTACGAGCCGTCTCCCCTGACGCAGGGCCCATTTTTCTGCCCTCGTCTCCGTGACGACGCTGCTCCCGTCCTCCTGTCGCGCCCCGCGGTGTCCCGAAACGCGTTGCCCCTGACCGCGCTTCATCTCACGCAACCGCGAGGCCCACATGTCTCCTTCCCCCACCTCCATCACGTGCACGTCGCTCGACTTCACCTGGCCTGACGGCACCGGGGTCTTCAACGGTTTCCAGGCCGCTTTCGGGACCGGCAGGACCGGCCTCATCGGCGTCAACGGCTCCGGGAAATCAACTCTGTTGAAGCTCATCGCCGGTGAACTCGCGCCGAGCGACGGCGCCGTCCGCGTCGCGGGTGACATCGGCTATCTGCCGCAGAACGTCACGCTCGACACCACGCTGCGCGTCGACGAGGTGCTCGGCATCGCGGCAACACGCGCCGCCCTGCACGCCATTGAGGCGGGCGACGTGACCGAGGAGCACTTCGCGGCCGTCGGTGACGCCTGGGACGTGGAGGAGCGCGCCGTCGCGACCCTCGATCAGCTCGGCCTCGGGCACATCGGCCTCGACCGCACCACCGGCGAGGTGTCGGGCGGCGAGTCCGTGCTGCTGCGCCTGGCCGCGCTGCTGCTTCGCCGGCCCGACGTGCTGCTGCTCGACGAGCCCACCAACAACCTGGACCTGTACGCCCGTCGGCGCCTGTACGCGGCCGTCGAGAACTGGACCGGGGTCCTGGTCGTGGTCAGCCACGACCGTGAACTCCTCGATCTGGTCGACCAGATCGCCGATCTGCGGGACGGGGAACTCAACTGGTACGGAGGGAACTTCACCGCGTACGAGGAAGCGCTGGCCGCCGAACAGGAGGCGGCGGAGCGCTTGGTGCGCGTCGCCGAGTCCGATCTGAAGAAGCAGAAGCGCGAACTCGCCGACGCACACGTCAAGTTGGCCCGCCGCAAGCGGTACGGCCAGAAGATGTGGGACACCAAGCGCGAGCCGAAGGTCGTCATGAGCGAGCGCAAGCGCCAGGCCCAGGTGTCCGCGGGCAAGCATCGCATCATGCACGAGGAGAAGCTCACCGAGGCGAAGGAGCGCCTCGACGACGCCGTGGAGGCGGTGCGGGACGACGACGAGATCCGCGTCGACCTGCCGTTCACGGCGGTCCCACCGGGCCGCACGGTGCTCACACTGCGCGAGCTCTCCCTGCGGTACGGAGCGCGCGTGCAGGGCGAGTTCGAGCTCCGCGGCCCCGAGCGGATCGCGCTGGTCGGCCGCAACGGCTCGGGCAAGACCACGCTGCTGCGGACGATCGCCGGAGAGCTGGAGGCCGTGGAGGGAGAGGCGCTCGCCCACGTCCCGCTGCGTTTCCTGCCGCAGCGCCTCGACGTGCTCGACGAGGAGTTGACCGTCGCCGAGAACGTGGCACGCTACGCACCCGACGCCACCAACAACCGGATCCGGGCCCGCCTGGCCCGCTTCCTGTTCAAGGGGGCACGGGCCGATCAGCGGGCGGCGACCCTGTCGGGCGGCGAGCGGTTCCGTGCGGCACTGGCCGCACTGCTGCTCGCGGAGCCCGCGCCGCAGCTCCTGATGCTCGACGAACCGACGAACAACCTCGACATGGCGAGCGTGAAACAGCTTGCCTCGGCCCTGGAGTCGTACGAGGGAGCGCTGATCGTGGCCAGTCACGACGTGCCGTTCCTGGAGTCGATCGGCATCACGCGCTGGCTGCTCCTCGACGGCGAGATGAAGGAAATCACGACAGAAGGTGTCCGGTATTCCGGCTAGCTTCGCGTGTATGCACCAATACATCACCATCACCGGAGCCCGTGAGAACAACCTCAAGGAGGTGAGCCTGCGCATTCCGAAGGACCGGCTCACGGTGTTCACCGGCGTATCGGGGTCGGGGAAGTCGTCGGTCGTCTTCGGCACGATCGCGGTCGAGTCGCAGCGTCAGCTGAACGAGACCTTCACGTGGTTCGTCCGCAACCGGCTGCCGAAGTACGAGCGGCCGCACGCGGAGACCATCGAGGACCTCTCGCCCGCGATCGTCGTCGACCAGCGGCCGATCGGCGGCCACTCCCGGTCCACGGTGGGCACGATGACCGACATCTACTCGGTGATGCGCGTGCTGTTCTCGCGGCACGGCACACCGAGTGCCGGTCCGGCCACCGCGTACTCGTTCAACGACCCGTCGGGCATGTGTCCCCGGTGCCACGGCCTGGGCAAGACCGTGCGGCCCGACTACGACCGCATCCTGGACCCCGCAAAGTCCCTGGCGGACGGCGCGATCCTCTTCCCGCCGTTCGCCGTGGGGACCTGGCAGGGCCAGACGTACACCAACACCCCCGACCTGGACACGCACAAGCCGGTGGGCCGGTTCAGCGCGCGGGAGCGCGATTTCCTCATGCGCGGCATGCGCGACGGAAGGCACGGCGGCAAGGTCAACGTCGACAACACCGGAGGCGCACGGGACATCGACTACGAAGGACTCGCCGACCGGTTCGAGCGGCTCTACCTCAATCGCGACCTCTCGACGCTCTCCCAGAAGACCCGCGACCTCGTCCAGCGCTTCCTCGCCGAGGGCGAGTGCGACGCCTGCGACGGTGCACGGCTCAACGCGGCGGCGCTCGCCACCCGGATCGGCGGCATGAACATCGCCGACTGTTCGCGCATGGAGGTCACCGACCTCATCGCCGCCCTGGAGCCGATCGACGACCCGGTGGCGGGACCGGTCGCGTCGGCCGCCGTGGCGGCGCTGAGCCGGATCGAGGCGATCGGGCTCGGCTACCTCAGCCTCGGCCGCGAGACGTCCACGCTGTCCGGCGGCGAGGGCCAGCGCCTGAAGACGGTGCGGCACCTCGGCTCCAGCCTGACCGGCATGACGTACATCTTCGACGAGCCGAGCGTCGGCCTGCACCCGCGTGACGTGGGGCGGCTCAACGACCTGCTGCTGCGCCTGCGCGACAAGGGGAACACCGTCCTGGTCGTCGAGCACGACCCCGATGTGATCGCCGTCGCCGACCACATCGTCGACATGGGCCCGGCGGCGGGCACGGGCGGCGGCCTGGTCGTCTTCGAGGGGACACCGGACGAGCTGCGCCGCGCCGACACGCTCACCGGCCGGCACCTGCGGCGCTCCACGGGCGTCAAGGAGAGCCCGCGCGAGGCCATCGGCGGTCGGTGGGTCAAGGGCGCCGACCTGCACAATCTCAAGGACGTCAGCGTGCGCGTGCCGACCGGGGTACTCACCGCGGTGACAGGGGTCGCGGGCTCGGGCAAGAGCACGCTGGTGTCGGGGGCGTTCGTGGCCGAGCATCCGGACGCCGTGGTCGTGGACCAGTCGAGCATCGGCATCTCGGGCCGCTCGACCCCGGCGACGTACCTCGGGATCATGGATTCGCTGCGCAAGCTGTTCGCGCGCGAGACCGGCAGGGACGCGGGGATGTTCAGCTTCAACTCCAGTGGCGCGTGCGAGAGTTGCCAGGGCCGCGGAGTCATCTACAGCGACCTGGCCTTCATGGATCCGGTGACCACGACCTGCGAGACGTGCGAGGGGCGCCGCTTCAAGGAGGAGGTGCTGCGGCTGACCGTCGGCGGCAGCTCCATCGCCGACGTGCTCGACATGACGGCCGAGCGCGCCCTCGGCTTCCTCGCCGCCGTGGACGACACGGCCATGCGCCGGCGGCTACGGGCCCTGCACGACGTGGGGCTCACCTACCTGACGCTCGGGCAGCCGCTGAGCACCCTGTCGGGCGGCGAGCGCCAGCGCATCAAGCTCGCCACGCAACTGCACCGCACCGGCACGACCTACGTCCTTGACGAGCCGACGACCGGCCTGCACATGGCGGACGTGGACGGCCTGCTGGCCCTCCTTGACCGGCTGGTCGACGCGGGGAACACCGTGATCGTCGTCGAGCACAACCTCCAGGTCGTCAAGCACGCGGACTGGGTGATCGATCTCGGCCCCGACGGCGGCAAGCACGGCGGCCGGATCGTCTTCGAGGGCACGCCGGGGCAGCTGATCGAGGCCGAGGGCTCATTCACGGCCGCACATCTGCGACGAGACCTGGGCCTGGACCCCTCGCACGCTGCATGATGAGCACGAACCCCCCGCCCCGGCGCCCGCCGGACGGGGGCGCCCCCACCGCTCCACCCTTACGGAGAACATCCCGTGCCCAGCAGGAAAGCGCTGATCCGCCGGCCAGGACCGCGTCTCGCCGACGGCCTGGTCACGCATGTCGAGCGGACCCCGGTGGATGTCGGCCTCGCCGTCGAACAGTGGGAGGCGTACGCCGACGCGCTGCGGGCGCACGGCTGGGAGACGGTCGAGGTGGAGCCGGCCGACGACTGCCCCGACTCGGTCTTCGTCGAGGACACGGTCGTCGTCTTCCGCAACGTGGCCCTGATCGCCCGGCCCGGCGCCGAGTCACGGCGGGCGGAGACGGTGGCCGTGGAGGAGGCGGTGGCCCGGCTCGGCGCCTCGGTGAACTGGGTGTGGGAGCCGGGCACGCTGGACGGCGGCGACATCCTCAAGATCGGCGACACGATCTATGTGGGTCGGGGCGGGCGGACGAATGCCGCGGGGGTCCGGCAGCTGCGGGCCGTGTTCGAGCCGCTGGGGGCCCGGGTCGTGGCCGTCCCCGTCAGCAAGGTCCTGCATCTGAAGTCGGCGGTGACGGCGCTGCCGGACGGCACGGTCATCGGATACCCGCCGCTCGTGGACTCCCCTTCGCTCTTCCCGCGCTTCCTGCCGGTGCCGGAGGAGTCCGGGGCCCACGTGGTGCTGCTCGGTGGCGCGAAACTGCTGCTCGCCGCGAGCGCGCCGAAGAGCGCGGAGCTGCTCTCGGGTCTCGGTTTTGATCCCGTCGTGGTGGATATCGGCGAATTCGAGAAGCTCGAAGGCTGTGTGACATGCCTCTCAGTGCGTCTCAGGGAGCTGTACGCCTGACCAGTCCTGGGGCGGGTGGGGCGCGGGAGGCCCGTGGGCCCCTCTGTCTCAGCCACTTTACGGAGGGCTTAACCTACGGCAACGTAACCTACGAGACCGTAGGTAGGTAGCACCCGCTCGTGCCACCGCGTAACCCCTGCGCACGTAATCCGTAAGAAAACTCCCGTCCCCCTGGAGCCCCCGTGACGATCACCTCTCCTCATCTCGGCAGCACGGACGACTGGACCGATGCCCGGTTGTTGTTCGCCCTGGAAGAAGTGGTCGAGAAGGAGCTCAACCGCCACCTGAAGGTGGCGAAGGACTGGATGCCGCACGAGTACGTGCCGTTCTCCGACGCCCGGAACTTCCCCGGGTACTTCGAGGACGGCGAGGCCTGGGAGCCCGAGCAGTCCAAGGTCACCGACATCGGCAAGATCGCCCTCGTCGTCAATCTCCTGACCGAGGACAACCTCCCCAGCTACCACCACGAGATCGCCTCCCTGTTCGGCCGCAACGGCGCCTGGGGCACCTGGGTGCACCGCTGGACCGCGGAGGAGGGCCGCCACGGCATCGTGATGCGCGACTACCTCCTGGCCTCGCGCGCCGTGGACCCCGACAAGCTCGAGCAGTTCCGTATGGCGCACATGGCCGAGGGCTTCGAGTCCGACAACCGCCACTCGATGCTGCACTCGGTCGCGTACGTGGCCTTCCAGGAGCTCGCCACCCGCGTCTCGCACCGCAACACGGGTCACCAGTCGGGCGACCCGGTCTGCGACCGGATGCTGGCGCGGATCGCCACCGACGAGAACCTCCACATGGTCTTCTACCGCAACCTCCTGGGCGCGGCCTTCGAGCTCGCCCCCGACCTGACCATGCAGTCCGTGCGCGACGTCGTGGTCAACTTCCGGATGCCCGGCCACGGCATGCCCGGCTTCGAGCGGGCGGCCGCGCAGATGGCGATCGGCGAGATCTACAACATGCGCATCCACCACGACGACGTGATCCAGCCCGTCCTGCGCTACCTCAAGGTCATGGACATCGACGGGCTCGGCCCGGAGGGCCTGAAGGCACAGGATGAACTCGGCCTGTACATGAACGGACTCGACACCGAGGCCTCCAAGTTCGACGAGAAGCTGGCTGCACGCAAGGCGCGGATGGCGGCTCGGGGGAAGTAGGCGGTTCGCCCTGGGGGCTGGGGGCGGGGCGGCTGGAATCGAACCAGCGTGTTCTGGTTTTGGAGACCAGCGCGACTGCCTCTGCGCTACGCCCCGCCCTTGGGACGGATCGTACCCTCCAGCCGCACGCGCGCAGCAGCCTCCGGCTGTGTGCAGTTCGGGGCGAGGCACAGCGCCCCGTAGGGGGCGCGGGGAACTGCGCGACCAGCCCCCAACGACCCGGCAGCGGAACGAGGCACATCCCGTGGCATGTCCCGTGGCATGTCCGCGAACCACCTACCACTCTGCTTCCCGGTAGTCCTTGAGGAAGACCCCCGAGAGCGGCGCCCCCGCCTCGCCCCTCACGATCGGGTCGTAGATCCGGGCCGCGCCGTCCACCACGTCCAGGGGCGTGCGGAAGCCCGCGTCGGCGATGCGGTCCTTCTTCGGGGCGGGGTTCTCGTCGGTGATCCAGCCCGTGTCGACCGCGCACATGTGCACGCCGCGCTCGGCGAGTTCGGCGGCACTGGTGCGCGTGAGCATGTTCAGGGCGGCCTTGGCCATGTTCGTGTGCGGGTGCCCTGCCGTCTTGTTGCGTACGGCGAAGCGGCCCTCGACCGCCGTGACATTGACGATGTACGTGCGGGGGCGCGGCGAAGCAAGCAGCAGAGGCAGCAGCCGGTCGCAGAGCAGGGCCGGGGCGAGCGCGTTGACCAGCTGGGTCTCCAGGACCTCGGCGGGGTCGAGGCCACCCAGCCGTGCGGACCAGGAGTTCTCCGGCGACGGGTCGCGCAGCAGGCCCGCCTCGTCCGCCGTGCGCAGGAGGTCCACCGTGGGAGGGGCCTCGGTCTCGGGCAGGACCAGGGACAGTGCGTCTCGCGCGGCGGCATCCTCAAGCGACCCCATCGGCCGGAACCCGGGCGCGCCACGGGCCCCGGCGGGGAGCTGCGCCGACTCCCCCGCCGCGAGCGCCGCGTACGACTCCGGCGGCCGGCGGACGGTCTGCGCCGCGTTGTTGACCAGGATGTCCAGGGGCTCGCCCTCTTTTCGCAACTCTTCGCACAGGCCAAGGACTTGGCGCGGATCACGCAGGTCGACGGCGAGCACCGTAAGCCGGTCGAGCCACTTCTCGCTGCCGGGAACCTCGCGGAAACGCCGCTCCGTGTCATGCGGGAAGCGGCTGGTGACCAGGAGTTCGACGCCGTCGCGCAGCATCATCAGGGCAAGCTGGAAGCCGATCTTCACCCGGCCCCCCGTGAGCAGCGCACGGCGTCCGCTCAGATCGGTGGCGAGCGCGCGCCGGGCACGGTTGTCGCCCGCGCAGTCGGGACAGAGGCGGTGGTAGAAGGGGTCGACCTGTCGATACGACGCCTTGCAGACATAGCAGGGCCGTGGCCTCAGAAAGACCCCCGCCGCGCCCTCGGCGACCAGGGGCGCGTCCTCGCGCCGGTCGTCGGCCCCGGTGGCGGTGGCGGCCGTCACCGCCGCGTCAGCGGCGGAGAGTTCGGCCCCGCGCGCCTTGCGTCTGCGCAGCCGTCCGTCGCGGGCGAATGACGCGGCTACCTGCTCGGCCCGCAACCGCACGGGATCATCGACCGGCAGCTCGCGAAGCCGGCCGACCACGTCGTGGAAGACCGCGACGTCCGCCTCGCTGATCGCCTCGCTGCTCAGCGAGGCGATCACCTCACCGGTGGCCTCGCCGGTGAACTCGCCGCCCACCCCGCCGCTCTCACTCATCCATCCCCGCCCCACGCGCACCGTCCGCTCGTGGTCCCGACCGGATTCGAACCGGCGTACCCGCCATGGCATGGCGGTGAGTCTGCCTCTGCTCTACAGGACCCCGCGCACGCACCGACCTGGAGACTTCGGCCGACCCGCGCTCCGGGATCGTAACCTCGCAAGGACCGCCGTACCGAACCGATTTACGAGGCCGACGAGGACCCCTTCAGCTACCGGCTCGGGCACGGCTGAGGGGTCAGGTGCGCCCGAGGGGTCAGGTGCGTCTGAGGCCGAGCCGCTCCTTTTCCGAGAGGCCGCCCCAGACGCCGAACCGCTCGTCGTGGGCCAGGGCGTACTCGAGGCACGCGGGGCGCATCTCGCACAGCCGGCAGATGTACTTGGCCTCGCGCACCGAGCTTCCCGGTTCGGGGAAGAAGAACTCGGATCCCGTCTGGGCGCACAGGGCCTGCTCCTGCCAGGCGAGTTCCGGCTCGGCTGTCATGTCGATCTGCATGCCGCCGATGCTGGCAGGGCGCGCGAAACAAGGGATCAACGAACGATCAACGCCGTGACGGCGCTGTTTCAGGCTCCTCCCGGCGCCTCCGGCTGCATCAGCGCGAACCGTGCACCGGCGGGGTCGGCGAGCTTGGCGAAGCTGCCGACGCCCGCGAGATCCATGCGGCCCACCCGCACCGTGCCCCCGGCCGGTTCGACCTCGGCGAGCACCGCGTCGATGTCGGCCACCTGGAAGTACGGAGTCCAGTACGGCCCGGCCTCGACTTCTTCCGGGGCGTCGGACAGCGGCCACAGGCCGCCGAACATGTCGTTCTCCGTGCCGCCCGCGGGGTGCACCATCGTGTACGAACCGCCGTCGAAGGCCTGGGTCGTGGTGCCCCAGCCGAACACGGAGCCGTAGAACTCCAGGGCTGCCTTCATGTCCGGGGTGTAGAGCTCGCTCCAGCACATGCTGTTCGGGGCGTCCACCAGGTCCAGGCCCTTGTTCGTGCCCGGCTGCCACACCGCGAAACCGACGCCCTGGGCGTCGTCGAGGACGGCCATGCGGCCGAGGTCGCCGACGTCCATGGGCTCGTACACCATGCTGCCGCCGGCCTGCTGGACCGCCTTGACCGTGGCGTCGGCGTCCGTCGTCTTGAAGTAGATCGTCCAGGCAGGAGGCGCCTGGTCGGCGGGGACGGTCATGGCGCCCGCCACGGTCTTTCCGTCCGCCTGATAGGTGCCATACCCACCGAATTCCGCGCCGCCCGAATGGAACTCCCACCCGAAGAGGGCACGGTAGAAGTCATGGACGCCGTCCAGGTCCGGGGTGCCCAGGTCGACCCAGGTCGGGGCGCCCGCGACATAACGGGTACTGAGCATGATCGACTCCTTTGTCGTATCTCTCTGCCGTCCTTCCGAGTCTGACACCCGGCACTGACAGTGCGCGCGCGCTGCCATCTTGTGAAAGAAAACAAGATTCTGAGAGCGCTCTCAGTCACAACTCTTGACGGTCGAATTCGCCGCCGCGACAGTGGTCGCACCACACGGCCACCCCACCCCACGGCCGCATGACATCCCCCCACTCATCCCGGGAGACCTTCCGTGATTTCGCGTCGAGTGTTCCTGTCCACTGCCGCCGGTGCCGCCGGAGCCCTCACCTATCCCGTCTGGGGAAGCGCCCTCAGCCCAGACGCCAAGGCGGCCCCCGCGACCTGTGAACTCGCCCTGCAGAACAAGTCGTTGCCCGGCGAGGTGCGGGCCTACGTCACCGGGCACGAGCAGGGCACCGACCGCTGGGTCCTGCTGAAGCCGGACGGGGGCGTCTACCGGCCCGATTCGCCGTCGGCGCCGCAGACCCCGCTGCCCGTCGACTGCGCGATCCCCCTCGGCGCGGCGGGCTCCGCGCCCAAGGTGCTGACGCTGCCTCAGATGTTCGGCGCGCGCGTCTACTTCGTACGCGACGACAAGCTGGACTTCTTCCTGAACCCGGGCCCCTCGCTGGTCGAGCCCGCCTTCGCGACCAAGGAGGACCCCAACTACGGGCGCACCTGGTCGTTCTGCGAATTCACCTTCAACAGCACGCAGTTGTACGCCAACATCAGCTACGTGGACCTCGTCACGGCCCTCCCCATCGGCCTGACCCTGGAGGGCGACGCCACGCACACGGTGGCCCCGCTGCCGGACGGCGCCGTCGGCAAGATAGCCGCCGACCTCATCGCCCAGGGGCAGAAGGACGGGCAGCCCTGGGGTGATCTGGTGATCCGCGGCGACGGCGGGGACGTACTCCGGGTCATCTCGCCGCAGAACCTCATGGCCCCCTACTTCGACCGCCCCGACCAGATGCCCTTCCGCGACGTGTGGAACAGCTACATCGACCAGACGTGGGAGAAGTACCGAGGCACCGACCTCAAGATCGATCTGCAGGGCGGCCGAGGCGTGTTCACGGGCCGGGTGAGCGGCGACACGCTGACGTTCAACGGCGGGCACTCGTTCCCGAAGCCGACGTCGAAGGACATCTTCACCTGCAACCACGGGCCCTTCACTAACAACCCCGGTGACTCCGACGACAAGAAGGGCCTGCTCGCGCGGCTCGCCGCCGGGTTCAACCGGAGCATCATGCTGACGCACGCGGAGCAGCCGAACGGCGCGGGCGCCGGGGACTACTACAAGGGCGACGTGACCAACCACTGGGCGCGTGTGGTGCACGCCAACTCGCCCATCGGGTACGCGTTCCCGTACGACGACGTCCGGCCGGACGGCGAGCCCGACGTCTCAGGGGCGGCCCACGACGGCAACCCGCGCCGCTTCACGGTGAGCGTCGGCTCCTGAGCGTCCCGGACAGGACCCACCCCCCCACATACACCGCCCCGCCGCGAGCTGATCGCGACGGGGCGGGTGGCGTTACGGCAGGACTGGCCCGCCGGTCCTGAGACCTACTTGCATTTGTTGCCGGCGGCCGGGTTGAGGACGCCGACGACGTTCACCGAGTTGCCGCACGCGTTGACGGCAGCGTCCACGGGAACCTGGACGACGTTGCCGCTGAGGACGCCCGGCGACTCCTTGGCCGTGGCCTCGGCGTACGAGCCGGGGCCGGGGCCTGCGACGGCGGAGCCGGCCCCGCCGATGACGGTGACCGCGGCGAACGCCGCCGCTGCCAGGATCGCGCACTTGCGCATGGTGTTACCTCCGGATGAGGGGAAGTGCTGAACCGAGCCTCACCCCCGCACGCCACGCCAAAAACGCCGGTGGACCGTGCGGTGTAACGAGGGCACCCGTTCGTGGGACCGATGGACCGAATGCCGCCCTTCCGGAGCCGTGCGGAGCCCCCGGAACGCCTCCTACGCCGAGCCCCTGCGCACCAGCTCCGTCGGCAGGACCACGCTTTCCGTCGGCAGCTCGCCGCGTGCCAGGAGCATGCGGGCCATCAGGCGGCCCATCTCCTCGATGTCCTGGCGCACTGTCGTCAGGGGTGGGTCCACCTGTTCGGCCACGGCCAGCATGTCGTCGAAACCCACCACCGCGACATCCTCCGGCACCCGCTTGCCCCGCTCCCGGAGCACCCGCAGCGCACCCGACGCCGTCAAGTCGTTGGCGGCGAAGACGCCGTCCACGTCGGGGACACGGTCCAGGAGCTCACGCATCGCGCGTTCGCCGCCCGCCGGGGTGAAGTCGCCCTGCGCGACGAACCTCTCCCCCGCCTCCGGCAGGACGTCACGGAACCCGTCGAGGCGGTCCACCGCCGATGTCTGGTCGAGCGCGCCGGTGATGTGTGCGATGCGGGTGCGGCCGAGGGAGAGGAGGTGGCGGACCGCGTCCCTCGCACCGCCTCGGTTGTCGCAGTCGACGTACGGAGACGTCACCGTCCCGTCCGGCCACCCGGGGCGGCCGCCGAACACCGTCGGAATACCCGCCCCCTGGATGATGCCGGGCAGCGGATCGTCCAGGTGCAGGGAGAAGACGAGAGCGCCGTCCACATGGCCTCCCGCCAGATAGCGGCCGACCCGCTCGTGATCGTCGCGCCCCTCCGTGAGCAGCAGCACCAGTTGTACGTCACGTGACGTCAACTCCTTGCTGATGCCGCGCAGTTGCAGGGCGAAGAAGGGGTCGGCGAAGACCCGTGTCTCGGGCTCGGCGATCACCACGGCGACCGCGTCATGGCGGCGGGTCACCAGGCTGCGGGCGGCGCGGTTGGGGACGTAGCCGAGCTCGTCGACCGCCCGCCTGACCTTCTCCGCGAGCACCTCGCGCACGCCCGCGTCGCCGTTGACGACGCGGGAGACCGTGGCCCTGGAGACTCCGGCCCGCGCGGCCACGGCCTCCAGGGTGGGGCGCGGGGCGGCGCTCGGCGGCTCGGTCACGTGGGGCTCCTCGGGGGCGGTCCTGCTGGTGTGCGCCGGTCAGGATACGACCGGTGGGCGGGGCACGGAGACACCCCCTGCCCACGTCACCTGCCCGTATCACCTGCCGGCGTCCGCCATGATCAGCTCGGCCGCCTTCTCCGCGAGCGCCACCGTGGGGGCGTGCGTGTGGCCGCGCGTGATCCGCGGCATGACCGACGCGTCCACGACCCGCAGCGCCGTCACTCCCCGCACCCGCAGCGCCGGGTCGGTGACGGAGGCGTCGTCGCTGCCCATCCGGCAGGTGCCGACCGGGTGGTAGAGCGTCTCGGACGCCCCGCGGATCGTCCTGGCGAGCGTCGCGTCGTCCACCGTGCCCGGATGCGGCGCCAACGGCCCCGACGTGTACGGGCCGAGGGCAGGCCCGGCGAGGAGTTCCTCCGCGCGGCGCACCCCGGCGACGAGCGTACGGATGTCGGCCTCCGCCGTCAGATAGCCGGGGTCGATGAGGGGCGCGGAGCCGACTCCCGGCCCCCTCGGCGTGATCCGGCCCTCGCTCTCGGGCTGGAGGAGCACGACGCCGATGGTGATGCCGTGTTCGGTGGGCGGGGTCAGGCCGTGCTGGACGAAGGGGACGGGGGCGAAGATCAACTCGATGTCGGGGGCCGCCAGTTCGGGCCTGGTCTTGATGAAGGCGACGGCCTCGCCGACGTTCGATGTGAGCGGGCCGCGCCCGGCGAGCAGGAAGCGGCCGACGTTGGCGAGGGAGTCCGCGCCGGTCAGCGTGACAGGCTCCGGGCAGCGCATGGTCACCGCGTAGGCGAGGTGGTCCTGGAGGTGGCGTCCCACGCCCGGGGACTCCACACGCGGCTCGATGCCGGCCTTCGTGAGGGCGTCCGGGTCGCCGACGCCGGAGGCCTGGAGGAGCTGCGGCGAGCCTATGGAGCCCGCGCACAGCAGCACTTCTCGGCGGGCTATCAGCTTCCCCGGGACACCGTCGGCGATGACGCCGGCCACGCGCGTGCCGTCGAACTCCAGTCTGCGGACCCTCGCGGCGGTCAGCACGTCGAGGTTGCGGCGGCGCCTGGCCGGTTTCAGATAGCCGTCGGCGGCGCTCCACCGGCGCCCGCGGCGCTGGTTGACCGGGGTGGGGGCGAAGCCGGTGTGGTCGGGTTCGTTCAGCTCCGTCAGCTCGCGCAGGCCCGCGTCGCGGCAGGCGTCAAGGAAGGCGCCGGTGGTCGGGTTGAGGGAACGTGGCGGAGAGATCCAGAGCGGCCCCGCACTCCCGTACACGCTGCCCACGGCCGAGCCGCCCCGGCCACCGGGCCCGCCCGTCCACCGCTCCGCCCGCCGGAAGTACGGTTCGATCGCGTCGTAGGACCACTCGGGTCCCACGGCCTCGCCCCAGGCGTCGTAGTCGGCGCGGTGGCCGCGGACCCACATCATGGCGTTCATCGAGGACGAGCCGCCCAGCATGTGACCGCGCGGCCAGTACAGCTCGCGGCCGTCGAGCGCGGACTGCTTCACGGTGGAGTAGTCCCAGTCGCAGGGCGTCTTGAACAGCTTCGGGAAGGCCGCCGGGATACGGATCTCGGACTTCCGGTCGCGCGGCCCCGACTCGACGAGCGCCACCCGCACCGCGGGGTCCTCGGAGAGCCGCGCGGCGAGAACGCATCCCGCGGAGCCGGCGCCGACGATGACGTAGTCGTACACGCTGTCCTTGCTCAACTCGACTCCCTCGAATGGCAGTTCACGGCAGGGGTGGCGCGTGGATGAGGCGCATGGATGAGGCGTACAAGGAGTACACCCATCGTGGACCTCTGGGTAAAGGGATGGCGCGAGGATCGGCCTGCCCCACACGATCTCCACATGACGACCAGAAAGGGCGAGGCCGAGCCCAGCACACAGGAGGAGCCGTACACCGCGTGGTCCGTCCTCGACATCAGCACGCTCTGCGTGTGACGCGGGGCGCTTAGGCTGTCCGGATGTTCGAGAAGCGAAGAGCGCGCAAGCAGTCGGAGCTGCACGAGGAGCTTGCCGCCGCGCTGCGGGACCCGGACGCGGGGGTCCGGCGCAAGGCCGCCGACACCGCGGCCGTGAGCGCCGATCCGCGGTGGGCACTGCGTGAGCTGGCGCAGGCCGTCGAGCGTGAACCGTGGGCGGAGGAGTTCTCCGAGACGGTGGTGGACGGCTTCGCCGCCGCGCTGCGCCGCGAGCGGCCGGTCCGCGAGCGTACGGAGCGGATCTTCGCGGGGCATCTCGACGACCCCGAGGGCTTCGTGCGCGCCTGGACCGAGCTGACGGCGGAGCTCGGCGGAGCCCCCGCCGTGCGCGAGGTGCCCGCCGACCTGCGCGACGACATGCGGGCCCGCCTCGCCTCCCTGAAGGAGCAGGGCTGGACGGCGGAGGGCCTAGCCGGCCTCGGCCGGCCGGATCACTTCGTGAGCGAGCTGGCGTTCGACCTCGCGATCCTGCTGGCGTGCGTGGTGATGCGCCGCAACACGCCGCTGCCTGCCGAGGAAGCGGAGCAGGTCCGCGCCGACGAGCGCGCCAGGCTCAAGAAGGCGCTGCCCCACGCGCCGGGGAGCGCCGAACGTGCGGCCATCCTCGGCCCGTTCCCCCGGAACACGCAGCTGGTCTCGTGGACCGACCGCGCGCGAGCGGGTGCGCGCGTCGACGAGGCACTGTCCCTCTGCGCGAGCGAGGACCCGGACTTGGTGACACTGGGCACCGAAGCCCTGCCCAAGCTCCTCTTCGCCGAGGCGGTACGACGCGACGAGGTACTAAACACTCTGACCCGCCTCCTCACCCGCGCAGCCGCCATCGCCCCGTCCCACACCCCTCAGGACTCCGACCCCTCCACCCTCCCGGCCCCCTTCATCCTGAGCCGGACCCTGGACTGCTACAGCAACCTCCACACCCTGTTGCCCCTGGACACCCCGCCCCTCGACCTCTTTCTGGACGGTCTCCGGCACCCCGACCCCGGTGTTCGCGCCTCTGCCGCAGAAGGGCTCCACCCGATCGCGGTGGGTACGGCCGCGGAAGGGCAGGCCGTGGAGGGGCTCATCGGGCTTCTGGAGCATGACCCAGACGTCACGGTACGGCGGCACGCCGCGAGCTCGCTGCGGTGGATGGAGTACAGCGAGGAGCGCCACTCCCGCGCCGGAGCCGAGGCGCTGAAGCGTCAGGCGGACGCGGCCGACCCCGAGCTTCGCGCGCACAGTGTTGCCGACGCCCTGCGGCGCGGAGCCCCGGACGCGTACGACCGGCTGCTGGCCGCGCTCGAAGCTCCGTACGTGCACAGCGAGTTGTTGAGGGGGCTGTTGCACGTGCCCACCGACACCGGCTTCGTCCTCCCCTCGCGCCCGGTGCGCAAAGCGCTCATCGAACGCCTCGAAGCCCTGCGCGACGCGGGCTGGGCGCACCGGCAGGCGCCCGAGCCCGCCGCGGCCCGTCCGAACGTGGAGGTCCTGAGCATCGCCGACCGGGCCGAGCTGCTCCCCGAGCTCATCGAGGCTTTGCGCGACCTCTAGGCCCGGCCCATCAGCGCCGCCTAGCCGTGATCGTGCCCGGAGGCGCCGGACTTGGAACCGGAAGCGTCATCTGACCCGCCGGACTTCTTCGCGGCCGGAGGATGATGCGGCTCGTAGTCCGGGATGGTGCCGTCCGCCTTCTTGACCAGGAAGTACCCCGCCATCCCCATGTCGGAGTGGCTCTGCACATGGCAGTGGTACATCCAGGCGCCCGCGCCCACCCCCTCCCCCGCGATGACCTGGAAGCCGAAGGAGTCACCGGGCCCGGTGATCTTGTCGTCGAGGACCTGGCTCGGATCGTCGGGGCCGGTCAGGAGGCCCGTGCGGTTGTCCGCCCAGCGGTGACCGTGCACGTGGAACGTGTGGTAGTACTCGCCGTGCGTGATCGAGATGAACTCGACCCGATCACCCACCGTGGCCTCGAAGTTGGGGCTGTCGTGCCCCGCCTTGTTGTTGATCGTCATGTCGTTGAAGACGATCGTGAACGTCTTGTCCGGCAGCAGGTCACCCTTGCGGCGCACGACCAGCGCGCCGTAGAGCCCCTTGCGTACGCCGCCCGTCCCGTGATCCGTGCCGACGACGTGGTCGTGGTAGTGCCAGTAGCCCGCGGTCCCGGGGCGCCAAGTGCCGTCCTTGCGGCGGCCCGGCGCGTGCGTGCGCCAGGTGTAGGTCCGCTTGCCGCCCGGCTCGACGTGGCTCTTGGTGTGTCTGGTGCCGTCGCTGGAAATCTCGTAGTCCATGCCGTGGACGTGCAGGCTGGCGTCGACGTCCATCAGGTTCTCGAACTCGATGTGCAGGGTGTCGCCCTCGTTCAGCTCGATGAGCGGACCGGGGATCGACGCCTTGCCCTTCTCCAGGCCGTAGCCCATCTGCCCGTCCGCCAGCTTCTCGGCGTACATCGTGATGCGGCGGACCTCGCCGCCCGCGGGCGCGGTCTTCGGCCCTTCGGCCGTGCTCGCCTCGGGCGCGGTGGCGAGCGACAACGATGTCACCCCGGCCGTCGCGGCCACACCGCCCACGAGCATCCGCCGGTTGAAGCTCCGTCGGTTGAAGCTCCGTCGGTCCATGCCGAACTCCCCACTGCGGTACGGAGACTGACGGGGCGCAGGTGGCCCCGAGACGGCCACACGGTATCGGGGGGATCTTTGTTTATCCACACGCAGGACAAAGTTCGCGGAATTCCGGTGCTAACTCTTGGCGAGTGGCAGAAAGAGGTCTAGCTTCATCCGCGCCTGTTGCTGTGACCGAAGAGGGGTGGGTGTACTCATGCGGCTCACACCGCATCAAGAGCCCTTGGCTGTACGAGGGTTGAGCAGAGTCAGACGCAGATCGAACCGCCGGATGCGCAAGCAAGACCTGAACCGGAACCTGATCGGCTCACGGAACCGGATCGGCTCGCGCCGCGCCTGGGCCGCCGCCCTGATCTCCGGGGTCATGGTCACCGGCGCGCTCTCCACACAGGCCGCCACCGCGCGGCCCTATCCCGAACCGCCGTTGACAACGATGTCCCTGCCCTCGCCGCCCGGCCAGGCGAACGTGCGCGTGCTCGTCTTCCACGGATCGGCGGCCGGTGGCGACGAGTCACCGGTCGTGAACGCCGGTATCGAGGCCATCGAGAAGATCGGCCAATCCGGGCCTGCTGCCCAGCGGTTCAGGATCGAGGCGACGGACGACCCGGCGGTCTTCACGAACGAGGCCAAGCTCGGCAAGTTCAACGCGGTCGCCTTCCTGACCGGCGGCGGCGATGTCCTGGACGCCGAGCAGGAAGCGGGCCTCGAGGCCTACATGGAGGCCGGCGGCGGCTTCGTCGGCATCCATGACGCGGCCCGCGCCGAGCCGTACTCGACCTGGTTCACCGGCCTGATCGGTGCCCGCCCCGCCGACTCCAGCCCGACGAACGTGCAGCGCGCCACCGTCGAGGTCGGCGACCGGCAGAATCCGGCCACCAAGGACCTGCCCCTGGAGTGGAAGCGCCCCGACCAGTGGCTCAACTGGACGAAGAACCCGACCGGCGAGGTCCACACCGTGGCCCGCGTACGCGAGTCGACGTACCAGCCGGGCGAGAGCAAGAACGGCGCCGACCACCCGGTCTCCTGGTGCCGTGACTACGACGGCGGGCGCTCCTTCTACACCGGGATGGGCGGCACGGCTGCCTCGTACGACGAGACGGACTTCCGTCAGCACCTGCGCGGCGCCCTGCTCTGGACGAGCCGCATCGCGCGCGCCGACTGCAAGTCGACCATCACCGCCAACTACAAGGCGTCGCGCCTGACCCAGCCCAATCAGCCGGGCCAGAACGACCAGATCGGCGAACCGCACGGCCTGGTCACGGCGCCCGACGGCCGTGTCTTCTACATCGGACGCGGCGGCGCCGACTCCTCGCAGCCGGTCATCACCGACTGGAACAACCCGGACATCGGCAAGGGCAAGGGCGAGATCCACGTCTACGACCCCGAGACCAAGAAGACGACCCTCGCCGGAGCGCTGACGATCTTCGGCAACAAGGGCGGCGGCGATGAGCTGATCAAGGTCGAAGAGGGCCTGCTCGGCATCGAGTTGGACCCGGAGTTCGAGCAGAACGGCTGGGTGTATCTGCACTACACACCCCACTCGAAGATCAACCGTGAGACGCACATGGCCGAGCGCTACGTCTCCCGCTTCACGCTCGACCAGAGCACGAACAAGCTGGACCTCGCGAGCGAGAAGGTCCTGCTCAAGTGGCCGGTGCAGATCCACAGCTGCTGCCACGCTGGTGGTGGCATGGCCTGGGACTCCAAGAACAACCTCTACATCGCGACCGGTGACAACAACTCCTCGCAGTTCAGCGATGGTTACTCGGGCAACAACCCGCAGCCCAACTTCAAGGGCGTCTCCTTCGCCGACGCGCGCCGCACGGCGGGCAACACGAACAACCTCAACGGCAAGATCCTGCGCATCCACCCGGAGGACGACGGGACGTACACGCTCCCCTCGGGCAACCTCTTCACCGGCAAGGAGCCGGACGAGGGCGGCGGCAAGACGCGCGGTGAGATCTATGTGATGGGTGTCAGGAACCCGGCGCGTATCTCCATCGACAAGAAGACCGACACGCTCTACGCGGGCTGGGTCGGTCCGGACGCCGGCGCGCCGTCGACCACGTGGGGCCCGGCGAAGTACGACACGTTCGCCGCGATCACCCACGCCTCCAACCGCGGCTGGCCGTACTGCATGGGCAACAACCAGCCCTACCGTGACCGCAATCTGCCGGACCCGACGAAGCCGCTGGGCTGGTACGACTGCAAGAACCTCAAGAACGAGTCGCCCAACAACGACGGTCTGGTGAACATCCCGCCGGCCGAGCCCAACAACATCTGGTACTCGCCGCAGGGCGGTGGCGTGGACTATCCGCGCGACGCGAACGGCGTCCCGAGCTACAAGACGGAGGAGCAGAAGACGCTCCTGCCGTGGCTCAAGGGCGGCGGCCAGGCCACGATGAACGGCCCGGTGTACCGCTTCGACGCCGCCAACTCCAGTGCGGACAAGTGGCCTTCGTACTGGGACGGCAAGTGGTTCGTCGGTGACTTCTACGACGCCGACCAGCCCCGGCACGCGGTCGTGACCGACCCCAAGACGGTCGGCAGCGGCGGCCTGCCCACGCACGCCGAGTCCCTCAAGAAGATCATCCCGATCGGCAACGACGGCATCAAGAACCTCATGGACTGGAAGTTCGCTCCCGACGGTTCGCTCTATGTGCTCGACTACGGCCGCGGGTTCTTCACCTCGGACTCCAAGTCGGCGCTGTGGCGCGTCACTTACTCCGGCGGCGAGGCCACACCGGCCGCCAAGGACCTGGCAAGGAGGGCGGGATGACGTTGCCCGCGGTACGCAAGCGAAGACTCTGGACGGCGCTTCTCGCGTCGCTCCTGATGGTGCTCGGCCTGACGTCGACGGCGGCGAGCCAGCCCGACAACCCGGGCCGCGCCGCGGCCCAGACCCTGACCTGGACCGCCAACAACGCCATCGACAAGTACGCGTCCGCTCCCACCACCGCGGTCGCGGGCGCGACGACGATCGTCTTCGAGAACAGTGAGGCGACCGGCAACGACACCGGCATGCCGCACACGCTGACGTTCGACGTCTCGGACCCCGAGTACAACAACGACGTACCGCTGAACATCCTGGCCAACCCGAATGACGACCAGGGCGGCAAGCACACGGCGGAGGTCACCCTCACGCCGGGCCGGTACCGCTACCACTGCACGATTCCCGGCCACGGGTCCATGCAGGGCATCCTCGTGGTGACCGAGGGCGGCGGTGAGGACACGACCGCTCCCGAGACGGCGGCCAAGGTCGAGGGGCAGACCAACTCCGATGGTGCGTACGTCGGTTCCGCCACCGTCTCGGTGACGGCGACGGACGCGGGTTCGGGCGTCGACAAGACCGAGTTCGCGGTCGGGGCGGACGGCGCCTGGCAGCCATACACGGCGCCCGTGGTCGTCGACCAGGTCGGCACCCACAAGATCCGCTATCGCGCGAGCGACAAGGCGGGCAACGTGGCGGCGGAGAAGGCCGTCGACTTCACGGTGGTCCCGCCCTCGTCCGACGACAAGACGCCACCGGAGACCTCGGCGACGGTGACCGGTGAGAAGAACGACAAGGGCGAGTATCTCGGGATGGCGACCGTCACCGTGACGGCGTCCGACACCGGCTCCGGCGTCAACAAGATCGAGTACGCGGTCGGTGACGGCGGCGAGTGGACGGCGTACACCGCGCCGGTCATGGTCCACGCGACGGGCGCGCACAAGATCCGCTACCGCGCGTCCGACAAGGCGGGGAACCAGGCGGCGGAGAAGGCCGTCGAGTTCACCGTGGTCACGCCGCCGGTCGAGGACAAGACGCCGCCGGAGACCTCCGCGAAGGTCGAGGGCGACAAGAACTCGGACGGCGCGTACGTCGGCAAGGCGAAGGTGACGGTCGCCGCGACCGACGCCGACTCCGGTGTCGACAAGGTCGAGTACTCGCTCGACGGCGGTCCGTACCTCGCCTACGCCGACCCGGTCGTCGTCGACCGCGTGGGCCGGCACACGGTGGCGTACCGCGCGAGCGACAAGGCAGGCAACACGGCGGAGGCGAAGGACGTGTCCTTCACCGTCGCCGAGGGTGGCGGCGTGCCGTCCCCCAACTGCGCCGAGTACGACGAGCGGTTGACGGTCATCGTCGGCACCGTCGACACCGGCATCCCGAACCGGGTCACCAACAACCGGTGCCGCATCAACGAGATGATCGAGGACGAGAAGGAGTGGACGTCCCACGCGCTCTTCCTGAAGCACGTCAAGAGCGTCACGGACAGGCTCCTCAAGGCCGGTGAGATCGACCAGCGCGAGTACAACAAGATCAACAAGGCCGCCAAGCAGTCCGGCATCGGCAAGCCGGGCCAGACCGAGGGCTACCGCAAGATCTTCGACGGCACCCAGGAGTCCTTGGACAAGTGGGAACAGGTCGGCGGCGGCAAGTTCGGCCTGAACCCCGACGGTTCGATCACCAGCAGCACCACCGTCGAGGGCATGGGCATGCTGTGGTTCCCGGAGCGCAAGTACGGCGACTTCTCGCTGAAGCTCCAGTGGCGTGACGACGCGCCGGGCAACGGCAACGCCAACGGCGGCGCCTTCGTGCGCTTCCCGCAGGTCCACGACCACCCGGAGGAGTCGCGTCCGGAGTGGGTCGCCATCAAGTACGGGCACGAGGTGCAGATGCTCGACCGGCCTGACGGCGACATGTACAAGACGGGGTCGATCTACGGCTTCGACCGGGTGGGGCTCGGCGGCGCCGGGGTCACCCCGAAGGGCACGTGGAACGACTACGAGATCAAGGTGGTGGACCAGCACTACTCGATCTACCGCAACGGCGTCCTGATCAACGAGTTCGACAACACGGGCGGCCAGGTCTTCACACCGCCGCGTGGCGACGACCCGGGCACGGACGGACGGCGTTACTCGTCCGGCTATGTCGGGCTCCAGGTACACGGGGTCACCGATGTGATCTCCTACCGGGACATCAGGATCAAGGAGCTGTAGTCAGCGCCTGACCGATCACGCTTCGGCCCCCGCACCCCGCCCTGGGGAGCGGGGGCCGTCGGCGTTCAGGTGGTGTCAGTCGTCGTGCCTGGCACGGCTCGGCTGCACCCGCTTCGGCTCGCCCGGCATCTTCGGGTACTCGGGCGGATAGGGCAGGTCGCCGAGGCCGTGGTCCCGTTCGTCCTGGGCGGCGAGTTCGAGGAGTGACTCCAAGGAGAAGGCGTGCTTCTCCATGTCCGCGTGCACGTCGCCGACCTGGGCGAACCGCCCCGGCATGGTGCCGATGTCGAAGTCCTCCGGCACCGCGTCGTCGACCTCGTCCCAGCGCAACGGCGCCGACACGGGGGCGTGCGGACGGGGGCGCACGGAGTAGGCGGAGGCGATGGTGCGGTCGCGGGCGGTCTGGTTGTAGTCGACGAAGATCTTCGCTCCCCGCTCCTCCTTCCACCACGCGGTCGTGACGGCGTCCGGCATACGGCGCTCCAGCTCGCGCCCGACCGCGATCGCGGCCCGGCGCACCCCGGTGAAGTCCCACCGCGGTTCGATCGGCACGAAGACGTGCAGGCCGCGCCCGCCGGACGTCTTGGGCCAGCCCTTCAGGCCGAACTCGTCCAGCAGAGCGCGCAGTTCATGCGCCGCGCGCACCGCGTCCGCGTAGTCCGTGCCGGGCTGCGGGTCCAGGTCGATGCGGAGTTCGTCGGGGTGGTCGAGGTCGTCGCGCCGTACCGGCCAGGGGTGGAAGGTCAGCGTGTTGAACTGGGCGGCCCAGATGACCGCGGCGACCTCCATGGGACACATCTCGTCGGCCGTGCGGCCGCTGGGGAAGGCGATGGTGGCCGTGGGGATCCAGTCGGGATGGTTCTTGGGAACGCGCTTTTGGTAGAAGAACTCGCCGGTGACGCCGTCCGGGAAGCGCTGGAGCGTGGTGGGGCGCTCCCGCAGGGCGCGGACAATCCCGTCGCCGACCGCGAGGAAATACTGGGCCACGTCCAGCTTGGTGAAGCCCCGCTCCGGAAAGACGACCTTGTCCGCGCTGGACAACCGCACCGTCCGCCCGCCCGCGTCGAGCTCGACCGCTCTTCCACCCATGCGGCCACGCTAGGCGCAATGGACGACAGGCGCATACCGGGCACAAAGTGGCGCATGGGCAGAGAATCGAGCCATGGATCTGCCGGTGATGCCCCCCGTCAAGCCCATGCTCGCCAAACCCGTGGCGAGGATCCCGGCTGGCATGCAGTACGAGGCCAAGTGGGACGGCTTCCGCGCGATCGTTTTCCGGGACGGGGCTGATCTGGAGATCGGCAGCCGTACGGGCAAGCCGCTGACCCGGTATTTCCCGGAGCTGGCCGCGGCCCTGCTGGAGCGCCTGCCCGCGCGCTGCGTCGTGGACGGCGAGATCGTAATCGCACGGGACGGGCGGCTCGACTTCGACGCCCTCACGGAGCGCATCCACCCCGCCGCGTCCCGGGTGCGCACGCTCGCCGAGCGGACCCCGTCCTCCTTCGTGGCCTTCGACCTGCTCGCCCTGGACGACGAGGCCCTCCTCGACACGCCCCTCACCGACCGCCGCGCACGGCTGACGGAGGCCCTGGACGGGGTGAGCGCCCCCGTACACCTCGCGCCCGCCACCACGGACCCCGAACTGGCCCAGGAGTGGTTCGAGCAGTACGAGGGCGCGGGCCTGGACGGCGTCATCGCCAAACCGCTCGACCTGCGCTATCGGCAGAACGAACGCCTCATGTTCAAGATCAAGCACGAGCGCACGGCGGACTGCGTGGTCGCGGGCTACCGCTTCCACAAGAGCGGCCCCATCGTCGGCTCGCTGCTGCTGGGCCTGCACGACGACTCGGGCACTCTGCAGCACGTCGGGGTCTGCGCCGCGTTCTCCATGGCACGCCGCGCGGCGCTGGTGGACGAGCTCGAACCGCTGCGGATGGAGTCGCCCGAAGGCCATCCCTGGGCCGCCTGGGCGGACGAGGCCGCGCACGAGACGTCCCGGATGCCGGGGGCGCCGAGCCGCTGGTCGGGCAAGAAGGACCTCTCCTGGGTGCCGCTGCGCCCCGAGAGCGTCTGCGAGGTGGCGTACGACCACATGGAGAACGGGCAGCGCTTCCGGCACACCGCGCGCTTCCGCACCTGGCGGCCGGACCGCACCCCCGACAGCTGCACGTTCGCCCAGCTGGAGGAGCCGGTCCGCTACGACCTGGCGGACGTACTGCGCTGACCCCGGCGCCGGCCCGGCCCTTACCCGGCGTCGCCCCGGCCCTGACCCGGCCCCGCCCCCCGCCGAGAACACAATCGCGCCAATGTTCGCGCCCGCGCCCTCACGCCGCTTCCCCGTCAAGGACCCCGACCGTAAGCTCCTGCGCCTGATGCAGGAGTTACCTACGGTAAGGGGGCCGGGGCATGGGGTTTTCGGGCGCTACGGGCAGCACGAGACGGACGTTCGTCGCGGGGGCCGCCGCGGCGGGCGGCGTGGCGGCGCTGGGGGCGGGGGCGCTGCCGGCGGCAGCCGACGACCGTGCCCCGCGTGCGGATCCGGCGAAGACGTCCGTGGCCGTGCTCGGGGGTGGCGTCGCGGGCCTGACCGCCGCGCACGAACTGGCCGAGCGCGGCTTCGCCGTCACGGTCTACGAACGCAGGGCGCTGGGCGGCAAGGCCCGCAGCATGGACGTACCGAACAGCGCGAAGGGCAACCGCAGGCCGCTGCCGGGCGAGCACGGGTTCCGCTTCATCCCGGGGATCTACCACAACCTCCCGGACACGATGCGCCGCATCCCCTTCCCCGGGAACGCCAACGGCGTCTGGGACAACCTCGCGGCGCCCCGCGAGATGTCGTTCGCGCGCACCGGGCGCGAGGACATCCGGATGCCGATCCCATGGCCGGGCAGCGAGCCGGAGAAGTGCAGCCTGGACGACATCGCGCGGGCGCTGACCGCGCTCCTCGACACCGCCTTCAACCTGCCCGCGCACGAGGTCGCGTACTTCGTGAACCGGGCCCTGGTCTTCCTCACCAGCTGCGACGAACGCCGTGACGACACCTGGGAGTCGACACCCTGGTGGGAGTTCGTGCGCGCCGCGAAGATGTCCAAGGACTACCAGCGCATCCTCGCGATCGGCGTCACCCGCAACATCGTCGCGACCAAGGCCGAGGAGGCGAGCACCCGCACCGTCGGCACACTCGGCGAGGCGTTCGTCTTCAACGCGCTCGGCCAGGGCGCGGACGGCCCGCCGGACCGGCTGCTCGACGCGCCGACGAACGAGGCGTGGATCGACCCCTGGGTGACCCATCTGACGTCCCTGGGCGTGGAGTTCAAGATCGGCTGGAGCGTGCGCCAATTGGGCTTCGCGGGCGGCCGCATCACCAAGGCCGTCATCGAGGACCCCGACGGCGTACGCCGTGACATCACCGCCGATCAGTACGTCCAGGCCATGCCGGTGGAACATGCACGCAGGACGTGGAGCGCCGAACTGAAGGCGGCCGACCCTCAGTTGGCGCGGTGCGACAAGCTGGAGACGGACTGGATGACAGGCATCCAGTTCTATCTGACGGAGCGTCCGCCGGTGGTGAAAGGCCACTTCAACCTCATCGACTCGCCCTGGTCCCTCACCGGCATCGCCCAGGCGGGCCACTGGCCGGACCGTGACTTCCCCGCCGACTACGGGGACGGCGTGGCGGTCGACTGCCTCTCCGTGGACATCTCCGAGTGGGACAAGCCGGGGATCCTCTACGGCAGGACGGCCAAGCAGTGTACGCGCGACGAGGTCGCCAAGGAGGTGTGGGCGCAGCTCAAGGCCGCGCTCAACGACACCGGCAAGGTGGTCCTGAGCGACAGCAAGCTGCACTCGTGGTTCCTGGACCCCGGGGTCGACGGCCTCGGGACGCCGAACCCGACCAACGAGGACGAGCTGCTCATCCACCCGGTCGGCACCCTGCACAACCGCCCGTCCGCCGTTACGAAGATCCCCAACCTCTATCTGGCGGGCGACTACGTAGCCGTGCCGATCGACCTCGCGACGATGGAGGGCGCCAACACGTCGGCACGCCAGGCGGTGAACGCCCTTCTGGAGAGGGTCGGTTCGGATGCCGAGCCCTGCACGGTGGCCTCCCTGTTCCGCGCCCCCGCGATCGAGCTCCTCAAGCGCCACGACCGCACCCGCTACCGGCTCGGCCTGCGCAACGCCCTCGATCTGGGTTGAGTGGAGGGGGAGAGCAGGGGCGTACGGGGTAGGAAGCCTGCATGGGAACGCGGACTGGGGCAGGGACACGGAAGCGACACACCAGGGTGGCGGCGGTGGCGGCCGTCGCCGCCCTGGCCCTGGCGCCCGGCTGCACCCTGAGCAAGACCGGCGGTGCCGACGGGAACCCGCCGTCGGACGGTGGCCGCGTACTCGCCGTGAAGATCGACAACGTACGCCCGGCGCGCCCCCAGACGGGCCTGGAGGCGGCCGACGTCGTGTACGCGGAGCAGGTCGAGGCGGGGCTGAGCCGCCTGATGGCGGTGTACGCGGGCAGGCTGCCGCCGGCCGTCGGGCCGGTGCGCAGCGCGCGGGAGACGGATCTGGAGCTGCTGCGGCAGTTCGACGATCCGGCTCTCGTGTTCTCCGGGGCACAGTCGAAGCTCCTGCCGCTGATCTCGGCGGCTCCCCTGCGGCAGCTGTCCCCCGGCAAGGCGCCGGGCGACGCCTACTTCCGGGGCGGTGACAAGGCCGCACCGCACAACCTCTTCGTACGCCCGAAGGCGCTGGACGCCGATCCGGGCGATGGCGGCCTGGAGAGCACGGGCTTCCGCTTCGGCCCGCGTCCGAAGGGCGGCACCCCGGAACGTGAGGCGACCGTCCGATTCCCGGCGGCGCGGTTCACCTTCACCTGGTCCGCGGAGCGGGAGCGCTGGCTGGTCTCCATGGACGGCGAGCGGGCCCGCACCACCGACGGCGGGACGCTGGCCGCGTCGACCGTCGTCGTGCAGTACGTGAAGGTGCGCGAGTCCCGCTTCCACGACCGCTCGGGCAACAACACGCCGCTCACCGAGACCGTCGGTTCGGGGAAGGCGCGGGTCCTGCGGGACGGCCGTGCCTACGAGGCGCGCTGGGAGCGGCCGTTGCCGCAGGACGGCACGGAGTTCACGACGGCGGACGGCGGCGCTCAACTGCCGTTCGCCAAGGGCCAGGTGTGGGTGGTGTACGCGAAGGCGTGACTCAGGCCCGGGGGGCGGCGACGGCCTCCGCGGGATGGCGCAGACCCTCTGCCGCGTCCGAGACCCGCTGGATGAGGTCGAAGAACACGGTCTGCTCGGCCGCGGAGAGCGGCCCGAGGAAGACCTGGTTCATCCGGGCCGTGCGCACGGTCAGCTTGCGGTGGGTGCGCCTGCCCTCGTCGGTGAGGTGCAGCAGATACCGGCGGCCGTCCTGCGGGTCACGGACCTTGTCGAGCAGCTCGCGGCGCATCAGGCGGCTGATGACCTCCGCGATGGTCGACCGGTCGAGGCCGACCCGCTCGCCGACGGTGCGCTGGTCGAGTCCGGGCTCGGCGACGAGCGCGTTCAGGACCGCGAACTGCGGCGAGGTGATCTCCTCGGAGACCATCGTGTTCCACAGCAGGTAGTGCGCCTGCTGCAGCCGCCGGGCCAGGTGCCCGGGGTGGGTGGTCAGGTCCACCGCGGCCATGAGTTCCTCCACTGCCTTGAGCCTGTTCGGGCCTGCGATTTCTGTAGGTGCACTGAACACTACTCGCTCTTGACGGCCCAGGTAACGAGTGGCAGCGTACGTTCCACCTCGTAGAAATAGTCAGTGCCCTGATTAATTGGCAGGGCATCGAAGGCCTGGAAGAGATGGGGCTCGACGGATGGACAAGGTGGTGGCCTCGGCCGCCGACGCGGTGGCCGACGTGGGGGACGGTTCATCCCTGGCGGTGGGCGGGTTCGGGCTGAGCGGTGTGCCCGGCGTGCTGATCGGGGCGCTGTACGAGGTCGGGGTGTCGGGCCTGCGGGTGGTGTCCAACAACTGCGGGGCGATGGAGTCGGGCCTTGCCGTACTGCTCTCGGCGGGCCGGATCGCGCGGGTGACCGGTTCGTACATCGGCGCCAACAAGGAGTTCGCCCGCCAGTACCTGGGCGGCGAGCTGGAGGTGGAGATGATCCCGCAGGGGACGCTCGCCGAGCGGCTGCGCGCGGGAGGGTGCGGGATTCCCGCGTTCTACACGCCTGCCGGAGTGGGCACGCAGGTCGCCGACGGCGGACTGCCCTGGCGTTACGACGGCTCGGGCGGGGTGGCGCTCGCCTCGCCGGCCAAGGAGGTGCGGGAGTTCGACGGGCAGGAGTACGTCCTGGAGCGCGGCATCAGGACCGACTTCGCGCTGGTACGGGCCGCCAAGGGCGACCGGCACGGGAACCTCGTGTTCAACAAGTCCACCCGCAACTTCAACCCCCTGGCCGCGATGGCCGGACGGGTCACGATCGCCGAGGTGGAGCAGCTGGTCGAGCCGGGCGAGATCGACCCCGACGCGGTGCATCTGCCGGGGATCTACGTCCAGCGGGTCGTCGAGCTCACAGCCGAGCAGGCCACCGACAAGCAGATCGAGAGGCGCACGGTCTCCGCGCCCGAGGATCAGCCCGACGCGCAAGGAACGGTGAGCGGCTGATGGCCTGGACCCGCGAGCAGATGGCCGCACGCGCCGCACGCGAACTGCGCGACGGCCAGTACGTGAACCTGGGCATCGGACTGCCCACCCTCATCCCCAACTACCTCCCCGAGGGCGTCGAGGTGGTCCTGGAGTCCGAGAACGGCATCCTCGGCGTGGGCCGATACCCCACGGACGCCGAGGTGGACCCGGATCTGATCAACGCGGGCAAGGAGACGGTCACCGTCCGCCCCGGCGCCTCGTACTTCGACTCCGCGCTGTCCTTCGGGATGATCCGCGGCGGTCACATCGACGTCGCGGTGCTCGGCGCCATGCAGGTGTCCGAGTGCGGGGACCTGGCCAACTGGGCGATCCCCGGCAAGATGATCACGGGGATCGGCGGGGCGATGGACCTGGTGCACGGTGCGCGCACGGTGATCGTGGCGATGACGCACACCGCCAAGGACGGCTCACCCAAGATCCTCGACGAGTGCGCGCTGCCGCTGACCGGCAGAGGCTGCGTGAACCGGATCATCACGGATCTCGGCGTCCTGGACGTCACCGAAACCGGCCTGGAGCTTGTGGAGTTGGCACCCGGCGTCACTCCCGGGGAGATCACCGCCAAGACAGCGGCCAGGGTCCGGGTGCCCGAAGCCTTTTCCGCCGAGATCTCCGAAGGAACCCCGTCATGACCCTGCGTGACGTCTACATCGTCGATGCCGTACGCACCCCCGTCGGCAAGTACAACGGCGCGCTGGCGAGCGTCCGCCCTGACGACCTCGGCGCCCACGCGATCCGCGAACTCCTGTCCCGTACACCGGACTTGGACCCGGCCCGGATCGGCGACGTCTACTTCGGCAACGCCAACGGCGCGGGCGAGGAGAACCGCAACGTCGGCCGCATGGCCGCCCTGCTCGCGGGTCTGCCCGTGACGGTGCCGGGTGTGACCGTCAACCGGCTCTGCGCCTCCGGGCTCGAAGCCGTCATCCAGGCCGCGCGGGCCATCGCGCTCGGTGACGTCTCCATCGCCCTGGCCGGCGGGGTCGAGTCGATGACCCGCGCCCCCTACGTGCTGCCGAAGAGCGAGAGCCCGTTCCCCGCCGGACACACCGAGCTGTACTCCACCACTCTGGGCTGGCGCATGGTCAACCCGAGGATGGAGCCGCAGTGGACGGTCCCGCTGGGCGAGAGCGCCGAACTCATCGCGGACAAGCACGGGATCACGCGCGAACAGCAGGACGCGTACGCCCTGAGCAGTCATCAGAAAGCGGCCGCCGCGCAGCAGAACGGTCTCTTCGACGCGGAGATCGCGCCGGTCGCCGTCCCCCGGCGCAAGGGCGAGCCCGTCCTCTTCGAGCGCGACGAGTGCGTACGCGCCGACGCATCCCTGGAGGCGATGGGCAAGCTCAAGCCGTCCTTCCGCACCCCGGGTGGCACGGTCACACCCGGCAACGCGTCGCCGCTCAACGACGGCGCCGCCGCGCTGCTCCTGGTCGACGACGAAGGCCTGGCGGCGACGGGCCGCGAGCCGCTGGCCCGCGTCTCGGCGTCCGCCGTCTCCGCGACCGAGCCGCACTACTTCGGCCTCGCGCCGGTCGAGGCCGTCCACCGCGCCCTCGCCAAGGCGGGCCGGTCCTTCGGTGAGCTGAGCACGCTGGAGCTGAACGAGGCTTTCGCGGCACAGGTGTTGGGGTGCGTGGCCGAATGGCCCGACCTCGACCCTGAGGTCCTGAACCCGCAGGGCGGCGCCATCGCGCTCGGCCATCCACTCGGCGCGTCCGGTGCGCGGCTCGCCGGGACCGTCGCCCACCAGCTCGCCCGGCGCGGCTCGGGTACGGGCGTCGCCACCCTCTGCATCGGCGTCGGGCAGGGCCTGGCCCTGGTCCTCGAACGCTGACGCACAGCCCCCAGCCCCCCAGCCCCCAGCCCCACCCCGCAGCACGCCGTACTCACGGACTCACGGACTCACGGAGCCGACAGACATGCCCCTCACCGAACCCCTGCCCGACGGGCTGAGCCAGCAGGAGATGGACACCGAGGTCGCCAAGGCGCAGGCCGCCGCGGCGCCCGCCGATCACCCGCCGCGCGACTATCCCCCGTACCGCAGCAGCCACTTCCGCCACCCCAAGCAGCCGCTGATCCCGCTGCGCGACCCGGAGGCGGTGGAACTGAGCGGCCCCGCGTTCGGCGTCACCGACATCACGGCGCTCGACCGCGACCTGACGCGCCAGCACCTGGGCGAGCCGCTCGGCGAGCGGATCACCGTATCCGGCCGCGTCCTGGACCGCGAAGGGCGGCCCGTGCGCGGCCAGTTGGTCGAGCTGTGGCAGGCCAACGCATCCGGCAGGTACGCCCACCAGCTGGACCAGCACCCGGCGCCTCTCGACCCGAACTTCACGGGCTTCGGCCGCTGCCTGACCGACGACGAAGGAACGTACTCCTTCACGACCATCAAGCCGGGCGCCTACCCGTGGCGCAACCACGTCAACGCGTGGCGCCCCGCACACATCCACTTCTCGGTCTTCGGCACGGCCTTCACGCAGCGCCTGGTGACGCAGATGTACTTCCCGGGCGATCCGCTTTTCCCGTACGACCCGGTCCTACGCTCGGTCACCGACGAGTCGGCGCGCAAGCGCCTGGTCTCCGCCTACGACCACGATCTCTCCGCCCCCGAGTGGTCGCTCGGCTACCGCTGGGACATCGTGCTCGACGGTCCCGCCGCGACGCTCTTCGAGGAAGGCGACCACCACTGATGTCGTACGCTCCGACCCCCTCCCAGACGGTGGGCCCCTTCTACGGCTACGCGCTGCCCTTCCCGCGGGGCGGCGAGGTCGCGCCGGCCGGCCACCCGGACACGATCACCCTGCACGGGTATGTGTACGACGGCGCGGGAAACCCCGTGCCCGACGCGCTCATCGAGACCTGGCAGCCCGCGCCCGACGGCTCCCGCACGGGTGCGCCGGGTTCACTGCGGCACGACCCGGTCACGGGCGAGGTCGTCGGCCGTGACGGCGTCGCGTTCACCGGGTTCGGCCGCGTCCCGACCGACGCGGACGGACACTGGACGGTCCGTACGCTCCCGCCGGGCGGCGTCTCGTACGTCGCGATCGCGGTCTTCGCGCGCGGTCTGCTCCATCACCTGTACACGCGGGCCTACCTGGTCGACGAGCCCGGCGACCCGCTCCTCGGCTCCCTCGAACCGGCGCGGCGTATGACGCTGGTCGCGCGCCCCGAGGCGAGCCACACGTACCGTTTCGACATCCGCCTTCAGGGCGAGGGCGAAACGGTGTTCCTGGAGTTCCAGTGAGTGTTGACCATTCCGGCTGTTTCGACGTCGGCCTGCTCGCCCCCGGGCGGGCGGGCTCACCGGCCGAGACCGCGACGGGCGACACCGCCTTCCTTCAGGCCATGCTGGCGGCGGAGGCCGCACTGACGCGGGCCCAGGCCGAAGTGGGTCTGGCCCCGGAGGCGGCGGCAACGGCCGTCAGCGCGGCGGTCGATGCGGGGCGCTTCGACGTACGAGAGCTGGCTCTCCGCGCTCGTGCCGGCGGCAATCCGGTGATCCCGCTGGTCGCGGACCTGACGGCGGCGGTGCCCGCGGAGGCGGCGCCGTACGTCCACCGGGGGGCGACGAGCCAGGACATCATGGACACCGCGATGATGCTGATCGCGCGGCGTACGCTCGACCTGGTCCTTGCGGACCTGACCCGCACGGAGGCGGCGCTGGCCCGCCTCGCGGCGGAACACCGGGACACGGTGCTGCCGGGCCGCACTCTGACGCAGCACGCGGTCCCGACGACCTTCGGCCTGAAGGCGGCAGGCTGGCGGGCGCTGGTCCTCGACGCGCGGGACAGGGTGCGCGCGGTGCGCGGCTCGCTCCCGGCCCAACTGGGTGGCGCGGCAGGCACGTTGGCGGCCTTCGGGGCGTACGCGGCCGACGAGGGCGCGGCGTGGGCGGGCTCGGCCGGAGCTTCTGCGGGGGCCTCTTCGGGTGCCTCTTCGGCGGGCGCGTCGCCGGACCACGCATGGGCCACCCCGTCCGAGACTTCCCCGCCCAACTCGCCCTCAGCCGAAGCGTCCCCGGTCGACGCACCCCCGGCCGCCACTCCCCCGACGGAAAGCGACCACGGGGAGATGCTCGTCGCCGTCTACGCCCGGGAACTGCGGCTGGCCGAACCCACCCTCCCCTGGCACACCCTCCGCACCCCGGTGGCCGACCTCGCCGGAGTCCTCGCCTTCACCGCCGGGGCCCTCGGCAAGGTGGCCGTGGACGTCCTCACGCTCAGCCGCACGGAGCTCGCCGAAGTCACCGAGGGTGCTGGCGGCGGCTCATCCGCCATGCCCCACAAGGCGAACCCCGTGCACTCCACGCTCGTCGCCGCCGCCGCCCGCCGTGCCCCCGCCCTGGCGGCGGCACTCCACGCGTCGATGGCCGCGGAGGACGAACGCCCGGCAGGCGCCTGGCACGCGGAGTGGGAGCCACTGCGGGACCTCCTGCGCACGGTCGGCGGGGCGAGCCACCACGCGGCGGAGCTCACCGAGAACCTCCGGGTGCACCCGGAGGCGATGCGCGAACACCTCGCTCTCACCCACGGGTTGATCGTCTCCGAGCGCCTCACCGCCGCGCTGACACCTCTCCTGGGCCGGGCCCGCGCGAAGGAGCTCCTCACGTCGGCGGCCCGCCGCACCCGCGACGAGGGCAGGACCCTGGCGGAGGTACTCGCCGAAGAACCCGGCCTGGAGACCGTGGACCTCACCGAACTCACCGACCCCGCCCGTTACACCGGCTCCGCGGGAGCCCTCACGGACCGAGCCCTGGAGCGACGATGACCAGCAAGCTGCCGCACCACACCACCGAGGGCGCCCCGACCGCTCCCCCGCTTCTCCTCGGCTCCTCCGTCGGCACCTCCACCGCCCTGTGGGACGCCGTGGCGCCCGAACTCTCCACCACCCACCGGGTCATACGCTGGGACCTGCCCGGTCACGGCACGTCCCCCGCCGAGCTGATCGCTCCGGGAGCGACCGTCGCCGACCTGGCCTCCCTCGTCATCGCGCTCGCCGACTCCCTCGGCATCGACCGCTTCGCGTACGCGGGCGTCTCCCTCGGCGGCGCCGTCGGCCTGCATCTGGCCGCGCACCACCCGGAGCGGGTGGAGAGCCTCGCCGTGATCTGCTCCTCGGCGCACTTCGGCGGCAGTGCGCGCTGGGAGGAGCGGGCCGCACTCGTACGCCGCGAAGGGCTCGCCGGCCTCGCGGAGAGTGCGCCGGAGCGCTGGTTCACCCCCGGCTTCACGGTCCCCCGCCTGGTGGACGACCTCCGGACCACCGACCCCGCCGCGTACGCCGCGTGCTGCGACGCGCTGGCCTCGTACGACATCAGGGAGTCGCTGGCGGAGATCACCGCTCCGACGCTCGTCGTCGCGGGCCGCGAGGACCCGGCGACGCCGCCCGCCCACGCGCGCGAGATCGCCGATGGGGTGCCGGGCGCCTCCCTCACGGAGCTGGCGGGCGCGTCACATCTGGCGCCGGCCGAACGCCCGGAGGCCGTGACCGCCGCGTTGCGCACGCACTTGACGGGGGCGGCGACGAGCGGGACGGCCGTACGCCGGGCAGTCCTCGGGGACGCCCACGTGGACCGCGCGCAGGCGAACACCACGCCCTTCACTGCCCGCTTCCAGGACTTCATCTCCCGCTACGCCTGGGGCGAGATCTGGACCGACCCCACCCTCGCGCACCGCGAACGCAGCATGATCACCATGACGGCCCTGGTCGCGCACGGGCACTACGACGAGCTGGCCATGCATGTGCGGGCGGCCCGCCGCAATGGGCTCACGCCCGAGGAGATCGGCGCGGTGCTGCTCCAGACGGCCGTCTACTGCGGTGTGCCCGCCGCCAATTCCGCGTTCGCGGTGGCACAGCGCGTTCTCGCCGAGGAGTAGGGGCCGCCCCGGACCCTTTAGGCTGCTGCTCTGATCAGGGGGATCAGGGGTTCTGGGGAGAACAGGGGGGCAAAGGGCGATGAACGACGCGTCTGAGGTGTTCCAGCCGTTGCGGGCGGAGGACCCGCCTGTGGTGGCCGGGTACCGCCTCGCGGCCCGGCTGGGCGCGGGAGGCATGGGCCGCGTCTATCTGTCGCACACCCAGGGCGGCCGACCGGTCGCGATCAAGGTGGTGCGGCCGGAGCTCGCCGACGACCCGGCTTTCCGGCGGCGGTTCGGCCGGGAGATAAAGGCGGCCCGGCGCGTACGTGGCGCCTATACGGCCGAGCTGATCGACGCCGACGCGGACGGCGTACCGCCCTGGCTGGCCACGGTGTACGTGCCGGGGCCCTCCCTCACGGAGGCCGTCGCCCGGCGCGGACCGCTGCCGGTGCCCGCGGTGCTGTGGCTGATGGCCGGGGTCGCCGAGGCGCTGCAAGCCATCCACGCCGCCGGGATCGTGCACCGTGACCTGAAGCCGTCGAACGTGCTGCTGGCCGCCGACGGGCCGCGCGTGATCGACTTCGGCATCTCGCTGACCTCCGGGGCCACTTCCGCGTACACCGCCACGGGCTCCAGCGTCGGCACGCCTCAGTTCATGGCTCCCGAGCAGGCGTCCGCGGGCGAGGTCACCCCGGCCACCGACGTCTTCGCGCTCGGCCAGACAGCGGCGTTCGCGGCGTTGGGTGAGCCGCTGTACGGGGACGGCCCCTCGGTGAGCGTGCTGTACCGGATCGTGCACTCGGAGCCCGACCTGTCCCTGCTGCCCGCGCAGCTCCGTCCGCTGTTCGCCAGGTGCCTCGCCGCCGATCCGGCGGAGCGCGCCACCCCCGCGGAGATCATCGAGTGGTGCCGCCGGCATCTGGGCCGGGAGACCGACGCGGGCGCGGGGTTGGCGCTCTGGCGGGACGTCGCGGGGCCGGAGGTCCCGGTCCCCGCACCGGTGCCCCACCCCACTCCGGTGCACACGCTGCCCTTGGTCGCGCCGCCGCAGCAGTGGCCGCCTCTGCCGACGGGGCCGGACGGGCGGCGGGCCCGCCGAAGACGCAACGCGCTCATCGTGGGCATCATGACGGTGAGCGCGCTGCTGGTGCTCGGCCTGACGTGGGCGGTCCTGGACGCGACGGGCCTCCGCTTCCGGGGCACCTCATCGCAGGCCGGTTCGGGTGCGTCCGGACGGTCCTCGGGGTCGGAGTCGGGGACCACATCGGGGTCCGGTTCGGGGTCCTCGTCGGGGTCAGGGGCCGGTGAGCGGTCAGCCACCGGTGCGGACTCCGGCGCCGGTGAGAAGGGCGACGCGGCGTCGGACGCGTCGCGCCCCACCTCGAAGTCCTCCTCGACCGCGTCCACCCCGCCGCGCCCGATCGCGTACCCCCAGCAATGGTTCGACGAGAAGAACTCCGTGAGCCTCAGGGAGCCGGTCGACCGGAAGGACCGCAAGGGCGACATCCGCTTCGTCTGCGGGCAGGGCAGGTGCGCGCTGGAGAGCGACAAGAGCCTGATCACCATGCTGTACAGCAAGCCGGGTGCCACCCTCGATTCATGCCGTCTCGCCCTCAAGGGCGCCGAGAGCCACGACCTCCCGCTCGCCGCGGTGGCGGCGGGCAGCGAGATCTGCGTGAAGAACCCCTCCGGGGACATCGCCCTGCTCGTGGTCCAGGTGAAGTCGACCGCGCTGCCGGATGACGGATTCAGCTTCCTGACCGCGGACATGACGGTCTGGCGGGCCCGCTAGACGCCGGGCCCGTTAGACGCCGGGGGCGCGGGCGCGTCGCCACGGTGCCGCTACGTGGCCGCGTAGTACCCCAGGAACATGTCGACACCGGCGACGATCAGACGGTCCGTCAGGTCGTCGCTGATGTCGGTTCCGTAGGAACCGAAGACCAGGTGCGGGAAGACCAGCAGGGAATAGAGCTGGATGACCGCCGTCTCCATGTCCGGGACGGTGAGCCGCCCTCGCTCGGCAAGTTCGCGCAACGCGCCCGCGATCGCGGGGTGATGACCCTCCGGGCCGCGCTGCCCCCACGCCTCGCCGAGCGACGGGAAGCGGTGGATCTCCCGGGCGACGAGATGGCGCAGCGCCGTCATCTCCTGGTCGGTGCGGACGACGTCGACCCATGCTCGGGCCACGTTCAGGAACGCCTCGCGCAGGTCGTCCGCCTCGGTGAGGCCGTCGAGCGCGGCGACCGATGACGAGGCGTCCAGGGGTTCGTCGAGCGCGCCCGCGATCACCGCCACGAACAGGGCTTCCTTGTTCCCGAAGTGGTTGTAGACGGTCACCTTGGACACGCCCGCCTCGGCCGCGATGGCGTCCACGCCGACGCCGAATCCCTCACGCAGGAACAGCGAGCGGGCCGCCCGGACGATCGCCTCGCGCTTGCGCTCCGCGCGTGGCCCGGTGGGGCCCGTACCTTCCGCCTTCGGCTCGCCGCTTCCCTCACGTCGCATGCGTCGCACTTTACCAGCGAACTGAACTGAACAGTTGAGTTCACATGAACTAGACAGTACAGTTCAGAAGCGTGAGGAGCAGGCGCCGTGCCTGCTTCCCGTCACCCCGCCTCTCTCGTGCTCTCTCCTTCTCCTCCCTTCTCTCTCCTTCTCCCTCCTGCCAAGGAACCGCCATGACCCATGCCCACCCGGCCCCGGACGCCGCGCCGCACGCCTCCGCGCCGCCACCCGCGGGCCCACGCCCATGGCTGGCGCTCGCACTGCTGTGCGCCGCCCAGTTCATGCTGGTGCTCGATGTGACGGTCGTGAACGTCGCGCTGCCGAGCATGGCCGCCGATCTCGACCTCGGCCGCACCGCGCTGACCTGGGTCGTCACGACGTACACGCTCTGCTTCGGCGGGCTCATGCTGCTCGGCGGGCGGCTCGCCGACGTCCTCGGGGCGCGCCGCACCCTCCTCTGCGGCCTCGCCCTTTTCACCGGCGCCTCGCTCCTGACCGGCCTCGCCACGGGCCCGGCGACCCTCCTCGCGGGGCGTACCGCGCAGGGCATCGGGGCCGCGCTGCTCTCCCCCGCGGCCCTCGCGATCGTCACCACGACCTTCCACGGCCGCGACCGGCATCGCGCGCTCGGCGTGTGGTCGGCGATCGGAGGTGCGGGCGCCGCGATCGGGGTCCTGCTCGGCGGCGTCCTGAGCGACGGCCCCGGCTGGGAGTGGATCTTCTACGTCAACGTGCCCATCGGGGTGGCCCTGCTGCTCGCCCTGCCCGCCGTCGTGCCCGCCCGCGCACCCCGGCCCGCGCGCCTCGACATCCCCGGCGCGCTGCTCGTCACGGCGGGCACCGGCTCGCTCATCTACGGCCTCGTCGCGGCCGGCGACACAGGCTGGACGGACCTGCGGACGCTGGCGCCGGTGGCCGCGGCTGCGGTTGTCTACGGGGCTTTCGCCGCCGTCGAGCGCGCACAGCGTGCGCCGTTGATCGACCTGGCCGTCCTGCGCCGCCGTCCGGTGGTCGCGGGCTCCTACCTGATGCTGGTCGCCACGGCGCTGCTGATCTCGCTGTTCTTCCTGGGGTCGGTGTTCCTCCAGGAGGTACGCGGCTACAGCGCCCTGCGGACCGGAGTGCTGTTCCTGCCGGTGGCCGTCGCCACCGGGGTCGGCGCACACCTCGGCGGGCGGGTCGTGGGCCGGTGGGGGGCGCGGCCGACGGCGGCCGCGGGGCTCGCGCTCGCGGGGCTCGGCACCGCTCTGCTCACCGGCGCCGGGCCGGCCGGCAACGCGTGGACGAGTGTCGCCCTGGGGATGTCCGTCGCCGCCCTGGGACTCGGCTCGGTGTTCGTGGCGGCCACCACCACCGCGTTGGGATTCATCGCGCACGAGGAGGCGGGCGTCGCGTCCGGCGTGGTCAACACCTTCCACGAGGTGGGTGGCTCCATCGGTGTCGCCGTGGTCTCGACGGTCGCCGCCACGGGGATCGAACGCGGCACCGCCGGCGGCTTCACGGACGCGTTCACCGTGTGCGCCGTGGCCGCCGTGGTCAGCGCGGCCGCCACGTTCGTACTCGTCCCGCGCGGAAAGCCGCTGCTGACCGCGGGGCCACACGTGCACTGACCTGCGCCGGGCGGGGCCGCGCCGCGCCGCCCGCGCACCCTCCTCACGTACGCCTGATCGAAGGGTGGCTCTCACGCCATGGCACCAGCTGAACACCGCGGTGACACTTCTGGCGGTTAAGTTACTTGGTGACCATGCGAGTTGCGCAGCCACGTGAGGACTTGCCACTGTGACGGGAGCCGGAGTGCGCAGGCGGGTGCTGCCCGCGGCGCTGATCGCCGTGCTCCTGGTGATCGTCCAGTTCTTCGCGCACGGGATCAACGAATCCGCGTCCGCCGTGGAATCCCGTACTCCACCAGCCACAGCGCCGTACGCCCAGTGCGGCGGTGACGCGCACCCGGAGGAATCCGAGCGCTTCCGGGCCCGCGGCCGCTCGCACTGCCGTGACGCCACCCCCGACCCGGAACCACGACTCCACGCCCGTACGGACGCGTCCATGGACGACGGCACGCGCGCGTGCCCTCCGGTTTCCGTCGCTCTGCGCCGGACGAGACAAACGGGCCGCGAACTGCCGGCCCTCCTCCAGGTCTTCCGCTGCTGATCGGGTCCCCGGCACGGCCATGCCGTCGGGCCCCCACGCCTGACGCGCCGTCGGCCGGACCCGAACACCGGTCCATGTCACACCGACGCGCCCCCACGGTGCTCAGGAGTCAACCGACATGCAGCATCCACCTGTCTCCCCGCTCGACCGCGCCCGCTCGCTGTTCACGGCATCCCACGGCATGCGGCACGATGTCGCGGCCTCCGTAGTCGTCTTTCTCGTCGCCCTGCCCCTGTGCCTGGGCGTGGCCGTCGCCTCCGGAGTGCCCGCCGAACTCGGCCTGATCACCGGCATCGTCGGGGGTCTCGTCACCGGCCTGCTGCCCGGCAGCAGCCTCCAGGTCAGCGGCCCCGCCGCGGGACTCACCGTCCTCGTCTACGAGGCCGTGCAGGAGTACGGCATCGCCGCGCTCGGCGCCCTCGTGCTCGTCGCCGGGATCCTCCAGCTGGTCATGGGCTTCCTCCGCCTCGGCCGCTTCTTCCGTGCCATCTCCGTCGCCGTCGTCGAAGGCATGCTCGCCGGGATCGGACTCGTCCTGATTGCCGGGCAGTTGTACGCCATGACGGACAGCGAAGCCCCTGCGAGCGGCCTCGACAAGATCGCCGGGCTGCCGGGGATGCTCTCCGGGGTGATCGGCTCGGAGCGCGCTTTCGCAGCCTTCGGGCTCGGCATGGGCACGATCACCGTGCTCGTGCTCTGGAACAGGCTCCCCGCGAAGCTCCGCGTGGTGCCCGCGCAGCTCGGCGCCGTCGTGCTCGCCACGGGTGCCTCGCTGTCCCTCTCCCTGCCGGTGGCCACCGTAGAGGTGCAGGGGCTCATCGAGGCGGTGCGGATGCCGGACGCCGCCGGCTTCGGGGGTCTGATGAGCCTCGGCGCCTTGGGCACCGTCCTGGCGTTCGCCCTCATCGCGTCGGCGGAGAGCCTGTTCAGCGCGGCCGCGGTGGACCGCATGCACGACGGTCCGCGCACGTCGTACGACAAGGAACTCATCGCGCAAGGCGCGGGCAACACCGTGTGCGGCCTGCTCGGCGCCCTGCCGATGACCGCCGTCATCGTCCGCAGCGCGACCAACGTCCAGGCAGGCGCGCGGACGAAGGCGTCCCGCGTCCTGCACGGCGTCTGGCTGCTCCTCTTCGCGGCGCTGCTGCCCGCCGCGCTCGGCCTCATCCCGGTCGCCGCGCTGGCCGGAGTCCTCGTGCACGCGGGCTGCAAGCTGATCCCCGTCAGGCAGTTGGCGAAGCTGTGGCGCGAACATCGCGGTGAAGCCGTCGTCCTGGTCGTGACGGCCGTGGCGATCGTTTCGGTGAACATGTTCGAGGGGGTCCTGATCGGGCTGGCCCTCGCCGTCATAAAGATTGCCTGGGAGACGCCACGCGTGCGCGTGGCTGTCGTCGACAAGGGCGCGGGCCCGGTCCACGTCCACCTGTCGGGGCAAGCCACGTTCCTGTGCCTCCCCAAGCTCCTCGACTCGCTCGAGGCGCTGCCTCAGGACCGCCCGATCGAGCTCGAACTCACGGGGCTGTGGCATCTGGACCACGCGTGCCGTACGTCGCTGGAGAACTGGGCGGCGCGGCACAGCGCGGAGGGCACGGATCCGGTGCGGGTGGCGTCCGGGGCCTGACGGTCCGCGCGGTCTCCATGCCCCGGGCGGGCTCCGCTGCCGGGCCCACCCGGTGGCTCCGCGCCTCTAACGCGCCCCGTACACCGGCTGAGGCGCCTGCGCCGCGGCGAGGAGCTTGAACGCCGCGTCGCCCGCCTCCGCCGGGGTCCAGCGGGCCCCCTTGTCGGCCGTCGGCCCGGGGCGCCAGCCCTCCATGACGGTGATGCGCCCCGCCTCGGCTTCGAAGACACGCCCCGAGACACCCGCGGACGCCTCGGAGCCGAGCCACACCACGACCGGCGACACGTTCTCCGGAGCCATCGCGTCGAAACCGCCTCCCTCGGGCGCGGCCATGGTGTCCGCGAAGGTCTGCTCCGTCATCCGCGTACGCGCGGCGGGCGCGATGGCATTCACGCGCACTCCGTAGGCGGCGAACTCCGCGGAGGCCACCAGCGTGAGCCCGAGAATCCCGGCCTTGGCCGCGCTGTAGTTCCCCTGCCCGACGCTCCCCAACAGGCCCGCCCCGGAGCTGGTGTTGACCACGCACGCGTGCCGCGCGCGTCCCGCCTTCGCCTCGCCGCGCCAGTACGCGGCCGCGTGCTTCAGCGGCAGAAAGTGCCCCTTCAGATGGACGCGCATCACCGCGTCCCAGTCGCCGTCCCCGAGGTTGACCAGCATGCGGTCCCGCAGGAACCCCGCGTTGTTGACGAGGGTGTCGAGGCATCCGTACGCGTCGAGGGCGGCCCGCACCAGGGATGCGGCACCCTCGGACGTGGCGATGTCACCGCCGTGCGCCACGGCCTCGCCTCCCGCCGCGCGGATCTCCTCCACGACGTCGTGCGCGGGCCCGCCGGAAGCTCCGGAGCCGTCGGGCCCCACCCCGAGGTCGTTGACGACGACCTTGGCGCCCTCGGCGGCGTACGCGCGCGCGTGCGCCCGACCGAGGCCACGGCCCGCACCTGTGACGATCACGACGCGGCCCGCGCAGATTCCCGGGTCCGGCTTGCTGGCTGAGGTCATGCGGAACTCCTCGCTTCCAGATGCGTTCAGTGGTTGACGGACGCGGCGTCCAGGAACGCGGGGCGTTCGCCGCCACCGTGCAGATGCAGTGCGGCGCCGCTGATGTAGCGCGCGCTGTCGGAGGCGAGGAACACGCACGCGTCCCCCACGTCCGACGGATCGGCGAGGCGGCCGAGCGGCACGGTGCGGGCGACCGCCGCCATGCCGTCCTCGTCGCCGTAGTGCAAGTGGGCGCTCTCGGTGCGGGCGAGGCCGAGCACGACGGTGTTCACACGCACCCTCGGGGCCCATTCGACGGCCATCGTGCGCGCGAGATTCTCCAGGCCCGCCTTGGCCGCACCGTAGGCACCGGAGCCTGGTGAGGGGCGGGAGCCGCTCACGCTCCCGATCATGGTGATGCTGCCCCCGCCGCCCTTGATGCCGTCCTGGCACCGCATTACCTCGTATGCCGCCAAGGACGCGTACAGCGGTGCCAGCAGGTTGAGTTCGACGATCTTCGCCTGCCGGGCGGGCGCGGATTCGGCGAGCAGCCCGAAGGGCGTGCCGCCCGCGTTGTTCACCAGGGCGTCCAACCGGCCGTGGTCGGCGGCGACGTCCGCGAAGAACGCGTGGGCCGCCTCCGCGTCGCGCAGGTCGAGGGGCCGGAACTCGGCGGCTGCGCCCGCCACTTCGACCGGGTGGTCCGGCGGCCTGCGCGCGCAGACGACGACCCGCGCGCCGGCGGCGAGAAAGCTGCGGGCGATACCGGCGCCGACGCCTCGGGTGCCGCCGGTGACGACCACCACCTGTCGGGTGTCAGTCATCGCTGCTACCTTTCCAACTAACAAATGTTTGGTTGAAGAGCCTGGTTGAAAGGTAGCGGATCCTCTGATGTCTGTCTCCACCTCCGCCCCGGACAAGGGCGTGGCCGTCGTCACCGTCGACTTCCCACCGGTCAACGCCCTGCCCGTGCAGGGGTGGTTCGACCTCGCCGCCATGGTGCGCGCGGCGGGGCGCGACCCCGAGACGCGGTGCGTGGTCCTCGCCGCCGAGGGCCGCGGTTTCAACGCGGGCGTGGACATCAAGGAGATGCAGCGAGACAGCGGCCACGCCGCTCTGATAGGCGCCAACCGCGGGTGCTACGAGGCCTTTTCCGCGGTGTACGAATGCGAGGTGCCGGTCGTGGCCGCGGTGCACGGCTTCTGCCTGGGCGGCGGCATCGGCCTCGTGGGCAACGCCGACGCGATCGTGGCGAGCGAGGACGCGACGTTCGGCCTGCCCGAGCTGGACCGGGGCGCGCTCGGCGCCGCGACGCATCTCGCCCGCCTGGTGCCGCAGCACCTGATGCGCGCCCTGTACTACACCTCGCGCACGGCCACCGCGGCCGAGCTGCACGCTCACGGCTCCGTTTGGCGCGTCGTGCCGCCCGAGGAACTGCGCGACGCGGCGCTGGAGTTGGCGTACGAGATCGCACGGAAGGACGGGACGCTGCTGCGGTTCGCCAAGGCCGCGATCAACGGCATCGACCCCGTGGACGTGCACCGGAGCTACCGATTCGAGCAGGGCTTCACCTTCGAGGCGAACTTGAGCGGCCTGGCCGACCGGATCCGCGAGGACTTCGGGACGGACTCTGCGACGGACTCCGGGACAGGCATCGGAGAGGGAAAGAAGGGGGAGGGCAGGGCATGACGGACAAGACCATGACGCCCGACGCGATCGTGGGGCGGCTGCGGAGCGGGATGACGCTCGGCATCGGCGGCTGGGGGTCGCGCCGCAAGCCCATGGCGCTGGTGCGGGCCCTTCTGCGGTCCGGGATCACGGACCTCACCGTCGTGTCGTACGGCGGTCCGGACGTCGGCCTGCTCGCAGCGGCGGGGAAGATCCGCAAGCTGGTCACGGCGTTCACTACCCTCGATTCCATCCCTCTGGAGCCGCATTTCCGCGCGGCTCGCGAGCGTGGCGCCTTCGAACTGGTCGAGCTGGACGAGGCGATGTTCATGCAGGGCCTGACGGCCGGTGCCCAGCGGCTGCCGTTCCTGCCGATCCGGGCGGGCCTCGGTTCGGACGTCCTGCGGGTCAACCCCCAGCTTCGTACGGTCACTTCGCCGTACGCGGACAGGGAGGAGCTGGTCGCGGTGCCCGCCCTGCGGATGGACGCCGCGCTGGTGCACCTGAACCGCGCCGACCGCCTGGGCAACGCCCAGTATCTGGGCCCGGACCCGTACTTCGACGACTTGTTCTGCGAGGCGGCCGACACGGCGTACGTGTCGTGCGAGCGGATCGTCGAGTCGAGCGAGCTCACCGAGCAGGCGGCGCCGCAGACGATGCTGATCTCCCGGCACGCGGTGACGGGCGTGACCGAGACGCCCGACGGCGCGCACTTCACGTCGTGCGTCCCGGACTACGGCCGCGACGAGCCCTTCCAGAAGGCCTACGCCGCAGCCGCGGGGGACCCGGACGCCTGGAAGGAATTCGAGGAGCGCTTCCTCGCCGGCACCGAACGGGACTATCAAACGGCCGTCCGGGCCTGGCACAAGGAGCAGCGATGACGCGAACCGACCCGACGGCCACCGCCGACGCCTCCGTGCCGGCCTCCGTCACCCGCGCCGAGTACTGCGTGATCGCCTGCGCCGAGGCCTGGCGGGACGCCGGCGAGATCCTCGCGTCCCCCATGGGCACGATCCCTTCGATCGCCGCCCGGCTGGCCAAGCTGACGTTCTCGCCGGACCTCCTGCTCACGGACGGGGAGGCGCTCCTGATCGGCGATGTGCCCGCCGTGGGGGCGCGGTCGGCGGTGACGGAGGGCTGGCTGCCGTACCGCAGGCATCTGACCATGGTCATGGGCGGCAGACGGCACGTGATGATGGGCGCGAGCCAGATCGACCGCTTCGGGAACCAGAACATCTCCTGCATCGGCGACTGGGAGCGGCCCAAGCGCCAGCTCCTCGGGGTGCGGGGAGCGCCGGTCAACACCCTGAACAACCCGGTGAGTTACTGGATTCCGCGTCACTCGACCCGCGTCTTCGTCGAGAAGGTCGACATGATCAGCGGCGTCGGTTACGACAGTGCCGCGGCGGCAGGCCCTTCCGCGACCCGGTTCCACGATCTGCGCCGGGTCGTGACGGACCTCGGTGTCCTCGACTTCGGAGCCACGGGCCATGCGATGCGGCTGGTGTCCCTGCATCCGGGCGTGACGGCCGAGCAGGTGCGCGAGTCGACGGGCTTCGCGCTCGCGATGCCGGATGACGTCCCGCACACCCGCGAGCCCACCTCGGAGGAACTGCGGCTGATCCGGGACGTGGTGGACCCGCGGGCTCTGCGCGAGCGCGAGGTGCGTTCGTGACGGCGGCCCCGGCGGGCATGGAGACGGCGCTGACGAAGCTGGTCGGTGTCCGGTACCCGATCGTGCAGACCGGCATGGGCTGGGTGGCCGGCCCTCGTCTGGTCTCCGCGACGGCGAACGCGGGCGCGCTCGGCATCCTGGCCTCCGCGACGATGACCCTGGACCAGCTGCGTGCGGCAGTGCGCGAGGTCAAGTCCCGTACGGGCGAGCCCTTCGGGGTCAACCTCCGTGCCGACGCGGGCGACGCGCGGGACCGGGTGCGGGTCATCGTCGACGAGGGGGTGCGGGTCGCGTCCTTCGCGCTGGCCCCCTCGAAGGAGCTGATCGCGGAGCTGAAGGACGCGGGAGTGGTCGTCATCCCGTCCATCGGTGCGCGTCGGCATGCCGAGAAGGTCGCGGCGTGGGGTGCGGACGCGGTCGTCGTGCAGGGCGGTGAGGGCGGCGGGCATACGGGCGAGGTCGCCACGACCGTGCTGCTGCCGCAGGTCGTGGACGCGGTGGACATTCCGGTGATCGCGGCGGGCGGTTTCTTCGACGGCCGGGGGCTCGTGGCCGCGCTCGCCTATGGCGCGGCGGGGGTCGCGATGGGCACGCGCTTCCTGCTCACGTCGGACTCGACGGTGCCGAACGCGGTCAAGGCCCGCTATCTTGCCGCGTCGGTCAAGGACGTCACGGTGACCACGCGGGTGGACGGCCTCCCCCATCGGATGCTGCGGACGGAGTTGGTCGCGTCCCTGGAGAAGTCGGGGCGAGCGGCATCCCTCGCACGGGCCGTGCGGCACGCGGCGGCGTTCCGCAAGATATCCGGCATGGGGTGGGCGGAGATGGCCCGGGACGGCCTCGCGATGCGCCACGGCAAGGGGATGACGTGGAGTCAGATCCTGCTGGCCGCGAACACGCCGATGATGCTGAAGTCGGCGATGGTGGACGGGCTGCCGGAGGCGGGAGTCATGGCTTCGGGCCAGGTGGCGGGCATCATCGAAGACCTGCCGTCGTGCGAGGAGCTGGTCACGCGCGTGATGACGGAAGCGACGGAGGTGGCACGGCGGCTACCCCTGCCCTGAACAGACCCCTGCCCTCGCCGCAGCCAGCCCCCCTCTGCCCGGACCTTGCGCGCCGCCGAGCACGGCCCGGCGTCGGGACCCCGGGAGGCGGAGTGCAGCGCCGGGGCCCGGAAGGCTGGCCCCCGGCACCAAGAGCCGTGGGAGCCCTCACCAGCGCCGCCCGGGGCAGAGCCCCGCACTCAAACCCCCTCCGCCTCCACAGACGCACCGCGCCCGGAACGCCAACTGTCGCCCCCGGCTGAGGGAGCCCGCCTGCCCGGCGAACGAGCAATGCGGCCCACAGCAGAGCCCCGAAGGCCGCTCAGCAACCGGCTACGCGGCCCGCGGCAAAGCCCCGGGGGCGTAGCCTCTGGGGCCCGCGGGGCGTGCCGCCCGGGTTCCACTACCGGGGACGCCCCACTCAAACCCCCGCCACCTCCACAGACGCACCGCGCCCGGAACGCCAGTTGTCGCCTCCGGCTGAAGAAACCCGCCTGCCCAGCGAACGAGCAATGCGGCCCACAGCGGAGCCCCCGGGGCTGCGCGGGGTGTGCCCCGGTTCCGCTAACGGGGAGGCCCGCTCAAACCCCCGCCACCTCCATAGAAGCCCGTGCCCTGGCGGCCAAGCCGTCGGCTCCGCAGGATTTTGCCAGGGCCAGGCCTCGGGCCAGTTCGGTTTCGGAGCCTGCCGCGATTCCGTACTCGACCCGTGCGACCGCGTGTTCGTAGGCGCACGGTGACGCCTCCAGGCAGGCGGCGGCTCGGGCGTAGAGCTCGATCGCCCGTTGGCCGGTCTCCAGGTAGGCCGCGCATCGCAGCGCCTCGCCGATCGCCGTGTCCGTGCCGAAGAGCTCCGCCTGGACCCGTGCGTCCGCGACCAGGTCGGCGGCCCGGCGGGGATCCTCCTCGGCGAGCACGCGGGCGAGGTCGTAGGCCCAGGGGTTGACGACCGTGTTGTAACGGCCACGTTCGTCAGCCGCCTTCGACGCCACCTCCAACTCGCTGATGCAATCGGGCCGTTGACCCGTGGCGATCAGCAGGCGGGCCCGCACCGAGTGGATGTCGGGCAGGAGGATCGTGGACGGGTAGGGCGGCGCGATGCCGTAGCGGTCGGCGACCTCCTGGGCTTCATCGGCCCTGCCCCGGGCGAGCAGCGTGTCGATGAGCTTGCACGCGGCGTCCCAGTGCATCGGCAGACCACTGCCCACACGGTCGGTGAGGCGAAGGCTCTCCCGCAGCGAGGCCTCCGCCTCGACGAGACGTCCGCGCCTGCGGTACACCAGACCCAACCAGGCCTTGGCGACCGCCAGATGGCCGCCGCTCCAGCCCGCGGCCTCGTAGGCACGGACCCCCTCGGCGAAGACACTCTCGGCGCGGTCGAGGCGGTCGGTGAAGATGTACGAACCGCCCAGCATCGTCAGGAGCTCGAAGCCCCACTCCGTGTCGGTCCAGCCGAGCCCCGGCGCGAGGCGGCCGTTGACGAGGGAGCGGTCGCAGAGGTCGACGATCACCTCCGCGTTCTCCCCGCGGGTCATGGCGTCGAAGGCGCGCAGGATCAGCAGGGCGCGCTCGGAGTTGTCGCGTCCCGGCAGCGGTCCTGCCAGCGCGGCCAGGCGGCGCGAACGACCCGTCGCGTCCTCCTCGCGCGAATAGATGCCCTCCCACATGTAGTGGACACCCTGCAGACGCATCCGGTCGGGGCCGGGATCGAGCCGCTCGGCCTCGGCGTCCACGACGCGCAGGGCTTCTTCCAACTGGTCGTTGTGCACCAGGGCCTGGGAGAGGCGGCACACCGCGTCCACGTGCAGCTTGCGGTCGAGACCCGGCGTGTTGAGCGCCTCGCGCAGGTGACCGATCGTGGTGACGGGCGAGGTGAGGAGCGTGGCACAGCCCAGTTCATAGAGCACGCGCGCGTGGGTCTCGGGCAACGGCGGTTCCCGCAAAGCCCGTTCGAGACAGCGGCGGGCCGCGTCCGGGGCGCCGACCGCGAGATGCTCGGCCGCCGCTTCGCGCAACTGCTTGACCAGTTCGGGGTCGTCGTCCGGATGAACCTCGAGGAGGTGCCGGGACGCGGCCGCCGCGCCACGCCCCGACAGCGTGACGGCCCAGGCTGCCTGGCCGTGGAACGCGGTGCGGGTGGCGGGCGGGATCGAGCGGTAGACGGTGCTCGCGATCAGCGGATGGACGAACTCCAGCGCGTCGTCGGCGCCGAGCAGGATGCGCGCGGTGCGCAGCCGCTCCGCGCACCGCTCGGCCGTGTCGCGGGTCATCCCGGCGAGCGAGGCGGCGAGGTCCAGCGGGATGGCGGTGCCCAGGATCGCGGCCGCCCACGCGAACCGCGTGACGTCCGTGCCGAGGCCCTCGAGACGGGCGACGAGTCCGCGGCCGCGCGCCGAACGGTTCAGGGCGCGCAGCTCGGCGGCGGAGCTCTCCACCGGCTCGAGCTCGCTGTCCTGCACCTTGGCGAGCAGTTCCACGGATTCGTAGGGATTGCCGCCGGTGACCGCCCACACCTCGCGGCAGAACGGGGCGTCCGCGTGCTCGCCGAGCGTCGCCCGGGTGAGACCGGCGGCCGCGTCCGGGGTGAGCGCGCGCAGCGGGGGTGAGGGGCGGGCCGCGGCGCCGACCGCCGCCAGGTGGCGCGCGCTGTCACCGGTGGCGTCGTCGGGCCGGTGGGCGACCACGACGAGGACGGGCAGTTCGCCGAGGCGCTGGGCGAAGGCGGCCAGCCAGTGCAGGGTCTCCTGGTCGGCCCAGTGCGCGTCGTCGATGAGCAGGACCAGCGGCCAGTGCAGCCCCGAGAGGCGCGCGACGGCCTCGACCAGGCCGTCGCACACGCCCTGCGGGTCGGCCTGGACACCGGTCGGCTCGGCTATGCCAAGTGCGGGGCCCGCGATCTCGTACCAGTCGCCGAGGTACTCCCGCGCCAATTCCGGGGAGAGACCGACGAGCGCCGGTTGCAGCAACTGGCGTACGACGTTGAAGGGGACGGAGGTGACGGTCTCACCGCCCCGTGCGGACCACACCGTGGCCCGCCCCTCCGCGATGCGGCGCACCTCGGCGAGCAGCGCCGTCTTGCCGATGCCCGCCTCTCCCTGGAAGACGAGCAGCCCGCCCGTGGTCGTCGCGTCGGAACACAGCTCGTCAACGGCCCGTGCGGCCGCGGCGACTTCCACGTCGCGCTCCCACAGCGGGGCCCAGGTGCCACCTCCGGGCCGTCCCTGCGTCATCGCGCTACCTCCCGAGGTCGCTCAATCGACGTACAGACATCGAGACTAGCCGGGGAGTAGGCCTCGCGGTGCGGGGTCCGGGCAGCAACTCCCGCAAGGGGTGAAGGTCGGGTCCGCTGCTGGACGCCGTCAGAGGCGCTCGATGATGGTCACGTTCGCCTGGCCACCACCTTCGCACATGGTCTGGAGGCCGAACCGGCCGCCTGTGCGCTCCAGTTCGTGCAGGAGCGTCGTCATCAGTTTGACGCCGGTCGCGCCGAGAGGGTGGCCGAGGGCTATCGCACCGCCGTTGACATTGACCTTCTCCGGGTCGGCGCCGGTCTCCTTCAGCCAGGCGATGACGACCGGCGCGAAGGCTTCGTTGATCTCGACGAGGTCGATGTCATCGATGGTCATGCCGGTCTTCTTGAGGGCGTGCGCGGTCGCGGGGATCGGCGCGGACAGCATCCGGATGGGGTCCTCGCCGCGCACGGAGAGGTGGTGGATGCGGGCGCGGGGCGTCAACCCGTGTTCCCGCACGGCTCGTTCGCCGGCGATGAGCAGGGCGGCTGCGCCGTCGGAGACCTGTGAGGAGCAGGCGGCGGTGATGGTGCCGTCGTCCAGGACGGGCTTGAGGCCTGCCATCTTCTCCAGGGTCGTGTCGCGGCGCGGGCCCTCGTCGGTGGTCACGTCCCCATAGGCGGTGAGTTCGCGGTCGAAGCGGCCCTCGTCGATGGCGCGGACGGCTCGCTGGTGCGAGCGCAGGGCGAACTCCTCCATGTCGCGGCGGGTGATGCCCCACTTCTCCGCGATCAGCTGGGCGCCGTGGAACTGGTTGACGGGCCGGTCGCCGTATCGGGCGCGCCAGCCTTCGCTGCCCGCGTACGGGCCTTCGGTGAGGCCGAGGGGTTCGGCTGCCTGTCGGGAGGCGAAGGCGATGGGGATCATCGACATGTTCTGTGTGCCGCCCGCGACGACGAGATCCTGGGTGCCGGACAGGACGCCCTGCGCCGCGAAGTGCACGGCCTGCTGCGAGGATCCGCACTGCCGGTCGATGGTCACGCCGGGCACCTCTTCGGGCAGACCTGCCGCCAGCCAGGAGGTGCGGGCGATGTCACCGGCCTGCGGCCCTACCGTGTCCAGACAGCCGAAGACGACGTCCTCGACGGCGGCGGGGTCGATTCCCGTGCGCTCGACGAGTGCCTTCAGGACATGGGCTCCCAGGTCGGCGGGGTGGACGGCGGAGAGGCCGCCCTTGCGCCTGCCGACGGGGGTGCGGACCGCTTCGACGATGTAGGCCTCTGCCATGGCTGCGTACTCCTCGTGCTCCTCGGTCGGTGCGGTCGCCGGGCGGCGACGCGCGCTCTACGTGGTGCGGATGGCGATGCCGTCCAGGACCATCGACAGGTACTGGCGGGCGATCTCCTCGGGGCTGTGGCCGCCGCCGGGCCGATACCAGGACGCGGCGACCCAGACGGTGTCGCGTACGAAGCGGTAGGCGAGCCGGATGTCCAGGTCGTCGCGGAAGACGCGCTCGGCGACTCCGCGCTCCAGTGTCGTGAGCCAGGTCTTCTCGAAGCGCTGCTGCGAGTCGGTCAGGTACTGGAAGCGTGCCTGCGCGACCAGGTGCCTGGACTCCTTCTGGTAGATGGCGACGGCGGAGCGGTGCCGGTCGATCTCCCGGAAGGACTCGGTGACGAGTGCTTCGAGGGTCTCGCGGGGGCCGAGCCGCGACTGGAGCACGGTGTCGTACCCCTCCCACAGCTCGGTGAGGAAGGTCGAGAGGATCTCTTCGAGCATCGACTCCTTGGAGTCGAAGTGGTAGTAGAGGCTGCCGGCGAGCATGCCGGCGGCGTCCGCGATCTTGCGGACGGTGGTCGCGTTGTACCCCTGCTCGGCGAAGACGTCGGCGGCGATGGCGAGGAGTTCACCGCGGCGCTCGGGCGAGCTCACGGGGGCCTTCTTCTTGGTGGTGCTGGTCTGCTGGTTCGTGGTGCTGCTCTGCTGATGCGTGGTGCTGCTCTGCTTCTGTTTCGACACACGGTCATTCTCCGCCTAGGCGTGCTGGTTGCTGACCGACACCGTCTCCCCCGTCATGTACGAGGAGTACTCACTGGCCAGGAAGACGATGACGTTGGCTATCTCCCACGGCTCGGCATGGCGCCCGAACGCCTCGCGCGCGGTGAGCTCTTCGAGCAGTTCCGGCGATGTGACCTTCGCGAGGTGCGGATGCATGGCGAGGCTGGGCGACACCGCGTTGATCCGTATGCCATGGGGGGCGGCCTCGACGGCTGCGCAGCGGGTGAGGGCCATGACGCCCGCCTTCGCCGCCGCGTAGTGTGCCTGTCCGGCCTGGGCGCGCCAGCCGAGCACCGAGGCGTTGTTCACGATCACGCCGCCCCGGTCGGCGGCCCGCATGCGGCGCAGGGCGGCCCTGAGGGAGCGGAACGTGCCGTTCAACGTCACGTCGATGACTCTGTCCCACTGCTCGTCGGTCATCTCGGTGAGCTCGGCGGTGCCGCCGAGTCCCGCGTTGTTCACGACGATGTCCAGGCCGCCGTGGCGCTGCTCCGCCAGGTCGTACAGAGCCTGCACCTGAGCTTCGTCCGTGACGTCGCACGGCATCCCCTCGACCCGGTCGCCGCCGAACTCCCCGGCCAGCGCCTCCACCGTCTCCTTGGTGCGGCGCGGATGGGCGTCACCTATGACGATCCGCGCGCCCTCCTCCAGGAAGCGGCGGGCGGTGGCGCCGCCGATGCCCGCTCCGGCCGCGGCGGTGATGACGGCGGTGCGGCCCGCGAGCAGACCGTGCCCCGGCACGTACGTGGGCGCGTCCATGCTCGGCCCCCTCAACTCTCGTGGCTCTCGACTCGCTCTCGACGGCTGACCCGACCCAGAGTAATCTACCAAACACTTGTTAGGGAAGACTGGAGAAGAACCGGACGAAGAGGTGGGCGCACTGATGGACCTCGACTTCACCGCCGGGGAAGCAGAGTTCAGGCAACGGGCGCGCGACTGGCTGGCCGGGCACGTGCCCGCCGCGCCGCTGCCGTCGCTGGAGACCCGTGAGGGTTTCGCGGCGCACCGCGCCTGGGAGGGCGAGCTCGCGGCCGACCGTTGGTCGGTGGTCTCGTGGCCCGAGGAGTTCGGCGGGCAGGGCGTCGACATCGTCAGGTGGCTGATGTTCGAGGAGGAGTACTTCGCCGCGGGCGGCCCGGGGCGGGTATCGCAGAACGGCATCAACCTCCTCGCCCCGACCCTCTTCGACTTCGGCACCGACGAGCAGCGCGCCCGGGTGCTGCCGCCGATGGCGCGCGGCGAGGTGATCTGGGCGCAGGCCTGGTCCGAGCCCGAGTCCGGCTCGGACCTCGCGTCTCTGCGCTCCACCGCACGCCGCACGGACGGCGGTTGGCTGATCAGCGGTCAGAAGACCTGGTCGTCGCGGGCCGCGTTCGCCGACCGCGCGTTCGGCCTGTTCCGCAGCGATCCGCGCGGCAACGACGAGGGCAAGCCGCACCGTGGCCTGACCTACCTGATGTTCCCGCTCGACGCGGACGGCGTGACTGTCCGCCCCATCGGCCGCCTCGACGGAAAGCCCGCGTTCGCCGAGCTCTTCCTCGACGACGTCTTCGTGCCGGACGAGGACGTGATCGGTGAGCCGGGCCAGGGCTGGCGGATCGCCATGTCCACGACGGGCAACGAACGCGGCCTGACACTGCGCTCCCCCGGCCGCTTCGTCGCCACGGCGGACCGCCTGGTGCGACAGTGGCGCGAGCACGGCGACCCCACGGACACCGCGCTGCGCGACCGGATCGCCGACGCCGTGATCGGCGCCCGCGCCTACCAGCTGTTCACCTGGGCCAACGCCTCGCGCTTCGCGGCGGGCGAGACGATCGGCGCGGAATCGAGCCTGAACAAGGTCTTCTGGTCCGAGTACGACATCGCGCTGCACGAGACCGCGCTCGATCTCCTGGGCCCGGAGGGCGAGTTGGCGGAAGGGGACGGCGAGGGCGACGGCGGCGGCCGGGGCGAATGGGCCGAGGGGTACGTCTTCTCCCTCGCCGGGCCGATCTACGCGGGCACGAACGAGATCCAGCGCGACATCATCGCCGAGCGGCTGCTCGGACTTCCGAAGGGACGCCGCTGATGAGGTTCCTCCTCGACGACGAGCAGCGCGAGTTCGCGCGCTCCCTCGACGCGATGCTGACGGCGGCGGACACCCCGGCCGCCGCGAGGGCGTGGGCCGCCGGGGACCACACACCGGGGCGTGCCGTGTGGGGGCGCCTCGCGGACGCGGGTGTCTTCGCTCTCGCCGTCCCCGAGGAGTACGAGGGGGTGGGGCTGCTGCCGGTCGACATGGCCGTCGCCCTCGTGGAGTTGGGGCGGCATGCGGTCCCGGGGCCGGTGGTGGAGACGGTCGCTGCGGGCGCGCTGCTCGCCCGCCTCGCCGAGCTGGGCGAGGCGGCCCCGGCCAAGCGGCTCCTGCCGCCGTTGGCCTCCGGGGAGGCCGTCACGACGCTCTCTCTCCCCGAAGGAGGGCCGTTCGCCCTGGACGCGGACGCGGCGACGCTGCGGCTGACCGCCGCGGAGGGCGAATTGCGCCTGGCCTCCGGGCACGCGCGCGTGGAGCGGTCGCTGGACCCGGCCCGGCGCCTGGCCCGGCTCCGGCCGGGCGGTGAACTCCTCGCTTCGGGCCGGGCGGTGACGGAGGCTGCCCGGTCGGCGGCCGACTGGGCCTCCCTCGCGACGGCCGCGCAGGCCTTGGGTGTCGGGTTCGCACTGCTCGACAAGACAGTCACGTATGTGAAGCAGCGGACTCAATTCGGTACGACTATCGGCGGCTTCCAGGCGGTCAAGCACCGCCTCGCGGACGTCCTCATCAGCCTTGAGTTCGCGCGGCCCCTGTTGTTCGGGGCGGCGTTGACCCTGCGGACGGCGGATGTGGCGGCGGCGAAGGTGACGGCGAGCGAAGCAGCGTACGGCGCCGCGCGGGCGGCCCTGCAACTGCACGGGGCCATCGGTTACACCGCTGAGTACGACTTGTCTCTCTGGCTGACCAAGGCGCGGGCCCTGCGCGGGACTTGGGGCAGTCCGAGCGAATGCAGGCGGCTGGTGCTGTCCGGAGTTCGCGGCAGTTGATCGTCAGCCACGTGTACTTATGATCGACAGCATGGCACTGCGACTTGTGAACGTGAATCTCAAGGCTCGGGACGAATCGACGCTCGGCCGGTTCTGGGCGGAGGCGCTCGGCTGGGGCATCTCCAGCGAGGGCCCCGGGGTGACCAACGTCGAGCCCGTGGGCGGCACCTGGCCGGACCCCTCCGCCATCTGCGTCGACATCGTCAAGGTCCCGGACCCCGAGACGGTGCGGTACCGCGTGCACATCGACCTCGCCACCACCTCTGTCGCCCACCAGGCGGAGCTGGTCGGGCGCCTGAAGGACCTCGGCGCTACGCCCGCCGACGTGGGCCAGGGCGACGTCCCCTGGACGGTACTCGCCGACCCGGAGGGCAACGTGTTCTGCGTGCTGGAGCCCCGGGAGATCTACCAGGACACCGGGCCGGTCGCCGCGCTCGTGGTCGACTGCGCCGATCCGCGGGCCATGGCCCGGTTCTGGGACGAGGCGATGGACTGGACCCTGCACGAGGTGACCGACGATCACGCGCGGATGCGTTCGTCCAAGGGCGTCGGCCCGTATCTGGAGTTCATCCGCACGTCCGGCACGAGGACCGCGGTGAGCCGCGCCCACCTCGACGTGGCGCCGTACGCCGATGACGACAAGGCGGCGGAGGTGGCCAGGCTGCGTGCCCTGGGCGCCACGGACGCCGACGTCGGCCAGGGCGATGTGCCGTGGACGTGCCTCGCCGACCCGGAGGGCAACGACTTCTGCGTCCTCTCCCTGCGCTGACCCGGGCCATCACCACCCGCACTCCCAACCCCCCTCACCCACCTGCTCCCGGGCGATTTCGCGCCACTCCCGAACGCCGCCCGGGAGCGGCCAGGCCCAGGTGGGGCGGGGCGCGGTGCGCAGCTCGGCGAGGCGGCGGGCGAGGGCGGGCCCCGCGAACTCTTCGCCGTCGGGGACCTTCGCGCCCTGCGTGGCGCGCAGTTCGCCGAACCGCGCCAGCTCGGCCTCGTACGCCGCCACGGCCCGCTCCGTGCCGACGTCCACCTCTTCCTGAGGGGCGGTCCTTCGCAGTTCCAGGACGGCCGGCTCCACGGATTCGGCGATCGCCGCGGCCAGCCGGGCGTGACCGTCCAGGACGAGATGGCAGTCGAGCCCGCTCACCCACCAGAGCAGTACGGGCGGCAGAGTGCCGTCCCTGGCCTGCTTGCGGTACGCCTTGACCCGCGGGTCGCCGTCATCCGGCATGGCCCGCATCGGCAAGATCTCCCACGAACCGCTGTGGACGAACCAGTCGATGTACCCGGCAGGATCGCCACCGATGACCAGCGAGCCCCAGTACTCCCCGTCGCCGACGCCGGCGCGCCTCCACCGGAGCAGCCGCGGCTCCGCGGACAGCACCCAACGCCCGTCGTGCAAAGGACTGTCGGGGCTTGTGGTGAGCAGGGTCGCGAAGTGGTGGGACCAGCGCTGCGGGGAGCCCTCGTAGGCGCGGGCCAGGTGCGCGCGCAGGGGTGGGACGAAGGGGCGGTAGCGGCCCGTCCGGTAGAAGTCGACTCCGGCGCGGTCAGGGTCCACCAGGGCCAACAGCAGCGGACTCCCGGTGGTCCCCTGTGTCAGGAGCAGGCGGTTTTCGGCGGTCCATGGGCGCAGGCCCGGTCGTGGCCGTGCAGCCACCTCCAGGAGCAGGCCGGTCCAGGTTCCGTCGGTTCGAGTGAGGTTCGTGCGTCGCGTCCCCCGGCGCTGACCGGGCGATCCTGTGTCGGACATGGACGAGTCGCGCCTCCCTCGGCGTCTATGGCCTGAACTGGATCGTACGTGCGAGTGCGCGCGCCCCTTCGTCGCTGCGATGATCAAACGCACTGGTGGGAGGCACTGGTGAGGAGAGCGAAAGGGGCAGCACGTGCGCGTGATCGGGCTGATGTCGGGGACTTCGTACGACGCCATCGACGCCGCGGCGGCCGACCTGACGATCGACGGCGACCGCCTGCTGCTCTCCCCGCTGGGCCTGATCACCCGCGGGTACGACGCGGAGCTGCGCTCGGCGCTCGGTGCCGCGTTGCCGCCCTCCGCCACCACGCTGGCTGAGGTCTGCCGCCTCGACACTCTCGTCGGCCGGGCCTTCGCCACCGCGGCCGCCGAAGCGGACCGCTAACTGTGCGACGGACGCGCCGAGTTGGTGGCATCGCACGGGCAGACGGTCTACCACTGGGTGGAGGACGGCCGGGTGCACGGCACCCTGCAGATCGGGCAGCCCGCGTGGATCGCCGAGGCGACGGGGCTTCCGGTGGTCGCCGACTTCCGCCCCCGCGACATCGCCGCGGGCGGCCAGGGTGCACCCCTGGTCAGCATCGTCGACCGGATGTGGCTGCGCGGCAGGCCCGGCGCCCCCGCGGCGCTGAACCTCGGCGGCATCGCGAACATCACCGCTTCGGACGGCACCGCCTTCGACACGGGCCCGGCGAACGCGCTCATCGACGCGGCCGTGTACGAACTGACCCGGCAGCGGCTCACGTACGACGTGGACGGGGAGATGGCCGCCCGCGGCACGGTCGACGAAGGGCTGCTCGCGGTCCTGCTCGCCGACCCGTACTACGCGCGCCCCGCCCCGAAGACCACCGGCAAGGAGCTCTTCAATCTGCCCTATCTACGGAGGGCGCTCACCGGGTACGAGGCCCTCACCCCGGAGGACATCGTCGCCACGCTCACCCGCCTGACCGCCCGCACGGTCGCCGATGCCGTCAGGTCGGTGCACGCCTCCGAGGTCATCGCCTCCGGTGGCGGCACCCGTAATCCGACGCTGATGGCCTTCCTGCGGGACGAGTTGAGGGCAAAGGCATCGGCGGCCACTTCGGGACCCGGAGTGCCGGTGCGCACCTCCGACGAACTCGGGCTGCCGTCGGCGGCGAAGGAGGCGTACGCCTTCGCGGTCCTCGGTTTCCTGACGGCGCACGGGCTGCCGGGGACGGTGCCGGAGAGCACGGGGGCCCGGCACGCGAGCGTGCTGGGGTCGATCACCCCGGGGAGGGCCGGGGTGCGGGTGCCCGCTCCTGAGGGAGGCGGACCGGTGCGGTTGGTGGTGGACGGCCACGGGAGATGAACTCACCTCTCCCCCGGGCGGATTCCGCCTCCCGTTCGGCCGGACAGCCTCCCCGCCAACCGGACAGCCTCCCCGCCAACCGAGCAGCCGCCCCGTCGACCATGCACCGCTCCCGAGCCATAGCCCCCGTACAGGCCCCCTCTCATCCCACTTTCACCGAATGCTCATACCCTGGCGCCCATGACCCAGGTAACCCCTCCCGGCTGGTACCCCGACCCCGGACAGACGACTGACGGCCCCCGTACCGAACGCTGGTGGGACGGGAACGTATGGACGGACCAGGTCCGCGCGGTGGGATCCGCCGCCGGGTGGGGCGGGTCCGGCCCCGCGGCTCCCCCGGCCCATCCTCCGGGCGCCCCGGATGCCTATCCGGCCTACCCCTCCTACCCGGGGCAGCCCACCGCCCCCAGGCGCGGCCTTCGCACCGGCATAGCCGTGGGCGCGGCCCTGGTCGTCCTGGCCGGGATAGGCGGCGGCGTGTACTTCCTGACCGCCGACGACGACAACGGGGACAGCGACGACACCGCCAAGCCCCCTTCGTCCTCCGCCCCTTCGAAGCCCGGCGCGCCCCAGGACCCGCAGGACCCCGAGCAGTCCCAGCCCCCCGGCGGCGGCCCCTCCGCCGCGCCGCCGAGCGAGGAGGGGTACGCCACCGACCTGCTCAGCGGCGTCAGCATCCCGGTGCCGGACGGTTGGACCGGCACGAGCGGGCAGCAGGGCGGCGCCTCGGTGACCACGGGCCCCTACCCCTGCCCCAGGGAGCCCGCCAAGACCTGTACCCGCGGCGGCGCGTACGCCGGGCTCGCCGAAGGCTTCAAGATCGACGCCAAGACGGCGGAGGCGGCCGCCAAGGCCGACATCTCCGTCAACGCCAAGGAGTCCTACGGCGGCAAGACCTACGGCAAGATCACCTCGCACAAGGAGCTGGAGTCCAAGGCGGTCACCGTGGCCGGCCAGAAGGGCTACCTCGTGCGCTGGAAGGCCGTCACCGAGAAGAGCGACGACGGGTACGTCCAGTCGCTGGCCTTTCCCTCCCCCACCCTGAAGTCCCAGCTCGTCATCGTCCGCTTCGGCATCGACGTCGACGACAAGTCCCCGAAGCTGTCCGTCATGGACGAGATCACCAAGGGGATCAAGGCCGCGGCCGGCGGCGGGGGCGGCAACGGCAAGGAAGTCTGACGGGGCGTCGAAGGACTCCGGCCGAGCGCGTCGGAGCCGGGTGGGCGGAACCACGACGGTTCCGCCCACCCGGCCAGGAGCGGCCACGCCACCCCCGTCCCCACGGTGCGGCGCGGCAGGCAGATCGGAGCCCGTCATCCACCGGGCCCCGGTCCACGATCAGGTGGGCCGGGTCAGACCCAGCGCGGGCAGCACGCACGCCTCCACGAAGTCGGCGAGATACGCCTCGTCCGCCTGCTTGCCCTCCAGGACGGGCCGGGCACGGACCACGCCCATGAGCTGAGCCGTGATGAATTTGGTGGCCGGATGGTCCGCGGCGATCTCGCCCCGGGCCACCCCGCGCTTGACCAGTTCATCGAGCGCCTTCGTCTCCGGCTCGACCAGCGCCTCACGCAGCGCGCTGCGCAGATCCTCGTCCTGCAGGACCGCGTGGCTCAGCGCCTGTACCAGCATGCTGTCCCGGGTCGACCACTGCCCCGCGGCGCGCGCCGCCTCGCGCAGATCACCGGCGAGCGTGCCGGTGTCGATGCCCGCGAACCGCACGCAGCGGTTGGCGCGCAGCGCGGCGGCCACGAACTGGGGCTTCGTCTTCCACTGGCGGTAGAGCGTGGACTTGCTGCACCGGGTGGTCGACGCGACGCCCTCCATGGTCACGGCGTCGTACCCGCACTCGCGGAGCTGGTCGAGGACGGCCTCGTAGAACTCCTGCTCACGCTCCGGCGTGATCTTGGAACGGCGCGACGAGCCCACAGGGTCCACCGTGCTTGCGTCTACTGCCCGATCCGGCGACGTCATGACTCTTCTCCTCGGTGCGGTGGCCTGTGCCGACCCTATCGATACGCCAGTGTACCGGTACGCCTCCGTATCGGTACACTGGCGTATCGGTACACTGGCGTATCGATGAGTGGGGCGTTCCCCGACTGCGCGAGGCGCTCGTCCACTCAGTACCCGCACCACTCAGTCATCACGTAAAGGGGCCGGGGGATGGAATCCCGAACCGAGCCTGCCGAAAGGGAACCGGACATAGCCGTCCGGGAGCCGGACACGTCTGCCCGACCGCCCCTCGTCCGCGAGCTCCTCCTCGTCGTAGGACTCTTCCTCGTCTACAAATTCGGCAGGCAGCTGGCCAATGGCCACACCGGTGAGGCCTTCCGCAACGCCCACCACGTGTGGGACGCCGAACGCACGCTGCGCCTGCCGGGCGAGGGCGCGATCCAGGACGCGCTGCTCAGCAGCGACACCCTGGTGCACATCGCGAACACCTACTACGCGACCGTGCATTTCCCGGCCACCGCGCTGTTCCTGATCTGGCTCTACCTGCGCAGGCCCCGGCACTACGTCTGGAGCCGACGGGTGCTCGCCGCGCTGACCGCAGCGGCCCTCGTGCTCCACCTGACCTTCCCCCTGGCGCCGCCCCGGCTGCTGGCGGCGACGGGGCTCGTGGACACCGGGCAGGTGTACGGGCCGACCGTCTACGGCTCCACCCCGCAGACCGACTCGATGGCCAACCAGTTCGCCGCGATGCCCTCCCTGCACTTCGGCTGGGCGCTGATGCTCGCCGTCGGACTCGTCGTCGCGACCTCGTCGCGGTGGCGGTGGCTGTGGCTGCTGCATCCGCTGATCACTCTGCTCGTGGTCGTCGGCACCGCCAACCACTACTGGCTCGACGCCCTCGCGGTGACCGCTCTGCTCGGCATCGCACTCGCCGTGATCAAGCTGCCGGACCCCGCGCGCTCGCTCGTCGTACGGCGGCACGCGCCCGCCCGTGAACTGGCCGCCCCGGGGGCCGGGCGATGAACGCCACACTCCTCGCCGTCGCGCTCTCGCTCGTCTCCGCCGCCGCGTACGCCTGTGCCGCCGTGGCCCAGGAACGCCTCGCCTCCCGCATCACGGGGACCGGCAACGGCGTCCTGCGGCTGCTCGGCAGCGGCCCCTGGTGGTCCTCCGTCGGGCTCAACGCCTCCGCGGCGCTGCTCCACGTGGCGGCGCTGAAGTACGGTCCGCTCACCTTGGTCCAGCCGCTCGGCGCGCTCACCCTGGTCGCCGCCGTGCCGCTGGGCGCGCGGCTCGCGGGCCGGCGGGTGACCCCGCTGGAGTGGCGCGGCACGGGGCTCACGCTCATCGGGCTCGGCGCCCTGCTCCTCACCGCTTCCGGGCCCGCGCCCGACGACACGCTGACCTTGACGGAGGCGCTGGCTGTCGCGGGCGCGACGATGGCCGTGATCGGCGTCCTGTCCCGTCCGGGTACGCGGCCGGGGCTGCGTCACGCGACCGCCTCCGGGTTCGCTTCGGGCGTCGCGTCCGCGCTCACCCAGACCGTGACGGTCGCCGCGACGGACCGCTCGGGCCCGCTGCTCGACCCGCAGGTGATCGTCGTGGCGCTGCTCGTCGCCGCGTTCGCCGCGGGCGGCCTGCTCCTGTCCCAGACCGCTTACCGCGGGGGCCTCGGGGCGCCGCTCGCCGTCGTCACCCTGGCCAACCCGGTGGCCGCGGCCGCCATCGGTCTGACCCTGCTCGGCGAACGGCTGCAGGGAGGCGTGGCCGGGCTCTTCCTGGCGGCCGGGGGCGCGGCGATCGCGGCGTACGGAGTGGTGGTCCTGACCCGGTCACCGCGGAACGAGGACTTCCTCGCGTCGATCCCGAGCCAGGCGGAAGCCGGCCGCACTACACCTGCCGTAGTCCCGTAAGGGGCGCGGGGATTGCGCGAGGAACAACCTCACCCGAAGCCGCGTGAGTCCTGCTTCAGTGCCGTGTCGACCGTCAGGGCCGTCGCCACCACGAGGCTCAGGAGGGGCTCGGGCAGCTGGTAGTGGATCTGCAGGACGTAGTTGTCCGCCGTCGTGAACATCGTCTTGGCGAGGCCTTCCCAGGTCTTCGTGATCCGGGCGACCTCGTTGTCCGCGTGGTCGACGATCGAGAAGTTCCAGGCGCGCCAGTTCTCGGCCTTGATCGCTCCGGCCTGCTGGCCGTTCACCATGATCGCGAAGTTGATCTTCCCGATCATGTTCTGCTGGACGATCTCACCGATCGGCTGGCCGTCGGGGCGCTCGACGATGACCCGCGACTTCATGAATTTGCGGGGGCGGGTCAGCTGGAGCACCGGCTGGCCGTACGCGTCGCGGATCTCCAGCTTGTGCGTCATGAACTGGTCGACGCTGGAGACGAAGCGCGCGACCTTCTTCAGCGTGGTCTGACCGACCTGGACGACCGAGCCGAGCGTGTTGCCCGCCTGGTCCATGACGCTGTATTCGTTCGTCAGCTCGATGAGCTTGGCCTTCTGGTTCACGACCAGGACCGGCTCGGTGAAGAGCGAGCCGCCGCCCTGCGACGTGGGCGCGACACCCGCCTGCTGCTGGACCTGACGCTGCACCTTGGCCGGGTCCGCCTGCGGCGCCGCCTGCTGCGGATGACCGTACGCGCCCTGCTGCTGCGGCTGCTGGCCGAACTGCCCTTGCTGCTGGGCGTATTGAGCCTGCTGCTGACCGTACGCGGCCTGGGCCTGCTGTGACTGAGCCGGCTGGGCCTGCGGTGGAATCGGCTGGGCCTGCTGCTGCGCCTGCGCGGGCTGACCGGCGGTCTGCTGGCCCGGGTTGGTGTGCTCGGTCCACTGGGAACCGTCCCACCAGCGCAGCAGCTGAGGCGCGCCCTGGGGGTCCGGATACCAACCTGCAGGAGTGTTCGAATGCGTTGTCACCCCGGCACACTACCCCGCGGGCAGGGGCGGTCCGCCAGCCCTGCGCGGCCCCTGTGACGTCGGACTCACCGGCGGGGAGAGGCGTCTTGCGATGGTCGGCTGAGTGCACCGTATGAAGGCTGGTCCGCCTCAGTGATCATTTCGGCGGGCGGAGCGCCGCGGCTGCTTCGTGGCCGACGCCGCCGATTGACTGAGCGCACGTGGCGCGTTGGCAGGTGCCGGCGCCATCTCCCGTACGCCTTTGAGGAGTAGTGCATGTCGCAGCTCACCGACCCCGTCCCCGGCGCCGTGTTCCCACGTCTCGGGTGGGTCGACGATCTGCTTCGTCCGGCCCTCACGGCGGCGGTGGCCGCCCTCCCCGAAGCCGAGAGGAGAGTGGCCGGCTACCACCGCGGGTGGTGCGACACCGAGGGGACGCCCCTGCCGGTGGTGACGAGCCGGGGCAAGTCGGTCCGCCCGGCGCTGACCCTGCTCTCCGCGGTGGCGGTCGGCGGCGACGCACCGTGCGCGCTGCCGGGCGCGGTGGCGGTGGAGTTGGTGCACGACTTCACCCTGCTCCACGACGACGTCATCGACGGCGACGCCCTGCGCCGTCACCGGCGGGCCGCCTGGTCGGTGTTCGGCACTCCGTCGGCGGTCCTGACCGGCGACGCCCTCCTTGTCGCCGCGCTGCGGGCCGTCACCGAGACGCCGGCCCCCGTTGCCGCCGCGGCGGTGCAGGAGCTCGTACGGGCCCTGCTCGACCTGGTCGAAGGCCAGAGCCTGGACGTCGCTTTCGAAGAGGCGGCCGAGGTTTCCGTGGCGCAGTACCTGGCCATGGCCGAGGGCAAGACCGGATCGCTGATGGGCTGTGCCTGCGCGCTGGGCGGCGTCCTCGCGGGCGCCGACGCCGAAAGGGTGCGCGGGCTGAGGGAGTTCGGCCGTGGCCTGGGCGTCGCCTTCCAGTGCGCCGACGACCTGCTCGGCATCTGGGGCCGCACCGCGCGGAGCGGAAAACCGGTGGGAGCGGACCTGGCGGCGCGCAAGAAGTCGCTCCCGGTGGCGGCGGCCCTCGCCGGAACCGACTCGGCCGCCGACCAGCTGCGTGCCCTGTACGGCTCGCCGCACCCGCTCGGGGAACAGGATGTCGCCCTGATGCGTGAGTTGGTGGAGAAGGCCGGTGGGCGGCAGGCGGCCGAGCAGGAGGCACACCGCCAGATGGCCGCCGCACTGCGGGCGTTGTCGTGCGCCCGGCCGACGGCGGACGCCTACCGGCAGCTGCAGGAGATCGCCTGGGCGATGATCCGCAGGGAATCCTGACCCGGCCGCCGTCCGACGATAGGGACTCCTGACCGGCCGCCGTCCGCCGAAAGCGACTCCTGACCGGCGGCGTCCGCGGAAGAGGAGCAGCGCGCGGGCGTGACTTTGGCCCGGGTGGGCCGTTGTCCGTGCGGTGGCCGTTTTGTGGCATCTGCCCCGCTGTGGCGTGGGTGCGCGAAACGGAACGTGGTGAAGAAACGCGGGGAAGTTGTGCAGCAGACCGAGCCAAGTCCAGACCTCCCGGGCGATCTTCCGGCCGTCTCCGCATACGGGCTGCACGTGGCCCGTGGCAGCCAGACGATTCTGTCGAACGTCACCTTCACCGTCCCCCGCGGCTGCGTCGTCGGCCTGCTGGGTCCCAGCGGCTGCGGGAAGACGACGCTGCTGCGGTCCGTGGTGGGTGTGCAGCAGGCAACGGCGGGCCACGTCCAGGTACTTGGCCACGCGGCCGGCGCCCAACAGCTGAAGACCCGCGTCGGCTATGTCACGCAGGCACCCTCGGTGTACGCGGACCTGACCGTCCTGGAGAACCTGCGGTACTTCGCCGCCGCCCTGGGGATGCGGGGCTGGCGTCGCGAGGACGCGGTGGTCCGCGTGGTCAAGGAGGTCGACCTCGCCGACTACGCCGACAAGCTCGTCACCCGCCTCTCGGGCGGCCAGTACTCCCGGGTCTCGCTCGCCGTGGCCCTCCTGAACAAGCCCGATCTGCTGGTGATGGACGAACCGACCGTGGGGCTCGATCCCATGGTGCGCCGGGAGTTGTGGCTGGTCTTCCAGCGGCTGGCCACGGAGGGCACCACGCTCCTGATCTCCAGCCATGCCATGGACGAGGCCGACCGCTGCGACCGGCTGCTGCTGATGCGGGCCGGCCGGCTGCTCGCCAGTGCGGACCGGGCCACGCTCCTCGGGCACACCAGATGCACGGATGTGGAAGAGGCGTTCATGCATCTGGTGGAGGCCTCCGCCACGGCCGAGGCGCGCGCCCGGCAACGGGCCGCCGCACAGAGCCTGTTGACCGACGTCCCCGGACTGCTCGACCAGGCGTCGGCGCCTGACGCGGAGCGGGCCTACTTCGCGACGGACGCCCGCTCGTGAACCAGACCCGTCTGGCCGAGCGGCTGCCCTTCTCGCCCACCATCACCGGCGCGACAGCCCTGCGCGTCCTGCAGCAGATCTCGCGCGACAAGGGCAGCACCGCCCTGCTGCTCGGCATCCCCTGCATGCTGATGGTGTTGCTGAAGCTGATGTTCCACGACTCGGAGTCCAGCTTCGAACGGGTGGGCCCTCAGGTGTTCGGCATCTTCCCGGTCATCGTGATGTACCTGGTGGCGTCCGTGTCCACGCTGCGCGAACGCACCACCGGCACCGCCGAGCGTCTGCTCACGATGCCGGTACGGCGGCTGGACATCGTGCTCGGTTACAGCCTCGCCTTCACCGTCCTCGCCCTGGCCCAGGCGGTGCTCTCCACGCTCCTGTCCGTCGGTCCGCTGGGACTCGACATCAAGGGCCCCGCCTACCTGTTGATGGTCATCGCCATGCTCGGCGCCCTGCTGGGTCTGGCTCTGGGGCTCCTGGTGAGTGCCTTCGCCCGCAACGAGTTCCAGGCGGTGCAGTTCCTGCCGGCGGGTGTCCTGCCGCAGTTCCTGGTGTGCGGCCTCTTCGTGCCGCGCGACCAGATGCAGGGGGCGTTGTCGGGCGCGGCCCAGGTGATGCCCATGACGTACGCCGTCCAGGCCGCGGGCGAGGCCGCCAAACACTCCGGCGTGACCGGGCTGTTCGTCCGGGACGCCTTGCTGATCCTGGCCTGCGTGATCCTCGTGCTCGTCGCGAGCGCCGCCACCCTGAAGCGATGAGACCGGCCGGCCCAGGACGGACGGCCGGACAGGGACGAGTGGCCGGACACGGACGAGCGGCCTCCTCCCGGCGATCCGGGAGGAGGCCGCCGCGGCCCGGGATGTGTCTAGTCGTTGAGGTCCCAGCGGAAACCGCCGGAGACGGCGCCCTCGCGCGGGACGTCGAACGGCCCGACGCGCAGCGGGTCTTCGTCGCGGTCGTAGTCGTGGTCGTGGTCGGGCACGGGGTAGCCGCCCGGACCCGGGTAGGTCACGGTCTGCGACGGCAGGGACGAGGCGGCGGCGGTGGCCGCGCCGCCCGCCGTCAGGGCGAGAGCTGCGAGCGACACGACAGCGAGGTGACGAAGACGCAACGTCATGAGAGTCCTCCTACGGAAAGAAAGGGAAATGCGGGGGGAGTGAACGATTTCAGCCTAGTAGTTTCACGACTGACGCCGGGCCGGACGATGCCGACTTTCTCAAAGCTCACCGGAAAAGGGAAAGCGGGAAGGGAAAAGGGAAAAATGATGACCGGAAAGGCGGGATGGTGCGCCGCGTGATGTATTTCCTCGCGCTGCTGTTGCTGCTGCTCTGCGCGCCTTCGGCGTGGGCCGAACCCCGTGATCCCGGAGCGTCACCCCACCCCGTCGCCGAGGGCGACCCGCAGGACGAGATGGCCCATGAGATCAACCGGCGCCGTGCCGAGGCGGGTTGTCCGGCGATCCGGCTGCTGCACTCGCTCAACCGGGCCGCGCAGGGGCACAGCGCCGACATGGCCCACCATGAACAGCTCACCCACAGGGGGCACGACGGGAGCCGTCCGGCCGACCGGATGCGCGCCGCCGGCTACCGGCCCGCCTCCAGTGGCGAGGTCCTCGTCGTCGGACCCTCCACCGCGGCTGCCGCCGTGGAGCGGTGGATGGACAGTCCACCGCACCGCGACATCATCCTCGCCTGCCACTACGCGGATGCGGGCGTCGGTGTGGCGGCGGGCGAGTACGGCCTCTGGTGGGCGGTGGATCTGGCCGCGCCCCGATGAGTCAGCCGAGGCCCGGGTCCCACCACCAGGCGACGCAGGGCGCGTTCTCCACCGGTCCCGGCCGGAGGTCGGACGGCTCGTCGGCCCACGTGATGGTCACGTCCTCTTCCGTCGTGGGCCAGTGGCCGAGGCTGAGATACCGGGGGACGCGCAACCCCCACTCGTTGTTCCCGCGCACTCCGTGGCGCAGACCTTGCAGATACGTGGCGAGGTCCGCGCCGGCACCCGGCCTGACGCGGTCGTGCAATTGCAGGAACCGCCGCAGGATACGGTCGCGCAGCGCGTTGGCCAGGTGGACGGCCTCCTGCAACGGGACGTCCCGCTCAGCGATGAGCACGGTGTAGACGTTCTGGTCGGCCTGGCTGTGGCTCATCTCCTTGTTCAAGGAGTGCCGGTCGTTGTCGAGGGAGGCCACCATGGCCGCCATCTCGGTCAACGCCCGCACCGCCGGGTGGTGCATCTCCCGGTCGGGCACCTCGGCCCCGGTGGCCAGTTCCAGCAGCGCCATCGTGGGATATCCGCCCGCCGCCAGCAGCCGCATCGCGAGGAATTCATCGAGACCCGGCATGCGACCCGCCGCCTGGTTGCCGATCTGCCAGGCCACTCCCGACAGCCACGCCCGGTGCGCCTGCACGAACCGGTGCACCTGCGTGGGCGAGGCGAAGGAGCGGAAGCGACGCATGATGTCCTGCAAGGCGCCGATGAACCGGTCGACGGCCGCGGCCCCGTCGGTCTCGCACGCCCTCTGCACCAACCCCGCAAGGGCGTTGAACTGAGCGGGACGACTGCTCAGCGGTCCGCTGTCGCACCGCGCGTCGTCGAACGCGAATCCCCAGTACACCCACAGGACAGCCGCCAGCAACCGGTCATCGTCCGCCACAGGAGCGAAACGGGCGAAGAAATCGGCACTGTGCGTCGCCACCGTCCCCGCCTTCTCCCTTTCCGACGCGCACATACCGCTGCTTTCGATCCATTCCACGGCCTGCCTTTCGATGTCCCGGACATGCGGGTGAACAGCGGATTCCAACGGGCAGTAGAGCGACGGCAGTTCCACTTCGGTCAGTCGCAATTCCATGGCGGCATACACCTTTCCGGCGAAAGGACGAGGGACGAGGCATGCGGGACGAGGCATGCGGGAGGGATGAGGGATGAGTCACGATCATCCGCGACCTCGTGCGGCGACACGGCGAGGCGTGCCCGAGCGCCGACCGCGTCCACCGAAGGAATGGCGGCAGGTACGCCGTTGACCTCACGCCCCGCGGCTGCCCCTTAGATCACACTTTCGGCAGGCCTGTGACCAGGGGCAACGCACGTCGTTGAGGCAAGCATGCGATCTCGTACCCTTCAGCGTGCCGTTGTCCTCCTCGTAGCCGTGGCCGCCCTCTCGGGCGGCACATCCGCCGTCGCCGACGGCCACAAGCCGCACGGCAAGCCCAGCGGCAAGTCAGCCTCGGTCGACCCCCTCAAGCCGCTCGCCCAAGGTGCTTCGGCATTCGCCAGCATGGCCGCACCCTTCGTGAACGCGGCCAGCGACGTGATGTTCCCGAGGTCGTAGGAAATCGGGGAGCGCGGCCCGATGCGCGAAGGGGCCGCCGCCGGAGTTGTGATCCGGCGGCGGCCCCTTCAGGTCTTCAGGCAGTGCTCTTCAGGCAGTGCTCTTCAAGCTGTGCCTCAGGCGGAGACGATCGCCGGGTCGCTGACGCCTGCCTGGCCGTTCTCCACGTGGCCTGCGAAGCGGCGCAGGTAGGTGGTGTCCGTGTCGGACTTCACCGTGACGTCGTACCAGCGCTTGCTCGACCGCAGGTCGACCGTGTGCTCGACGGTGCTGCCCGCCTTCACCTTGAACGTCTGTGCCGCGCCGCCGTAAGCGTTGGAGACGCTGAGGTTCACGTCGGCGCTTGCCGCGTTCTTCAGGGTCAGCTTGAGGTTGCCGGTCGCCTTGTCGTGGCGGGCTGTCACCTCCGGGCCCGCGGTCTTGCCGGGCCCCTTGAAGACACGCAGGAAACCGTTCGGGCCGAACACCGACAGGTCGTACGCACCCTTCGAGTACGCCGTGTTCCAAGTGTCGGAGATTGTTGCGCCCGCTTCCGTGGTGTACGTCCAGGGCCCGTCCGTACGGTTGTCGGAGCGGACGTGGAAGCAGACGCCGGCCGCGTCGCCGCCGCTGAAGGTGAGCGTGAACTTGCCGACCGCGGGGGCCGCCGCTCCGTCCACCAGCGGCGCGTACGGCAGCGGGCGCGCGGGCCGGGAGCCGGACTCCTGCTTGGGCAGGTTCCCCTGCGCGGGGGCCTTGGGCACGTAGTCGGGGTGGCGTTCCTTGTCCGGCGGCTCGTAGGCGTCGGTGTCCGGCAGCTGCGCCGGGTCGGTGTCCTTGCCCGCGAAGTCGAAGGCGGAGGTGAGGTCGCCGCAGATGGCGCGCCGCCAGGGCGAGATGTTCGGCTCACGGACTCCGAAGCGCTTCTCCATGAACCGGATGATCGACGTGTGGTCGAAGACCTCGGAGTTCACGAAGCCGCCGGTGCTCCACGGGGAGACGACGAGCATCGGGACGCGCTGGCCGAGGCCGTAGTGTCCCGCGGCGTACTGCGCGTTGCCGGGGAAGTGGTCGAGCGCCGTGTCGACGGTGGACTTGCCCTGGTTGGCGTCCTTCGGGACGTACGGCGGGACGATGTGGTCGAAGTAGCCGTCGTTCTCGTCGTACGTGATGAACAGCGCCGTCTTCGCCCACACGGCGGGGTTGGAGGTGAGCGCGTCCAGGACCTGCGCGATGTACCAGGCGCCGAAGTTCACCGGCCAGTTGGGGTGCTCGCAGAACGCCTCGGGCGCGGCGATGTAGGAGACCTGCGGCAGCTTGTCGGCCTTGACGTCGGCCTTCAGGCGATCGAAGTAGCCGTCGCCCGCCTTCACGTTCGTGCCGGTGCGCGCCTTGTCGTAGAGGGGGTCGCCGGGCTTGGCGTTGCGGTACTTGTTGAAGTAGAGCAGCGAGTTGTCGCCGTAGTTGCCACGGTAGGCGTCGTCTATCCAGCCCCAGTGGCCCGCCGCGTCGAGGCCGTCGCCGATGTCCTGGTAGACCTTCCAGGAGACCCCGGCCTGCTCCAGGCGCTCGGCGTACGTCGTCCAGTCGTAGCCCGCCTCCTGGTTGCCGAGGATGGGGCCGCCGCCCTTGCCGTCGTTCCCGACGTGGCCCGTCAGCATGTAGTAGCGGTTGGGGTCGGTGGCCCCGATGAACGAACAGTGGTAGTCGTCGCAGACGGTGAACGCGTCGGCGAGTGCGTAGTGGAACGGAATGTCGTCGCGCGTCAGGTACGCCATCGTCCGCTCGGACTTGGCGGCGATCCAGTTGTCGTACTTGCCGTTGCTGAAGGCGCTGTGTCCGCCCGCCCAGTCGTGGTCGAGTCCCGCGATGAACTGCATGCCGAGGTCCTCGGCGTCGGGGTGGAAAGGCAGCACCTCTTTGCCACCGCCCGACTGGTTCCACACGGGTTTACCGCTGGGCAGGGTCACGGGGCGCGGGTCGCCGAAGCCGCGTACGCCCTTCATCGTGCCGAAGTAATGGTCGAAGGAACGGTTCTCCTGCATCAGGACGATGACGTGCTCGACGTCCTCGATGGAACCGGAGCGGCGCTGGGCGGGCAGGGCGGCGGCGCGGGCGATGCTCTGCGAGAGCGTCGCGAAGGCCGCGGTGCCTCCGGCGAGTTGCATGAACCGGCGCCGATTGAGTTCTGGCATGAGTTGATTCGACCTCGTGGTGTGGGGTGTGGGGGGACGTGAGCGGGTGAAGTGTTTCAAGGGGAGCAAGGATCAGGGAAGAGCCCGTGACCTGTATGTGAAGAGAAGTCCAACCCTTGGTGGGCAGGACACAAGGCCTGACCTTTTGGGGACCTAAGTCCCATATTTGACATAGGTGAAATGGCGTGCCTGACTTGGCCCTGCACCGCTGGATGGTGCGTTCTTCCGTGTTCCGCGATCGCAAGGAGGTGTTCGGGATGAGTCCCGAAGGAAGTCCTTGCGTCGGCGCCACGTCTCTCTGAAGCGCGGCCGAGCCCCGCTCCCCCGGCTGAGGCGGCATACCGCCCAGCCCCTTCTCCGCCACGCGGTCATGCACGCGCAGTAACGCCTGCGCGGTAGTCCGCCATGCCCGCGGGCGGTCACCCAGGTCACCCATCACATCTACGTCCCTGTGCACGGGCGTGCTTCGCCATGCCCCCCGCACGGAGGGAGGTCTGCCATGAACAAGCTGATTCCCCAGGTACGCCCGGCACCCCCGGGCGAGAACCCCACCCGCACCACACCCCGCGAGCGCAAGGCCGCGGAGCTCGACGCCCGGACCCGTGAAGTCGGCGTCCGCCTCGCCGAGTTGAGCGCGAGCCCCGCCCGAGACGTCCTGCGCGGCCTCGGCGCGGGCACCCGCGGCCTGCGCCAGGACCAGGTCCTGGAGCGCCTGGAGCGGCACGGCGAGAACGTCGTCGCCCAGGAGCGTGCGCCGCACTGGACGGCGCAGCTCGCCAAGTCCTTCCGCAACCCCTTCATCGGCGTACTGGTCGTGCTCGCCGCGGTCATGTACTGGCAGGACCCGGCCGACCCCGGCGTCTGGATCCTCACCTCGATGGTGCTGATCAGCGGCCTGCTGCGGTTCTGGCAGGAGTTCCGCTCGACCCGCTCCGCCCAGGCGCTCAAGGCCCTGGTCACCACCTCCTGCGCGGTCCAGCGCCGGTGGAGCGAGCGCCCCGGCACCGAAGAGATCCCGATGGAGCAGGTCGTACCCGGCGACCTCGTGAAGCTCGCCGCGGGTGACATGGTCCCGGCCGACCTGCGGCTGCTCACCGCCAAGGACCTGATGGTCAGCCAGGCCGCCCTGTCGGGCGAGTCGCTCCCGGCGGCCAAGGCGGACACGCGCGCCCCGGATCTCGGGCAGCGCACCACCGTCGACCCCGTCGAGGCCGACAACCTCTGCCTGATGGGTACGTCGGTGACCTCGGGCACGGCGACCGGCGTGGCCGTCGCCACGGGCGCCGACACCTACTTCGGCTCCATGGCGGGAGCCCTGGCCGGCGACCGCCCGCAGACCGCCTTCGACCTCGGCGTACGGCGGGTCAGCTTCCTGCTCATCCGCTTCATGCTGGTGATGGTCCCGGTCGTCTTCGCGGTCAACGGCTTCACCAAGGGCGACTGGGACCAGGCGCTGCTGTTCTCGGTCTCCGTGGCGGTCGGGCTCACCCCCGAGATGCTGCCGATGGTGGTCTCGGCGAACCTGGCGCGCGGCGCGGTCGCGATGTCGAAGCACAAGGTCGTCGTCAAGCAGCTCAACGCGATCCAGAACCTGGGCGCGATGGCCGTGCTGTGCACCGACAAGACGGGCACGCTCACCGAGGACCGCATCGTCCTCGACCGCTATCTCGACGCCCGCGGACACGAGGACCGCGAGGTGCTCGAGTACGCCTACCTCAACGCGCACTTCCAGACGGGTCTGCGCAACCTCATGGATCAGGCGGTCATCGACCGCATCGACGAGGCCGAGGAGGTTGTCGTCGACCGGCTCTTCACGATGGTCGACGAGATCCCCTTCGACTTCGCCCGGCGACGGATGTCCGTCGTGCTGCGCCGCGAGGAGCTGTCGGGCCCCGCCGACGAGCACGTCATCGTCACCAAAGGCGCGGTGGAAGAGGTCGTCGAACGGTGCCGGCACGTCATGGACGGCGGGGAGCGCGTCGAGCTCACCGCTGCTCTGCGCGCCCACGTCACGCAGGTCAGCGCGCGCCACAACCGTGAGGGGCTGCGTGTCCTCGCGGTCGCGACGCGCGCCGTGCCCGCCGCCCGCGACACCTACACGACGGCTGACGAGTCGGACCTGACCCTCGTCGGGTTCCTCGCGTTCCTCGACCCGCCGAAGCAGGATGCCGCCGACGCCCTGCGCGCGCTCGCCGGGAACGGCGTCGCCGTCAAGGTCGTCACCGGCGACAACGAACTCGTCGCCGCACGGGTCTGCGCGGACGTCGGCCTCGACGTCAGCGAGCTCATCACGGGCGCCACGGTCGACCTGGTCGACGACGCGGAGCTGCGCCGTCTCGCCCGTACGACCACGGTGTTCGCGAGGGTCAACCCGGTCCAGAAGGCGCGGATCGTACGGGCCCTGAAGGCCGACGGGCACACGGTCGGATTCCTCGGCGACGGCATCAACGACGCGGCGGCGCTGCGCGAAGCGGATGTGGGTGTCTCGGTCGACACGGCCGTCGACATCGCCAAGGAGTCCGCGGACATCATCCTCCTGGAGAAGGACCTGATGGTCCTGGAACAGGGTGTGTTGATGGGCCGTCAGACGTTCGGCAACACCATCAAGTACATCAAGATGACGGCGTCGTCGAACTTCGGGAACGTCTTCTCCGTCCTGGTCGCATCGGCGTTCCTCCCCTTCCAGCCGATGCTCGCCATCCACCTCCTGGTGCAGAACCTCTGCTACGACATCAGCCAGCTGTCGATCCCCTGGGACCGGATGGACAAGGAGTACCTGCGCAAGCCCCGCACCTGGGACGCGAAGGGCATCGGCCGGTTCATGATCCGGGTCGGTCCGATCAGCTCGGTCTTCGACATCACCACGTTCCTGGTGATGTGGTACGTCTTCCAGGCGAACTCGCCCGCGCAGCAGACCCTCTTCCAGACGGGCTGGTTCGTGGAGGGTCTGCTGTCGCAGACGCTGATCGTGCACATGATCCGCACGCGCAGGATCCCGTTCGTCCAGTCCCGCGCGTCACTGCCGGTGCTGCTCATGACGGGCGCGGTGATGGCCTTCGGCCTCTGGCTGCCGTTCTCGCCGCTGGCTTCGGCCCTGTCGATGCGGCCGCTGCCGATGAGCTACTTCCCGTGGCTGATCGGGACGCTGCTCGCGTACTGCACGCTCACCCAGGTGGTGAAGGGCCGGTACATCCGGCGCTACGGCAGCTGGCTCTGACGCCGGGTGCCCTGGGGCAGCCCGGTCAGCTCGTGAGGACGACGAGCTGCTGGGTCGCCCGGGTCATCGCCACATAGCGGTCGACCGCTCCCTCGATGCCCTCGCCGAAGTTCTCCGGGTCGACGAGGACGACCAGGTCGAACTCGAGTCCCTTCGAGAGCTCAGGGGTCAGCGACCGGACACGGGACGTCGCCTCGAAGGCGGGATCGCCGATGACACAGGCGATCCCGTCGGCGTTGGCGGCGAGCCAGCCGTCCAGGACCGAGTCGAGTTCCGTCACCGAGCCGTGCACGACGGGGATGCCGCTGCTGCGGATGGAGGTCGGCACGTTGGCGTCCGGGAGCGCGGCCCGGATGACCGGCTCGGCCTCCGCCATGACCTCCTCCGGCGTCCGGTAGTTGACGCTCAGGGACGCCACTTCGGTACGGTCGAGGCCGATCCGCTCGAGGCGTTCCTGCCACGACTCCGTGAACCCGTGCCGGGCCTGCGCGCGGTCGCCGACGATGGTGAAGCTCCGGGACGGGCAGCGCAGCAGCAGCATCTGCCACTGCGCGTCGGTCAGCTCCTGGGCCTCGTCCACGACGACGTGCGCGAACGGTCCCGCCAGGCGGTCCGGGTCGGCGGGCGGCAGCTCGGACTCGTCGACCAGGCTGACCTGGGCGTCCTGACCGCGCAACATCGTCACCAGGCCCTCGCCGTCGTCACCGTCGGCGCCGGAGGCCGACGCGGCGTCGATGAGGTTGTCGACGACCTGCGCCATCTGTTCGCGCTGGGCGGCGAGGATGGCCTCGTGCCGGCGCTTCTGCCGGGCCGCCTCCGGGTCGCCGAGCCGCTGTCGCGCCGCGTCCAGGAGCGGCAGATCGCAGACCGTCCAGGCCTGGGGCGCCTCCTTGCGCATCAGGGTGCGCACCTCGTCCCGGTCGAGCCAGGGCGCGCTCATCCGCAGGTAGGCGGAGTTCGACCACAGGTCCCCGACGAGGTCCGCCGCTTCGAGCAGCGGCCACGCCTGGTGCAGGGTGGTGACCAGCTCCTCGTCGTGCCGCAGCGACCTCTCGAAGAGCTCGCCGGGGACGTCGCCGTCGAGCTTGTCGAGGAGGATCGCGACGAGCTCCTCCCAGATCTGCTCGCGCGCCTCGTTGTGCGGGGTGCCGCGGCCCGCCGCGTCGAACGCCTCGGCCCAGTCGTCGGCGGTGAGCCGGACGTCGGCCCAGTCGGTCGAGACCGTCATGCCCTTGGTGGGCGGCTCCTCGTAGAACCTGACGGCCTTCTCGATCGCCTTCACCATGTCCGCGGACGACTTCAGGCGGGCGACCTCCGGGTCGGCCTCGGGCTCCGCCTTGGCTCCCTCGGTGACGAGGTCCTCCAGGACGCAGGTCTGCACACCCTCCTCACCGAGGCTGGGCAGGACGTCGGCGACGTAGTTGAGGTAGGGCCGGTGCGGGCCGACGAACAGGACGCCGCCCCGGCTGTGCCCGAGACGGGGGTCGGAGTAGAGGAGGTAGGCGGAGCGGTGCAGGGCGACGACGGTCTTGCCCGTGCCGGGACCGCCGTCGACGACGAGCGCGCCACGGGAGCTCGCCCGGATGATGGCGTCCTGGTCGGACTGGATGGTGGCGAGCACGTCGCGCATCCGGGACGAGCGGTTGCTGCCCAGGCTGGCGATGAACGCGGACTGGTCGTCGAGCGCCGCGTGCCCTTCGAGCCCGTCGGCGGTGAACACCTCGTCCCAGTAGTCGCTGATCCGGCCGTCGGTCCAGCGGTATCTGCGGCGGCTCACCAGGCCCATCGGGTCGGCGTGGGTGGCCGCGAAGAACGGCTCGGCCGCGGGCGCGCGCCAGTCGAGGAGCAGCCGACGGCCCTCGCTGTCGGTGAGGCCGAGCCTGCCGATGTACACGGGCTCGGGGTCGTCCGCGGTCACGATGTGTCCGAGGCACAGGTCGAGGCCGAAGCGGCTCAGGGTGCGCAGACGACCGGACAGGCGGTGGATCTCCAGGTCCCGGTCCATCGCCTCACGGCCGATGCCGCCGGGCGCCCTGCGCTGTGCGTCGAGGCGCTCGGACACCTCGGCGAGGGTCTGCTCCAGGGTCTGTGCGACGGACGCGAAGTGCCGCTCGTCCCTGGCGATCAGCGCCGGGTCGGCCTTGGGGGCGAGGTGGGCAGGAAGGTCGAACGCAGACAGCAACGCAGGCACTTAATGAATCTCCCGTTTTCGCAGGTCCTGGGGATAGGCCTGCGATTGTGCGGCATCACCGGGGCCTTGCCGCAAGCCCCCCACTACGCTATAAATTAAGAGTGGCAAGGAGTGGGAACACCTCCTTGCCTTTCTTTTTGTCTCCTCGTGTCTCATGTTGTCTCCTGCTGTCTCATGCCGGGCCGGCGCTTCGAGCGATCGAGGAGAGTCATGACCGCACACATCCACGGCACCTGCGCCCCGGGCCTCGAGAGCGTACGCGAGGAGTTCGAGCGCAACTTCGCCGAACGCGGCGACCTCGGCGCGGCCGTCGCGGCCACCGTGGACGGCGAGTTCGTCGTCGACCTGTGGGGAGGCGACGCGGACAAGGCGGGCACGCGCGCGTGGGAGCGCGACACGCTGGTGAACGTGTACTCCACGACCAAGGGCATGACAGCGCTGTGCGCGCATCTCCTCACCGACCGGGGCGAGCTCGATCTGGACGCGCCGGTCGCACGCTACTGGCCGGAGTTCGCCCAGGAGGGCAAGGCGGACATCCCGGTGCGCTGGCTGCTGAGCCACCGCTCCGGGGTGATCGCGCCGCGCGAGCCCATGACGTCGGAGGATCTCCTCGACTGGGAGAAGGTGTGCGGGGCCCTTGCCGCGACGCCGCCGTGGTGGAAGCCGGGTTCGGCGCAGGGTTACCACGCGCTGACGTACGGCTATCTGGTCGGTGAGGTCGTCCGGCGGATCACCGGGGTCTCCCTCGGTACGTTTCTGCGCAGCGAGGTCACGGGGCCGCTGGGCGCGGATGTGTACGTGGGCACTCCGGAGAGCGAGCACGGCCGGTGCGCGGACATGGCGAAGCCGCTCGCCTCGGACGGTCCGCGCAGCGCGCTCGGCTCCGCTCCGCCGCCCGCGCCGCCGGTCACGTCGATCGACGACCACCCGATGGCCGTCGTCACGCTCGCCCTGCGGTACCTGCCCGTCGGCAACGTGAACCGCGCGGCCTACCGGTCCGCCGAGATCCCCGCTGCCAACGGCCATGCGTCAGCCCAGGGTCTCGCGACGGTGTACGCGGCGCTGGGGGGTGGGGAGTTGGTGAGCCCCGCGGCCCTGGAGCGGCTCCGGACGCGGCAGGGTGAGCGCGACGAGCCGGACCTGGTGCTCGCGGCGGGCACGGCGTGGGGTGAGAAGTGGGACTGGGGCCTCGGCTACATGCTGAACCTGTACGGGCAGGCCGGACCCAATCCGCGGGCCTTCGGGCATGGGGGCGCGGGCGGGTCGTACGCGTTCGCCGATCCCGAGAACCGCGTCTCGTACGCGTACGTGATGAACCGGATGGGCGGCGGGACCTCGGGGGAGGATCTACGGAGCGTGCACCTGGTGGGGGCGTTGTACCGGGGGCTGAGGTGAGGGTTGGGGTGTGAGGTGCGGGTTGACGTGAGAGGTGTGGGTTGAGGTGTGAGGGTGTGGGTTGAGGTGCGGGCTGGGGCGTGAGATGCCGAGGTCCGGCGGGCGGGGGAACGTAATCTGCCCCCATGGAGCAGCACACCCCCCGACACCGCCCCACCGGGCAGTACGCCGCCGCCGACTCCCGCCGGGCGGCCATCATCGACGCGGCTCTCGCGTTCTTCGCCAAGGCGGGCTATCTGAACTCCTCCCTCGCGAAGATCGCCGAGGAGGCGGGCACGTCGGCCACCGTCATCACCCATCACTTCGGGTCGAAGCAGCGGCTCCTGATGGCCGTGCTCGAAGCCCGCGAGGAGCGCACCATCCGCACCTTCGGACGGCTCGGGCCCGTTTCCGGCGGCGATGACGTGCGTGCGCTGTTCGAGGAGGTGCTCGCGCTGGCCGCGTACAACCTCACCCAGCCAGGGCTCATCCAGCTCCACACCAAGCTGTCCGCGGAGGCCGGCGATCCCTCGCACCCGGCACACGTCTACTTCACCGAGCGGTACGAACGCGTCGCGCGCTCCCTCGCCACCGTGCTGCAACGCTCGGTCGACGCGGGGCAGTTGAAACCCGGGACCGACCCGGAGGGCGTTGCCCGGGAGATCCTCGCCGTGTCCGACGGGCTCCAGGTCCAGTGGGCCATCGCCGAAGGACGCCTGGACTTCGTCGGGTTGTACCGAGCCCACCTGGACCGGCTCACCCGAGCCCTCACCGTGGACGGCAACGGGCTCGGGTGCGGTGAACCGGCAGGCGGGCCCTCGTCCGCCTAGCGCGGCACCCGTGCGTGTCGCCCCTAGCGCGGCACCCCTTGCGCGTCCCCCTTAGCGCGCCACCCCCGTCAGCCGGATGTCGCGCGACGACGACCCTACGTACACCGCGCGCCGCCCCTCGGGGCGTACCCATCGGCCGCGGTCCGTGTCCCAGTACGACAACTGCCGCTCGGCGACCCGCACCCTGATCCGGCGCGACTCCCCCGCGCGCAGCTCGACGCGGTCGAAGGCGGCCAGAGTCCTCACCGCCATCTCGACGTCGGCACCGCGCGGCGCGCCCACGTAGACCTGTGGGACTTCCGCGCCCTTGCGCCGCCCCCGGTTGGACACCGTGAACGACACCTCGTAGCCCTCGCCCGCCCTGCGCACGGACAGGTCGCGGTAGCCGAACTCCGTGTAGGACAGGCCGTGTCCGAAGGGGAAGAGGGGCTCGATGTCCGCCTTGTCGAAGCCTCGGTAGCCGGTGAAGATGCCCTCGCTGTACGTGACCACTCCGTCGACGCCGTAGTAGCGCTCGGGGTGGGCCGGGTCCAGGGTGGGGTGGTCCGTGTCCTTCTTCGGCCAGGTCATGGTGGCCTTGCCGCCCGGGTTGGCGCGGCCGGTGAGGAGGTCTGCGGTGGACCAGCCGCCCTCCTGGCCGACGTAACCGGTGTGCAGGATCGTGCCGACATCGCGGCGCCAGGGCATCGTCGCCGGGCAGCCGGTGGTGAGGACGACGACCGTGCGCGGGTTGGCCTCGGCGACCGCCGCGATCAGCTCGTCCTGGTGGGCGGGGAGCGTGAGCGTGGTGAAGTCGCCGCTGCCGCCCACCGATCCGCCCGAGCCGTTGAAGGCGAAGACGACCGGGGTGTGGACGCGCCGGGCCAGCCTCGCCGCGGCGGCGATCGAAGCTGCGCGCTGCTGCGGTGTCACCCAGGCCAACCGCACCTGGACCGGGCCGCGTTCGGCGATGGTCGCCGCCCAGCCGGTGGCCTTGACGACGACCTGGTAGGACTTGCCGCCGGTGAGCTCGACGGGGTCCGCCTGGCCGTTGTCGAGGCCGTCCGTCGTCGGGACGATCGAGGACCACTTGCGCGCGAAGCTGTCGCGGGCGCCCGCCGCGGTCGTCAGCTCCTTGCCGTCGAGGGTCAGCGAGACGGCCGCGCCCCAGCCCTGGATCTTGAGCGCGTACTCGCCCGTGGCGGGCGGCACGAAGGTGCCGGTCCACTCGGCTGTCGTGCCGACGGGGAGGGCCTTGTCGCCGACGAAGTCCACCTTGCTGTCGGTCCTGTTCGCGCCGCCGCTGCTCTTGCGCGTCAGGCCCTTGGGGAACGCGGACGCGGGGACTGCCGTGCCCGTGAGGTCGACGCCGACCTCGTAGGCGATCTTCCGCTTGGTACTGCGGCGCAGCGCGTCGAGCGGGCTGATCAGGCGGTCCTCGAAGCCGTACGCGCGCTCGCCCGAGACCGATGTGGCGACTTGGCCCGCGGTCGGGCCGATGAGGGCGAGGTCGCGCAACGCGGTGTGCGAGAGCGGGAGTCCGCCGTCGTTGGCGAGCAGCACCGCGCCCTGCGTGGCGACTTCGCGGGCGACGCGGGCTCCGGCCCTGACGTCGATGTTCCTGCGGGCGGGTACGCGGCTGCCGTCGAGCATGCCGAAGGTGTCGTACTGGCCGAGGATGCGGGAGACGGCGGTGTCCAGGGCCGCCTCGGGGATGGAGCCGTCCTTGATGGCCTTCTTGAGGGGCTCCCCGTAGAACGAGCCGTCCCACATCTGCATGTCCTGGCCCGCTTCGAGCGCGGCCGTGGAGTGGGTGGCGCCCCAGTCCGAGGTGACGAAGCCCTTGAAGCCGAGCTCGCCGCGGAGGATGTCGGTGAGGGTCGTGCGCTGTTCGGAGTTCCACTCGCCGTTGAGGTGGTTGTACGCCGACATGACGGAGGCGACTCCGGCGCGGACGACGGCCTCGAAGGCGGGCAGGTACAGCTCGTGCAGGGTGCGGTCGTCGACGACGAAGTCGTACGAGTTCTCCGGCTTCTCGCGGTCGAACTCGTGCAGGCGCTGGTTGTTGGCGAGGAAGTGCTTGGCCTGGGCAAGCATGCCCTGCGCCTGGACGCCCTCCACCTGGGCGGCGCCGATCAGGCCGTTGAGGTAGGGGTCCTCGCCGGACTGGTCCTTGTTGCGGCTGAAGTAGGGCGTGCGGGAGAGCTCGATCTGCGGGGCGAGCAGGACGTCCATGTCGAGGGTGCGGCCCTCGCGGCCCATCACCTCGCCGTACTCACGGGCGAGTTCGAGGTTGAAGGAGCAGCCGAGTGTGGCGACCGGCGGGAGGCCGGTCGCGGACTTCGTGACGTTCACGCCGGCGGGGCCGTCGCTCAGGCGCAGCTCCGGTATGCCGAGGCGCTTGACGCCCGGCAGGTATCCGGCCTGACCCAGTCTTCGCGGGTCGGTGGCGCCGTGGACGAGGCTGATCTTCTCGTCGAGGGTGAGGCGGGCGATGAGCCCCCGGACGCGGCGCGTGGCGGCGGCCGCGTCCGGGGAGGTGGCGGTGCGTGGGGCGGCGGCGCCTGGGGAGGAGGCGGCTGGTGCGGTCGCGGCTGCTTCGGAGCCACCTGCGGCGGCGACGAAGGCGAAGGCGGCTGCGGTGCCGCCCAGTTGCTTCATAAGTTGACGACGTGTGGTGGCAGGCATGGCGGGATGGCCTCCGAACGGGGCTCTGAACGCAGCTCTGGGCGTGCCGAACTGGTCGGCGACGCCAAGCTTTGAATGGGTCGTCCGCGCCAGTGCGGTGTTACGGGGCCTGAGTCTTGATTGGTTGAACAGTGAAGGTCAAGGCTCGTGCGGGGAAAACTTTGTGGGGTGTTCAGTTTTTGCGGGTGGTGCGTGGGGGTTGGTGCGTGGGGGACCAGGTCGTCGGCATGGTCGAAGCGGTGGGATGGCGCGGGCGGTTCTGGTCCGTGTGTGGGTGCGGGGCCGCGCCGGTATGTCCGTCCTCGCTATCGTCCGGTGGCCGACTTGCTACTTCGGCGAGGGAGCGCCGCGAACCGTGCTCCGGGCAGACATACCGGCACGTCCCCTCGCGTCTCGCTGCCGACTGCGGATGTCGGGGGCCGTCGCCTTGGGTCGGGTGGTGTGTCGGGGCAGGGTGGTGTCCCCAGCCCCCGGCCGCCCGCCGCAGGGCAATCGGGCGGGTGGGTGGGAAAGGTTTGTTCTCGCACTGGTGGATGCGGGGTGATCGGGCGGGTGGGTGGGAGAGGCCCGTTCTTGTGCTGGTGGATGCGGGGTGACCAGGCCGGTTGGCGGGAGGAGGGCTTCGGTGCGGGGCCCGTGGCTGTGGGGGGAAAAGGGGAGGACTTGACCGTGGGGGCGTTGGTAGGTTGCCGATCATGGAACCCATTGGTGAGAAAGAGATTCGCGCGGCCTTCGTCAACTGCTCCAAGGGCGAGGCCCGCAGACTCACGCTCCCCGCGGGCTTCCCGGACACCCCCTGGTCCGACCTGGACTTCCTCGGCTGGCGGGACCCCAAGGCCCCGGACCGCGGGTACATCGTGACGGAGCGGGACGGCGCGTACGTGGGCGTCGCGCTGCGCGCATCGGCAGGGGCCCGCAGGAGCCTGCTGAAGTCCAGCATCTGCTCGGTCTGCGTGACCCCGCAGTCCGGTTCGGGCATCACGCTGCTCGTGGCACCCCTCGCCGGCCCCGCGGGCCGGCAGGGCAACTCGGTCGGCATCTACATCTGCGCCGACCTCGCCTGCTCCCTCTACGTCAGGGGGAAGAAGACCACGGCGCTGGCCCGCCGCTTCGAGGAGAGCCTCACCCTGGAGGAGCAGAACGCCCGCACGGTGGCAAACCTGCACGGCTTCCTCGACAAGGTTCTCGAGGGCTCGGCGGCGACGGCCTGACCGGCGGCCCCCTCAGGTTTTGCGGGGGTCCACCACCTGCAGCGTGAGCGCCGGTGACGGCGCGGCGATCCCCGGGCCGCCCGCCTCGGCCCACGCGACTATCTCGTCGATCGAGTCGTCGTCCAGGGCGAAGCCGATCCAGACGGCTCTGCCACCTCGCCTGCGCCCTTCGGGCGAGGGCTGTACGACGATGATGTTCGCCTGCCCGCACGGCCCGAGACACTCACTCGTACGGACCGCGAACCGCCCCGCCGACTCCGCGGCGGCGGCCCGCATCCGAGCCAGCTGCCAGGCATGGTCGGTACCGGGATGCTTCCGTGCGTCGCCGCAGCAGCAGCCTCGGCACACGACCAGTGTGCAGGGGCGGGCGGCGGCGGATCCGATGGAGATGACGGGGCTCATCCGGTGATCATCTCAGCCCGGGGGCTCCCTCAGCCCAAGTACCCCAGCCCCGGATGCGCCTCCCCGTACCCCTCCATCAACCTCCGTGCCACCGCCACGGAATCCACCAGCGGGTGCAGCGCGAACGCCTTGACCGCCGTGGCGCGGGAGCCACTCTCCGCCGCGGAGAGGATCTCTCTTTCGACCGCTTTCACCGCGCACACGAGCCCCGTCGCGTGACCCGGCAGCGGGTCCACCGCCATGGGGTGCGCGCCGTTGGCGTCCACAGAGCACGGGACCTCGATCACCGCGTCGGCGTCCAGTGCCGAAAGCGTGGTGCGATTGCGGACGTTGAGGATCAGCGTCGTCCGCTCGTCCCGTGCGATGGCCCGCATCAGGGCGAGGGCGACCTTCTCGTACCCGCCGGATTCGAGGTCCTCCGCCGCACGTTCCCCGACACCCGCGGCCTCCCTGTTCTCGGCCATGTACGTCGCCTCGCGTTCCGCACGTGTCGCGTCCCACGCCTTCAGTGCGGAGGAAGTGGTCCCCGGGCGTCCCAACTCCTCGTAGAAGCGTACCTGTTGGTCACGCAAGAACGCTCCTCGTGTCTGCTCCGCCTCCTGATAGGCGTGTACCGCCTCGCGGTTGAAGTAGTAGTAGTGCAAGTACTCGTTCGGGATGGATCCGAGCGCCTTGAGCCAGTCGGCGCCGAACAGCCGGCCCTCCTCGAACGAGCCCAGCAGCTCCGCGTCGCCGAGCAGTCGCGGCAGCTCGTCGCGGCCCGCGATCCGCAGGCCCCGTAGCCAGCCCAGGTGGTTGAGGCCGACGTAGTCGATGAACGCCTCGTCGGGGTTGGCGCCCAGGATGCGCGCCACGCGGCGGCCCAGGCCCACCGGTGAGTCGCAGATGCCGATGACGCGGTCTCCGATGTGCCGGGACATCGCCTCGGTGACCAGGCCCGCGGGGTTGGTGAAGTTGATGACCCACGCGTCCGGGGCCAGCTGCCGCACGCGCCGTGCGATGTCGACGGCGACGGGCACGGTCCGCAGGCCGTACGCGATACCGCCCGCGCCGACCGTCTCCTGCCCGAGAACTCCCTGCGCGAGGGCTACCCGCTCGTCGGCCGCTCGCCCCTCCAGGCCCCCGACCCGGATCGCGGAGAACACGAAGTCCGCGCCCCGCAGCGCCTCGTCCAGGTCGGTGGTCGCCGTGACGGTGGGGGCGTCCGGTACCCCCGACGCCTGCTCGGCCAGCACACGGGCGACCGCGCCGAGCCGCCCCGCGTCCAGGTCGTGCAGCACGACCTCCGTGACCCGGCCTTCGGCGCGGTCGCCGAGGAGCGCGCCGTACACGAGCGGAACGCGGAATCCGCCGCCACCGAGAATGACCAGCTTCACGTCTCAACCACCTTCTGTCGGAACCGGCGCACGCACATCTGTCGACCTGTCAGAACTCACCCGTCGACAGAGGTCACGTTACGTACGATTGCCCGGCAGCGATCGACCCCCCACGGAGGTAGCGCACCGATGACACTCCTCAAGACGTCCGCGAAGGCATCCGCGGCCCTGCTCGGCGCCTTCGCGCTCACGATGGCGACCGGTGGCGGCGCTTCTGCCGACACCGCCCCCAGATCCCCCGGCGGCTGGCAGGAGACCGGCGTCTCGTCCGTCAACTCCCTCACCGGCAGCCAGGGCCTGGCGAGCCGCGCCGACGGCAGCCTGCTCTACCGGGGCCTCGCCTCGATCCCGCTCGACCTGCGGGTCAAGGGCTGGAGCCACGTCGGCGACCCGGACATAGCCGCCGGCCACACCGTCGACGCCTATCAGGGCGGCGACGACGCCAAGTCGAAGATGTTCGCCGTCACGACGCCCGGCGGCAAGCGTTACCTCTACGAGCACCAGCTCGACGCGGGCGAGAAACTCAACAACTCCTTCGCGGCCGTGTCCCCCGACAACCAGTGGCTGGTGTCGGGCGAGTGGGGCGACCAGGACCGCCTCCAGGTCTTCCCCGCGCCGCTCCTCAACTCCTCGACCCCGCCCGCCGGTGGGGCGCTCCCCCAGGCCGGTCAGATCTCGCTCGACAAGCCGGTCCGTGACATCCAGGGCTGCGACTTCGTCTCCGGGACCCGTCTGGTGTGCGCGTCCAACGACGCGTCGAAGGAGCTGTGGCCCGAGGACCGGCCCGTCCTCCAGGTGGACCTGGCGCACGAGCTCGACGGCAAGCCCGTCACGGGCAAGGTCACGAGCCTGTTCGCCGTACCGCAACGGAGCATCTGCAGCGGCACGTTCGAGACGGAGGGTGTCGACTACGACTCCGAGCGCCGCACGCTGCGCGCCGAGGTCGTACCGCCGGTGCCGTGCCTGGTGACGACGTCGGTCTACTCGTACAAGCCGACGACGGGCTGAGCCGGCCCGCTGGACGTGTGCGGAGGGGCCGGGCGGGGGATGGTCGCGATCATGACACAGCAACACCGGCACGGACCCGGGTCCGCCGCCCTCCCCGCCCCGTCCCGCCGTCCCATACGGCAGCTGCTCGCCGCGTCGGTGGGCAACGCCGTGGAGTGGTACGACTGGTACGCGTACACGTTCCTCGCCACGTACATCGCCGATCAGGTCTTTCCCAAGGGCTCGGGCAACTCCCTCGTCCCGCTGCTCTCCACGTTCGCCGTCTTCGCTGTCGGTTTCTTCATGCGGCCGGTCGGCGGTCTGCTCATGGGCGCGGTCGCCGACCGACGCGGCAGGCGTGCCGCCCTGACCGTCACGATCCTGCTGATGGGCGGCAGCAGTCTGCTGGTCGGCCTGACGCCGACGTACGCGTCGGCCGGGGTGCTCGCCCCGGTCGTCCTGGTCCTGGCGCGGCTGCTCCAAGGCCTGTCCGTGGGCGGCGAGTTCGCGGCGTCGACGACCTTCCTCGTCGAGTCCGCGGGGCCCGGCAGGCGTGGCCTGTTCTCCAGCTTCCAGTACGTGTCGACGAGCGCGGGCCAGCTCGCCGCTTCCGGCGTCGCGGCGCTGCTCGTGAGCGTGCTCTCGGACGGGCAGATGGACGGCTGGGGCTGGCGGCTGCCGTTCGTCATCGGCGCGGTGCTCAGCCTGGTCGGCTTCTGGATCAGGCAGGGCGCGTACGAGACCCATGAGGCGCCGCGTGACGACGCCGAACGCCCCCGGCTGTTCGACGCCCTGCGCACGTATCCGCGGCAGTCCCTGCTGATCTGCGGCATCACCGCCGGCGGCACGATCGCGTATTACACGTGGACGTCGTACCTTCCGACGTACGCCGAGCTGAACACCGACATCAGCAAGAGCCAGGCGCTCCTGTCCGGCACGCTCTCGCTCGCGTTCTTCGCACTGCTGCAACCGATCGGCGGACTGCTCTCCGACCGCTTCGGCCGCCGGCCGCTCCTGCTCTTCTTCGGACTCGGCTTCGCCGTCCTGAGCGTGCCGCTGCTGCGTTCCCTGAACGGCTCGTTCGCCTCGCTCCTGCTGGTGCAGTGCGCGGGCATGGTACTGCTCACCGGCTTCACGTCGATCTCGGCGGCCGTGAACGCGGAGATCTTCCCCGCCCACGTCCGGGCCGCGGGGATCGGCTTCCCGTACTCCCTCACCGTCGCACTGTTCGGCGGCACGGCCCCGTACATGGGCACCCTGTTCAAGGAGCTGGGCAACCCGGGCCTGTTCCCCTGGTACGTGGCCGCGCTCTGCCTGACGTCATCGGCGGTATATCTGAAACTCCCGGAAACCGCCCACAAGGAGCTGGACCGCTAACCGGGACAGAGGGGTCACGGCTCCATCACTGGTTCCACAAATAGCCTTCACAACTGACACCGCGGGACTAGCGTCATGCCTCTTCGTCGCAGCAAGGGGGCAACCATGGCCAACCCGTATCCCGCGCCGCCGTCATCGCCGAGGCCCGCGCCCAAGTGGGCTCGCAAGCGCTTCGTGCTTCCCGCCCTCGCCCTCACCTTCTTCATCGGCCTGGGGGCCGGTCTCGGTGACGACGGCAGCACCTCGGCGAAGGCTGCCGCAAAGGAATCAAGCCCGACGCCGACCGTCACGGCGACAGCAACGGCGACCGAGACGGCGAAGCCGAAGCCCGGTCCCACGGTCACCAAGACCGTCGAGGCCACGAAGACGGTGAAGGCGACCGTCACCGCCCAGCCGGAGGCCGCCGCGCCCGGATCCGGTGGCAGTGACTCCGGGGGCGGAGGGGGCGGTGGCGTCGCCTTCGGGAACTGTAGTGAGGCCCGTGCCGCGGGCGCCGCGCCCGTGCATCGCGGGGAGCCCGGCTACGGGCCTCACCTCGACCGTGACGGTGACGGTGTCGGCTGTGACAGCTGAGCGGCCGCGCCGTCAGGGCTGACGCGGGACCTCGGTGATGGAGCGGCCCGCCCACTCGGGGGCCGGTTCCGCGAGGGACGTCAGGTGGTCGCGGATCGGGTCCGGGAACGGGGTTGTCCGGCCCGCGTTCTGGTCGACGTGGAGGGCGAGGAGCTCGGTGGTCGACACCGGGGTCGCGTCCGGGGGGACGGGCGCTTCGGGCTCGTCGACCACGTACAGCTCGTGGGTGAAGCGGGCCTTCTTGGCGTCCGCGCCCAGAATGCGGGTGCGGACGGCAAGGTGGGCGCCCTCCGCCACGTCGTCGAGGTAACGGATGTGCGCCTCTACCGTGTAGAGGGAGCAGCCGGTCGACTCGCGGTAGCCCGCGTGCAGGCCCGTCTCGATCATCATGGCGTCGGTGGCGTAGCCGAAGACGAGGACGTAGAACGCCTCGCTCATATGGCCGTTGTAGTCGATCCATTCCGGACGTACGGTCCGGTGCACAAGAGGCAGCGGCTCGGTCACTTGGTGTCCTCCTGTGCTGCCCGCTGCTGCGGCAGGCGTCCCGTCGCCCGCAGTACGTCGATGATTCCCTGGTCCCGCTCGGCGACCAGGTCGGCGATGGTCCGGCCGTCCGCCGCGTCGTCGCATCCGGCGACCACGGCGTCGTACAACTCCTTGTCCAGCTCGGGTGCTTCGAGGCGCGTCCAAGGGGACTTCAGGGACGGGCCGAAGTGGTCGAGCATGTGGGCCATGCCGCCCTCGCCGCCCGCGAGCGCGAAGGTGAGCATGGGGCCCATGAACGCCCAGCGCAGGCCGGGGCCTTCGGTGATCGAGTCGTCGATCTCCTTCACCGTGGCCTCGCCGTTGGCGACCATGTGCAGGGCCTCGCGCCACAGGGCTTCCTGAAGGCGGTTGGCTATGAAGCCGGGCACCTCGCTCGCCATGGTGATCACGGACTTGCCCGCGACCTCGTAGAAGCGCGATGCCCAAGTGACCGCGTGCGCGGCCGTCTTGTCGCCGCCCACCACCTCGACGAGCGGGATGAGGTAGGGCGGGTTGAAGGGGTGTCCCACGACGAGGCGGCCCGGGTCGGCGGCCGTGGTCTGCATGTCGGTCATCGGGTAGCCGGAGGTGGAGGAGGCGATGACGACTCCGGCGGGCGCGGCGGCGTCCAGCTCGGCCAGCAGGTCGCGCTTGAGCTCCAGCTTCTCGGGGGCGCTCTCCTGCACGAACTGGGCGTCGGCCACCGCCTCTTCGAGAGTGGGGGTCACGCGGAGGCGGTCCGGGGAGGCGCCTTCCGCGAGGCCCAGTTGCGTCAGCGCGGGCCAGGCCGCGTCGACCAGGCGGCGCAGCTTCTGCTCGGCGTCGGGGGCGGGGTCCCAGGCGGTGACGTCGTAGCCGCGGGCGAGGTAGTGGGCGACCCAGCCGCCGCCGATCACTCCGGCGCCGACGCAGGCGATACGGCGTACGTCCTCGGGGGCGCAGGGGGCGGGGGGTGTCGTGATGGTGTCGTTCATGCGGGTCCTTGGTCCTACTCGTCGTGGGGGAGGGGCGTCAGACGCGGGGCTTGAGGCCGAGCTTCTGGCGGGCCTCGTCCGGCGTGGCGACGCGCGAGCCGAGGTTCTCGGTGATCTGCACGGCCCGCTCGACGAGTTGGGCGTTCCTGACCTTGTTGCCCTTGCCGAGGTAGAGGTTGTCCTCCAGGCCCACGCGGACCTGCCCGCCGAGCAGGATGGACTGGGCGACCCACGGCATCTGCATGCGGCCGAGCGCGAAGCTGGCCCACTGGGCGCCGTCCGGAAGCAGGTTGACCATCGACTGGAGCACACCCGGGTCCGCCGGGGCGCCCCACGGGATGCCCATGCAGAGCTGGAAGACGGTGGGGTTGTCGAGCAGCCCCTCGGCGAGCAGCTGCTTGGCGAACCACAGCTGGCCGGTGTCGAAGATCTCCAACTCGGGCCGTACGCCCAGCTCCTGGATGCGTTTGGCGCCCTGGCGGAGCATGTCGGGGGTGGAGATGTAGAGGTTGTCGCCGAAGTTGAGGGAGCCGCAGTCGAGGGTGCAGATGTCGGGGAGCAGATCCTCGACGTGCGGGAGACGGTCCAGGCCGCCGACGAGGTCGGTGCCGGGCAGCTCGCCGAGCTGCTTCAGCGGCTGGACCGGGTCGATGACCAGGTCGCCGCCCATCCCGGCGGTGAGATTGATGACGACGTCGGTGCCGGTCTCCTTGATGCGCTCGACGACCTCGCGGTACAGGCGGGGGTCGCGCGACGGGTCGCCGGTCTCGGGGTCGCGTACGTGGATGTGTACGACGGCGGCGCCGGCCTCGGCGGCCTCCACGGCCGAGGTGGCTATCTGCTCGGGGGTGACGGGCACGTGGGGACTCTTGCGCACGGTGTCGCCCGCGCCGGTGAGGGCGGCGGTGATGATGACGTCTTGGTTCACGGGCATGGCGAACTCTCCCTCAGGGGTGGGGTGTTGGAGTACTGCGGGGTCCTGGCGGGACTCTGTCGGTATTTACGCGGGTCTCGGCGCGGCGAGCGTCGCGTCGACGTACACGAGCAGCGCCTCGTGCATGTCGTCGGGGGTCGTGCCGTCGGCGCCCGGGGTGGAGGCGAGCACCTGGGTCGCGAGGCCGTCGATCAGCGCGGTGAGCCGGAGCGCGGCGGACTGCGGATCGACGAGGCGGAACACACCCTGGTCGACGCCGCGCCGGATGACGTCGGCGACGGTCGCGCGCCACTGCCGGTAGTACTCGGCATGCAGCCGCCCCACGGCGGTGGAGCGGGCGGCCTCCGCCCACAGGTCCAGCCAGACGCTCCACTGCCAGCGCTGCTGCGGGGTGCGGGGAGTCTGGAGCTCGATCAGCTGGTCCAGCTCGTCGGCGGCATCGGCCGCTTCGGCGATGCGGGCCGCCCGGCGGGCGGTGTCCTCATCCATGCACCAGCGGACGGCGGCCTCAAGGAGGTCGTCGCGCCCGGGGAAGTGGTAGTGGATGGCGGCAGTGCTCGTGGCGCAGGCTTCGGCGATGTCCGCCACGCGTACGGCGTGGAATCCGCGCTCAGCGACGAGCCGTACGGTCTCGCGGACGATCTGGAGGGGGCGGCCGCCCTCGGGGGCCGCCGCGGTGCGTTCGCGTCGCGCCTGGGGGGAGGCGGCCGGCGCCTGGACCTGGACCTGAGCACCCAGGAGCCAGCCCGCGTCCACGCCGCCGGTGTCGGCGATGCGGGCCAGTTCGGCCGCGGTGAAGCGGCGGGTGCCGCCGAGGGAGCGGGAGAGCTTGGAGGGGTCCATCACGATGCGGCGGGCGAATTCGCGCTGCGTCGCGCCGGCGTCGGCGATGACCTTGCGGACCCTGTCCGCGACCTCGGGGTCTTGCTGCATGGGCGGTGACGCTACCCGTGAATTGAGCAGATCGCAATCCAACAGGTGACCATCTCCGCAATCACGGGCATGATTGAGATGCTGACTGATGACTCAGTCACCGCGTACAGCGAGGGCGTCGGGTGGGCCCACGCACACCCGCCCTGTTGCCCCCGCGGGGGCAACAGGGCGGGTGGGAGAAGGTTCCGTCGCGTAGCTACGGACTACGTCCGGTCCTGGACCCCCTTCACGAACTCGTCCAGGTAGGGGTCGGCGATCTTCACCGCCCCCAGCTGATGATGCTCCGCCGGGTCCACGGAAATCGCCCGCGCCCGTCCCGCGAGGGACTCCATCGACGCCCGCTCCCGCGTCGCCGCCGCGGAGTCCCCCTCCTGGGCGGCGGTCAGCGCGGCGAGCCCGTGCCGCATCGCGGAACCCCACAGCTCGGTGGCGTCGAGCCACTGCTTCGCGTCGTGGAGGAACTGCTGGTCCGGCACCCCGGCACGCAGCACCGCGGGGACCTTCTCGATCTCCCGAGCCGTGGGCCGCAGCGCCCGCAGCGCCCCGGCGGGGTCACTCTCGTACCGCTTCCAGAAGGCGTCCAGCTTCGGCCCGAGTACCGGGGACTGCGGCAGCCAGTTCGACTCACCGAACGTGGGCGCCGCGTGGTTGAGGTCCACGAACGTCTGCACCGCGTCGGCGACCCGGTCGTCACCCCCGGCGAGATACAGCGCCGCCTGCCGCCCCGACCGCGCCCGCTCGTACCCCCGGTCGTTCCAGGAGAAGTCGTTCATGGTGAAGACGGCGAGCTTGCTGGCCCCCTCCTGGTTCATCGGGTTGGACACGATGCCGCTGAGGTGTCCGGAGAGGCCGGGCTCGCGCTTGTCATAGGGCGCGAGCAGGAGCCGCCCCGCCGTACGCGCGAAGTCGTTCACCGGGTAGTTGTCCCAGACGAACACCTTCCGCCCGAAGAGCTCGGCGGCCTTCTCCGCCTGGGAGTTGGTGATCTCGGGCGGGACCACGTCCGTGCCCGTCCACATCACCTCTACGGCGCCGTCGAGTTCGCCACGCATCGTCTGCTTGTACGCGGTGTCCGTGAGGTCCCCGTACTCCGTGGGCACCATCTGCAGCGGGTTGGCGTCCTCGTGCTCGGCGATGAACTCCCGCTGGATGGTGTTGAGGAGCCCCACCTGCGCCTTCGCCGCGGGCCCGCGGCCCGGCTCGCCGAACTTCGCCTTGTCGGCATCGCAGTTCCACTTGGTGTAGCTGATGTCGTCGAGCGGCACGGAGAAGGACCGCACTCCGAGGTCGTACATCGCCTGGAGCTTCGCCGTCAGCGCCTTGACGTCGGCCGGGTCCGAGTAGCAGATGGAGCCGCCCGGTGAGACCGCGAACGTGAAGCGCACGTGGTTGGCGCTCGCGCGGTCGATCAGCTTGCCGAGCTCGGTGAGCTTGTCCGCCGGGTAGGGCTCGCGCCACTTCTCCCGGTGGTAGGGGTCGTCCTTGGGCGCGTAGACGTAGGTGTTGGCCTTGGTGTCGCCCAGGAAGTCCATCTGGTCGAGCCGTTCGGCCTCGGTCCAGGGCGGGCCGTAGAACCCCTCGATGCTGCCGCGCAGGGGCATGGAGGGGAAGTCGGAGACCTCGACACCCGCTATCCGCCCCCGGGAGATGAGCTGCCCGAGGGTCTGCGCCGCATAGAACTGGCCGGTCGCGTCCTTGCCGCCGAGCGCGACGGTGCGGTGCTTCGCCCGCAGGGCGTAGCCCTCCGCCTGCTCCGGAACCTTGGTCCCGCCGAGCGCCTTCGCGATGTCGGGCCGGGTCGCCGGGCCGAGCAGGACGGTCAGCGGGGCGCGGCCAGACGCCTTGGCGCGTACGTCGATGTCGCGCACCCCGTGGGCGCGCAGTGTCTCGGTGACGCGCTGCCGGGCCACCTCGTCCGTGTCGTCGCCTACGACCAGTTCGGCGCGCCGAGAGAGCGGCACGTCTCCGCCCGCTCGGGCCATGCGCTGCGGGGTCGGGGAGACGACGGGAAGCTTGCGGGTCACGGTGTCCTCCTGAGCGGCCCCCTTCTGAGCGGCCTCCTCCTGAGCCGACGGCGGTGCGGCGGCAGCCGAAGGGGCCAGGGGGACCGCCAGGACGGCGAGCGCGAGAAGCGCCGTCCGGGGTCTGAGAGCGCGTGTGGTGCGGGGCATAGGGCCTCCGAACTTCGGGATGGGGGTGCGGGTGGGGTCAGGGGCGGGAGCGCCGGAGGGACGCGCTAGGGGCGCGGGGAACTGCGCGACCAGCCCCCACCGGCCCGCAGTGCATGCACCGACACCTAGCGGGGCGCTCAGTCGCGCGTATGCGCGTGGTACAGGTCGAGTTCACCGTCGAGTTCCAGGGCGACGACAGTGCACAGCGGATCGAGCTGGTCGTCGGTGAGATGGACGTACTCCCAGCCGGGTACGTCACCGAGGCCGCCGACACGCTCGTGCCGGACGACGGTGCCCGTGCCCAGCACGCGGGCGGACGCCACGCCGTTGCGCACGCCCCGCAGGACCACGTACTCGTTGGGCCGGTCGAAGAGGAACAGATACAGGGTGCGGCGGTCGGCGGAGAGTGTCGAAGGGCCGTAGAAGTGGCCGTGCGGGAGGCCGCGTACCGTCCCGTGGACCGCTTCGGCATGGCGGCCCGTCCACTCCCCCAGCGCTTCGAGCCGCTCGGCCTGTTCGGGGAGGAGCGAGCCGTCCTGCTTCGGGCCGATGTCGAGGAGCAGATTGCCGCCCCCTCCGATGGTCTCGGCGAAGATGCGGACGAGCTGACGCGGTGACTTGTGGTGCGTGTCCTGCGGCTGGTAGCCCCAGGAGTCGTTGACGGTGAGGCACAACTCCCATGGCTGCGTGGGCGGTTCGATCGGTACGCCCTGTTCGGGGGTGGCGTAGTCGCCGTGTCCTGTGAGGCGGCCGTTGACGACGGTGTGCGGGGAGAGCGCCCTGATCTCTTCGGCGAGTTCCGCCATCCGCCACTGTTCGGCGCCGCGCTCCCACTCGCCGTCGAACCACAGGAGGTCCGGTTCGAAGCGCTCCAGCAATTCGCGCACCTGTACGCGGTGGAAGGCGAGGAAGTCTGCCCACCTCTCCTCGGACTCCTCGCCGGCGGCGGGCATCGAGTAGCGGTTGCCGCGTACGGCGGGGTCCTGCCCTTCGGGGCGCACGGACGCGTAGTCGGGGTGGGACCAGTCCAGGTGCGAGTAGTACAGGCCTACTTTGAGGCCTCGGGCGCGCAGTGCGGTGACGTACGGGGTGATGAGGTCGCGGCCCGCGGGGGTGCGCTTGACGACGGACAGGTCGTTCGCCGCCGTGTCCCAGAGGGCTACACCGTCGTGGTGCTTGGCGGTGAGGACGGCGTAGCGGGCGCCCGCGCGGACGAAGAGGTCGGCCCAGGCCTCGGGGTCGTAGGCGGAGGCGGTGAAGCCGTCGAGCTGCGCCATGTAGTGGTCGTAGGGCACCCGGTCGTCGTAGAAGGACCAGGACTCGGCCACTCCGTCCACGCTGTAGATGCCCCAGTGCAGGAAGATCCCGAGCTTGGCGTCCGTGAACCACGGCTGGATCACTGGCAGTTCTCCTCGTCCGCGGGAAAGCGCTTGCGCGCCAGAAGGCTAGATCGAGAAAGTTGCCCCATACAAGAGGGCGGGGAGCGCCAGATCTGTCACGGCCATTGACCACCAAGAGACCAAGTGATTTATTCACTTCATGAGTTACGGCAGTCATCCCTCCCTGTCCGAGCGCCTGGCGGACGACATAGTCGACATCATCCGCACCGAGCGTCTGACCCCCGGCGACGCGCTGGCCTCGTCCCGTGAGCTGGCACGGCGCTTCGAGGTCACCACGCCGACCGTGCGCGAGGCGCTGCGCAGGCTGGAGGCCACCGGAGTGGTGGAGTTCCGGCACGGATCAGGGACGTATGTGGGACCGGGCGTGGACCGCAGGCTCCTGGCCAACCCGCATCAGCCGCGCAGCGACCGCGCCTCGGTCCTCGAACTCGTCGGGGCCCGCCTCGTCCTGGAACCGGCGATCGCGGCGACCGCCGCACGTGCCCAAGCCGACGACGGTGTACGGCAGTTGGCCATCGCGGCGGGCAACGCCCTGCTGCCGCCGGAAGAGTCACTGCGCCAGTCCGTCCACTTCCACGTGGCGCTCGCGGCGGCCAGCGGCAACACACTGCTGCGGGAGGCCGTCGAGGCCCTGCTGCACGTACGGGCGCGCGAGCAGGTGGAGATCCGGCACCGCTACAACGACCGCGAGCGCGACCACGCCGAACACGTCGAGATCTACGAGGCCGTACGGTCCGGCGACGCGGCGGCGGCGGAGCGCCTGACCCGCGAGCACCTGACGTCGATCCGTGACGCGGTACTCGCGGCGGACTTCCCGGAGGGTGACGCCCGATGAGCGACTCCACCGAGCGGCCCGGGTCCGCGGCCGACCACACCCCCGAAGAGCCCGGCCCTCCCGCCCCTCAACTGCCTTACCGGCTGGCTGAGATGACCACGGTCGAGGCCGCCGCGGCGGTCCGCGCCAGTCCACTCGTGATCATTCCCGCGGGCGCCTTCGAGCAGCATGGACCCGGGATGCCGCTCGCCACCGACACCATCCGCGCCGAACACGTCGCCGGCCTGGTCGCCGCGCAGCTCGCCGGGCGGGCCGTGATCGGACCTTCGCTCGGCATCGGCGTCTCCCCGCACCATCTGGCCTTCGCCGGGACGGTGAGCCTGTCGACGGGGACGCTGGCCGCGCTCGTGCGTGACTACGTCGACAGCCTGCACCGGCACGGCTGGCGGGACGTCCTGGTGATCACCGGGCACGGCGGCAACAATGCCACGCTCACCACCGTCGCGCAGGACCTGCTCGTCACCCACCCCGGCCTGCGGTTCGCCTGGACGCCACTGACCACGCTCGCCCCGGACGCCGTCGCGGCCATGCGGCCCAGCGAGGTCCATGGGCACAGCGGCGAGGCAGAGACCGCCCAAATGCTGCACCTGGCACCGGAGTTGGTGCATCGCGAGCGCCTCGCACCGGGGGCCGTCACCCAGGCGGACCTCGACCCGCTCTCCCGACTCGCACGCCGTGGCGGCCACCCCGCCCTGACCGTGCCGTACGACCGGCTCAGCCCCAACGGCGTGCTCGGCGACCCGCGCCGCGCCTCCCCCGAGGACGGCCGCGCGATCGTCGGCGCCGCGGTCCACCGCATCGTCACCTTCGCCAAGGAGTGGCTGGACACCACCAGCTGACACTTCGTCACTGACCCTCTTCTCTCAGCCGTCCACGCATCGCGCCCTCCGCGCCTCGCGCCGTCGGCGGAAGGAGCCTGCCTTGAAACGCGCACTGTCCCGCACGGCCGCCTCTGTCATCGCCGGTCTCACCCTCCTCGCGGGGGCGGGCCTGACCACTCCCTCGTACGCGCAGGGGGAAGCGCCCGGCTGCCGCCGGGCCGGGCCGCAGCCGCCCGGCACCACCACCCCACACACCCTCGTCAGCGGCGGCCTGACCAGGACCTATCAGCTGCACCTGCCGGAGGGATACACCGCCGGCCGTGCGTGGCCCGTGGTCCTCGCCTTCCACGGGCGTGGCAACACCGGCAGCGGAACGGAGGAGTTCAGCAAGCTGTCCACCCTGCCAGCGATCGTCGCGTACCCGGAGGGTGTCGTCGGTACCGGTGACGGGCAACGGCAGGCATGGCAGGGCGCTCCGTACGCCGCGCCCGGCGTGGATGACGTGACGTTCACCGGTGATCTGCTGGACGCGCTGGAGACCGGCCTCTGCGTGGACCGGCGGCGGGTGTACACCACCGGGAAGTCGAACGGCGCCGGGTTCACCGCGCTCCTGGCCTGCCGGATGTCGGACCGGATCGCCGCGATCGCCCCGGTGGCGGGAGCCTTCTACCCGGGCACGGGCGAGAACTGCCGGCCCGCGCGCCCGGTTCCGGTGATCGACTTCCACGGCACCGCGGACGCCACCATCCCGTACGCGGGAGATCCCGACCGCGGCCTGCCTGCTCTCCGTGACTGGCTCACCGCCTGGGCCGACCGCGACGGCTGCCGCATTCGCACACCGGACCGGTCGACGGCGCCGGACATCACCGAGTCCCGCTGGGTGCACTGCGCCGGCGGCGCCGAGGTCCGGCATGTGGCCGTCGCGGGCGGCGGTCACACCTGGCCCGGCGCCGACAGCTACAGCGGCGGCGGTCACACCACCCAGAGCATCGAGGCCCACGAAGTCATGTGGAAGTTCCTACGCCGCCATCACCTGCGCTGAGCCGCTCCCCTCGCCACCTTCTCTCTCACCCCTCACCTTCCCCCCCCTCCCCTCCTCACCCATCCCCGCGGAGCCGCCATGTCCTCCCCGACCCCCGCCCTGCCGGACGCCCCGCCTCCACCACCCGGCGGGCCCCCGCTCCCCCGCCTGATCCGCGCGATGGCCGTCGTCGAGCGTGCCGGGAACGCGCTGCCGCATCCCTTCTGGCTGTTCTGGATCCTCTCCGGCGTCCTCGCCGTGATCAGCGCGGTCCTCGCCGGGTTCGACGTCTCCGTCATCGCACCGGGAGACGGCAAGAGCGTCGCCGTGCAGAGCCTGCTCAGCGGGGACGGGCTCGCTATGGCCGTCTCGACGATGATCGAGAACTTCGCCGCCTTCCCTCCGATGGCGACGATCGTGGTGGTCATCATGGGCGTCGCGGTCGCCGAACGCAGCGGATTCCTGGCCGCGTTGATGAAGGTCGGCGTCTCCCGCGTCCCCGCCTCGTGGGTGGTCTTCGCGGTCGCCTTCGCGGGCACGGTGGCGCATGTCGCGTCGGCCGCCGCCTACGTCATCCTCGTACCGCTCGGCGGGCTCGCCTTCCGCGCCGTGGGCCGCTCCCCCGTCCTCGGCATCGTCGTCGCCTACACCGCCATCGCCTCCGGCTACGACGCGAGCCCCGTCCCGACTCCCAACGACGCGATCTTCGCCGGGATCACCACGACGGCGGCGAAGATAGCGGGCGGCGACGACGCGTACGTCTCGCCGCTCAGCAACTGGTTCTTCAACATCGCCTCCTCCTTCCTGCTCGCCGCCGTCATCACCCTCGTGACGCGCTTCGTCCTGAGCAAGCGGCCCGACCTCGACGCCGACCCGGACGCCGATCTCGACGACATCGGGGCACTCAGCCTCAGCGACCGCGAGCGTTCGGCCCTGCGCCGGGCGGGCCTCACCTTCCTCGTGGCCGTCGCCGCCCTCACGGCCGCCGTCATACCGGCCGGATCACCCCTGCGCGGCGAGGGCGGCAGCATCGTCGAGTCACCGCTCCTGGCCGGCATCGCGGCGATCGTGGCCTTCCTGTTCGCGCTCGTCGGCACCGTCTACGGAGTCCGCTCCGGCTCCGTCCGCAAGCCAGGCGACGTGCCCAAGCTCATGGTCGAGGGCGTCAAGCAGATGGCTCCGGTGCTCGTCCTGTTCTTCGCGATCGCCCAGTTCCTCGCCTACTTCGACTGGACGCACATCGGCGACGTCCTCGCGGTCAGGGCGGCCGAGGCACTCGAACACAGTCAACTGCCGATCGTGGCCGTCTTCCTGCTCATCCTGCTGCTCCTGACCGTCGTGAACGTCATGGTCACCAGCGGGTCAGCGATGTGGGCCCTGGCCGCCCCCGTCCTCGTACCGATGCTGATGCTCGTGGACGTCCCCGCCGAGACCACGCAGGCGCTCTTCCGCATCGCGGACTCCGGTTCGACGGCCATCACGCCCATGAGTCCGTACTTCGTGATGGCACTCGGGTTCCTCCAGCGGTACCGCAAGTCCGCGGGGCTCGGCACCCTCGCCTCCTACACGCTGCCGCTCGCCGTCGCGATGACCGTGGCCTGGACGCTGCTGTTCCTCGCCTGGTGGGCGCTCGGCATCCCGCTCGGACCCGGCGCACCGGTGCGCTGACTCACCCGCCCGAACTCCGGTGCGCCGACTCGCTGTTTGAACCACGCTGGGTCACGCGATGGTGTGACGCTGCGGCGGTCCCGGCATCGGTCATCCCCGCTCGGGTAGTGCTCCGCTGGTCCCGAGCCGCCGTCGCGAGGAGAACGCCGTATGTCGCAGCCCTTTGAACTCCCCAGCTTCTACATGGTGCATCCCGCTCGTCTCAACCCGCACCTGGAAGAGGCGAGGGAGCACTCCAGGGAGTGGGCACGTGGCATGGGGATGCTGGAGGGGTCGGGCGTCTGGGATCAGCGCGACCTGGACGCCCACGACTACGCGCTGCTGTGCGCGTACACCCACCCCGACTGTGACGGCCCCGCGTTGTCCCTGGTCACCGACTGGTACGTGTGGGTGTTCTTCTTCGACGACCACTTCCTCGAACTGTTCAAACGGACCCAAAACCGCGAGGGCGGCAAGGCCTATCTTGACCGGCTGCCCGCCTTCATGCCGATGGACCTCTCCGCTCCCGTGCCGGAGCCGACCAATCCGGTCGAGGCGGGTCTCGCGGACCTGTGGGCGCGGACGGTGCCGTTCATGTCGCGGGACTGGCGTGCGCGATTCGCCGAAAGCACGACGAATCTGCTCAACGAATCCCTGTGGGAACTCGCGAACATCAACGAGGGCCGGATCGCCAACCCCGTCGAGTACATCGAGATGCGCCGCAAAGTGGGCGGCGCGCCCTGGTCAGCGGGGCTCATCGAGTACGCGACGGGCGCGGAGGTTCCCCCGGCCGTCGCCGGTTCCAGGCCGCTGCGGGTCCTCAAGGAGACGTTCTCCGACGCCGTCCACCTGCGCAACGACCTCTTCTCGTACCAGCGGGAGATCGAGGACGAGGGTGAACTCTCCAATGGTGTATTGGTACTTGAGACGTTCCTCGGCTGCTCCACGCAGGAGGCGGCGGATGCCGTGAACGATCTCCTGACCTCGCGGATGCAGCAGTTCGAGAACACGGCGCTGACCGAACTCGCCCCGCTGTTCGCGGAGACCGGGCTGCCCCCGAAGGAGTGCGCCGATGTCCTCGCGTACACCAAGGGCCTTCAGGACTGGCAGTCCGGCGGGCAGGAGTGGCACATGGTGTCCAGCCGCTACATGAACAACGGCGGCGCCGCGCCCTCGCCGCTCGACGGCCCGACGGGTCCCGGTACGGCGGCCGCCGGGATCAAGGCGCTGATCGCCGCGACGGGAGCGCAGCGGCTGCGCGGCTACACGCACATCCCCTTCCAGCGGGTGGGCCCCTCCCGGCTGCCCGAGTTCAACCTGCCGTACGCGACCCGGCTCTCGCCGCATCTGGACGAGGCGCGCCCCCGCGCCGTGCGGTGGGCGGACCGGATGGGCATGCTCGAACCCCAGGCAGGAGTGCCGAGTTCGGGCATCTGGGACGCGCGCAAGGTGTACGGCTACGACTTCCCGCTCTGCGCGGCGGGCATCCACCCGGACGCGGACCTCGATGCGCTCGACCTCGGCTCACAGTGGCTGACCTGGGGGACGTACGGCGACGACTACTTCCCCGTGGTGTTCGGCAGGCCACGCGACCTGGCGGGAGCGAAGCTCTGCAACGAACGGCTCTCGCTCTTCATGCCGCTGGACTTCGCCGGCATGCCGGCGCCGACATGCGCCATGGAGCGCGGGCTCGCCGACCTGTGGGTGCGCACCGCGGAGCCGATGGACCAGGAAGGGCGTCGCACGCTGCGCGCCGCCATCGAGGTGATGACGGCCAGCTGGCTCTGGGAGCTGGACAACCAGGCGCAGAACCGCATCCCCGACCCGGTCGACTACATCGAGATGCGCCGCCTGACCTTCGGCTCCCCGCTCACGATGAGCCTGTGCCGCCTCGGCCACGGCCCTCAGGTCCCACCGGACATCTACCGCACGGGCCCGATGCAGAACCTGGAGAACGCGGCCAGCGACTACTCCGCCCTGATGAACGACGTCTTCTCGTACCAGAAGGAGATCGAGTACGAGGGCGAGATCCACAACGGCATCCTCGTCGTCCAGAACTTCTTCGGCTGCGACTACCCGACGGCGCTCGGCATCATCGACGACCTGATGAAGTCACGGCTGAGCCAGTTCCAGCACATCGTCACCCATGAACTCCCCGCCCTCTACGACGAGTTCAATCTGCCGCAGGTGACGCGGGGCATCCTCGACGGTTATGTGCGCGAGCTGCAGAACTGGATGGCCGGCATCTACACCTGGCACCGCGACTGCCGCCGCTACCGCGAGGAGGACCTGTCGCACGGACCGCTGCCGACCCCGTCGGGGTTCGGCATGGCGGCCGTACGCCCGGACTGGCTCAGGGAGTTCGGCATCGCCGCCGACCGGCAGATGGAGGAGACGGCCGGCCTGCCCTCACCGGCACGCCCCTGATCGCCCCCGCTACCCGGCGTCCAGCGGCTCCGGCAGGATCTGGCGGAGCCGCGGGGCGGGATGGCGGTCGCGGCGCCACTCGCGGGGGTAGCCGACCGAGACCTCCTGGAAGCGGACTCCGTCGTGCCAGGTGGTGCGGGGGATGTGGAGGTGGCCGTAGACGACGGCCGCCGCCTCGTACTTCACGTGCCAGTCGGCGGTCAGCTCGGTGCCGCACCACAGGGCGAACTCGGGGTAGGTCAGGATCCGGGTGGGGTCGCGCACCAGCGGCCAGTGGTTGATCAGGACCGTGGGCAGGCCCGGCGTCCGCCGGGCGAGCCGCTCCTCGGTGAACGCCACGCGGGCACGGCACCAGTCGTCGCGGCCCGGGTAGGGGTCGGGGTGCAGGAACACCTCGTCGGTGCAGACGATGCCCGCCGCGTGGGCCGCCTCCAGGGCATCCGCCTTGGTATGCGTGCCCGCGGGGCGGAAGGTGTAGTCGTAGAGCAGGAACAGCGGGGCCACCGTGACGGGGCCGCCCTCGCCGCGCCACACGGGGTAGGGGTCCTCCGGGGTCACGGCGCCCAAGGAGCGGCACAGTTCCACCAGATGGCGGTAGCGGGCCTCGCCCCGCAGCTGGTTCGGGTCGTCGCGGGGCGTCCACAGTTCGTGGTTGCCCGGTGTCCACACCACCTTGGCGAAACGGTCGGTGAGGGTGCGCAGCGCCCATTCGACGTCGGCCATGCGCTCCGCGGTGTCCCCCGCCACGATCAGCCAGTCCTCGTCGGTCTCCGGGCGCAGGGAGTCGAGGAACGTGCGGTTGTCGTCGTACGCGACGTGCAGATCGCTGATGGCGTACAACTTCGGCGTCTTCTCGGGCACTTGTCTCACTCCGCGAGGCTAACCGCAGCGCTGACCGCGCGGGGTGCGATCAGCTTCAGTGATGCCCGTCCCCGCCGCCGCCCTGCTGGATCTCCAGGTACTCCTCGGGCGTCGCCTTCGGCACCTGCGCCGACGGGCCGTACATGGCACGCCCCAGGCGCGCCCGCACCCGCTCGCCGCGGGTGACCTTGCGTGCCACGCCGTGCTCGTCGACCGCCGGGCCTATCTCGTACGGCTTCGGCTGCTCGTGCGCGGTCAGCTTGTACAACTCGCCCTGTGTGAGCGGCACATGGACCTCCACGTACTCACCGTGGGGCAGGCGTTTGATCGTGCCGCTCTCCCGGCCGTGCAGCGCCTTCTCGCGGTCGCGGAGCTGGAGCCCCATGCACCATCGATGGGTCACGTAGAAGGCGAGGACCGGCCCGACGAAGCAGGCGATCCGCACGAACCACGTGATCGCGTTGATGGAGAGATGGAAGTGCGTGGCCCAGATGTCGTTGCCGCCGCCGACCATCAGCACGGCGAACAGCGTCAGCCACGCCACGCCGAGCCCGGTGCGCACCGGGGCGTTGCGCGGCCGGTCCGCGATGTGGTGCTCGCGTTTGTCGCCGGTGACCCAGGCCTCGATGAACGGATAGACGGCGATGGCCATCAGGATGAGCGGGAAGAGCGAGAACGGGATGAAGACGCCCAGTTCGAGCGTGTGCCCCCAGGCGTTGATCTCCCAGCTGGGCATCACCCGGATCAGACCTTCGGAGAAGCCCAGATACCAGTCGGGTTGAGCGCCCGTGGAGACCAGATCCGGGCGGTAGGGCCCGATCACCCACACGGGGTTGATGGTGGCGACCGCGCCCATGATCGCCAGAATGCCGAAGACGAGGAAGAAGAAGCCGCCGGCCTTGGCGATGTAGATGGGCATGAACGGCGCCCCGACCACGTTCTTCTCGGTCTTGCCGGGCCCGGCGAACTGGGTGTGCTTGTGGTAGAAGACCAGGATCAGGTGGGCGACGACGAGCCCCAGCATGATCCCCGGCAACAGCAGGACGTGGACGCTGAAGAGCCGTGGAATGATCGCGTCGCCCGGGAACTCTCCGCCGAAGAGGAAGAAGGAGAGATACGTCCCGACAACCGGGACGGAGAGGATCGCGCCCTGCGCGAAGCGGATGCCGGTGCCCGAGAGCAGGTCGTCCGGGAGCGAGTATCCGGTGAGGCCGGTGATGATCCCGAGGAACAGCAGCGTCCAGCCGAACAGCCAGTTGACCTCACGCGGCTTGCGGAAGGCGCCGGTGAAGAACACCCGCATCATGTGCACGAGCATGGCGGCGACGAAGACGATCGCCGCCCAGTGGTGGATCTGCCGGATCAGCAGACCGCCGCGTACTTCCATGCTGATGTCGACCGTGGACTCGAAGGCCCGGGTCATCTGGATGCCCTTGAGCGGCGTGTACACACCGTCGTAGATGACCTCGGAGCCGCTCGGCTCGAAGAAGAGCGTGAGCCAGACCCCGGTGAGGATCAGGATCAGGAAGCTGTAGAGGCAGATCTCCCCGAACATGAAGGACCAGTGGTCGGGAAAGATCTTGCGCATCTGGCTCTTGGCCAAGGTGTGGATGCCGAGGCGGCCGTCCGCCCAGTCCGCCACCCGTTCACCCTTGCCGGCCGGGCCAGGCCGTTTGCTGTCCCGGGTGTGCTCGACGCTTCCGCTCATTCGTCTCCCCCTCAGGCGGCTACCAGACTAGATCAGGGGGTTCCCGGAGCCAACGGCGCCTACCGCAGCGGAAGTTGGCGATCTTCGGATGCCCAGGTCGCACCCCTGTCCACCTCGGTCCTCTCCAGATCCCGTACGAGATCGATCGCCCGCCCGAGAGTCGTGAGCCGTGCCTCCAGGCTCTCGCCCGCCGGATAGAAGCGGACCGTGTCCACGCCCGCCCCGCACCACACCCTCAGCCGCTCGCGGACCATGTCCTCGGTGCCGATGAGGGTGGTGGCGAGGACCATGGCGTCGGTGATCAGGGCGGCGGCGCCGTCCCGATCGCCGGACTGCCAGCGGGTGCGGACCTCCGCCGCGGTGTCGGCCCAACCTTGCCTGCTGTAGGCGTTGTTGTAGTAGTTGGTGCTGGCGGAGCCCATGCCGCCCAGGCTGAAGGCCAGCTCCTTCTTGCGGCCCGCGACCATCGCACGCAGCGCGTCCTCGTCATCGGCGAAGGCCACTTCGGCACCCTGGCAGATGTTCAGGGCGCCGCGGGTGCGGCCGGAGGCGGCCAGGCCCGCGTCGAGGTGGTCGAAGTAGGCCTCCTTCGCGCCCTCAGGGACGAAGCTCGTGCCCAGCCAGCCGTCGGCGATCTCACCGGTCAGCCGCAGCATCTTGGGCGAGAGCGTGGCCAGGTAGATGGGCAGTTCGTGCTCGGCCCGCATGGACAGCCGCATCGGCTTGGCCTCGCCGCCGGGCAGGGGCAACGTGAACTCCCGTCCCGCGTACGAGATCTTCTCCCCCGTGGCCGCCCGGCGGATGATCTCCACGGTCTCCCGCATCCGGGTCAGCGGCCTCGCGAACGGCACTCCGTGCAGGCCTTCGATCACCTGCGGTCCTGACGGGCCGAGCCCGAGGAGGAAGCGGCCGTCGGAGATGTTCGAGAGGGTGATCGCCGCGCGGGCGATGGCCGCGGGGGTGCGGGTCGCGAGCTGGATGATGCCGGAGCCGAGCAGCATGCGTTCCGTGCGCGCGGCCAAGTAGCCGAGCGGGGACGGCGCTTCGGAGCCCCACGCCTCCGCGACCCAGCAGATGTCCATCCCCAGCTTCTCGGCCTCGGTGACGAAGTCGACGGTCTCCCGCCAGTTCGCCCCGGACGCCTCGATGGTCGTCGAGGTGCGCATCAGGCGTCCGCCTTCCCGGAAGCGGCGCCCTCGGCCAGCTGCTTGATCGCGTCCAGCGTGGCCGTCATGTTCGCTTCGAACTCCCGCATCCGCACGTACACGATCTTCTGCTCCTTCTCCGGCATCCGGTCGATCGCGTACGACAGACCGGAGCGGCCCGGTCCCATCTGCATCCACTGGGTCAGCTCGGTACCGCCACCGACCGCCTCGGCGAGGCTGAACCGCCAGAGCGCGCTGGGCTGTTCGGGGTCTTCGACCGCCCAGGCGAACACGCGCGGGGCCTCGCATTCCACGACGTAAGACGTGGTCTGCCACGCGCCGAACGACGCGTGCTCGCTGCGGCCGACGAACCGCGCGCCGGGGGTGGGCCCGGCCGCGCCGTCCAGCCACTCGACCGACCGCAGCTCCGTACTGAGGGTGGGCATCAGACCGATGTCGGAGACGAGCTCCCACACGCGTTCCGGTGGCGCGGCTATCCGTGTGCGCACCTCGGCGGTCGGTTTGTCCGCGTAGCGCGCGCCTGTCCACTCCATCGTGGGTCGCCTCTCTGTTGGCATCCTTTGCCTCGCTGACCATGAGAGTTGCGTAGATAGACTAACTCGTCAAGGGTGAGGGCGCGGCAGACGCGGGGTGGGTCAGCGGCTGAAGCGGGCCCGGATGTCCGGGCGTTCGGCGAGGCGGGCCGGGTAGCCGGGGCCGAGGCGTGCGTGCGTGTCGTCGGCCGACATCGGCTGCTTGCAGTGGCCGCAGACGACCTCCACGTCGGCCTCGTGCCCGCAGCGGTCGTGCTCGAAGACGACCGGCGCGCCCTCGTCGCCGCTCAGCCAGCGGTTGCCCCAGCTGTTCATCACCGCGAGCACGCCGAAGAAGTCGCGGCCCTTCTCGGTGAGCACGTAGTCGTGGCGCACCGGCTCGCTCTGATAGGGGCGCTTCTCCAGAAGACCCTCGTCGACCAGGCGGCGCAGCCGGTCGGTCAGGGTGTTGCGCGCGATGCCGAGCTCCTGCTGGAAGGCGTCGAAGCGCTTGATCCCGTAGAACGCCTCGCGCAGCACGAGCGGGGTCCACCAGTCGCCCAGCAGGTCCATGGTGCGGGCGATGGAGCAGGGCCAGTCGGCAAAGGAGGTCCGCCTCATTCCGCAAGGATACGAGAAGGGTCCACGTTCCCCGGTGGGTCTCGGGACCGGACTCAGCAGCCCGCGGCGGGTACCGGCGCCCTCACGTGACGTTCGACGCAAACGCGGTGCCGCCGTTGTGGAGCGGCGCGTACTGCTGATCAAGTGAGGAGAGGCATCGCGCCGATTCGTTCAGCCCCGGAGGCCCCGTTGCTCTTCTCATCCGTGGACGATGTCGCCTCGCGGCTCGCCGATACGGGCTATCTGGCCTCCACGGCCGTCGCCACCACCGTCTTCCTGGCCGACCGCCTGGGCAAGCCGCTCCTCGTGGAGGGGCCGGCGGGCGTCGGCAAGACCGAGCTGGCGAAGGCGGTCGCCGAGGTCGCGGACGCGCGCCTGGTCAGGCTCCAGTGCTACGAGGGTGTGGACGAGTCCCGCGCGCTCTACGAGTGGAACCACGCCAAGCAGCTGCTGCGCATCACCGCGGGCCGCGACGAGACGTGGGACGAGACGCGCACGGACATCTTCAGCGAGGAGTTCCTGCTCCCGCGCCCGCTGCTCACCGCCATCCGCGGCGACGAGCCGAAGGTGCTCCTGATCGACGAGACCGACAAGGCGGACGTCGAGGTGGAGGGGCTGCTCCTGGAGGTCCTGAGCGACTTCCAGGTCACGGTCCCCGAGCTCGGCACCATCACCGCGACGCGCCGTCCCTTCACCGTCCTCACGTCGAACGCGAGCCGCGAGCTCTCCGAGGCGCTGCGCCGCCGCTGCCTCTTCCTCCACATCGGGTTCCCCGAGGAGGAGTTGGAGCGCCGCATCGTGCGTCTGAAGGTGCCAGGCCTCGACGAGGCCCTCGCGCGGTCCGTCGTCCGGGTGGTCGGCGCGCTGCGCGCGATGGACCTGCGCAAGGTGCCGTCGGTCGCGGAGACGATCGACTGGGCCCGTACGCTGCTCGCCCTCGGCGCCGACTCCCTCGACGAGGGCGTCGTACGCGACAGCCTCGGTGTCGTACTCAAGCACCAGGACGACGTCCTGAAGGCGGCGGCCAAGCTGGACCTGGACGCCGTGTGACCGGGGTGGATACCGCTGCGGCCACCGGCGTCCCGGAACGGCTCACCGCACTCGTGCAGGCGCTGCGTTCGCACGGCATCCGGATCGGTACGGGCGAGACGGTGGATGCCGGGCAGGCCATCGAGGCCCTCGGCCTCGCCGACCGCGAGCGGGTACGGGAGGGGCTCGCCGCGGCGCTGCTGCACAGTGAGGGGCAGCGTCCGGTGTTCGATCCCGTCTTCGACCTCTACTTTCCGCGCGGGATCGGGGCTCCGGACGCTGCGACGAGTTCCCGTGGCGCCGAGCAGGAATTCGACGCCGCGCAGGAATTCGACAGGGAAGACCTCCGTGACCGTCTGGCTGCCGCCCTGGCCGCCAACGACCGTTCCCTGCTGGCCCAGTTGGCGGCCGAGGCGGTGGAGGGCATGGGCGGCTACGGGACGCGGCCCGGGTCGGGAGGCACCGGAGGCTCGGACGGCTGGTCGTCGCACCAGACGCTGTCCCGGCTGCGCCCGGAGACCCTGCTGGCGCGGATCATGGCCGGTATCCGCCAAGGGGCTCACGGGGACGCCGAGTTCACCGACCGTCTCGCCGCCGACGAGGTCCGCCGCCGCATCGAGAACTTCCGCACGCTCGTGGGCGCCGAAGCGCGCCGCCGGGTCGCGGAGCGGCGCGGCGCGGACGAGATCGCGCGGCGGGCCATCGCCCCGACCGCCGACCGGGTCGACTTCCTCATCGCGGGCCGCGCCCAGCTCGACGAGCTTCGCAGAGCGGTCCAGCCGCTGGCCCGCAAGCTGGCGACGCGCCTCGCCGCGCGCCGCCGCCGGGCGGCGCGCGGCCGGATCGACCTGCGCAGAACGCTGCGCGGCTCGCTGTCCACGGGCGGTATCCCGATGCGCCCGGTGCTGCGAAGGCGCCGCCCCGCACGCCCCGAACTGGTGCTCCTGTGCGACGTGTCCGGCTCGGTGGCGGGCTTCGCCAACTTCACGATGCTGCTCGTGCAGGCGCTGCACGACCAGTTCAGCAAGGTGCGGGTCTTCGCCTTCGTCAACCGTGTCGACGAGGTCACTGATCTCATCGCCCACGGCACGGCCGACCCCGAGGGCCTGGGCAGCCGCATCATCTCGGGGGCGGCGGTCACCGGCTACCACGCCAGCAGTGACTACGGCTCCGCCCTGGGCGAGTTCGCCGAGCGCTACGCGGAGGCGGTCACCCCGCGCTCCACGGTTTTCGTGCTCGGCGACGCCCGCACAAACATGAGCGACCCCAACGTCCCCGCCCTCCGCGCGGTCGCCTCCCGAGCCCGCCGGGTCTACTGGCTCAACCCGGAGGGCCGAGCCCAGTGGCAGACGGGCGACTCGGCGGCGGGCACGTACGCCGACCTTGTGGAGATGCACGAGTGCCGCAACGCACGGCAGCTCAGCGCGCTGATCGAACGGCTGCTGCCGGTCTGAACCGTCCGGCTCGTCGCCACGTCACCGGGCGAACCAGCTCGCGCCCGCGAGCGGTCCGCCGACTGCGGCGGCGAAAGCGATCAGGCGGTACGGGACCTGCTGGATCGTCACGCGCATCCCGCCGATGCGCAGTTCGAAGAACGGCGTGGCGGGCGTCTGTGTGTTCTTGGAGCTCATCTGCGGTCCTCCAGGGAGTGGGAAAACCACGAAGCCCCGCCTGCTTGAGGCGGGGCTTCGACTGGTGTTGGCGTATGGACTTCCGGGGGCCGGTCACTCAGTTGCTCGGTTGCTCAGTCACTCAGCTACCGGACCTCGGGGGTCGTTCGTCCTGCACGCACCATTCGGCCACGGTTCTGGGAGGGACACCAGGCTCGCGCTTGCGCGACCGCGAAGCGGCTTGGCCTGGTGTCCCTCCCAGGCTCGTGGCGGGATGGACGGGCAGGACAACGGCTCCCGAGGTCCGGTCAGGACGTGCCGGGTGTGCCGGTCCCGCGCACCGGGTTCCGGATGCTCCTGCGGAAGCGGTAGATCCGCCCCTCGACGGCACGCTCGCTGAGCCGCAGTCGGTCGGCGATCTCGCTGTGCTGGTAGCCGGCGGCCACAAGTCCCAGCACCGCGCGAACCTCCGGCTCCGCTGACCGCAGGGCCCGCTCCAACCGGTCCCGGGTCACGACACCCAGGGCAGGGTCGGGCTCGACGGCCCGGGCGGACAGTGCGGCCACGTCGACGCCGATCGGGAGGGGCAGGCTCAGGCGCGTCTCCTGCCACTTGAGGAAGATCCGGGGGAACCGCGCGATCAGGGCACCCACAAAGTACGTCTTCAGTGCCGCGCCCTTGTCCTCGTCCCAGGTGGACCACATTCCGTCCGGCTTCCTGAGCAAGTCGAGGAGAGTGTCGCCGGCCAGGACGTGGCGTTCGTCGGGCGAGTGGCGCAGGGCCTCCAGTTCGGCCGAGGTCGGGCGCACGACGCGGTTCCTGGCGGCGCAGTCCGCGTAGATCTGTTGCGAGCGGATCTTGTTCAGCAACGTGCTGTATCCGTACATCGCCAGGTCATCACGGACCTCCCGCGGCAGAGCGTCGGCGTACCGGCCCTCGTTCGCCGGAGGGGTTGCGGGACCACTCGGTGCTCCCCGTAGATGTTCCATGATGCTTATATGCACCACCGGCCCCAAAACCCACGCCCATTCGAGAAGTTTTTTGCCGGTGTCTGCCCCGGCTCCGCGCCGCACCCGGTAGCCGTACACCCGGACCGAGCCGCCTTAAGCTGTCCCGGCAGCGGTGAGCGGAGCGGCGAGGAGACGACGTGGCAGGCGGCGTGGAGCAGGTCAAGGAGGAGATCCGGGCTCGGATCGGTGACGTGCGGGACGAGCTCATCGGGCTCAGCCGGCGTATTCACGCTCACCCGGAGATCGCGTTCGAGGAGCGGCAGGCAGCCGGGTGGTGCGCGGATGTGCTGCGCGGACACGGCTTCGCGGTGACCGCGCCCGCGTACGGGTTGGAGACCGCCTTCGAGGCGACCCTGGGGTCGGGGCCCGTGACCGTCGCGCTGGCCTGCGAGTACGACGCGCTGCCCGGTATGGGGCATGCCTGCGGGCACAATCTGATCGCGGCGGCGGGCGTGGGAGCCGCACTCGGCCTCGCTCCGTTCGTCGACCAACTCGGTCTCACCGTGCGCGTGTTGGGCACCCCGGCCGAGGAGAGCGGGGCCGGGAAGGCGCTGCTGCTCGACGCCGGGGCGTTCAAGGGGGTCGACGCGGCGATGATGGTGCACCCGTGCCCGTTCGAGGTGGCCGACTTCCATTCGTACGCGATGGGGGCGCTGTCGGCGACGTACACGGGCAAGTCCGCGCACGCCACGCTCAACCCGCAGGACGGGCGGAACGCGGCCGACGCGCTGACCGTGGCGCAGGTGGCCCTCGGGCTGCTCCGGCAGCAGCTGCCCGGCGAGTGGAAGGTGCACGGCATCACCACCGAGGCGGGGACGGCGCTCAATGCCATCCCGGAGCGGGCGAGCGCCGCGTACGCGCTGCGGACGCCGTCGGTGGAGGAACTGCGGGAGCTGCGCGAGCGGGTGGCGGACTGCTTCCGGGCAGGTGCGCTCGCGGCGGGCTGCGCGGTGGAGCTCGAACAGCCCGCGCCGGACTATCTCGACTTCCGTTCCGACGCCGCCCTCCTCGCCCTGTGGGAGGCGAACGCCCGCGCCCTCGGCCGCCCCGAACCGCAGCAGCGCGGCCCCTTCGCGTCCACGGACATGGGCAACGTCTCGCACGTCGTGCCGTCGATTCACCCCGTACTCGACATCAGCGGAGGCGGCTGCGCCCCACACCAGCCGGAGTTCACCACCGCGGCAGCCACACCCCTCGCCGAACAGGCCATGCTCGACGGGGCGGTCGGGCTCGCGTGGACGGCAGCAGACCTCGCTGTCAGCCGGTCCTAGAGCCACCCTGAACGGCCTCCGCAGGCAGAGCCCCCCCCCTGGCACCCCTCCCCGACGCACCCGCCCTGGCCAGCCACCCCGCGCCCGACATGAGCGGAGGCGGCTGCACCCCGCACCGGCCGGAGTTCGCTCCGCCGCCAGACTCATCGCCCCTCCGCGGGCGGGGGCATGCAGCAGCGCTTTCTCCGGCCGCTCCCCCAGGCCCTCCACCCCATGCCCGACATCAGCAGGGGCGGCTGCACCCCGCACCAGTCGCAGTTCACCACCACCGCGGCCACCAAGCCAGCCGCCGAACAGCCCACGCCCGACGCAGCCGTCACGCTCACACGGGCAGCCGCCGACTGAACCACCAGCCAGCCGCCCTGCCCGCCTCCGCAAGCAGAGGCACCCCGTACCGCCCCGCCGGCGCCCGTCAGCCCCGATCAGCCGCCTTTGCGAGAGGTCGTGGTGGAGGCCGTCGCGGTGGGCGGTTCGGGGGTCTGCTCCGGTAGCTTGCTGGGCGCGCCCTCGGACGTCCTCTCCCGCGCCTGCTCCGCCGATGCCTCCGGCGTCCTGCTCGGCGGCCTCGCCGTCATCGTCGGTACGACCACCGGAGAGCCGTCGCCCGGTGCCTGGAGGATGTCCGCATCGATTCCGTACAGCTCCTTGACCAGCTCGGCGGTCACCACCTCGAGAGCCGGGCCATTCGCGACGATCCTGCCTGCGTTCATGGCGATGACCGTGTCGGCGTAGCGGGCGGCGCTTGCCAGGTCGTGCAGGACCATGACGACCGTGCGGCCCGCGGCGGCCACCTCCCGGACCAGGGAGAGGACCTCTACGGCGTGCCCGAGGTCAAGGGCGCTGGTCGGTTCGTCGAGCAGCACGATCGGTGTCTGCTGGGCCAGGACCATCGCCAGCCAGCAGCGCTGGCGTTGGCCGCCGGAGAGGTGGTCGAGGCGGCGCGTGGCGAGTTCCGTGGTGCCGGTGGCTTCGAGGGCCTCGCGCACAGCGGCCTCGTCCTCACGCGACCACTGGCGGAACAGGCCCTGGTGGGGGTGGCGCCCGTAGCGGACGAGGCCGGCGACGGTGACCGCCTCGGGGGCCTGCGGCGACTGGGCGAGCAGCGCGATGCGGTGGGCCGCGCGGCGCTGGGTGAGCCGCCACACGTCCTCGTCCCCGGCCCGCACCGTGCCAGAACTCGGCTTGTGGAGGCGGGAGATGGAGCGCAGGAGTGTCGATTTCCCGCAGCCGTTCGGGCCGACGATCGCGGCGACCTGTCCGCTGGGGATGGTGAGGTCGACGCCGTCCACGGCGGCCGTGTGGCCGGGGTAGCCGGAGGTGAGCGCCTCGACGGTCAGTTGCACGGGGTCAGGCCTTTCCGGTCTGCTGCTCGGAATTCTTGCCGAAGAGGACCCAGAGAAGGAAGGGTCCGCCCAGGACACTGGTGATGACGCCGACGGGGATCTCCACGGGGGCAACGACCCGGCCGAGCGCGTCGGCGGCGCCCACGAGCGCCGCTCCGACCAGGGCCGAGCCGATGATCGGGACGCGGGTCGGACCGCTGAGCCGCCCGGCGACGACGGGCGCGGCGAGCGCGACGAACGCGATCGGTCCGCCGATGCCGACGGCCACGCCGGACAGGGCGACGGCGAGCGCGAGGGTCACGGCGCGGACGCGGCGGACGTTCACGCCGAGGGTGGCCGCCATGTCGTCGTCGAACCGCAGGAGTTGGAGGCGCCCCCCGGCCACGAGGGCCAGCGGCACGAGGACGAGCAGGATCTGCGAAAGGGGCGTACCCACACTCCAGTCGCGGCCGCTGAGCGAGCCGACGGTCCAGAGGAAGACACCACCCGCGGTGTTGTCGTTCTCGCGGGACATGACGAGGTCGGTGACGGCGCCGATGACGGTGGAGACGCCGATGCCGACGACCAGGATCCGGTACCCCCCACTGCCCGCACCGCCCGCGCAGGCGACGACGACCATGGCCGCGGCCGCGGCGCCGAGCGGCCCGAGCCACCAGTCACCGATCATGCCGGTGGACGATCCGACGACGGAGGCGACGACGGCCGCCGTGGCTCCTTCGTTGACGCCGATGATGTCGGGGGTGGCGAGCCGGTTTCCGGCGAGCGTCTGGGTCAGGCACCCGGCGATGCCGAGCGCGGCGCCGACCATGAGCCCCACGGCGATCCGCGGAAGGCGGAAGTCCTGCACCAGCATGACGGTCGCGGAGTCGCCGGTTCCGAGCAGTCCGGAGAGGCTGTCGGAGAAGCTCATTCCGGTGGAGCTGGCGAAGGTGGCGAGCGAGACGACCGCAGCGATCACCAGTGTGAGCCCGACGGCGGCGAGGGCGCTGCGGTAAGGGAAGAGCCAGGAGAAGGTGCCGACGCGGACGGCGGTGGAGTCGGGCGGGGTGATGTCCGCGGCCCCCGGGCCGGGCGTGCGTTCCGTACTCACGCGGCGACCCCCGCCGTGGACATCCGCTGCGAGCGGGCGATCCAGATCAGCAACGGGCCGCCGATGAAGGCGAGGAGCACGCTGACGGGGGTCTCCCAGGGGCGGATCACGACCCTGGCGAGGAGGTCGGCGGCGATCATCACGTTCGCCGCGACCAGCGCGGAGAGCACCAACTGGCCCGCCATCCGGGGGCCGGTGACGGCACGCGCGGCGTACGGGGCGAGGAGGCCGAGGAAGGCGATGGGGCCGGCGAGAGCGACCGCCGAGCCCGCGAGGAGGGTGACCGCCGCCGCGACGGTGATGCGGATCCGCCCCGGGTGATGGCCGAGGGAGCGTGCGCTGTCGTCGCCGAGCGCGAGCGCCGAGAGCGGGCGTACGCAGAAGAACGCGATCAGCAGCCCGACCGCGATCAGCGGGATCAAGGGATACGTCTCGGACGTCTTGATGCCGGCCAGCGAACCGATGGTCCAGTAGCGGTAGGTGTCGAAGGTGGCCTGCTCGCCGAGGAGCACGTACGACGTCATGCCGTGGAAGGTGGCGCCGAGCGCCGACCCGGCGAGCACGAGCCGCAGCGGCGAGCCCGCGGCCCGCCCCGACGCGGCGAGCAGCAGCACCACCGCGCTCGCGGCCATGCCGCCGACCAGGGCCCACACCAACACGCCGTACGCCGAGGTCACTTCGAAATATGTGAGACCGATCACCACGCCGAGCGCCGCTCCCGAGTTGACCCCGAGGAGGCCCGTCTCGGCGAGCGGGTTGCGCGTGACGGCCTGCAGCAGGCAGCCCGCCGCGCCGAGGGCGACGCCGACCAGGACGCCGGCGAGCGTACGCGGAAGGCGTACGTCCATGACGGCGAGCCGTATCTGGGCGTCGGCCCGCGCCGACGGGTCCCCCGTCAGGAAGTCCCAGGCGCGGCCCATCGGCGTCGACCCGGATCCGACCAGGAGCGAGAGCAGGCCGAGCAACAGGAGCAGGACAACAAGGGCGGCAGCCGCCCACAGCGTGGGGCGATGCATCTTCGCCAAGCCCGGTATCGGAGGTCTGGATCCGGACGTTGGGACCCGCCCCTCTTGCGCAACCAACATGAAGTTAGCCTAACCTAACCTTGACCTGGAGCCCCGAGTCGGGGTGGCGGCGAACTCCCTGTCCTTTCAGGGGTACTTCGCCATGCCCCGACACGGCCAGGAATAACCCTTATGTCCGGACTGACCGCCGGGCAACTGAAGCATGGAGACACGGACATGTCCTCGAACCACTCCCCGCGCACCCGGCTGACCGCGGTTGCGGCCCTCACCCTGGCCTCCGCGCTCACCCTCTCCGCCTGCGGTTCGGACTCGTCCGACGACTCCGGATCCAGCGCCAAGGCCAAAAACGCCGGGAAGGTCACCGTCACCGACGCCTCCGGTGCGGAGGTAAAGGTTCCGGCCAATCCCAAGAAGGTCATCGCGCTCAGCGAGATGGACCTGGACTCGGCCCTCGCCCTGAAGGTCAAGCCCGTCGGTCTGTCCGCGGGCAGAGGCCAGAAGGGCGCCCCCGAGTATCTGGCCGACCAGGCCAAGGGCATCCCGGTCGTGGGCGCGGTCACCGGACCCGACATCGAGAAGGTCCTCCAGGCCAAGCCGGACGTCATCCTCGCCGGGCAGCTCGCCGACCCGCAGGTGCTCAAGCAGCTGAAGGGGATAGCCCCGACCGTCGTCACGATCGACAGGACCAAGGACTGGAAGAAGTCCCTGGAGATCACCGGCAAGGTGCTTGGCAAGTCCGACGAGGCGAGCGCGTACCTCAAGGACTACGACACCAAGGCCGCCGCCGTGCAGAAGAACCTCGGCGACAACGCGGGTGCGAGCGTCTCCGTGGCGCGCTACTCCGCCAAGGGCACCGCCGTCATGCAGCAGGGCGTGTTCATCTCCGACGTCCTGAAGGACCTCGGCTTCAAGCGGCCCGGCATCCAGAACAAGAAGGGCGAGGGCCACTCGACGCCGCTCAGCGACGAGGACCTGAAGCAGATCGACGCCGACTGGCTGTTCATCGGCACCCTCGCGTCGGCCGGTCCCGACGCCGACCTCTTCAAGGAGCTGAAGGGCAAGGCCGCGTACAAGCAGCTCGACGCGGTCAAGAAGAACCACACGACCGAGATCGATGGCTCGAAGTGGACCAGCCTCGGTGGCGCGCAGGCCGCCGTCTCCGTCCTCGATGACGTCGAGAAGGCGATGGGCAAGTGACTTCCGGCATAACCGACCCTGAGCTCGCGGGCCGGGTGGCCCTGGTCACCGGCGCGGGCCGGGGTATCGGTCAGGCAGTGGCCCGCGCGCTCGCCGAGCGCGGCGCGCGGGTCGTCGCCGCCGACCGGTCGCCCGACGTCAAGGAACAGGACGCCACCGAGCGGGCGGCGGGCGGCCGCATCAGCGGCATCGTCCTCGACGTCACCGACGCGGCAGCCGTGGACGCCGCGGTCGATGAAGTCGAGCGCACCGTAGGGCCGTTGGACATCCTCGTGAACGTGGCGGGCATCCTGCGGCCCGCCCCGGTCGTCGAACTCACCGACACCGACTGGGCGGAGACCTTCGCCGTCAACACGAACGGCGTCTTCCACACCTCGCGCGCCGCGGCCCGCCGCATGACCGCGCGCGGCAAGGGCTCCATCGTGACGGTCGGCTCGAACGCCGCCGGGGTGCCCCGCACCCAGATGGCCGCGTACGCCGCGTCCAAGGCGGCCGCCACGATGTTCACCAAATGCCTCGGCCTGGAAGTCGCCCGCGACGGCGTGCGCTGCAACGTCGTGTCGCCGGGCTCCACGCACACCGACATGCAGCGGCAGTTGTGGACGGGCGACCACGAGCAGGCCGCCGCCCGGGTCATCGACGGCGACCCGGACTCGTACCGGGTCGGCATTCCGCTCGGCCGGATCGCCGACCCCTCCGACATCGCCGACGCGGTCGCCTTCCTGGTCTCCGACCGGGCAAGGCACATCACCCTGCACGACCTGTACGTGGACGGCGGCGCCACCCTGCGCGCCTGAAAGCCGCGCCGCCCTCCCCTACTTGACGAGGAGTCATCCGTGACACCCCCCCATGACGTGGTCGCAGACGCCGCCCCCACCACCCCCGGGGCCGTCGGCGCGGCGACCGCACTGCTCGACGCCTACCGACCCGGCGACACCCGGTTCTTCGCGTCGCCCACCCGCACCCTCCTCGCCCACGGCACGGCCGCCGAAGTGCCGCACGACGAGCAGCCGTTGACGGATCGGGTCGCCGCCACCCTCGACGCGCAGCTGCGCGCGGGCAACCACGCCCCGGTCGTGGTGGGCTCCATCCCCTTCGACCCCGCCGAGCCCGCCGTGCTCGCGGTGCCCGAGGCGGCGCGCTGGGCGCCCGCCCTGCGCACCGACCCGCTCGTCGCGCTGCCCACGCCGCCGCCCTCGACGGCCGGCGGCTGGCAGGTGCGCGAGGTCCCCTCGGGCGCGGAGTACGCCGCGTCCGTCGAGGCCGCCGTCGCCCGCATGAAGAGCGGCGAGTTCGACAAGGTCGTCCTCGCCCGCACCCTGGAGCTGTCCACGGCAGGACCGCTCGACCTGCCCGCGATGCTGCAGCGCCTGGCCCGCCGCGACCCGCGCGGCTACTCCTTCGCCGTGCCGTCGGGCGCGGGCCGCACTCTGCTCGGTGCGAGCCCGGAGCTGCTCGTCTCGCGGCACGGCAGTCGCCTGACCGCGAACCCGCTGGCCGGTTCGACGCCGCGCTCGGCCGATCTCGCCGAGGACGTGCGCCGGGCCGCAGCGCTGCTCGAATCGGCGAAGGACCTGCACGAGCACGCGGTCGTCGTGGACGCCGTGCACAAGGCCCTCGCCCCGTTCTGCACCGACCTCGACGTGCCCGAGCGGCCCACCCTGGTCCGCACCGCCACCATGTGGCACCTGTCGACGACCATCACCGGCGACCTCGCCGAGCCGGCCACCTCCGCCCTGGAGCTGGCCACCGCCCTGCACCCGACTCCGGCTGTCTGCGGTACCCCTACCGGGCACGCCCGTGACGTGATCGGGGAGCTGGAGCCCTTCGGCCGCGGGCACTACACCGGCATGGTGGGGTGGAGCGACGCGCGCGGCGACGGCGAGTGGGTCGTCACGATCCGCTGCGCGGAGGCCGAGGAGACGCAGGACGGCACCGGACGGCTGCGGCTCTTCGCGGGCGCGGGTGTCGTCGCCGACTCCTCGCCGGAGGCCGAACGCGCCGAGACGGGCGCCAAGTTCCGTACGTTCCTCGATGCCGTGGGGGTCGACCGATGACGACGGCAGAGAGCCGCGTGGACGCGCCGCGCATCCCGGAGGTCTTCGCCGAGCGGTACCGCGCCGCCGGGTACTGGCGCGGCGAGACCTTCGGCGGCATGCTCCGTGAGCGCGCCGACGCGCACCCCGCACGGGTCGCGATCACCGACGGGGACCGCAACTGGACGTACGGCGAACTCGACGTGCGCACCGATCAGTTGGCCGCCGGGTTCGCCGCCCGTGGCATCGGCAAGGGTGACCGGGTCGTCGTCCAGCTGCCGAACGTCGCCGAGTTCTTCGAGGTGATCTTCGCGCTCTTCCGGATCGGCGCCCTGCCGGTCTTCGCGCTGCCCGCGCACCGCGAGACGGAGATCCACTACTTCTGCGAGTTCACCGAGGCCGTCGCCTATGTGATCCCGGACCGGCTCGGCGGCTTCGACCACCGTGACCTCGCGTCCAAGGTCCGCGCCGAAGTACCCACCCTGCGTGACGTGTTCGTGGTGGGCGACCCGGGCGAGCACACCGCTCTGTCCGACGTACCGCGCGAGCCGATCGAGATCGACGGGCCCGAGCCCTCCGACCTGGCCTTCCTCCAGCTGTCGGGCGGCAGCACCGGCGTGCCCAAGCTCATCCCCCGCACCCACGACGACTACATGTACTCGCTGTGGGGCTCGAACGAGATCTGTGGCGTGACGCAGGACTCCGTCTACCTCGTGGCGCTGCCCGCGGCGCACAACTTCCCGCTGTCCTCGCCCGGTTCGCTCGGTCTGTTCTACGCGGGCGGCCGTGTCGTGATGTGCCCGCAGCCCGACCCGGACACCGCGTTCCCGCTCATCGAGCGGGAGCGGGTGACGATCACCGGTCTCGTCCCGCCGCTCGCGCTGGTGTGGACGGACGCGGGGCGCAGCACGCCGTACGACATCTCCAGCCTCGAGGTGCTCCTGGTGGGCGGCGCGAAGTTCAGCGAGTCGGCGGCGCGCCGGGTCGCGCCCGCGCTCGGCTGCACCCTTCAGCAGGTCTTCGGGATGGCCGAGGGCCTGGTCAACTACACGCGTCTGGACGACCCCGCGGAGACGATCGTCACCACCCAGGGCCGTCCGATCTCCCCGGACGACGAGGTGCGCATCGTCGACGACCTCGACCAGGACGTGCCGGACGGCGCGGCGGGCCATCTGCTGACCCGCGGTCCGTACACCATCCGCGGCTACTGGCGCGCGCCCGACCACAACGCCCGCTCGTTCACCGCCGACGGCTTCTACCGCACCGGCGACATCGTCAGCCGCACCCCCACCGGGCATCTGGTGGTGGAGGGCCGTGCGAAGGACCAGATCAACCGCGGCGGCGAGAAGATCGCGCCGGAGGAGGTCGAGAACATCATCCTCGCCCACCCCCACGTCCATGACGTGTCGGTCGTCGCCGTCCCGGACGAGTATCTGGGCGAGCGGACCCTCGCCTACGTGATCCTGCGCGCGGACGCCGAACCGCTGAAGCCCGTCATCATCAAGAAGTTCGTACGGGAGCGGGGTCTGGCCGCGTACAAGGTGCCCGACCGGGTCGAGTTCGTGACCGCCTTCCCGCAGACCGGCATCGGCAAGATCAGCAAGAAGGACCAGCGGACGACCGCCGCGGCTCCGGTCGGCTGACCCCCGCCATCAGCTCCGGTCGGCTGACCTCCGCCCGGCAGCGCCCGAACCACCCAGCTACTTGAGTTCCCGAAAGGCCCCACCATGGCGCTCCCCGCCGTCACGCCGTACCCGATGCCCTCGCCCGAGGAGCTGCCCGCCAACCGGGTCGCGTGGACCATCGACCCGCAGCGTGCGGTGCTGCTCGTCCATGACCTGCAGAACCACTTCCTGACCGCCTACACGCCCGGCACCTCGCCGACCACGGAACTCCTCGCCAACGTCGGCGAGTTGGCGAAGGCGGCGCGTGCGTCCGGCATCCCCGTCCTGTACTCCGCCCAGCCGGGCGGTCAGACGCCGGAGGAGCGCGGCCTGCAGCAGGACTTCTGGGGCCCCGGCCTTCCCGACGACGAGCACGCGAAGGCGATCGCGGGCCCGGTCGCGCCGGAGCCCGGCGACACCGTGCTCACGAAGTGGAAGTACAGCGCGTACGTCCGCACCGACCTCGAGGAGCGCATGCGCGAGGCGGGCCGGGACCAGATCGTCATCGTCGGCGTGTACGCGCACATCGGTGTCCTGATGACGGCCTGCGACGCGTGGATGCGTGACGTGCAGGCGTTCGTCGTCGCGGACGCGGTGGCCGACTTCTCCCGCGAGGACCACGACATGGCGCTGCGCTACGCGGCAGGACGGTGCGCGGTCGTCACCACCACCGACGCTGTTCTGAAGGGGATCTGACATGGCGCTGAGCGTGGAACTCATACGGGCCGACGTCGCCGACGTCCTGGGCGAGGAGCCCGCCGACATCCCTCTCGACGAGAACCTCGTCGACTACGGTCTCGACTCGGTGCGCATCATGTCGCTGATCGAGCGCTGGCGCCGCGAGCACGACATCACCGCGACTTTCGTGGACCTGGCCGAGCAGCCCGCCATCGAGGCCTGGGCGCCGATTCTGGGAGCCTCCACATGAGGCTCACCGCTGCCCAGTCGGGCATGTGGTTCGCGCAGGCGCTCGACCCCGGCAGCCCGGCCCAGAACACGGCCGAGTGCCTGGAGATCCACGGTCCCATCGACCCGTCCGTCTTCGCGCGGACGCTGCGTCAGGTGGTGTCCGAGGCCGACGCGTTGCGTGTGAGGATCATCGAAGGGGCCGACGGGCCCGCTCAGTTGGAGGTCGCCGATCCGGCGCTTCCGCTGAAGGTGCGCGATCTGCGTGCCGCGGCCGACCCGGACGCCGAGGCGCAGGCGTGGATGCGCGAGGACCTGGCCACGCCGTTCGACCTGGCCGCCGGACCGCTGTTCGCGCACGCGCTGTTCCGCGTCGGCGACGAGCGCTGGCTGTGGTACCAGCGGGTGCACCACATCGTGATGGACGGCTTCGGCTACTCGCTGCTCGCCCGCCGCACCGCCGAGGTCTACACCGCGCTCGCCGCGGGTGAGGAGCCGGCCGAGAGCCCCTTCGGGCGCCTTGAGGACCTCGTCGCCGAGGACACCGCGTACCGCGCGTCCGAGACGTTCGAGACGGACCGCCGCCACTGGGACGGCGCCTTCGCCGACCGCCCCGACGCCCCCAACCTGGCCGGGCGCACCGCGCTGCCGTCCCGCACCTTCCACCGCCGCAGCGCACGCCTCTCCCCCGAGGCGACCTCACGCCTTCGGGAGTCGGCGTCCGCGATGCGGGCGACCTGGCCCGAGGTGCTCGTCGCCGCGCAGGCCCTGTACGTCTCGCGGGCCACCGGCTCCGCCGAGGTGGTGCTCGGCCTGCCGATGATGGGCCGCATGGGTTCGGTGGCCCTGCGCGTGCCCGGCATGGTGATGAACGTGCTGCCGCTGCGGCTCACCGTGACCCCGCAGGCCACCTTCGCCGAGCTGACCCGGCAGGTCGTGCTCGGCATCCGCGCGGCCCGCCGCCACCAGCGCTACCGCTACGAGGACATCCGCCGCGACCTGGGCCTCCTCGGCGATGGCCGATCCCTGGTCGGTCCGCTGGTCAACGTCATGCCGTTCGACTACGGCCTGACCTTCGCGGGCGCCCGCACCGACGCGCACAACCTCTCGGCGGGCCCCGTCGAGGACCTCACGGTCAACGTCTACGACCGCGCCGACGGCAGTGGCCTGCGCATCGACTACGACGGCAATCCCGCCCTGTACGAGCCGGACGAACTCGGCGTCCACCAGGCGCGGTTCATGGAGCTTCTGGAGCGCATCGCCGACGCGGGCCCGCACACGCCGCTGGCCGAGCACACGATCGCCCGCCGTGTCGAACTGCCCCTCGTCACGGAGGAGTTCAACGCCACCGCGCAGCCGGTGCCGCCCACCACGCTGATCGGCCCGATCGAGGCCCAGGCGGTCCGCACGCCGGACGCCACCGCCCTGGTCTTCGGCGACCAGGAGCTCACCTACGCCGAGCTGAACGCCCGCGCCAACCGGCTCGCCCACCATCTCATCGAGGTCGGCGTACGTCCGGGCGCGCTCGCGGCCGTCGCCGTGCCCCGCTCCCTGGACCTGGTGATCACGCTCCTCGCCGTGCTCAAGGCGGGCGGCGCCTATCTCCCGCTGGACCCCGACTATCCGGCGGACCGGCTCGCGTACATGCTTCAGGACGCGGGTCCTGCCTGCGTGATCGCCGACCGTGCCGACCGGGTGCCCGCCGCTTCGGGTGTGCCGATCGTCGCCCTGGACCGGCTGGACACGGCGCCGTACGGCACGTACGACCCGCCGCGCGCGCTCACCCCGCACCACCCCGCCTATGTCATCTACACGTCCGGGTCGACCGGCCGCCCCAAGGGTGTCGTCGTGCCGCACTCGGCGATCGACAACCGGCTGCGCTGGATGCAGGCCGAGTACGAACTCGACGCCGGTGACCGGGTGTTGCAGAAGACGCCGTCCGGGTTCGACGTGTCGGTGTGGGAGTTCTTCTGGGCGCTGCGGGTGGGCGCGACGCTCGTCGTCGCCGAACCCGGCGGCCACAAGGACCCGGCGTATCTGGCGCGCGTCATCCGCGAACAGGGCGTCACCGTCTGCCACTTCGTCCCTTCGATGCTCCAGGTGTTCCTGTCCGAGCCCGCCGCGGCTGACTGCGCGGGCCTGCGGCACGTCTTCTGCAGCGGCGAGGCGCTGCCGCGCGAGACGGTGCGGGAGTTCGGGCGCGTACTGGACGGCGTACCGCTGCACAACCTCTACGGTCCGACGGAGGCGGCCGTCGACGTGACGTACCACTCGTGCGGCACCGACGCGACGGGCCCGGTCCCGATCGGCAAGCCCGTCTGGAACACGCGCCTGTACGTCCTGGACGCGGCGCTCCAGCCGTGCCCGCCCGGCATCCAGGGCGAGCTGTTCCTTGCAGGGACCCAGCTGGCAACCGAGTACCTGGGGCGGCCCGAACTGACCGCCTCCCGCTTCGTCGCCGACCCCTACGGTCCGCCCGGCACCCGCATGTACCGCACGGGCGACCTGGCGCGCTGGACCGAGCACGGCGAGATCGAGTACCTGGGCCGCACCGACCACCAGGTCAAGCTGCGGGGCCTGCGCGTCGAACTGGGCGAGATCGAGGCCGAGTTGGCCGCCGACCCTGCGGTGGGCGCGGCCGGCGTGCTGGTTCGCGAGGACCGGCCGGGCGACCAGCGGCTCGTCGGGTACGTGACACCCGCCGACACCGGAGCCGTCCCCGACCCCGAAGAGCTGCGCGCAGGGCTCGCCCGCACACTGCCCGACTACATGGTGCCGGGCGCCATCCTCGTCCTGGACGACTTCCCGCTCAGCCCGAACGGCAAGCTGGACCGGCGCGCACTGCCCGCCCCCGCCTTCGAGGGCTCCGGCGACGGCAGCCGGGTGCCGAGCGGCCACCGCGAGGAGACGCTCACCCGGCTCTTCGCAGAGATCCTCGGTGTGCCCCAACTCGGTGTGGACGACGCCTTCTTCGACCTGGGCGGCACCTCGCTCCTTGCGGCCCGGCTGGTCGCCAGGGTCCGCGACACGCTGGGCGCCGAGCTCACCATCGGCACGCTCTTCCAGGCGCAGACCCCGGCGGCGCTCGCCGCCCACCTGGACGCTGACCACAGCGAGGCCGACCACGCCCTGGACGTACTGCTTCCGCTGCGCGCTCGCGGCGACCGCACCCCACTGTTCGCCTTCCACCCGGCGGGCGGCATGAGCTGGTGCTACTCGGGTCTGCTCTCACGGCTCGACCCCGGGCAGCCGGTGTACGGCCTTCAGGCGCGCGGCCTGCACGGCGAGGGTGAACTCCCGGCCACGATGGAGGAGATGGCGGCGGAGTACGTGGACGCGCTGCGGGCGGTGCGCCCGCACGGCCCCTACCGGCTGGTCGGCTGGTCGGTGGGCGGTGTGCTCGCCCACACGGTCGCGGTGCTGCTCCAAGAGGGGGGAGAGGAGGTCGAGTTGCTCGCGCTGCTCGACGCCTACCCCTCCGACCAGTGGCGCGACGCCGCGGTCCCCGCGGAGGCGGACGCCCTCAAGGCGCTGCTGCGGATGGCCGGTTACGACCTGACGCACGAGCTGACCCGCGAGGATGTCCTGGCCACGCTCCAGCGCGAAGGCAGCGCCCTGGCCGGCCTGCCGGACAGGACCCTGTCGGCGGTCCTCGACATCGTCGTCAACAACGCCCGCCTGATGCGCGAGCACGACCACCGCCCCTTCGACGGTGACGCCCTGTTCTTCACGGCCGCCGCGCCGCGCGCCGAGGACTGGCTGACGAGGGACGCCTGGGCGCCGTACATCAGCGGCTCGATCAGCAACCACGACGTGGACTGCCTGCACCCGGAGCTGACGCAGCCGCGGCGCCTCGACGAGGTCTGTGCCGTACTCGCCGCCCGCCTCAAGGAGCTGGACCACGCATGACGAACACGCCAGGCCCCTTCGACGCGGTGAACACCGACGCCGACACGGAGCCGACCCACCTGGTCCTGGAGAACGCGCTCGGGGAGCACTCCCTGTGGCCGGTCTTCCGCGCCGTGCCCGAGGGATGGACCACGGTGTACGGGCCGGAGACGTACGGCCGTTGTGTGGCCCGCCTCCAGGAGCCGGCCACGTGACGGAGATCCAGTTCGTCCGCCCGGCCCCGCTCGACGTGTCGCTCCTCGACACGCAGGAGCGGCGCCGGGCCGCGGCGTTGCGGCGCCCGGCGGACCAGGAGCTGTACGCGGCGGCGCATACCGCGCTCCGTCTGCGGCTCGGCGCGTATCTCTGCGTCGAGCCGGCGGCGGTTGAGCTGGTGCGGCTGCCGTGCCCGCTGTGCGGTGAGCCGCACGGCCGCCCCGCCGTCGCCGGAGGGGCGGGCCCGCACTTCTCCCTCTCCCACACGCAAGGCCTGGCCCTGCTCGCCTTCGCGGACCGCCCGGTCGGTGCCGACGTGGAGAGACTCCCGTCCGCGAGCACGATGGCAGACGTGGCGGCGTCCCTGCACCCCCGGGAGCAGTCGGAGCTGGCCGAACTCCCATCCGGCGAAAGGCCCTTGGCCTTCGCCCGCTGCTGGACCCGCAAGGAGGCCTGCCTCAAGGGAACGGGCGAGGGCCTCGCCGGCGGCGGCATGGCATCGCTCCTGGTGGGCACAGGCACCGCATCCCTTGACGTCCGAGGCTGGACGGTACGAGACGTCGCCGCACCCGAGGGTTACGCGGCAGCAGTCGCCACGGCGAAGTCCCCGGCTCTGTAGGCCCCCGGGACAGGGCGCCTCCCCCACCCCACGAGGCCTGCGCCCATGCCTACGCGGCAGCGGCCCCCGCCGACGGCTCGCCCGCGGACTCCGCACCCAGCAGCCCGACCAGCCCGTCCGCCAGTTCCGTGCGCCAGCACAAGTAGTCGTGCCCGCCGTTGAACTCGCGGTACACGGCGTCCTCGTAACCCTTCTCGCGCAAGGTGGCGCGCAGCCTGCGCATGGCGGGTAGCGCCACCCACTCCTGCTCGCCCGCCGACAGCCAGAACCGGACCGGCAGCCGCTCACTCTCGGCGATACGGGCGGTCAGCCACTCGGAGCGTTCGAGGTCGGGCCCGTCCGGCCACCAGAAGGAACCCGACTGCGCGAGGACATGGCCGAAACGCCCCGGCGCGACGACGGCCGCGTATGCCGCGGTGAGGCCGCCGAGGCTCTGACCGGCGACGACGGTTCGTGCCGGATCGCCGGTCAGGGGCAGCAGGCCGCCCGCCCAGGGCAGCAGCTCGGTCTCCAGAAACCCGACGAACCGTTCGTTGCAGGCGAGTTCGGCCCAGCGCTGGTCCGCGCTCAGGGATTCGGGGAGCACGGCGGCCAGCGGCGGGATGCGGCCGTCGGCGATGAGGTTGTCGAGGAGCGCCGCGACGTCCAGGCCCGGCTGCCACATCTCGCCGTCCATCAGGACCAGGACGGACAGGTCGCGTCCGCCACCCGGCGGCTCGTAGAGATGCACCCGCCGCTCGTTGCCGAGGAGTTCGCTGCGGACCGTGTGCGTGCTGACGGTGCCGCGTGCGACACCCTCGCGCCGCTGCCAGTCGTCACCGGCCGGAGCCTGCGGCAGCTCGACGCACGAGACCGGCTCGCCGCCCCAACGACGCGTCAGCGTACGCGGGTTGAGGGGGTCGGCGCGCTGCTGCTGGCGCAGCCAGGGCCAGTACTCGCCCTCCGGTCGCCGAGGGCCGCCCCCTTCATCCACGCACAGGCTGTACGTCGCCCGCCAGTCCGCGCGCATCCGGATCGACCAGTGCCAGATGTCCGTTCCCGGCACCCGCTCCATCAGGTTGGGGGCCATGTCACGCGGATCGACGATCTTGTTCGGCATGACGAGGACCGCCCGGGTCGCGTCCGTGCCGCGCCACAGGAAGGTGACCACCCGGTACTGGTCGTCGCCCTGCGGGTCGGGCTCGACGACCGGCGCACCGCCCGCCGCCCGTACGGCACCCCAGAAGTCGCCCCGCTCCACGGCCCGGCCCACCCACGCACTGTCCACGCGCTCGACCGGCCGCGGCCGTGGGATGCGGGGCGGCCGGCGGGTGGCCCCGTCGGGAGGAGCGGTGAGCGGCATGGGGGAGCCTCCAGGGGGTCATCGCGTACGCGCAGCTAAGGGTGACCTTACTTGAGCAGGCCACCCCGGGGGCGACCAGGTCCGGGCCACCTCCACCCGCCCGGAGCCCAGCGGTACATTGCCGCCTATGTCGATACCGAATTCCCAGCCCAACCAGCCCAATCAGCCCCACCAGCCGAATCATCCGAATCAACCGAATCAGCCCAACCCATACCAGCAGACCCCGAATCCGTATCAGCAGCCGCCGGGCACGGTTCCGCCCCAGGGCTCCCCGCAACCCTTCGGCCAGCCACCTGGCCCGTACGGACAGCAGCCCGGCCCCTACGGCCAGCCGCCCGCACCTCCGGCGCCCCCGGCAGGACCGCGCAAGCCCACGCCCGGCTGGGTGTGGGGCATCGGCGGTGTCGTGGTCGCGTCGGCCCTGTGGGCGGGAGCGCTCTTCGCCACCGGCAATCTCGGCTCCGACAGCGGCAGCGGCGGCGACGAGGCGAAGGCGGACCTCGCCGGATACCAGTACACGAAGAACCTCTGCGACGTCTCCCCGCTCGACGCCTTCAAGAAGAAGTACGAGCTCGACTCGGACTCCACCGCCACCACCAATTACGGCACCCGGCAGAAGGGCTTCGACCAGAGCTACTGCAGCCGCAAGCTCAAGGACCCGGAGGCGGGAGCCGACACCTATTCGAGCATCTACGTCTACTCCACCGCCCGGTGGCACAAGGCCACCGACCCGAAGGGCGAGTTCGCCTCGGAGCAGAAGGCCTACGAGGACCAGTCGCAGAAGACGTACACCTACAAGACCAAGGCCGTGAGCGGTATCGGCGACGAGGCGTACCTGGTGACCGACACCAGCGGCTCCGACGATGACGATCTCAACGGCATGACCCTCGCCGTGCGCGACGGCTGGTTCACCATCGAGACGCGCTGGAGCTACTACGGCGGCGCGGACGACAAGACCGAGCCGCCGACGGCCTCGGAGGTCGAGGAGATGCTCAAGTCCGACACGCGTGCGGCGATGGACGGGCTCAAGAAGTGAGGTACCGGCTCGGGGGTTCCTGGGCTCAGCACAGGGGCGGCGCGGGGCGGACGAGGCCCGACTGGTAGGCGATGACGACCAGTTGGGCGCGGTCGCGGGCGTCGAGCCCGGCCATGGCGCGCTGGACGTGGGTGCGCACGGTCTGCGGGTTTTCGGAGAGCAGTTCGGCGATCTCGGCGTCGGACTTTCCCTCGGCGACCAGGGTCATCACCTCCCGCTCGCGGTCGGTGAGCGCGGCGAGGCTCTCGGGCGGCGCCAGGTGGTCGCCGGCCTCGGGGGTGGTGAGGAAGCGGGTGACGAGGGCGCGCGTGGCCGTCGGGGAGAGCAGCGAGTCGCCCGCGGCCACGGTCCGGATCGCGTCGAGGAGTTCTTCGACGCCCACGTCCTTGCCGAGGAATCCGCTCGCGCCCGCGCGCAGGGCCTGGGCCACGTGCTCGCCGGTCTCGGAGGTCGTGAGGATGAGGACGCGGGTGGCGGCGAGCTCCGGGGCGGCGCAGATCAGGGCGGTCGCATCCTGGCCGTCCGTGCTGGGCATGCCGATGTCCACGAGGGCGAGGTCGGGGAGATGGGTCCTGGCGAGTTCAAGGGCTTCATCGCCGTCGGTGGCCTCGGCGACCACCTCCATGTCGTCGCAGGAGTCGATCAGGATGCGGAAGGTCGCCCGGAGGAGGGCCTGGTCGTCGGCAAGCAGGACGCGGAGGGTCATGTAGTGCGTTTCTCTTCCGTGTTCTCGGGGTGCGGCGGCAGGTGGGCGGCGACGTCGAACCCGGCCCCGGGGCGGTGGCCCGCGTACGGGTGACCGCCGACGGAGGGGGCGCGTTCCCGCAGGCGTATGAGGCCGCCGCGGTGACCGGTGGCGGGTGTGACGGCTGACCGAGCGGACGTGGCGGGCACGGGCGTGGCGGGCGCTGGCGTGGCGGGCGCTGCTCCCCGTTGCTGACGGGCGTGGTCGGCAACAGGGCCGTGGCACCGGCCGGCACGGCGGCGGTGAGCGTGTCTGATGAGCATCGAGTTCTCCGATCGACTTCTTGCATCATCGTCGGACACTCGGCCTCCCGACGGGCGCAGGGCCGCCCGTGTCCCGCACAGCGGCCCCGCGCCACGCACGTACGGCAGGCGCCGTTACGCCCGCGCGCCGGTACGACAGCTGCCCCGGGCCCGCGATCGCCCGTTCGGAGGTACGAGGGGGTTCACGGGCGGGCTCACGGGGTGGGTGGGCTCACGGGCGCGGCCAGGGATGCCCCTCCAGGCGCTCGATGTCGCTGTTGAAGCGCTGGAGCAGCGCGGCGAACGACGCCACATCCTCCGGCGACCAAGTGTCCATGACCTTCTCAAGGCCCTGGGTGTACTCGGCCCGGTCGGCGTCGAGTTGCCGCGCGCCCTCGGCGGAGATGCGGAACTTGCGGGCCATGCCGCCGTCGGGGTCGGGAATGCGCTCGACGAGGCCGCCGCGCAGCATGGCCGCGGTCTGCCGGTTCAGCGTGGACGCGTCGAGGCCGAAGGCATCGGTGAGCTGGCCGATGGACATGGGGCCGTCCATCTGGATGCGGCTGAGCAGGATGTACGCGCTCCGGTCCAGGCGCCCGCCCGAAGAACGTGTGCGCGGGTTGAACAGATGCGAGTGCCGACCGAGCAGCATCGTCTCGAATTCGACCTGCCGAACGGGCTTCTCCGTGCGGCCAGCGGGCTTGTCCATGCGACGACCGTGCTTGTCCATGCAGACATTCTATCCGTCATATGCATCATGCACTTCATATGTATAGTGCATATCGCGATGCCCTCTCAGCTCACGCGATCGTCCGGAAGCCGCCCGGGACCCGTCCGGCGCCGCCCGGAAAGCCGAAGGAGAAGCCAGTGGTCAGCTCGGAGCCCGACGTCCGCCCGGGGCGCGTCGTCGGGGTACTCGCCCTCGCGGGCATCGTGGCCGCGGTCATGCAGACGCTGGTAGTGCCCCTGATCGGCGACCTCCCCCGCATGCTCGACACCAGCCCGCCGAACGCCTCGTGGGTGGTCACGGCCACACTGCTCTCGGCGGCGGTGGCGACACCCGTGGCCGGGCGGCTCGGTGACATGTACGGCAAGCGGCGCATGCTGCTCGTCTCCGTGGTGCCGCTCGTCGCGGGCTCGGCGGTCTGCGCCCTTGCCTCCTCCGTGGTGCCGATGATCGTCGGCCGGGGGATGCAGGGCCTCGGCATGGGCGTGGTGCCGCTGGGCGTCAGCCTCCTGCGTGACGTGCTGCCGCCCGAGAAGCTCGGCTCGTCCATCGCCCTGATGAGCGCGTCCATGGGTGTGGGCGGTGCGCTCGGCCTGCCGTTCGCCGCGGCCGTCGCCGAGAACGCCAGCTGGCGGGTGCTGTTCTGGGTCGCCGCCGCCTTGAGTCTCCTGGTCGCCCTCCTGGCCTGGCTGTTCGTACCCGCGGGACGATCGGCGACCGGGTCTGCCCGCTTCGACGCCCTGGGCGCGATCGGTCTGGGCAGCGGTCTGGTCTGCTTGCTGCTCACCGTGTCCAAGGGCTCCGACTGGGGCTGGACGAGCGGCACCACCCTCGGCCTGTTCGCCGCGTCGGTCGTCGTCCTGCTGGTCTGGGGCCGGTGGGAGCTGCGCAGCGACGAGCCGCTGGTCGACCTGCGCGTCACCGCCCGGCCGCAGGTCCTGATGACCAACGCGGCCTCGGTGCTCGTCGGCTTCGCGATGTACGCCCAGTCGCTGGTCGTGCCCCAGCTGCTTCAGCTGCCCGAGGCCACCGGCCACGGCCTCGGCCAGTCGATGATGGCCATGGGTCTGTGGATGGCCCCGGCCGGCCTGATGATGATGGCCCTCGCACCGCTCGGCGCCAAGCTCTCGGCCGCCCGCGGCCCCAAGGTGACACTGTCGGTCGGAGCCCTGGTCATCGCTCTCGGCTACGGCTCCTCCCTGCTCCTGATGGGTTCGACCTGGGGCCTGCTGGTCGTGACGCTCATCTGCAACACGGGCGTAGGCCTCGCGTACGGCGCCATGCCCGCCCTGATCATGAGCGCGGTGCCCCAGTCGGCGACCGCGTCGGCCAACAGCTTCAACACCCTGATGCGTTCGATCGGCAGCTCCGCGGCGGCAGCCGTGATCGGTGTGGTCCTTGCCCAGATGACGACGGACTTCGGCGGTCATTTCCTGCCGTCGGAGAACGGCTTCCGCGCCGCCATGCTGATGGGCTGCGGGGTGGGCCTCGCGGCTGCGGTGGTCGCGGCATTCATTCCGGTCCGCCAGGCGGACGCCGGGACCGACACCCCCGAGACGGAGACCGACCCGCGCCCGACGTCGGAAGCCACGGCCTGATCCCCTTGCATCCCTCGGGAGGCATGACAGCCTCTCTCGGGAGCATGACAAAACCCCACGGCCTCAGAGAGGCCGTGGGGTTCTGGCTGGTGTCCGAGGGGGGACTTGAACCCCCACGCCCGATAAAGGGCACTAGCACCTCAAGCTAGCGCGTCTGCCATTCCGCCACCCGGACTAGGTGTTTGCCGTTCGCGGGGTGTTCCCCGCGGCGACATGGACAACAATACCAAGCTTTCGGAGTGCCTTTCACCTGCGTATCCGCCCGTCGGCGGGCGGCTGCCCGGCGGCCCGTACCCGCGCGTCTACAGTCTCACCATGAGTGACGGCTTGATTACGGGAGCGCTCGGTGGCGTGAAGGTGCGGCGGCCTCGGTTGCTGTCCCCGTTGCGTGAGCATCTGCGGGACACCATGTGGTTCGCGCCGACGGCCGGGCTGGTGGGGGCCATGGTGCTGTGGTTCGTCGCATCGGAGCTGGACAGCCAGATCGTGACGTCGGCGCAGGACGCCGGGGAGTACGACCTTCTCGAGAACATGATCGGGATCGCCGACGACGCCAAGGAGGTGATCAAGACCATCGGCTCGGCGATGCTGACCTTCATCGGTGTCGTCTTCAGCATCTCCCTGGTGGCCGTGCAGATGGCGAGCGGGCAGTTCAGCCCGCGGGTGGTGCGGCTGTACATCAGGTCACGGATCACCAAGACCACGCTCACCGTGTTCCTGGCGACGTTCCTCTTCTCGCTGATGACGCTGACGTCCTTCGACAGCGAGCAGGATCCGCGGCTCCTGACGAACGTGCCGCTGATCGAGTCCCTCCTGGCCATGGCCATGGTGTTCCTGAGCCTGCTGCTCTTCGTGGCGTACGTGAACGGCACGCTCCGCATGATGCGGATCAGCTTCGTCATCGACCGGATCGCCCGGGAGGCGCTGCGGGTGGCGGTGAAGTACCCGACCGAAGGCGCCCTGGACGACGAGCACCTCGGCCCCGCGACCGCCCGCATCACTCACCAGGGGCGGGCCGGTGTGCTGCGGGACGTGCACATCGCCCGCGTCGTGAGAGCGGCCGGCCGCCACGGTGTGGTGCTGCGGCTGCTGCCACGCATCGGGGACTTCGTGGTGCCGGGGACCCCGGTGTTCACCGTCCACGGCGGAACGGCGCCGCCCCGGCGTGCACTGCGGTACACGGTGTACGTGGGCGTGGAGCGCACCTTCCACCAGGACCTCGGGTTCGGTCTTCGTCAGCTCGCCGACATCGCGCTGCGGGCCCTCTCCCCCGCGGTGAACGACCCGACCACCGCCGTGCAGGCCCTTGACCGCATCATCCTGTTCCTGGCCTCGGTGGCCCACTATCCGCTGGGCGCCCTGCGCCACCGTGACCGGCGCGGGGCCGTGCGGATGGTGCAGCCCGTGCCGGACTGGACCGCGCTCGTGGATCTCGGGTTCGCCGAGATCCGGGGGTGCGCGGTCGGCAACCCGCAGGTCACCCGGCGCATGCTGGCAGGCCTCGACGACCTGCTGCGGCTCGTTCCCGAGGACCGCAGGAAGCCGCTCCTGCGCCACCGCGAGCTGCTCGCGCAGGCCGTGGAACGCACGGTCCCGGAAGCGGCGGACCGCGCGTTCGCACTGCAGCCCGACCGGCAGGGCATCGGCTAGGCAACCGATCCCCTGCCGGCCCCGGGCTCACGCCATCGGACCCCGGTTCACGCCATCAAGTGGTAACTCGGAAAGTTCCCCGGCGGCCGTTCCAGCGCCGGGCCGTGGGTGACCGCGCGCACCAGCAGCTCGCCACCGACGAACGCCCCGCGCCATGACGCCCCGAACCCGCCGAACAGCTCGTCCCGGTCCCCACGCGAACGCGGCTTGCCGCGGCCGGTCTTGAACGCGCGGATCTGCGGCGCGAGACGTTCGTACGTCGCGGCGTCGTCGGTCGACAGCGTGGCGACCAGCGCCCCGTTCGACGCGTTCATGGCGGCGAGCAGCTCCGCCTCCGTGTCGACGAGGACGATGGTGTCGACCGGACCGAACGGCTCCGCGTGGTGCAGCGGCGAGGACGGCGGCGGGTTGAGGAGCGTGACGGGGTGGACGTACGCGTCGGTGTCCTGGCCCGGCAGGAAGCGGTCCGCCGCGGGAGCGCCGCGGTACAACGGCACAGCACCGCGATCGATCGCTTCCGCCACCTGGTCGCCCAGCTCTTTCGCCTTCGCCGCGTTGATCAGCGGGCCGAAGTCCAGCTTCGGGAAGGGGTCCTCGGCATGTTCGACCGCCAGGGGGTGACCGATGCGGACGGTGCGCACGGCCGGGAGATAGGCGGCGAGGAACTCGTCGAAGAGGCCCCGTTGGACGACGAACCGCGGATACGCGGTGCAGCGCTGCTTCCCGTAGTCGAAGAGCTTGGGGATGACGGCGCTGAGCGCTTCCCAGTCGCTGTAGTTCCAGATGCCCCAGGTGTTCAGTCCTTCCTGTTCGAGGATGTGCCGCTTGCCGAGGTCGGCGACGGCGGTGGCGACGGCGGCGCCCGTGTCACGTCCGCCGACGAAGGAGACGCACCCGATTTCCGGTGCGCGGACCAGCGCTTCGGACAGTTCCCCGCCGCTGCCGCTGACGAGGGTGACGGGGATCCCTTCGCGGGCGGCCAGCGCGCAGGCCAGGGTGAGGCAGGCGACGCCGCCATCGGTCGGGGTCTTGGCGATGACCGCGTTGCCCGCGAGTGCCTGTACCAACACTGCGTGAACGAGCACGCTCATCGGGTAGTTCCAGCTCGCGATGTTGGATACGGGACCGTCAAGCGGGCTCCGCCCGTCGACCATCGGTTCGATGCCGTCGACGTACCAGCGCACGCCGTCGATGGCCCGGTCGACATCGGCCTGGGCGAGGCGCCAGGGCTTGCCGATCTCCCAGACGAGGAGGAGGGCGAGCAGTTCACGGTGCTCGGTGAGAGCGTCGAGGGTGGCGGCGACGCGGGCACGCCGTTCGTCCAACGGGACGTGACGCCAGGCCCGGTGCTGGTCGAGTGAGGCGCGTACGGCCTGCTGGGCGGCGGCGGAGTCGAGGCGTGGCGGGCCCGCGATGGGGCTGCCGTCGACGGGCGATGTGGCGGGCAGGGCCCGGCCGTCCGCCTGCCAGGTGCCGTTCCAGAGATTGAGGACGCGGTCGTCGCGGAAGGCCTCCGGCGCGACGGCGAGGCAGCGGCGCCAGGCTTCGCTCCAGGCTGTACCGGCCTTGAGGACACGAGGTTTGGGGAGGGTGGGTGCCATTCGTATGTCTCCGCTCACGGTGCACAGATCGGGGCGGGAGGTGCATGGCTCGTACGGGCTGAGAACGAGGCGGGATTCCTCATGCCCCGAGTTGGTCGAGAACGAGGCGGGCCGTTTCCGTAGGTGTGGCGCCGACGCGTACCCCGGCCGCCTCCAGTGCCTCCTGCTTCGCGCGCGCGGTGCCGGACGAGCCCGAGACGATGGCTCCCGCGTGACCCATGGTCTTGCCCTCAGGGGCGGTGAAGCCGGCGATGTAGGCGACGACGGGTTTGCTGACGGACTGCTCGATGTAGGCGGCAGCGCGTTCCTCCGCGTCTCCGCCGATCTCACCGATGAGCACGATCAGTTCGGTGTCGGGGTCGTCCTCGAAGGCGGCGAGGCAGTCGATGTGCGTGGTGCCGACGACGGGGTCGCCGCCGATGCCGACACAGGTGGAGAAGCCGATGTCGCGCAGTTCGTACATGAGTTGGTAGGTGAGCGTGCCCGATTTCGAGACCAGGCCGACGCGTCCGGGTTTGGTGATGTCGGCGAGGATGATGCCCGCGTTGGCCTGGCCGGGGGTGATGAGCCCCGGGCAGTTGGGGCCGACGACGCGCGTGCCGCGCTGTTTGGCGTACGCGTGGAAGGCGACCGAGTCGTGCACAGGGATGCCCTCCGTGATGACCACCGCGAGGCCGATTCCGGCGTCGGCGGCCTCGGTGACCGCCGCCTTGCAGAAGGCCGGGGGCACGAAGACCACGGTGACGTCGGCGCCCGTGGCCTCGATGCCGTCGCGGACGGTGCCGAAGACGGGGACGGCGCGGTCGTCGAAGTCGACGGTCCGGCCGGCCTTGCGGGGGTTGACGCCTCCGACGACGTCCGTGCCCGCTGCGAGCATGCGACGGGTGTGCTTCATGCCCTCGGCGCCGGTCATGCCCTGGACGAGGACCTTGCTCTCCTTGGTGAGGTAGATCGCCATGTCCCGGCTCCTTAGGCTGCGTTGGTGTGACCGGCGAGTTCGGCGGCGCGTCGTGCGGCGCCGTCCATGGTGGTGATCTGCTGGACGAGGGGGTGGGAGCGGGCGTCGAGGATGGCGCGGCCCCGTACGGCGTTGTTGCCGTCGAGGCGGACGACGAGTGGCTTGGTCAACTGGACTGCTTCCAGCGCCTGGACGATGCCGTCGGCGACGGCGTCGCATGCGGTGATCCCGCCGAAGACATTGACGAAGACGGACTTGACTGCGGGGTCGGAGAGGATGACGGAGAGGCCGTCGGCCATGATCTGGGCGGAGGCGCCACCGCCGATGTCGAGGAAGTTCGCGGGGCGTGCTCCGCAGCCCGCGACCACGTCGAGGGTGGACATGACGAGGCCCGCGCCATTGCCGATGATGCCGACCTCGCCGTCGAGCTTGACGTAGTTGAGGCCCTTGGACGCGGCCGCCGCCTCCAGGGGGTCGTCGTGGGCGGAGTCGTCCGCGCCCCAGCGTGCCTGGCGGAAGCGGGCGTTGTCGTCCAGGGTGACCTTGCCGTCGAGGGCGAGGATCTCTCCCTGTGCGGTGCGGACGAGGGGGTTCACCTCGACGAGGAGCGCGTCCTCGCGGGTCAGCACCTGCCACAGCCTGACCAGTACGTCGGCGGTGGCCTCGGGGAGCCCCGCCGCCGCGGCGATCTCGGCCGCCTTCGCCTCACACACTCCCGCTGCCGGGTCGATCTCGACGCGCGCGACGGCCTCCGGCCTGCTCGCCGCCACCTCCTCGATGTCCATGCCGCCTTCGGCGGACGCGATCGCGAGGAAGCGCCCCGCCGCGCGGTCCAGCACGTACGAGACGTAGAACTCACTCTCGATCTCCACGGGTTGGGCCACCATCACCTTGCGCACGGTGTGGCCCTTGATGTCCATGCCGAGGATCTGCCGTGCCGTGATCTCGGCGGCGGCCGGGTTCGCGGCGACCTTGACGCCGCCGGCCTTGCCGCGTCCGCCGGTCTTCACCTGGGCCTTGACGACGACTCGGCCGCCGAGGCGTTCGGCGCCCGCGCGTGCCTCCTTCGCCGTGTCGGCGACCACCGCATGCGGCACCAAGATGCCGTATTCCTCGAAGAGTTCCCTTGCCTGGTGCTCGAACAGGTCCATTCCGGCTCCTGACGCCGTGTCGTTCCGGGGAGCGAACCCCCCGCCTCCGAAAAGTGCCGCACGCCCCCTGGACACCACTGACCGGATGCGGGATAACAAGCTTCATACAGTATTCGTCGACTGTATGCAATCTACCGCGAGAGCACCTCCGAGCAGTGTGCGAGCAGCATCTGAGCGCTCCAACTCCCCTACGAAGGGACAGGACTTCGCCATGCCCGACGGCAGCAGCGACACGAACCAAACCCACATCTCCGGTGGGCACTTGGTCGCCAAGGCACTCAAAGCAGAGGGTGTGGAGGTCATCTACACCTTGTGCGGCGGCCACATCATCGACATCTACGACGGCTGCGTCGACGAGGGGATCGATGTCGTCGACGTACGCCACGAGCAGGTCGCCGCCCACGCGGCCGACGGCTACGCGCGCCTCACCGGTAAGCCGGGATGCGCGGTGGTGACGGCTGGGCCGGGAACCACGGACGCCGTCACTGGCGTAGCGAACGCCTTCCGCGCCGAGTCCCCCATGCTGCTGATCGGCGGCCAGGGAGCGCACACCCAGCACAAGATGGGGTCACTGCAGGATCTTCCGCACGTCGACATGATGACGCCCATCACCAAGTTCGCCGCGACCGTGCCGGACACGGCACGCGCCGCTGACATGGTGTCGATGGCGTTCCGCGAGTGCTATCACGGCGCTCCAGGACCGTCCTTCCTGGAGATCCCGCGCGATGTGCTGGACGCCAAGGTGCCGGTGGACAAGGCCCGGGTGCCGCAGGCCGGGCAGTACCGCGCGTCCACCCGCTCGGCCGGCGACCCCGAGGCCATCGAGAAGCTCGCCGACCTGCTCGTGCACGCCGAGAAGCCCGCGATCCTGCTCGGCAGCCAGGTCTGGACGACGCGGGGCACCGCGTCCGCCATCGAGCTCGTGCGGGCCCTGAACGTGCCCGCCTACATGAACGGCGCGGGCCGCGGGACCCTGCCGCCCGGGGACCCCCACCACTTCCAGCTCTCGCGGCGGTACGCCTTCTCCAACGCCGATCTCATCGTCATCGTGGGGACGCCCTTCGACTTCCGTATGGGCTACGGGAAGCGGCTCTCCCCGGACGCGACGGTCGTGCAGATCGACCTCGACTACCGCACCGTCGGCAAGAACAGGGACATCGACCTGGGCATCGTCGGTGACGCCGGGCTGATCCTGAAGTCGGTCACCGAGGCGGCGTCCGGGCGGCTCAACGGAGGTGCTTCCAAGCGCAAGGAGTGGCTCGACGAGCTGCGTGCCGCCGAGCAGACGGCGATCGAGAAGCGGCTGCCGAACCTGAAGTCCGACGCCTCGCCCATCCACCCCTACCGCCTCGTCAGCGAGATCAACGACTTCCTTACCGAAGACTCGATCTACATCGGCGACGGCGGCGACATCGTCACCTTCTCCGGACAGGTCGTGCAGCCCAAGTCGCCGGGGCACTGGATGGACCCGGGACCGCTCGGCACGCTCGGCGTCGGCGTCCCCTTCGTGCTTGCCGCCAAGCAGGCGCGGCCCGACAAGGAGGTGGTGGCCCTCTTCGGAGACGGCGCCTTCTCCCTGACCGGGTGGGACTTCGAGACGCTCGTCCGCTACAACCTGCCCTTCGTCGGGATCGTCGGCAACAACTCCTCGATGAACCAGATCCGTTACGGCCAGAAGGCCAAGTACGGCGAGGAGCGCGAGCGGATCGGCAACACCCTCGGAGACGTCCACTACGACAAGTTCGCCCAGATGCTGGGCGGTTACGGCGAAGAGGTCCGCGACCCCGCCGACATCGGCCCCGCGCTGCGGCGGGCGCGCGAGTCGGGCAAGCCCTCGCTGATCAACGTATGGGTCGATCCGGACGCGTACGCCCCCGGAACCATGAACCAGACCATGTACAAGTGAGGAGCCCGTGCGATGACGACCAAGGCTCTTGAGGGCGTACGCGTCCTCGACATGACACACGTCCAGTCCGGGCCGTCCGCCACCCAGCTGCTCGCCTGGCTCGGTGCGGACGTGGTGAAGCTCGAGGCCCCTTCGGGGGACATCACGCGCAAGCAGCTGCGTGATGTCCCGGACGTCGACTCGCTCTACTTCACGATGCTCAACTGCAACAAGCGGAGCATCACCCTCAACACCAAGACGGAGCGAGGCAAGGAGCTCCTGACCGAGCTGATCCGGCGCTCCGATGTGATGGTCGAGAACTTCGGGCCCGGCGCCGTGGACCGGATGGGCTTCACCTGGGAACGCATCCAGGAGATCAACCCCCGGATCGTCTACGCCTCGATCAAGGGCTTCGGAGACGGCCCCTACACCAACTTCAAGGCCTACGAAGTGGTGGCACAGGCCATGGGCGGCTCCATGTCGACCACGGGCTTCGAGGACGGCCCGCCGCTCGCGACCGGCGCCCAGATCGGCGACTCCGGGACCGGCATCCACGCCGTCGCCGGCATTCTCGCCGCCCTCTTCCAGAGGGAGAACACCGGTCGCGGGCAGCGCGTGAACGTCGCCATGCAGCACGCGGTGCTCAACTTGTGCCGGGTCAAGCTGCGCGACCAGCAGCGCCTTGCACAAGGACCGCTCGCCGAGTACCCGAACGAGGACTTCGGGGACGAGGTGCCGCGCTCGGGCAACGCCTCCGGCGGCGGACAGCCCGGCTGGGCGGTCAAGTGCGCGCCCGGCGGGCCGAACGACTACGTGTACGTCATCGTGCAGCCCGTGGGCTGGCAGCCGCTCACCGAGCTCATCGGACGCCCCGAGCTCGCCGAGGATCCCGAGTGGGCCACCCCGGAGGCCCGGCTGCCCAAACTCGGCAAGATGTTCCAGCTGATCGAGGAGTGGTCCGCGACGCTCCCCAAGTGGGACGTCCTCGAGCGGCTCAACGCCCACAACATCCCGTGCGGCCCGATCCTCTCCACCAAGGAGATCATCGAGGACGCCTCGCTGGCCGCGAACGAGATGGTCGTCGAGGTCGCGCATCCGCAGCGCGGCTCCTTCACCACGGTCGGCTCCCCCTTGAAGCTGTCGGACTCCCCCGTCGACGTGGTCAGTTCGCCGCTCCTCGGCGAGCACAACGCGGAGGTCTTCGTCGGTGAGCTGGGCCTCGGCGACGAGGAACTGCGCCTGCTCAAGTCGAACGGAGTGATCTGATTGATGGCCGAAGACCGCGCACTGACGGTGCGGGCGCTCCTGGACGCCGTGCGCGCCGAGGGACGCACCTCGCTGACGGCGCCGGAGGGCAAGGTGCTCGCTGACGCGTACGGGATCGCCGTACCGGGCGAGGAGCTGGCGACGGACGTGGACGAGGCGGTCGCGTACGCGGCACGCTTCGAAGGGCCCGTCGTCATGAAGATCGTCTCCCCCGACATCCTGCACAAGACCGACGCGGGCGGCGTCATGGTCGGCGTGGAAGGTGCCACCGACGTACGGGCCGCCTTCTGCGAGATCGTCGACAACGCGCGTGCGTACGCGCCGGAGGCACGGATCGAGGGCGTGCAGGTGCAGGAGCTGCTGCCCTCCGGCCAGGAAGTGATCGTCGGGGCGGTGACCGACCCGACGTTCGGGAAGGTCGTCGCCTTCGGGCTCGGCGGTGTACTCGTCGAGGTCCTCAAGGACGTCACGTTCCGTCTCGCGCCGGTCGACGCGGACGAGGCCGCCTCCATGCTCGACTCGATCCGCGCCGCAGAGATCCTCCGCGGGGTGCGGGGCGCGCCGGCTGTGGACCGCTGGGCCGTCGCCGAGCAGATACGCCGGGTCTCCCAACTGGTCACCGATTTCCCGGAGATCGCGGAGGTGGACCTCAACCCGGTGATCGCCACCCCGGAGGGCGCGATCGCCGCGGACATCCGCGTCATCCTCTCCGAAGGGGTCACGAAACCGCGCCCTACGTACACGCGCGAGGAGATACTCACGTCCATGAGGCGGCTGATGGAGCCCCGCTCCGTCGCAGTGATCGGCGCCTCCAACGAGCAGGGCAAGATCGGCAATTCGGTGATGCGCAACCTCATCGACGGCGGCTTCTCCGGCGAGATCCATCCGGTGAACCCGAAGGCCGATGACATCTTGGGCCGCAAGGCGTACAAGAGTGTCACGGACGTTCCCGGTGAGGTGGATGTGGCGGTCTTCGCGATCCCCGCCAAGTTCGTGGCTTCGGCCTTGGAGGAGGTGGGTCGCAAGGGCATTCCCAACGCGGTCCTGATCCCCTCCGGATTCGCCGAGACCGGTGAACAGGCCCTCCAGGACGAGATCGTGGCCATCGGCGAGCGGCACAGCGTGCGGCTGCTCGGCCCGAACATCTACGGCTACTACTCGACCTGGCAGGACCTGTGCGCGACGTTCTGCACGCCGTACGACGTCAAGGGCGGGGTCGCTCTGACGAGTCAGTCCGGCGGCATCGGGATGGCCATCCTCGGCTTCGCACGCACCACGAAGACGGGCGTCTCGGCGATCGTCGGGCTCGGCAACAAGTCCGACCTCGACGAGGACGATCTCCTCACGTGGTTCGGCGAGGACCCCAACACCCAGTGCATCGCCATGCACTTGGAGGATCTCAAGGACGGCCGTGCCTTTGTGGAGGCCGCGCGGGCGACCGTCCCGAAGAAGCCGGTCGTGGTCCTGAAGGCCGGGCGCACGGCTGCCGGAGCGAAGGCCGCGGGATCGCACACGGGTGCCCTGGCGGGCGATGACGCCGTGTACGACGACATCCTCAAGCAGGCGGGCGTCATCAGGGCCCCCGGCCTCAACGAGATGCTGGAGTACGCGCGCGCGTTGCCAGTGCTTCCCACACCACAGGGCGACAACATCGTGATCATCACGGGGGCGGGCGGGTCCGGGGTGCTGCTCTCCGACGCGGTGACCGACAACGGGTTGCGGCTGATGGAGATCCCCGACGACCTGGACGCGTCCTTCCGGGCGTTCATCCCGCCCTTCGGGGCGGCGGGGAACCCCGTCGACATCACCGGGGGCGAGCCCCCGTCGACGTACGAGGCGACGATCAGGCTCGGCCTCGAGGATCCCCGCATTCACGCACTCGTCCTGGGCTACTGGCACACCATCGTCACCCCTCCCATGGTCTTCGCCGAACTAACGGCCCGGGTGATCGCGGAGTTCCGGGAGCGCGGCATCGAGAAGCCCGTCGTGGCATCCCTGGCGGGCGATGTCGAGGTGGAGGAGGCCTGCCAGTACCTCTTCGAGCGAGGCGTCGTGGCGTACCCGTACACGACGGAGAAGCCGGTGGCCGCGCTCGGCGCGAAGTACCGGTGGGCCCGAGCGGCCGGTCTGTTGGGGGGCGGCCCATGAGGTGACCGGTGTGGGGGCCGGTCGGCGGTGCGCGCCGGCCGGCCCCGGGACCCGTGCGCACACGAAAGGAATTGGACAGGGGGCGCTGGCCAGGATCTTTTCGACGCAAGGGGTGCTGAACCAACATGACGACAACCGACATACACACAGCCGTCCCGTACAGGGAGGTGACGGACACCAACGGCCGGATGTACCGGGTCGGCGAGACCGACATCGACATCATGGGCCGCAAACGCAAGTGGATGGTCATCCTGCCGTGGATCGGCATGATGGGCATCAGCTCGGCCGAGTACGCGTTCGCGTCGGCCGAGGACACCCTGCACACCGCGCATTCCTGGGGCGACACGCACATCTTCTGGATGCTGGGAGTCTGGGTCTTCTTCCAGGCAGCGGTGGCCTTCCCGGCGGGCAAGCTGCGCGAGAGCGGCAGGCTTCCGGCACGCTGGGCGATGATGTGCGGCGCTGTCGGAACGCTGCTCGGGTATCTGTCACTGGCGTTCGCGCCGCATGTCATCGTCGCCTATATCGGCTTCGGCATGTTCAGCGGTATGGGCGCCGGCATGGTGTACGCGACGTGCGTGAACATGGTCGGCAAGTGGTATCCCGAACGGAAGGGAGGAAAGACCGGATTCGTCAACGGCGGATTCGCCTACGGCTCGGTGCCGTTCGTGTTCATCTTCACCGGCTACATGGACCTGACGAACTTCCGCTGGGTGCTGGTGAGCGTCGGTCTCTTCCTGGCGGCGATGGTCGCCGTGGCCGGATATTTCTTCCGTGACCCGCCGAAGAACTGGTGGCCGGCCGACGTGGACCCGCTGCGGCCCCCGGACGACCCGCGGGCCAGGCGCGCGCTGGCGATGAACCCGCCCGCCGTGCGGCAGTACACGCCCAAGGAGGCGTGGCAGACCGGCCGGGTCGCGCTGATGTGGTTCTGTCTGCTGTGCACATCCGGCGTGAACATCTTCGGCATCGCCTTCCAGGTGGACATCGGAAAGGAAGCCGGATTCGCCGGTGGAATCGTCGCCACGGCCATGTCCTTGAAGGCCATCGTCAACGGCACGGGCCGAGGTGTCATCGGCTGGCTCTCGGACCTCTACGGACGCAAACGCTGCCTGATCTTCGTCTGTATCGTGCTCGGCCTTTCACAGTACGGAATTCTGTGGGCCGCGGACATAGAGAACCTTCCGCTGTTCCTGGTCTTCTCCAGTATCTCCGGTTTCGGAGGCGGCGCCATCTTCCCGATGTTCGCGGCGATGACGGCGGACTATTTCGGCGAGAACAACAACGCCTCCAACTACGGCCTGGTCTACAGCTCCAAGCTGGTGTCCGGTCTCCTCGGCTCCGGAATGGGCGCGGTCGTGGTGAGCAACTGGGGCCACACCGGGGCCTTCACACTGGCAGGATCGATCTCCCTGTTCGCGGGATTCATCGCGCTCTTCCTGTCCCAGCCCGGAAGGCCGAAGGACAAAGGCATCAAACCCAATCCGCAACCCCTCGGTGAGGAGATGGCCTGATCGCACGAGCCCCGTCACGTGCCGTAAGACCAGCGGCCGCCCCGTGCACTCAGGTGCACGGGGCGGCCGCTGTTGTGTTCCGCGCTCAGTGGCGCCGAGGCCCGGGTCAGTCCCCGCAGCGCTCGCGGAGCGAGTGCAGGTGCGCACTGGACTTGCGGGCGAAGGCGAAGGACTCGACCGGGTTGTCGTGCTCCGTCTGCCAGTGGTGGTAGCGGCGGCCGTTGTGGGTCCGCGCGGTCACCTTGGACAGGAACTTCTTGTAGTCGATGTCGCCATCCCCGACGTCCGACATGCGGAAGCCGTCGCGGGTGGTCTCGTCACGTATGCCGTCCTTGACATGGAACAGCGGATAACGGTGCGGCTGCTTGAGGACGTAGCTGATCGGCTCGAACGGCGCCGGCGTGCCGTCCGCCCGCTTGCCGAAGCGGAACTGTGCCGAGAACGCCCAGTAGATGTCCATCTCCAGAAAGACGAAGTCGGGGTCCGTCTCCGCGAGCAGCACGTCGTAGAGGCGGACCTTCGGCTTGTCGGTGGCGAAGGAGAACTCTTCGGCGTGGTTGTGCTGGTAGAACTTCATGCCGCGCTTGCGGGCGGCTTCTCCGTACGTGTTGAAGTCCTCGGCGGCGCGCTTCCAGCCGTCGACGGTCGATCCATAGCGGAAGGGGCCCGACGCGGTTCCGATGTGCTTGAGCCCGAGCGCCTCGGCGTCGTCGAGGACCTTCGTGAGGTTCTGCGCGAAGGTGTAGGCGTTCGGGTTGTTGTCGTCGTAGTAGCCGACGTGGCTGCCGATCGGGTTCAGCCCGTGGTCGTGGGCCAGCCTCTTGAGCTGGGCGAGGGTGATGTCGCCCGCCGAGCCCTGGGTGTATCCGGCGAACTCGATCTCGTCGTAGCCGTACTTCTCCAACTCGGCGAAGACCGGAGCGAATCCGAGGGTGGAGACCTTGTCGCGCAGGCTGTAGAGCTGGATGCCGAGTCGGCCCGGAGGCAGGACGGCTCGGCCGCGGCCCTTCCCCGCTGCGTCGGTGGCGGGGGCGGCGGTGGCGGTCGTCGCGGTGGCGGCGGTGCCGATCAGGGCCGCGGCGGTGGCGCCTGCCGCGACGCCGAGAACTCCGCGTCTGCTGAGCCTCTGGGCCAGCTCGGGGTCGGCCGGGGTGTGGTTGCGGGTCATGCGGGTCTCCCGGGATCGAGTCAGGGATGGATCAGGGATGGGTTCGAGCAACGGATCAGGGGTGGATCAGGGGCCGACCCTGATGGCACGGCCCGAGCCGTCTGGTTCAGTGGAGATCAAGCAGATTCCAGCGATTCCAACTCGCCTGTGCGTGGCCTACCAGGGCTCAGTGCAGGCCCGCGAGTTGGAGCAACAGCGATTTCACATCGGTGGCCGCGACGCGGTCACCGACAGCGCGGGGGGTGGAGCACAGGATGAGCGGTCCGGAATCGGGGTCGTCGCTCGTGGGGAGGCGTCCGTGGCTGCCGCGAATAGGTGACGGGTCCAGGGGCACGACTGCCATGCGATAGCGCATGCCGAGCTTCTTGCGGGCCAGGGCGGACGCGGCCTTGACGCGGACGTACGGGTCCTCGGGGTCCATGAAGAGCTCGACAGGGTCGTAGCCGGGTTTGCGGTGGATCTCGACCAGCTGCGCGAAGTCGGGCGCGCGGTCGTCGTCGAGCCAGTAGTAGTACGTGAACCACGCGTCCGGCTCCGCGACGGCGACGAGTTCGCCGGAGCGCGGGTGGTCCAGGTGGTGGGTCTTCTTTCCCTCGTCGTCGAGGAGCTGCTCGATTCCGGGAAGGTCGGCGAGTGCCTGGCGGGTGACCTCCAGGTCCTCGGGCCTGCGCACGTAGATGTGGGCGATCTGGTGGTCCGCCACGGCGAAGGCGCGCGAAGCCATCGGGTCGAGATACTCCATGCCGTCCTGGGTGTGCACTTCGAGCAGGCCGGCACGGCGCAGGGCACGGTTGATGTCGACGGGGCGGTCCACGCGGGTGATGCCGTACTCGGACAGGGCGACGACGGTGCGGCCCTCCGCCTTCGCGTCGTCGAGGAGGGGCGCGATGGTCGCGTCGAGTTCGGCTGCGGCCTGGAAGGAGCGCGGGTCGTCGGGGCCGAAGCGCTGCAGGTCGTAGTCGAGGTGAGGGAGGTAGCAGAGCGCCAGGTCGGGGTGGCGGGTGCTGATGATGTGGCGTGTGGCGTTCACGATCCAGCGGCTGGAGACGATGTCGGCGCCAGGGCCCCAGAAGTGGAAGAGGGGGAACGTGCCGAATTTCTCGGTGAGTTCGTCGTGCAGGGCCGGGGGCCGGGTGTAGCAGTCGGGTTCCTTACGGCCGTCGGCGTAGTAGACGGGACGGGGGGTGATGGTGATGTCGGTGTCGGCGCCCATGGCGTACCACCAGCAGATATTGGCGACGGTGTAGCCGGGGTGCGCGCGACGGGCGGCGTCCCACAGTTTGTCTCCGGCCACCAGGCCGTTGTGCTGCCGCCACAGGAGTACGTCGCCGAGCTCGCGGAAGTACCAGCCGTTGCCGACGATGCCGTGCTCGGCGGGGGTGGTGCCGGTGAGGAAGGTGGACTGGGCGGCGCAGGTGACCGCGGGCAGGACGGTGCCCAGCGGCGCCCGGGAGCCGGACTGGCCGAGGGACTTGAGGTGCGGCATGTGGTCGAGGAGACGGGGGGTGAGGCCGACGACGTCCAGGACGAGGAGGGGTGTGGGGCTCATGGGAGTTCCTTCAGGCCGAGGTCCGTCAGGAGATCGCGGGCAAGGGTGAGTTCGGCGGCAATGCCGTCGGCGAGCTGGGGGCGGGAGCGCGGTCGCAGTTCGGGCGGCAGCGCCTGCCACGTGTAGGTCTCGACCTCGAGGTGACGGGTGCGGGGTTCGGGCCCGCCGACCAGGTGGGCGAGGGCGTCCTTGAGTACGGGGAGAGTGGAGGTGAGGGGCGGCGCGGGAGCGGCGTGCAGGGGGACGTGGAAGTGGGCGCGCCAGGCTGACGTCTCGGGCAGGGCGCCGCCGGCGAGGGATTCACCGAGGTCGTCGGTGCCTCGTAGTCCGGCCGCGGTGCGGGTGCGGGTCTGGTGCAGGAATCGGGGTTCGTCGAAGGCGGCGAGGGCCTCGCGGACTTCGGGGAGATGGGGGTGTTCGGCGTGCAGGGCGGCGGAGAGCTGGGATTTGACGACAGGGATGCCCGCGGTGGCGAGCGCGTCGAGCGCGGTCTGGGGGTCCTCGAAGGAGGTGGCGAGGTGGCAGGTGTCGACACAGACACCGATGCGGTCGTGGCCGATCGCGGTGAGGGGGGCGATCGCGTCGCCCGTGGTCTCCACGGTGCAGCCCGGTTCCGGTTCGAGGCCGATGCGGATCGACTTTCCGGTCAACTCCGCCAGTGCATCGAGGCGTTGGGCAAGCACGGTGAGGGCGGCGCGAGCGGCCTCGGCGTCGTGGGTGTCGAAGGGGGTGCGCCAGGCGAGAGGAAGGGTGGAGATGGTGCCTTCGGTGACGTCGTCCGGGAGGAGGGCGGCAAGGAGGCGGGCCAGGTCAGTCGTGTGGGAGAGCCGCTCGGGGTCGGTCCAGTCCGGCTTGTAGACGCGGTACTTGACCTCCTCGGCGCCGAACCCTTCATACGGGAAGCCGTTGAGCGTGACGACTTCGAGGCCGCGCCGGTCGAGTTCGCAACGCAGCCCTCGCAGGGCGGCCGGGTCGGTGACCAGGGCGTGCGCGGCGTCCTTGGCGAGCCACAGACCGATGCCGAGGCGGTCCCTGCCGAGCCGTTTGCGCACGGGTTCGCAGTGGTCGCGCAGTTGCGCCAGGACGCCGTCGAGGGTCTCGGCGGGGTGAACGTTGGTGCAGTACGCGAGGTGGACGACGCTGCCGTCGGGGTGCCGGAAGCGCATGGCTCACTCCCCGCCGCGGAGGATGGAGTTGCCCTCGTGGGTGCCTTCGGTGTCCGTGACGTCGAGCGCGAGGCGGCCGCTGAGTCCGTAGAAGGCGACCGGGTTGCGCCACAGCACCAGGTCGACGTCGTCCTCGCTGAACCCGGACTCGAGCATGGTGTCGGCGACCTTGCGGGTCTTGAGCGGGTCGCTCTTGCCCCAGTCGGCGGCAGAGTTGACCAGGACCTTCTCGGGTCCGTGGTCGCGCAGGATGGCCACCATCCGGTTTTCGTCCATCTTGGTCTCGGGATAGACGGAGAACCCGAGCCAGCAGCCGCTGTCCTTGGCCTCCTTGACCGTGGTCTCGTTGAGATGGTCGATGAGGACCCGGTCCAGGGGCAGCGCGGATTCCCGGATGACATCGATGGTGCGGCGCAGACCGGCGAGCTTGTCGCGGTGCGGGGTGTGGACGAGCGCGGGCAGTTCGTGATCCGCGGCGAGCTGGAGCTGGGCGGTGAGCGCGGCGTCCTCGGCAGGGGTCATGGAGTCATAGCCGATCTCACCGACGGCGACGACGTTGTCCTTGACGAGATACCGGGGCAGGGCGTCCAGGACCGGCGTGCAGCGGGGGTCGTTCGCCTCTTTGGGGTTGAGGGCGATGGTGCAGTGGTGGGCGATTCCGTACTGGGCCGCGCGGAAGGGCTCCCAGCCGAGAAGGGAGTCGAAATAGTCGAAGAAGGAGGCGGGTGAGGTGCGGGGCTGGCCGAGCCAGAACGCGGGCTCGACGACGGCACGGACGCCCGAGGCGTACATGGCCTGGTAGTCGTCGGTGGTTCGGGACGTCATGTGGATGTGGGGGTCGAAGATGCGCATCAGGACTCCTGCTCCTCGCCGGTGGAAGGGGTCGCGGGGGCTGTAGGGGCGTTGGTCAGGGCCAGGACGCGGTGCAGATCGCTGGGGACGGGGCGGCCGGCGGCGGTGCGTTCGGCGGCGTAGTCGCCGAGCATCCGGGCGAGCTCGGCGTCGGCGCGGGCGCGGCGGTCCAGGTCGGCGACGGCTTCCACGGGGACGCCGGTGAACAGGCACTTGAGCACCGCGTGGCGCCAGTCGTGCGGGGCGAGGTGCCGGGCGGCGTACGGACCGACGGCGGCGGCGACGATCCGGGTGTCGTTGGTGCGCAGGGCGTCCTCGACCAGGGGCAGTGCCTCAGGGCCGTGGACCAGGTGGGGCAGGGCGTGCAGGACGGCGCGGCGTTCGGCCGCGGTGCCTTGTTCGTAGACGCGGGTGAGAGTGGCGGGGGCCGCGTCGGCGGCGTGCAGGAGCAGCACGCGGGCGGCGTCGGCGTGGTCCTGGCCGCAGCGTCGGCCGGCTTCGGCGAAGCGCAACTCCCAGGTGGGGGTGTCGTTCTGCTCCGGTCGCCCGCGGTGGGCGGTGGCCTCCGCGGTGGCCTGGTCCAGCCAGGCGCGGGCGGCTCCGCCGAGGGTGGCTTCGAGGCGGGTGCGGAGGTCGTCGATGACGGGGGCTTCGGTCACGGTGTTCCTCCTCCGGCGGGGATGGGGGTCTGACCTTGACGGAGGGCTTCGGTCGCTGCCTTGTTGAGGAACTCGATGGAGAGGGAGGCGAGTTGGGGGCCCGCGTGGGAGTGGCGGGGCAGTTCGACGACGGTGAGGCCTTGGTAGCCGGTGGAGGCCAGGGCTTCGAGGACGGGCGGGAAGTCGATCTCTCCGTCCCCGAACGGGAGGTGCTCGTGGACGCCGCGGCGCATGTCCTCGATCTGGACGTGCCGTAGCCAGGGGGCGGCGGCGCGTACGCAGTCGGCGGGGGACTGCGGTTCGAGGCATTGGCAGTGGCCGATGTCGAGGGTGAGGCCGAGGAGCGGAGGGTCGTCCAGTTCGTGACGGAGCCGGTGGAAGTCGGCGAGTGTGGAGAGGAGGTGGCCGGGTTCGGGTTCGATGGCCAGGGGAACGCCGGCACCGAGCGCGGCGTCCAGTACGGGACCGAGTGCTTCGGCCAGCCGCTGCCAGGCGGTTTCCTCGGGGGTGCCTTCAGGGGTGATGCCGCTGAAGCAGTGCACGGCGTGGGCGCCTAGGTCGGCGGCGACCTGCACGGCACGGATCAGCAGGCGGACGCGGGCCGCGCGGGCGTCCGGGTCGGGGTCCAGGAGGGAGGGGCCGTGTTTGCGGCGCGGGTCGAGTACGTAGCGGGCGCCGGTCTCGATCGTCGCCGTCAGACCGAGCCGTTCCAGGCCGCGGGCCACGTGGCGGGTGCGGGCGGCGAGGTCGGGGGCGAGGGGGTCGAGGTGCATGTGGTCGAGGGTGAGTCCGACGCCGGAGTAGCCGAGGTCGGCGAGGAGGCCCAGGGCGTCGTCCAGCCGGAGGTCGGTCAGGCCGTTGGTGCCGTATCCGAAGCGGAGGGGGGACGAAACTGCCGGTCCCGCCTGCGGCTGCGGGGTGCTCGCCCGGTCCGTGCGGTCCGTGCGGTCCGTGCGGTCCGTGCGGTCCGTGCGGTCCATCTGATGCGTCCGGTTCATTCGGTCCGTCGTCTCCGTCATGTGACGCTCACCTTCCGGCCGAACTTGCGGGCCGCCGGGGCCAGAGCGGCGGTCAGGATGGCGGGCGCGATGGACCCTGCCCGGGCGGAGAGGGCGGCCTGGAGCGGGATCATGGCCCGGATGCCGCCGCCGACCGCCCGTTGGGTGAGCTGGGGCGAGGGGTTGAGCGCGGCATGGAAGAGGGGGCGGGCGGCGGTAGCCGCGTAGGTGACGGCGAGCGCGGCTTGAACGGCACCGCGAGCTCCGGCCCGCCAAGCGACGCTGCCGGAGCTGGCCGCAGCGGAGCCCAGCAGGCCGCCGTAGCGCCCGCCCCGCCCCGCCGTCCGGCTTCCCGCCCGGCGGCCCACCAGGCGGTCACTCGTCAGCTCGCCCGTGGTGAAGCCCGGCAGGCCGCGGGTTGCTGCTTCGCCGCGGCCTGCCGGGAGTTGAGAGGCGCCGGCGCCGGCGCCCGCGCCGGTGCTGCCAGGGCTTCGGGTACCGCCGGTGCCACCGGTACCGCCGGTGCCATCGATGCCGCCAGGACCTCCGGCAGCGCCACCACCTCGGGCCAGCAGTTGCGCGAGCGCGACTGTCGCGGCGAGTGCGCCCAGTGGGACCGCCGTCGAACCGCCCTGCGCCTCACGTCGCGAGACCGCGGTCACCGCGAGGGTATGGGCGCCCAGGACCAGGGCGGCGGGCACGGCAGCGAGAAGCCGGGGGGCGTGACTGGACGTGAGACCGCGACCGGAACCGAGAGCGAGGCGTGGGCCGACACCCCGAACGAAGCCGAGCACGTGTCCCGGACTCGAACCGCGAGCAAGGACCGTGCCGGGCCCACGACCGGAGCCCCGAGCGTGACCCGAGCCGAAACCACGACCGGGGCCAAGTGCAAGGCCCGGCCCGGATCCAGAACCCGAGCCCACAGCATGCCCCGAGCCAAACCCAGAACCCGAACCCAGACCATCGCCCGAGCCCGAACCCGAACCCAGACCATCGCCCGCGCCCGAGCCCCGCGGCCCAGTAGACGTCACCCCCGCCGACGTAGCCCCGGCCGCATCAACCCCCGCCGAAGTAGCCGCCGCCCCCAGGAGCAAGTCCAGGGCGCGGGCCGTGGCCATGGCTGACGGGCCTGCGGGAGTGTGCTTCAGGCCCAGGTCGTAGGCCCATACCGTGGCCGCCAAGCCGCTCGCCACCGCCAGGGCGGGGCGCCCCGCGCCGGCGGCCAGGGCCAGGCCCCCTGCCGTCAGAGCCGCTGCCGCGCCCAGTGCGGCCGACGGGGAGATGCGGCCGGACGGCAGCGGGCGGTGCGGGCGTTCGATCGCGTCCTCCGCCCGGTCCGCCCAGTCGTTGAGGGCCATGCCCGCCTCGTAGAGGGAGAGCGAAGCGGCAACGGCGAGGAGCGTGCGGCGGTTGGGGCTCAGCCCTGCCGCAGCCGCGCCTGCGAGGGCGTCCCCGGGGACGGTGAACAGGGCGGAGACGCGCAGCAGTTCGGCCCAGTCACGGCCGGTGCCCAGACGCAGGCCACTGCGAGAAGCCTCACGACTCGCACCCGCCCCCTGCCGCCCCTGCCCCTGCCCCTGCCCATCGCGAGGAACCTCACCCCCAACACCAGCCCCCCGCCCATCACGAGAAGCCCCGCCCCCCACACCCACACCTACGCCCGCACCCGCACCCGCACCCGCACCCGCACCAACCCCCTCAGCTTCCGCCCCGGAGTCACTCACGCACCCACCCCCCGAAGCCTTGCAGCGAAGCCCATGAGGGCCTCGTACTGTTCGGCCAGGGCCGATGAGGAGCCGTTGTCCGGGTCCTTGAAGTAGAAGCCCAGCTCGCCCAGCGGGCCGGTCAGCCCCGCCTCGTGGGCGCGGGCCGTCAGGCGGGCCAGGTCCAGGATCAGCGGTGCGGCCAGGGCCGAGTCGCAGCCCTGCCAGGTCGTCTGGAGGACCATCCGCGCGCCGAGGAAGCCGTCGAACGCGATGTGGTCCCACGCGGTCTTCCAGTCGCCGAGCGACGGGACGTCGTCGATGTGGACCTCGCCCTCCGGGGCGGAGCCCAGCGTGTCGGCCAGGACCCGTTCCTTGCCCGCGTTCTTCGCCGCCGCGGCGGCCGGGTCCGCGAGGGCGGCGCCGTCACCGCCGCCCAGGAGGTTGGTGCCGGACCAAGCCCGGACGGCCAGCGCACGCTGGGCGAACATCGGGCCGAGGACCGAGCGCAGGAGCGTCTGGCCCGTCTTGCCGTCCCGGCCCGCGTAGGGAAGCCCGGACGAGGCGGCCGCAGAAGCGAGCGCAGGGTGGTGCAGGCCCGCCGACGGGGTGAAGTTCACGTACGGGCAGCCCGCCCGCAGCGCCGCCGCGGCGTAGAGGGAGCTGGCGGGCAGCCGGTCCTCGCCCTCCACCGGCACCGGTTCCGTCGACGCCACGTTCACCACCACCGCACGGGCGAGCCCCCGGCGGCGTACGAAATCGCGGAGGTCGGCGGCGAAGGAGTCGATCAGCTCCTCATCCGTCCTGGTGTCCGAGTCCCCGCTGCGCGGCCCGCCCATGCGGATCTCCGCGTCCGCCGCGGCCAGTTCCGCGCCCACCGCCGAGGGGACGCCGTGCGGGAGCACGCCCCCGGCGGCCAGCTGTTCCGCCCGCTTGGGCAGCGGGCACTCCATCACATCGTGTCCGCCGAAGACCAGCGACGACAACGTTGGCAGACCGCAGTCCGCGAACGCCGAGGTCTCCGTGACCATGCCGGTCGGCGGGTGCAGACCGGCCGTCACGGCAGCGCACCCCGCGACAGCCGTCGTGGCGACCGAACCGCGCGCCCCGATCAGCCACACCCCGGTAGGACCGCCGCCCGATGAGCCGGGTGAACCAGAGGAACCGGTAGAGGAAGAGTTGGACATGGCTGCCTCCTGTCGTACACGCGGCGAACGCGCAGGGAAGAAACAGGGAAAGAGACGGCGGACAGGGAAAGTGACGGCGGATGGGACAGGACGGCGGACGGGGATGAGACGGCGGGCGGAGGTCCGGCGTCCTCCGCCCGCCGTCGTCTAGCGGCCCACGCCCGACGCGGTGCGGGCCGGCAGGTCCTTCACCCGGATGTCGCGGAAGGAGACCTGGTCATCGGCACCGTGGTTCTGGATGCCGATGTGACCGTCCTTCAGGCTCCTCGCCGGATCCGTGTTGGTGAAGTCGTTGATCTTCACTCCGTTGAGATAGATCCGAAGGCGTTCGCCCTCGACCCGGAGCTCGTAGGTGTTCCACTCCCCCACCGGATTCAGCGCCTTGTCGCGCTTCTTCAGGTCGGCGGACTTGAAGCCGTAGACGGAGCCCGTGGTCTTCTCCGGGACGTCGGTGGCATCGATCTGGATCTCGTAGCCGTTGTCCACGGCCGACCAGGGGTCGTCGGAGGCCGGGAAGCCCACGAAGATCCCGGAGTTGTCGTCGCCGTCCATGCGCCAGTCCAGCTTGAGGGAGTAGGAGCCGAGCTCCTTCGCCCCGTCGTGCCAGAGCATGCCCATGCCGCCGACGGTGGTCAGGGTCCCGTCGCCCTCGTCCAGCTCGAACGAGCCGGGGCCCGCCTGCTTCCAGGCCTCCAGTGACGTGGCCGTACCGTCGAAAATCGGCGTGTAGCCCTTCTCCGGACGGCAGTCGGCCTGCGCGGCGCCCGTCGCCCAGCGGATTCCGCCGAGCAGATGCGTGCGGTACGCGGGGTCGGCGAACGACTCCTTGGTGTGGCCGCTGCCCGTGTAGAAGGAGCGGCCTCCCTGGTAATCCTGGCACCAGGCGATGGGGTGGTCGCCCGACATGGAGCCGCCCGAGTAGGACGACTCGTCGAGCGAGGCGAGGACGTGGGCGCGGTCCCGGGGGTTGGAGCGGTAGTTGTACCACTCGTCGGTCCGGTCCCAGATCCCCGGCAGATGCGCCGTGGACGGGTGCCCGTGGTCCTCGACCTGCACTTTCGCGGGCTGGATCGCGGGGTGCGACTGGAAGTAGGCGCCCGCGAGTCCGCCGTAGAAGGGCCAGTCGTACTCGGTATCGGCGGCGGCGTGCACGCCCACGTACCCGCCGCCCTTCTTGATGTAGCCCTCGAACGCCGCCTGCTGCTTGCCGTCGAGGACGTCACCGGTCGTGGAGAGCCAGATCACGGCGTCGTACTTGGCGAGGTTCTTGGCCGTGAAGGCCTTGGCGTCCTCGGTGGCGTCGACGGTGAAGCCGTTCGCCGCGCCGAGTTCCTTGATGGCGGCGATGCCGTCAGGGATCGAGTCGTGGCGGAAGCCCGCGGTCTTGGAGAAGACCAGGACCTTCTCGCCGACGGCCTTCCCCGCGGCCCCCTCGTGCTTGCCGTCCGGACTGGAGACCGCCGGACCCGATACGCAGCCGATGAGCAAGGCGGCCGTAGCGGTGGCGATGGTGATGCGTGCGGATGCCCGCATGGTGGCGTGGCCCCTTCCTCAGCTCGTGGTGAACGTGAAGTCGTCGACCTCGTACAGGGCTCCGGTGCCCTTGCCCTTGAAGACCAGGAAGAGCGTTGTCGTCTTCTTCGGTGCCTTGCTGAGGGTGGCGCTCACGTCCTTGTACGTCTCCCAGCCACCGGTCGGCGCGACCTTGGCCTTGCCGAGCAGGGTGCCCTTGGCCGATCCGCTGCGGACCTCCAGCGTGCCGCCCTCGCCGGCCGACGCGACGCGCGCGGTCAGCTTGGTGGCGTTGCCGAGGATGTAGGGCTTGAAGGCGATCCAGTCGCCGTTGTTGATCTCACCGACTGCCTTTCCGCCGTGCGCCGAAGTGTGGTTCACCACGGAGACGCCCTTGGAGTCGTTGTAGTGCTCGCCCTGGCGGTGCTTGGGCTGGACGACGTTCTGGTCGTGGGTGGTCAGCGCGGGCTGGCCGTTGGCGCCCTTGTCGGTGTACTCGGCGTCGAAGACCCCGAAGATGTTGGCGTTCGGGTCGTGCTCGCCGTCCGCCGACGTCTGGAGGGTGCCTTCGCAGCCGTTGGCCGACGTCACCGGGTGGCCGTGGCTGTCATGGCCGAGGATGTGGGTGACCTTGACCTTCGTGCAGTCGATCGGCCCGTCTTCCTTGTCGGTCACCTTGACCTTGAAGGGGATCTTGTCGCCGAAGGTGAACAGCTGGCCGTCGCCCGGGAGTTCCAGGGTCACCTTGGGCGCGGTGTTGCCGACGGTGACGTGTGCGCTGGCCGAGCCGGTGCGTCCGGTGGAGTCCTTGACGGTCACGGTCGCGGTGTAGACGCCGTTCTTCTTGTACGTGTACGAGGGGTTCTGCTGGGTCGACTTGCCGCCGTCACCGAAGTCCCACGCGTAGGTCAGCGTGCCGCCGTCGGCGTCGGTGGCCTTCGCGGTGAACTTGGTCTTGAGGGGTGCCTGGCCGCTGGTCACGGAGGCGCTCGCCTCGACGACCGGGGAGTGGCCTTCGGTGGCGTTCTCGATGCGGAAGAGGCCGGAGTTCTCGTCGCCGCCGAACCACGCGGTGCCGTAGTCGAGGACGTACAGCGCGCCGTCGGGGCCGAACTCCATGTCCATGATCTGCGTGCCGGTCCACGGGAACGGGTTGATCTTCGAGACCGCGCCGTCCGCGCCCTGCTCGATGCGCTTGATCCAGCGCCGCCCGAACTCGCCGGCGAAGAAGTCGCCGTCGTACGCCTCCGGGAACTTCACCGGGGAGGTGTTCGCCGCGTCATAGCGGTAGACGGGGCCCGCCATCGGGGACTCCGAGCCGGAGCCGAACTCGGGGACGGAGTCACCGTCGTACGGGATCCAGGCTTCCTGCGCGGCCGGCAGGTCGGTGATGCCGGTGTTGTGCACGGAATCGTTCTTCGGCGCCGCGCAGTCGAAGGCGGCGCCGGAGGTCTGCGTGGCGAAGTCGTAGTCGATGTACGCGTCGTTCTTGCCGGTGCAGTACGGCCAGCCGAAGTTGCCCGGCTTGGTCACGCGGGCGAACTCGACCTGGCCCGCGGGGCCGCGCTTGGGGTCGGCCGCTCCGGCGTCGGGGCCGTAGTCACCGACGTAGACCGTGCCGGTGGGCTTGTCGACGCTCATGCGGAAGGGGTTGCGGAAGCCCATCGCGTAGATCTCGGGGCGGGTCTTCTCGGTGCCCGGCGCGAAGAGGTTGCCGTCCGGGACGGTGTACGTGCCGTCGTCGGCGACCTTGATGCGCAGGATCTTGCCGCGCAGGTCGTTGCTGTTGCCGGCGCTGCGGCGGGCGTCGAAGGCGGGGTTGCGGTCCGCGCGCTCGTCGAGCGGCGAGAAGCCGTCGGAGGCGAAGGGGTTGGAGTCGTCGCCCGTCGAGAGGTAGAGGTTGCCGTCCTTGTCGAAGTCGATGTCGCCGCCGACGTGGCAGCAGATGCCGCGGCTCGCGGGGACGTCGAGGACCTTCTTCTCGCTGGCGTTGTCCAGGGTGCCGTCGGTCTTCAGGACGAAGCGGGAGAGGCGGTTGACGCCGTCGAACTTCTTGAAGTCCTCGGCAGTGCCGGTCTCCGGGGCGTCGCCCGCGGGGGTGTCGAGCGGGGGCGCGTAGTAGAGGTAGATCGCGCGGTTCTCGCTGAACTTCGGGTCGAGGCCCACGCCTTGGAGGCCCTCTTCGTCGTGCGAGTAGACCGGTATCTTGCCCGCGATCTTCGTGTTGCCCGCGGCGTCCGTGAGGCGGAGCGTTCCGTCACGGGAGGTGTGCAGGACCGAGCGGTCGGGCAGGACGGCGAGTGTCATGGGCTCGCCCGTCTCGGGTTCCCCCTTGGCGAGCGTCACCTGCTGGAAGTCTTCGGCCACCGGAGCCGCCGCTTCCTTGGCGGCCTGCTCCTGGGCGGCGCGGACGGCCTCCGGGTCGGCGGCGTTCGCGGTGGGGGCGGTGAGGCTGAGGGTGGCGCCGGCCAGCAGGGTGCCGGTGAGGAGCGCGAGGGACTTGCGGAGTCTGAGGCGTTTCCTGTGCACGGAGTTCCTCCGGAAGGGGGACGGTCGTACGCGGGTGTGGTGCGGGGGTGGGCGCTGGGCGCCGGGGTGCGCCGTCACCCCGGGAAGGTTCATGTCCTGTACACATCAGGGACGGTAGCCACGTTTGTCTTGGACGGAAAGCCCTTGCACAGCAATAGAGTTCAGCTTTTTCCTTGTCCAGGACAAAGTGGCTCCGCCCGGCCGCCTGCCGTGGCGGCTCAGTTGCCGCCGAACGCCGCGTCGAACGACGCCGTCGGCGGTTCGAAGTCGTACGCCTTCAGACGCTTCAGCGCCTCCGGCGCCCCCTGGAGGCGGTCCATCCCCGCGTCCTCCCACTCCACCGAGATCGGGCCCTCGTACGCGATCGAGCCCAGCATCCGGAACACGTCCTCCCAGGGGACGTCGCCGTGGCCCGCCGACACGAAGTCCCAGCCGCGGCGCGGGTCACCCCACGGGAGGTGGGAGCCCAGCCGGCCGTTGCGGCCGTCCAGACGGCGCCGCGCCTCCTTGCAGTCGACGTGGTAGATGCGGTCCCGGAAGTCGTAGAGGAAGCCGACCGGGTCCAGGTCCTGCCACACGAAGTGCGAGGGGTCGAAGTTCAGCCCGAAGGCCGCGCGGTGGTCGACCGCCTCCAGAGCGCGCTGTGTTGTCCAGTAGTCGTACGCGATCTCCGAGGGATGCACCTCATGGGCGAAGCGCACGCCCTGTACGTCGAAGACGTCGAGGATCGGGTTCCACCGTTCGGCGAAGTCGTCGTAGCCGCGCTCGATCATCGACTCGGGCGCGGGCGGGAACATCGCCACCAGATGCCAGATCGCCGAGCCGGTGAAGCCGACGACCGTGTCGACGCCGAAGGCGGCCGCCGCGCGCGCCGTGTCCTCGATCTCGCGGGCGGCCCGCTGCCGTACGCCCTCGGCGTCCCCGTCGCCCCAGATACGGGCGGGCAGGATCGCCTGGTGCCGCTCGTCGATGATCGCGTCGCAGACGGCCTGCCCGACCAAGTGGTTGGAGATGGCCCAGCACTTGAGGCCGTACTTGTCGAGGAGCTGGCGGCGCGAGTCCAGATAGCTGCTGTCGCTCAGCGCCTTGTCGACCTCGAAGTGGTCGCCCCAGCAGGCGAGTTCGAGGCCGTCGTAACCGAAGTCGCGGGCGAGGCGGCAGACCTCTTCGAGCGGCAGGTCGGCCCACTGGCCGGTGAAGAGCGTGAAGTCGCGGGGCATGGACAGGCCTCCTCAGACCGTGACGGGGTTGGCGGCTATCGGGGTGTAGACCGAGTTCTTCGCCGCGCTCTCCTCCACCGCGGCGAGCACCCGCTGCACCGAAAGGCCCGCGGCGAAGGACGGTTCGGGCTGCTCCCCCGTGGCGATCGCGTGCAGCAGGTCGCGGGCCTGGTGCACGAACGTGTGCTCGTAACCGAGTCCGTGCCCCGGCGGCCACCAGGCCTCCAGGTACGGATGGCCCGGCTCGGTCACCAGGATGCGGCGGAAGCCCGACGAGGTGGCCGGCTCCGTGTGATCGTGGAAGGAGAGCTCGTTCAGACGCTCCAGGTCGAAGGCCAACGACCCGTCCGAGCCGTTGAGTTCGACCTTCAGTGCGTTCTTGCGCCCCGCGGCGAAACGGGTCGCCTCGAAGGAGGCGAGGGCGCCCGACGAGAAGCGGCCCGTAAAGACAGCCGCGTCGTCCACCGTGACCTGGCCGTGAGCGCTTCCGCCCTCCGCGGTGAGCCCGCTCGACGCCCCGTCGAGCAACGGCCGCTCCCGTACGAACGTCTCCGTCAGCGCCGAGACACCCGCCACCGGCTCCCCCACCAGATACTGCGCGAGGTCCACGATGTGCGCGCCCAGGTCGCCGAGCGCGCCCGAACCCGCGCGTTCCTTGAGCAGCCGCCAGGTCAGCGGGAAGCCGGGGTCGACCAGCCAGTCCTGGAGGTACGTGAGCCGGACGTGCCGCAGCGTGCCGAGGCGCCCGTCGGCGACCATCTGCCGGGCGAGCGCGAGGGCGGGGACGCGCCGGTAGTTGAAGCCGACCATCGCCACCTGCCCCCGTGCGCGCGCCCGCTCGGCGGCCTCGACCATCGCCTCGGCCTCTTCGACGGTGTTGGCGAGGGGCTTCTCGCACAGCACGTGCTTGCCCGCTTCGAGCGCGGCGATCGCGATTTCCGCATGGCTGTCACCGGGGGTGCAGATGTCGATGAGGTCGACATCGTCACGGGCCACGAGCGCGCGCCAGTCGGTCTCGGCGCCCGCCCACCCGAGGCGGTCCGCCGCGGCGCGCACGGCGACCGCGTCGCGCCCGCAGACCGCCGAAAGGACCGGTTGCACCGGCAGGTCGAAGACACGTCCGACCGTGCGCCAGCCCTGGGAGTGGGCGGCGCCCATGAAGGCGTATCCGACCATGCCCACCCCCAGCCGCTGCTTCCCTGTCCCGGCCTCGTGTTCCGTCTCACGCATGCGGTACTCCTCCTCGTCGACGCTCGGTGGGGGGTGCGGACGCGCGCATCACTTGAAGCCGGTGGACATGTACTTGCTGATGTTCTCCTTGTCGACCACGGCCGAGTAGAGCGTGATGAAGGCAGGGATCTCGAACTCCGCCATCCCGCTGACACCCTTGCTCTGGCCCAGTGCGCGGGCCAGGTCGATCGCCGACGCGGCCATCGACGGCGGGTACAGGACGGTGGCCTTGAGCACGCTGTCGTCGGACTCGATGGCCTGCATGGCGGAGAGCGCGCCCGCGCCGCCGACCATCAGGAAGTCGTCGCGCCCGGCCTGCTTGATGGCGCGCAGGGCGCCCACACCCTGGTCGTCGTCGTGGTTCCACAGGGCGTCGAAGTTCTTCTGCGCCTGAAGGAGCTGGGACATCTTCGACTGGCCCGACTCGACGGTGAACTCGGCGGCCTGCCGGGCGACCTTCTCGATGTTCGAGTAGTTCTTCAGGGCGTCGTCGAAGCCCTTCGTGCGCTGCTTGGTGAGCTCCAGGTTGTCGAGTCCGGCCAGCTCGACGACCTTGGCGTTCTTCTTGTCCTTGAGCTTCTCGCCGATGTAGTGGCCGGCGCTGAGGCCCATGCCGTAGTTGTCGCCGCCGATCCAGCAGCGGTAGGCCTGCGGCGACGCGAAGACCCGGTCGAGGTTGACGACGGGGATGCCCGCGCGCATCGCCTTCAGGCCGACCTGGGTGAGCGCCTTGCCGTCGGCCGGCAGGATCACCAGGACGTCGACCTTCTTGTTGATCAGCGTCTCGACCTGGCCGATCTGGGCGGCGGTGTCGTTCGAGCCCTCGGTGGACTCCAGCGTGACGTCCGAATACTTCTTCGCCCGCTCCTTGGCGTTGTCGTTGATCGCGTTCAGCCAGCCGTGGTCGGCCTGCGGGCCCGCGAAGCCGATGGTGACCTTCTTGCCGGGCTTGTCGTCGGCGACCTGCTGGCTCTTGTCGTCCGAGTCGTCGTCCTTGGGCTCGTTGCTGGTGCACCCCGTGATGAGGGCACCGGACGACAGGGCCGCCGCTCCGAAGAGCAGGCCTCTGCGGCTCGCGAATGGGGAGGTGTCTGGCATGGCGGTGAACCCTTCGGGTCTGCGGGTCAGGTATGGGATGACGTGCGCCGCTGGACGAGCACCGCGGCGACGATGATCGCTCCCTTGGCGATCTGCTGGACGTCGCTCTGGAGGTTGTTCAGCGCGAAGATGTTCTGGATCGTCATGAAGATCAGTACGCCGAGCACGGAGCCGGTGATGGTGCCCCGGCCGCCGCTGAGCAGGGTGCCGCCGATGATCGCGGCGGCGATCGCGTCGAGCTCGTAGAGGTTGCCGTTCGTGTTCTGGCCGGACCCGGAGAGGATGATCAGCAGGAAGGCCGCGATCCCGCAGCAGAGCCCGGAGAGCAGGTAGAGGTAGAGGCGCTGCCTGCGTACGTCGATGCCGGCGAGGCGTGCCGCTTCCGCGTTGCCGCCGACCGCGACCGAGCGCCGCCCGAAGGTGGTGCGGTTCAGGAGCAGCCAGCCGACGACGGTGACGGCCGCGAAGACCAGCACGAGCGGCGGGATGCCGAGGATGTAGGAGTCGCGTTCGCCGAGCTTCAACACGCTGTCCACGGTGACCATTTGCGTCTTGCCGTCGGTGATCTGCAGGGCGAGTCCGCGGCCGGCGGCCAGCATCGCGAGCGTCGCGATGAACGGCACCATCGCGCCGTACGCGATGAGCATGCCGTTGACGAGGCCGCAGGCCATGCCGACGATCACCGCGGTGAACAGGATGCCCGCGAAGCCGTACTCCTGGGTGGCGACCGTCGTCGCCCAGACCGAGGCGAGGGCGACGATCGCGCCGACCGACAGGTCGATGCCGCCGGAGATGATCACGAAGGTCATGCCCACCGTGACGACACCGATGACGGACGCCTGGGTGAGGATCAGCTGGACGTTGTCGGTGTCCAGGAACGAGTCGGGCTGAGTGATGCCGCCGATGAGGATCAAGGCGGCGAGCACGCCGAGAAGGGACAGCGTCCGCACGTCGACACGTGCGGTGAGTGTCCGCAACGGGCTTGCACTGTCCGCCGGTTGGCTCTTCGATGCGGCGGGCCGTGGCGGCGATGCGGGCTGCGTCATGACGCCGGGCTCCCTTCGAGTACGAGGTCGAGTACGCGGTGTTCGTCGAGGTCGCGGGCGGGCGCCGTATGGACGACGCGGCCCTCGCGAAGGACCAGGACACGGTCGGCGAGGCCCAGGACTTCGGGCACTTCGCTGGAGACGAGCAGGACGGCCAGGCCGTCGTCGGCGAGCCTGCGGATCACGGCGTACAGCTCGGCGCGGGCGCCGATGTCCACGCCGCGGGTCGGCTCGTCGAGCAGCAGGACGCGGCAGCCGCGGAGCAGCCAGCGGGCCAGGACGGCCTTTTGCTGATTGCCTCCGGAGAGCGTGCGCACGGGGGCGCCGGGGTTGTCGGGTCGCAAGGAGAGCTCGCGGGTCGCGGACTGCGCGGCCTTCCTCTCCGCTCCCCGGTCCAGCCAACCGCCGCGCGAGAAGCGGGACATGGAGGAGACCGACACGTTGTTGGTGACGGACTCCAGCATCAGCAGGGCCTGCGCCTTGCGCTCCTCGGGGGCGAGCCCGAGCCCCGCGCGGACGGCGGCGCGGACACTGCCGGGCTTCAGCACCCTTCCCTCCACCGTCACTTGACCGTGGGAAGGCTTGCGCGCGCCGTAGATGGTCTCCAGGATCTCGGAGCGCCCGGAGCCGACGAGTCCGGCGAGGCCGACGATCTCTCCGGGGCGCAGTTCGAGGTCGAGGGGTTCGAACTCGCCCTCGCGGGCGAGTCCCGACACCTTCAACACCGGTTCGGTGAGCGGTGGTTCGGTGGGCCGGTCCGGGAAGACGTACTCGACGTTGCGGCCCGTCATCAGGGCGACGACCTCGCGGGTCGGCGTCTCCTTGGCGGGCAGTCCGCCCGCCACCGCGCGGCCGTCCTTGAGGACGGTGACGCGGTCGCCGATGCGGCGGATCTCTTCGAGGCGGTGGGAGATGTAGACGACGGCGACGCCTTCGGCCGTGAGGTCCCCGACGATGCGGAAGAGGTTGTCGACCTCGTCCGGGTCGAGGGCGGCCGACGGCTCGTCCATGACGATGAGGCGCACTTCGTGGGAGAGCGCGCGGGCCATGGAGACGATCTGCTGCTGGGCGGCGGAGAGATCGCCGACAAGCGTGCCCGGGTCGATCTCACCATGCCCAAGTCGCTTGAGCAGAGCGGCCGTTGATGTCCTCGCCGTGCGCCCCTTCACGACGAACCCGGCCGCCGTCGGCTCGTGTCCGAGGTGGACGTTCTCGGCGACGGACAGACCCTCCACCAGGTCGAGCTCCTGGTAGATGGTGGCGATGCCGAGGCGCATGGCGGCGATGGGCGACTTGAGCGTGGTGCGCTCGCCGCGCCAGGCGATCTCGCCGTCGTCGGGCTGGTGGGCCCCGGCGAGGACCTTGATGAGCGTGGACTTCCCGGCGCCGTTCTGGCCGAGGAGGCAGTGCACTTCGCCGGCCAGGACCTGGAGGTCGACGCCGTCGAGGGCGCGGACGCCGGGGAACGACTTGGTGATGCCGGACATGGTGAGCAGCGGTGGTTCTGGTGCCATGACGGTTCCCTTGGGCGGGTGCGGCCGACGATTTTCGGGCAGGGCAGGGCAGAGCAGGGCGCTGTGCTGGGTGAGGTGTTCTCAGAAGGTGTGCGGTGCCGTACGGAGTGGTGCGGGGTCGTGCGGTCGGGCGGACCGGCCGTCAGGCCGGCGAGAACAGGTGGTCGCTGATGAGCCGGGCGCCGCCGATGACTCCGGCGGTCGGCCCCAACTCGCCCAGGACGATGGGGAGGTTGCCGGTCGCCAGGGGCAGCGACTGGCGGTAGACCTGGGTGCGGATGGCGGCGAGCAGCGTATGGCCGAGGCCGGTCACACCGCCGCCGATCACCACTAGGCCCGGGTTGAAGAAGCTGACGAGTCCCGCGATGACCTGGCCGGTGCGGTTGCCGCCCGCGCGGATCAGGTCGAGTGCGGTGGAATCCCCCGCGGCGGCAGCCGCGGAGACGTCGACCGCGCTGAGCTTCCCGGCCGCTTCCAGACGGGTGGCGAGCTCCATCGAGAGCCCGGCACCGACGGCGTCCTCCGCGTCGCGGGCGAGTGCCGCACCGCTGAAGTACGCTTCGAGACAGCCCTTGTTGCCGCAGGCGCAGGGCCGCCCGTCCGGTTCGACCTGGATGTGGCCGATGTCGCCCGCGCTGCCGGTCACGCCTCGGTAGACCTCACCGCCGACGACGATCCCGCACCCTATGCCGGTGCCGATCTTGACGCAGAGGAAGTCGCCCACGGAGCGTGCGACGCCCGCGTGCTGTTCCCCCATCGCCATCAGGTTCACGTCGTTGTCGACCATGACGGGGCAGCCCAGGTCCTGGCTGATGGCCTCCCGTACGGGAAAGCCGTCCCACCCCGGCATGATCGGCGGGGCGACCGGGACGCCCTCGGGAAAGCGGACGGGACCCGGGACACCGATGCCGGCGCCGTCGAACCCTTCCGCGAGCCCGGAGGCCTTCAACTTGGCTGCCATGGCGAGGACTTGCTCGAAGACCGCGACGGGACCCTCGCGCACGTCCATGGGCTGGTTGATGTGACCGAGGACCTCCAGCTCGGCATTGGTCACCGCTACGTCGACCGAGGTCGCGCCGATGTCCACGCCGAGGAAGCGGAGGGCGGGGGCCAGGCGGATGTTGTGGGAGCGGCGGCCACCGCGCGAGGCGGCGAGTCCGTCGGCGACCACGAGTCCGGTCTCCAGGAGCCGGTCCACCTCGACGGCCAGCTTCGACCGCGAGAGGTCGACCTGATCGCCCAGCTGGGCACGGGAGTTGGGCCCTCCGTCACGCAGCAGCCGCAGCAGTCGCGCCTGGTGCGCATTGGCGGGTCGAGCCGTCATACGTCTCACGCGCCCCTCCCCGCCTCGTGGGCAACTCATGTCGTCACGCCCGGCTTTCGTTCGGCTCGCCGGGCTTTCGAGGGGAACGTAGCAGCGCGTGCCGGGAGTGGGAAGAAGTTGCGCACGAATTACCCATGACTTTCTCCAGTCACAGGACAAAGGTGGGGACAGGCGTGTCCCACGCATGACCCTCGGGGTGCTCGTCAGGCGTCGCGCTGGCGCCGGTGGTAGGTCTCCCGCGTGTGTTCCGTGTGCGCGCGCATGATCTCCGTGGCCCGGCTCTCGTCGCGTTCCGCGATCGCCGCGATCAGCTGGCGGTGCTCGATCCAGGACTGCTTGCCGCGCTGGCGGGCCACCGGTGTGTAGTACCAGCGCACGCGGCGGTCCACCTGCCCTGCGAGTTCGGCGAGGACGACATTGCCGGCGAGCTCCATGACCTTGGCGTGGAAGGCCGCGTTCGTGGCCACCACCAGGTCCACCTCGCCGTCGGCGACGGCCTTCTCCCCCTTGGCGCACAGCTCTTCCAGGGCGGTGATCCCCGCGGTGCCCGTGTTGGCCGCGGCGAGCCGGGCGGCCTCCGCCTCCAGGAGCGTGCGGACCGTGAGCAGCTGGTCCGCCTCCTGTTCGGTGGGCTCGTGCACGAACGCGCCCTGGGCGGGCCGCAGATCGACCCAGCCCTCAGTGTTCAGCCGCTGCAGGGCCTCGCGCACCGGCTGCCTCGACACGCCCAGATGCCCGGCCAGTTCACTCTCCACGAGGTGCTGACCCGGCTGCAGCGCGCGGGTCGTGATGAGCTCGAGCAACGCTTCGTAGACCCGCTCACGGAGCGGACCAGGGCGTTCCAGCTTGGGCACCGCCCCCTGCGGCAGTCCTGTGGACAACATCGCGGTCCCCTCCTCGACGATTGCCTTTTGTCTACAGTCTACTGAGCACAATGGCCAGCACCAGGGGGAGTCGCTCCCGTCACACCTCGCACCTCACGGCGTCCGGCCGCGCTACGGGCAGCGGATGACCTGGCCCGCGTACGACAGGTTTCCGCCGAAGCCGAAGAGCAGCACCGGGTCGCCGTGGTTGATCTCGCCGCGTTCCACCAGCTTGGACAGGGCGAGCGGGATGCTGCCCGCGGAGGTGTTGCCCGAGTTCACGACGTCGCGCGCGACGACCGCGTTGACCGCGCCGATCCGCTCGGCGAGCGGCTCGATGATGCGCAGGTTGGCCTGGTGCAGGACGACACCGGCCAGGTCCTCCGGCGTGAGGCCGGCCTTCTCGCAAGCCTTGCGGGCGAGCGGCGGCAGCTGTGTCGTCGCCCACCGGTAGACGCTCTGGCCCTCCTGCGCGAACCGCGGGGGCGTGCCCTCGATCCGTACGGCGTTGCCCATCTCGGGCACCGAGCCCCAGAGCACGGGACCGATGCCGGGCTCCTCGCCGGGGCCGCACGCCTCGACGACCGCCGCACCGGCGCCGTCCCCGACCAGGACGCACGTGGTGCGGTCCGTCCAGTCGGCCACCTCGGACATCTTGTCCGCGCCGATCACCAGGGCACGGGTGGCGCCCCCGGCCCGCACGGCGTGGTCGGCCGTGGCGAGCGCGTGGGTGAAGCCCGCGCAGACCACGTTGATGTCCATGGCCGCCGGCGAGGGGATGCCGAGGCGGGCCGCCACCCGGGCCGCCATGTTCGGCGAGCGGTCGATCGCGGTGGAGGTGGCGACCAGGACGAGGTCGACGGCGTCGGGCGCGAGGCCCGCCGCGGCGAGGGCCTTGGCCCCGGCCTGCGCGGCGAGCTCGTCGACCGGCTCGTCGGGTCCGGCGATGTGGCGGGTGCGGATGCCCACGCGGGAGCGGATCCACTCGTCGCTGGTGTCGACCATGCCCGCCAGGTCCTCGTTGGTGAGGATCTTGGCGGGCTGATAGTGGCCGACGGCGGCGATGCGTGAGCCGTGCATGAACGGGTCCCCTCTTATTGCCGGAGATGCGGGACCGTCCAGTCTGCTCAGCGACTCACCGGTAACAGGACGCGTAAAGCAACAGGAATCGGGCGTCGGGTTTGGTCACTTCTCTCATGGTGTCACCCGGTGAAGAGCTGAGTGGCCTTGTGTACGAGTTCATACAGCCCATATCCGAGCGGAACCCCCACCCAGAGCCAGGCGGCGACGATCAGCCCCCTGCGGCGAGGTGGACTACTGGGCGGCGTGCTGGTCCGAGCCGTCATGGGCGGCCTCCCTGGGTGCGGGGATGTGATGGCGGGCGTGGACGGGCCGGACGAACTCGTTCGCGACGAAGCCGACGACGAGCAGTCCGATCATGATCGTGAGGGAGAGGCCGTAGAGCCCCGCCCCGCGTTTGCCCGCCTCCTCCTGGTGATCGGCGACCCAGTTGACGATCAGCGGACCGAGAACACCGGCCGTCGACCAGGCGGTCAGCAGGCGGCCGTGGATCGCGCCCACCTGGTAGGTCCCGAAGAGATCCTTCAGATACGCGGGGATCGTCGCGAAGCCGCCTCCGTAGAAGGAGAGGATCACGAGCGCGCAGACGATGAAGAGCGGTTTCGAGGTGTCCCCGAACTGGACGATCAGCAGATACATCAGCGCGCCGACACCCAGGTAGACGCGGTAGACGTTCTTGCGGCCGATCAGGTCGGACGTCGATGACCAGCCGATGCGCCCGGCCATGTTCGCCGCGGAGAGCAGGGCGACGAAGCCCGCCGCGGCGGCGGCCGTGACCGGCGTCGAGGTGTCGGAGAAGAAGTCGGTGATCATCGGCGCCGCCTTCTCCAGGATGCCGATGCCCGCGGTCACGTTCATGCAGAGCACGATCCACAGACACCAGAACTGGGGTGTCCGCACGGCCGCCCGCGCGGAGACCTGCGGCCCGTCCAGGGCGCCGGGAACCCCGGGCTTGCGCGCCCCCTCCGTACGCGGCACGCGTACCAGGAGCACGCCGAGCGCCATGAAGACGGCGTACGTGAGGCCGTGCACGAGGAAGGCGAGCGCGATGCCGTCGGAGCCCGCGCCGAAGGAGTCCAGCATCTGCGCGGACCACGGCGAAGCGATGAGCGCGCCACCGCCGAAGCCCATGATCGCGATGCCGGTCGCCATGCCGGGGCGGTCCGGGAACCACTTGATCAGGGTCGAGACGGGCGAGATGTAGCCGATGCCGAGGCCGATGCCGCCGACGAAGCCGTAGCCGAGGACGATCAGCCAGTACTGGCTGATCGCCGCGCCGAGCGCGGCGATCAGGAAGCCGGACGAGAAGCAGACGAGGGCGACCGTCATCGCCCAGCGCGGACCGTTGCGCTCCACGAGCGTGCCGCCGAAGGCCGCCGAGAGGCCGAGCATCACGATGCCGAGCTGGAAGGGGAGCGCGCTCTGGGTGCCGCTGAGGTCGAGGGCTGATTCGAGTGGGGGCTTGAAGACGCTCCAGGCGTAGGCCTGGCCGATGGAGAGGTGGACGGACAGGGCGGCGGGCGGTACGAGCCAGCGGCTCCAGCCCGGGGGTGCGACGGGGGGCCTCATGATCCCGAACAGTAGGAAGCGGGAAGGGGAGTTGGGAAGAGGCGAGCGCGATTCCGTCGACGGTATGCAATGTGCCGCGCGACCCCTTGCTGGGCCAACTTCCATACTGTAGACAATATTCCATCGACACTCATGGCACACGATGCGGCCCACGACGCGGTACGCGGCATGGCCGTGCGATGTCGATCTCTGAGCCTTCTTCGGATCCCTCAACCGAACGGAGCGCGCCACCGTGAAAGTCGCAGTCCTCGGCGCCGGTGCTATCGGCGCCTACGTCGGAGCCGCGCTGCACCGCGCCGGTGCCGACGTCCATCTCGTCGCCCGTGGACCGCATTTGGCGGCCATGAGGCAGCACGGAGTACGTGTCCACAGCCCGCGCGGCGACTTCACCGCGCGCGCCCACGCCACCGACGACCCGGCCGACATCGGCCCCGTCGACTATGTCTTCCTGGGCCTGAAGGCCAACTCGTACGCGGCGTGCGGGCCGCTGATCGAGCCTCTGCTGCACGACAAAACAGCGGTGATAGCCGCCCAGAACGGCATCCCCTGGTGGTACTTCCACCGGCACGGCGGCCCGCACGACGGCCACCGCGTCAGCAGCGTGGACCCCGAGGGCGCGGTCAGTGCGGTGATCGCGCCCGAACGGGCCATCGGCTGTGTGGTGTACGCCGCGACCGAGCTCGAAGGGCCGGGAGTCGTACGGCACTTGGAGGGCACGCGGTTCTCCGTCGGGGAGCCGGACCGCTCGCGCTCCGAGCGCTGTCTCGCCTTCAGCGAGGCCATGCAGGCGGGCGGCCTGAAGTGTCCCGTCGAACCCGACCTGCGCGGCGACATCTGGATCAAGCTGCTCGGCAACATCTCCTTCAACCCGATCAGCGCGCTCTCCCGCGCCACGATGCGCGAGATGTGCCTGCACGGCGGCACGCGCCGCGTCATCGAGATCATGATGAACGAGACGCTCGCCGTCGCGGCGGCGCTCGGCTGCCGCCCCGACATCTCCGTCGAGCGGCGCCTGGCCGGCGCCGAGCGCGTCGGAGACCACCGCACCTCCACACTCCAGGACCTGGAGCGCGGCAAACCGCTTGAACTCGACGTGCTGCTCGCGGCCGTCGTCGAACTCGCGGAGATCACCGGGGTTCCGGTGCCGACGCTCCGGACCGTCCACGCCATCTCGGACCTGCTGGCCGACCGCATGAGGAGCGCGGCATGAGCGAGAACACGAGGAGCGCGCCATGAACGAGAAGACATGGAGCGTGGCATGAGCAGGAAACGGGACCGGGTGCCCACGACGTACACCCGGCTCACCCATCCCCTCGTCCGCGACTCGCGCGACGAGCCGTTCCGCCGGGCCACCTGGGACGAGGCGCTGGCCCGCACGGCGGCGGGTCTCGACGCGGCACGCGGCGCGTTCGGACTGTTCTCCTGCGCTCGCGCGACCAACGAAATGAACTACGTGGCGCAGAAGTTCGCCCGTGTGGTGATGGGCACGAACAACGTCGACTCCTGCAACCGCACCTGTCACGCGCCGAGCGTCGCGGGCCTCTCCGCGGCCTTCGGTTCGGGCGGCGGCACCTCGTCCTACGAGGAGGTCGAGCACACCGACCTGATCGTGATGTGGGGCTCCAACGCCCGCTTCGCGCACCCGATCTTCTTCCAGCACGTCCTGAAGGGGATCAGGAACGGCGCCCGCATGTACGCCGTCGACCCGCGCCGCACCAAGACCGCCGAGTGGGCGGAGAGCTGGCTCGGCCTGAACGTCGGCACGGACATCCCGATGGCGCACGCGATCGGCCGCGAGATCATCCACGCGGGCCTGGCCAACCGGGCGTTCGTCGAGCGGGCCACGTCCGGATTCGAGGAGTACGCGGCCCTGGTCGAGCCATGGACCCTCTCGCTCGCCGAGAAGGTGACGGGCGTACCGGCCGCCGCCATCAAGGAGTTGGCGCACGCCTACGCGCGCGCCGAACGGGCCCAGCTGTGCTGGACCCTCGGCATCACCGAGCACCACAACGGCACGGACAACGTCCGCGCCCTGATCAACCTCTCGCTCCTGACCGGCCACGTCGGGCGCTTCGGCTCGGGCCTGCAACCCCTGCGCGGGCAGAACAACGTGCAGGGCGGCGGCGACATGGGGGCGATCCCCAACCGCCTGCCCGGCTTCCAGGACATCCTCGACCCGGAGTCACGGCTGAAGTTCGAGACGGCGTGGGGCACGGTCATCCAGCCGCGCTACGGACTGAACCTGACCGAGATGTTCGAGGCGATGGAGGAGGGCGCGCTCAAGGCCGTCTACTGCATCGGCGAGAATCCCGCGCAGTCGGAGGCGGACAGCGAGCAGGCGATGCGGCGGATGCGGGCCCTGGACTTCTTCGTGGTCCAGGACATCTTCCTCACCAAGACCGCCGAGCTGGCCGACGTGGTCCTTCCCGCGACCGCCGCCTGGGCGGAGACCGACGGCACGACGACCAACAGCGAGCGGCGCGTGCAGCGGGTACGCAAGGCCGTGCGGCCGCCCGGCGAGGCGCGCGAGGACATCGACATCCTCTGCGACCTCGCCGAACGGCTCGGCCACGACTGGAAGTACGCGGACGCGCAGGCGGTGTGGGACGAGCTGCGGTCGGTGTCGCCGGACCACTGGGGCATGACGTACGACCGCCTCGAATCCCTGCAGGGCATCCAGTGGCCCTGCCCCTCGGAAGAGCGGGTCGAACCGACGTACCTGCACGGCCGGTTGTGGGAAGCGGACCCCGCACGACGCGGCGTGCTGGCGCCCTTCGGGCTCGTCGAGCACGACCCGCCGGTCGACCTCACCGACGACTCGTACCCGATCCGGCTGACGACGGGACGGCGCCTCGACTCCTACAACACCGGTGTACAGAGCGGGAGTTTCGCCTCGCCGCTGCGGCGCGGCGAGTACGTCGAGCTGTGCCCGGAGGACGCCGAGCGGTACGGGGTCGTGGTCGGCGAGGAGGTCCGGGTGTCCTCGCGGCGCGGCACGGTGACGGCGCCGGTGTGGGTGGACCCTGGCCTTCGCCCCGGTCTGGCCTTCATGACCATGCACTTTCCCGACGAGGTCGACACCAACCAGCTCACGATCGAGGCCAATTGCCCGATCGCGGGCACGGCGGAGTTCAAGGCGTCGGCGATACGAATCGACAAGCTGGCCGAGCCGGTCCGCCACTGAGGCGAGGGTGAGGGTGACGTATGGATCTGCACTTCGGTGACAGCAAGCCGACGGACGAGGAGCGGGCGGCGGTCGACGCGGTGCTCGGGCCTCCGGAGTCCGCGTGGGAGGGGGCCGATGACCGCAGCGACGCGGATCTGCGGTGGGCGCGGGGTGGCCGGGCGGCGCGGGAGCGGCGGGATGAGCTGTTGCCGGGGCTGCACGCGCTCAACGACCGTGTGGGGTGGGTGAGCGAGGGGGGCCTCGACTACCTCTGCCGGCGGCTGATGGTGCCGCCTGCGGAGGGGTACGGGGTGGCCACGTTCTACTCCATGTTCTCGGTGCGGCCGCGTCCCGCGACGGTGGTGCGGGTGTGTACGGACCTCGCATGCGGGGCCTCGCTCTGCGGGGAGGTGGAGGCGCGGCTCGCCCCGGAGTCCGGGGTCATTGTCGAGCGAAGCCCCTGCCTGGGCTTGTGCGAGAGGGCTCCGGCGGCGTTGGTGGTGCGGGCCGGTGCGCCTGCGGCGCTTCTTTCCCCAACCCCGCCCCTTCCCGAAAACTCGCTGGCGCGAGGGGCTGGAGGGGTCTCAGCCCGTCCGGCGTTTGAGGACGAACTCGGCGGAGCCGGTGATGACGGCAAGCAAGGCCCCCGCGCTAGCGGGTTTTCGGGAAGGGGCGGGGTTGGGGAGAAAACCTATGTCACCGCAACCGTCGCCCCCGCCGCACCCGACACCCTCGCCCAGGCCGCCCTCGCTCCAGAATCCGCCCCCTCGGAGCCCCCCGCGGCCCTGGCCGTCCCGCAGGCAGGGCAGGAAGGGCAGGAAGGGCTGATCCTCCTCAAACGCATCGGCACGGTGGACCCGACCTCGCTCGACGACTACCGCGCCCACGGCGGCTACACCGCCCTGCGCCGAGCCTTCGCCATCGGCCCCGCCGAAGTGATCCGCGAAGTCACGGACTCCGGCCTCCTCGGCCGCGGAGGCGCCGCCTTCCCCACGGGCAGGAAGTGGCAGGCCACCGCCTCCCAGCCGGACCACCCCCACTACCTCGTCTGCAACGCGGACGAATCCGAACCCGGCACCTTCAAGGACCGCGTGATCATGGAGGGCGACCCGTACTCGCTCATCGAGTCGATGACCATCGCGGGGTACGCGACCGGCGCCCACCTCGGCTACCTCTATCTCCGCGGCGAGTACCCCCGCGCGCTCCAAAGGCTGGAGCACGCCATCACGCAGGCCCGCGCGCGTGGCCTCCTCGGGGACGACGTCCTCGGGCAGGGATACGCCTTCGACATCGAGATCAGGCGCGGCGCCGGCGCCTACATCTGCGGTGAGGAGACCGCCCTCTTCAACTCCATCGAGGGGTACCGGGGAGAGCCGCGGTCCAAGCCGCCCTTCCCCGTGGAGAAGGGGCTCTTCGGCAAGCCCACCGCCGAGAACAACGTCGAGACCCTCGTCAATGTGCTCCCCATCCTCACCATGGGCGCGCAGGCCTACGCCGCCATCGGCACCGCCACATCCACCGGGCCCAAGCTGTTCTGCGTCTCCGGGAGCGTGGAGCGCCCCGGCATCTACGAGCTCCCCTTCGGCGCCACCCTCGGCGAGCTCCTCACCCTCTCCGGGAAGCCGGACAACCTCCGCGCGGTCCTCCTGGGCGGCGCGGCCGGCGGCTTCGTACGGCCCGACGAGCTCGACATCCCGCTCACCTTCGAAGGGACGAGGGAGGCCGGCACCACGCTCGGCTCCGCGGTGGTCCTCGCCCTGGACGACACGGTGCCACTGCCCCGCGTCCTGCTCCGTATCGCCGAGTTCTTCCGCGACGAGTCCTGCGGTCAGTGCGTGCCCTGCCGGGTCGGTACCGTCCGGCAGGAGGAGGCACTGCACCGCATCGTCGAGCGGACGGGGGCGGACGCCGCGGGTGACATCGCGCTCCTGCGCGAGGTGGGGCGGACCATGCGGGACGCCTCGATCTGCGGGCTCGGCCAGACCGCGTGGAACGCCGTGGAATCCGCCATCGACCGCCTGGGGGCGTACAAGTGACCGCCGTACCGCTGGGAATCCCACGCCGTCTCGTCGAGTTCACGCTGGACGGGCAGGCCACCCGGGTGCCGGAGGGCTCGACTCTCCTGGACGCCTGCCGGGCCGCGGGCAAGGACGTCCCGACCCTCTGCGAGGGCGACACCCTGACCCCGAAGAACGCCTGCCGGGTCTGTGTCGTCGAGGTGGAGGGCGCCCGTATGCTCGCCCCGGCCTGCTCGCGCCGGGCCGAGCCGGGCATGACCGTCCTGACCGACACCGAGCGCACCCGCCACAGCCGGAAGGTGGTGCTCGAACTGCTCGCCTCGTCCGTGGACCTGTCGACGACGCCGAAGGTCGCGGGCTGGCTTAAGGAGTACGAGGCCAAGCCCGACCGTTTCGGTCCGGACGCCGCGCGGCTCGACGAGGAGCCCAGGGTCGACAACGACCTGTACGTGCGCGACTACGACAAGTGCATCCTCTGCTACAAGTGCGTCGACGCCTGTGGTGATCAGTGGCAGAACACGTTCGCCATCTCCGTGGTGGGCCGCGGCTTCGACGCCAGGATCGCCGTCGAGCACGACGGGCCGCTGACCGACTCCGCGTGCGTGTACTGCGGGAACTGCATCGAGGTCTGCCCGACCGGGGCGCTCAGCTTCAAGTCCGAGTTCGACATGCGGGCCGCCGGGACCTGGGACGAGGAGCGGCAGACCGAGACGACGACGGTGTGCGCGTACTGCGGAGTCGGCTGCAATCTGACGCTGCACGTGCAGGACAATGACATCGTGAAGGTCACATCGCCGCACGACAATCCGGTGACCCACGGCAACCTCTGCATCAAGGGTCGCTTCGGCTACCAGCACGTACAGAACCGGGACTGATCGACATGGGACGAGTCACGGAGCGCCGCCGCGTCATCCGCATCAGGGACGGGGCCGTCACCGAGCGGCCGGACACCCTCGTCGCGGAGGAACCGCTGGAGATCCGGCTCAACGGAAAGCCCCTGGCCATCACCATGCGCACGCCAGGTGACGACTTCGCGCTCGCGGCGGGCTTCCTGGTGAGCGAGGGGGTGCTCGGCTCGGCGGATGAGCTCCAGTCCATCGTCTACTGCGCCGGAGCCACGGCGGACGGTTCGAACACGTACAACGTGGTCGACGTGAGGACCGCTCCGGGGCTCGTCCTGCCCGACATCAATCTCGAACGCAACGTCTACACCACCTCGTCCTGCGGTCTGTGCGGCAAGGCGAGCCTGGACGCGGTCAGGACGACGGCCCGGTTCCCGATCGCCGACACTCCCCCGGTCCGGCTCGGGACGGAGCTGCTCGCGTGCCTCCCCGACCGGCTGCGCGCGGCGCAGCGCGTCTTCGACCGGACCGGGGGCCTGCACGCGGCGGCGCTCTTCTCGGAGGACGGTGAACTCCTCGACATACGGGAGGACGTGGGCCGCCACAACGCGGTCGACAAGCTCGTCGGGCGCGCCCTCCAGGAGGGCAGGCTGCCCCTGTCGCGGGCGGTGCTCCTGGTCTCGGGGCGCGCCTCGTTCGAACTGGCGCAGAAGGCGGTGATGGCGGGCATTCCGGTGCTCGCCGCCGTCTCCGCGCCGTCGTCACTCGCCGTCGATCTGGCCGCCGAGACGGGCCTGACGCTGGTCGGCTTCCTGCGCGGCTCCTCCATGAACGTGTACGCGGGCGAGCACCGGATCGCCGTGCGGGCCGCGGCCTCCCAGGGCTGACCGGCTCACTCCCCGCTGCACGGCGGCGGGACCCCGACCGGCGGGGAGCGCCCCCTGCGCCGGCGGGGTCCCAGAACCGCTCGCTACGCCTCGGTGCCCGAGATCCGGGTGAGCAGGGCCAGGAACTGCTTGCGTTCGGCGGCCGAAAGAGGCGCCAGGAGTTCGTTGTTGGCGCGCCATGCCACCTCGGCACAGCGGTCGAGGGTCCGCTCGCCGTCCTCCGTGATCGTGATCGCGTTCTTGCGGCGGTCGGCGGGGTCGGGCGCGCGCACGACGAGCCCGGCGTCCTGAAGGTCGTTGATGACGCCGACCAGGTCCTTGGGATCGAGCGAGATGCTGCGGCCGAGTGCCGCCTGCGCGACAGGACCCTGATCGGCGACCGCCGAGAGCACCACGTGGTGCCACATCTTCATGTCCTCGCCCGCCAGGGCCTCGGCGACAAGGCTCCGACCCCTGGCCGCCGCGCGGCCAAGGAGCCAGCTGGGGAGGGTGCGGATTCCGCTGGGTGCGGGCGGGGTCGTGGGCATGGGGCGAGCCTATCCGAGAATCGTTGGACTTCCCAATGAAACTACGAGTACCGTTGGGACTCCCAACGACCCCTGTCCTGGCTGGAGTGAGCATGCGTCGCGTTCGGTACGAACACAGTGGCGGCCCCGAGGTCCTCTTCACCGAGGACGTGCCGGTTCCCGTGCCGGGACCCGGCGAGATCCTCGTGCGTGTCGCCGCGGCAGGGGTCACGCTCCCCGTCGTACGCAAGGTCCGCGAGCCCCGGGAGCCGATCCCGCTCGGCGGGGAGATCGCCGGAGAGGTGGTGTCCACCGGCGACGGCGCGAGCGGGTACAAGCCGGGCGACCGCGTCACGGGGCTCTGCTTCGGCCACGGCTATGCCGAGTTCGCGCTCCTGAACACCGCGATGGCGTCGACCGTCCCGGAGGGGGCGAGTGCCGTCGACGCGGTCGCCCTCGTCCGCAGCGGACTCGTCGCGTACGGCGCGCTCGACGCCGCCCGCCCGGCGCCGGGCGAGGCCGCGCTGGTCACGGCGGCAGCCAGTGGAGTCGGCCATCTTGCCCTGCAACTGGCGAGACTGAGGGGCGCTTCGCGGGTCGTGGGGGCCGTGTCGGCGGGTGGAGCCGGTAGCGACAAGGCGGACTTCCTGCGGGCGCTCGGCGCCGACGAGGTCATCGCGTACGACGAGGAGAAGTGGGGCGAGCCCGTCGACTACGTCCTCGACGCGGTCGGCGGCGAGCTGCTCACGCCCGCGGTGCGGGCACTCGCGCCGCACGGGCGGCTCGTCGCTTACAGCTCGGGCGGCGGCACCGTCCAGGCGTACGACCTGCTCGTGGGCGCGAAGTCGGTCATCGGCTTCCAGATGGCACTCATCGCGCGCGGGAGGCCCAAGGTGTACGAGACGTGGCGCCGAGAACTGTGGCGGCTCTTCGCGACAGGCGAGCTTCGCCCCGCCGTGCACGCCGAGTTCGCACTCGAGGACGCGGCGAAGGCGCATGCGGTGATCGAGGCGCGGGGCAATCTCGGGAAAGTCATATTGATTCCCTGAGCCTGACCAGGCCGCAGCCATTCGTGCCACGCACGCTTCTTGTGGGGTGTCGAGCCGTCCAAGTAGCGTCTGAGGCGCGAACGTTGGACGTGGGATGTCAGGATGTCCAGTCACCTTGAAGGGTGGGCCGCGCCATGCCATCAGCTCTCCATGTACGCCTCAGACCCCTCCGTACCGCCACGGCCGCCCTGACCGTCGTCGCCGTCGGGGCCCTGCTTCCCGGGCCCGCCGCGCAGGCGGCGCCTGACGTCCGCGCCGCGGGGTTCGAGCAGCAGGTGCTTTTCAAGGCCTCGCAGGATCCCGGGTATGCCTGCTATCGCATTCCCGCCGTGGTGAAGACGGTCAAGGGCACGCTCCTCGCCTTCGCCGAGGGGCGGGTGAACGACTGCAGTGACGCCGGCGACATAGACATCGTCGTCAAGCGGTCGCACGACGGTGGCCGCACCTGGAGCCCGCTCCAGGTGGTGAACGAAGGCGCGGGCGACACCCACGGCAACCCGGCGCCGATCGTGGACCGCAGGACCGGCCGCATCCTCCTTGCCGAGACGTACAACACCGGCCGCACGGACGGCGGGAACTGCGCCGTCCCCTGCGACCGCACCCCGCACCTGCAGTACAGCGACGACGACGGCCGCAGCTGGTCGGCGCCGCGCGACCTGAGCGACCAGATCCTGCCCAAGGACTGGAACTCCTGGTACGCGACCGGCCCCGTGCACGGCCTCCAGCTGACCCGTGGCAAGCATGCCGGGCGTCTCGTCTTCACCGCCAACACCGAGACGTGGGACGGCAGTCGGGTCACCGCGAACCACGCGTCCCTGATCGTCAGCGACGACGGCGGCGACAACTGGAGGATCGGCGCCAAGGACTCGTACCCGATAGCGCAGGACGGCACGTTCCGGCAGAAGCCGTCGGAGATGACCATCACGGAGCGCCCGGACGGCGCGGTCTACGTCAGCGGGCGCGAGCAGGACGGCACCGATCTGGGGCACCGCACGCACACGATCAGCCGCGACGGGGGTGATTCCTATGTCGCGCCGTTCAAGGCCATTCCCGATCTCTACACACCTCAAGTGCAGGGCGCCACACTCCAGTTCGGCAAGCGGATGCTGCTCGCCTGCCCGGGTGACCCCGACCGCCGCCGCACGATGCAGATCCGCTCCTCGTACGACGGCGGCCGCACCTGGGACAGCGTGGACCGCGGCACGACGGTCACCACGGACTGGTCCGGCTACTCGGACATGGTGCGGGCCGACGACGAGCACGTGGGCCTGATGTACGAGGGCGGGGCGGTCGACGCCCGCGACGAGATCCGCTTCGCGCGCTTCACCGAGGACTGGCTGGGGCCACGCCGGGGCCCGGACCCGAAGACCACCGACCGCGCGCCGCACGCGAAGCCCGCGGCCGTGCTCGGCGGGGCGTCCACCACCGACGGGCGGTTCGGCAAGGCCATCGCCTTCGACGGATCGAATGATGCCGTACGGCTCCCCTACCGCAGTCAACTCCCGCTCGGGATGAAGGACTTCACGGCGTCGTTGTGGTTCCGGTACTCCGCCACCAGCGGTGAACAGCCGCTGCTCTGGATGGGCGGCGTCGGCACCAACCAGCCGCAGGTGTGGCTGCGCGGCGAACCCGCGAGCAACCGCGTCACGGGTCTGATCACCACGCGTGAGGGCTCCTCTCCCCCCAGGTCCGCCTCCGTGCGCACCACGGGTGCCTACAACGACGGCCAGTGGCATCACATCGCGCTGCGGCGCGGCGGCGGGGAGCTGACGCTGTCCGTCGACGGCACGCCGGTCACCACGGCGGACGTACCCGGCACGGTCACGCGCACCTCCGGGTACGGATTCCATGTCGGCCAACGGGTCGACAGCCGCGCCCACTTCACCGGCTCCATCGACGAAGTGCGCGTCTACGACCGCGCTTTGAGCGACGACCAGTTGACCGCCCTCGGCAGGAGCGGGGCGGCCAAGGCCCCTGTGACGCGGGACACCGTCGCATGGCTCCCCATGGACCACGTCCGCGGGAGCAACTAACGTCCCGCACGTGTCCGCCGACCAAGGTCAACGCCGAGGCTGGAGCGCGCGCAGGACCTGGATCGTCCTGCTGCTCGCCCTGACCTGCGCGGCCGTGCTGCTCACCGCCCTCCCGGAAGACGACCGGGAGGGCGGCGACGCATGTCAGGCACGCACCGTCTCGTCCTGGACCGCCGACGACGAGGTCACCGGAGCCTTCGCCCGTTACGGCGACGACACCGCGCGGGCGGACGACTGGACCGGCGGCGACGGCACGCATTCGGTGCGCCTGCCGGACGGGCGGCTGCTCTGGTTGTTCTCCGACACCTTCCTCGGCCAGGTGCACGCCCCGCCCAACCCGGTGGGCCAGCCGCACACCTGGCGTGACGCGACCGCGCCCATGGTGCGCAACTCGGCGGTGGTGATGTCGCGTTCGGGCACCCTGGAGCGCACCCTGCCCACCCCGCTCTTCCCGGACCCCGCACCGCAGCAGTGGCGCTGGCCGGTCGCCGCGAAGGTGGAACCCCGCTCCCCCGGCTCGTCCGACAAGGTCGTACGCGTCCTGCTGTGGACCCGCGCCACCGGCACGGGCCCGTGGATCTACGGGGTGCCGACCGCCACCGAGGTCGCCACGCTCTCCCTGCCCGACCTGCGCGTCGAGGGCATCGTCAAGGTCTCCGACCAGAGCGCGGTGCGAGACCTCGACCAGCGGGTCCTGTACGGCACGACGGCGGTCGACGACGGCGACTGGACGTACGTCTTCGGGGGCAACGACGGCAAGGCGGTCTCCCGCCCGGCCTCGCACGCGTACGTGGCGCGCGTGCCCAAGGGCAGGCTGGCGGAGCCCGGCGCGTGGCGGTACTGGGACGGCGCGGACTGGACGGAGTCGGGGAAACCGCGGGCAGTGCTGGGCGACGGGCAACGCAAGGGCGTGGGCAGCGCGTTCACCGTGGTGCGCGTGAAGGGGACGTACGTCCTGTTCACGATGGCCGCGGGGGCCGAGGGCCTGACGACCGTGACGTCGTACTGGTCGTGCTCGCCCACCGGCCCCTGGCACGGGCCCGCGAAGGGGTTCGCGCCGCCTCTCCCGAAGGACGGTTCGGCCGAGCAGGACACGGCCGCGTACAACCCCCAGGCGCATCCCGCGCTCAGCGAGAACGGGCGGCTGCTGCTGAGTTACGACGTCAACTGGCTGGACGCGGCTCCCGCGAGCGCGCAGGCGAACGTCAGCCGGAACGTGTCCCTGTACCGACCGCGGTTCGTGTCTCTTCGGATCGCGACGGCTCAGTGACGAGGTCCTCGGCGTTCTCGGGGTCCCGCGAACGGCGCTTGGCGATCACCGCGCAGACCATCAGCTGCATCTGGTGGAAGAGCATCAGCGGCAGTACGGCGAGCGAGGCGTGGGCGCCGAACAGGACGCTCGCCATGGGCAGTCCGGCCGCGAGGGACTTCTTCGACCCGGCGAACTGGATGGCGATGCGGTCCCCGCGGCCGAAGCCCATCTTCTTGGCGCCGTACCAGGTGAGGGTGAGCATCACGGCGAGCAGCACCGCCTCCACGCCGAGCAGCGCGCCGAGCCTCAGCGGCGTCACCTGGTGCCAGATGCCCTGCACCATGCCCTCGCTGAACGCGGTGTAGACGACGAGCAGGATCGAGCCGCGGTCGACCAGGCTCAGCACCTTCTTGTTCCGGGCGATGAAAGCGCCGACCCACCGGCGCAGGAACTGCCCCGCGAGGAACGGCACCAGGAGCTGGAGCACGATCTTGAGGACGGAGTCCGCGGAGAATCCGCCCCCGCTGTTGCCGAGCAGGGCGGCCGCGAGCAGCGGCGTGAGGACGATGCCGGCGAGCGAGGAGAAGGAGCCCGCGCAGATCGCGGCGGGGACGTTGCCGCGCGCCATGGACGTGAAGGCGATCGACGATTGGATCGTCGAGGGCACGAGCGTGAGGAAGAGGAATCCGCTGTAGAGGGCGGGCGTCAGGACGTACGGAACGAGTCCCTTGGCCGCGAGTCCGAGCAGCGGGAAGAGGAGGAACGTACAGGCGAGGACCGTGACATGGAGCCGCCAGTGCTTGAGTCCGTCGAGGGCCTCACGGGTGGAGAGCCGCGCCCCGTAGAGGAAGAACAGGAGCGCCACGGCCCCGGTCGACGCCCCGCCCGCGATGTCGGCGCCGGTGCCGCGTGCGGGCAGCAGCGCGGCGATGCCCACCGTGCCGAGCAACGCCAGGATGTAGGGGTCGATCGGCATCCAGGTGGGCCAGCTCGGGCGTTTCACTTCGCTCCATCGGTTCGGTGCATGTCGTGCCCTCTCGATGATCCTCCTGATCACCGCGATCGGGAATCCCGGATACCGCTCTGACTGTCATCACGTTCCGCGATAACCTCGTGACCATGTACGACCCCGCCCAGCTCCGCACGTTCCTCGCGGTGGCCCAGACGTTGAGCTTCACGCAGGCCGCCCGGCGCCTGGGGCTTCGCCAGTCCACGGTGAGCCAGCACGTGCGCCGCCTGGAGGACGCCACCGGACGCCAGCTCTTCGCGCGGGACACCCACTCCGTGGAGCTGACCGAGGACGGCGAGGCGATGCTCGGCTTCGCGCGGCGGATCCTGGAGGTGCACGAGCAGGCGACGGCGTTCTTCACCGGGACGCGGCTCGGCGGACGGCTGCGGTTCGGGGCGTCGGAGGACTTCGTCCTGACCCGGCTCACCGACATCCTGGAGTCGTTCCGGCACGAGCACCCCGACGTGGATCTGGAGCTGACGGTCGAGCTGTCGGGCACGCTGCACGAGAAGCTGGACGCGGGCAAGCTCGATCTGGTCCTGGCCAAGCGGCGCCCGGAGGACCCGCGTGGCGAGCTGGTCTGGCACGACGAGCTGGTCTGGATCGGCGCGCAGCGGCTGCGCCTTGACCCCGAGAAGCCGGTGCCGCTCATCGTGTTCCCGCCGCCCGGCATCTCCCGCGCGCTGGCCCTCGAGGCCCTGGAGCGGCGGGGCCGTGCCTGGCGGATCGCCTGCACGAGCGGCAGCCTGAACGGCCTCGTGGCCGCCGCCCGCGCGGGACTCGGCGTGATGGCGCACTCCCATGGCCTGATCCCGCCCGGCCTGGTCCGCGTCCCGGAGCGGGCGGGCCTTCCGGAGCTGGGCGCGGTCGACTTCGTACTCCTGCACGGGGAGCGGCGGGCCTCGGCGCAGGGCGCGGCGGACGCGCTCGCGGCCTCGATCCTCGCGGGCGGCGACCGGCTGCACCGGCGGCGTCAGCGTGGATAGGTGCCGATCAGCGGGGACAGGGCCGGGTCACCGGAGATAGGGCCGGTACGTGAGCTGTTTGACGCGGCGCATGAAAGGCGCCGTTTCGACGTGCTGGACGCCGTCGAGCCGCCCCAGCTTTCCGCTGAGGTAGGCGTAGAGCGCGGGGATGTCCCGGGTCACGGCCGTCGCCATGATGTTGGAGGGGCCCGCCACGGCGGTGGCGTGGGCGATCTCGGCGTGGGACGCCAGTGCCTTGCCCACCGAGTCCATGGCCCACGGAGCCGTGGTGATCCAGAGCATCGCCCCGACGTGCAGCCCGACGAGGTCGTTCGAGTACTCGTGGTCGATGTAGATCGCTCCGGAGGCGAGTAGTGCGCCGAGGCGGCGCTTGACCGCCGACTCCGAACGCCCGGTCGCCCGCTGGAGCTCCGGGTAGGTCGCGCGGCCGTCCTGTTCGAGCGCGGCGACGAGCGGCTCATCCTCCGGCTCGATCCGCTGGGGCACATCGGTGCGGACGGCGGACGCGGCCTGCGCGGTACGCAGGGCCGCGATCTGCTCCTCGCTCAGCGGCCCGTGTTTCATCAGCCAGCCGTCGGGGCCGCCGAAGAACCGGTGCAGCATCTGCTGGGCGCGGATGTCGACGATGTGCGGGGTGCGCGGGAGCTTGGCCAGCAGCAGCTCGTCCTGGTCGGTGCGGGTGCGCGGCCGGGTGCAGCAGACGACTTCGGTGCCGCCGGACGTGAGGCCGATCCATGAGGTGTCGGGGCGGCGTGCCAGGGCGGTGGCGATGGCGTCGGCGCCGTCGGGGGCGCAGCGCAGCCGCAGCATCCACTGGTCCTGGCCGAGCTTCTCGTGATCCCGTACGGCGACGATCCGCAGGCTGCCGTCGGAGACCAGTTTGCGGTAGCGGCGGGCGACGGTCTGGTCGGAGACGCCGAGGACGGCGGCGATCTTGCTGAAGGGCGCGCGGCCGTCGATCTCCAGCGCCTGGAGGAGTCTGGCGTCGAACGAGTCCCGCATGCCCGACGTGGGGGATTCCACTCCTGCACTGTCCATCGGTGTCGAATTCCTTCGTTCTCTCGTGACTGATGCCCTGGATCGTCCGGGCGAACTCCATCGTACGAGCCGTACGAGGCACATACACGCGTCGTACGAATCGGACGAGGAGAGAGTCGAAGATGCGTACATGGGGGCCGCTCACAGCGGTATGCCTGGGGACGTTCATGCTGCTGCTGGACGTGACCATCGTGGTGGTGGCACTACCCGACATGGCGAGAGCGCTCGATGCCTCGCTCAGTGATCTGCAATGGGTGATCGACGGCTACGCCCTCGCGCTCGCCGCGCTGTTGCTCGGGGTCGGCGCCGCGGCGGACGTGCTCGGCCGGCGGCGGCTCAACGTGGCGGGCACCGCGCTCTTCGCGCTCGCCTCGCTCGGCTGCGGGCTCGCCACGAACGCGGATGCCCTGGTGGCCGCCCGCGCCTTGCAGGGACTCGGCGCCGCCGCGATGTTCGCGACGACGCTGCCACTGCTCGGCGCGGCCTACCAGGGGCGGGACCGGTCGTTCGCGCTCGGCGTCTGGGGCGCGGTCAGCGGGGCGGCGGCGGCGCTCGGGCCGATCGTCGGCGGGCTGCTCACCGAGGGGCCCGGCTGGCGGTGGATCTTCTTCGTGAACCTGCCGGTGAGCGTCGCCTCGATGTGGCTGACCCTGCGCGTGGTGCCGGAGTCGAAGGCTCCTGCTGGACGCCGGGTCGACTGGGCGGGCACGGTGACGTTCGCGCTGTTCGCGGGCGCGCTGACGTACGGGGTGGTGCGGGCCGGCACCGAGGGCTGGACGTCGGCGCCCACCGTGGTGACCCTCGGCATCGCGGTGCTCGCGCTCGCCGCCTTCGTGGCCGTCGAACGCCGTGTCGCGCATCCGCTGCTCGATCTGAGGCTCCTGCGCATGCCCGCCTTCACGGGCGTACTGGTCGGCGCGATCGGCTACAACGCGGCCGCGTTCGGTCTGATGCCCTACCTCTCGATCTGGCTGCAGACCGTGCTCGGGATGAGTCCGGTGACCGGCAGCCTCGTCATGCTGCCGCTGGCCGCGACCTCGTTCGTCGTGGCCGCGATCGGCGGCCGGCTGCTGCACGGGGTGCCCGCGCGGCTGACCATCGGCGTGGGTCTGCTCCTGATCGGCGCCGGCGGGGTCGCCCTCGCGGTGCTCGACGCCGGGTCGTCCTGGGGCTCGCTCGTCCCGGGGCTCACGCTCGCGGGCATCGGCACCGGCCTTGTCTCGCCCGCCCTGGGAGGAGCGGCCCTCGCGGCGGTGCCGCCCGCGAACGCGGGGATGGCGGGCGGCGCGGTCAACACCTTCCGGCAGCTCGGATACGCGGTCGGGGTGGCCGCCTTCGGCACCGTGCTGACCTCGCGGATGCAGGACTCGCTCGGCCATGACGCGGCTCACACGGTCGCAGGCGGCGGTGCGGCGGCCCTGCGTGGCACGCTTTCCGATCATGAAGTGCGGGCGGCGTTCGCCTCCGGCCTCAACGCGGGGGCGCTCGTCGCGGGGGTGGTGGGTCTGGTGGCCGGAGTCGCGGTTCTCGCCATGGTGCGGTCCGCGCGGAAGCCTCCGGAGGCGGTGGTTCCGGCTGCTGCCGGGTCCGTCTCCGAGAAGCAGCCACAGCCGTAACCGCTGCGTACAGATTCGGTGGAGATTACGCCACCGAAACTTACTGAACCGTAAGTATTCTGTCCCGCCTCTCCCCTTGTGGCCGGATTTCACCGGCTGACCAGCGTGGATGGTACGTACCGAGGGGTCGGTCACCCCTCTCCCGCCGGGCTGCGCGGTGGGGTACCGTCACCGGCGCTGTGCGGAGCGCCACAAGGAGCATCATTGCGCGAGTTCACGAACCCTCCGTTGGCGTCGGCGCCGCTGGTGGGCGGCCTTGCCGACGTCGTGTTCGACCATGCCCTTGAGGATCCGCTCCACGTCGCCTTCGGCCGCAAGACCGACGGTGTGTGGCGCGACGTCACATCGGCGGAGTTCCGCGACCAGGTGATGGCGCTCGCCAAGGGACTGCTCGCCCAGGGCGTGCGCTTCGGTGACCGCGTGGCCATCATGTGCCGCACCCGCTACGAGTGGACGCTCTTCGACTACGCGCTCTGGTCGGTCGGCGCCCAGGTGGTGCCCGTCTACCCCACGTCCTCCGCCGAGCAGGTCTTCTGGATGCTGCACGACGCGCAGGTGTCGGCCGCCATGGTCGAGCACGAGGACCACGCGATGACGATCGGCTCGGTGATCGACCGGCTGCCGCAGCTGCGCAGGCTGTGGCAGCTGGACGCCGACGCCGTGGACGAGCTGTACCGCGCGGGCCAGGACATCGACGACGAGGTGGTCAACCGCCACCGCCGCGCCGTCACCCCCGACTCGATCGCCACGATCATCTACACCTCGGGCACCACGGGCCGCCCCAAGGGCTGTCTGATCTCCCACGCGAACTTCATGTTCGAGGCGGAGACCGTCATCCAGCGCTGGGAGCCGGTCTTCCACTCCCGGCGCGGCGACGAGGCGACGACGCTGCTCTTCCTGCCGCTCGCGCACGTCTTCGGGCGCATGGTGCAGGTCGCCGCGGTCCGTGGCGGGGTCAAGCTGGGCCATCAGCCGAGCCTGAACGCGGCGGCGCTCATCCCGGACCTGGCGGCATTCCGCCCGTCCTTCATCCTGGCCGTGCCGTACATCTTCGAGAAGGTCTTCAACGCGGCGCGGCGCAAGGCCGAGAAGGACGGCAAGACGGGGCCCTTCGACAAGGCCGTGGAGTGCGCCGTGCGGTACGCGGACGCGATGGAGGCCAAGGCCTTCGGCACCGGCCCCGGGCCTTCGGCGGCCCTGCGCATGCAGCACTCGCTCTTCGAGAAGCTCGTCTACGCCAAGGTGCGCGACGCCATGGGCGGCCGCGTGCGGCACGCGATGTCCGGCGGCTCCGGGATGGACCGGCGCCTCGGCCTGTTCTTCTCGGGCGCGGGCGTCGAGATCTACGAGGGGTACGGCCTCACGGAGTCGACGGCCGCCGCGACCGCCAACCCGCCCGAGCGCACCCGCTACGGCACGGTCGGCCAGGCCATCCCCGGCACCACCGTGTACATCGCGGAGGACGGCGAGGTGTGGCTGAACGGCGGCAACGTCTTCCAGGGGTATCTCAACGACCCCAAGGCCACCGACGCGACCCTGCACGAGGGCTGGCTCGCCACCGGCGACCTGGGCGCGCTCGACGAGGACGGCTACCTCACGATCACCGGGCGCAAGAAGGAGATCCTGGTGACCTCCGGCGGCAAGAGCGTCTCGCCGGGGCAGCTTGAGGAGCGGGTGCGCGACCATCCGCTGGTCGCGCAGTGCATCGTGGTGGGCAACGACCGCCCCTACATCGCGGCGCTCGTCACGCTGGACGGCGAGGCCGTCGAGCACTGGCTGACCATGCGCCGCAAGCCGTCGATGTCCCCGACGGAACTGGTGCGGGACCCGGATCTGGAGACCGAGGTACGGCGGGCCGTGGTGGCCGCCAACACCCTTGTCTCGCAGGCCGAGTCGATCCGTACGTTCCGGATATTGGCGCACCAGTTCTCCGAGGAGCACGGGTTGCTCACGCCCTCGCTGAAGCTCAAGCGTAAGGCGATCGAGACTGCTTACTCGGCTGAGGTCGAGGCCTTGTACCGGGCCTGAGGGGTCCGGGGCGGGTTTCTGACGGTTCATCAATTACCGCCGCGCCAGTTATTGACGGTTCATCAGGTCCCGCACAGAATCAGCCCCACTTCGACTTCAGGGGGCTGACCCGTGTCGCGATCGATCCGCACCATCACCGCCGCCGTGGCCGCGCTACTGCTCGCCACCGCCTGCAACTCCGCCTCCAACAGCAGCGATTCGAGCGGCGGTGACAAGGCAGGCGGCTCCGTGCGCGGCGTGAGCGCCGACTCCATCAAGGTCGGCGGCATCGTCTCCATGACGACCGCGAGCGGTTACAGCAAGAAGGACACCGACCTCGGCGCGAAGGCCCGCTTCGACCGCGCGAACGCCGAAGGCGGCGTACACGGACGGAAGATCGACTACCTGGGCGCGGAGGACGACGGTCAGGACCCCGGCAAGAATCTCGCGGCGGCACGCAAACTCGTCCAGCAGGACAAGGTGTTCGCGATCTCGCCGATGAGCTCGGTCACCTTCTCCGGCGCCGACTTCCTCCAGAAGCAGAAGGTGCCGACGTTCGGCTGGGGCACCATCCCGCCCTTCTGCGGCCCGAGTTACATGTACGGCTTCGGCGGCTGCATGGTCCCGATGCCGGGCGGCACCATCACCCAGAGCTGGCCCGAGGGCCTGAAGAAGGTCACGGACGGCTCGAAGGGCAAGTCCGTGGCCATCCTCGCCAACGACAACGACGCGGGCACCTTCGCCATCCGCACCTACAAGCAGAGCTTCGCGGCGGCCGGTTACAAGGTCACGTACGCCAAGTCGACCGTGCCCGCGACCTCCGTGCCGAGCGACTGGTCGGCGTACACCAAGGAGATCCTGCGCTCCGACGGCGGCAAGGCGCCGGACGTCGTCGTCTCCGTGATGCAGACCCCGTACAACATCGGCCTGTTCACGGCCGTCAAGCGCTCCGGGTTCCAGGGTGTGATCACGGACCCGACCGACTACGACCCCGGTCTGCTCGCCAAGAGCGCGACGAAGAAGGCGCTCGACGGCGTGCACATCCTGCTGTCCTTCCAGCCCTTCGAGCAGGACACGGCGGCGATGAAGCAGTTCAAGGCGGACATCAGGAAGACGGCGGGAGAGGACGTCCCGCTCAACATGCACATGATGACCGGCTATATGTCGGCGGACCTCTTCCTCTCGATCGCCGAGAAGGCGGGCAAGGACCTGACCGTCGACGCCTTCCAGGCGGCGGCGAACGGCTTCTCCGACCAGGACACGATGGTCGGCGACCGCAGCCTGCCCAAGGGACAGAAGGAGTCGTTCGGCTGCGGAGCCCTCGTACAGCTGAAGGACGGCAAGTACGCGGTGTCGTCGCCCTTCACGTGCTACGAACCCATCCCCTTCAAGTAGAAGGGCGGGCCACTCGTGTCCGACCTGCTGGGATTCGTGCTGAGCGGTCTCGTCTCCGGCGCCCTGTACGCGCTGCTCGCGACGGGGCTCGTCCTGTCCTACTCCGCATCCGGCCTCTTCAACTTCGCGCACGGCGCGACCGCCTACCTCTGCGCGCTCGCCTTCTACGAACTGCACTCCGGCTTCGGCTGGCCCGCCGTACCGACGGCGTTGCTGCTCGTCCTCGTCGTGGCGCCGGCGCTCGGCTGGGGGCTCGACCGGCTGATGTTCCGCAAGCTGGCGAGGGTGGGCGAGACCGCGCAGATCGTGGCGACGATCGGGCTGCTCGTCGCGCTGCCCGCGCTCGGCCTGTGGGTCGTGGAGCTCCTCGAGGACGCGGGGGCGTCCATCAAACCGGCCGAGAACCAGTTCGGACTGCCGGGCGTCGGGCCGAGCCCCGCCAAGAACTGGCAGCTCATGGACGGGGTCGGCATCGACTCGGACCAGCTGATCACCTGGGTCGCGACGGCCGTGGTCGCGATCGGGCTGTGGATCCTGATGCGGCACACACCGCTCGGGCTGCGGCTGCGGGCGGCGGTGGACAACCGCTCGCTCGTCGAGCTGCGGGGCATGAGCGCGGACCGGCTCTCGTCGGTGGCGTGGATGCTGTCGTCGGGGCTCGCCGGGCTCGCGGGCGTCCTCGCCACGCCCCTCCTCGGGCTTTCCTCGCACGACTTCACCCTCTTCCTGTTCGTGTCGGCCACGGCGGCGGTGCTCGGGCGCTTCATGTCGATCCCGCTGGCGTTCGCGGGCGGGCTCGGCCTCGGCGTGCTGCAGAACCTGGTCGCCGGTTACGCGGACTTCGCGGAGAGGATCACCGGCTTCCGTACGGCGGTCCCCTTCCTGATCCTCTTCGCCGGGCTGCTCCTGATGACGCGGCGGCAGCGGACGGCGGGCACGGCGGCGGTGGACGCGCCGCCGATCGACTATCTGGCGGGCCGGTCGTGGCTGCGGCGCTGGGGGCCGTGGACCGTCGGCGGTGTGCTGCTCGCCCTGTCCTTCTACACGGTCACCACGCCGTTCTGGAGCGGCATCCTCGCGCAGGGCCTGGCGATCTCCCTGGTCTTCATCTCCTTCACCGTGGTGACGGGCCTCGGCGCGATGGTGTCCCTGGCGCAGGCGACGTTCGTGACGGGCGCGGCGCTCGTGGCGGGCCTGTTGATGAGCCATGGGTGGCCGTTCATCGCGGCGGCGCTGGTGGGGACGTGCGGGGCGGCGGTGCTCGGCGCCCTGGTCGCGCTGCCCGCGCTGCGGCTGGGCGGCCGGTCGCTGGCGCTCGCGACGCTCGCCCTGGCCTTCCTCGCCGACCAAGTGCTCTTCCAGATGGGGTGGTTGAGGAACGGCGACACCGGGTGGGAGATCCCGCGCGCCGTTTTCGGCCCCGTCGACCTGGGCGACGACCGCGCGATGGGCGTCGCGATGGTCGTCCTCGTGGCGGCGGCCGTGGCCGCGCTGAGTGCGCTGCGGGGGTCGGCGACGGGCCGGGCGATGCTGGCGGTACGGTCCGCTCCGGCCGCCGCGATGGCCTCCGGGGTCTCGGTGGTGCGCACGAAGCTGCTCCTCTTCACGTTGTCCGCGGGGCTCGCGGGCTTCGGCGGCGTGATGTACGCGTCGTTCAACACCCGCATCACGGCCACGGACTTCACCGCCATGACGGGGCTCGTGTGGCTCGCGGTGGTGGTGGCCGCGGGCGTGCGCAGGCCGCAGTTCGCGGTGGTGGCAGGGCTCGTCTTCGCGATCGTGCCGCATCTGATCGCCGACTACGTGACGGAGTCGGTTCAGCTGCCGGTGATCCTGTTCGGTCTGGCGGGGTTGGCGTTGGCCAATGATCCGGATGGGTACTGCGCGGCGGTGTCGGTGCGGATGCATCGCAGGCGCGTGGCGGAGGCTCCAGCCCGTCCGGCGCTTGAGGACGAACTCGGCGGAGCCGGTGATCGACGGCCACGGGTGACGGCGGAACCGCTGCGGGGAAGGGGCGGGCCCGGGGAGGAGCCCAGGGAGGAGAACCCGCCCTCCCTCGCCCTCCACGACGTCCACGCCGGATACGACGGCGCCCCCGTCCTCCACGGCGTGGACCTCACCGTCCACCCGGGCGAGATCCTGGCCCTGCTCGGCCCCAACGGCGCCGGCAAGTCGACGACATGCCAAGTCGCGGCAGGGCTGATCGCGCCCACCGGAGGGCGGATCTACGTCGCCGGAGCCGACGCCACCCGCAGCGGCCCCGTCCACCGCTCCCGGGCGGGAGTCGTCCTCGCCCCCGAGGGCCGCGGCATCTTCCCCTCCCTCACCATCGACGAGAACCTCGCCCTCCACCTCCGGGAAGCGCACGCCCGCGACGCCGTGTACGACCGCTTCCCTGGCCTCGCGGCACGGCGAAAGATCACGGCAGGTGCTCTCTCCGGAGGGGAACAGCAGATGCTCGCCCTCGCACCTCTCCTCCAGCGCCCGCCCGAGGTCCTGATCGCGGACGAGCCATCCCTCGGTCTCGCCCCCCGCGTGGTCGACGAGGTCTTCCGGCTGCTCGCCGAACTCCGGGACGCCGGAACGGGGTTGCTCCTGGTGGAGGAGAAGGCGGCGGAGATCCTGGGCATCGCCGACACCGTCGCCTACCTCGCGCAGGGCCGGGTCTCCTGGTGCGGCCCGCGTTCCGAGGTCCGGGCCGACCAGCTGACCGAGGCCTATCTGGGCATCGCCGCGCGGGACAGCACCGAGGGAGTGGGCCGGCCATGAGCGACCACGTCATCGAAGCGTCCGGCATCGGGGTCCGCTTCGGCGGAATCCACGCACTCGGCGGTGTGGACCTGAGCCTGCGCCCCGGCGAGGTCTGCGGCCTGATCGGCCCCAACGGAGCGGGAAAGACCACCCTGTTCGACGTCGTCTCCGGCATCCGCCGCCCCGACCGGGGGCGCGTCCTGCTCGACGGCACCGACGTCACCCGCCGCTCGCCCGTCTGGCGCGCCCGCCACGGCATGCGCCGCACCTTCCAGCGCCAGCAGCTCTTCGGGCAGCTCACGGTCGCCGACAATCTGCTCGTCGCGCAGGAGTGGCGCGGCGGCGGTGGCGGGTTCGCCGCCGACCTCCTCGCGGCGCCCACCCGGCGTACGCACGAGAAGGACAGACGCGCACGTGCCTCAACCGTGCTGCGCGAGTGCGGACTTGAGCATCTGGCCCAGGACTACGCGGGCGCCCTCCCGGTCGGCCGGGCCCGCATGGTGGAACTGGCACGCGCGGTGGCGGACCCGCCCAGGGTGCTGCTCCTGGACGAACCCGCCTCCGGGATGACGGCCGACGAGCGAGGCCAGCTGTCGGCCGTCATCCGGCACCTCGCGGACGAGGAGAACTGCGCGGTGCTCCTCGTGGAGCACAACGTCGCGTTCGTGATGGAACTCTGCGCCCGCGTCGTGGTCCTCGACCTCGGTACCGTCCTGGCCGAGGGCACGGCGGCCGAGGTCCGCGCGGACCCTAGGGTGCGGGACGCGTACCTCGGGACCGCCACGCCTTAGCAGGACATTCACCCGTCTTAGCAGGCCATTCACCCCTCGTTCACATGAGTGTTCCGCGTTCAGCGATGTGCAATAGAGTCGGGTCATGACGGACCGCGGTCAACGGTCGTGGGGCCGAGACCGCCCGGCCCTCACCCGGAAGCGGTCGAGGAATGCAGCACCGCCTCTGATCGTTGACCATGGGAGTACCACCCGACGACTTAAGGATCGAAAGCTCGTGAGCAAGGTCCCCCCGATCATCCTGAACAATGGCGTCGAGATGCCGCAGCTCGGTTTCGGCGTCTGGCAGGTCCCGGACGACGAGGCCCGGTCGGCTGTCGCGACGGCGCTGGAGGCCGGGTACCGCAGCATCGACACCGCTGCCATCTACGGCAACGAAGAGGGCACCGGCAAGGCCATCGCCTCTTCCGGCATCGCCCGCGATGAGCTCTTCGTCACGACGAAGCTCTGGAACACCGACCAGGGCTACGACTCGACGCTGCGCGCCTTCGACGCGTCCCTGGACAAGCTCGGCCTCGACCACGTGGACCTGTACCTGATCCACTGGCCGCTGCCCTCCAAGGGCCTCGCCGTGGACACGTACAAGGCCTTCGAGAAGATCCAGGCCGACGGCCGCGCGAAGTCCATCGGTGTCTCGAACTTCCTGCCCGAGCACCTGGAGCAGCTGCTCGCGGAGACGTCGGTCATCCCGGCGGTCAACCAGATCGAACTCCACCCGCACCTCCAGCAGCACGCCTCCCGCGAGTTCCACGCGGAACAGGGCATCGCCACGGAGGCCTGGTCCCCGCTCGGCCAGGGCAAGGGCCTCCTCGAGGTCCCGGCGATCATCGCGATCGCCCAGAAGCACGGCCGCACGCCGGCCCAGGTCGTCCTGCGCTGGCACATCCAGCTGGGCAACGTGGTGATCCCCAAGTCCGTGACCCCGTCGCGGATCAAGGAGAACATCGACGTCTTCGGCTTCGAACTCGACCCCGAGGACATGGCGGCGATCAGCGCCCTGAACGAGGACCGACGCCTGGGCCCGGACCCGGCTTCGTTCGACGTGGCCTGAGGCAGCCGCCCCGCGCCACCGGACATGAAGGAGGGCGCCGCCCCGGCACGAGCCGGGGTGGGGCCCTTCAGTCCGTACAGGCCTCCCGATGACCGAGGCCGGGCAGATACGTCCGCCACTGAGCCCGCGTGAGGCCGCCGCGGGCCTTGTCGCACACGGCCTGCGCCGCCCGCGCGGGGTCGACGGCCAGGGAACGGGCCGGAACGCGCGGTGTGGCCACGCGCAGTTGGGAGCCCGCGAAGCCGAGTGCCAGGACAGGCCCGTCGGTCCCGGGGTACTCGGTGCCCTGCAGGCGTGGCGTGCCGGTCTCCCAGACGCGTACGGTGCCGTCCTCCCCGCCCGCGGCGACGTAGCGGCCGTCCTCGGAGAACGACAGGACGGAGCCGAGAGGCTCGTTCGCACTGCCCCCTTCGTACGAACCGGGTGAGAGCACTCCGAGGACGCGGGCGCCTCGCGCATCCCACAGGGTCAGCCTGCCGCTGGTGTCGGACACCGCGAGATGGCGGCCGTCGGGGCTGTAGACGGCGGCGGCGAGCATGTCCTCGCCGCGCAGCGCACGCACCGACCGGCCCGTCTCGAGGTCTGTCAGCACACCGTCCCAGGTGAGCAGCGAGAGGCCGTCGGGAGCCAGGGTGCCGGAATGTCCGGCGGTCCGGCGGCGCAGCTCCTTGGTCCGGGTGGTGCCCTCCACCTTCCAGACCTCGACGTGCCAGTTGTCGTTGTCCTGCACCTCCAGGGGCGCGCCCCCGGTCACCACGTCCGCCCCCTCGGCCGGGACGACGAGGCTCTCGACCCACGACGGCACTCGAGTGCGGGACGACTCCTCGCCGCGTCCGACGTTCCACTGCCGCACGGTGGTGCCGTGCCGGCCCGCGACCCCGTACGCGAATCTGCGCCCGTCCGGTGAGAACGCCCACGCCGGTGCTCCGCAGTCCCCGCAAGCCTGGCCCGGCAGCGTCCGGGACACCCTGCCGTCGCGCGCGTCACGCAGCCTGAACTCGGCTCCGTCGCCGCCGGTTTCGACGGACGCCAAGGTCCGCCCGTCAGGGCTGAAGCGCGCCGCGGCGAGCGGCTGCTTCAGGTGGTGCGCCGAGAGGGCCGTGCCGACCTCGATGGTTCTGACGACCTCCGCATTGGCCATGTAGCGGATCACGCCTGCTTCCGCGTCCCACCGCACGTCGGTGGCCCCGCGGTCGGGGACGGGGTGGCGCAGCAGTGGGGTGCCGGGCGCCTCGGTCCGCCACAGGGTGATGTCCCCACCCCCGAGGGCAGCCGCCGTGTCACCGTCCGCGCTGAAGGACAGGCTGTCTTCGTCGAGACCCGGCACCTTGATCTTCGGACGTTCCCGTCCGGTTCGCGGCTCCCAGGTCCGGAGCCCGCCCTTCCCGTCGAACGCCAGCGCGCGGCTGTCGGGCGTGAACATCAACCCTGGAGCGCCACAGGCCTGTTCGTCCACCTCACGCGGCCACGTCCGTCGCATCTCCCGTCCCTTCACGGTGTCCCTGAGGGAGAGGCGGCCGTCCTTGGCGGAACAGGTCGCGAGCAGCCGGTCGTCGGGGCTGAGCGCCGGGGCCGGGCTGTCCGTCGCTCTGCCGGAGATCTCGTCGAGCAGTTCGTGGCGCCGGACGTCCCACACCTGGACCGTGGCTCCGCCTCGGGTCCCCGAGCGGAGGACGAAGGTCCGCCCACTGGGTCCGAACTCCCCTTCCGTGTCCCGCCATTCACCTGGCCCGAAGGTTCGGCCGAGTGCTCGCCTCCGTTGCATGTCCCACACCTGAACGCCGCCGTCGCCGTGCTGCGCGATCAGCCTCCCGTCGGCGCTCACGTCCATGTTTCTTTCGTAAATGCCCGGCCTGGCGTGCGCGTCGATGCGGCGCCGGTCGCGCATGTCCCAGCGCACCACACGATCACGGGCCATCGACGTCAGCGTGCGGCCATCCGCGCTCAGAAAGCGGGGCGCGTTCGGCGCGGTGCCCTCGTCGAGGCCGGAGAACACGTCCCGCTCCCGCCACGCGGCGGCGCCGCGCACCGCCTCCCTGGTCTCGGGCAGGTCCGCCACGCGCCACGCCGCCACGCTCAGCCGCATCGCGGTCACCGGGTCCGACGAACGCAGCGTCCGCGCGACGCCGACGATCCGGCGAGCCTCGGCCTCCGCCCGGCGCCGCTCCCCGTCACGGTTCTGCTGCCAGGCGGCCATCCCCGCGACGACCGCGAGGCACAGGAGCACGACGAGTCCGGACAGCAGCGTACGGGTGCGGCGAGCGGCGCGTGCCTTCGCGCGCACCCCTTCGTCGTGTGCCGCGACGCTCGCCGCGAGGAACTGCCGCTCAAGGCGCGTCAGTTCGGCCGTGTCCGGGTCTTCGCCGAAGGTCTCGCGCGCCGCGGTGAGCCGCGTCCCTCGGTACACCGCCCCCTGATCGCTCCCCAACTCGCGCCATATGACGGCAGCTTCGGTCAGTGCGCGATGCAGCCGCAGCCGTTCCCGGTCCTCCTCGATCCAGCCGCGCAGTCTGGGCCAGGCGCTGAGCAGGGCCTCGTGCGCGAGGTCGACCGTCGTTCCGTCGACGGTGAGCAGGCGGGCCCCGACCAGCGCCTCCAGTACGTCGTCGCAGCCGGCCGGCAGTTCGGCGCGGTCGACGGGGCGGCGGGTGTCCTGCGTGCCGTCACCCGGCGCGACCATCCGCAGCAGGAGCATGCGGGCCGTCATGGCCTCCGGCTCGGTGAAGCGTGCGAACGCCTCCTCCGCCGTGTGCGCGATCGCGCCGCGCACCCCGCCGATCGCCTCGTACGCCGCCTCCGTCAGCGTCTTGCCTGTGCGCCGCCGCCACACTTCGCGCAGGGCGTGCGCCATGAGCGGCAGGCCGCCCGGCTCGTCCGCCACATCGGCGACGATCCTGGCCGTCAACGTCCGCTCGACGATGAGGCCTTCGGCCGCCGCGGGCCTGACGATGGCCTCGCGCAGACGGCTCGGCGACATGGGCCCGACGAGGAGGCCGGCCTCGGACAGCGCTTCGGCGAGGGGGCCGTGTTCGGCGCAGCGGCCGTAGAAGTCGGCCCGTACGGCGACGATCACGCGCAGGCGGCTTTCCGGGGCACGGACCGCCAGCAACCTGGCCAGGAATTCGGCCCGTTCGGCCGGGTCGTGACAGAGCGAGAAGACCTCCTCGAACTGGTCGACCACGAGGAGCGTGTCGCCCTCGCCGTCGGCGGGCGTGAGGAGGCCCTGATGCGTGCGGGCAGGCCGGTCGCCCGGAGTGAGGATGCGGATCGCGGCGGGGCGCCGGGCGTCGGCGGTCTCTCGTAAGGCCGGGATGAGACCGGCCCGCAGCAGCGAGGACTTGCCGCTGCCCGATGCGCCGATCACTGCCGTGACGCGGTGTTGCGAGACGAGCCGCATCAGTTCGGCCACGAGATCACCGCGCCCGTGGAAGTGCTCCCGCTCGTCGGTGCCGAATCGGGCTAACCCCGGATAGGGCGAATCGCCTCCGTCCGTGTCGCGTTCGGCGTCCTCGGCGACCGTCTCGTACCAGCGTCCGGTCCACTCCTCGGCGTCCCCGTCGCACACGGACACATAGGCGAGCAGCACGGGCAGGGTCGGCAGCCGCTCCCCCGCGGCGGCCGCGGAGAGTGTGGGCGCCGAGTAGGGCACGCGCTCGGCCATCGACCGGTAGGTGGGGCTGCCCGCTTCCACGCGGAGCTTGCGCAGTTCGTGCGCCAGGCGCTGGACGGGGCCGGCCGCAGGTTCGAGCGGCTTCTCCCGTCGCCCCATCCCCCGCTCCCCCTCTCCCGGCCCTGCCTGGTCAAGATCCGGGCACACGCTAGCAATTGATAGGCGGGGCGGGACAGGGCTGCCTATCAATCCGCGGGCGGCTGAACTCGTGCTTTCCGGGCCCGCCCTTGTGCCCGGCACAGCCGACGCACACGCACGGGAGCCCCGCCATCGCCACCCTCACGCACAGCAACCCTCCGCCCCCGTCACGGGGATTCCCACCCGGAGTAGAGCGCGCGCGTCGACTCCGGGAACGGGCTCGATGGCTGCCCGCCATCCTGCCGGGGGTGCTGCTCACCCTCGCCCTCGGCCTCTGGGACGTACGCCGCGGCGGTCACATGTGGCGGGACGAAGCCGTCACGTACGACGTCGCACACCGCGGCCTGTCCGACCTCTGGCAGACGTTGGGAAACGTGGACGCCGTCCACGGGCTCTACTACCTGCTGACGTACGGCCTCTTCCGGCTCTGTGAACTCTTCGGTGGTGCCGACCCGTTGCTCGTGATGCGGGTCCCGTCCGTCCTCGCGATGAGCACGGCCGCGGCCGGTGTGGCGATGATCGGCCGACGCCTCGCCGGCCCGCGTGCGGGCCTGTTCGCCGGGGTCGTGTTCGCTGTGGTGCCGTCGATCCAGCGCTTTGCGCAGGAGGGCCGTTCGTACGCGCTGGTGTGCGCGATGGTGGTCTGGGCGACGTACGTGCTGGTGCGCGCCGCCTCGGCCGACGGGCGCCGGGCACGAAGGCTCTGGTATTGGTACGGCTCACTGATGCTGGCGTCGTGCCTGCTGCACGAGTTCGCGGTGTTCGCACTGCCCGCACACGCTCTGACGGTGCCACGGGCCGCGCGCCGGCCATGGTCCATCGCCGCCGCGGTCGTGGTCGCCGGCCTCGCGCCGCTCGCCGTCCTGAGTCAACGCCAGAAGGACCAGGTGGGGTGGCTCCACTTCAACCTGAGCGTGTACGCGGGGGCCACCGGCCTGTGCGTGGCCGGGGCCGTCTGCGCTGCGCTCCTCGGCAGGCGGGCAGTGGACGCTGCCCAGCCGATCGGGTTGCGTCGGCCGGCCCTTTCACTGCTCGTAGCCCCCACCCTCGCGCTGTTGCTCATCACCCCGGTCAAGCCTCTCTACACGGACCGATACGTCCTGTACGGGCTCGCAGGACTCGCCCTGCTCCTCGGTGCGCTGCTCGATCAGCTCACCCGCGGTGGGCGCGGGCGAGCCGCCGTCGCCGTGGTGGCCGCGGCTGCCGCCCTGGTCGCGCTGGCGCCCATGAGCGTGCACCTGCGCACTCCGGAGAGCCGCCTCGACGACACCGCCGCGGCCGCGCAAGCAATCCGTGAAACAGGGCACAAGGGCGACGCCGTGCTGTACATGCCGTTGCGGCGCCGGATCTGGTCCTTGCCGCATCCGCAGGACGTCGCCGGACTCGACGATCTCGCCCTCGACCGGCGTCCGGCCGCGTCACACACCCTTTACGGCACCGAGGTCCCCGCCGCCGTGATCCGCGCCAGGATGCTCGCGCAGCGCCGGATCGTGTTCGTCACAGACCCTTCGCGGGACCCTGGTGACCGGATCGAGGACGAGACCTTGAAGCGCGACGTACTCAAGGAGCGCTTCCAACAGTGCGTCACCAGGAGCGGCCGCGGCTGGCGTGTCACCCTCTACGCCCGCCCCGGCCACTGCCCGCCTACCCCTTGACCCCCACATGCACCGTCTGCGCCGACAGCAGGAACACGTCGGGCCTGTGGTGCAGGCTCTGAGGGTCGTTCTCGTTCAGGAGGCGGTCGACCGTTGCCAAGTCGTCGGCGTCCAGGGTTTCCTCGTGCATCTCGCGGCGGCGGGCGAGTTCCGAGATCAGGTGGGCGCGGGCCGGGGCGGAGACCGGGGACGGCAGGTCCAGGAGGAACGTCCGGGTGCCCGCGTGGCGCAGGCCCGCCTCGGTGAGGAGCGTGGGCCAGTCCTCCGTGACCGACTTCGCTCCCGGCAGCTCCGCGCGCATCCGCGTGAACCACATGTCGTCCGCCAGGTCGAAGCGCGTCTGGAGGCCAGGGCGGCCGAAGCCGATGTCGCGGGGCAGGCTGCGCTGGTTCAGGCCGCCTTCCAGGAGCGCGATCGCGCCGCCGGGTGCCAGGCGCTCGGCGAGGGCGCTCAGTGCCGCCTCCTGGTCGCCCACGTGGTGCAGGGCCCTGCCGATCCAGAGGAGGTCGGCGGGCGGCAACTCGGCGATCCCTGCCGGGAGTTCAGCGAGGAGCGTGCTGAACCTGTCCGTCAGGCCCTCGCGGGCGGCCCGCTCCCTCGCGCGCTCCAGGAGCGGCTCCGCCGGGTCCACCGCCGTCACCTCTGCCTTGGGGAAGATCTCGGCGAGGAGGAAGGAGATGCTCCCCGAGCCGCTGCCCACGTCCGCGATCAGCTTCGGTTCCGGCTGCCAGGTGCGCAGCCACTCGGTGATCTCACGGTTCTGCGGGGCGGCGAGCTCCGCGTTCCGCTCCAGCATCGGGCCCATGGCGGCCCAGTCGATGTCCTCGTGGTTGTGGCCATGCCTGTGTCCGTGGTCCTGGCCGTGGTCGTGAGCCATCTGGGGCCGCCGCCTTTGGGGGTCGGGATCTGGGGTCGTGTCCACCTTGCTCCGGTGCCTTCCCGTCGGCCAGTCGCCTTGCGGTTTCGGTAAACTCGACGGGCCGGCTGAGGCAGGTTCACGCGACGGGCGGCCTCGGGGACGGCATCCGGAACGCCCTGAGCGTGAACCGCGGGTCGGCGCGCGGTACTTCCTGGTCGGGGAGGGCGGCCAGGCCCTCCGTGAGGCGTGCCGCCAGAGGGCCCTCCGGCGGGATGCTGGTGAACCAGCCCCGGTGGAGGTCCTCGATCGTGGAGCGGGGTGTACGGCCCTGGCCGTGGCCCCGGAAGCGGGCCTCGCCTGACGGGGCCAGGCCCCGCGCGGTCGCGTACGCCTCGACCGCCCGGCCGCGGTCGACCGCGGGACGCACCGGACGTGGGGCGAGCACGGCGTCGATGTCGCTGCCCACGTCGTGCGCCGCGGCCTTGTCGACGGTGGTGACGAACACGCCGCCGGGCCGCAGCACCCGGGCGCACTCGGCGACCACCGCCCTCGTCTCCTGCGCGCCGGAGAGCAGATGGAGCAGCCACACCGTGCACACCGCGTCGAACGAGGCATCGGGGAAGGGGAGCCTGCGGCTGTCGCCCAGGACGACGGCTCCCGGCAGCCGGCTCGACGCCATGCGCGCCATGTTGTGCGCGGAGTCCACTCCGGTCACCCGCAGGCCCGTCCCGGCCAGGCGCCGGGTGACGAGGCCCGTGCCGCAGGCGACGTCCAGGAGCGTGCGGGCGTGCGGCGGCAGCAGGCCGAGGACCGCTGCGGCAGCGGCGTCGGCGCGCGGCTCGCCGCCGCGCGACGCGTCATAGCGGTCCGCTTCCTTGCCGTAGTCCAGCATGCTCGCTCAGACCGCCCCGTGTCCGGCCGCCAGCTCTTCCACCCGGCTGGCCAGTTCGAAGTCGAGCGCGGTGAGAGCGCCGCCCGCGCTGTGCGTGTGCACGGACAGGGAGACGGTGTTGTAGCCCAGTGTCAGGTCGGAGTGGTGGTCGAGATCCTCCTGGATCTGCGCGATGTGCACCACCATCGCGGTCGCCGCGAAGTGGGAGCCCAGCTGGAAGGAGCGGGTGATCCGGTCGCCTTCCAGCGACCAGCCGGGCAGCTCCGCGAGCCGCTCCTCGACGTCCTTCTGTGACAGTGGTTCGACCGGCATGGCCGCGCCCCTTCCCGTCCGAGTGGTGTGCGTACGGCGCATGTGCCTGTAGCCCTTGCCCCTCAGCCTGCCACAGCACTCCGCGCGAGGCCCTGATCAAGCCGCCGCCGGGCAAGGAGGGGTGGATTACTGTCTGGGTATGACAACTGCCGCGTCCACCAAGGAAAGTACCGGCATCGGCCCGCTGCTGCGCGGCTGGCGCGAGCGGCGCAAGGTGAGCCAGCTCGAACTCGCGTTGCGCGCCGACTCCTCGGCACGGCACATCAGCTTCATCGAGACCGGCAGGTCACGCCCGAGCGAGGAGATCGTGCTGCGCCTGGCCGAGCACCTCGACGTGCCCGTACGGGAGCGCAACTCGCTGCTCCTCGCGGCCGGTTATGCGCCCCGGTTCCGCGAGACCCCGATGGACGACCCCTCGATGGGCACCCTGCGGGAGGGCCTCGAGCAGCTCCTGCGCGGCTACGAGCCCTACCCCGCCCTGGTCGTCGACGCGACGTACGACGTGATCGCGGCGAACCGCGGCATCGCCATGATCCTCGACGGCATCTCCGAGCGCCTCCTCCAGCCACCGCTCAACGCCATGCGGCTCACGCTCCACCCGGAGGGCCTCGCCCCCAGGATCCGCAATCTGCGCGAGTGGCGCGGGCATCTGCTGCACCAGATGGAGCGGCAGATCGCGCTGCAGCGTTCGGACGCGCTGCGTGCGGTGTACGAGGAGGTGGCGGCCTATCCGGTGGCGGATCCCGGTGTCGACGTCATCGACGTCGTGGAGGCCGATGGGTCGCGGAGCAGCGTCCCCTACTTCGCGCTGCCCCTGCGCATCGAACATGACGGTCAGCTGCTGTCCTTCATCTCGTCGATCGCGACCTTCAACACCCCCATGGACGTGACGGTCGCCGAGCTGGCCATCGAGACGCTGCTCCCGGCCGACCCGGCGACGGTCAAGTACCTCCAGTCGGCGGGGTCGTGACCATGGGGACCCAACGGATCAGCGGCGGCCCCGAGGACGCGGACCTGACACGCGCCGACTCGCTGGCCCGTGAGATCTTCTCGGGTGTGGCCAACAAATGGGCGCTCCTGATCATCAACGCCCTGGCCGACCGGACGCTGCGCTTCACCGAGCTGCGGACCGCGGTGGACGGCATCAGCCACAAGATGCTCACCCAGACCCTGCGCGGCCTGGAGCGCGACGGTGTCGTGCACCGGACGGTGTACGCCACCGTGCCGCCCCGCGTCGAGTACCGCCTGACCGAAGCGGGCGAAGGTCTGCTCGCCACGGTCGACGGCATGTGCGCCTGGACGCACCAGTACCTCGCCGAGATCGAGGCCGCCCGCAGCCGCTTCGACGCCCGGCGCTAACCGCGCGGGGCTCGCAGCGCCCCGTACTGAAGTGCGGCGAAGCCTGCGACCGTCGCGGCCTGGAGCGGGATCCACACGGCGCCCGCGGTGCTGGGCGTCAGCCAGGCGATCAGGGCGACGACACTGAGCACCGTCCAGGCCGCGTTCGCCTCGATCACCGCCCGGACGGGCAGCGCGGGCGGGCTCTTGCGCGACGCGAGGAAGGCGACGCCCGCGCCGTACAGCGTGAGGAAGACACCGAGGCCGAGCAGGAGTCCCGCGTCGACCCCGAGGAAGCGGCCGAGCGGGCCCGATGCCGCTGCGTACGCGAGGCCGTTCCCGGTGGTCACCACCGCGTCGAGGGCGAGGAAGCGGCGCAGCATCGTCGTCGGGTCGTTCGTGCGGGCCAGTGCGGTGAGCGGGTGCGCGGAGTACGTGGACATGACGGGTGACCTCCAGGCAGCGAAGGGGAAAGGGGGGCCGGATCCGGTCCGGAGTGCGCCGGACCGGGTCCGGTGGGACCACCCTGCCGGGACCGCGGGCGGGGGTCGATTACCTCAGGGGTAAGCGCCGGTCCACGAACGCCCCCGCAAGCCGGGTGCCACGAGCGTCCCCGCAACCCGCGTGCCATGAGCGTCCCCGCAACCCGTACGGCGGTCGCCGCCGTGTGCCCCCGCCGCCCCGCACCTAGGTTCGTTGAAAGGCAGACCTAGGGAGCTCAAGGGTGACAGAGACGACCGAGCCCGGCGCCGCGCTGCTGCGTGCGGGGAAGTTCTTCCGCCGCGGCACCGCCGCCCCCGACCTGCACAGCATCGGACTCGTCGGCGGCCGGGACGCGGACGCCTTCTACCGGGACCGGTGGAGCCACGACAAGGTCGTCAACTCGACGCACGGCGTGAACTGCACGGGATCCTGCCGCTGGAAGGTGTACGTCAAGGACGGCATCATCACCTGGGAGACCCAGCAGACCGACTACCCCTCCGTCGGCCCCGACCGCCCCGAGTACGAGCCGCGCGGCTGCCCGCGCGGCGCCGCGTTCTCCTGGTACACGTACTCGCCGACCCGCGTGCGCTACCCGTACCTGCGCGGCGTGCTCCTGGAGATGTACCGGGAGGCGAAGGCCCGACTCAAGGACCCGGTGCTCGCGTGGGCCGACATCCAGAGCGACCCCGAGCGGCGCCGCAGATACCAGCAGGCGCGCGGCAAGGGCGGGCTCGTGCGGGCGACCTGGGACGAGGCCGTCGAGATCATCGCGGCGGCGCACGTCCACACGATCAAGACGCACGGCCCCGACCGGGTGGCGGGCTTCTCCCCCATCCCGGCGATGTCGATGGTGTCGCACGCGGCGGGCGCCCGCTTCATGTCGCTGATCGGCGCTCCCATGCTGTCCTTCTACGACTGGTACGCGGACCTGCCGGTCGCGTCACCCCAGGTCTTCGGCGACCAGACCGACGTACCCGAGTCGGGTGACTGGTGGGACGCGGCGTATCTGATGATGTGGGGCTCGAACGTCCCCGTGACGCGGACGCCGGACGCGCACTGGATGGCCGAGGCCCGCTACCGAGGTCAGAAGGTCGTCGCCGTCTCGCCGGACTACGCGGACAACACGAAGTTCGCCGACGAGTGGCTGCACCCGCACCCCGGCACGGACGGCGCCCTCGCCATCGCGATGGGCCACGTCATCCTCAAGGAGTTCTTCGTCGACCGGCAGACGGACTTCTTCACGGACTACGTGCGCAAGTTCACCGACCTGCCGTTCCTGGTGACGCTGACCGAGCGCGACGGCGCGTACGTCCCGTCGAAGTTCCTGCGCGCGACCGATCTCGGCCAGAGCGGTGAGGGCGGCGACTGGAAGACAGCTGTCCTGGACGAGAACACCGGGCAGCCGGCGGTCCCGAACGGCTCGCTCGGCTTCCGCTGGACCGATTCCGGCAAGGGCAAGTGGAATCTGGAGCTCGGCAACATCAAGCCGCAGCTCTCCCTGCACGACTCCGCCGTGGCGACCGGCGTCGAGGTACTGCTCCCCCGCTTCGACACCGAGGGCGGCACACACGGCCAGGGCCGGGGCGAGATCGTCAGCCGCGGGGTGCCCGCCACGCGGCTCGGCGGCCAGGACGGGCCGCTGGTCACGACGGTCTTCGACCTGCTGCTCGCCCAGTACGGCGTCGGGCGCGAGGGGCTCCCGGGCGAGTGGCCTTCTTCGTACGAGGATGCCGACGCACCCGGCACCCCGGGCTGGCAGGAGGCGCACACCTCGGTCCCGGCCGCGAAGGCGGTGAAGATCGCGCGGGAGTTCGCGCAGACCGCCGAGAAGTCGCGCGGGCGCTGCATGATCCTCATGGGGGCGGGGACCAACCACTGGTTCCACTCCGAGACGATCTACCGCGCGTTCCTGGCGCTGCTCCAGCTCACCGGCTGCCAGGGCCGCAACGGCGGCGGCTGGGCGCACTACGTGGGGCAGGAGAAGTGCCGCCCCGCGACCGGCTGGGCGACCCTCGCGAGCGCCAACGACTGGAGCAGGCCGCCGCGGCAGATGATCGGCGCCGCGTACTGGTTCCTGAACACCGACCAGTGGCGCTACGACAAGTTCGCCGCGGACGTACTCTCCTCGCCGCTCGGCGAGGGGCGGTTCGCGGGGATGACGGGCGCCGACTGCCTGGCCCTGTCGGCGCGCACGGGCTGGATGCCCTCGTACCCGACCTTCGACCGCAACTCCCTCGATCTGGGCGAGACCACCGAGGACCCCGTCGCCAATGTCGTCGACGAGCTCAAGGCCGGCACCCTCAACTTCGCCTGCGAGGACCCGGACGCCCCCGAGAACTGGCCGCGCGTCCTGACCCTGTGGCGCGCCAACCTGCTCGGCTCATCGGCCAAGGGCGCGGAGTACTTCACCAAGCATCTGCTCGGCACGCACTCCTCGCTGCGGGCCGAGGAGGCGGCGCCCGACGAGCGGCCCTCGACGGTGACGTGGCGCGACGAGGCCCCCGAGGGGAAGCTCGACCTGCTCGTCTCGCTCGACTTCCGCCAGACGTCGTCGACGCTGCTCTCGGACGTGGTCCTGCCCGCCGCCACCTGGTACGAGAAGCACGACCTGTCCTCCACGGACATGCACCCCTACGTCCACTCCTTCACCCCGGCGGTCGACCCGCCGTGGCAGGCCCGCACCGACTTCGACACGTTCAAGGCGATCGCGGAACGGCTCAGCGAGCTGTCCGTGGACCATCTCGGCGTACGCAAGGACCTCGTCGCCACCGCCCTCCAGCACGACACCCCCGGCGAGACGGCCCAGCCCGGCGGTGTCGTCCTGGACTGGCGCAAGGGCGAGTGCGAGGCGATCCCCGGCAGGACGATGCCGGGCCTGACGGTGGTCGAGCGCGACTACACCGCGATCGGCGCGAAGTTCGCGGCGCTCGGCCCGCTGGCGGAGAAGCTCGGCCTGCCCGCGAAGGGCATCGCGCTGCGACCCGATCAGGAGGTCGACGAGCTGCGCGAACGCAACGGCGTCGTACGCGGTGGACCCGCGGACGGACGTCCCGCCCTGGACACGGCGATCAAGGCGGCCAACACCATCCTCGCCCTCTCCGGCACGACCAACGGCCGCCTGGCCACGCAGGGCTTCCACACCCTGGAGGCGCGCACCGGACAGGAGATGGCGCACCTGGCCGCCGAGCACGAGGGCAAGCGCATCACGTACGCCGACACGCAGGCCGCGCCCGTTCCCGTGATCACCTCGCCCGAGTGGTCAGGCAGCGAGGCGGGCGGGCGGCGCTACACGGCGTTCACGCTGAACACCGAGCACCTCAAGCCCTGGCACACGCTCACCGGGCGCCAGCACTTCTTCCTCGACCACGACTGGATCCACGAGCTGGGCGAGGCGATGCCCGTCTACCGGCCACCCTTGGACATGAACCGTCTGTTCGGGGAGCCCCAGCTCGGCCCGGACGGTGAGAAGGAAGTGACGGTCCGTTACCTCACCCCGCACAACAAGTGGTCCATCCACTCCGAGTACCAGGACAACCTCTTCATGCTGTCGCTCTCCCGGGGCGGGCAGTGCATCTGGATGTCGCCGCAGGACGCGGAGGCGATCGGCGTGAAGGACAACGACTGGATCGAGGCGGTCAACCGCAACGGCGTCGTGGTCGCGCGGGCGGTCGTCTCGCACCGGATGCCGGCCGGCACGGTCTACATGCACCACGCGCAGGAACGCACGGTCAACGTCCCCAAGACGGAGACCACCGGCAAGCGCGGCGGCATCCACAACTCCCTGACCCGCCTCATCCTCAAGCCGTCCCATCTCATCGGCGGCTACGCCCAGTTGTCGTGGGCCTTCAACTATCTGGGCCCGACAGGGAACCAGCGCGACGAGGTGACGGTCATCCGCCGCCGCTCGCAGAAGGTGGAGTACTGACACATGCGCGTCATGGCACAGATCGCGATGGTCATGAACCTCGACAAGTGCATCGGATGCCACACCTGCTCCGTCACCTGCAAGCAGGCGTGGACCAACCGGGACGGCATGGAGTACGTCTGGTTCAACAACGTCGAGACCCGGCCCGGCCAGGGCTATCCGCGCCGCTACGAGGACCAGGAGAAGTGGAAGGGCGGCTGGGAGCTGAACAAGAAGGGCGCCCTGAAGCTCAAGAACGGCGGCCGGATCAAGGCTCTCCTGGAGATCTTCTCCAACCCGAAGCTGCCGGAGATCAAGGACTACTACGAGCCCTGGACGTACGAGTACAAGAACCTCACCGACGCCCCGCTCGGCGACGACTACCCGGTGGCGGAGCCGCGTTCGCTGATCAGCGGCAAGCCCATGAAGATCGAGTGGTCGTCGAACTGGGACGACAACCTGGGCGGCGCCACCGAGTACGGCGACCTCGACCCGATGGTCGCCAAGACCCGCGAAAAGGCCGCGGAGAAGGTGAAGTTCGCCTTCGAGCAGACCTTCATGTTCTATCTGCCGCGAATCTGCGAGCACTGCCTGAACCCGTCATGCGTGGCGTCCTGCCCGTCCGGCGCGATGTACAAGCGCGAGGAGGACGGCATCGTCCTGGTCGACCAGGACAGCTGCCGCGGCTGGCGCAAGTGCGTGACGGGGTGCCCGTACAAGAAGGTGTACTTCAACCACCGCACCGGCAAGGCCGAGAAGTGCACGATGTGCTATCCGCGCCTTGAGGTGGGTCTGCCCACCGTCTGCTCGGAGACGTGCGTGGGGCGGCTGCGGTATCTGGGGGTGATCCTGTACGACGCCGACAAGGTGACGGAAGCGGCGTCCGTGCAGGACGACAAGGCGCTCTACGAGGCCCAGTTGGGGGTCTTCCTCGACCCGGATGACCCCGAGGTGCGGCGCGAGGCCGAGAAGGCCGGGATCGGCCACGACTGGATCGAGGCGGCACGCCGCTCCCCCGTGCGTGCGCTGATCAGCACGTACAAGGTGGCGCTCCCGCTGCATCCGGAGTACCGCACGATGCCGATGGTCTGGTACATCCCGCCGCTCTCCCCGGTCGTGGACGCGCTGAGCGAGACCGGGCACGACGGCGAGGACCTGGACAACCTCTTCGGCGCGATCGACACCCTGCGCATCCCGCTCGAATACCTGGCGGAGATCTTCACGGCCGGTGACATGGGCCCGGTGCGGTCCTCGCTGGAGAAGCTGGCGGCGATGCGGGCCCACATGCGGGCCATCAACCTCGGGGACAGGCCCGACCGTTCGGTCGCCGAGTCCGTGGGCATGTCGGGCCAGGAGATCGAGGAGATGTACCGCCTTCTCGCCATCGCCAAGTACGAGGACCGCTACGTCATCCCGACCGCCGCCGTCGGTGACGCGCAGCGTCTGGAGGAGTCCGCGCTGCCGGACTCGTGCAGCCTCGACTTCGAGGGCGGTCCGGGCGCGGGCGGGGACGGTCCTTTCGGTCAGGACTCGGGGCGCAAGCAGCTCCCTCTGGTGACCATCGAGAACTTCCACACCCTGCGGGACCGGCAGACCGCCGACGAGCAGCCATCCGCCACCAAGAAGGACACCCTGTGAGCGACCACGCCGTGTTCTACCAGGCAGCCGCGCACTGTCTGTCCTACCCGGACGAGGAGTTCCGTGGCCTGCTGCCGCACCTGACGGCTGCCGCACCGGAGTTGCGGAGTTTCCTGGCCCACGCGGAAGCGACCGACCCCTCCGAAATGGCCGCGCACTACGTCCAGGTCTTCGACTTCAAGAACCGCCACAGCCTCTATCTGAGCTGGTGGCGCGACGGTGACACACGGCGGCGCGGGATGGCCCTCGTCCGCTTCAAGGAGGTCTACCGGGAGCACGGCCTGGAGTTCACCGGCGAGGAGCTGCCCGACTTCCTGCCCGCCGTCCTGGAGTTCTCCGCGCACGCGGGCCCCGTCCTCCTTCAGGAGCACCGGCCGGGCCTCGAGCTGCTGCGGCTCGCCCTCACCGACTTCGGCACGCCCTACGCGTCCGTCCTCCAGGCGGTCTGCGCGACACTGCCCGGCCCCTCGCCGAAGGACCGGGCCGAGGCGCAGGCACTCGCCCGGTCGGGGCCACCGCGGGAGGACGTCGGCCTCGAACCCTTCGCACTGATCGGGGAGCACTGATGAGAACGCTGCTGTGGGGCGTCATCCCGTACGTGGCCTTCGTCCTTCTCGTGGCGGGCCTCCTGTGGCGGTACCGCTACGACAAGTTCGGCTGGACGACGCGCTCTTCGCAGGTGTACGAGTCGAAGCTGCTCAACATCGCGTCGCCGATGTTCCACTACGGGATCCTGTTCGTGCTCGTCGGACATCTGGTGGGGCTCTTCATCCCGGAGTCGTGGACGGAGAAGGTGGGCGTGAGCGAGCACACGTACCACCTGTTCTCGCTGTACGGGGGCACGGCGGCGGGCATCCTGCTGGTGCTCGGCATCCTGCTGCTGCTCTACCGGCGGCGCACGAACGCGCCGGTGTTCCGCGCGACGACCGCCAACGACAAGCTGATGTATCTCGTGCTGTTCGCGGCGATCGTGCTGGGCATGGTGGCCAAGCTGACGCACGCCTCGGGCGAGGGCTACAACTACCGCGAGTCGATGGCACCTTGGGCCCGCAGCCTGTTCACCCTGCAGCCGGACACGGACCGGATGGCGGGGGTTCCGGTCATGTACCAGATCCACGCGGTGGTCGGGATGGCGCTGTTCGCGCTGATCCCGTTCACGCGGCTCGTGCACATGTTCAGCGCGCCGGTGCAGTATCTGTTCCGGCCGTACGTGGTGTACCGCAGCAAGGACCCCCGCCGGGTCGGTGCGCGACCTGAGCGGCGGGGGTGGGAGAAGACGGGGTCCTAGCGTGGGCTACCCCTCGCCTCCCTTGCCCTGCGCCCCCGGCTTCTCGTCGTCCACGATCTCCGCGTCGACCACGCCCTCCTCGGGGGCGGGTCCCGGAGCCCCCTGCTCCTGCTGGGCGCCCTCACCGGCGGCCGCGTACATGGCCTGGCCCATACGCTGACTGACGGAGGCCAGCTTCTCCGCGCCGGCGCGGAGGGCCGCCGTGTCGTCGGCCCTGTCCTTGAGGACGGCCTTCAACTCCGTGGCCGCCGCCTCCACTTCGGTCCTGGTGTCCGCGGGGATCCGCTCCTCGTTCTCCCGCAGGAAACGCTCCGTCTGATAGACGAGCTGCTCCGCCTGGTTGCGGGTCTCGGCCGCGTCGCGCCGCTTGCGGTCCTCCTCCGCGTGCTCCTCGGCCTCGCGCACCATGCGGTTGATGTCGTCCTTGGGCAGGGCGGAGCCGCCCGTGACGGTCATGCGCTGCTCGCGCCCCGTCGCCTCGTCCTTGGCGGAGACGTGCATGATGCCGTTGGCGTCGATGTCGAAGGTGACCTCGATCTTGGGCACGCCGCGCGGCGCCGGGGGCAGTCCGGTCAGATCGAAGACACCCAGCCTCTTGTTGTACGCCGCGATCTCCCGCTCCCCCTGGAAGACCTGGATGCCGACCGACGGCTGGTTGTCCTCGGCGGTCGAGAAAGTCTCCGAACGCCGGGTGGGAATGGTCGTGTTGCGCTCGATGAGCTTGGTCATGATGCCGCCCTTGGTCTCGATCCCGAGGGACAGCGGCGTCACGTCGAGAAGCAGGACATCCTTCACGTCGCCCCTGATCACGCCGGCCTGGAGCGCCGCGCCGAGCGCCACCACCTCGTCCGGGTTGACGCCCTTGTGCGGTTCGCGCCCGGTGAGTTCCTTGACCAGTTCCGTCACCGCGGGCATCCGCGTCGAACCGCCCACCAGGATCACGTGGTCGACGGCCGACAACTGCACGCCCGCGTCCTTCACCGCCTGATGGAAGGGGACACGACAGCGCTCCAGCAAGTCCGCTGTGAGCTCCTGGAACTGAGCGCGCGTCAGCTTCTCCGCGAGATGCAGAGGGCCCTCCGCCGACGCCGTGACGTACGGCAGGTTGATGTCCGTCTCGCTCGACGACGACAGCTCGATCTTGGCCTTCTCGGCGCCCTCCCGCAGCCGTTGCAGCGCCATCTTGTCCTTGCCGAGGTCCACCCCGTACGCGTTCTTGAACTGCCGTACGAGGTACTCGACGATGCGCTGGTCCCAGTCGTCGCCGCCCAGCTGCGTGTCGCCGTTGGTGGCCTTCACCTCGATGACGCCGTCGCCCATCTCCAGGAGCGAGACGTCGAAGGTGCCGCCGCCGAGGTCGAAGACGAGGACCGTCTGGTCGTCGCCCTTGTCGAGGCCGTACGCGAGGGCCGCGGCCGTGGGTTCGTTGATGATGCGGAGCACGTTCAGGCCCGCGATCTCGCCGGCCTCCTTGGTCGCCTGGCGCTGCGTGTCGTCGAAGTAGGCGGGGACCGTGACGACGGCGTCCGTGACGTCCTCGCCCAGATAGGACTCGGCGTCACGCTTGAGCTTCTGCAGGACGCGGGCCGACAGCTCCTGCGCGGTGTACCGCGTGCCGTCCACGGAACCGCCCTCCGGGAAGCGCCAACTCCCGTCGCCCATATGGCGTTTGACGGAGCGCGCGGTGCGCTCCACGTTCGTGACCGCCTGCCGCTTGGCGACCTCTCCCACGAGTACGTCGCCGTTCTTCGCGAAGGCGATGACCGAAGGCGTGGTGCGCGCCCCCTCCGCGTTGGCGACGACCGTGGGATCACCGCCCTCCAGGACGGCCACCACTGAGTTCGTCGTTCCGAGGTCGATCCCGACTGCACGTGCCATGTCCAGTCCCCTTCCACCACGAGCCCGTTTCCCGGCGCACTTCGACCTCCATCACAAAACTTGAGCGGCGTGTTGTCAATGCCGCCCATGACTGTGCCGCCGCCCCGGGAGGGACGGCGGCACGGTCGGAATTGGCCGGAAAGTGCTTCCGGCCGGCCTCAGGCCAGCTTCGCCGACAGCGTGATGGTCGTGCCCGTCAGCGCCTGGCTCACGGGGCAGTTCGCCTTGGCGTCCTCGGCGGCGGAGACGAACGCGGCCTCGTCGAGGCCCGGCACCTCGCCCTCGACGGTGAGGTGGATGCCGGTGATGCCGGTGCCGGGCTGGAAGGTCACGTCGGCGGAGGTCGTCAGGCGGGTGGGCGGGGTGCCCGCGCCCGTCAGACCGTGCGACAGCGCCATGGAGAAGCAGCTGGAGTGCGCGGCGGCGATCAGCTCTTCCGGGCTGGTCTTGCCGTTGGCCTGCTCGGCGCGGGCCGGCCAGGACACCGCCTGCTCGCCGATCCCGGAGGAGTCGAAGGTGACGGTTCCCGAGCCCTCCGTCAGAGAGCCTTCCCAGACCGTGTGCGCGGAGCGCGTGGTAGCCACGATGTAGATCCCTTCAGTGCGGTTCCGTGATGCGTCGCGGAACGTCCGTGGGCCCATCCGATCACACCCTGACTCGGCGCACATGGAAGACCGGCCCACGGGGAGGCGGGGGTGCCTGAGGCGGCACGGCAGTCCCGGGGCGCGGTCGCTATGGCCGAAATGACAACTGTGCAAGGCGCGCCCGCGGTGACACTTTGAGGCCCCCTCGCCCACGGGACGAGGAGACCACTCAGGGGGTTTGGCCATGCGCATGAATTTCTCGGAACGCGGCCCGTCGCCGCTGGAAGGTGCGAAGCCGGGAGCCGCCGGTGACCGTGACTCGACGTTCGGCTGGTGGGGCGCCTTCAGCATCCAGAAGTTCGTCAACCAGTCACCTCTCTTCCACACACACGCCGACGCCACGGGGTGGCTGGCGTACCTCCAGCAGTTCTACGACCGCAACTTCTGGTTCGCGGACGGCGGGGCGCAGGTCTGGGCGTACGAGGAGACGTACGACAACTGGCAGGACCGCTACGGCATGGACGCGGTGGTCGCCGTGTACCACTCGGGCCACGGCGGCATGGACGGCAACGGCGTGTTCTTCGCGCCGCTCGGCGCGGTCTGGGACGGCCGCAGCGACGCGATCTCCAACCGGATGGCGCTGGGCAACGAGAAGGCCAACTACGTCTTCTGGTCCACCTGCACCTCGCTGCGCGTCCTTGGCGGGCACTCCCCGATCCGCACCTGGGCGGGGCCCAACATCGGCTTCCGCATGATCTTCGGCTTCGAGACCGTCAGCATCGACAGCCCGGACTACGGCAAGAAGTTCTGGGAGAAGTGGCGGGCCGGGCAGACCTTCACCGACGCGTGGCTGAACGCCAGCTGGGACATCCACAAGGGCCAGGCGCCCTCGGTCTGCGCGGTCGGCGTCAACCAGGCCGACGCCAACGCGCGGCTCAACGGCGAGCGCACCCTGTACCGCGAGCACGTGCAGGACAACTGGTACGCGTGGCGCTGGTACAACGCGCGCGAAAGCCTCAGGGAGCCGCTGACGCAGGCGCCGGCCACCCCGCAGATCGTGCAGCTCGCGCCGCGCGACCCGGGCGAGGAGCTCACCAAGGCGGGCCGCATCGCCGACTTCCCGTCGGCGGCCCTGCAAGAGGTGCAGGTCGAGCAGCAGGGCGTGCTCAGCGCCACCTCCGGCGACCGGATCGTCTCCACTGCTCCGCACGCCGTCCGGTGGGTCAAGCTCGCCGAGGCCAACCACCGCAACCTGCGGCAACTGCCCACGGAGCAGGCGGTCGAGGCGGCGCGCGCGTTCGCCGAGCAGCACGCCGACGGCGCCGAACTCGTCGTGGACAGCGTGCACGACCTGATGCAGAACTCCGGGGCGAAGGACGGCTCCGAGCTGGGCGAGCCGGTGTCACTGGAGACCCATGTGACGTTCCGGCAGGTCTTCGACGGCATCCCGGTCATCACGCCCGACCGCGGTCTCATCCGCGTGGCCCTGGACAATGACGCGACCGTCGTCCAGGCGCAGATCTCCACGCGCGAGACCACCGGCACGACGCGCGAGCCGAGCACGGACGTCTCGCCGCCGCCCGAGGGCGCGTCGGCGACGGTCGCGGCGCCGCGGACACGCGACCCGCACGAGGCGCTCGCCGCGGCCCAGCGCAGGCTGCTCGCCGAGCTCGCCGCCGTGACGGCCGACGAGCAGGGCGGCCAGGGTGCCGCCGCCCAGCGGGAGCCCGAGGTCAGGGACGTGCCGGGCACGTTCGACGTGGGCTACGAGATCGAGGGCAACGAGGCCTACCCGGCCGCCCGCAAGCTGATCGAGATCGGGTCGCCCGACAGCATGTTCACCACCCGCCGCTGGGTGGTCGCGCCGCTCGCCAGGTAGGACTTCCCGGCGAGTACATCAGTGGGTGGCGGTCCGCTTCTTGCGGGCCGCCATCCACGCGTAGACGAGCACGCCCGCGAAGAGGAACAGGACGCCCTGGTAGACGGCCGCGTATCCGGACCCGGCGACGAGCCACATCGAGAAGCCGAACGCGATGCCCGCGAGGATGCCGTCCCGCGCCAGGCGGGCGCGGTTGACGCGCTCGCCCTGCCCGGAGACGAGGAAGTAGATCTGCGCGGCGGTGGCCAGGAGGTAGGGCACGGTGGCGGTGAACGTGGTGATCAGGACCAGCGACTCGAAGACGCCGCTCGATCCCGCCGTGTAGTTGTAGACGGTGAGCAGCGAGGCCAGGACGACGGTGACGACGACGCCCACGGTCGGCACTCCACGCTTCTTCCTGCCGAAGGCGGCGGGGAAGAGCCCGTCCTTGGCGGCGGCGTACGGCGCCTGGGCGCTCAGCAGGGTCCAGCCGTTGAGCGCGCCGACCATCGAGACGAGCGCGGCGAGCGCCACGGCCGTACCGCCCCAGGAGCCGCCGAACATGACGTTGACGGCGTCCGAGAACGGCGCGGTGGAGCCGACGAGCTTGTCGTGGGCGACGGTGCCGAAGACGGCGAGGGTGCCGAGCAGGTAGACGACGGCGGCGCCGAGCGTGCCCAGGATGGTGGCGCGGCCGACGTTGCGGCGCGGATCGCGCACCTCTCCGGCGCTGACGGCGGCCGACTCGACGCCCAGGTAGGAGAAGAGCAGAATCGCGGCCGATGCGGAGACCGCGCCGACCGGGCTGCCGTCGCCTGCCTGGAAGGGCCCGAGGTTGGCACTGTCGAAGAAGAACAGCCCGCCGATCGCGACAAGCAGCAGGGGCACGAACTTCAGCACGGTGGCGACGAGTTGGACCGCGCCGACGTAGCGGGTGCCGGCGAGGTTCGCGAGCGCGGGCAGGAGTTGCAGCACCAGGGCGGCCAGGCAGGCGGTCCACCTGTGGTCGTTGACCGGTATCAGGACGTCCAGATAGCCGACGGCGGCGACGGCCAGCGCGGCGTTCGACACCCAGGTGGTGGCCCAGTAGGACCAGGCCGCGAGGAAGCCCGCGAAGTCGCCGAACGCGGCGCGTGCGTAGACGTACGGTCCGCCGGTGCGCGGGTCGCGCTGCGCGAGCCTGCCGAAGACCAGGGCGAGGGCGATGGCGCCCGCGGTCAGGACGCCGAACGCGACGAGGCTGATGGTCCCGAACGGGGCGACGGAGGCCGGGAGCAGGAAGATGCCGCCGCCGATGATGTTGCCCATGACGAGGCAGGTGGCGATGGGAAGGCCGAAACGGCGAGCGTGCCTGCTGCCGGGCTCCGTGTGCTCTGCCTGTTCGGCGTGCCGCTCTGTCCGCTGTTCTTCCTGGTCGGGAGCCGGAGCCGGCTTGATCGCGGTTCCGGTGTCGTGCATGGGGTGGTGCCTCTCATCGCGTGGGACGCCCGGGATCGCCGGGGCGAGAGACATGGTCGGGCACGGCGGGGGCCGTACAAAATCAGTGTGTTTTGTCCTGTGCGGCAGGGTCGACGACCGCAAAAGCTGTGCCGTCCGGGTCGACGGGCCGGGAATCGTCCGTAGTCCGGGCAACCCCTGTGACCAGCGGAATCTCTGGTCCCAGATACTCGCCGAGCCAGCGCCGGAGCACGTCGTGGACCCTCTCGGCGCCGACGAGTTCGTCCCCCTCGTCGACCGGGGCGGAGAGCACGAGGGGGGAGAGCAGGAACGGCTGCGCCTGCGCGCCGCCGAGTCCGCCGTGCGAGCCGATCTGCTCCTCGAAGGCGAGCACTTCGCCCTCCTGGGGGTCGTACCAGGAGTTGACCATGATGTCGGCGGCATGCGGGAAGCCGTCGGTGCGGCGCACGGCCTCGGCTGCGCCCGGCCCGAAGTCGGCCAGGGGCCCGAGGTCACCGGGTCGCTCGTCGAGGTACACCTCCGCACCCCGCGCGCCGAGGACGACCGCGCCGCGCTCCTGACTGTGTACGAGGAGGAAGCCGACGCCCGGGTGGTTGGCGAGGGTGGGCAGGAGCGCCGGGTGGCGCAGTTCGATCTCCTCGCGGGTCATGCGGTGCGCGACGTCGGGGAACGAGACGAGGCCGAGGTTGCCGGACGCGAGGACGATGGGCTCCGCACGGTGGGCGGGGCGGTGCTGCCCCGCGCCCTCCTCGACCGGGCGGCGCAGGGCGGCGCGGACCGTCGAGCGTGCCTCGGCGCCGCTGTGCGTGCGCTGTGCCTTGCGCGGCACGGGCAGTCCGCAGCCGGCCCTGACCAGGTCGGCGAGGGTGAGACCGTAGCGGGCCTGGAAGGTCTCGCCGGGGCTCTGGCCGTGGTCGGAGAGGACCACGATGCGGTAGGCGCGGGGGGCGTGTTCGGCGACCTTCGCGATGAGCGCGAGGGACCGGTCGAGCCGCTGGAGCACCTTGTCCACGTCGCCGCCGCGGGGGCCGGAGTGATGGGCCACTTCGTCGTACGCGACGAGGTCGGCGTAGACCGCGCTGCGCCCGGCGAGCATGTCCCCGATGACCGCGGTGACGACGACATCGCGCTCGACGACGGTCGCGAAGGCGCGGATGAAGGGGTAGAGCCCGCCCCTGCCGACGCGGGGGCGCCGCTTCCCGAGCCGGGCGCGGGTCGACTCGCCGATCTCGCGGCCGACTTCGGCGACGAAGGACAGGGCGGTGCGCACGGCGTTGGCGGGGTCGCAGAAGTAGGCGAAGTACCCGGCGCGCGAGCGGTTCTCCTTGCCGCGGCGTGCGGCCATGGAGAGCACGAGCGCGACCTGCTCGGCGCCGCCGCTGAAGAGGTTGCCGCGGCTGGCCCCGTCGACGGTGAGGAGGCCGCCGTCGCCGGTGCGCTCGATGGCGCGGCGCTGGAGCTCGACCGCCGACGCCGGCCGGTTGGAGACCATCACCTCCCCGGTGTCCTTCTCGTACCAACGGAAGGCGGGGACATCGTGGTTGGAGCCGTGCAGGATGCCGAGCTGGCTCGCGCCGGTCTGGCTCGACCAGTCGGTGCGCCAGGGGGTGAGCCGGTGGGTGGCTTCGCGCCCCTGGCCGAGCCAGCCCGCGACGGTCGGCATGAGGCCCTTGTCCATGGCGGCGCACAGGACGTCGTGACCGACGCCGTCGAGCTGCATGAAGACGGTGCCCGGCGGTACGGGGCCGACCCGGCTCTCGGCGAGACGGCGGCGTCTGCGGTCGGCGAGGCGGTAGAGGCGGCGGCGGTAGGCGTCGTCGTCGCGGACGGCGAGGGCGCCGCCGGTGGCGGAGGCGACCGCGGACATGACCGCGGCGACGACGACGGCGGTCTCGGGGTTGGCCTCGCCGCGGCCGTCGGGGATGAGACTGAGGGCGAGCAGCAGCAGTGAGCCGTTGAGGGCGAAGGCGAGCAGCCCGAGCACGAGCGCGGGCACGAGCAGCAGCGCCCGCACGAGCAGGGGCCACACCAGCGAGGAGAGCAGACCGAAGGCGCCGGCGCCCAGGGCGGCCGTGCTGGCGATGCGGGTGGCGCTGTCATCGTCGTCGGCCTGCAACTGGAAGTCGGGCAGGATGCCGGCGAGCGCGAGCATGGTGAGCGTGCTGACCAGCCACACGGCGACGGATCTCCACAGCACGCTGCCGATGGCCCGCCATCGTTCTCGCCCCACGCCGTGCCGCCTCACGTTTCATGACAGATCAGGACACCAGCGTGTCACAGGGTGTACGGGTCGGTGGGCGGGGTCGGGTCTGGGGCCGTCGAGGTCGGGTCAGCGGCCGTCGTACCCCGCTGTCGGCATGGAGAGCCGCCGGTGGACGTGGGCCTTCATCACCGCGTCGTACGAGGGTTCGGCGAGGCCCGCCGTCTCGATCCGCACCCCACGCCGCCCGCACTCCGCGGTGAACTCGTCCGGCGAACGCAGCGCGAGGTCGAGGACCCGGCGGCTCGGCACGACGAAGAGGTCCACGAGCCCCTTGTCGACGTCGGCCCAGAGCACGGCGTGGTCGGCGGGCAGCCCGCGGACGACGAGTTCCCGGGTGATGACGTAGCCCCTGGCGGCGGCCCACCGCGCGCACATAGCGTGCTGGCTCCGGGAGTCCACCAGGAAGGGATCGGCGTCGAGCTCCTCCAGCGGGGTCAGGCTGGCGATCGCCGCGACCCGCAGCCCTGTCACACTCGCGGTGTCCTCCATCGCGTCCCCCTCACCTCCGGCCTGCGCACCACTGGCGTCAGCCGGAGACCATACTCCTGGCCGTAGGCTCGTAGACAGTCGCGCGAAGGAGGAACCGAGGTGCCGGTGGAGATCACCTGGTGGGGTCATGCCACCTGCACGGTCGAGGATTCAGGGCTACGGGTGCTCACCGACCCGCTGTTCACCCGTCGCCTCGCCCATCTGCGCCGGCGCAGAGGCGCGCTTCCGCCCCCCGAGGCGGCCGTCGCCGACGCCGTGCTCCTGTCCCATCTGCACGCCGACCATCTGCATCTGCCCTCCCTGGCGCGGATCGCCCCCGGCACCCGGGTGCTGTTGCCACGCGGCGCGCGCCGGCAGGTGCCGGGGCTTGCGCGCAGGCTCTCCCATCTGCACCTCGTCGATGTCGCGCCGGGGGACGAGGTGCGGATCGGCGACCTCACCGTACGGGTGGTGACGGCGCGGCACGACGGGCGGCGGCTGCCCGTGGGCCCGCAGGCCACGCCCGCGCTCGGCTTCGTGGTGCGGGGTGAGGCGCGGACGTATTTCGCCGGGGACACCGGGCTCTTCGACTCGATGGCCGACGAGGTCGGGGATGTCGACGTGGCGCTGCTCCCGGTCGGGGGCTGGGGGCCGTATCTCGGCCATGGTCATCTCGACGCGGGGCGCGCGGCACTCGCCCTCTCCAGGATCGCGCCGCGCAGCGCGGTGCCGGTGCATTACGGGACGTACTGGCCGATCGGCATGGATGCCGTACGGCCGCATGAATTCCACACTCCGGGTGAGGAGTTCGTACGCCAGGCGGCGCGGCTCGCGCCCGAGGTGGCCGTGCACCGTCTTGGGCACGGCGAGAGCGTACGGCCCGAGGTCGGCAAGGGAGACCCTCAGTGATCCTCTCCCTGGCGATACAGGTGTCGCCGACGTCCACGGGCCAGGCGGTCGGCTATCCGTCGTTGTTCCTGCTCATCGTGGTGGGCGCGCTGGTGCCGGTGGTGCCGACGGGCGCGCTCGTCAGTTCGGCGGCCGTGGTGGCCGTGCACCAGGACGCGCCCCTCGCGCTGCTCGTGGTGTTCGGGGTCTCGGCGTTCGCCGCGTTCCTCGGGGACATGGCGCTGTACTGGCTCGGCCGGCGCGGTATGCACTCCAAGAACGGCTCGCGCTGGTTGGCGGCGATCCGGGACCGGGCGCCCGAGGACCGTCTCGCGCAGGCGCAGGAGAAGCTCGATGACCACGGCGTCCTGGTCCTCGTCCTGTCCCGGCTCGTGCCCGCCGGGCGGATTCCGGTGATGCTGGCCTGTCTGATGGCGAAGATGCCGTTGCGCGATTTCGCCCGCGGTAGCGTTCCGGCGTGCCTCGCCTGGGCCGTGACGTACCAGCTGATCGGCATTCTCGGCGGCTCCCTCTTCAAGGAGCCGTGGCAGGGCGTGGTGGTGGCGGTCGCTCTGACGGTGCTGATCAGCGTCGCGCCGACGCTGTGGCGCAAGGTGCGGCACGCGGGGTCCGCGGGGTCCGCCGAGTCCTAGCCGAAGGCCGCTGCGAGCTTGCGCAACGCCCTTTTCACGTGCGGCAGTTCCAGCGCGTCCGGCGCGGTGAGCGAGGCCAGGCGCTCCTGCCGGTCCGCGCCGAGCAGCGGCCCGGTGGCCAGGCGTACGTGCAGCGCCGCCAGGTCGTCGCCGAAGCGGTGGCCGCCGGGTGCGGGCATGGAGAGGCGTTCGCCGAGGTAATCCTCCAGGTCCTGTGAGTCTCCGACGCCGCGCGCGGCGAGGGCGGTGCGCAGCGGGCCGAGGTCCACGTAGAGGTGGCGGCCGGCCGCCGGGGGCCGGGCCAGCGCGCCCGCCGCGAGCACGGCGTGGTGCGCGGCGGCGGCCACGCGCGCGTGCAGGCTGCTCGCGCGGGCGAGGCGGTCGGTGATCTCGTCCGGCTCGCCCAGGGCGTACGACGCCGCCGCGCCGACTGGCGCCGCGACGCATGCGCCCAGCGCGGTGAGGACGTCCAGGGTGCGGGCCCGCAGTGCGGCGCCCTGCGCACCGGCCGGGAAGCGGGCGACCGCGGCGGGCCAGCCCGGCGGCAGGAACGCCCCGGAGAGATCGGCGAGTGCCGTCACGCGTTCCGGAGCCATCTCGGCCGGACTGACCAGGACCGTGTCGTGCGGGCGGTGCAGGGTGTCGCGCCAGGTCTCGTCGCTGACGATGTGCAGCCCCTCGCCCGCGGCCGCCTCCACGGCTTCGTGCAGCACTTCCGGCGGCGGAACCGTGGCCGTCGGGTCGTCGGCGACGGAGAGCACGAGCAGCCGCGGGGTGCCGCCCTCGGCGCGGACACGGCGAACGGTCTCCATCAGGGCGTAGGGATCAGGCACGCCACCGCACTCCGCGGGCGTCGGCACGGGGTACACGGCCCGGCCCAGCAGCCGTACCTGCGGCGCCCACCAGGCGGGACAGGGCCGCGGGAGCAGCACGTCACCGCCGAGCGCGGCGGTCAGCGCGAGCAGCAGGGGCGCGGCGCCGGGCGCGGCGACGACGTGACCCCGCTCCACCGGCAGGCCACGCCGCCCCCAGTAGCCGCTCGCGGCATCCCGTAGGGCGGGGCTGCCGCCGGGCGGCTCGGCATGGGCGCGGCCCGCCGCACCGGCGAGCACGGCGGACAACTCAGGCAGGACGGGAAGCCCCGGCTCCGGCAGGGGCGGCCCGTACCGGACAGGTCCATGCCCTTCTGGTTCCGTCCGCATACATCAATCGAAACGCGACCTGCCGCTTGGCGCGCGCGGGGGCCTCCGGCCGGGTGGGTGCCGTCCTCGTACGCGCGGGCCGGCCTAGGCCGCGTCCTGCATGACCTCCTCGCGCAGGCGGTCACAGCAGCGGCTGATCAGACGCGAGACATGCATCTGGGAGATGCCCAGCTGCTCGGCGATGCGGCTCTGCGTCATGTCGCCGAAGAAGCGCATGTAGAGGATGTCGCGTTCCCGCTCGGGCAGCGCGGCGATGCGGGGCTTCACGGCCTCGCGGTCGACGACGACGTCGAGCGCGGGGTCGGGCGAACCGATGGCGTCACGCAGCGCGTAACCGTCCTCGCTGCCCGGCAGTTCGGCGTCCAGGGAGAGGGCGGTGAAGCTGTCGAGCGCCTCGAGACCGGCCGCCGCGTCCTCCACCGAAAGCTGCGCCTTCTCGGCGATCTCGACGAGGGTCGGCGCACGCCCGGGAACGGTCTGGGTCAGTTCCTGGCGGGCGAACCGCACCCGGTTGCGCAAGTCCTGCACCCGGCGCGGCACATGGAGGGTCCACATGTGGTCGCGGAAGTGACGCTTGATCTCGCCGGTGACCGTCGGCACCGCGTAGCTCTCGAAGGCACTGCCCCGCTCGGGGTCGTAACGGTCGACGGCCTTGACCAGGCCGAGGGCCGCCACCTGGCGCAAGTCGTCGAGTGCCTCACCGCGGTTGCGGAACCGGCCCGCGAGCCGTTCGGCCATGGGCAGCCAGGCCTTGACCAACTCCTGGCGCAGTGCGTCTCGTTCCGGACCGTGCGGCATCTCGGTGAGCCTGCGGAAAGCGGCTGCGGTGTCGGGGGCGTCGTCGTGCGGATGGCGCTTCGTCTGGCGCGCGTCGGATCGCATGATGCGTCGCAACTCCCTTGTCGGTGCCTTGGGTTGAAGAGTCACCGTGGGGTGCGCGCGGCATCGCGAAGGGCACACCCGGGCGAGCGCGAACTGCTCCCACGGACGTGCCTCCGGTCCGAAGCACTGTTCAACTCCGCCTGCCCCGAGGCCCGCGAGGCAAACACCTGTGCGTGACGAGGGGCGGCACCCGCAGCCCGTGGGGGTACAGGGGCCGGGTCTCCCCACTTCTTCCGGGCAAACCCGCATGGACCGTCTCGGCAGGGGTACTGCGGCACAGCGACTCACCCCCCACAGGAAGGGCCCCACCATGGCTGTCGTCGTAAGGGACGTCATGACTCCGGGCGTCGTGGCGGTAGGTCCCGATGCCTCGCTGGTGGAAGCCGCACAGCTGATGCGCGCGCAGGACATCGGGCATGTCCTGGTGGCCACGTCCGACCGGCTGGTCGGCGTGCTCACGGACCGGGACATCACGCTGCGGGCCGTCGCCGACGGCGCCGATCCCCTCACCGTCAGCGCGCAGGCCATCTGCACGCCGAATCCCGTGATGGTCGCCCCGGACGACGCGGTGTCGTCCGCGGTCAGTCTGATGCTGGAGAACGCCGTACGCAGGCTGCCCGTCGTCGAGGACGGACAGCCGGTCGGGATGGTGACCCTCACGGATCTCGCGGCGTCGGCCTGAGCGCACGCGTCGAAGGGTGCGGGCCCGGTTGCACGGGTGGTGCAGGGGGAGCGACCGGACCCGCGGCGCGGGCCCGGCCCGGCCTGAGGCCGGGCCGGAACGTCCCCGGTGGTCCGTCACGGCCGCGCCCCTGGGGCGGGTTATGGACCCGTGGGCAGCGACCGGCCCAGCCGGTGACAGGTGAAACGGTAAATCAGGCGCCCGTCACCCACGATCCGCTGAGCGCGGCCACTGTCCGGATAACGCACGGTCCGCAGGGGGGCGCTGTCACGGGCCTGGCCTGTCCACGCCCGCCAAGCCCGTCTCGTAGGCCACGATCACCAGTTGCGCGCGATCGCGCGCCCGGAGTTTGGCCAGCAGCCGCCCGATGTGCGTCTTGACCGTGGCGAGGCTCAGGTGCAGGTGCTCCGCCAGTTCTGTGTTGGAGAGGCCGCGGGCGATGAGGGAGAGGACCTCCAGCTCGCGGTCGGTGACGCCGTCCAGGGTTCGTGCCGGCGGACGGCCCGGCTCCGGCCGGCGGGTGAACTCGGCGATCAGGCGGCGGGTGACCGAGGGGGCCAGCAGGGAGTCGCCCGCGGCTATGACGGTGATGGCTTTCAGAACCTCCGACGGCGGGGTGTCTTTCAGGAGGAACCCTGCCGCGCCCGCGCGGAGCGCGGCGTAGACGTACTCGTCCAGGTCGAACGTGGTGAGGATGAGGACGTGGACGCCGCTGGTGGCGGGTTCGGCGCAGATGCGGCGGGTGGCCTCGATGCCGTCGAGGCCGGGCATGCGGATGTCCATGAGGACGACGTCCGGCTGTTCGTGGCGGGCGAGTTCGACCGCTTCGGAACCGTCCGCGGCTTCGCCGACGGCGGTCATTCCGGGGGTGTGGTCGACGAGCATGCGAAAGCTGCCGCGGACCATGGCCTGGTCGTCGGCGACGAGGACGCGGGTGGGGCCTTGGCCTGCGGGCGTACGAGGCGGGCCGGCCGACCCTGGCTGCGCGGTCATGCCGCTCTCTTCCGTTCGACTGGCAGGTGTACGGACACCGCGAAGCCGCCCTCCGGCCGGGGGCCGGCCTCGACGCTCCCGCCGTACGCGAGCACCCGCTCCCGTATGCCCAACAGGCCGTGCCCGCCCGGCAGATCACCGGGCGACGGGCGGGGGCCGCCCTTCGGGCCGTCGTCGGTCATGTGGACGCGGACTGCCTCGCCGTCCGCCGTGACCCTGATCCGACAGTGCGTCGGGGCGGCGTGTCTGACCGTATTGGTGAGACCTTCCTGCACGATCCGGTACACCGTCAGCTGCAATCCCTCCGCGAGGAACTCCGCGCCGCGGACCGTCAGTTCCACGTCAACGCCGGCCCGCCGCGCTTCTTCTGCCAGCCGGCCGAGGCCGCTGAGGTCCGGCGCCGGGCTCAGAGGGGCACCTTCCGTGCGCAGGACGCCGAGAGTTCGGCGCATCTCGGCAAGCGCGGTCCTGCTGGTCTCCTCTATGGCCCTGAGCGCGTTCCGGGCCTCCTGCGGATCGTCCTGGGCGACGTGGGCGGCAACGCCCGCCCGAACGGCGATCAGGCTGAGGTTGTGCGACACGATGTCGTGCAGATCCCGGGCCATGTGCAGGCGCTCCTGGTCGCGTACGCGCTCGTCGCGCCGCCGCTCCTCCCGCCGCGTCTCGGCCCGGCGGGCTCGGATGACGAAGCCCGCCGTCCACGAGCCCCCGATCACCAGCAGGGCAAGGGCGGCCACGCCCAGCGCGTCCTGCCGGCCACCGGCCGGGGTGATGACCGCCTCGCCCAGGTACACCCCGCCGGCGGCCACCGGCAGCGCGACAGCGAGCGCCGTGACCGAGCGGCGGACGGGCTCGGCCAGGCCCACCAGGTAGGCGGCCAGGCCCACCGCGGCGTACGGCTCCCGGGTCAGGTCGAGGACCGAGGCGGCGGTGACAGCCGCGAGCACGACACCCAGTACGGGCAGCGGCCACCTGCGGCGGAACGCGACAGGCAGGCCGACGGCCACGCCGATCAGCCATGCGAGCCAGGCCGGACCGCTGTAGACCGGCTGTCCGTCGGATGCGGTCATGCCTGAGAAACCGACGTAGACCAGGGTCAGGGCGAGGGCCGTCGCCAAGTCGATGGCGTAGAGATGTCGGCCGACAGTGTGACGCATGGCACGACCGTATCGGGCCCGGTCCACTCAGCCCGCCTGTCCCAGCAGCACCATCAGCGCGAGCGTCCCCAGCGTTAGCGGCACCCAGCGCAGCACCGCGGTCCGGCGGGGCCGCGGGTCCTGGCGAAGCAGGCCGATACCCAGCGGCAACAGGGCGGCGGTCAGCCCCGCAAGGGCCACGAGCGACAGCGGCGTGGTGCCCTTCAGGACACCGAGCGGCAGTCCGGCCGTCAGCGCGAGGGCGAGCGCACGTACCGGGCCGAGTACCCGGGTGCGCCAGGCGCCGAGGGCGAGCACGAGCCAGCCGGCCAGGATGGCGAGGTTCAGCGCGGAGAAGATCTGGAAGACCCCGTACGTCTCGGAGACGGCCCGGGTCGCGGCAGCGGCGCCCTCGGCCTCGGCCAGCCGGAAAGCCATATGGTCCACCCCGGCGTGAAAGGTCCGGGCGAGCAACCCTGACATGGCCAGCACCCCGCCCCACAACCCCCAGCCAGGGCTACGGATGCCGATCCGGGCGGCCAGCAGGGCCACGGCGGGCCAGAGCAGCAGATTGCCCGTGGCGAAGAGGGCGTACGAAGTGGCCATCCGCCCGGGATGCCGCTCGTACGCGGCGAGTTGAGCGGGAAAGAAGAAGTCGAAGCGGACGCGCAGCAGAGCCCCGGCCAGCATCAGCACCGGGCCCAGGACCATGGCGACGCCACCCACCCAACGCCCCGGAAACGCCTCCATACGCTCTACCGGCAGGATGCGGCCGAGTCCTCCGGAGGCAGAAGGCGGGGCGGGCACGGCCGTCAGGGCCGACGACGCGGCGGCTACAGGCGAGGAGTCAGGGGCGGTGGTCCGCGGCTGAAGGGTCATTCCCCGACCCTGCCTCGCAGGAACCACCCGAGGCATCGGACCAGGGCCTGGATTCCGGCGTCAGACCTGGGTATGACGCCTGGCACCAGAAACCCGAGAGGCAGCATCAGTAATCCCGCCCCCTGCCACCTCACCCCCGCAGCGTCTGCGAAGGCAGCTCGCCGAAGCGATCCCGGTACTGTTCGGCGAATCTGCCCAAGTGGCCGAAGCCCCATCGGTGTGCCACCTCGCTGACGCTGAGTGTGCTGGGCTCCGCGGAGCGCAATTCTTCGCGTACGCGGGTCAGTCGCACGTCCCGTACGTATGCCATGGGCGACATGCCCACGTAGCGGCGGAAGGCCTCCTGGAGCCAGCGCACCCCTACCCGCGCCTCGGCGGCGAGGACGGTTGTCGTGAACGGGTGCTCGGGGCGCTCCTGGACGGCGTCCATCGCGCGCTTCACGGGAGCCGGGCGCAACCTCTGCGCCGGAGCGCCGAGTTCGGCTCGGTAGGGGTGCTCCGCGGCGAGCAGCAGCCCGCTCAGTATCGCCTCCTGGAGGGGCGCGACGATCAGAGGTGACGTGTACATCGACGCCTGGCCCCGCGGGGTTGTGCCGGACCCTGTACGCAGATCCTCGATGACCGTGGCGACGAGCCGGGCCCAACTGCGGCCGGGGCCACGGGTGGTGTCGAGTGCGGGGGCGAGCGTCAGCGGGACGCGGACGGGCCTGCCGATGAGCTGTTCCAGCCGCCGGTCGAGGGCCTCACGGTCCATCTTCACGGCGAGGACCCGGCAGTCGCCGGTCCACCGCTCCACCACCGTGTCACCGACGGGCTGGAAGACCCCGGCCCGCTCCGCCGTCGCGACGGTCCCGGCGGCGCCGCCCTGCCGGAAGCGCATGTGTCCGCCGAGCAGTATGTTCACGTGGTACGCGCCCAGTTCGCCGAGCCGCATCCGCACATCGGCGCCGCAGCTGAGCTCGCCGAGGGTGAGCGCACCGAGCTGCCCGATGTCGAACTCGGCGCGGAAGGCGCGCGGCCCCTCGATGACGTCCATGAAGTTGCTGTAGAACGTGGCACCGATCATCTGCCGTGCCTCGTCCACGTCCGCGGTCCTGAAGGACGTCCTCGGCGCCTCGGCGCTCACGCGTGACTCACCCGCTCCCCCGACCTCACCGACGCTCCCCCGCGGCTACACCTCGCGCCCCAGCAGACTCAGCAACTCCGTCTGTGTGTCGGCGTCCTGCGGCGGTTCCACCGCGGGTGCGAAGAGCCCGCTCTTCGCCAGGTCAGCAGCGTACGGCTTCGTTTCGTGCAGGGAGAAGGCGACGAGGTCTTCCGGAAGTTCTTCGTCGGCGCCGATCGCCCGGGACAGGTCCCAGGCGTGCACGACGAGGTCGGTGATCATCTGCCCGCAGTAGAAGTCGGCCGCGGTGTCACCGAAGGAGAGATGCACCGTGCGGTAGATGGCGCCCGGCTCGCCGAACGCCTCACGGGCGGCGGCGGCTGCCGTGTCCCAGGAGGCGACGGGGTCGGGGCCGAGCACGTCGCCGTCGAAGGCGTCACCGACGGAGTCGATGGTGGCACCGTCGCGGACGAGCGAGGGCACCCAGAGCTGCTCGGTGGTCAGGTGGCCGACGAGGTCGCGCACGGACCAGTCGGTGCACGGCGTCGGCGCGTCCCACTGGTCGGCCCCGATCGCGTGCACCCGGTCGCCGAACAGGTCGAGGGCTGCGGCGTGCCGGGCGAGGAGCTCCTGGTCGTTCAGGTCGGACGGTCCGGCTGTGCCAGTCGTGTCTGCCATACCCGCCATTGTCCTCCTGGAGCCGGGAGGCGCTACCGCTTCCGCTCCACGCGCCGCTCGTCCCACACCGGCTCGGGCGTCTCGCGCACGAGTCCGTCGCTGCCGAAGACCAGATAGCGGTCGAAGGAGCGGGCGAACCAGCGGTCGTGCGTCACGGCGAGCACCGTACCCTCGTATGCCTCAAGGCCTTCCTGGAGCGCCTCGGCCGACTCCAGGTCGAGGTTGTCGGTGGGCTCGTCGAGCAGCAGGGCGGTGGAGCCCTCCAGCTCGAGGAGCAGAATCTGGAAGCGCGCCTGCTGACCGCCGGAGAGCCGCTCGAAGCGCTGCTCGGCCTGGCCGGTGAGCTCGTACCGGCGCAGGCGCGACATCGCGGGGCCCTTGGCCTGGGCGTGCTCGCGCCACAGGATGTCCAGGAGCGTGCGGCCGAAGAGCTCCGGGTGGGCGTGGGTCTGCGCGAAGTGGCCCGCCACGACGCGCGCGCCGAGCTTCCAGTCGCCGGTGTGCGTGACGTCGCCGCCGGCGAGGAGGCGCAGGAAGTGCGACTTGCCCGAGCCGTTCGAGCCGAGGACGGCGACCCGCTCGCCGTAGAAGACCTCCAGGTCGAAGGGTTTCATCAGGCCGGTCAGTTCGAGGTTCTTGCAGGTGATGGCCCGGATGCCGGTCCGCCCGCCCTGGAGCCGCATGGTGATGTCCTGCTCGCGGGGCGGCTCGGGCGGCGGCCCCGCCTCCTCGAACTTGCGAAGGCGGGTCTGCGCGGCGGCGTACCGCGAGGCCAGCTCGTGGCTGATGGAGGCGGCCTGGCGCAGGCTGAGCACCAGCTTCTTCAGCTGGGCGTGCTTCTCGTCCCAGCGCCTGCGCAGCTCCTCGAAGCGCGCGAACCGCTCGCGCCGCGCCTCGTGGAAGGTGGCGAAGCCGCCGCCGTGCACCCAGGCGTCGGCGCCCGCGGGGCCCGGCTCGACGCTGACGATCTTCTCGGCGGCGCGGGCGAGGAGCTCGCGGTCGTGCGACACGAACAGGACGGTCTTGCGCGTCTCCTTGAGCCGCTCCTCCAGCCAGCGCTTTCCGGGCACGTCGAGGTAGTTGTCCGGCTCGTCCAGGAGCAGCACCTCGTCGCCGCCGCGCAGCAGGGCCTCGAGCACGAGGCGCTTCTGCTCACCGCCCGAGAGGGTGCGGACCTCGCGGAACTGCGCCTTGTCGTACGGGATGCCGAGCGCGGCCATGGTGCACATGTCCCAGAGGGTCTCGGCCTCGTAGCCGTGCGCCTCGGCCCAGTCGGAGAGCGCCTGGGCGTACTGGAGCTGGGCGGCCTCGTCGTCGACCGTCATGATCAGGTGCTCGGCGACGTCCACGGCCTTGGCGGTCTCGCGGATGCGGGCGTTCGAGACGGAGACGAGCAGGTCGCGCACGGTCGTCTCGTCGCGTACGGAGCCGACGAACTGCGGCATGACACCGAGGCCGCCGCTGACGGTGACCGTGCCGCCGTGGGGCTGGATCTCGCCCGAGATCAGGCGGAGCAGGGTGGTCTTGCCCGCGCCGTTCGCCCCGACGAGGGCGACGATGGCGCCCTCACCGACACGGAAGGAGACATCGCCGAGCAGGGCTCGGCCGTCCGGCAGGTAGTACTCGATGTGCGCGGCTTCCAGATGTCCCATGCGGGGGATTCTCCGTGGCGGGCGCCGCTCGCCGCAAATACGTTTCGGATCCCTGCCCGAGGTGCCGACGTATACGAGCCACTCCCATTCCGCGGGATGAGCACCCGCCCACATACTGATACGCGGGTCTCATTATTCGACATGGCGGCGTAGCGTTCGATCCACCGCAGCGAGCGGCAGCGAACGCGAAGGAGTTCCCGTCATGCCGGAGGAGACCGCCGTCTACACGCACGGACACCACGAGTCCGTCCTGCGCTCCCACACCTGGCGGACCGCCGCCAACTCCGCCGCCTACCTCCTCGACGCGGTGCAGCCGCACATGCGGATCCTGGACATCGGCTGCGGCCCCGGCACCATCACCGCCGACCTGGCCGAACTCGTCCCCGATGGCCACGTCACGGGGGTCGACCACGCGCCCGGCATCCTGGACCGGGCCCGGACGACGGCGGCCGAACGCGGCCTGGAGAACGTGGAGTTCGCCGTCGCGGACGTGCACGCCCTGGACTACCCCGACGACTCCTTCTGCGTCGTGCACGCGCACCAGGTGCTCCAGCACGTCGGCGACCCGGTGCGCGCCCTGAGCGAGATGCGGCGCGTCTGCGCACCGGGCGGCATCGTCGCAGCCCGCGACGCGGACTACTCGGCGATGACCTGGTACCCGAACTCCCCCGCCATGGACGACTGGCTGGAGCTGTATCTGCGGGTGGCCCGCGCCAACGGCGGTGAGCCGGACGCGGGTCGCCGCCTCAAGTCCTGGGCCCTGGAAGCCGGGTTCAGCGACGTCACCGCGAGCGCGGGCACCTGGTGCTACAGCTCACCCGATGAGCGCGCCTGGTGGAGCGGGCTCTGGGCGGACCGCACGGTCGCCTCCGCCTACGCGGAACGAGCCGTGCGGGGCGGGCACGCCGACGCCGGGGAGCTGCGGACGATCGCCGACGCGTGGCGGGAGTGGGGCTCGCGTGACGACGGCTGGTTCACCGTGCTGCACGGCGAGATCCTCTGCCGCACGTGACGAGATCCTCCGCCGCGAGTGACGAGATCTTCCGCCCCGAATGAACTGACACAGGTTTGCGATTGGCCGCGTAGAGCGACCCTTTGGGGATACACGGAGCAGCAGGAGGTAAGACACTATGGTTCCTATTCTGCTGGTCCTTCTGCTGGCCCTGCTCCTCTTCGGCGCGGGGTTCGCCGTGAAGATCCTCTGGTGGATCGCCATCGCCGTGCTCGTCATCTGGCTGGTCGGGTTCCTGATGCGCAGCACGACGGCCAGTGGGACGAGGTCCCGCTGGTACCGGTGGTAGCCGCCCCACGGTGGTAGCCGCACTCGGAACCCGGAAGTCCATGAGCCCGCGGGCCCCCAGCCCGCGGGCTCGGCCGTGCCCGGGCCGACGAAGCTGTACCTCAGCCGCTCAGGGCGCGCAGCTTGCGGCGGGCCGGGCCGAGGGCGCGCCCGGACCGTAGGAGGCCTGCCCAGGGATCGGTGCGGGCCTGCTCGACGGCGTTCTCGATGGTCCAGCGGCGGGCGCCGAGCGCGGGGTCGTCGAGGTCGTCCCAGGCGACGGGCACGGCGACCGGCGCGCCGGGTCTGGCGCGGACCGAGAACGGGGCGACGGCGGTCTGCGCGTACGCGTTGCGCTGCACGTCGAGATAGAGGCGGTCGCCTCGGTCCTTCTTGCGGGCGGCCGTGGTGAGCTGCTCGGGATGGGCCTGGGCGAGGGTCTCGGCGACGTCCCCGGCGAAGGCGCGTACGTCGTCGAAGTCGTGGCGGCCGTTGAGGGGCACGATGACATGCAGTCCGCGCGAGCCCGTGGTCATCAGGGCGGACGGCAGGCCGACGTGGTCGAGCAGTTCGCCCAGGAGGCCCGCCGCCTCGCGGACGGGGCCGAAGTCGTCCTTGGCCGGGTCGAGGTCGAAGACGAGCCGGTCGGGATGGGCGATGCCGCCGGCGCCGACAGCGCGGGACGTCCAGCGGTGCAGCGTGAGGCAGGCCTGGTCGGCGAGGTAGAGGAGCGTGGCGGTGTCGTCGCACACCGTGTGGTGGACGGTGCCGCCCTCCTTGGCGACCTCGACGCGGGTGATCCACTCCGGGTAGTGGTCGGGGGTTTCCTTCTGCAGGAAGCGCGGCCCGTCGACGCCGTCCGGGTGCCGCTCCAGCATCAGGGGGCGACCGCGCAGGTGGGGCAGCATGAACGGAGCGACGGCCCGGTAGTAGTCCGCGAGGTCGCCTTTCGTCAGGCCCGTTCCGTCGCCGGCCGGGAAGAGGACCTTGTCGGGACGGTGCAGTTGTACGGTGCGACGCCCCGCCCGCAGCGTTCGTGCGCTGGTCATGTGGGGTTCCTTTCCTGCGGCTCTCGGGGGGGGGTACGGGGTCAGCGCACGACCGCCTGCTCCACGAGCAGCCGTGCGGCCGCAGCGATGGACTCGGCGTCGATGCCGGCGTCGTGCAGCTGCTCGTCGGGGGACGCCGAGCCCGGCATCGTGTTCACCGCGAGCCGCACCAGGCGTGGCACAGGGCCGCCGTCGGCGAAGGCCTCGGCCACGGCGTCCCCGATGCCGCCCTCCGGCCGGTGGTCCTCGACGGTGAGCAGGCAGCCGGTGCGTTCCGCGGCCTCGCGCAGGGTGGCGCGGTCGACGGGCTTGACCGAGTACAGGTCGATGACGCGCACCTGGATGCCCTCGCGGTCGAGGAACTCGGCGGCGGTCAGCGCCTCGTGCACGGTCACGCCCGCCGCGACCAGCGTGAGCCGGTCGGCGTCGGAGGAGCGCAGGACCTTGGAGCCGCCCACGGGGAACTCCTCGCCCGGCCCGTAGATGACCGGCGCGTCGCCGCGTGACGTACGCAGGTACCGCACGCCGTCCAGGTCCGCCATCCGCGCGACGAGCTTGCCGGTCTGGTGGGCGTCGCACGGATACAGGACCGTCGAACCGTGTACGGCGCGGAACATCGCCAGGTCTTCGAGGCCCATCTGGGACGGCCCGTCCTGGCCGATGGCCACCCCCGCGTGCGATCCGACGATGTTGATGCCGGCGCCGCTGACCGCCGCCATCCGCACGAAGTCGTGGGCCCGGGTGAGGAACGCGGCGAACGTCGACGCGTACGGCACCCAGCCGCGCACCGCCAACCCCACGGCTGCGGCGACGAGTTGCTGCTCGGCGATGTAGCACTCGAAATAGCGGTCGGGGTGTTCCTTGGCGAAGTACTCGGTGCGCGTGGAGTCGCCGACCTCCCCGTCGAGTGCCACGACGTCGCCGCGTGCGGTGCCGAGCGCGGTCAGCGCCTGGCCGAAGGCGGTGCGGGTGGCGACGGCTTCGCCCACCTCGTGGCGCGGCAGCTCCAGATGGCCGCTGCGCGTCGCGTGCAGCGCCCGCGCGGCGGCGGGCTTGCGCACCTCGACGTGTACGTCGCGGACGCCGCCCAGCTCCTCGATCGCCGCTTCCGCGCCCGGCAGCGGTTTGCCGTGCAGGCCCTCGCGGTCCTCAGCGGCGGCGACGCCCTTGCCCTTGACGGTGCGGGCGAGGACGACCGTGGGCTGCCGTGTGGTGGAGCGGGCCTCCTGGAAGGCGCGGTCGACGTCCTCCAGGTCGTGGCCGTCAACCTCGACGACATGCCAGCCGAAGGCGGCGAAGCGGCGTGCGTAGGCGTCGAGATCCCAGGCGTGACGGGTGGGGCCGCGCTGCCCGAGGCGGTTGACGTCGACGACGGCCGTCAGATTGTCCAGCTGCTCATATCCCGCGTGTTCGACGGCCTCCCACACCGAGCCCTCCGCGAGCTCGCTGTCGCCGCACAGCACCCAGACCCGGTAAGGAATCCGGTCGAGCCGCTTGCCCGAAAGGGCCATGCCGACGCCGATGGGAAGCCCCTGGCCGAGGGACCCGGTGGCCACCTCGACCCACGGGATGCGGCGCGGCGTCGGGTGCCCTTCGAGGCGGCTGCCCTGTTCGCGGAAGGTCAGCAGCTCGCTGTCGGTGACGACACCCGCCGCCTTGTAGGCCGCGTACAGGAGGGGCGAGGCGTGCCCCTTGGAGAGGATGAAGCGGTCGTTGCCGGGATGGTCGGGGCGGTCGAAGTCGTAGCGCAGATGGTGCGCCAGGAGCACCGCCATCAAGTCGGCGGCGGACATCGACGACGTGGGGTGCCCGGAGCCCGCGGCGTCCGCGGCGCGGACGGAGTCGACCCGCAACTGCCGGGCGAGTGGGGCGAGTTCGCTGGTGGTCATGGGGGCCCTCCTTGGTCCTGGTGCGTTCGGCTCCGGCGGTCCGCCGGTCGCGCGGGCCGTCGGTTCCTGGCGCGCCCGGCCTTCCGACGACCCTGGCACGCGGGCCCTTCGGGTTGCCCTTGCGAACCGCCGCCAAACACGGCCGCCAACACCGCCGTCACACGCCGCCGTCAACACCGGGGAGACGCGGGGCCGGATCCGGCGCCGGCCCGGTTTGCCCGGCGGGCTTCTGGATACCCGCACCGAGCGCCGTCGCAGGTGTGGGGGGGGTTTCGAGTCGACCCCGCCCCGCTCCGCGCCCCCACCCCGCACGTCATCCAGGACGGTCCCGATGAAGGACGCAGTGCGCATCGAAAGCCCCGCCTTGTCCGCCTACTCGGTCCCCGCGGACGCCCCGGAGGCGGACGGCACCTTCGCGTGGGAGAGCACGACCATCGTGATCGTCGAGATCACCGCGGGCGACGCGACGGGGACGGGCTGGACCTACGGTCCCGCGTCCACCGTCGCCCTGCTGGCCGAGCAGCTCGCGCCGGTCGTCACCGGCATGGACGCCCTCGACATCCCCGCGGCCCACACGGCGATGACGAAGGCGGTCCGCAACACCGGCCGCCCCGGAGCCGCGTCCGGCGCGGTCTCGGCGATCGACATCGCCCTGTGGGACCTGAAGGCGCGCCTCCTGGAGATCCCGCTCGTACGCCTCCTGGGCGCGGCCCGCGACGAGGTCCCCGTCTACGGGAGCGGCGGCTTCACGACGTACCACGACACGCATCTGGCGGCGCAGCTGAACGGCTGGGTGCACGGTCAGGGCATCCCCCGCGTCAAGATCAAGGTCGGCGAGGCCTGGGGTCGGGCCGCGGCCCGCGACGTGCTGCGGGTGCGCACCGCGCGTGACGTCATCGGCTCGCAGGCCGAGTTGTACGTCGACGCGAGCGGCGGCTACACCCGCAAGCAGGCGATACGGGTGGGCCGGGTGCTCGCCGAGCACGGTGTGGGCTGGTTCGAGGAGCCGGTCCCGTCGGACGACCTGCGGGGGCTCGCGCTGGTGCGGGACGCGCTGGTCTGTGACGTGGCGGCCGGCGCGTACGGCTACGACCTCGCGTACTTCGCACGGATGATCCCTTCCGTGGACTGCCTGCAGCTGGACGCGACGCGCTGCGGCGGTCTGACCGAATGGCTGCGCGCCGCGGCCCTCGCGCAGGCGCACGGCATCGAGGTCTCGGCCCGCTGCTCCCCGCACGCGCATGCCGCGGTGGCCGCGTGCGTACCGAATCTGCGGCACATCGAGTGGCTGCACGACCATGTGCGGATCGAGTCGATGTTCTTCGACGGCGCCCTCGACCCGACGGGCGGCCACGTCCGCCCCGACGGCGGCGTCGGCCACGGCCTGGAACTGCGGCGCACGGAGGAGGTCGAGGAGTACCGGGTCGCGTGAGTACGCCCCGCCCTGCCAGGCTCGGCACATGGGAGAGCGAATGACCGAGGCCCTGCTCATCGGCGGCCGTTCCGGGGCGGGCAAGTCCTCGGTCGGCTGGGAGGTCGCGGCGCTGCTGCGAGCGGCCGACGTGGGGCACGCGTACATCGAGGGCGATGTCCTGGACGCGGTCCATCCGGCGCCGGAAGGCGATCCGCACCGCTCCGGGATCACCGAGCGCAATCTCGCGGCTCTCTGGGCGAACTACACGGCCCTCGGCTGCCGTCGTCTCGTCTACACGAACACGGCGAGTGTCCTGGCCAGTGAGGAGTGGCTGTTCACCAGTGCCCTGCGCGGCCCGCGCATCATCCGTGTGCTTCTCACGGCGTCGGACGCCACCGTCGAGGAGCGGCTGAGGGCGCGTGAACGGGGCTCGGAGCTCGAACAGCAGCTGCGCCGCAGCGCGTTGATGGCCCGACGCCTGGAGGAGGACGCGGCCGACGGCACCCGCCGGGTGGCGACGGACGGACGGCGCGTCCAGGACATCGCGGCCGATGTGGTGGCCGCCACGGGCTGGAACTCCCGGAAGTCCCCCGAAACGATCTCGCGCGGCGGCCGGGCCAACTAGGCTCGCCCGTATGGAGATCCTGGGAGCCACGCTGCGTATCTGCGTCGAGGACCTGGAGTCCTCGGTCGCCTTCTACGAACGCCTCGCGGGCAACACCGCGCAGCGTTTCGAGCGAGAGGGCGTCTCGGTCGCGGCGGTCGGCTGCTTTCTGTTGATGAGCGGGCCCGAGCATGAGCTGGAGATCCTCCGGAAGGTCTCGGCGACGATCGCGGTGCCGGACGTCGACGAGGCGTACTCCGTCCTGAACGCGTCGGGTGCCCGGGTCATCGCGGGCCCCGTCCCTACGCCGGTGGGCCGCAACCTCATCGCGGTGCACCCGGACGGCACGGTCTTCGAGTACGCGGACCGGCGCCCCGCGACCTGACCGGTCTGCCCGTATCCTCCACGGCAGACGGCCGAACGGAGGACGGTGCACGTGGCGGGCAGTACGGCGGACGGTACAGCGGGCAGTACGGCGGGCGGCACGGAGCGGGTTTCGCTGAGCGCCCAGGCCCGCGAGGCCGTCCGGCAGCGCATCGTGGACCGCCGCTACCCGCTGGGCTCCCGGCTCGTGGAGCGTGAGGTCGCCGAGGAGCTGCGGATGTCGCGGGTCCCCGTACGGGAGGCGATGCGCGCGCTGGTCGCGGAGGGCCTGCTCGAACTCCTGCCGCACAGCGGGGTGCGGGTGCGCCGCCTGGAACGTTCCGATGTGCGGCACCTGTACGAGGTGTGGGAGCCGCTCGCGGTCCAGGCGTCCCGGCTTGCGGCGCGCCGCGTGGCACGGAGCGCGCCGGACGAGCCGCCGGGTCTCGACGCGCTGCGGGCCACACTCCACCAGGCCGAGCAGGCGTCGGACGTGGACGACGGACCGCGCGAGGTCGCGGCGCACACGGCCTTCCACGAGGGCATCGTGACCCTCTCCGGCAATCCCCTCCTGGCCCGCACGATGGAGCAGCTCAGCTGGCAGCTCCAGCTCCTGTTCGGCATGCGCGCCGAGCCGGACCACATGCGGGCCCAGCACGACCTCATCTACCGCCAGATCGCGTCGGGCGACGAGGAGACGGCGGCGGCGAGCACGCTGCTCCATGTGCGGGACAGCCAGGCGGTGGCGCTGCGGTCGCTCTTCGAAGAGAACGGCGAGCGCGGCGAGCGCGGCGACAGCGACGCCTGACGGAGAGATCCGCGAGGACTCTGTATACCAAGCTTCTACATCAGCCCACGCCCACAGGCCTCACCTTGCCCATACCTCCACATTTCTCCGCCACTCCTTGCGGGCCACTCCAGCTTGGTATACAAACTGCGGACGCGTTCCCTCCGTAACCCGTCCTGGAGCAGCCTCATGTGCGTCGAGTCCATCCCTCCGCCCTCCTCCCGGCTCACCCGGCGCGGTGTCCTCGCGGGGGCCGCCGCGCTCGCCGGGACCACCGCCGTGCTGACCGCCGCCGCGCCCAGGGCGGACGCCACGGCAGCGAGCGAGGAGCGGCGGCCGGCCGGCGGCGATCTGGTCATCGAGGGCGGCACCCTCCTCGACCCCGCGACCGGTGAGGTGACCGAGGACGCGGTGGTCGTCATCGTGGACGGAGTCGTGCGCTCGGCGGGTGAGCGCGGGAGCGCCGCGGTGCCCGAAGGGGCCGAGGTGCTCGACGCACACGGACGCTGGATCCTGCCAGGTCTCGTCGAGGCGCACATCCACCTCAACACCGCGGCCGAGGCGCGCGACGCGGTTCAGTACGGGGCGACCAGCGCGCGCAGCGGCTCGACCAACTTCTACCAGGACATCGCCGTACGGGAGCTGGCCCGCCAGGCTCCGGAGCAGGCGCCGAGGCTGCGCGCCGCCGGTGTCTTCGTCACGCCCGACCTGGGCGACACGGTCCTCGCCGACCCGGATCTCACCCCGCTGGCCAGGCTCCGGGGCGGCGTGCGCTCGCCCGAGGCGCTGCGCCGCGTCGTCGAGGTCAACATCGCCCGGGGCGCCGACGTCATCAAGACCCGGGTCAACGAGCGCGCCGGGCTGCCGGAGCAGGATCCGCTGGCCCAGGTGTACGACCGCGAGCAGCTGTCCGCCGTGGTCGCGGCCGCCCGGCGCGGCGGCAAGGGCGTGCTCTGCCACAGCTACAGCGAGAAGGGCTGCCACGACGCCGTCATGGCGGGCGTCCGCTCCCTCGAACACGGGGCGTTCGTCGGCGAGCGCACGCTGCACGAGATGCGGCGCAGGGGCACGTACTTCACTCCGACCCTCACCGCGATCGCCGGGCTCGCCGATTCGCCGGACCCCGTGCTCGCGGAGCGCGGCCGCCAGTACCTGCCGGCCTTGAAGCGTGCTGTGCTCGCCGCGCACGAGCTGGGTGTGCCGCTGGCCGCGGGCACGGACTCATCCGGCGGGAAGATCAAGCCCATCGGCCGTGAGGTGGAGCTCATGCGGGCTGCCGGGCTCTCCGCGCTCGACGCGATCCGCACGGCCACCACCGGCGCGGCGAAGCTCCTCGGCCTCGACCGCACGGCGGGCCGCCTGGCGCGCGGCTTCGCCGGTGACGTGCTCCTCGTGGACGGCGACCCGCTGGCCGACGTGACGGTCCTCAAGAAGCCCGTACGCGTGGTCCGTTCGGGCTTCGCGCTCTGAACTGCCCCGCGCCACATCGAATTTCCCGCGCGCCACACCTCTTGCCCGCGCACCACACCTCTTGAAGGAGACCCCCATGACGCCTCTCTCCCGTCGCGGCGTACTCGGCGCCGCCGCCGCGTTCGCGGGCACCGGAGCCGCCGTGTCGGCCGGTTCCCCGGCCACCGCATCGTCCCGCGGCAGCGGCGGTCGCCGCCCCAAGGCCGTGGTGTTCCGCGATGTCCGCCCCTTCGGCGCGAAGACGCCCGTGGACCTCACGGTCGTCGACGGCCGGATCACGGACGGCCGGGCGCCCAAGGGTGCCAAGGTGATCGACGGTGGTGGCCGGGTCGCCCTGCCCTCGCTCGTCGACGCCCACATCCACCCGGACAAGACGACGTGGGGCGGCGACTGGGTCACGCGGAAGCCCGCGAGCGGCATCGCCGACTACTGCGCCCAGGACGTGGAGATCTTCAAGAGCCAGTCACGGCCGGTCGGCGAGCGCGCCTACGGTCTGATGGCGCACGCCGTGACCCGCGGCACCCGCGCGATGCGCGCCCACGTGGACGTGGCGCCCGCCTACGACCTGGCCGGCGTCGAAGGCGTGAACGCGGCCCGTGAGCGGCTGCGGGACGCCCTGGACGTGCAGATCGTGGCGTTCCCGCAGCACGGCGTGGTCCGGACCCCGGGCACGGCGGAGCTCCTGGAGGAAGCGGCCCGCTCCGGCGCGATCGACCTCGTCGGCGGCATCGACCCGATCAGCTTCGACCACGCGATGGACGAACAGCTCGACCTGGTCTTCGGCCTCGCGGACCGCCACGGGGTCGGCGTGGACATCCACCTCCACGACCGCGACGAGAAGGGTACGAAGGTGCTGCGGGCCATCATCGACCGCACCCGCGCGCTCTCGCTGCGCGGCAAGGTCACGGTCAGCCACGTCTTCTGCCTGCCGAACCTCTCCGACACCGAACTGGGCCGAATGGCGGCCGACTTGGGCGAGCAGGACATCTCCCTGACCACCGTCGCGCCGAACGAGTCGCTGGTCCTGCCGATCGCGAAGCTGCGCGAGCACGGGGTGCGGGTGGGGCTCGGCTCGGACGGGGTGCGTGACGCGTGGAGCCCGTTCGGCAACGCCGACATGCTGCACCGTGCGCACATCCTCGGCTGGGTCACCGACGTCCGCCTCGACGCCGAGCTCGCCGACTGCTACAACGTGGGCGCGCACGGCGGCGCCGACGTGATGGGCCTCGACCACGCGGACCTGAAGCCCGGCGCCCCGGCCGACTTCATCCTCGTGCGCGGGGAGTGCCTGCCGCAGGTCCTGGTGGACATGCCGCAGCGGGACATGGTGGTGCACGGCGGTCATGTCGTAGCCAGGAACGGTGAGTTGGCGTAACCAGGACGTGTGCGTGGGGGGCGGGCGACTGCCCCCGCCCCCCACGGGGGTCTTCACTCCCCCGAAGCGGCCCGCATCCGGTAGTCGTACCGAGCCGGCAGCGGGTCGTCGCTCACCGCGTGCCAGAGCTCGCCGAGAATCTCGGCGCCTTCGCGCAGGTCGGCCACCTCGAAACCCTCGTCGAATATCGCCCGCGCCCGCGTCTTCTCCCCCTCCGCGACGAGCAGTTGGACTTCCACCAGACGGAAGCGGCCCTCGGCCCGCGTCTCGGGACGCAGGCGCTCCCACACTCCGCGCGCCACCGCCGTCCGCCCGGCCGCGAGCAGAACGGCTATCGCCTCCCTGCCGAGGGCGGCGCCCGCGGACGTCCACAGGACACCGTCGTCGCGCCGCTCCTGACACAGGTCGTCGAAGGCTTCCGCGTACCGGTCGGCGGCGCGCTCGAAGTGGCCCGCGTCCTGATCGGCGACCGCGAGACACCGGAGGAACGGCCAGCGGGACGGGGCGAGTTCGAGGCCGCGCTCCCAGCTGCGCACCGCCTGGGCCAGGTCGCCCGCGTGCCACTGGGCCACACCCAGGTGGTACTCGGCCACCGGCCGCGCGGGCGCCGTCTCCAGCATGTCCCGCCAGTGCCGGGCCACCAGGGTCGGCCCCGGCGGCGCCACGCGGCGCGGCTCGGGGACGGCGCCGGAGTGCAACAGCTCGAGCCACGGCTCCTGTTCGGGGCCGAGCGTCGACTCCGCGAACGGCGTGCCCGGCAACTTGTGGCCCGCACGCAGGACTTCGAGCGCGCCCCACCCGGACCCGGTGGACAGGACCTCACCGGGCTCGGTGTCCGCGCACGGCCGCCAGGCGTCGTACGCCTCCTCCACGGCACCGCGCGGCAGCGCGTCCGCGAGCCGCACCTGGACCTCCTCGCGCGCGGCCCGCCAGTCCGAACCGTGCACCGAGGCCGGGTCCGCCGACAGTGGCCCGTACGACTCCAGCCAGGCGAACTCGCCCTCCGCGTCGAGGCGTACGTGCTCCAGCTGGGTCCGCGCCAGGCCCGCCTGGATCTCCGCGTACCCACCGGTGCCCGGCTCCGTCAGCCACTCCTGCCAGCGCCGGCCGCCCGCGCCCGAACCCCACACGAAGAGCTTGCGGCCACGCAGCAGGTCGGTCGACGTCTGGACGAGGCCGTGCCCGTCGTCGTCGAGCGCGGCGATCCACCGGCGCGTGCGGTCCGGTACGTCGTAGAAGTAGTCGGCGGCGTACTCGCTGCGCGGCGGATAGGTCCGGTCCACCCCGTCGGTCTCCGGCACCGGAACCTTGCGCAGCACGCCCGAGTAGCCGAAGTGCCAGGCCTCCTCGGCCGGGGCGAGGACGCGGTGCTCCTCGGGCACTGCGATGTTGGACCACCAATAGACCGGCACCGCCTTTTCGTGTGGGTTGCGGACCCGCACGCCGACGTGGAGGAAGTCGGAGCCTTCGGGCAGCCACAGGTCCACCTGGAACGGCACGTCCCGCAGCCGCTCCCACTCCCACAGGCGCAGCATCTCGCCGCCGTCGGGCGCCGTCACGCGCGCGGCGTGCAGGGGCGCGCAGGACAGGGTCGTATGGCCGGTGGCGCCGATGTTCCACTCGATGCCGCCGGAGAACCAGGCGCCGTTGAGCGCGAAGGCGGCGGGCTGCAACACCGGGTTGCGGTAGAGGAGTTCACGGCCGGTCGGCTTGTGGAAGAGGGAGTGGACACGGCCGCCGTAGCCCGGCAGGACGGTGGCGCGCAGCCGGTCGTTCTCGATGACCAGGCTGTCGAGCGCCGTGTCGGTCCGCTCGCGTCCGTACCCGTCGAGCACCCGCGTCGGCAGGACACCGCGCAACGGCGCATACCCCAGCTGCCGCGCCATGTCGCGCGGCAGCCCCTCTCTGCCGCGCTCGTCCAGCGTGTGCACCTCACGGAGCGGCCGCAACGGCGGCAGCGGATTCTCGGGGCCCAACGGGGCCGCGGGCAGCGTCAGTACGTCACGTCGCACGGTGGTCGTCACGATCACCATGGAACACGCTCGACGCCGTCCCGACCAGGGGCTATCGCGATCAGAATTACGCAAAGACACGCGCCGGCCCCACGGTTCGGCTATTCCGCGGCGGTCAGCGCCCAGCGCTCGCCGGCCGGCCCGTGCCCCGTCCTCACTTCCGTCGCCGCATGAAGTACGCCCCGCACAGCGCGCCGATCAGGCCCGTGCCGAGGAGTGCCACCCACAGGGGCATCGGCACCTCGGGGATCAGGAGTCTGATCTTGGTGTGGCGGGTGTTCTCGAAGATGAAGACCAGGGTGAGGGCGGCGATCACGAGGACGGCGATCCTGCCGGGCGTCATGACGCCTCCGCGGCCGCCCGAGCCGCCCTGCGCGCCGCCCGTGGAGCTGCTGGGACTCATACGTGGACCTTCCCTCGGAGCTTCGACCGGCCTCCCCCGGTCCAGCATGGGCAGCTGGACCGGTTTGCGCGCGGTGGATGCCCCGCCGGGGGCGGGGGCGGGGGCCGTACGGGTGAGCCCGGATGCCCGGTCAGCCCACCACGGGCAGCTCGATCACCCCGGTGTCCTCGGGGGCGCTGGTGACCGTCACCGGCTTCACTCCCCTGTTGCCCCCGTACGCGTCGTCGCTCGCCGCCACCACGAACTGCAGCTTGTGCCCCGCCTCGTACCGGTGCACGATCCCCGGCAGCGACACGGTGAACGGCTTCGTCACGTCCGGCACGCGCACCGGCGCCACCAGCCGGCGCACCAGCGTCTTCTTGCCGTCGGGCGCGACGTCGTACAGCTTCGCGAAGAGGACGAGCTTGTCGGCCGCGTCACCGGAGTTCTGCACCCGCTCGGTCCTCGGCGAGACGACCTTGAGGGTGGCCTTCGCGGAGCCCACCATGTCCGTGGCGGCGGTCAGCGGCTGGGTCGTCCAGTCGAGGTAGGTGCCCTTGGTGTCGCGCGGTGCGGGGTCGGGCAGGCCGATCAGACCGGCGAGGGAACTCTCGGAGTGGCTGGTGGGGATCAGCCAGTTGCGGTACTCACGGCTGCCGCGCGCGACCTTCTTGCGGGCGTCCACGAGCTTGCCGTCCCCCGACAGATACAGCTTCTGGCTGAGGGCGGGCACCTTCGACGCGGTCGCGTAGGAGCCGTTCGGTCCGCTGCCGGCCGGGACCCAGTCCTGGTGGTAGGCGAAGGCGGGGCCGGTGTCGGCACCCTTGTTCTGCCGGAGGTAGCGGTCGAACCACGACAGGACGCGCTTGCCGACGTAGCTGGTCTCCAAGTTGCCCTCGGAAAGGTTGAGTTCACCGGACGCCGCGTCGGCCAGGCCGCCGCTGTGGCCCCCGGACTGCCAGATCATCTTCGTCGTGGTGCCCTGCGCCTTGAGCGTCTCGTACGTCGCCTGCGCCTCGTTGAGGTTGAAGAGGCTGTCGGTCTGGCCCTGGATCAGCAGGGTGGGCGTCTTGACCTGGGGCAGGTACGAGACGGGCGAGACGCTGCGCGCGTACTCCTGGAGGGCCTTGGTCTTGTCGGCGGGATAGCGGCCCGAGTTGAGCGTACGGATCGTCTCGCAGGCCTTGGTGACGAAGTGCAGGCAGGTGAGGGAGTTGATGCGGGAGGGATCGAGGCTCGGTTCGAGGAGCGGCTGCCCCTCGCCGATGAGGTAGAAGCCGTTCATCCACTGCCACTTGGCTGCGCCGGGCACGCTGCGGTCGGACGCGTTGTTGGGGTCGAGCGAGTAACCCAGGTCGTTCCAGGTGATCATCGGTACGAGGGCGTCGACCCGGTGGTCCACCGCGGCCGTCGCCAGCTGGATCGCTCCGCCGTAGGAGCCGCCGATCATGCCGACGCGTGGATCGGCCCCGGCATCCTTGGCGACGTAGTCGACCGTCGTGCCGTCGTCGGCCGCCCGCTTGCCCGTGAGGAAGTCGACGAGTCCGGATGCCGCCTTGCCGTCGATCTTCGGGTCGTCGAGGGAGATCAGACAGCCGGACTTGCCGAAGCCGAGCCCGGAGTAGACGAGTCCGACATAGCCGCGCTCGGCGAAGGCCTTGCCGGTGGCCGCCGTCCCGCCGTCCGACTTGCTGCCGCCGAAGCCGTTCGTGCTCATGACGGCGGGCGCGGGGTGCGCGGCGTCCACTCCGGCGGGGCGGTAGAGGTCCGCGTCGACGGTGCAGTTCCTGCCGCCCGCCTCGACCGTGAACTTCAGCGGGGTCACGGTGAATTGACCGGTGGCACTCGCGGGCGCGGGCACCGCGACGGCCAGGGGCGCGGCCAGCGCGGCGCCGACGGCGAGGGCGAGCGGCGCGCGGGAGCGGGAGCGGGAGCGGGCACGACGGGGTGCGGTACGACGGGACACGAGACCTCCACGCTGAGGACGGCCGACAGCCGACTACCGACCGGTAAGTAACCGGCCAGGATCATGCTGTGACACGTGTCAGGTGCGGGTCAACGCTCGTGACAGGAGTTTCTCGGCAGGAATTGACGGAAATTCAGCGCTGACCGCGGGAGCGCGGCCTCACATCAGCGCGGGTTCGTCGAGCGTCAACGTCCCTGCCCCCGCGTCGAGTTCACCCGCCACCCCGAACGGAATCGTCAGCGCCCCGTCGCAGTGCCCGAACCCGAACTCCTCGACGACGGGCACCCCGAGGCCGCCGAGCCGGTCGAGCAGCAGCGCCCGCACCGTGTCGTACGGATCGCAGTCCACCCACGAGCCGAGCGCCACCCCGCGCACCCCCTCCAGCCACCCGGCGCGCAGCAGCTGCGTGACGTAGCGGTCGATGCGGTACGCCTCCTCGCCTGTGTCCTCCAGGAACAGCAGCCCACCCCGCGCCGACGCACGCACCTCAGGGGCGCCGACGTCCGCAGCGAGCAGGGAGAGGCAGCCGCCGAGGGTGACGCCCCGCGCGCGGCCGGGCACGAGCGCGGCCCCGCCCGACGCGATCACCTGGACCTGCTCGGGCGCGAAGAGCGTGGCCCTCAAGTGCTCCTGCGCGCGGGCGCTCTTGAGAAAGTCGAGGGCCGCCACCATCGGACCATGCAGCGTCGCGAGGCCCAACCGCGCCGCGAACGCCTCGTGCAGCGTGGTGATGTCGCTGTAGCCGACGAACACCTTGGGGCCCGCCGCCCGCATCGCCGCCCAGTCCAGCGATTCCACCATCCGCAGGGCCCCATAGCCGCCGCGCGCGCAGAGCACCGCGGAGACGGAGGGGTCGCACCACGCCTCCTGGAGGTCGCGGGCACGGTCGGCGTCCGTGCCCGCGAGATAGCCGAACTCCCCGTCCACGGACAGGACATGGGGCATGACGACCGGTTCCAGGTCCCAGCCGCGCAGGATGTCGAGGCCCGTCTGGAGTCGCTCCTCCGGAAGGGGACCGCTGGGCGCCACGACGGCGACCCGTGCACCGGGGGTGAGCCGCGCGGGACGCGTCAGGGACTTCACTTGGCGAGCTCCAAGGTGGGCGCGGCACCGGACAGCTTCAGGCGGAACACCTGGGCGTACAGGGAGAGTTCGGCCTCAAGGGCCCGTATCAGCGTGTCCGCGCGGCGGAACCCGTGCCCCTCGCCCTCGAAGGCGATGTAGGCGTGCGGCACACCGCGCCCCTGCAGTTCGGAGACGAAACGCTCGGCCTGTTCGGGCGGACAGATCACGTCGTCGAGCCCCTGGAGCAGCAGGAAGGGCACGGTGACCCGGTCCGCTTGTTCCGCGGGCGAACGCTCCACGTAGCGCGTGGGCACCTCGTCGAACGGCCCGATCAGCGAGTCCAGGTACCGCGACTCGAAGTCGTGGGTGCCGCCCGCGGCCCATTCGGTGAGGTCGAGCACGGGGTAGATGATCGTGCCGCAGGCGTACACGTCCGTCGTGGTCAGCGAGGCGGCCGTGGTCCAGCCGCCCGCGCTGCCGCCACGGATCGCGAGACGGTCGCGGTCGGCGGTGCCCTCGTCGGCCAGGGCCAGGGCGACCGCGGCGCAGTCCTCGACGTCGACGATGCCCCACTGTTCGCGCAGGCGGTTGCGGTACGCGCGGCCGTAGCCGGTCGAGCCGCCGTAGTTGACCTCGGCGACGCCGATGCCGCGCGAGGTGAAGTAGGCGATCTCCAGGTCCAGCACGAGAGGGGAGCGGTCCGTGGGCCCGCCGTGCACCCACACCACGTACGGCGGGAGTTCCTCGTCGGGAGCCATGCGGGCCGGGTGGTGCGGGGGGTAGACGTGCGCGTGGATCTCGCGGCCCGCCGGGCCGCTGAAGGTGCGGATGCGCGGCTCGGGGTAGAACGCGGTGTCCACCGGGTCGTCGTGCGCGGCGCCGATCACGCGGGCCCGGCCGGTGCTGGTGTCCAGCTCCACGACCTCGTACGCGCTGCGAGGGCTCGCCGCGACTCCGACGGCGCGGGTGCCGTTCACGGCGACGGCCGCACCCCACTCCGTCCACGGGCCGGCGGCGTCGACCACCTCGCCGGTCTCCGGGTCGAGTACGCCGAGCGCGGTGGCGCCCTTGCCGTGCACGACGGCGACGAGACCGCTGTCCAGGGGCGCGAACCAGCTGGATCCGACCTGCCACAGAGGGCCGCCGAACTCCTCCTCGCGCGGGCAGAGCGGTACTCCCGACGAGAAACTCCCGCCGTCGGACGCGTCACCGCGGTAGAGGTTCCACCATCCCGTGCGGTCGCTCGCGAAGAGGAGTCGCCCGTCAGGGGCCCACTCGACCTGCGCGATCGACTCCTCCGGGCCGCCCGCGAAGACCCGCGGGGCGCCGAACGTGCCGTTCGCACGGACCTCGGCGACCAGCAGCTCCGTGCCGTCCCACGGCATCCGGGGGTGGTCCCAGGCGATCCACGCCACGCGCGCACCGTCCGGTGAGAGGCGCGGCCCGGTGATGAACCGGTGCCGGTCGTCGGAGAGTTCACGCACCGCCGCGCGGTCACCGGCCGCCGAGCCGTCGAGCGGCACGGCGACGGCGACTCTGCGTACGTCGGTCGGCCCCTCCCCCGTGAACTCCTCCAGGACGCACCAGACCTCGCCCCGGTCCAGGTGCACGCACGGGTCGATGTACCGCAGGCCGCCGCCCACGTCGGAGAGCGGGGTCAGCGGGCGCGGCGCGGCTTGGGGAGTGTCGGGCGCATGCGCGTACAGGCGCTGGTCCGCGAAGTCGGCGAACACGACGAGCGGCCCGTCAGGTCCGACGGCCCCGGCCCAGGAACGCCCCCCGTACTCCATGACCCGGTTGCGCACGTTCCACGGCTCGGGCAGCACGGACTCCTCCGTGCCGTCCGGGCGCCGCCGCACCAGGGCGCGCCTGCCGCCTTCTGCGGGCCTCGGCTCGGTCCACCATGCCTCGTCCCCGACGAAGCCCACGTGCGCCGGGGAGCCGTCGTGGGCCGCGGCGAGCACCGCGTCGATGGGCGACGGCCATGATCCGTACGCCTGGGTCTCCATCATGTCCTTCTCTTCCCCCATGATCGGTTGTGTTCCCTAGGCCGTTCTCAGATAGCGGTCGAGCACACGGACTCCGAAGTGCAGGGCGTCGACGGGAACGCGCTCGTCGACTCCGTGGAAGAGCGCTTGGTAGTCGAAGCCCTCCGGTGTCCTCAGCGGCGAGAAGCCGTAGCCGGTGATGCCGAGTCGCGAGAACTGCTTGGCGTCCGTGCCGCCGGACATGCAGTACGGCACGACCCGCCCCTCGGGTGCGAACTCCTCGACGGCCGCCCGCATCTTCGCGTACGTCGACGAGCGGACCGGCGCCTGCAGCGCCACCTCACGGTGGTGGAACTCCCAGTCGACGTCCACTCCGGTGAGCCGGTCAAGAGTGGCGGCGAACTCTTCCTCGCCACCGGGCAGATACCGGCCGTCCACGTAGGCGACGGCCTCCCCGGGGATCACGTTGACCTTGTAACCGGCGTGCAGCATCGTCGGGTTGGCGCTGTTGCGGACGGTCGGCGCGACCAGGTCGGCGGCCCGGCCGAGCTTCAGCAGGAGCGCGTCCACGTCGAATCCGGGCACGTCCAGGTCGGCGTGTTCCCCGTACAGCGCGGCCAGTTCGTTCAGCGAGGCCCGGACCGTCGGTGTGAGCCGCACCGGCCAGCGGTGCTCCCCGATGCGGGAGATCGCGGCGGCCAGCTTGCTCACGGCGTTCTCGGGGTTCACCTTCGAGCCGTGGCCCGCCTTGCCGCGCGCGGTCAGCTTGAGCCAGCCGGTGCCGCGCTCCCCCGCCGCGATGGGGTAGAGCTGATTGCCGCGGCCGTCGTGGAAGGTGAAGGCACCCGACTCGCTGATGCCTTCCGTGCACCCCTCGAAGAGTGACGCGTGCTGATCGGCGAGGAAGCCGGACCCGTCCTCGGCGCTCGCCTCCTCGTCGGCGGTGAACGCGATCACGATGTCCCGCCGGGGCCGCACTCCCGCGCGCGCCCAGCCGCGCACCACGGAGAGGATCATCGCGTCCATGTTCTTCATGTCGATGGCGCCACGGCCCCATACGACGCCGTCGCGGACCTCCCCCGAGAAGGGGTCCACGCTCCAGTCCGCGGCCTCGGCCGGCACGACGTCCAGGTGACCGTGCACGAGGAGCGCGTCCGCCGAGGGGTCCGTGCCCTCGATGCGTGCGACCACGTTCGTGCGGCCCGGTGTCCGCTCCAGGAGCCTCGGTTCGAGCCCGGCTCCGGCGAGGCACTCGGCGGCGTACTCGGCGGCGGGCCGCTCGTGGCAGTCACCGCCGCCCCGATTGGTGGTGTCGATGCGGATGAGGTCGGAGGTGAACCGGACGACCTCGTCGAGCGCCTGCTCGTCGACGTGTCCGGTGGCCCGATGCCCCGGCTGTTCCTGCCCCTCAGCCATACTGCTCCTCCACGGCCGCCGACGCGATCGTCGTGACCGCCTTGAACGTACGAATGCCCTCGTACATGGTTTCGCTTGTGTATGCGATCTTCCGCTCGCCGGTGCGCCGCACGCCCGGCACCACGGTGGACGCCATCGACAGGTGCTCGGCATCGAACTCGAGCTCTACGGTGAAGGGTCCGCCCTGGACCGGCTCGTGCCGCACCGCGAGCGGCGCCGCCTCCTTCGCCGCGGCCCGGATGTCGGACGCGGTCCGCCGCGGGGTGCGGCAGACCGCCGCGTACCGCGACACGTGGTCCTTGACGGCGACCTTCAGCGCGCCGGGCGCATAGCCGAGAGCGTCCTCACAGGCCAGGTCGTCGCCGGTGACGAGGACGACGGGCACCCCGTACTCGGCGACGACATGGGAGTTCAGCAGCCCTTCGCTGGCCCGGTCGCCGTTGACCCACACTCCGGTGATCGAGTTGGCGAGGTAGGTGTGCGCGAGGACGCCCTCCATGCCGGCGCCCGCGTGGTAGCCGATGAAGGCGATGCCGTCCACGTCGTCGTGCTGGACGCCTTCGACCATGGAGAGGGACTTGTGCCGCCCGGTGAGCATCTCGGCCCGCTCGTCGAGGTTCTCGAGGAGCAGGTTGCGCATGGTCCAGTGCGCTTCGTTGATGAGCACCTCGTCGGCGCCCCCGTCGAAGAAGCCGAGCACGGCGGCGTTGACGTCCGAGGTGAACATCGAACGGCACCGCTCCCACTGCGGCGTACCGGGCAGCACGTCGGCCGGCCACGTGACGCCGGTGGCCCCCTCCATGTCTGCGCTGATCAGGATCTTCATGCGGCCTCACGCTACGCGTTCGTCAACTCCTGGACCAGATCCGTCGACACCCGCGTCGCGCGCCGGTCGCCAGAGGCTGCTGAAGGGGGTCACCGTGGCCGGCTGACGCCGGCCGAGATGGGCGGCTCGGTGGCGTCGTGCGTCGTGCGGACCGCGGCGACCGCCACCACGACCCAGACCGCGAGCGCTGCCCAGAGCAGCACCTTTCCGCAAGTCCAGAGCGCCGGAACGTCCGTGGCCGTGGCGGTGGACAGCGCGGCGACGGCGGTCATGCCGAGGGGGAAGACCGTGGCCCAGCGGCGTACGTCGTAGTGGAGGCGTGGCCACCGCAGTTCGCAGACGACGAGCAGCGCGTACCACGCGAAGGCGACGCCGAGCGCGACGAGGGTGATGACGCGCAGTGCGTCGTGGGCCGGGGTGGCCCAGCGCAGAACGCCGTCCGGCACGGCGGCGGCGACCAGCTTCGATCCGGCGAGGGCGGTGATGGCCATGGCGCCCGCGATGATCCACTGGTCGCCCCTGCCGGTGGCGAGCTGGCGGAAGTCGAAGCGCAGCAGCACCACCGCGTACAGGGCGACGCCGATGGCGAAGAGGACGAGGGCGGGCCACATCAGCCATGCCTGCCGGTCGGCGGTGGCCACGGTGGCGGCGAGGACGACGATGGCCTGGGTGGCCACGCACACCAGATAGGCGGCGCCCGGCACCTTGCTCTGCCAGTGGCGGATGACGTGGGACATCAGGACGGGCCAGAGCAGCACGCTGAGGCAGAGCAACGCCACGGACACCGGCTGGTGGCCGAGCAGGGACAGGCGGGTGCCGAGTACGGCGGTCGCGGCGACGGCGGTCAGGGCGGGCGCGGTGTCGGTCTCGCGGAGCCAGCGGTCCCGCTCGGTCAGCAGATGCGTGACGAAGACGGTGGCGAGGAACGCCCAGACCAGCACCGCGATCACGAGCAGCGCCAGCGATGCCCACTCCACGCCGAGCAGGTGCAGCCCGACGGAGAGTATGGCGGTGGCCATGACCACGGCTCCCGACGCCGGCGGCAGCCCGTCGGCCCAGCCGGCCCAGCGCGGGCGCGGGCTTCGGCTGCTGGCTGCATCGCTCGGCATGGCGCGACCCCATCGGCGTACGAGCCCCTGCCCGCGATCCTGACACGCCGGCGAGCCCCCGGCACGTCGGCGGACGGAGCCGCCAGGCCCGCTGCCCGTTACCCCTCAGAGCTTGCAGGGGGTCCTTCATCTCGGCGGGGCCGAAGCGGAACGTCTCCGTCTTGTGCAGCTTGCCGTCGGCTCCCCGCTCGTACGTCCAGTTCCGCACCCAGCTGGACCGGACGCTCAAGACCCGGATGGGACGAAGAAGGTGCGCCAGGCGGGCTCCAGGACCCGCCACTCCGCCACCAGATCGGCGCCCTCGGCCGGGGTGCCGTTGCGCACGCGGTACGGCACGTCGGGTCCGCCCAGCCCGAGCAGCGCGGCCCTGTTCACCCCGCGCGGCCCACCACCAGCCACTTGGACGGCAACTCGATCCGCGTGCCGGCCGCCGTGAACTCGGTTGTCGCGAGCGGGAGTTCGCCACTCGCGAGGACCGTGAGACCCGCCGCGGCGACGTACTGCGGCACCGCGGCGTCCGCGACCTCACCCGGCGCGATGCCGTGCGCGAACACCGGAGCCAGCTTCGGCGGCGGGCCCTCGGCGCTCTGGGCGAGGCCTTTCAGGACCGCCCCCGCGGCCTCGGCGAGCTCGACGACGAACGCTCTGCCGCGCTCGCCGACCAGCGCCGCGATGCCGTCGACGAGCGACTGGCGGTCGGCGGGATCGCACTGGTGGAGCACACCGCGCATATAGACGTTCACGTCGCCGAGTTCCGCGTGCAGTTGCTCCGCCTCCGCCTTCTCCGCGGCGTCGACCTGCCGGAACTCCGCCTGTCCCGCCGGGTCGGCGTTCCGTGCGTGCCGCAGGGCGGCGGCGGACAGGTCGGCGCCCAGGACGCGTGGGTAGCGGTCGGCCAGGAAGCGGGTCTGGGTGCCGTTGCCGCAGCCGAGGTCGACGACGGGCAGGCCGGCAGCCACCAGGTGCGGTTCGAAGAGGGCGAGGTGGATGCCGACGGTGAGCGCGGGTTCGGCGTCCCAGAAGACCGCCCCGGGTTCGCCGGGAGCCTCCCGCCAGAACCCTTCCCAGGCCTCCCTGTACCGACTCGTGACGCTCATGCCCAGCTCCCCAGGGTGCGACGACGACCGCCGAAGCCGACGGCAAGATCGGTCTATCGCGGCCGGGGAGCATGGACAAGTCACCGGCGCCATCAATCACTTGCGCGGTGGCCCCAGTTCGAACCACACGGTCTTCCCGGAGGCCGTACGGCTGGTGCCCCACTCCTTGGCGAGCACGGTGACGATCCGCAGTCCGCGCCCGAACTCGTCGCCGGGGCCCGCGTTCAGGAGCGTGGGAAGGGTGTGGTCGTCGTCCTCGACCTCGCAGATCAGCGTGGCCCCCGAGCGGACGAGGCGGAGTTCGACGCGACCGCCGCGCGAGTGCCGTACGGCGTTGGTGACAAGTTCGCTGACCAGGAGCTGGGCGGTTTCGGCGAGGGTGTCCCGGGCCCAGGCGCCCAGCTGGTCGCGGACCAGCTCGCGCGCCCTGCTCACCTCGCTCGGGTCGAGTGCGAGCCGCCAGCTCGCGACGTCCTCGTCCGCGACGCCGTTCAGGCGTGCCATCAGGAGCGCCACGTCGTCCTTGCGGCCGCCGCGCGTGTTGAGGGCCCGGATGATGGCGTCGCAGGCGGCGTCCATGGAGGCGGCCGGGTGGGCCGCGGACTCGGTGAGCGTGGCGAGGCCGACGCCGATGTCCTCGCCGCGGACCTCGACGAGGCCGTCGGTGCACATCAGGAGCCGGTCGCCGGGCGCCACGCGGACGGTGACCGCCTCGAAGGGCACGCCTCCCACACCGATGGGTGCCCCGGTGGGCAGGTCGAGGAGTTCGCTGCGGCCGTCGTCGGCGCGGACGAGCACGGGCGGGATGTGGCCCGCGTTGGCGAGGTGCAGCTCGCTCGCGATGGGGTCGTAGACCGCGTACAGGCACGTCGCGAGGTAGTGCTCGCCGAGTCGCTGTGCCAGGTCGTCGAGGTTGCGCAGGAGCTGGGCGGGCGGCAGGTCCAGGGCGGCCATGGTCTGCACGGCGGTGCGCAACTGACCCATCATCGCAGCCGAGTTGAGACCGTGGCCCATTACGTCGCCGACGACAAGGGCGGTGCGCGACCCGGGCAGTTTCACGGAGTCGAACCAGTCGCCGCCGACCCGGCCGAGGAGCGTGCCCGGCAGATAGCGCGTGGCGATGTCGCAGCCCGTCATGCGCGGCTCGATGTGCGGCAGCATGCTGTCCTGGAGGGTGTCGGCGACGCTCTCCTGGTAGGTGTACATGCGGGCGTTGTCGAGCACGAGGCCCGCGCGGGCGGCGAGTTCGGCGCCGGTGACGCGGTCCATGTCGTTGAAGACGGGCCGCTCCCGGTGGCGCAGCAGGATCATGAATCCGAGCACCACATTGCGGGCCTTCAGCGGTACGACGAGCATCGAGCGGTGGTTGATGAGCGGGCGGATGTCGCGCTTCTCGAACTGCGAGGCGATCGCGTTGCCCATCTCCTCGGTGATGCGCGGCACGAGCACCGGATCACCGGAGGTCATGCACTGGAAGAACGGCGTGTGCGACGGGAAGGGCATGGATTCGCCGACGGGTACGACGTCGTCCCAGCGGCCCGGCTCGTCCGTGTGCTCCAGGGCGACCCGGTGCCACATCGTGGTCTCGTCCGGCGGCCCTTCGGGGAAGCCCTCGCCCGCGACGACCTGTTCGCGCAGATACGTGCCCGCGACGTCCGTGAACCGCGGCACGACGGCCCGGCTGACCTCGACGATCGTCCGGGAGAGGTCGAGGGAGGAGCCGATGCGGCCGCTGACCTCGTTCAGGAACTCCAGGTGCTCGCGCACCGCCGCGTATTCGAGGTCATCGGCCTCGTCGGAGGCGACGGGGCGGGGCGTGAGGCCCTCGGCCGCGGCCCGCTGGGCGCGCAGCCTGCGTGCTGTGCGCTCGGCGCGGCGCGGCACGCCCCAGTCGGGGGTGACGGGCACGCGGTCGTGCTTGCTGTACTCCAGGACGGGATAGCCCAGTTCGAGGATCTGCGCGACGATGCGGGAACTCTCGCCCACGCTCATGCTGGGCAGGATCTCGGGCAGCCGGCCGGCCAGTTCGTCCGCTCCGGGGAAGTCGGTGTGCAGGGCGAACCCCGGCGCTATCCGCTCGACCTGGCCCGGCTCACGGTCGTCGTCGGCGAGGCGGTCGGCGTCCGCCGCGAGCACGAGCAGGCGCTCCGGTCCGGGGCCGACGAGGGGGTAGGCCCACCACAGGACGTCCACGCGGTGGTGTTCGCCGCCGGGCACGGAGAGCCGTGCGCGCCCGGCGGCCGGGTAGGAGATGCGTCCGTCGAGGGAGGTTTCCAGGTCGGGGCCGAGGCCGTCGTACTCACCGAAGTCCGCGTGGCCCTCGGGGATCGCGCCCGCCACCGGAAGCAGATCGCCCGCCGGGCTTCCGACGGCCGCCTCCTTGGCGTACCCGAACAGCTTGCGCGCACCGGTGCTCCAGTGCGACACGAGGCCCGCGCCGTCGATCACGACCACGGCGAGCGGGATCCGGCCGGCCACGGCATGCTGCGCCACCGGCCCGTCCGGGGTGCCGTATTCCATGGCCAACGCTCCTTCCGGCGGCACCGCGAAGGCCTGTGCCGCCCCAACCACCGTACGACCGCCACAGGTTGCCGTGCGGGGCAATAGGGGAATTGGGACGCACGGGGCGCCTCCGGCGGTCAGTCCTCGTGGCCGAGCTGCAGATCCCGCTCCGTGCGCCCCCCTCCCGCGACCTGGAGCACGGTGGCCACCGGCGGGTAACCCGCGGCGATGACGGTGTACTCGCCGGACGAGAGGTCGATGAACCGGAAGGTGCCGTCCTCCCGGGTCGTGAGGGTGTCCACGACGTTGCCCGCCGCGTCCAGGAGTGTCACGCGGGCGTCCTCCACGGGCCGCCCGCCGCTGGCCCGCACGGTGCCGCGCAGGACGGCTCCGCCCGCGAGCTCGACGTCCTGCCGGGTCTCGCGGGAGGCCTGCACGCTGACGGGCAGGGCCGCCGGCCGGAAGGCGGGTGCGCTGGCGGCCAGGGTGTACTCGCCGGCCACCAACTCCGTGATCACATAGCCGCCTTCGCGCCCGCTGCGGGTGGTGGCGACGACTTCTCCGCGTACGTCGGTGAGGGTGACCGCCGCGTCCCTGACCGGTGTGCCGTCGGCGGTGACCACGCTGCCGGCCAGGCGTCCGGCGCCGCCGAGCACCACGTCGAGTTCCACCGGGCGCTCGCCGACGGTGACGGTGACGGCCTGCGGCTGGTGGCCGCCCGCGGCGGCGATCAGGACGAACGAGCCCGAGCCCGGCGTGGACAGCGCGTACCGCCCGTCATCGCCGCTCGCGCCGCGGCCGATCTGCCGGCCCCCGACGTCGATGAGGGTCAGTGCGGCGCGGGGCACGACGGTGCCGTCGGGATGCTGCACGGTGCCGCAGACGGGCACCCCCGCGGCGTACGACGTGCGGGCCTGGGGGATGGGCGTGGGCTCGGCCGTGGGGGCGTCCTGGGACGCTGCGCTGGACAACAGGGGAGTCTCCTTGAGGAAGAAGGTGATCAGCATGCCGAGGGCGAGCACCGGCACCAGGTAGAGGAAGATCCGGGGCATCGCGTCGGCGTACGCCTGGATGTAGCCGTCGCGCAGCGCGGGCGGCATGGCGTGGACGAGCTGCGGGGTGATGGCCTCGGGGTCGGGAAGTCCGGCTCCGGCCGGGATGCGGTCGGCGAGCGAGTCCGCGAGCCGGTCGGCGAAGAGCGTGCCGAAGATCGCGGCGCCGACGCTGCCGCCGATCTGCCGGAAGTAGTTGTTGGCGCTGGTGGCGGTGCCGAGGTCGGAGGGGCGCACCGCGTTCTGCACGGCGAGGACGAGCACCGGCATGACGAGGCCGACGCCCGCGCCCAGTACGGCCATCCAGATGCTGTAGTGCAGCCGGGGCGTGTCGGCTTCGAGCCGCGAGAGCAGCCACATGCCGATGACGGACAGGATGCCGCCGATGACCGGGTAGATCTTGTAGCGCCCTGTATGGCTGATGAGCTGGCCGGAGAGGATCGAGGCGCCGACGACGCCGCCCATCATCGGCAGCATGAGAAGGCCGGATTCGGTGGCGCTCGCGCCGTCCACCATCTGGAGGAAGGTCGGCAGGTAACTGGCCGCTCCGAAGAGGGCGATGCCGACGACCACGCCCACGAGGCCGGTGATGTTGAAGACGGAATCGCGGAACAGGCGCAGCGGGATGATCGGTTCTGCGGCGAAGTGTTCGGCGACGACGAAGAGCACGACCGAGGCGACGGCCCCGGCCGCGAGCCCCAGGATCACGCGCGAACCCCAGGCGTGCTCGGTGCCGCCCCAACTGGTCAGGAGTACAAGGCAGGTGGAGGCGGAGGCGAGTAACAGCGCGCCGAGCACGTCGAGTCGGGCCTTCGCGGTGGGCTTGGGCAGCTTCAGGCCGAAGCTGACGACCGCGAAGGTGACCAGGCCGAAGGGGACGTTGAAGTAGAAGCACCAGCGCCAGGTGACGTGGTCGGTGAAGAACCCGCCGAGCAGGGGCCCCGCGACCGACGCGAGGCCGAACGCGGCGCCGATCAGGCCCATGTACCGGCCGCGCTCCCGGGGCGGGACGATGTCCGCAATGATCGCCTGTACGCCGATCATGAGGCCGCCCGCGCCGATGCCCTGGATGGCGCGGAAGGCGATGAGCTGGTCCATCGTGCGCGACCAACCGGCGAGCGCGGAGCCGATGATGAAGATGAGGATCGCGAACTGGAAGACGCCCTTGCGCCCGAAGAGGTCCCCGAGCTTGCCGTAGATGGGCAGACCGATGGTGGACGTGAGCAGGTAGGCGGTGATCGCCCAGGACATCTTGTCCAGGCCGTGCAGCTCTCCGACGATCTTCGGGAGCGCGGTGGCGACGATCATCTGCTCGAGAGCGGCGAGCAGCAGGGCGAGCATGAGTCCGACGAAGACCATGCGGACGCGCCCGGGACTGAGGCCCGCCGTCGCCGACACATGCTCCTGAGGTGGTGGCGCCTCGTCGATCCCCGGGGGCGCCACCGCCGCCGCCACGTCCCCCTGCTCGGCGCCCTTCACCAGCGTCGTGCCGCCCACGTCCTGCTCCCCTCGTCGCGCCTGCGCCGCATTTCTCGCATTACGCGACAACTGCGAGCAAGCGCGACGAGTCGCCCCTGCGCGGGGTCCGGCACACGTATGCGCCGGTGGGAGCCCTACGCCGTACAACTGGCCCGAACAGAAAACCACTCGAAACGGTGAGCGTGACAACAACCCTTATGGGCTACCGGAGTTGAGGGCCGGTCAGCTGTGGTCCTACTTCTGGACCTCGGCGGCGAGCTTGCCGAGCACCTCGTCGTAGATCCGCCCGAGCCCCTTGGGGGCAAAGGTCTTCTCGAAGAAGCCGCCGATGCCGCCGGCGCCGTTCCAGACGCTGGTGACGACCACGCGCGCCTTGCCCTCCCCGGCCGGGGTCACGGTCCAGGTGGTGACCATGGAGGAGTTGCGGTCCTTCTCGACGAGCTGCCCGTCGGTCGGCTCGCTCACCTCGAGGAGGCAGTCCCGGATGCGCTTGCTGGTGGCCTGCAGCTTCCAGTGGACGAGCGTCCCCTCGCCGTCGCCGCCCTCACGCACCTCGTACTCGCTGAAGTGCTCCGAGAGGATCTTCGGACGCGTGCCCTCGTAGTCGGCGAGCGCGTCGAAGACGTCCTCCGGCTGCGCCGCGATGATCCGCTCCGTGGTCGCCTCGACCTGCGCCATGGCACTTCCTCCAGCACTCGGTTGTTCAGGGTGATCCCCGGAAGCCAACCACCCTGCGTACCGGGCCCCCAAATCGGGGTCGCCGAGGGGCCGGGCCGCCACCGGGCCGCCACCGGGTCGCACGATCAAGGGAACGTATGTTCTATTCTGTGGTCAGTGCTACCGAGGAGGCGTCATGCGCTGGGAGAACCTCGCCGACGGGCCCTCACGGGGTGCCGCGGATGCCGCGCTGTTCGGCGCGGACGCGGTCACCACGAGGACCTTCGACACCCCTGAGTTCCGTGGGATCACCTTCCACGAGATCCGGGCAAGAACGATCGTGAACCGGGTGCCCGGGGCGTCCCGCATGCCTTTCGAATGGACGGTGAACCCGTACCGGGGCTGCACGCACGCGTGCGTGTACTGCTTCGCCCGCAAGACCCACAGCTATCTGGACCTGGACACGGGGCTCGGCTTCGACAGCCAGATCGTGGTCAAGGTCAACGCCCCCGACCTGCTGCGCCGCCGCCTCGCCTCGCCCCGCTGGCACGGCGAGCACATCGCGATGGGCACGAACGTCGACTGCTATCAGCGGGCGGAGGGGCGCTACGGCCTGATGCCCGGCATCATCGCCGCCCTGCGCGATCACGCGAACCCCTTCTCCATCCTCACGAAGGGCACGCTGATCCTGCGGGACCTCGACCTGCTGCGGCAGGCCGCCGACGTCACGGACGTCGGCATCTCGGTCTCGGTGGGCTTCATCGACCAGGAACTGTGGCGCACCGTGGAGCCGGGTACGCCCGCCCCGGAGCGACGCCTCGACGTCGTACGGACGCTGACGGATCACGGCATCGGGTGCGGGGTCCTGATGGCGCCGGTGATCCCGTTCCTCGGGGACAGGCCCGAGCAGCTACGGGCGACCGTGCGGGCCATCGCCTCCTCGGGGGCGACGTCCGTGACGCCGCTCGTGCTGCATCTGCGGCCCGGAGCGCGCGAGTGGTTCATGGCCTGGCTGGAACAGCACCACCCGTATCTCGTGCGGCGCTACGAGCGGCTGTACGCGGAAGGCGCCTACGCACCCAAGTGGTACCAGCGCCGGATCACCCGCCAAGTGCACGAACTGGCCGAGGAGTTCGGCATCGGCCCCACCCGCACCAGCACCACCCGCCGCATCCCCACCCCGGAGCCCCCCGAGCCCGCACCACCCGGCGGCACGCAGCTCACCCTGCTCTGAACCCATGGTCCAGGATGGTGCGATGAGCCAACTGACCCACATCAACGCCCCCGACGGCGTCTTCCCCGCCACCCAATACACGCACGTGGTGATGGGCACGGGCCGCTTCGTGGCGATAGCCGGCCAACTCCCCCTGGACAAGGAGGGACAGCTCGTCGGCGAGGACGACCCGGCGGCGCAGGCACGGCAGGTGTTCGACAATCTGTGGCACTGCCTCGTGGCCGCGGGCGGCAGCTTCCGGGACGTCGTGAAGCTGACGTACTACGTCACGGACATGGCGTACATGCCCGCCATACGAGCCGCCCGGGACACGTACCTTGACCCGGCCCGCCTCCCCGCCGCATCGGCGGTCCAGGTCTCCGCGCTGGTATCGCCGCAGGTCCTGATGGAGATCGAGGCGTACGCCGTCCTCTAGGACGCTAGCCCGGCAGCCGGGCCAGGGCCGCTGATGCCGCCGCCGCGAGACGTGGGTAGCCGCAGGCCTCCGTGAGGACGGGGCGGGCCCGTGGGTCTCCCAGTGCGCCGAGGCCCTCCACGCACGCCAGCGCGATCTTCCCGTAGGGGTCGTGCGGGGCGAGTCTGCGCTTCAGCGTGGTGATGAGGGCGGGCGCCGACTCGGGCGCGCGCAGCTCGGTGAGCAGACGCACGGGGTGCAGGGCGTAGGCGACCCGCAGCTCATTGGTGGCCAGGGCGGCTGCCGCCCGTGCCGTACGGGGATCACCCAGCCTGGCCAGGGCGTACGCGGCGGCCGCACAGCGCGATGGATCACGGTGGTTGAGGAGCAGGACGAGGGACTCGAAGGCCCGGCTGTCCCCGGCGGCGCCGAGACGGACCGCCGCGAGCTCCCGTGCCCACAGTGGCTGACCCGCCGCGGCGAGCACCTCCGCCAGTTCCTCCACATCGCCGGTCGCGACCAGCCTCTCGTAACTCTCCGAGACTCCCGCCTCGCGGCGTAAGCGTTCCGTCACCGTGCGCAACTCCACGTCCATGACGGGAGCTTATCCGCGATGTAGATCACAAACCCTGGGGACTGGCGCGCTCGTTACTCGCCGGTTAATCTCAAGTGAGCGGGGCACACTCCCCGTCAGCAGTACCTGAACTCGCAGCGGCCTGGTGACGCAGCCGATGCGAGCGAGTGCTTGTCGGTTCGGTGATCAGAGCACCTCAGCTCCACCCAGTACGGCGGCTCCGGGACAGAGCCCGTCGACTCCTCACGGGCGTACGCGCTTCGCCGCCCGGTCACGACACACAGCAGCTCTCCTCCCGTACGCCGCGCCGCCGTTGCCGCGCACCGCGTGCACCCCTCAGTCGTCACTCACTTCCTGGAGTCCACGCATGGACACTCCCTTGAACACCGTCGCCGTGATCGGTCTCGGCACGATGGGCACCGGCATCGCCGAGGTCCTGGCCCGCGCTGGACGCGAGGTCATCGGCATCGACATCAGCGAGGCAGCGGGCGCCCAGGCCGTCGCCGCCATCGAGTCGTCCACCGCGCGGGCCGTGCGCCGTGAGCAGCTCACCGAGGACGAGCGGCGTGACGCGCTCGCCCGGGTCCGCACCTTCACCGACCTGCAGGCAGCGGCCGACGCCGATCTGGTGATCGAGGTCGCCCCGGAGTCGTACGAGATCAAGCAGCAGATCATCCGTGAGCTGGACGGCGTCGTGCGCCCCGGGACAATCATCGCGACCGGCACGAACGCGCTGTCCGTGACCCGCCTGGCCGCCGAGTCGCAGCGCCCCGAGCGCGTGCTCGGCCTGCACTTCTTCAACCCGGCCCCGGCGATGAAGCTCGTCGAGGTGGTGTCGTCCGTGCTGACCGCGCCCGCGGCCGTCGCCTCCGTGACCGACCTCGCGTACGCGCTCGGCAAGGAGCCCGTGGCGGTCGGCGACCGGCCCGGATTCGTCGCCGACGGCCTGCTCTTCGGCTACCTCAACCAGGCCGCGGCGATGTACGAGGCCAAGTACGCCTCGCGCGAGGACATCGACGCCGCGATGCGCCTTGGCTGCGGCCTGCCGATGGGCCCCCTCGCGCTGCTCGACCTGATCGGCGTCGACACCGCCCGCACGGTCCTGGACGCGATGTACTCCGAGTCCCACGACCGCCTGCACGCGCCCGCCCCGATCCTCAAGCAGCTCAGCGAGGCGGGCCTGACCGGACGCAAGTCGGGGCGCGGCTTCTACTCGTACGAGCAGCCCGGCAGTTCGGTCGTCGTGCGGGACGCGCTGACCCCGCCGGAGGACGGGCGACAGGGCGGCGGGCGCACCATCCGCTCGGTCGGTGTCGCGGGCTCCGGGACCATGGCGTCCGGCATCGCCGAGGTCTTCGCCAAGGCCGGCTACGACGTGGTGCTCGCCGCGCGCAGCGAGGAGAAGGCGGAGAAGGCCAAGTCCCGTATCGCCAAGTCGCTTTCGCGCTCCGTCGACAAGGGGCGGATGACGGCGGAGACCGCGGCCAAGACACTGGACCGGATCACGCCGGCCGGTACGTACGACGCGTTCGCCGATGTCGACCTGGCCCTTGAGGCGGTCGCCGAGGACCTGGAGATCAAGCAGCAGCTGTTCGCGGCGTTCGACAAGGTCTGCAAGCCGGGGGCGATCCTGGCGACCACCACCTCGTCCCTGCCGGTCGTCGCCTGCGCCCGTGCCACCTCGCGTCCGGGCGATGTGATCGGCATGCACTTCTTCAACCCGGCACCGGCGATGAAGCTGGTCGAGGTGGTCCGCACGGTCCTCACGGACGACGACGTGCACGCGACGGTCCGCCAGGTCTGCGCGACCATCAAGAAGCACCCGGTGGACTGCGGCGACCGCGCGGGCTTCATCGTGAACGCGCTCCTGTTCCCCTACCTCAACAACGCGGTCAAGATGGTCCAGGAGCACTACGCGACGCTCGACGACATCGACGCCGCGATGAAGCTCGGCGGCGGCTACCCCATGGGCCCCTTCGAGCTCCTGGACGTCGTCGGCCTGGACGTCTCCCTCGCCATCGAGAAGGTCCTGCACCGCGAGTTCCGCGACCCGGGCCTGGCCCCCGCCCCCCTGCTCGAACACCTGGTGGCCGCGGGCTGCCTCGGCCGCAAGACCGGCCGCGGCTTCCGCGAATATGCCCGACGGTAGGCCGGAAGCGGACGGGAGCGCGCCCGACGGAAGACCGCGCACGGACTGGGGCGGGCTGCTCGAACCGTCGGGCGGCCCCGTCCCGCCGTCGCGCGGCCCCGTCCCACAGGCGCACTCGGCTGCGCATATGCAGTACGTTCGGGTCATGCCCAAGGCCGCCAAGTCCTCACGTACGCCCGCTACGCCCGACGCTCCGGAGAGCGCGGCCGGCAGCCGCGCCGCCGCCCAACGCCTCAAGATGCGCCGGGAGCTGGCGGCGGCCGCGATGGAGCTCTTCGCGTCCAAGGGGTACGAGGCGACGACGGTCGACGAGATCGCCGCGCAGGCCGGTGTCGCACGCCGGACCTTCTTCCGGCACTTCCGCTCCAAGGAAGAGGCGATCTTCCCGGACCACGACGACACGTTGATCCGTGCCGAGGCGGTCCTGAACGCGGCGCCGCCGCACGAGCACCCGCTCGACACGGTGTGCCGGGGCATCAAGGAAGTCATGAAGATGTACGCGGCCTCGCCCGCCGTGTCCGTCGAGCGCTACCGCCTGACCCGCGAGGTGCCCACGCTGCGCGAGCGGGAGATCGCCTCCGTGGCCCGCTACGAACGGCTCTTCACGCGCTACCTCCTGGGCCACTTCGACGAGCAGGCGCACCACGACGGCAACGACGACCCGCTGCTCGCCGAGGTGGCGGCCTCCGCGGTGGTGACCGCGCACAACCACGTCCTGCGCCGGTGGCTGCGTGCGGGCGGCCAGGGCGACGTGGAGACCCAACTGGACCACGCCTTCGCCATCGTCCGCAGGACCTTCGGCTCGGGCATCGGGGCGGGCCGTGACACCACCACCGCTCCGGCGGCCTCGGTCAGCACCGGGGGCGATGTGCTGGTCACCGTGGCCCGGACGGACGCACCGCTGGACGAGATCATGCGGACGATCGAGAAGGCGCTGCGCGAGGCGTAGATTCCGTTTTCCGCCCTTTCGTCCTGGGCTTTTGAGGGGGCGCTACCCACGGGTAGCGCCCCCTTCGTCATGCCGCCACACCCTCTGACCTGCACTGATCGATCATCCATCAAAAATTGATGGCACTCAGTGTCTTGCCGACTGGCACGCGGTGTCATACGTTGATGTTGTCCGGGCGGCCGGCGTGCAGAGAACTTCCGTACGCCGGCTGTCCCCACAAGCCACGGCTCGTGCGCCCGGACGCCTGCGTCACAGGCAACCTCCCGCGCCACACCAAGCGCTGCCGAGCACCACCTTCGCCGAACCGACGGCACACCCCCACCTGCACCAGCAGCACCCGACGTAACCCTCAAGAGCGTGCTCCCCTCAAAGGGGGCCCGCACTTCGCCGGAGGCATCACCGTGAAGGAAATCCTGGACGCGATCCAGTCGCCGGACTCCACTCCCGCCGACTTCGCCGCTCTTCCGCTCCCCGACTCGTACCGCGCGATCACCGTGCACAAGGACGAGGCGGAGATGTTCGCCGGGCTCGAGACCCGCGACAAGGACCCCCGCAAGTCGATCCACCTGGACGACGTGCCGGTGCCCGAACTCGGGCCGGGCGAGGCCCTGGTGGCCGTGATGGCCTCGTCGGTCAACTACAACTCCGTGTGGACCTCGATCTTCGAGCCGGTGTCCACCTTCAGCTTCCTGGAGCGCTACGGCCGGCTGAGCGAGCTCACCAAGCGCCACGACCTGCCGTACCACATCATCGGCTCCGACCTGGCGGGCGTCGTGCTGCGCACCGGGCCCGGCGTGAACGCCTGGAACCCGGGCGACGAGGTCGTCGCGCACTGCCTGAGCGTCGAGCTGGAGTCCTCGGACGGCCACAACGACACGATGCTCGACCCCGAGCAGCGCATCTGGGGCTTCGAGACCAACTTCGGCGGACTCGCCGAGATCGCCCTGGTCAAGTCCAACCAGCTGATGCCCAAGCCGGACCACCTGAGCTGGGAGGAGGCCGCATCCCCCGGCCTGGTGAACTCCACCGCCTACCGCCAGCTCGTCTCGCGCAACGGCGCCGGCATGAAGCAGGGCGACAACGTCCTGATCTGGGGCGCGAGCGGCGGACTCGGTTCGTACGCCACCCAGTTCGCCCTGGCCGGCGGCGCCAACCCGATCTGTGTCGTGTCCAGCCCGGAGAAGGCCGCCATCTGTGAGGCCATGGGCGCGGATGCGGTCATCGACCGCAACGCCGAGGGCTACAAGTTCTGGAAGGACGAGCACACCCAGGACCCCAAGGAGTGGAAGCGCTTCGGCAAGCGCATCCGCGAGCTGACCGGCGGCGAGGACGTGGACATCGTCTTCGAGCACCCGGGCCGCGAGACCTTCGGCGCGAGCGTGTACGTCACCCGCAAGGGCGGCACCATCGTCACCTGCGCCTCGACCTCGGGCTACAACCACGAGTACGACAACCGCTACCTGTGGATGTCCCTGAAGCGGATCATCGGCTCGCACTTCGCGAACTACCGCGAGGCCTGGGAGGCCAACCGCCTCATCGCCAAGGGCAAGATCCACCCCACCCTCTCCCGCGTCTACTCCCTGGAGGAGACCGGCCAGGCGGCCTATGACGTGCACCGCAACCTCCACCAGGGCAAGGTCGGCGTCCTCGCCCTCGCCCCCCGCGAGGGCATGGGAGTGCGCGACCACGAGAAGCGCGCGCAGCACATCGACGCCATCAACCGCTTCCGTAACGTCTGAGGGCTGAGGGTTCGCACATGACAGAGCGTCAGAAGGACCGGCCGTGGCTCATGCGGACCTATGCCGGTCACTCCACGGCCGAGGCGTCCAACGAGCTGTACCGGCGCAACCTCGCCAAGGGTCAGACGGGCCTGTCGGTCGCGTTCGACCTGCCCACGCAGACCGGCTACGACCCGGACCACATCCTCGCCCGCGGTGAGGTCGGCCGGGTCGGTGTCCCCGTCTCGCACGTGGGCGACATGCGGCGGCTGTTCCAGGACATCCCCCTGGACCAGATGAACACCTCGATGACGATCAACGCCACGGCCATGTGGCTTCTGGCGCTCTATCAGGTGGTCGCGGAGGAGCAGGGCGTGGACATCACGCAGCTCCAGGGGACGACGCAGAACGACATCGTCAAGGAGTACCTCTCGCGCGGGACGCACGTCTTCCCGCCGGTGCCCTCCCTCCGCCTCACCACCGACATGATCACGTACACGGTGGCGCACATCCCCAAGTGGAACCCGATCAACATCTGCAGCTACCACCTGCAGGAGGCCGGGGCCACTCCGGTGCAGGAGATCGCCTACGCGATGTCCACCGCCGTCGCCGTGCTCGACGCCGTGCGCGACTCGGGGCAGGTCTCCGAGGAGAAGTTCGGTGATGTCGTCGCCCGTATCTCCTTCTTCGTGAACGCGGGCGTCCGCTTCGTCGAGGAGATGTGCAAGATGCGGGCGTTCGGCCGCATCTGGGACCGTGTCACACGCGAGCGGTACGGCATCACCAACCCCAAGCAGCGCCGGTTCCGCTACGGCGTGCAGGTCAACTCCCTCGGCCTGACCGAAGCGCAGCCCGAGAACAACGTCCAGCGCATCGTCCTCGAAATGCTGGCCGTCACGCTCTCCAAGGACGCACGCGCGCGTGCCGTGCAGCTTCCCGCGTGGAACGAGGCCCTGGGCCTGCCCCGGCCGTGGGACCAGCAGTGGTCGCTGCGCATCCAGCAGGTGCTCGCCTTGGAGAGCGACCTCCTGGAGTACGAGGACATCTTCGACGGCAGCCACGTCATCGAGGCCAAGGTGGAGTCCCTCGTCGAGGAGTCGCTCGCCGAGATGGACCGCATCGAGCAGATGGGCGGCGCGATGGCCGCCGTCGAGTCCGGCTACCTGAAGTCGCAGCTGGTCTCCTCGCACGCCGAGCGCAGGGCCCGCATCGAGTCGGGCGAGGAGAAGATCGTCGGCGTCAACGCCTACGAGTCGACCGAACCGAACCCGCTCACATCCGACCTGGACACCGCGATCATGACGGTCGACCCGGCCGTCGAGAACCGCGTCGTGAAGGCGCTCGGCACCTGGCGCGACACCCGCTACCAGCCGCCGTTCAACCACCCGCGCCCCTGCAAGGCCCTGGAGAAGCTCAAAGAGGTCGCCGCGGGCACCGGCAACCTCATGGAGGCCACTCTGGAGTGCGCACGCGCCGGTGTGACGACCGGGGAGTGGGCCGGCGCCCTGCGGGAGGTCTTCGGGGAGTTCCGGGCTCCCACGGGCGTCTCCAGCGCTCCGGTGGCCGTCACCGCGGAGGCGGGCACGCCGCTGGCCCTCGTCCGCGACAAGGTCTCAAGGACCGCCGCCGATCTCGGCACGGGCAAGCTGCGCTTCCTGGTCGGCAAGCCGGGCCTCGACGGACACTCGAACGGGGCCGAGCAGATCGCGGTGCGTGCGCGTGACGCCGGCTTCGAGGTCGTCTATCAGGGCATCAGGCTCACGCCCGAGCAGATCGTCGACGCCGCCCTCGCCGAGGACGTGCACGCGGTGGGCCTCTCGATCCTCTCCGGCTCGCACGCGCAGCTCGTGCCGGACGTGCTGGAGCGCCTGCGCGAGGCGGGCGCGCCCGACATCCCCGTCATCGCGGGCGGCATCATCCCCAACAGCGACGCCGAGGACCTGAAGGCGGCGGGTGTGGCCGCCGTGTTCACCCCCAAGGACTTCGGTATCACCGAGATCATCGGCCGTATCGTCGACGAGATCCGGAAAGCGAACAAGCTCGACCCTCTGGAGGTCCCCGCATGACCGCGCCCATCAACCGTCTCCGCCCGCGTCGCTCCTGTCTCGCGGTACCGGGGTCGAACCCGCGCTTCCTGGAGAAGGCCCAGGGCCTCCCCGCCGACCAGGTCTTCCTCGACCTGGAGGACGCCTGCGCGCCGCTCGCCAAGCCCGAGGCCAGGCACACCATCGTCAAGTTCCTCAACGAGGGCGACTGGACGGGCAAGACGCGGGTCGTGCGCGTGAACGACTGGACGACCGAGTGGACGTACCGCGACGTCGTCACGGTCGTCGAGGGCGCGGGCCAGAACCTCGACTGCATCATGCTGCCGAAGGTGCAGACCGCCGACCAGGTCGTCGCGCTGGACTTCCTGCTCACGCAGATCGAGAAGACGATGGGCTTCGAGGTCGGCAAGATCGGCATCGAGGCGCAGATCGAGAACGCGCAGGGCCTCAACAACGTCAACGCGATCGCGCAGGCGTCACCGCGCGTCGAGACGATCATCTTCGGCCCGGCGGACTTCATGGCGTCCATCAACATGAAGTCCCTGGTCGTCGGCGAACAGCCGCCCGGCTACCCGGCCGACGCCTACCACTTCATCCTGATGAAGATCCTGATGGCAGCCCGCGCCAACAACCTCCAGGCGATCGACGGCCCTTACCTCCAGATCAAGAACGTCGACGGCTACCGCGAGGTCGCGAACCGCGCCGCCGCGCTCGGCTTCGACGGCAAGTGGGTCCTGCACCCCGGCCAGGTCGACGCCGCCAACGAGGTCTTCTCGCCCTCCCAGGAGGACTACGACCACGCCGAGCTGATCCTGGACGCCTATGACTTCTACACGTCCGAGGCGGGCGGCAAGAAGGGCTCGGCGATGCTCGGCGACGAGATGATCGACGAGGCGAGCCGCAAGATGGCGCTCGTCATCTCCGGCAAGGGGCGCGCCGCGGGCATGACCCGTACCTCCAAGTTCGAAGCCCCGGAGGCCTGATATGCAGTTCGGCCGCACCTACGAAGAGTTCACCGTCGGGGACGTCTACAAGCACTGGCCCGGAAAGACGGTCACCGAGTACGACGACCACCTCTTCTGCCTCCTGACGATGAACCACCACCCCCTCCACATGGACAGCAACTATGCGGAGCAGACGACCGACTTCGGGAAGAACGTCGTCGTCGGGAACTACATCTACTCGCTGCTTCTGGGCATGTCCGTGCCGGACGTCTCGGGCAAGGCGATCGCCAACCTGGAGGTCGAGTCGCTGAAGCACGTGGCGCCGACCTTCCACGGCGACACGATCTACGGCGAGACCACGGTCCTGGACAAGACGCCGTCGAAGTCCAAGTCGGACCGCGGGATCGTCCATGTGGAGACCAAGGGCTACAAGCAGGACGGCACGCTGGTCTGCGTGTTCCGCCGCAAGGTGATGGTCCCCACCGAGACGTACATCAAGGAGCGCGGCGGCGAGCAGCCCGGCCGCCCGGAGCTCCTGGACACTTCCAAGAAGACGCAGGAGAAGTAGCCATGAGCCGACTCGCGCAGACCGCAGGTCTCACGGACATCCAGCAGGAGATCCTCTCCACCGTCCGGGACTTCGTCGACAAGGAGATCATCCCGGTCGCCACGGAGCTCGAACACCGTGACGAGTACCCGCAGGCGATCGTCGACGGCCTCAAGGAGTTGGGCCTCTTCGGGCTCATGATCCCGGAGGAGTACGGCGGTCTGGGCGAGTCGCTGCTCACGTACGCGCTGTGTGTCGAAGAGATAGCGCGTGGCTGGATGTCGGTATCCGGCATCATCAACACCCACTTCATCGTCGCCTACATGCTCAAGCAGCACGGGACGCAGGAGCAGAAGGACACCTTCCTGCCGCGGATGGCGGCCGGCGAGGTGCGCGGCGCGTTCTCCATGTCGGAGCCGGCGCTCGGCTCGGATGTGTCGGCGATCACGTCCAAGGGCGTGCGGGACGGTGACGAGTACGTCCTCAACGGTCAGAAGATGTGGCTCACGAACGGCGGAACGTCGACTCTGGTGGCCGTTCTGTGCCGAAGTGATGAAGGACACCCCGAGGGGACCGCGCCCCACAAGTCGATGACGACCTTCCTCGTCGAGAAGGAGCCCGGCTTCGGAGAGGTCCGCCCCGGCCTCACCATTCCGGGCAAGATCGACAAAATGGGATACAAGGGGGTGGATACCACCGAACTCATCATGGACGGACTGCGAATTCCGGCCAATCGCGTGCTCGGCGGGACCACCGGCCGAGGGTTTTACCAAATGATGGACGGCGTCGAAGTCGGCCGCGTGAATGTCGCGGCGCGTGGCTGCGGGGTCGCTCAGCGTGCATTTGAGCTCGGTGTCTCATATGCCCAGCAGCGTCACACTTTCGGCAAGGCGATCGCTCAGCACCAGGCAATTCAGTTCAAGCTGGCCGAGATGGCTACCAAGGTCGAGGCCGCCCATGCGATGATGGTGAATGCAGCACGCAAAAAGGACTCCGGGGAACGAAACGACCTCGAAGCAGGGATGGCGAAGTACCTCGCTTCCGAATACTGCAAAGAAGTCGTAGAGGACGCGTTCCGGATTCATGGCGGTTACGGCTTCTCGAAGGAGTACGAGATCGAGCGCCTGTACCGTGAGGCTCCCATGCTGCTGATCGGCGAAGGTACCGCCGAGATCCAGAAAATGATCATTGGGCGGCGACTGCTCGAAGAGTATCGATTCCAGGGCTAGATGCCCGATTTGGGGTGTTTTCATCGAGAAGAAGGTCACACCCTGTCAGCACTCTTCGGCCGCCGACTCCGCTTCCTGGCTTGCCCAGTTGTGGCTCGCAACCGATACCATCCGGAAAAAGCCGCCGTCCCCCGTTCATGCGCGGCATCATCCGCTACGAAGGTCATCCATGCCCCACAGCCAAACCTCTGCACCACGCGACAGCCTCGCTGGCGTACGCCTTGCGCGCGGAGCATCGCCGTGGCTCCTGCCGACTGTCGCCACCGCGGCACTCAGCCTCGTGCGTGCGCGTCGCTCCAAGGGCGCCGCGGCCGTAGCTGTACCCGTTACCGCTCTGGCGGCGGGCATGCTGTGGTTCTTCCGCGACCCCGAGCGCGACATCGCCCAGGGCCGGGTCATCTCCCCGGCCGACGGTGTGGTGCAGAGCATCATGCCGTGGAAGGACGGGCGCACCCGCGTCGCCATCTTCATGAGCCCGTTGAACGTCCACGTCAACCGCGCGCCCCTCGCGGGCACGGTGACGTCCGTGGAGCACATCCCCGGCGGGTTCGTCCCGGCGTTCAACAAGGAGAGCGAGAACAACGAGCGCGTTGTCTGGCACTTCGACACCGAGCTCGGTGACATCGAGATGATCCAGATCGCGGGCGCGGTCGCGCGGCGCATCGTTCCTTACGTGCCCCAGGGCACGAAGGTGGAGCAAGGTGAACGGATCGGCCTGATCCGCTTCGGCTCCCGCGTCGACATCTACCTCCCCGAGGGTGTCGAGACGGACGTCGAGGTCGGTCAGAAGACCGTGGCTGGGGTGACTCGAATTGACCGTGGTTGATCCTGAAACACAAGCGGGCTGGGTTCCCGAGGCGGCCGAGGACGAGGCCGACGAGGAGATGCCTCTCTCACTCCGCCTCTCGATAGCGGACACCCTCACCCTCGGTAACGCCACGTGCGGGTTCATGGCGGTGTACTTCACCACCACGGGCATCCTCATCCCGCACCTGCAGGGCAGCAACGAAAGCGGCATGGCGCGGCACTCCGCCGCGACCGCCGTGATCCTGATGCTCTGCGCGGCCGTGTTCGACCTCTTCGACGGGCTCGTGGCGCGCAAGCTGCGGTCCTCGCCGATGGGCGCCGAGCTCGACAACCTGTCGGACCTGATCAGCTTCGGTCTGGCCCCCGCGTACTTCGTGCTCGTCTACGGCATGGTCGCCGACGACGCGCACCAGAGAGTGGCCGCGGTCGGAGCGATCGTCGTCCTGTTGGCGGTGGTGCTGCGGCTTGCGCGGTTCAGCTGCGTGACCGTGAAGGACGGCACCTTCCAGGGCATGCCCTCGCCCTTCGGCGCGCTCACGGTCGTCTCGATCGTGCTCCTGGAGCTGCCCTTCTGGGCGACGCTCCTCGCGATCACCGGCACGGCCTGGCTCATGGTCAGCCGCGTCGAGTACCCCAAGCCGCGGGGTCCGCTCGCGGTGGCCATGCTGGCGTGGATCGTCGCGGCCATGGGGCTGCTCGCCGCCTGGGCGTTCGACGCCCCGGGCGGGCTGCTTCTCCTGCAGACCGGCTGCGCGCTCCAGGTCGTTCTCGGTGCGGTGATCCCCCTCTTCGCCACGGCTCGGAGGGTGAACAACTTCCGGGACAACCGGCGTGAGGCACGGGCGGCGCAGGTGCCGTAGCGGCGCTTGAACGTTGCAGAAGGGGCCCGAACCAATTGGTTCGGGCCCCTTCTGGCTGTTCGAACACCTCTCAGGCGCCTGGTGTGTATCCCTCGGCCGCCTGCGCCGCTCCCGGCTCCCTTGCGACCTTCATGCCGCCCGTCACGCTCTTGTCGGGGCGTAGGATCACGCTCTCCTTCGACGAGGGGGCCTTGGGGTCGCTGAAGTCCTGGGTGACGCCGAAGCCCGTGTCGAAGGAGTCGATCGTCAGGAGCGCCTTGTCGACGCCCTCACGGGTGAGGGCGTCGCTCTCACAGGCCTTCTTCAGGGCCTCGCCGAAGATCGACGCCGCGGTCCAGCCGGCCGTCACGCCGTTGTCCAGGGCGTCCTTCGGGTAGGCCTTCTGGTAGTCGCCGACCAGCTTCTTCGCCGCGGGGGTGTCCGCGCCGATGGGGAGTGTCGGTGAGGCCACGTAGTAGTTCTTGGCCAGGGCAGGGCCCGCCTGCGTGCCCAGGAGCTGGGGTGCGAACGCCGAGTTGTTGCCGATGATCGGCACGTCGAACTTGCCCGCCGCCGCGACCCCCACCAGGGAGGCCGCCTGCCGGGGACCCGCGCTGATCACGACAGCCTTCACGCCGGCCTTCTTCAGGGCCGCGACCTGGGCTGTCATGTCGTTGTCCGTGGCCTTGATCTTCTGCTCCACGACGGTGAGGCCCGACTTCTTCGCCATGTACTGCGAGCCCTTCAGCGCGTTCTCGCCGTAGTCGCCCTCGAAGTAGACATGGCCGAGCTTGTCGCCTTTCTTGAGGCCCTTCTCCTTCATCAGGAAGTCGATCGCGTTGATCGTCTCCAGGTCGTACGTGGAGCCGACGACCCGGACGTACGGGCTGCCGAGGAGGTTCGCCGACCAGGCCTGCGGCAGTACGAGGCTCTTGTCGCCGTCGATCCGCTGCTTGACCGCGGCGACGAACGGCGAGCCGATGAACTGGGCGAAGCCGAGGACGTCCGGCTCCAGCTCGGTGTACGCGGCGACCGCCTTCTGGGGGTCGTAGCCGTGGTCCCGGACGGTCAGCTTCAGCTTGCGGCCGCAGATGCCGCCGTCGGCGTTGGTCTGCTTGACGTAGAGCTGCTGGGCCTGGGTGACGCTCTTGCCGAGGGTCGCGTAGACGCCGGTCATGTCGGTGAGCACACCGAGGTTGATCGTCTTGGCGGAGACCCCGACACCGGCCTTGACCCCGCCCGCGTCCTTCTTTTCCCCCTCGCTGTCCCCCGCTTTCGAGCTGCAACCGGCCACCGCGAGCAGCGCGGCGAGCGCCGTCGCCGTCGCTGTGGCCCTCTTCGCCCTTGTCGACCTGCGTGAACTCATCGTTCCTCCCCTGATTCCCGTGCGGTTGGGCCCGACGTCGGCCTGGAGCGCCGGGCGGCGATGCCGGCCAGGCCGCCGGGCAGGAACAGCACCACCGCCACGACGGCGGCGCCGTACAGATACCGGGACGCCTCGCCCGGTGTGATCCCGCCGGTGCCGGGGGCCGAGACCAGGGGCAGCGCGTCGCTGTACCGGGTCAGGAGCTGCGGCAGCAGGGACACCACGGCGGCACCGGCCACCGCGCCCGCCACCGAGCCGAGGCCACCGATGACGATCATGGCGAGGTATTCGAGCGACAGCGTCATGCCGAAGTAGTCCGGCACGGTGCGCTGGAAGACGAGGGCGAGCAGCACCCCGGCGAGTCCCGCGTACATCGACGACAGGACGAAGACGCCCGCGCGGTAGCGGGCGACGGGCACCCCGATGACACCGGCGGCGATGCGGTGGTCGCGGATGGCGTTCATGGCGCGGCCGGGGCGCCCGCGCAGCACGCCGCGGGCGAAGAGCCCGCAGCCGAGCAGGAGGACGAGTCCCGCGTACCAGAGCTTCTCCGACGCCCCGAACGGCACGGCGGCCACGACGAGCTCGCTGTCGTCGAAGGTGATGCCGAAGACGCTCAGGGGCGGTACGTCACGCCCGTTGGAACCGCCGGTCAGGTCATGGGCGTTGAAGAGCACGTGCTGCCCGATGAAGATCAGCGCGAGGGTGGCGATGCCGAGGTAGGCACCGCGCAGCCGTCCCGCGATGGGGCTGAAGAGTCCGCCCGCGATCCCCGCGACGCCGACGGCCAGGGCGGCGGCGATCCACGTGGGGAGCCCGAGTCCGGTCAGGCCGGTGTCGCCCCCCTCCCCCGCGAAGACGCAGTATCCGTACGCCCCGATCGCGAGGAAGAAGGCGTGCCCCATGGAGAGCTGGCCGGTGGCGCCGGTCAGGAGGTTGATGCCGATCGCGCCGATCGCGGCGGCCATGGCGAACAGACCCGCCTGGAGCCAGAACCGGTCGAGGTAGAAGGGCAGGGCGAGCAGCAGCACGCCGCCCGCGATCCAGACGTACGTGCGGGGGCTGGTCAGCCTCGTACGGCCTCGGGAGCGCAGCTCCCGTCCGCGGGCCAGGACTTCAGACACGGGCGAGCTCCTTCGTGCCGAAGAGTCCGGCGGGCCGGATGAGGAGGATGACGGTCATCACGAGGTAGGGCGCGAGGTCGCCCAATCCCCTTCCCAGGAAGGTGAGTTCGCTCTGATAGCCGGTGGCGAGTGATTCGGTGACCCCGACCACGAGTCCCCCGACGAGGGCGCCGGTGGTGGAGTCGAGGCCGCCGAGGATCGCGGCGGGGAACGCCTTCAGGGCGGCGAGTGAGGTGGCCCGTTCGAGCCCCGGGGTGGGGAAGACGGTGAGGAAGAGCGCCGCCACGGCGGCCAGGCCTCCGGCCACCGCCCAGGCGCCGAGCGAGACCCTGCCCAGGCGCACACCCATCAGGGCGGCGGTCTCCGGGCTCTCCGCGGCGGCGCGCATGGCCACGCCCCAGGAGGTGTAGCGGAAGGCGAGCAGGAAGACCGTGATGAGGAGCGCGGCGGCGACGAACGCGGCGATCCGCGTATGGGCGATGGAGACCGAACCGATGGTGAGCACCGAGTCGCCCCAGGGGTCGCCGAGGGCGAGCACGTCGGTGCCGAGGCGGCGGGTGAGCTCGGTGGTGAGCAGGATGTCGACGCCGATCGTGACGATGGCGAGGACGCTGTGGTCGGCGCCCCGGTAGCGGCGCATGACGAGGAACTCGATGGCCGCGCCGACGACGGCGGCGCCCGCGATGCCGACGAGCAGCGCCGGCCAGAAGCCGATGTCGTCGTGGAGAGACGCGGTGACGTAGCCGCCGGCCAGGAGCAGTGAGGCGTGCGCGAAGTTCACGACTTCGGTGGCGCGGAAGATGACGACGAAGCCGAGGGCGATGAGGGCGTAGACGGACCCCATCGAGAGGCCGTTGAGGAGCAGCTCGACGAAGGTGTTCACGAGGTCGTCCCCTCTCCCAGGTAGGCCCGTACGACCGCCGGGTCGTTCTGTACGTCGGCCGGGGCGCCGTCGGCTATCCGGCGCCCGAAGTCCAGTACGGTCACCGCGTCCGCGAGCCGCATCACCACCCCCATGTCGTGTTCCACCAGGACGATCGAGATTCCGAGGCTGTCGCGTACGCCCGCGATGACGGCGGCGGTGCGCTGCCGTTCGTCCGCGGTCATGCCGGCGACGGGCTCGTCGAGCAGGAGCAGCCGGGGCTCCATGCACAGCGCGCGGGCCAGCTCGGCGAGTTTCTGCTGTCCGTACGGCAAGGAGCCCGCTGGGGCGTGCAGTTGGTGCTCGACGCCGACGAACGCCGCTATCTCCCGCACCCGTTCGCGGTGGGCCCGCTCCTCGCGCGCCGCTGACGGGAGGCGAAGTCCCGCGGCGAGAAACCCCGTGCGGGTCAGCCGGTGGCGGCCGAGCATCAGACTGTCGGCGACCGTCGCGCTCGGCGGCAGAGCGAGGTTCTGGAAGATCCGCGCGACGCCGAGGTCGGCGATGCGGTGCGGAGGCATCGTCGTCAGCTCGTGCTCACCGAAGCGGACACTGCCGCCGGTGGCGCGGTACACCCCGGACAGGACGTTGAAGCAGGTGGACTTCCCCGCGCCGTTGGGCCCGATGATGGCGTGCACGGTGCCGGGCCGCACGGTGAAACTGACGGCGTCGAGCGCGGTGAGGCCCGCGAAGCGCACGGTCAACTCCCGTACTTCCAGGGCAGGTACGCCCGGTTGTGGCTGTGTCGCTTCGACTTGTGCTGGTGGTGTGGCTGCGGCTTGCTCCGGCGGTGTCGCTTCGGCCGCCGAGTGGTCGTCGGTCATCGTCGGCCCGCCCATCTGCGCAGCACCGGCAGCGCGCTGACACCGCGCGAGGCGTCCGCCGCGGCGGTCTCGTCGACCACGCCGAGGTAGCGGCGGCGTACCTCGTCGGACGCGGACAGCTCGTCCGCGGGGCCCGCGAGTGCCACTTCACCGACGTCCAGGACGTAGGCACGCGAGGCGAGGCGCAGGGCGAGCGCGGCGTTCTGCTCGACGAGGAGGACCGCTGTGCCCTGGGCGTTGATGTCCTGGATGGTGTCGGCGATGCGTGCCGCCATCAACGGGGCGAGCCCCAGGGAGGGTTCGTCCAGGAGCAGCAGCTTCGGTGAGGCCATCAGCGCCCTGGCCACCGCGAGCATCTGCTGTTCGCCGCCGGAGAGGAGCCCGGCGCGCTGGCCCGCGCGCTCGGCGAGCACCGGGAAGAGTTCATGGACGCGCTCCAGGGCCCTGTTCTTCGCGCCCCGGCTCCCCGCGGAGCCGAGCGCGCCCGCCCGCAGATTGTCGGCGACGGTCATCCGGGCGAACACCCGCCTGCCTTCCGGCACTTGGGACACCCCGGCGGCGACCACCCGGTCCGCGTGCAGAGTGTCGATGCGCCGTCCGCCGAAGTGGATGGAGCCGGTGGTGAGCGCCCCCCGGTGAAAGGCGAGGGTGCGTGAAATGGCACGCAGGAGTGTCGACTTGCCCGCGCCGTTGCCGCCGAGCACGGCGACGACGGCGCCGTCCGGTACTTCGAGCGACACCTGGCGCAGTGCGCGTACCGGTCCGTAGCCGACCGACGCGCCCTGTACGACCAGTCCGGAACCACCCACCTGGGACCCCCTGTCCTGTTGCTGCCCTCCGCGTGGTCCTGTTGCTGCCCTCCGCGTGGCGCTCAGCCCAGCACCGCCGCGCCCGCCCGTCCACGGCCTGTGTCCGAATCGCTGCGGGTGACCAGCGGGACCGGCCGCCCGTTGTGCACGGGCACAACACCCCGTGTCAGGGGCCTGCCAGGGGTGGCCGAGCGGTGGCATCCTCCGCAGCACGAAGGCACGGCGGGCGGCGGCGACGGGGGCACCATGAGCGGGCGCAGGCCACGGACGGGACACGACTGGAAGGTGCTGGAGGAGGCGTGCGCGGCGCTGAAGCCGCGCATTCCCGAGCTGGTGGACGAACATCTGCGGCAGCTCTTCGAGCACTCGCCGGTGTACGCGCGGGTGCTGCCGTACGACCAGCAGTGGCGGGAGGCGGAGGACGCGATGCGGATCGGTATCGAGACGATCTCGGCGCCGCGCGCGTCGCCGCGCCGCGATCTGGAGTACGCGGAGGAGGCGGGCCGCCGCCGGGCCCAGCAGGGCATGCCGCTCGATCTGGTGGTCCACTCGTACCGCAACGCGGGCTACCTGGTCTGGGACTCGCTGCTGGAAGGCACCGTGGGGCAGGACCCGGAGAAGCTCGCGGTCCTGATGCGGTCGGCGACGATGGTGTGGTCGGCGGTGGACGCGCAGGCGGCGGCCGCGTCCGACGCCTACCGGGCGACGGAGATGGAGCTGCGGCGGCGCACCGACGAGCAGCTGCAGGCGCTGCTGGACGCGCTCCTGGAGGGCCAGTCGGCCCCCGGTCTCGCCTCACAGGTGGCGGCGGGGCTCGATCTGCCGGAGCGCGGGCCGTACGCGGTGGTGGTCCTGCGCGCCGAGCGGCGGGACGGGCGGGCCGCATTCCACCGGCAGATCCAGCGGGCCGGGTTCCGCTTCGTCTGGCGGATGCGGACGGACCGGGAGGTGGGGGTGGTGGCGCTGGGGGCGGACGAGGGCCTGGACGAGCTGGCCGCCGCGCTGGAGGGGCGGTGCCCCGGTCCGGGCGGCATCAGCCCCGTGGTGGCGGGACTCTCCGAACTGGGCCACGCGCGACGCCTCGCCGAATTGGCCCTGCGTACGTGCCCACCGGACGCGACCGGGATCGTACGGCTCGACCAGCGGATGCCGACGGCTCTGGTGGTGAGCCAGCCGGAGCTGGCGGGGCGCCTGGTATCGGACGTGTTCGGGGAGGTCCTGTCCCTGGAACCGGCGGACAGGGCGGTGCTACTCGAAACGCTTGACGCGTGGCTGCTGTGCGAGGGTTCGGCGGGGCGGGCCGCGGGGCGGCTGTATTGCCACCGCAACACGGTGTTCAACCGCCTCCGCCGCCTGGAACAACTGACGTCACGATCGCTGGCGCGCCCACGGGACCTGATGGAGATGACACTGGCCCTCGACGCGTACCGGCTGGCGCCGGGCTAGAGCACCCACCTAGCCCTCGGCAGCGGGGCCCCGCAAATCACCGGCTACACCGAGCTCGTCCTCAACCGCCGGACGGGCTGGACACCCCGGGCCCGCAAGGGGCGCGAGGAACGGCGCGCCAAGCCCCCACCAACCCAAGGCATACCAAGCCGACCTCAACCCCCCAAGGGGCGCGGGGAACTGCGCGACCAGCCCCCACCGACCCGGACGGACGACACCACGCTCAGCCCCATAAGGGGCGCGAGGAACGGCGCGCCAAGCCCCCACCAACCCGAGGCATACCAAGCCGACCTCAACCCCCCAAGGGGCGCGGGGAACTGCGCGACCAGCCCCCACCGACCCGGACGGACGACACCACGCTCAGGCCCCCGTAAGGGGCGCGGGGAACTGCGCAACCAGCCCCACCGGCCCGAGGTGTACCTATCCAGCGTGGCCCCCGCCAAGGGGCGCGAGGAACTGCGCGACCAGCCCCCACCACCCCGGACGGACGACATCACGCTCAGGCCCCGACAGGGGCGCGGAAGCCCCACCGGCCCGAGGTGAAACCCCGCCCCGCCTACCGCAGGAAATCGCGGGCGATCCCCTCCGCCACCGTCTCCAGAATCGGCCCCGCCTCAGCAATGCACCGCGCGACATCCGGCTCCACGTCAGTCAGCGCGTACGCCCGCCGGATCCCCGCCTTGCCCAGCGCCTCCGCCGGAAGGGCCAGACGGCCGCAGACCGCGACGACCTCCACGCCCGCCTCGCGAGCCGCCGAAGCGACCCCCGCGGGAGCCTTGCCGTGGAGGGTCTGCTCGTCCAGCGAACCCTCCCCGGTGATCACCAGCGACGCCCGCGCAAGCGCCGGCGCGAAGCCGAGGACGTCCAGCATGACCTCGATCCCGGGCCGGAAGCTCGCGCCGAGCCCGACCAGGGCCCCGTAGCCGATACCACCCGCCGCCCCGGCCCCGGGCGACTGCTCGTACTCCAGAGCGGAGGAGCCCACCGACTCGGAGAGCACCCGCGCGAAGTGCGCGAGCGCCGAGTCCAGCTCGGCGACGTCCTCCGGGCTCGCCCCCTTCTGCGGCCCGTACACCGCGGGAGCACCCTTCGGTCCCGTCAGCGGATTGTCCACGTCACTGGCCAGGACCAGGTCGACCGAGGCGAAGCGCTTGTCGAGCCCGGAGAGATCCGCCGTGGCCAGCGAGGCCAGCGGGCCACCGCCCGGCGCCACCGGCGCCCCTGCCGCGTCCAGGAAGACCGCGCCGAGCGCGGCCAGCATCCCGGCCCCGCCATCCGTCGTCGCACTGCCCCCAACTCCGAAGACGATGGTCCGCGCGCCCGCGTCCAGCGCGGCGCGCAGCAGCTCCCCGGAGCCGTACGTCGTGGACGTGAGCGGCGCGAAGACGCCCTCGGGCAGCAGCTGGAGGCCGGACGCCTCCGCCATCTCCACCACGGCGGTCCCGTCCCGCAGCGCGAACGCCGCGGTGACCTCGTCGCCGAGCGGCCCCGTCACCCGCACCTCACGGCGCTCGAAACCGGCCGCGACCGCCGCGGCGACCGTGCCGTCGCCGCCGTCGGCCACCGGCAGGGCCTCCACCTCCACGTGCGGGGCGACACGGCGGAGCCCGGCCGTCACCCGCTCCGCGACCTGCACGGCCGTGAGTGAGCCCTTGAACTTGTCCGCGGCGATGAGCACATGCCCCGCCGTCCCAGCAGCGTCCGCCACCTTGCATCCCCTTGCTTTCCGGGCCTTGCTCGCGTCAAGGCAGTCGCGCCGCTGCGACCATAACCGGAGGAGGGGTCGCCTGCCCATGGCCGCCCGCATTTCGGAGGGCTCCATTCCGCCCTCAAATCAGCGTAAAGCAGTACAAAACAGTACAGCTCGATCGCAGAAATGATCGATCAGCGACTTCGTCCGGGCCGCCCCGGACGGAAACCGGACAAACGTCTCCCGCTCCGCGCCGAACCCGTCACGTGGACCGCGCACAACCGCCCCGGATTCGGTACACCGGACACATGACCCCAGCGCATACGGAACTCGCCGACCGCGTCCTCGGCGGCTGGCTCGGGCGGATCGCGGGCAACATGCTCGGCAAACCCATCGAGCGGGGCGACTACTGGACGCGTGAGCGCATCGAGCGTTATCTGCGGCAGGCCGACGCGCTGCCGCTCACCGACTACCTGCCCGAACCCCCTTCCTGGGTCGAGGAGTTCCAGCTGCGGCCCGAGTGGCAGCAGTGCGTACGCGGCAGGGTGCACGGCAGCTGCCGTGACGACGACGTCGACTACGCGATCCTCGGCCTGCACCTCCTGGAGACGCACGGGTTCACGTTCAGCACCGAACAGGTCGGTGAGCTGTGGCTCCTTCGCCTGCCCTACCTGCAGACCTTCACCGCGGAACGCGCCGCGTACCGGAACCTCGCGAACGGGCTCAAGCCGCCGCTCACCGCGACGTACGAGAACGCCTGCCAGGAGTGGATCGGCGCCCTCATCCGCGCCGACATCTTCGGCTGGACGAACCCCGGCGCGCCGCGCCGCGCGGCCTCCCTCGCCCGCCGTGACGCCGTGCTCTCGCACACCGGCAACGGCGTCTACGCGGCGATGTGGGCGGCGGCGCTCATCGCCGCCGCCTTCACGTCCGCGAGCCCGCGCGCCGCTCTCGACGTGGCGTTCGGCGTGATCCCGTCGAGCTGCCGGCTCGCCCGTACGGTGCGCCGGGTCGTCACGCTCCACGAGGCCGGACTCAGCTGGGAGGAGACGCTGGCCACCGCGGAGTCGGAGACCTCCGGGCTCGGCTGGATCCACGCGGTGCCGAACTCGGCCGTCCTGACCGCCGGACTCCTCTACGGCGACGGCGACTTCACCCGGACCATCGCCCTGACAGTGCGCGGCGGCCTCGACACCGACTCGAACGGCGCGACCGCCGGGTCCTTCGCGGGGGTGCTGTGCGGCGCCAAGGCGATCCCCGCGCAGTGGCGCGACCCTCTCGACGACCGGGTGCGCAGCGCGGTGTTCGGCTTCGACGGGGCACGGATCAGCGAACTCGCGGCACGGACCGTGGAGCTGTCTACGCTGGGCACGTGACCATTCAGGACTACGCCACATACATCGCCGGCCTCCCCCGCGTCATCGCCGGGGCCACCGCGCTCTTCCGGGACTCCGAGGGGCGGTTGCTGCTCGTCGAGCCCAACTACCGCGAGGGATGGGCCCTGCCCGGCGGCACCATCGAGTCGGACGAGGGCGAGACGCCCCGGCAGGGGGCACGCCGCGAGACCGCCGAGGAGATCGGTCTGGACGTCGTGCTGGGGGCGCTGCTCGCGGTGGACTGGGTGCAGGGCACGGCCCGGCCTCCGCTGGTCGCCTACCTCTACGACGGCGGGGTGCTCGGCGACGAGCAGCTGAAGTCGATCAGGCTTCAGGAGGAGGAGCTGATCTCCTGGCGCCTGGTGGCCCGCGAGGACCTTCCGCGGTTCCTGCCCCACGAGTTGGGGCTGCGGGTGCGGGCCGGGCTCGATGCGCTCGACGCGGGGACGGGTCCGGTAGAGCTGGAGAACGGGCTGCGGGTCGGTTGAGCGGCCGGTACGGGTCGGTTGAGCGGCCCGTCCCGTCAGATGGTCCCGGCGTTCACGTTCAGAAGAGGGCGTCCTCACGCCCCGGTGCCGCCTCCTCGCTCGCTGGTGCCCCGCCCTCGAAGGCCAGCAGGCGCTGCTTGCGGTCGAGCCCGCCGCCGTAGCCGGTCAGGGAGCCGCCCGCGCCGATCACCCGGTGGCAGGGGACGATGACCCCGATCGGGTTCTTGCCGTTGGCCAGGCCGACCGCGCGTGAGGCGTTGGGCTTGCCCAGCACGGCCGCGAGCTCGCCGTACGTACGGGTCTCGCCGTACGGGATGAGCTGAAGCTGCTGCCAGACGGTGCGCTGGAACGGCGTGCCGTCGAGGCGCATCGGCAGGTCGAACTGCGTCAACTCGCCCGCGAAGTACGCCTCCAGCTGGTCGATCGTCTCGCCGAACGGGCTCGCGTCGCGGTTGCCGAAGGTCTCTTCGGGTGGGCGGTGGCGCTGCTCTGTCATGTAGAGACCGCTGAGGACGCCCTCGGTGGCGACGAGGGTCAGGGGGCCGTAGGGACTGTCGATGAGGGTGTGTCGGCGGTGGCGGTGGCGCTGGCTGTGCATGGGACTTGTCCTCTCGGGCCGGCGCTCAAGCCGGGATGGCGTTGATGGGGTGGCTGTCGGTGGCCCACAGGTACTGGACCGCGTACGCGCGCCAGGGGCGCCAGGCCGCGGCCCGAGCGGTGAGCGCCGCCGGGGTGTGCGGCAGGCCGAGTTCCTGCGCCGCGCGGCGGATCCCGAGGTCGGTGGGCAGGAAGGCATCGGGGTCGCCGAGTGCCCGCATGGCGATGACCTCGACCGTCCAGGGGCCGAAGCCGGGCAGTTCGGTGAGCCGGGCGCGCGCCTCGTCCCAGCCGCTCTCCACGCCGAGCCGGAGTGATCCGTCGGCGAGATGGCGTACGAGCGTGGTCAGCGTGGCCCGGCGGCTGCGCGGCAGCGCGAGTGCCTCGGGGTCGAGCGCCGCGAGGGCTTCCGGCGCCGGGAACAGATGGGTGAGGCCGCCCTCGGGGTCGTCGATCGGCTCGCCGTGCGCGGTGACCAGACGGGCGGCGTGGGTACGGGCGGCGGCCGTGGAGACCTGCTGGCCAAGTACCGCGCGTACGGCGAACTCCGCCTCGTCGACCGTGCGCGGCACGCGGCGCCCCGGTGCCTTGGCCACCAGGGGTGCGAGCAGCGGGTCGGCGCTGAGCCTGCCGTCCACCGCGACGGGGTCCGCGTCCAGGTCGAGCATGCGGCGGCAGCGGCTGATGGCGTTGGTGAGGTCGCGCATGTCGGTGAGGCTGAGTCGGCAGGCGATGTGGTCCGGGGTGGGGGTGAGGGCGACGACTCCGTGGCCGTAGGGAAGGCGGAGAGTGCGGCGGTACGCACCGTCGCGCCACTCCTCGACGCCGGGTACGGCGGTGGCGATGAGGTGGCCGAAGAGGTTGTCGGGGTTGAGCGGGGCGCGGAAGGGGAGGCGCAGCGAGAGGGCGCCGGATGCCTGTGCGGTGCCCTGGGGAGCGCGGGCCCGCAGTTCGCCGGGGGCGAGGGCGAAGACTTCGCGGACGGTGTCGTTGAAGGTGCGGATCGAGGAGAAGCCCGCGGCGAAGGCGATGTCCGCCATGGGCAGGGGGGTCGTCTCGATGAGGAGGCGGGCGGTCTGGGCGCGTTGCGCCCTGGCCAGGGCGAGGGGGCCCGCGCCGAGTTCCGCGAGGAGCTGGCGTTCCACTTGGCGGGTGCTGTAGCCGAGGCGGGTGGCGAGGCCTGGGACGCCGTCCCGGTCGACGACTCCGTCCGCGATGAGGCGCATCGCGCGGGCCACGAGGTCGGCGCGCTGATTCCACTCGGGGGACCCCGGGCTGCTGTCGGGCCGGCACCGCTTGCAGGCCCGGAACCCCTCCTGCTGACAGGCTGCCGCGCTCGGGTAGAAGCTCATGTTCTCGGGCTTCGGGGGGACGACGGGGCAACTGGGGCGGCAGTAGATCCGGGTGGTCAGCACCGCGGTGTAGAACCATCCGTCGAACCGCGCATCCTTCGACTGCACGGCTCGGACGCAGCGCTCGGCGTCGGTGTGCATTGAGGGGGGTGGGGTGGTGCTGGTGGTCGCGGTTGTGGTCGCCATGCGTCAAGGATCGGGGATCGGGGGTGGGGGTGGCTGGCGAGAATTCGACATGGACGTCCGACGTAGGTGCCGGTCCGTCTGTGGGTGCGGGGCCGCGCCGGTATGTCCGTCCTCGCTATCGTCCGGTGGCCGACTTGCTACTTCGGCGAGGGAGCGCCGCGAACCGTGCTCCGGGCAGACATACCGACACGTCCCCTCCCGAGCGCTGCCGACTGCGGCTGTTCGTTGGCCGCTGCGGGGCAATCGGGCGGGTGGGCGGGAAAGCTCGTTCGTCCAAGATCGGATGCGGGGCAATCGGGCGGGCGGGAAAGCTTGTTCGGTCAGGGGCGGATGCGGGGTGACGGGCGGGTGGGTGGGAGAGGCCCGTTCGCCCACAGTCGGATGCGGAGGGCCCCGGAAAACGCCCCCCGCGGCCGCCCCAAAGGCCCCTCACGCCACGCGAAGCCGCCGCCACACCGCCTTCGCCGCGTTGTGCCCCGACATACCGTGCACCCCGGGCCCCGGCGGCGTCGCGGACGAGCAGATGAAGACCGCCGGGTGCGCGGTCCCGTACGGGAAGAGGGAGATCTTGGGGCGGAGCAGCAGTTGGAGGCCGCTGGCCGCGCCGCAGGCGATGTCACCGCCGACGTAGTTGGCGTTACGGGCGGCGAGCGCGGCAGGACCCGCGGTGGCACGGGCGAGGACGCGGTCACGGAAACCGGGCGCGAAGCGCTCCAGCTGGCGCTCGATCGCGTCGGTCAGGTCGCCGTCCCAGCCGTTCGGCACATGACCGTACGCCCAGAAGACCTGCTTGCCCGCGGGCGCGCGGGACGGGTCGACGAGGCTGGGCTGCACGGTGATCAGGAACGGCGCGTCGGGCGCACGGTTCTCCCGTGACGCGGCGCGCAACGCGGCGCCGATCTCCGCGCTGCTGCCCCCCACCTGCACGGTGCCGGCCGACCGCGCCTCCTCCGCCGTCCACGGGACGGGCCCGTCGAGGGCGTAGTCGACCTTGAAGACGCTCGCGCCGTAGCGATAGCGCTCGTAGCTGCGCCCGAGGCCCGCGATCCGGGCGAGTGCGGTGGGCGAGGTGTCGAAGACGTACGCGCGCGCCGGCGGCAGGTCGTCGAGCCGCTTGACCTCGTAGTCCGTGTGGACCGCGCCGCCGAGGTCCTTCAGATACGCGGTGAGCGCGTCCGAGATCGACTGGGAGCCGCCCCGGGCGACCGGCCAGCCACGGGCGTGCGCGGCCAGCGCGAAGACCATGCCGACGGCGCCGGTGGCGATCCCGCCCAGCGGCGCGATGACGTGGGCGACGAGCCCGGAGAACAGGGCGCGGGCCCGGTCCTCGCCGAAGCGCCGCATCAGCCAGGTGGACGGCGGAAGACCCGCGAGGCCGAAGCGCGCGAGGGTCACGGGGTCGCGCGGCAGCGCGGTCGACGGCAACGCCATGAAGTCCCGCAGGAGGTCGTCCCACTTGCTGACGAAGGGGTCGACAAGCCGCCGGTACGCCCCCGCGTCGCGCGGCCCGAACGAGGCGGCGGTCTCCGCGACGGAGCGGGAGAGCACCGCGGCGCTGCCGTCCGAGAAGGGGTGCGCCATGGGCAGCCGCGGCTGGAGCCACTCGAGGCCGTAGCGGTCGAGGGGCATGGTGCGGAACACGGGCGAGTTGATGCCCAGGGGGTGCGCGGCGGAACAGGGGTCGTGCCGGAACCCGGGAAGCGTCAGCTCCTCGGTCCTCGCCCCGCCGCCCACGGTGTCCCTGGCCTCGAACACGGCCACCGAGAGGCCGCGGCGGGCCAGCTCGACGGCAGCGGTCAGACCGTTCGGTCCCGCCCCCACGATGACGGCGTCAAGCATCGACGGCACCTTCGGACTCCTTTGTCAGCCGATGGCCTTCGCCGCCCAGGATAGGCCCCGCGGATCAGAGCGCGGCCGACAGCAGCTCCACCACCCTGTCGACCGTGGCGGCGTCCCGGCCGGCCGTGAACGGCAGCGCGTTGCCGCCCTCGATCCGGAAGGGCTCACCGGCGACGGTCAGATTGCTGCCGCCGGCCTCGGCCACGAGCAGCAGACCCGCGGCGTGGTCCCAGGCGAGCTCCCAGGAGAAGGCGACCGCGTCCAACTCCCCCTTGGCGATGGCGAGATACTCGAGCCCCGCCGAACCGCACGGCCGCGGCGCGACACCCTGCACGCGCAGGCCGAGCAGCGCCTGCTTCTGCTCGGGCGTGGTGAAGTCCGGGTGCGAGGTCGCCACCTCCAGGACCTCTCCCGGCGAACCGGCCACCAGCCGCTCTCCGTCGAGCCATGCGCCCTTGCCGCGCACGGCGACCGCCATCTCGTCGAGCGCCGGGGCGTAGGTCCAGGAGGCGAGCACCTCGCCGCGCCATGCCAGGGCGATCAGCATGCAGAACCCCGGGTCGCCGTGCACGAACTGGCGTGTGCCGTCGACGGGGTCGACGATCCACACCGCCGCGTCGGTGCGTATCGCCTCGTATATGGAGGGGTCCGCGTGCACCGCTTCTTCTCCCACGACCACGGAGCCCGGGAGCAGCGTGGTGAGCGCGGCCGTCAGCTGCTCCTCGGCGAGGCGGTCGGCCACCGTCACGAGGTCGTGCGGCCCGCTCTTCTGGACGACATCGTCCTCGGCGAGCTGTCGGAACCGCGGCATGACCTCGGCCGCGGCGGCCTTGCGGAGGGCTTCTTCGACGTCGGGAACGCCACGTACAAGAAAGTCTTCGATCGCTTCGATCATGCATCCATGAGAGCACGCCGGACTGACAATCCGTACGGCCCAGGGGAACGGCTCATGGATTCGAGATGAATCCCACGTGACCTGACCCCTGGCCCCGTCCCAGCGGCCTCACCTGCACGAACAGCCCCTCGGGCAACCCGGTGGGCCACCTCTCGCGCGCCCCCTCGGGCAGTCCCTCGGGGAAGTGCCGTGACCCCGTAACGGACATATGGTGCATTCAATGGTGTAAAACCCGCAGGTGTCGAAAGGGTCACTCCATGCACCCCTCCCTCAACCCGGCCACACTGGCCGGGCTGCGCCGGCCCCGCCCCTATCCCGCCGTCTCGGTCCTGCTGCCGACGCACCGCAGGGAGCCGGACAACGCGCAGGATCCCGTGCGGCTGCGCAATCTCGTCGCCGAGGCCAAGGAGCACCTGAAATCGGACCCGGCGGTGGCCAGGGAGCAGCGGATCGAGGTGGCCGCGCAGCTCGACCGGGCGGTGGCGGAGATCGACCTCGTGCACGCCGAGGACGGGCTCGCCGTCTTCGCCGCTCCCGGGGAGCACCAGGTGTGGTCGCTCGGCAGGACGGTGCCGTCCCGCGTGGTGTTCTCGGACACGTTCCTGACGCGCAACGTCGTCGCGGCCCAGGCAGCCGAGCGCCCGTACTGGGTCCTCGCCCTCTCCGCCGACCGCGTCTCGCTGTGGAGCGGCACCCCGGAGCGCGTCGTCGAGCACACGGCGGACGGCTTCCCGCTGACCCGCAGCCTCGACGACCCCGACGCCGAGCGCCAGGAGCGGATCGGCGACCTGCCGAGCACCTTCCGCGACGAGCACACCCGCAAGTTCCTGCGCGACGCGGACCACGCCGCGGCCCGCGTGCTCCACTCCCATCCGCGCCCCCTGTTCGTGGCCGGGGAGGCCCACGCACTCTCCCTCATCGACGACGTCGGCACGGTCGCCAAGGAGGCCACGCGGGTACCGCACGGCGGCCTCGCGCACGGCCCCGCGGACGCGGTGTGGCAGGCGGCGCGCCCCTTCCTCGCGACCCGGGAGAAGGACGAGATCGAGTCCGTCGTACGTGAGTTGGAGCTGGCGCAGGGGCGGCGCCACTACGCCGCCGGGCTCGACGAGGTCTGGCAGAACGTGACGACGGACCGGGTCCGTCTCCTCGTCGTGGAGGACAGCTACCAAGCGACCGTGCGCGACGAGGGTGGGCATCTCGTCCCGGCGGACGGCGACGATCTCGACGCGGTGGACGACGTCGTGGACGACATCGTGGAGCGGGCCCTGGACACCGGCGCGCAGGTCCGCTTCGTACCCGAAGGCACGCTCGCCGACCGGGGCCGGATCGCCTGCGCGCTGCGGTACTGACACCCCCGTACGCACAGGCAGCGAACACCGGCAGCGAGCACAAGCAACGAGCACAGGCAGCAGGGAAAGGACCGCACCGAATGAACCCCATGCCGCTCAGCGGCAAGCGGCGCCGCAGAAACCACGGACGCCGCGGACACCGCGGACCCGGAATGTCCGCCGCCCTCACCCTCGCCGCCACGGTGACGGCCGCAGCAGCCCTCGTCTCGTGCGGCTCCGACAGCGACGAGCCCTCCTCCGAGAGCAGCAGGACGGTCAGCGAGCGGCCGACCGCTCCCGACTCGTCGTCCTTCTCGGAGAAGACCGCGTCACCGCTCAAGTCGCAGGCCTCGGAGGCCGCCGAGTCCGCCCGCGCGTCGGCCTCCGAGGCGGAGGCATCCGCCTCGGAGCGCGCGGACGAGTTCGAGGCGTCCGTCTCCGCCGACACGGAACGCGCCAATCAGGCGGCCGAGTCCGCCCTGAAGGATGTCGACGGGCGCGGCAACGCGATGTCCGACGTCTCCATGACGGGCAAGCCGCGCTCCGAGACCGGCGGTGTGCTCGCCTCCGTGGTGACCTTCACCAACAGGACGGCCAAGACGGCGGACTTCGCCGTACAGGTCGACTTCGTCGACGCCTCTGGCAAGGTCGCGGAGACCCGCTACGTAGGCACGCAGAACCTCGAACCGGGCAAGCGGGCCCAGCGCTACGCCATCAGCCACGAGCCCCCGGAGCCGAAGCTCTCCGCGAAGCTGGTCAAGGCTCAGCGGTACTGAACCCCCGTACCGGCGAGGCCGCTTCAGAAGTCAGCCGCCTCAGAACTCCACGGCGTCGCGGACGAGCGGGCACGTCATGCAGTGCCCGCCGCCGCGACCGCGCCCGAGTTCGGCGCCGACGATGGTGATGACCTCGACCCCCGCCTTGCGCAGCAGCGTGTTGGTCTGGGTGTTGCGGTCGTAGGTGAAGACCACGCCCGGCTCCAGGGCGACGGCGTTGTTGCCGCTGTCCCACTGCTGGCGCTCGGAGGCGTAGACGTCCCCGCCGGTCTCGATGACGCGTAGCTCGGGCAGGCCGAGCGACTTGGCGACCACGTCGACGAACGCGCGCGAGCCCTCGTCCGTGATGTCGACCCCCGCGGCCTTGTCGCTGGGGCGCAGCGTGAACGAGTGCACGTCGTCCATGATCTTCGGGTAGAGCGTGACGATGTCGCGGTCGGCGAAGGTGAAGACGGTGTCGAGGTGCATCGCGGACCGCAGCTTGGGCATGCCCGCGACGATGACCTGCTCGGCCGCGCCGTTCTGGAACAGCGCGGAGGCGACCTGCGTGATGGCTTGGCGCGAGGTCCGCTCGCTCATGCCCATCAGGACGACGCCGTTGCCGACCGGCATGATGTCACCCCCCTCGAACGTCGCCTGGCCCCAGTCCAGTTCGGGATCGCCCCACCACACTGTGGCGCCGGTGAAGTCGGGGTGGAAGCGGTAGATCGCCTTCATCAGGAGCGTCTCGTCGTGCCGGGCGGGCCAGTACAGCGGGTTGAGCGTGACGCCTCCGTAGAGCCAGCACGTCGTGTCGCGGGTGTAGAGGGTGTTCGGCAGGGGCGGCATCAGATACTCGCTCACGCCGGTGGACTCGCGCACCAGCGCGAGATATCCGGAGCGGAACTCGTCGGGGAGATCCGCGGTGGCCAGGCCTCCGATGAGGTACTCGGTGAGCTGTCGGGGCTCCAGCGTCTCCAGGAAGGCGCGCGTGCCGTCGATGAGCCCGGGGCCGACCTCGTTCGCGGTGATCTTCCGGTCGAGGAGCCAGGTCCTCGCCTCGGGGAGCGCCATGGTCCGGGCGAGCAGGTCGTGCAGTTCGACGACCTCGACGCCGCGCTGCTGCAGCTTGATGACGAAGTCGGCGTGGTCGCGCTGGGCGTTCTCCACCCACATGACGTCGTCGAAGAGCAGGTCACCGGAGTTGGTGGGGGTCAGCCTGCGGTGCGCGAGACCGGGCGCGCAGACCAGTACCTTGCGCAGCCTGCCGACCTCGGAGTGGACACCGAACGTCGGTGCGGCGGGGGTGTCGTGGCTGGTCAAGCTGGTCACGGTGCGCCTTTCGGTCGGTGGCAACAGAGGTCGGGAGCCGGTCAGAGTTCGATCCAGCCCACCGCGAGGGCGATCACGCCCACGACGGCGCCCGCGATCGAGACGGCGCAGATGACGGCCTCGCGGGGGAGAACACGCGCCGGTTCTGTTCCCGCCGGGCCTTGATGAACAGGAGCGTCGCGGGGGCGTAGAGGATGAAGGAGACCAGGACGAACTTGAGCCCGGCCGCATACAGCAGGAACGCCGTGTAGAGCGTGGCGATCACCGCGATCACCAGTTCCTTACTGGTGCTGTGCCCGGCGACGTCCTCACTCCCGTGCCCGAGGCCGACCCTGACGGCGAAACCGGCCGCGAGCAGGAACGGGATCAAACTCAGCGCGCTGGTCAGGTCTAGCGCGAAGTTGAACGCGTCGTCGGAGAACATCGTGACGACCAGGACCACCTGACTCAGCGCGGTGGTCATCAGGAGCGCGGGGACCGGCACGTCCTCGGAGGTGGCCTTCCGCAGGAAGCGGGGCATGTCGTCGTCCTTCGCGGCGACGAAGAGCACTTCCGCGGCCATCAGCGTCCAGGCGAGGTAGGCGCCGAGCACGGAGATGATGAGTCCGACGCTGACGAAGACCTTGCCCCAGGTGCCGACGGCCTCCTCCAGGACGCCCGCCATGGACGGCTGGCGCAGCTCGGCGATCTCCGCCATCGGCATGATTCCGTACGACACGATGGTGACGGAGGCGAAGACGGCGAAGACGCTGAGGAAGCCCAGGATCGTGGCCCGGCCGACGTCCTCGCGGCGCTTGGCGTGCCGGGAGTAGACGCTCGCGCCCTCGACGCCGAGGAAGACGAAGACGGTGGCCAGCATGGTGCCGCGCACCTGGTTGAAGAGCGATCCCGCGTAGTCGGCGCCGCCGAAGTTGTCCGCGAACACGGACGGCTCGAAGAAGAAGAGCGCCAGGATCACGAAGACGAGGATCGGGACGATCTTGGCGACGGTGACGATCCGGTTGATCGCCGCCGCTTCCTTGACCCCACGTCGGATCAGCAGGAAGAACGCCCACAGGCCGACCGAGGACAGGACGACGGCGAGCAGGGTGTCGCCGTCGCCGAGGGCCGGCCAGATGGCGCCGACGGTCGACATGATGAGCACCCAGTAGGTGACGTTGCCGACGCACGCGCTGGCCCAGTACCCGAACGCGGAGAAGAAGCCGAGGTACTCGCCGAACCCCGCCTTGGCGTAGGCGTAGACACCGGCGTCGAGGTCCGGCCTGCGCACGGCGAGGGCCTGGAAGACGAACGCGAGCATCAGCATGCCCGTACCGGCGATGGCCCAGGCGATCAGCGCGCCCGCGACTCCGGTCTCCTGGGCGAACCGCCTGGGCAGCGAGAAGACCCCGGCGCCGACCATCGACCCGACGACCATCATCGTCAGCGTCGCGAGGGTCAGCTTGACGGCCGGTGACGCGCCCTCGGTGGCTCGATCGCTCGTCTCGGCGTGGCTCATGGATTCCTCGTCGACTGCGGGAATCTATCCCTGGTGGGTCGAGTTGTCCTGTTATGAAATCGCAGGCTGACGGTGTTCGCGATTCAGGCAGGCCCGGAGGAAGCACAGTGCACGGTGAGTACAAGGTCCCCGGCGGCAAGCTCGTCGTGGTGGACCTGGAGGTCGAGGACGGGGCGCTGCGGCACGTGCGCGTGGCGGGGGACTTCTTCCTGGAACCCGACGAGGCGTTCGACGCCCTCAGCCACGCCCTGGAGGGCGCCCCCGCCGACACCGACGCGACGGGCCTCGCCGCCCGCATCGACGCGGCGCTCCCCGAGGGCACGGTGATGTACGGGCTCACGTCGGAGGGCGTGGGCGTCGCGGTGCGCCGTGCCCTCGCGCATGCCACCGACTGGACCGACTACGACTGGCAGCTCATCCACGAAGCCCCGCAGTCCCCCGCCCTGCTGATGGCACTGGACGAGGTGCTCACCGAGGAGGTCGCCGCCGGGCGCCGCCCGCCGACGCTGCGGGTGTGGGAGTGGGCGTCCCCGGCCATCGTCATCGGCAGCTTCCAGTCGCTGCGCAACGAAGTGGACCCGGCGGGCACCGAGCGGCACGGCGTCGAGGTGGTGCGCCGGATCAGCGGCGGGGGCGCCATGTTCTGCGAGCCGGGCAACACCATCACGTACTCGCTCTCGGTCCCCGACTCCCTCGTGCAGGGCCTGTCCTTCGCCGACAGCTACGCCTATCTGGACGACTGGGTGCTCGAAGCCCTCGGCGACATGGGCATCAAGGCGTGGTACCAACCGCTCAACGACATCGCCACCGACGCGGGCAAGGTGGCGGGCGCCGCACAGAAGCGCCTCGCGGGCGGGGACGGCGCCGTGCTGCACCACGTGATGATGTCGTACGACATCGACGCGGAGAAGATGGTCGAGGTGCTCCGCATCGGCCGCGAGAAGCTCTCGGACAAGGGCACGAGGAGCGCGAAGAAGCGCGTGGACCCGCTGCGCCGCCAGACGGGGCTCCCGCGCGAGGCCGTGATCGAGCGGATGCTCGACTCCTTCCGCACGCGGTACGGCCTGACTCCGGGCAAGGCCACGGACGAGGAGATGGCCAGGGCGCGCGAACTCGCCCGGACGAAGTTCAGCTCACCGGAGTGGACGGCGCGCGTGCCGTAGGCCTGGACGGGCCGGCGTCGTCCATCGGGCTCCGCTCCCAGGCGGTCGTGCCGATGTGGCCGCGGTGTTGTCCGAGATCCCGCATCCGGAGGCGAGCAGCACCACGGCCGCGAGGACCGGCGACGTGCCTGATCGGAACGGCTCTGGACGGTATGACGCTGAACGGGATGACTCTCAAAGGCAGGACGGTCACGCGGAGATCATGCCGTGGCCAGAGGTTCCTCCTTTCTGTTCCTCACGAGCTGCGCCGCGGGCTGCGACGAGCCCCGACTCATAGGCGAAGACGACCAACTGGGCGCGATCACGCGCCCCGAGCTTCGTCATGGCCCGACTCACATGCGTCTTCGCCGTGAACGGGCTGATCACCATGTGCGTGGCGATCTCCTCGTTCGTCAGACCGCGCGCGGCCAGCGCGGTGACCTCACGCTCCCGGCGGGTGAGGTTCTCCAGGCCCGGCGCGGTGGCCCGGTCCGGCGGCCGCGACACGAACTCCCCGATCAGCCTGCTGGTCACGGAGGGGGAGAGCAGGGAGTCCCCGCGCGCGACGATCTCGATGCCGTGCAGCAGGTCGGCGGGCTCCGTGTCCTTGAGCAGAAACCCGCTGGCCCCGGCACGCAGGGCGTCGAAAACGTACTCGTCGAGGCCGTAATTGGTGAGGATCACGACCCGCACGCTGCTGAGGCGCGGGTCGGCGGCAATCCGGCGCGTCGCCTCGATCCCGGTCATCACCGGCATCTGTACATCTATGAGTGCCACATCCGGCACGCACTCCCGCACGAGAGCGACCCCGCGCTCCCCGTCGGCGGCCTCCCCCACCACCTCGATGCCGTCCTCGGCTTCGAGCAGCGCACGGAACCCGGCCCGCATCAACGCCTGGTCGTCGATGAGCACCACCCGGATCATCCGCCCTCCCCCGACCGTCCGCGCCCGGCGTCAGCGGCCACCCTGGCCTCCCCCGGCACGCCCTCCTTCCCGGCAGGCTCCCCCACTTCTCCCGCCGGCGACTCCGATTCCAACCCCACGTACTCAAGCGGCAGTTCAGCCCGCACCAGGAAGCCCCCCTCGACCCTCGGCCCCGCCCGTAACGCCCCGCCCAGGGAAGCGACCCGCTCGCGCATCCCCGTGAGCCCGATCCCTTCCACTGGCGGCCGCCCCGCATCGGCCACCCCGTCGTCCTCCACCCGCACCCCCAACACCCGCTCCCCGTATTCGAGTTCGACCGCCACCTTGGCGCAGCCACCTGCATGCCGCGCCGCGTTGGTGAGGCCTTCCTGCACGATCCGGTACGCGGCCCGCTCCAGGTCACCGGCCAGGGTCCGCTCCCGGCCCCGCACCGTCAGCTCCACCGCGAGTCCGGCCGCCCGCGCGCGTTCGACGAGCAACGCCGGGCTTCCCGTGGGCTCGTCGGTGCGCAACACGGTGAGTGTGGAGCGGAGTTCACGCATCGCCTCACCGCTCGCCTCCTGGATGGCGAGCAGCGCGGGCGGTATGTCCTCGCCCCGCTTGCGGGCGAGGTGGACGGCCACGCCCGCCTGGAGCTTGACGATCGAGATGCTGTGGGTCAGCGAGTCGTGCAGTTCCCGCGCGATCCGCAGCCGCTCCTCGCCCGCCCTGCGCAGTGCCGCCTCCTCGCGGGTCCGCTCGGCCTCCAGGGCCCGCTGCTCGGTCTGGCGCAGATACGCCTGCCAGTTCTTGTCGGCGAGGCCCGTGACGAGGGCGCAGAGGAACCAGCCGGCCAACAGCAGCGTCCACTGCACGATGTCGTCCGACGCTTCTCCCGCCACCGCGAAACCCACGAGGAACACCCCGGCGGCCATGGCAGCGTGACCGCGGTGGGCGGCGCGTGCGGCCGTGTGCACGGCCGCGACGACCGGGATCGCCGCGACACTGCTCGCGCCCCCGTACAACACCTCACCGAGCAGGCATGCCGTGGTGACGGCGAGCACCGCGCGTGGCGCTCTCCGATGCCCGGCGAGGGCCAGCGAACCGGCTCCTATGAGGGCGTAGTCGACGAAGCCCGCTCCCCCGCCTCCCAGGCCGGCCGCGACCCCGACGATCACGCCCACCACCACCGCGAGCACCGCGTCACCGACCCACACCTGCTGCACGCGGCCCCGCACACGCTCACGCACGTTCACCTGACCCACCGCCGTCCCCGCCCGGTCCGCCCTCATCTCCGCCCCCGCACCCCTACGCCCTCGCATCTCCCGCCGCGGCGCATCCCCCGCCGTGTTCAGAACCATAGACGCCGCCACCGACAACCGAGTCACCCCAGCAGACCGATCTCGCACTACTCCCCGTGGAGTAGTCGCGCAGCCGCACTTTCCCGGTGACGTAGCCCCAACTGCCTCCCGCGGTACGACGACCCGAGGCACCCGGCGCAGCAACCATCGGGCCATGGCAACTTTCCGATACACCGATCCCGTTCACGCGAAGTCGGCGACCGGCAGGACCGCCGACGCCTACGCGCAGATGGCCGACGACTTCGGCATCGCGGAGCCGGCGCCGCTCGTCACCCTCAGCCCTGCGCCCGAACTGTTCACCGCAACCTGGGCCTTGCTCCGCGAGGCCCTGCTGGTCGGCGGCGACGACGCCTTCGGCAGCGGCGGCACCACCCGAACCGACCGCGAACTGGTCGCCGTCGGCGTCTCGCTCGCCAACCGCTGCCCGTTCTGCGTGAACGCGCACACGATGATGCTGCACGCCACCGGTGACCACCGCGTCGCCGAGCGGGTACTGCGCGGCGAGCAGCCCGAGGATCCTGCGCAGGCGAGGCTGCTCGCCTGGGGCAAGGCCACCCGGGCAGTGCGGGCGCCGGAGCTGGTCTCGCCACCGTTCCCGCGCGCCCATGCCCCGGCCCACATAGGCACCGCACTCACGTTCCATTTCATCAACCGCGTCGCGTCGTCGCTGATCACCGAGGCCATACTGCCGTGCAACGCGCAGCGCTTCCGGGCGGTGCGCTCGATCGGCGGCCGCACCCTCCAGAAGACGGTGCGCCGCTCCTTCACCCCCGGTGATTCGCTGTCCCTGCTCGATGACCCGCAGCCTGGCCCTTCCTGGGCCGGCGGCACGCCCATCGGCCCGGCCTACGCCGCGCTGCGCGACGCGGCGACGATGGGGGCGGGCTTGCTGGACGGGGCCGACCTGGCCCTCGTGCGGACGGAGGTGGCCGCGTGGGACGGTGCGCATCCGCCACCGGCCTGGGAGGCCCTGCCCGACCGTGCGTCCCGCCCGGGGGCACGGCTCGCCCTGCTCGCCGCGCTCGCTCCGTACCGCATCACCGACGAGGACGTGGCGGCATGGAAGAAGCCACCTTTCAGTGACCACTGCCTCGTGCACCTGATCGCGTTCGGCGCCTTCACGGCGGTCGACCGCATCGAGAGCGTCCTCGCGGCGCAGTACTCCACCCACCACGCGAAGGAGCCGTCATGACCGCAGAGACGAAACCAGTAGAGGCGAAGGCGACCCCCGACTCCCAACCAACCCCCAACTCCCGTCAGGCCAAGGCCTGGAACGGCCCCGTGGGCACCCACTGGGCCACTCACCACGACCGGTACGACACGATGCTCTCCGGCGTGAATGACGCCCTCTTCGAAACCGCAGCCATCGGCGCCGGTGACCATGTCCTGGACATCGGCTGCGGGGCGGGCGCCACCACCCGCATCGCGGCCCGCCGCGCCGCACACGGACATGCGGTAGGGGTCGACATCTCGGCACCGCTCCTCGACCGCGCCCGTGCGAACACAGCGTCCGACGGCATCACGAACGCGGCTTACGAACAGGGCGACGCCCAGACCCACCCTTTCCTCGCGGCAGGGTATGACGTAGCGATCAGCCGCGGAGGGGTGATGTTCTTCGCCGATCACACCGCCGCGTTCACGAACATCGCTCACGCGCTGCGGCCCGGCGGGCGGCTGGTGTTCGTCTGTCCGCAACCCCTCGACCGGGGCATGGAGGAGTCCCGCACGCTCGGCCTCTTCGCCAAGCTCCTCGCGGAGGAGGAGGGCCCCGAGCAGAGCCCGGAGCACGGATCACCCGAGGCCGCGGCCGACGCCGTCGCGGCACGCACCGCCATGGCGTCGCTCTCGGAGCCGGCCGGCCTCCGCGAGGTGCTCACCGCCTACGAGGACGTGACCGTGACTCCCATTCCGGTGGAGACAGTGTGGGGCCAAACTCCCTCGGACGCCGTCGAGTTCATCTTGTCGCGCACCCCGGGCCGGGTGGTCACCGCGGCGACACGGGCTTCCCTGGAGAAGGCCTTCCGGCCGCACGCGACCGAGTACGGCGTACGGATGCGGGCGGGAGTATGGCTGGTGACAGCGGTACGTCCGGCTTAGGGCCGTCCCGGTCGGCCTCCGCCGGAGCCCTCGGAGCCCCCGAAACCCCCGGGGTCCCCGGATCCCGAGCGTCTCCCCACCGCCATCAGCCCCACGTAGACGACAAGCGCCGATGCCAGGCCGATCGCCCAACCGTAGTCCGCGAGTGGCTTCAGCGCGGGGACCAGCCCGCCCTCAGGAAAGGGTCCCTTCCCCGGCGCCGAATGCGAGCCGCCCACGGCGAGCACACCGCCGACCGCGAAGGCCGCGACGGCCCGCAGATTCCACCCGCCCGTGTACCAGTAGCGCCCTTCGGGGCGGTACAGATCAGCGAGGTCGAGGACTGTCCGACGCACGACCCAGTAGTCGGCGATCAGGATTCCCGCGACCGTGCCGAGCAGTCCGCCCACGACACCGAGCCAGACGAAGATGTAGAGCTCAGGCGTCTCGATCAGCTTCCAGGGAAAGATGACCACACCCACGACACCGGTGATCAGTGCGCCCGTACGGAAGTTGATGAACTTCGGGGCGAGGTTCGCGAGGTCGTACGCGGGTGAGACCACGTTGGCCGCGATGTTCACGGAGACGGTGGCGACCAGAACGGTCACCAGTGCGTAGAGGAGTCCGAAGACGTTGTCGGCCTTGGCTGCCAGGTCGACGGGCTCCCAGATCGGCTCCCCGTACACCGCTTGTGAACCGGAGGTGACCAGGACGGACATGAGGGCGAACGCGGTCATGGTGGTCGGCAGCCCGAGCGTCTGCCCCCACACCTGCGCCCGCTGCCCCTTCCCGAACCGGGTGAAGTCAGGGATGTTCAGAGAGAGGGTGGACCAGAAGCCGATCATGCCCATCAGGGCGGGGAAGAACACCGGCCAGAAGTCGCCGCCCCAGCCCAGCGTGGACGGCTGATCGAGTAGCGGGCCGAAGCCACCCGCCTTGTCGGCGATCCATACGAGCAGCACCACGGCGCCGACGAGCACGAAGGGAGCGGCCCAGTTCTCGAAGCGCCGCAAGGCCTCCATTCCCCGGTAGATGATGGCCAGTTGGAGGACCCAGAACAACACGAAGCAGAGCCACAGCGGCCACGGGTAGCCTCCGATCCGGGACTCGTCGCTCCACGCCCCGTCGAAGACCTTGTTGAGCAGGACGTAGATTCCCTGGCCGCCGATCCAGGTCTGGATGCCGAACCAGCCGCATGCCACGGCCGCCCTGATCAATGCGGGCAGGTTCGCGCCGCGCAGCCCGAAGGAGGCGCGGGCCAGGACGGGGAACGGGATGCCGTACTTCGGGCCGGCGTGTCCTGTCAGAAGCATCGGCAGCAGCACGATCACATTGGCCGCCGCGATGGTGAAGACGGCCTGGCGCCAGTCCATGCCGAGCGCGACCAGACCCGAAGCGAGCGTCCAGGAGGGAATGTTGTGAGCCATACCGACCCACAGGGCGGCGAAGTTGTAGGTGCTCCAGTGGCGTTCGGCGAGGGGGATGGGCTTGAGATCGTCGTTGGCGAAGCGGCTGTGCTCCGGATAGGCGCCGGGGCGCAGTTCGACGCGGCCGTCGTCGGCGACGGTCTGAGATATGGCGCCGGGTTCAGCGGCTGGCCCCGTGGGGACGCTGCCGGTCACGAGGCGGGCAGATGGGTCTGCGGCGCACGTCCGAAATCCATGCCCAAGCTCCTTACGCGGGTCAACTCAAGTCAACTCAGGTCAGGTACTGGTGTCGGTGCTGGGTATCGGCAGGTCCTTGAGACCCTCCAGATCCGGCCTCTACGCCAGTTTCCCCGAGCGGCGGCGCCGACAACCCTGATCACGTGGCCGAGCGGATGGACGTCAGCGGCCCACCGTCCAAGCCCCCAGCTTCTCCGGATTCCGTACCGCCCAGAAGTGCGTGATCCGGTCGCTCGCGATGTGGAAGGCAAGGACCGCCGTGGTGACGCCGTCCTGCTGGATCACCAGGCCTGGCTGGCCGTTGACCGTGCGCTCCAGGAGGGTCTGGTCGGGCGCCTTGCCCGCGATGGCGACCACGTAGGCCGCGATCTGCGCGCTTCCCGAGATGGGGTGGGGCGCGGCATTGACCACGCCGCCGCCGTCGGCGAGTGCCGTGGCGTCGGGGTCGAGCAGGCCGATGAGCGCGGCGATGTCCTGGGTTTCCCAGGCGTGCTTGAAGTCCCTGACCACGGCGGCTCGGCGGGACGCCGTGGTCGTCGCAGCCGCGGGGGCGTGCGAGGCGCGCATGCGGCGGCGGGCCGAAGAGGCCAACTGGCGGCAGGCCGCGGGGCTGCGGCCGACGATCTCGGCCACTTCGGCGAAGGAGTAGCGGAAGACGTCGTGCAGGATGAACGCGACGCGCTCGGCCGGGGTCATCGATTCGAGCACGACGAGGAAGGCCATGTTGACCGACTCGTCGAGCGTGACACGGTCGGCAGGGTCGGCGTTCGCGCCGCTCGGCCGCCCGCCGGCCCACTCAGTGCGGTCGGGCAGCGGCTCCGGGATCCATTCACCCACGTAGCTCTCGCGCCGGGCACGCGCCGAGCGGAGCTGGTCGAGACAGATGCGCCCCGCGACCTTCGTCAGCCAGCCACCGGGGGATTCGACGGCCTCCCGCTGCTGCGGGGTCATGGCGTACCAGCGGACGTAGGCCTCCTGTACGACGTCCTCGGCGTCGGCCAGCGAGCCGAGGAGCCGGTACGCGAGATTGATCAGCTGGCGCCGCTCGCTCATGACCGTGCTCAGGCTCGGGTCATGCCGTCCGTCTCCGGGCTCGAACTGGGTCCTCATGGTGTCGCCGCTCCCTGTGCCGAATGTGCCGTCCCCCGTACGACGAGACAGCCCCGCGGAATGTGACGTCGGGCCCTCGCCTCACATTCCGCGGGGCTGTCTCGTCGGAGCTGCTGGGACGACACGATCCCGCGAACGGCCGGTTCATTCGGAGGGGGATGAACCGGCCCCACAGGCAAGGGAGATCACCATGCAGACCCGTCTCGACTTCCTCACCAATCCGGTATCGGCCCAGGCCGTCAAGCACCTGTCCGCCGCGGGCAAGGCGCTCGCGGGCTCGACGCTGCCGGCCGCGGCGCGTGAACTGGCCATGCTCCGCGCCAGTCAGATCAACGGCTGCGGTTTCTGCGTCGACATCCACACCAAGGAGGCCCTGCACGCCGGGGAGAGCGCGGTGCGCCTGAGCCTGGTCGCGGCCTGGCGTGAGGCCACGGTGTTCACCGACGCCGAGCGCGCCGCCCTGGAACTCGCGGAGCAGGGCACCCGCATCGCGGACGCTGCAGGGGGTGTCACCGACGAGGCGTGGGCGGACGCCGCCAAGCACTACGACGAGGACCAGCTCGCCGCATTGGTGTCGGGCATCTCCCTCATCAACGCCTTCAACCGCCTGAACGTCTTCACCCAGCGGCCCGCCGGCGACTACGAGGTCGGCCAGCTCGGATAGCCGGCCCGTTGGCGGTTCGGGCTACCGGCCAATGCACCACCCCGATAGCCCGAACCACCACCCCTCTCCCAACCCCCTAAAGGACCCACCCCCTTGAGGAGTGCCCCCATGCCCACCACGATCAGCCTCGGCGAGCTGACCGGCGTCTACGTCATCGACACCGCCCACACCCGCATCGGCTTCATCGCCCGGCACACCATGTCGACCAGAGTCCGCGGGGAGTTCACGGAGTACGAGGGCAGCGCGTACCTCTGCGGTGACCAGCCGTCGAAGTCCAGCGCTCGCCTCTCGATCCGGGCGGCGAGTCTCCAGACCCACCGCCGGCAGCGCGACGACCAGTTGCGCAGCACCTTCCTGGACACGGACAGCCATCCCGCCCTCACCTTCGAATCGACCGAGGTGGAGCCGGTCGACGAGACCACTTACAAGGTCACCGGCGACCTGACCATCCGTGGCGTGACCCAACCGATCACGATGAACGTCGAGTTGACCGCCGCCGAGATGGATTCGAGAGGCGACTTCCGGGTCGGATTCCTGGGCAGCGTCACGGTCAACCGCCAGGATTGGGGCGTGAACTGGAACGCCGCGACCTCGGTGCTCGTCAGCCCTAAGGTGACGCTGGAGTTCGACGTCATCGCGGTCCGGAAGGCCCGGGCCTGATGGCGACGAACGTGCGTGTCGTGACGCTGAACGTTTGGAACAGCCGCGGCAACGCCGCCGCGCGGGCGGCACTGATCAACGCCGAGCTGCGCAGGCTCGCGCCGGATCTCGTCGCCTTCCAGGAGATCCTGCCGGACCAACTGCCCCGGCTCGTCGAGGGAACAGGGCTGCACGGCACCCACCAGTCGCAGACCGCCGCCACGGCTCCGCCCTACGCGGACCGGTACGGTGGCACGGCGATCGCGACGCGGTGGCCGCATCGCGTCGCCGAAGTCCTCGATCAGCGCGGAACGGACGCGCCCGACGTCCCGTGGCTCACGCTGGCCGCCCTCGTGCCGCTGCCCGGCCTCGACGAGGTGCTGTTCATCGCGCCCACACTGTCGTTCCGGCTCGAAGCAGAGGCCCAACGCGAGCGCCAGGCACTGGCGTTGAGCGATCTGGACGCCCGGCACCGCACGGCCCTGCCCACGATCATGGCCGGTGACTTCAACGCGGATCCCGATTCCGCCTGCATCCGCTATCTGACCGGCCGGCAGTCACTCTCGGGGCGCAGCACTCACTTCCACGACGCGTGGCAAGTCGCGGGTTCCGGCCCCGGACACACCTGGACCTCCGACAACCCCCGTGCTGCCGAGGACATCGAACTCCTGGTACGCCAGCCCGGCCACCGCCGCAGGATCGACTACGTCCTCGTCGGATCCCCGCACGCGCACCGACATGCCTGCGCCCGCGTGCGGAGCACCCTTCTCGCCTTCGACGAACCGGTGGACGGCGTTTGGGCCAGTGACCACTACGGGGTCGTCGCCGACCTGGAGGTGGGGCTGCTCGGGGAGGGTCCGCTCACGTCAGAGCGGGGATGACCGTCTCCCCGTACCCGTCGATGACGCTCTCGCGGGCGTCATGCATCGCGTACAGCGCGAACTGGTCGACGCCAAGACGCTTCAACTCCTGCAGTTTGGCGATGTGTTGACGCGCGGTGCCGATGACGCAGAAGCGGTCCACGATGTCGTCGGGGACGAAGGCGGTGTCGGGGTTGTCGGCGCGGCCGTGGTGGGAGTAGTCGTATCCCTCGCGGGCCTTGATGTACTCGGTGAGAGCCTCGGGGACCAGGTCCGAGTGTGCGCCGTACTTGGCGACCAGGTCGGCCACGTGGTTGCCGACCATCCCGCCGAACCAACGGCACTGCTCGCGGGCGTGGGCGAACGCTGCGGGTGAGTCGTCCTCGGTGAGATAGGCGGGCGCCGCCACGCAGATCGTGACCGAGGACGGGTCACGGCCCGCCGCCGCGGCGGCTTCGCGGACCGCCTTCACCATGGTCTCCGTCAGATACGGGTCGGCGAGCTGGAGGATGAAGCCGTCCGCCTCCTCGCCCGCCATCTTCAGCGCCTTGGGGCCGTACGCGGCCATCCACACCGGGAGTTGGGCGTCCGGCCCGATCCAGGGGAAGCGGATCGTCGTGCCTCCCAGGTCCGCCTCCTCGCCCGATGCCAGTGCGCGGATGACCTTCATCGCCTCGCTGATCCGGGCGAGGGTGTTCGGGGTGCGGCCGGCGACGCGCATCGCGCTGTCGCCCCGCCCGATGCCGCACACGGTGCGGTTGCCGTACATGTCGTTGAGGGTGGCGAACGTGGAGGCCGTCACCTCCCAGGTGCGGGTGCCGGGGTTGGTGACCATCGGGCCGACGATCAGCCGGTCCGTGTTCGCCAGGATCTGGCTGTAGATGACGAAGGGTTCCTGCCACAGCACGGCGGAGTCGAAGGTCCAGCCGTAGCGGAACCCGTTTCGCTCGGCGCGTTTCATGAGGCTGATGACCTGGCCGGCCGGTGGATCGGTCTGCAGGACGAGTCCGAAATCCATGGTGCTTCGCCTCTCCTAGCCGAGGTACTGGGTGGTGCCGCGCGGGACGTACGAGCCGTGTCCGGCGTGTCCGGTGAACTTCCGCTGGTCGATGACCACTTCACCGCGGGAGAGGACCGTCTCCACCTGTCCCATGACGTGTTTGCCCTCGTACGCGGAGTAGTCCACGTTCATGTGGTGCGTCTGCGCCGACATGATCTGCTCGGCGGTCGGGTCGTAGATGACGACGTCCGCGTCCGCGCCGGGCGCGATCGTGCCCTTCTTGCCGTAGAGGCCGAACATCCGGGCCGGGCTCGCGCAGGCGATCTCGATCCAGCGGCGGCGGCTGATGTGCCCGTCGACGACGGCCTGATGGAGGAGGTCCATGCGGTTCTCGACGCCTGGGAGGCCGTTCGGGATCTTGGAGAAGTCCCCGCGGCCCAGTTCCTTCTGCCCCACGAAGCAGAACGGGCAGTGGTCCGTGGAGACCACCTGGAGGTCGTTCGTGCGCAGGCCGCGCCAGAGCGCCGCCTGGTGCTCGCGTGGCCGCAGCGGGGTCGAGCAGACGTACTTGGAGCCCTCGAAGTCGGGCTCCGCGAGGTTGTCCGTGGAGAGGAACAGATACTGCGGGCAGGTCTCACCGAACACCGGCAGGCCCTCGTCCCGCGCCCTGGCCAGCTCGGCCACCGCCTCCTGCGCCGACACGTGCACCACGTACACCGGAGCGCCCGCCACCTGGGCGAGCTTGATCACCCGGTGCGTCGCCTCCGCCTCCAGGAGCGACTTGCGTACCTCACCGTGGTAGCGCGGATCGGTCTCGCCGCGCGCGAGGGCCTGCTCCACCAGGACGTCGATGGCCAGGCCGTTCTCCGCGTGCGTCATGATCAGCCCGCCGTTGACGGCGGCCCGCTGCATCGCGCGCAGGATCTGGCCGTCGTCGCTGAAGAAGACTCCGGGGTACGCCGTGAAGAGCTTGAAGGAGCTGACTCCCTCCTCGATGAGGTGGTCCATCTCCTTCAGGGTGCGCTCGTTGACGTCCGAGAGGATCATGTGGAAGCCGTAGTCGATCGCGCACTTGCCGTCCGCCTTCGCGTACCAGGCGTCCAGGCCGGCGCGCAGCGCCTGTCCCTTGGTCTGCACGGCGAAGTCCACGATGGTGGTGGTGCCGCCCCAGGCCGCGGCCCGGGTGCCCGTCTCGAAGTCGTCGGAGGAGAACGTGCCGCCGAAGGGGAAGTCCATGTGCGTGTGCGCGTCGACTCCGCCCGGGATCACGTACTTGTGGGAGGCGTCGATGACGCGGTCCGCGGTCCAGGCCTCGGCGGCGCCCGAGCCGTGCGCGGCGAGCGCGGCGATGCGGCCGTCCTCTATCAGCACGTCGGCGTGGGTCTCTTCGGCGGCGGTGATGACGAGGCCGCCGCGGATCAGGGTGCGGGTACTCATGATGGGGCGCTCCCTCTCATGCTTGTACGTTCATTCCGGAAGGCACGTGAACTACCACGGGGCACGTGAACCGCGTCGAGGCACGTGAACTGCATCATCGAGTCACGTGAACTAGACGCTCCGCAGGGCCTGTTCGAGGATCGCCGCCCCTTCTTCCGCCTCCGCCACGGTCAGCGAGAGCGGCGGGGCGACGCGCAGGACGCTGGTGTCGTGGCCGCCGCCCTTGCCGATGAGGAGGCCGCCTTCGCGGGCCGCTTCGAGCACGGCGCCGGCCGTCCGCGGATCGGCCTCGCCCGTTGCGGGGTTGACCAGTTCGATGCCGATCATCAGGCCCCGGCCGCGCACCTCGCGTACGACGGGCAGCTGGGCGCAGATGGCGCGCAGCCGCTCGATGAGCAGACCGCCGACGCGGCGCGCGTTGCCCTGGAGGTCGTGTTCGAGGAGATACGTGAGGTTGGCGAGGCCGGCCGCCATGGTGACCGGTGAGCCGCCGAACGTCGAGATGGAGTTGGAGTCGAGGGAGTTCATGACCTCGGCGCTCGCGACGACGCCGCCGATGGACATGCCGTTGCCGATGCCCTTGGCGAAGGTCAGGATGTCCGGTGGCCCGTTCTCGGCGTGTGCCTGCCAGCCCCAGAAGTGGTCACCGGTGCGCCCCCAGCCGGTCTGCACCTCGTCCGAGATCCACAGGATGCCGTGCTCCCACAGGACTTCGCGGAAGGCGGCGTAGAGCCCGTCCGGTGGCGAGGTGAAGCCGCCGACCCCCTGGATGGGCTCCGCGATCAGCGCCGCCACTCCCCCGCGCGCCTGCCCGAGCATGTCCTTCAGGTCGGTGACGCAGGCCTCGATGAACTCGGCGTCGCTCAGCGCGGCGTACGGCCCGCGGCTGCGGACGCCGCCGTGCACGTACAGCGTCTGGAGCGGCGAGAGGCTGGTGGGCGACCAGGAGTTGTTGCCGGTGATGCCGACGGACGTGAAGGAGCGGCCGTGGTAGCTGTTGCGCATGGCCAGGATCTGGTTCGAGCGGCGGTGCGCGGTGGCCAGGAGCAGGGCCGTGTCGTTGGCCTCGGTGCCCGACGTGGTGAAGAAGACCCGGGCGTCCGGGATGCCGGAGAGGCCCGCTACCCGCTCGGCGAGGTCGATCATCGGCCGGTTGAGGTAGAGCGTGGACGAGTGGATGATCCGCCCGGCCTGCTCGCTGACCGCCTTGGTCACCTCGGGCAGCGCGTGGGCGGTCATGGTGGTGAGGATGCCGCCGAAGAAGTCGAGGTACTGCCTGCCGTCGGCGTCCCAGACGCGGCGGCCATCCCCGTGGGTGATCTCCAGCGGGTCGGCGTAGTAGAGCGCGAGCCACTCGGGCAGGACGGCCTTGTGGCGGGTGTGGAGGTCACTCACGGCTGTACCAGTCCTTCGTACGCGTCGGGGCGGCGGTCCCGGTAGAACGCCCACTGCTGGCGTACTTCCTCGATGAGCCCCAAGTCCAGGTCCCTGACGACGAGTTCCTCGGTCTTGTCGCTCGCCCTCTCGCCGACGAACTGGCCGCGCGGGTCGACGAAGTACGACGTGCCGTAGAAGTCGTTGTCGCCGTACTCCTCGACGCCCACGCGATTGATCGCGGCGATGAAGTACTCGTTGGCCACGGCCGCGGCGGGCTGTTCCAGCTGCCAGAGGTAGGCGGAGAGGCCGCGGGACGTGGCGGAGGGGTTGTAGACGATCTGCGCGCCGTTCAGGCCGAGCTGCCGCCAGCCCTCGGGGAAGTGGCGGTCGTAGCAGATGTAGACGCCGACCTTGCCGACCGCCGTCTCGAAGACGGGCCAGCCGGCGTTCCCCGGCTTGAAGTAGTACTTCTCCCAGAACCCTTTGACCTGCGGGATGTGGTGCTTGCGGTACTTCCCCAGATACGAGCCGTCGGAGTCGATGACGGCGGCGGTGTTGAAGTAGAACCCGGACTGCTCGACCTCGAAGACCGGGACGACGACGACCATGCCGGTCTCGCGGGCGAGTTCCTGCATCCGCGTGACCGTGGGCCCGTCCGGCACGGGTTCGGCCCACCTGTAGTGCTCGGGCTCCTGCACCTGGCAGAAGTAGGGGGCGTTGAACACTTCCTGGAAACCGATGATCTTCGCACCCTGGCGGGCCGCCTCGCGGGCGTGCTCCTCGTGCTTGGCAATCATGGATTCGGTGTCGCCTGTCCAGGTTGCCTGGACCAGTGCGGCGCGTACGACGTTGGCCATGAGCTGCTCCTTCGACGGGACGTCAGAGAGCTTCTACGCCCGTAGACTTGGTGCGTAGACAGGAAAACGTAAGCCTCCCCGACGGGCTGGGCAAGACCATCGCCGTTAACCGGCAGAGTCGATCATGTTTCGCACCCAACCGGACGAGAAGCGGCGCTGAACGCGCAGCCGGAGCGGGCGCGTCAGGTGCTGAATCCGGCGACGCGCAGCGCGTGCACGAGATCCCAGTGGCTCTCGTCCGACACCCCCTGGGCCGCCTGGAGCAGCAGCGGGATGAGGCGGTACGGATCGGTGTGGGCGCAGCCTGCCGTGTCCTCGGGGGTACGGACGCGGATGTAGGCGTCGAGCAGGGCGCGGGCCTCGCGCTCACGGCCCGCGTCGATCAGCGCGAGCACGGCCTCGGCGATCTCCGGGGCGGGGCGGGACACGCCCTGCCGCAGCAGCTTGCGGCAGTCCTCGGCGCGGCCCGCTCCGGCGAGGGCGTCGGCGAGCGCGACCAGCCGGTCGGGCGGCAGCGACGCGGCCTCCCAGAGCAGCGTCGACCAGTCGGCGCCGAGGCCCGCGCGGTGCAGCTCACCGGCGAACACGGGCAGGCGGGACGCGGGCCACCCCGCGGCCTCGACGAGCACACCGTGCGCCTCGCCGCTGCGGCCCTCGCCACGGAGCTTGATGAGTTCGGCGACGGCGTCGGCGGTGGCCCGCCCGGCGTCGTCACGGTCCGGCTCCGCGATGTCTCGGACCACGGGGGCGCCCGGCTCCTCGGCGGCAGGCCCGAACCGCGCACCGCGCGGGCTGTTGGCGGCGGGCGACTGCACGGCCGTCGCCGGTACGGTGACCGGGCCGGGGCCCTCCGCTCCCTCGCCGTCGTCCACCCCGGTGAACCCCGCGAAACGGGCGCCGCGGGGGCGGCGCGTGCGGCGGGAGGGGTCGCGTGACTTACGGCCCTGCCTGGGGACACGGGGTGCGCCGGCGCCCTGGGCCGGCTCCGGGTTCGAGTCCAGGTCCAGGTCCCGCTCCGCGAAGTCGTCCGCCTCCACCGCCGCGAAGTCGTCCGAAACCGGCGCACCGAAGTCGACCCACTGCGGGCGGCCCGCCCGGTCCAACCCCTCGATGCGCTCCCGGAGTTCCGCGCACCGCGCGGTCGCACGCTCGAGGTCGTCGCGGACCCAGGCCAGATCGCGGTTGAGCTGCTCCACCTCGACCTGCGAGGCCGCGACCGCGAGCGAGCGGCCAAGCTCCGCCTGCCGTTCCACGGCGAACCGCTGCTCCGTGAGCATCATGTCGAGGCGCTCACCGAGCAGCCCATGACCCCCGGGCCGCGCGTCGTACGCGGCGAGCGAAGCCGCGTGCAGCGCTCGCGCCCGCCGCGTCTCGCGCTCGGCGGCCTGCGCCCCGTACGCCGTGGCCAGGTCGTGCAGCAGCGCCTCCACCACATCCCAGGGGGGCACTTCCGCGCCGTCCAGGCAGGCCTGCATCCCCTCGGGGTCACGGGACCAGAACACGCCGCACCACCCGGCGCCCGGATCGAGCCGCGCCAGGAGATCTCTCAGGTACCTCGCGAAATCCCGTACCTGTTCAGGGAGTTGCCCTACTGCCATCCGAGCCAGCACCGCCCCATGGAGCCTGGAGTCTTCCGGTGCGGAAGATAACACCAGACGTGTTACGGGACGACTACACGCAGTTTTCCGGCCGCCCCGCCGGGCGCGGCGGGGTCGGCCAGACCGGCGTAGCGGCGTCGGCTAGACCGGCACCATCGCGCACGCCTGGGCCACCTCGTCCAGCGAGAGGCCGAGCGCCACCGCCAGCGCCGACACGGTGAAGAACGCGGGCGTCGGGGCCCGCCCCGTCTCGATCTTGCGGAGTGTCTCGGCGGAGAGACCGGCGCTCGCGGCCACCTCCACCATGCTCCGCTCACCGCGCGCCGAGCGCAGGAGCCGGCCGAGCCGCTCGCCGCGTTCGCGCTCTTCTGGGGTCAGGGGGGTCCGCACCATGCGGTCAGTCTAGTCCCGACCGCGCGCGGAAACCATTCTCATACCGGTATAGTAATTGGCATGGTGGAACTCAAGACAGACACATCTATCGACGCGATGCGCGAAGCGGGCCGAATCGTCGCCCAGGCCCTCACCGCCGTACGGGAGGCCGCGGACGTCGGTGTCTCCCTGCTGGAGCTGGACGAGGTGGCGCACGACGTGCTGCGCACAGCGGGCGCGACCTCACCCTTCCTCGGCTATCGCCCCTCGTTCGCCCCCACGCCGTTCCCCGCGGTCCTGTGCGCGTCCGTGAACGACGCGATCGTGCACGGCATCCCCACCGGCTATCGCCTGCGGGACGGCGACCTGCTCTCCGCGGACTTCGGCGCCGAACTCGGCGGCTGGGTGGGCGACTCGGCGATCAGCTTCACCGTCGGCGAGCCACGCCCCGAGGACGTACGCCTCATCGAGACCGCCGAGCGCGCCCTGGAGGCCGGCATCGCCGCGGCCGTCGTGGGAAACCGCATCGGCGACATCGCGCACGCGATCGGCGTGGTGTGCAGGGACGCGGGCTATGGCATTCCGGAAGACTTCGGCGGCCACGGCATCGGCCGCAGCATGCACGAGGACCCGGGCGTCCCGAACGAAGGCCGTGCGGGCCGCGGCATGCCCCTGAAGCACGGCATGGCCCTGGCCATCGAGCCCATGGTGATCAGCGGCGGCACCGACCACTACCACCCGGCCCCGGACGGCTGGACGCTGCGCACGAACGACGGTAGCCGCGCGGCCCACGCGGAACACACGGTGGCGATCACGCACGAAGGCCCGCGCATCCTCACCGCCCTGTGACGCCGCGAAGACATCTGTCACGTAGATCATCCGTACGATGCATCGGTGACACACGAGATCATGGATTACGGACAGTTCGCTGACCGACTGGCACGCCAACAGGGGCGCTCCCGCTGGTCGTTGCTGGCGGAAGTGCAGCGCGAGTGGGGTTACGAGGACCCGGGTGGCGAGCCCGGCCACTCCCGCTGGGGCGGCGAGAACAAGGAGCACGGCGTCGACTGGGACCTGCCGGTCCCCCAGGCGCTCAACGAATGGTGGGACTCCCCGCTCAACTCCTTCGCCTTCAACCCCCGCCTGTACTGGGTCCACACCCAGTGGCCGCCCAGGATCTCCGAGCTCGAAGCGGACACACACCTCGCGGACACCCGCGTATGCGTGTTCATGTCCGAGTACCACTACGCCCACGAGTGGGGCTATCTCGCCGCCGACGCCGAACTCCCCGACCCGCCGGTCGTCGTGAGCGTCGGCGGCGAGTGGGTGCCGCAGAGCCGCTCGCTCTCCGAGTTCCTGATGCAGCTCGCCTTCGAGCGGATGCCCGCGCACTACGGCTGGACGCTGCGCTTCGGCCGCGACACCGTGGACGCCGACCCCGAGGTCGTACGACGCCTGGAGGCCTCGTACCGCGAACTGGGCCTGCTGCCCTGGCAGGAGATGGGCACCGACGCACTCTCGTACGGCGCTCCGGACGCGGTCATACGTCATGGGCGGGGCCCCGGCGCCGACTTCAAGATCGTGCTCAACGGCCGTACCCGCGCTGCGCTGCTCGACGTGGCCCGCACGCTGGGCCTTGAGTGGACGGACAAGGACATCCGGCCGCCGGCCGAAGTGCCGCTGCCGCTGGAGGACTTGGACCCCGTCTCACTCTCCGCCGGTGACGCCGACCCGCGCGGGCGGTGGACGGTCCTGACCCGCGAGTACCCGCAGCCGCCCGTCGTCGCCGGAGCGGCGGCCTCGCTCGTCGAGGCACCGGGCACGCTGAGGGCGGTGGCCTCGCTCCAGGGTCCGACGCTGCTCGTCGCGGGTGACACGGAAGGCTGCGTGCACGTCCGCGAGACGGACGACGAGGACCCGGAGACCATCACCCTCGCCCTGCATCGCGCCCCGGTGACCTCGGTGACCTGCCTGGAGCTCGCGAGCGGCACCCGCCTGGTCCTGAGCGGCGACGCGCACGGCGTGATCCGCTACTGGTCGACCCGCCGCAAGCCGCTGCGCGCGCCGTTCGCCCGCAGGAGCACCCCGGTGAGCTCACTCGCCGCGGCGGTCCTGCCCACCGGACCCGCGCTCGCCGCGGCCTGGGCGGACGGCCTGGTGCGCGTCTGGGACCTGGCGTCCGACGCGGTGGCGAACCTCCGCCTCGGCACCGGCATCAAGTTCCTGGGCCTGGACGCGGACAGCACGGACGGCGCGGGCGGCATCCTGCGCGTGACCGACGCCGACTCCACCGCCGCGCTCCGCCTCGACCTGGACAAGCTGTGGCCGCACCGCGATCTACAACTACGCCTGGAGAGTGTCGACTGGGGCTCGCTGTGGACCGCGCGCGGGCCGGGACACATGGTCCCCGAGCTGATCGGCAAGGTGACGTCGGACGACAAGAAGACGGCCATGGACGCGGTCCACGACCTCTACCGCCTCCTCGTCTCCAAGGAGGCGGCATCGACCGCCGCCGTCCCGGCGATCCCGTTCCTGGTCGAGATCATGACCGACCCGGACAACCGTGCCCGCAGCACGCTGCTCCTCCTGATCGCGGACCTGGCGGACGTCCACCAGGCACGCGGCGGCCGAGGTGACGCTCAACTCGCTGCGGTACGCGCGGCGTTGCCCGTGCTGCGCTACCTGCACGACGACCCGGAGGGGCCGATCCGCTGGGCGGCCAACGAGCTGGAGCAGAACTGCGCGGCCCGCTGAATCCACCGGGCGGGCCCGCGAGGGCCCGCCCGCTCTCCCCTACCGTCTACTCCGGGCGCACCACCATCGCCGATCCGCCACCACGTCGCACCTTCTCCGCCGCGGCGAGCCACTTGCCGCCCGGCAGCCGCTGCACCCCGGTGGCCGCGCCGATCTCCGGGTTCTGCTTGAAGGAGTGCCCGATCGCCTCCAGATCGGCCCGCACCGAGTTCTCCCAGAGCCCCGGCTCCAACTCGGTCTGCGCGGCGTTGCGTTGGCTGGCGCGCGGCGCCGCGATCGCGTCGACGAGCGGAAGGCCACGGTCGACGAACCCGGTCAGGGTCTGCAGCACCGTGGTGATGATCGTGGCACCGCCGGGCGATCCCAGCGCGACCAGCGGCTTGCCCTTCTCCAGGACGATCGTCGGCGCGATCGAGGACCGGGGCCGCTTGCCGGGGCCCGGCAGATTCGGGTCGTGCACGGCCGGGTCGGCCGGCGCGAAGGAGAAGTCGGTCAGTTCGTTGTTGAGCAGGAATCCGCGCCCCGGCACGGTGATCCCGCTGCCGCCCGTCGACTCGATGGTCAGGGTGTAGGCGACGACGTTGCCCCACTTGTCGGCAGCCGTGAGGTGCGTCGTGTTCTCCCCTTCGTACGTGGTCGGGGCCGCCTTGTCGCCGGACTTGCAGGACGCCGGGTCACGCGGGTCGCCCGGTGCGAGCGGACTCTTCAGGGTCGCGTCGTCGCGGATCAGGCACTCCCGCGAGTCGGCGAACTTCTGCGAGAGCAGCTCCTTCGTCGGTACGTCCTCGAAGGCGGGGTCGCCCACCCACCGCCCGCGGTCGGCGAAGGCGACCCGGCTCGCCTCGATGAACCGGTGCAGGTACTTCTTCTTCGACGCCTTCGAAAGGTCGGTCCGCTCAAGGATGTTGAGCGCTTCACCGACGGTCGTGCCGCCGGAGGACGAGGGAGCCATCGAGTAGACGTCGAGGCCCCGGTAGGAGGTCTTCGTCGGCGCCTGCCGCTTTGTCGCGTAGGCCTTCAGGTCCTTCGCCGACAGGTCGCCGGGCCGGGCCACCCGCCCGGACGCCGGGTCCACCGGCGGCTTGTTCACGGTCCGTACGACATCCTTGCCGATGCCGCCGCGGTACATCGCACCGACACCCTTGCGCCCCAGCTCCTCGTACGTCTTCGCGAGGTCGGGGTTCTTGAACGTCGAGCCGACCACGGGCAGCGCACCGCCGGGCAGGAACAGCTTCGCGGAGGCCGGGAAGTCGGCGAACCGCTGCTGGTTCGACTCGGTCTGCGAACGGAAGGTCCCGTCGACCGTGAAACCGTCGCGCGCGAGCCGCTCGGCGGGTTTCAGGAGCGTGCCGAGCCGCTTGCTGCCCCACTTGTCGAGCGCGGACTCCCAGGTCGCGGGGGTGCCGGGTGTGCCCACACCGAGGCCGCTGGTGACGGCGTCCGCGAAGGGGATCGGTTTGCCGTCCTCCAGGAAGAGGCCGGAGTCGGCGGTCAGCGGGGCAGTCTCGCGCCCGTCGATCGTGCTGACCTTGCGGCTCTTGGCGTCGTAGTGGACGAAGTAGCCGCCGCCCCCGACACCCGCGGAGTAGGGCTCGGTCACGCCGAGGGCCGCCGCCGTGGCGACCGCCGCGTCCACGGCGTTGCCGCCCTTCTTCAGGACCTCGATCCCGGCGGCGGACGCATCCGGGTCGACGCTGGAGACGGCGCCGCCATGACCGACGGCGAGTGGTGTCTTCTCCGGGGTCCTCGAAGCCGTTTCAGCGGTGCGCGGAGACGAAGGGGGCACGGCCGCTCCGACCGACACCAATACCCCTCCGACCGCCAATAGCGTCAGATTCCGTACGACAGCACGACGCATTCGTACCTCCAGTCAACAACCGTCCGCGCAGCGTAACTTCGCTTCCCCTGCCACGTCAGGACCCCCTCGAACACGGGTCCTAGAGCCCGCTAGCATGCGCCCCCATGACTGAAGACGTGCGCAACATCGTCCTCGGCCTGATCGCGGCCGGCCTGGGCGCCGTGCTGGGCTGGCTCGCCCGTACCTACCTCTGGCGCCGCAAGCTCCGCCGCAAGCAGGCCTTCTTCGGGCTGCCCGAGAACGCCGAGTCGCTGCTCGTGGTGAACCGCGAGGCGGGCGGCCCCGAGCTCACCGTCGTACGCCACGACGTGTTCGCGCTGCTCGAACTGGCCGCTCTGATCAAGGACTGCGGTGCGCACGCCCAGCTCGTCGCGCACGACGCCGCCCAGCAGAGCTTCGGCGAGCGCACGGAGTTCTGCGTCGGCTCCCCGGCCGTCAACCGCCGCATGGCCGCGCACATGCACTCCCTGCTGCCCGGCGTGCGCATCAACACCGACCCGGAGCCCGGCCCGGACCGCGGCGCTTTCCAGATCGGAAGCGAGCGCTACCGCATGGAGGGCGGCATCACGGAGTACGTGATCCTCGCGCGGCTCACCGCGGGGCAGGACCAGGAGGCGAGACCCGTCTTCGTCTTCTGCGGCCAGCGCGCGATCACCAACCAGGCGGCGACCCGCTATCTCGCCCGGCACCACGAGCGCCTCGCCCGCAAGCACGGCGCCAACACCTTCGTCCTGCTCCTGAAGGTCGTCAACTCCCAGGCGTACGGTCCCGACGTCGTCGAGCTCGTCGGTGACGTCACCCGCGCCGCCCAGGCCCCGGCGCCCGCGATCACTCCGCCCCGCACGTCCCATCGCGCCAAGTAGGCGAGCGGTCACCGCGCACCGATCGTCACGCCCGTCCCATAGGCCGCCTCTGTGACCTAGTCGGGAAATTCGGGGCAAGAGGCAACCCACCGGGACCTTTGTCCCTCTCACCGTGCAGTTCCACATTCGCACGGAGGTACGTTCCCTTGAGGCCCCTGAGCTCGCAGAGCCGTCGACGCCCCACACGCTCCCGCCACGCCGGGGCCGCGGTCACGGCCGCGGGCCTCGCGGCGCTGGCCGCCGCCCTGACCGCCTGTTCGGGCAGCACCCCCGCGTCCGCCGACACGGCCGCCGCCAAGCCGGACATATCCGTCAACCTGCGGGGCAAGCAGGCCAAGGCGGGCTCCCCGGTCACGGTGAAGCTGGCCGACGGCAAGCTGAAGCAGGTCGAGGTCACCGACTCCGAGGGTGCGAAGCTGGCCGGCAAGGTCGGCGCGAGCGGCACCACCTGGACCTCGGACCGCAAGGCGGTGCCCGGCACCTCGTACAAGGTGAAGGCGACGACGGACGAGGGTGGTAGCGCGCGGACATCGTTCAGGACGGCCGCCCCGGAGCAGGTGAACAAGCTGTCCCTGACGCCCGGCAAGGACACCACGGTCGGCGTCGCGCAGCCCCTGTCGGTCGTCTTCGACCACCCGGTGAAGAACAAGGCCGAGGTCGAGAGGCACCTGAAGGTGACGACCTCCAACGACACGACCGGGTCCTGGGGCTGGATCAAGAACTACGACGGCAAGGACCGCGTCGACTGGCGCCCCAAGGAGTACTGGGAGTCCGGCACGAAGGTGAAGCTCGACGCCCGTCTCGGCGGGATCGACTCGGGCACCGGCGGCGGCTGGTTCGTGCGCGACTACGCGACCGGCTTCACGGTCGGCAAGGCCCAGAAGGTCAAGGTCGACCTCGACAGCAAGCAGGCGACGCTCGTGCGCGACGGACAGAGCGTCAGGACGGTCCCGATGTCGGCGGGCACCCCCGGCGGTGACAAGGCGTCCTGGGGCGGCACGTCCGTCCTGATGGCCAAGGAGGGCACGATCAACATGCGCTCCGAGACGGTCGGCCTCGGTGACGCCTACGACAAGATGGTCGACAACTCGATGCGCCTGACCTGGTCGGGCATGTACGCGCACGCGGCCCCCTGGAACGCCTCGTACTTCGGCAACACCAACCACAGCTCGGGCTGCATCGGCATGAGCGACGGCGACGCCTCCTGGCTCTACGGCCAGGTCCGGGTCGGCGACCCCTTCGAGGTCTCCGGCAGCGGCTCGAAGGGCGTGCCCGACCCGGGCAACGGCTACGGCGAGTGGAACATCTCGTGGGCCGACTGGCAGACGAAGAGCGCGCTGAGCTGACCGGCCGCCTTGAAGTAGATCACTCAACAATCGTTACCGGGGCGTAACTTACCGACGGGTTACCCCCGGTAAAGCCCCGAGGTTACCGTCGGGTCACTTTGCTTGCACGAGTAAGGAGTGACCCGTGGGACAACCGCGCAAGGCTCTGCGTACGACCACCGTGGGCGCCGTGTCGGCGACTCTCGTCGCCGGCGCCGCCTTCGGCCTCGCCCCGGCCGCCCAGGCTGCCCCGGCGGCCGCTCCACAGGCGGCAAGCGCCACAGACGTACGCTTCGTCGACATCCCCGGCGACGGCGGCACGATCCTCAAGGCCAACGTCTTCGCCCCCAAGGGCGCGACGGCGGGGCAGAGATTCCCGGCGATCGTGCTGCCCACCAGCTGGGCCATGCCCCAGATCGAGTACGTCGCGCAGGCCCAGAAGCTCGCCGACTCCGGCTATGTCGTGGTCAGTTACAACTCGCGCGGCTTCTGGCAGTCCGGCGGCGAGATCGAGACCGGCGGCCCCGAGGACATCGCGGACGCCTCCAAGGTCATCGACTGGACGCTGGCCAACACCCCGGCCGACCCCGCGAAGGTGGGCATGGGCGGCGTCTCGTACGGCGCGGGCATCAGCCTGCTCGCCGCCGGGCACGACAAGCGGATCAAGGCCGTGGCCGCCCTCAGCGGCTGGGGCGACCTCATCGACTCCATCTACAGCGGGCGCACCCAGCACCGCCAGGCCGCGGGACTGCTCGGCGGCGCCGGAATCCTCACGGGCCGCCCGAGCCCCGAACTCCAGCAGACGCTCAAGGACTTCCTCGCGTCCAACCTGGACAAGGAGGACGAGATGATCGCGTGGGGCGCCAAGCGCTCCCCCGCGACCTACATCAACCAGATCAACAAGAACGGCGCGGCCGTCATGCTGGGCAACGCCTGGGGCGACACGATCTTCCCGCCCAACCAATACGCCGAGTTCTACGAACAGTTGACGGGCCCCAAGCGCCTCGAATTCCGTCCGGGCGACCACGCGACCGCCGAGCTGACCGGCCTGTTCGGGCTGCCCAACGACACCTGGACCTCGACCCAGCGCTGGTTCGACCGCTACCTCAAGGGCGAGCAGAACGGCGTCGACACCGAGCAGCCCATCCAGCTCAAGTCCCGCTCGACCGGCGGCTACGAGGGCTACCCCGACTGGAAGTCCGTCGGGGCGACGCGGAAGAAGATCGACCTGGCGGGCTCCACCACGCTCCGCACGAACGTCGACTCGGGCGCCAACGGCGGCACCGTGCTGCTCTCGAACACCCTGGACCAGTTCCTCAAGATCCCGCCTATGGCCTCCATGCCGCTGCTTCCGCGGCGCTACGCGGGCGTCTGGCAGTCGGAGAGGTACGACACGGCCCAGCGGGTGCGCGGGACGGCGAAGCTGCACACCACGCTCTCCAGCACCAAGGAGAGCGGCACCCTCGTCGCGTACCTCTACGACGTGGGCCCGCTCGGCCTCGGCAAGCTGGTCAGCAACGCGCCGTACACCTTCCACGGCAAGACCCCCGGCCAACCGTTCGGCGTGGACCTGGAGTTGTTCTCCACGGCCTACGACGTCCCGGCAGGACACAAGCTCGCCCTGGTGGTCGACACGGTCGACCCGCTCTACATCGAGCACAACCCGTCCGGCTCGCAGCTGACCTTCTCCTCGCCCGCGTCCGACCCGTCGTACGTGTCGGTCCCGCTGCGCGAACAGTGATCACCGGCTGCTGCCGGGTCGGGCCCTGGCCCCTTTAGCTACTGCGGACCCGGCAGCAGCGTCCCTGGTTCGGCCGGCGCCACTTCCGCGGCCTCGGTCTTGGGATTGCGCCGCTGTCGCTTGGACACCCACTGGGCGAACCACGAGAGCAGCATGCACATCCCGATGTAGATCGGCGAGATCACCAGAACCACGGGGATGAAAGGTAGATCGTAGTCGAGGTTCGACGCGATCAGCTTCCCGGCGTGGAGGAACTCCTCATAGGTGATCAAGAAGCCGAGCGAGGTGTCCTTCAGGGCCACCACCAACTGGCTGATGATGGCGGGCAGCATGGCGCGCAGGGCCTGCGGCACCAGGACGTAACTCATGACCTGTGTCTTGCGCATGCCGAGCGCGTACGCCGACTCCCGCTGCCCGCGGTCCACGGAGTTGACGCCCGAACGGAAGACCTCGGCGAGCACCGAGCCGTTATAGAGCGTGAGCCCGGTGACCAGGGCGGGCAGCGCCTGGACCTTCAGCGCCACGAAGACGAAGAAGATCATCACCAGGACCGGCATCGCGCGGAAGAACTCCACGAGGAGCGTGGCCAGCCAGCGCACGGGCCGGTGCTCGGACAGCCGCCCCATGGCGAGCAGCCCGCCGAGCGCGAGCGCGAGCACCGCGGAGATGGCGAAGGCCTTGAGGGTGTTGCCCAGGCCCCTCAGGAGGAGTTCCTGGATGCCCTTGTACTCGAAGGGCATCCACTTCGTCTCGGTGAACTGGTCGGTGTCGAAGAGCAGGTAGAGGATCCAGCCGAACAGGGCCAGCAGCACCACGGTGGAGAGCAGTCCGTAGAGCTTGTGTCTGCGCTCGGTCTTCGGGCCTGGCACGTCGTAGAGGGCGGTGGAATCGTGGGAGAGGGCTTTCATCGGGCGACTCCCCAGCGCTTTTCGAGGACATTGAAGATGGCGCTGATGGCGAGGGTGATGATCAGGTAGCCGACGGCGATCCAGACGAACGTCCAGATGATGTTGTAGCCGAGCTCGCTGAGCGTCTTGTACGTGCCGAGCAGCTCGGTGACGCTGAACGCGCCCGCGATCGCCGAGTTCTTCGCCAGTGCGATGAGGTTGGAGCCGACCGGTGAGATGACGGACCGGAAGGCCTGCGGGAGCACGACCATGGACAGCGTCTGTCCGAAGGTCATCCCCAGGCTGCGGGCCGCCTCGCCCTGGCCCTTGGGGACGGTGTTGATGCCCGAACGCAGTGCCTCACAGATGAAGGCGGAGGTGTAGCAGCCGAGTGCGAGTACGGCGAACACCTTGAAGGGCAGGACGAGTCCGAAGCGCGGGAGCCCGAGCAGCACCGCGAAGAAGAGCAGCGTGAGCGGGGTGTTGCGCAGAACCGTCACCCAGGCCGTGCCGAACACCCGGAAGGAGCCGACCGGCGCCACCCGGAACGACGCCATGACGAAGCCGAGCACGAGGGCCAGGATGGAGGCGTACACGGTGAGTTCGACGGTCCCGAGGAACCCCTCACCGAAGGTGGAGAAGTTGTCTGTCAGTACGTCCACGACGCCTCCTCAGCTCGCCGGGTAGCGGTCGATGGCGGGCGGCTCGGGCGCCGGGACCCCGGAGAGGCCGAGGGTGGCGTCGTAGGCCTTCTTCCAGTCGCCGTCCTTCTCCCGGGCCGCGAGGGCGTCGTCGACGGCGAACCGCAGGGCGTTGTCGCTCCGGGGGACGCCGATGCCGTAGGGCTCCTTCGAGAACGGCTTGCCGACCACCTTGAGCTCGTCGGGCACCTTGGCGGCGTACCCGATCAGGATGGCGTCGTCGGTGGTGACGGCGTCCACCTGGTAGGTCAGCAGGTTGTCGACGCAGACCGAGTAGGTGTCGTAGGCGACGAGGATCGCCTTCGGGTATTCCTTCTGGATGCGCTGGTAGGGGGTCGATCCTGCCGCCGAGCAGACCTTCTTGCCGTTCAGGTCCTGCGGCCCCTTGATGTCGTCCTCGTCGGTGCGCACGAGCAGGCCCTGGCCCGCCATGTAGTAGGGGCCGGCGAACCCGACGAGCTTCTTGCGGAGGTCGTTGATGGTGTAGGTGCCGACGTAGTAGTCGATCTGCCCGTTCTGCAGGGCGGTCTCGCGGTTCGCCGACGCGATCGTGCGGAACCGGATCGAGTTCGGGTCGAAGCCGAGCGAGGCCGAGATCATCTTGGCGATCTCGATGTCGAAGCCGGTGTACTGCCCCGTGGCGGGGTTCTTCTCGCCGAGGAACGGCTGGTCCTCCTTGGCCCCGACGACGAGGTGACCGCGCCTCTTGGCCTTCTTCCAGGTACTGGACTGCGGCAGTGTGAAGCCCGTCGCCACCTGGTACTTGGGCAGTTCGTCGGGCTGCGGCCCCTTCACCGGGGGGCTGCCCTCCTTGCCGCAGGCGGTCGCGGCGCAGGCGGCGAGGACGAGCGCCGCGAGCAGACGTGTCGTACGCATCATGCCTGTCCCCCCGTCAGTGCTTGAGGATCTTGGAGAGGAAGTCCTTGGCGCGGTCGCTCTCCGGGTTGTTGAAGAAGTCCTCGGGGGCCCGGTCCTCGACGATGCGGCCCGCGTCCATGAAGACGACGCGGTTGGCGGCCGAACGGGCGAAGCCCATCTCGTGGGTGACGACGACCATGGTCATGCCGTCACGGGCGAGTCCCTGCATGACCTCGAGCACTTCGTTGATCATCTCGGGGTCGAGGGCCGATGTCGGCTCGTCGAAGAGCATCACCTTGGGCTCCATGGCGAGCGCGCGTGCGATGGCCACGCGCTGCTGCTGGCCGCCCGAGAGCTGCGCCGGGTACTTGTCGGCTTGTGTCGCGAGGCCCACCCGGTCCAGGAGCTCGCGGGAGCGCCGCGTGGCGTCGTCCTTCTTCTTGCCCCGCACCTTGACCGGTGCGAGGGAGACGTTCTGCAGCACTGTCTTGTGCGCGAAGAGGTTGAAGGACTGGAACACCATGCCTACGTCGGCACGGAGCGAGGCCAGGGCCTTGCCCTCTTCGGGAAGTGGCTGCCCGTCCAGTGCGATGGCTCCCGACTGGATCGTCTCCAGCCGGTTGATCGTCCTGCAGAGCGTTGATTTCCCCGACCCTGACGGGCCGATGACCACGACCACCTCCCCCTTGCCGACGGTGAGGTTGATGTCCTGGAGGACATGCAGCTCCCCGTAGTACTTGTTCACATCACGCAGCTCGATCAGCGGATCGACGGCCATGCCCTGCCCTGCCCACTCTCAGCGGTGTCGGTCCGCGCAAACTATCCACGTGAAAACGGGACTTACTGGACGACACGCTCTTATGGGCATTAACCGTATTTGCACTTACGTCATCCCGCGGCTACGACTCCGACGCCTCCGCGTAGACCTGGGACAGCTCCGGAGCGCCCTGCACCGCCCAGTCGAGCCCCGCCTCCACCACCTGGATCTCCCGCCCCGAGGGGAGCCACACGACGGGGCTGCCGCCGGGCCAGACGTGCCAGGTGGCGCCGGGCACCCGGCGGACGATGACCGAACCGAGGTACAGACCCGCGTCGTTGCCGAGCCACGGCAGCAGTTCGGGATCGTCGCGCCAGCGCGGCAGGAGCTGGTCGAGCGCCGTCAACGAGGCCGGGGAGTCGTCGAGTTCGAGCCCGGCGGTGGCTGCCTGGGAACGCAGCAGCTCGCATTCGGAAAGGAGTTCGGCCACGCCGGCCGGATCCTCGTCGAACACCGAGGCGAGTCCTGGGCTCCGGTCGGCGGACTGCCTGCGCCACCTGTCGAAGAAGGAGATGTTCATGATCGGCCTCTCCGTGAGGGTGCCTCTGCTCCCCGGTCCAACGAATGTAACTTGCGTCAGTTGATCACGGAATCATGCGAGTAGCCCCGACGCGTCGGCGAACTGCCGGTGCGAGCCGCTCAGCCGCACCCGACACCGGCATCGCGGTGAGTTCGGGTCATGTTCACGCGCACCTCATTGACGCTTCTCCCCGGCCTCCTTAGCTTCATGGCGCACCTGTCGTCACGTCAGCTACAGCCCCGGGGGTCTACATGCGCCAACGTCCAGGCCGACGTTCATGGGGAGCGGCAGCCGTACTGGTGGTACTCGCCAGTGCCGTCCCCGTGGCAACGGCGCAAGCCGCCCCGCACAGACCCGGGCCGCTCCCTCTGGAGCGGCTCTTCGACAACAGGGCGGTCAGTGACGACGCGCGACCCGCGGACGCGGACTTCGACGGCTCGGGCGCTTCGCTCTCCGCGCGGGACCTCGACGCGGCGGGCTGGACCCCGGGACACTCGCTCGCCGTGGACGGGGCGCGGCTCACCCTGCCCCGCACGGAGCCGGGCGAGCGGGACAACGTACGCGCCGACGGGCAGTCCGTGCGGGTGCGCGGGCGCGGGGACGCCCTGGCCTTCCTGGTCGCGGGCACGGGCGGCGAGGCGAGCGGCACGGGGACGGTGCGCTACGGGGACGGTTCGAAGGGGACGTACCGTCTGACGGCGCCGGACTGGCGCGCGGGCCCGCTCGCCACGAAGGCGGTCGCGCTGCCGCACGTGAACACTCCGGGCGGCCAACTCGCCGAGAAGGCAAAGCTGTACGTCGTGACCGTGCCGGTGGTGCGTGGGCGCGATGTCACGTCGGTGACCCTGCCCAAGGACCCGGGCGCCCCGGATCTGCACGTCTTCGCGCTCTCCGTGCGGCAGCCGGCGAAGGGGTGGACCGGCAGCTGGTCGACGTCGACGGCCGGGTACACCGCGGTAGGCCCGTGGGCCGACCGGACCGTGCGGCTCGTCGTCCACACCAGTACGGGCGGGCCCCGGGTGCGGATCCGGCTCGACAACACCTTCGCCTCGGCTCCGGTACGGATCGGGAGCGCGACGGTGGCGGTCCAGGGGTCCGGGGCGGGGGCGCGCGGTGAGCCCGTGCCGCTGTCCTTCCGGGGCAAGAAGGGCACTGAACTCCCGGCGGGGGCACAGGCGTTCAGCGACCCGCTCGACTTCGATGTGCCCGAGGACACGAACCTCCTGGTGAGCTTCCACCTCCCCGAGACGGTGACGACCGCGCCCGTCCACAGCCAGGCCATTCAGCGTTCGTACGTGAGCGGTCCCGGCGACCACGCGGCGGACGGCTCCCCGGCGGCGTACACCTCGACGATCTCGACCTGGCCGCTGCTCACGGGCGTCGACGTGTCGGGCGGCCCCGGATCGGTCGTGCTGCTCGGCGACTCCATCACGGACGGCGTGAAGTCGACGCAGGACGCGAACCACCGCTGGCCCAACGTCCTGGCGACGCGGCTGCTCCAGCAGGACGAGGTCCCGCGCTTCGGCGTGCTGAACCAGGGGATCTCGGCGAACCGCGTGATCGCGGACCGCTACCCCGGCGACGGGGTCTCCACGGACACGGGCGGCGTGAGCGCGTTGCACCGCCTGGACCGGGATGTGTTCGCCCAGACGTCGGCCCGTACGGTCGTCGTCTTCGAGGGGGTCAATGACGTGCGGTGGGGCGCGTCGGCGGATCAGGTCATCACCGGGATGCGCGAGATCGCCGGGCGGGCGCACGCGCGGGGCCTGCGGGTGGTGGCCGCGACGATCGCGCCCTGCCAGGGCGAATCACTGTGCACGGCGGCGGCGGATGCCGAGCGGACGAAGGTCAACGCCTACCTGCGGGGCGGCGACGACTTCGACGCCGTCCTGGACTTCGACGCGGTGCTGCGTGACCCGGCGAATCCGGCGCGGATCCGGGCGGAGTACGACAGCGGGGACCATCTTCACCCCGGGGACGCGGGGCTCGCGGCGATCGCGGAGTCGGTGGATCTGCGGTTGCTGGAGCCGTAGGGGACGGGCGGCGGCCGGAGGTGTCTCTTCCGGCCGTCACCGCACCCGCTCACCGCTGTGTCACACGTCGAGGTCGACCACGACCGGCGCGTGATCGGATGCGCCCTTGCCCTTGCGCTCCTCACGGTCCACGTACGAGTCCGTCACGGCCTTGGTGAAGGCCTCGTTCCCGTACACCAGGTCGATGCGCATGCCCCTGTTCTTGGGGAAGCCGAGCTGGCGGTAGTCCCAGTACGTGAACGGGTGGTCGTACTTCAGGGGGCGCGGCACGACGTCCGAGAGGCCTGCCTCGCGCAGCGCCGCGAGCGCCGCGCGCTCGGCGGGCGTCACGTGCGTGGCACCCTCGAAGAGGGACGGGTCCCAGACGTCCGCGTCGGTCGGCGCCACATTGAAGTCACCGAGGACCGCGAACGGCCTGTCGCCGGCCGAGTCGGCGGCGACCGCGGCCTTCAGGGCCTCGAACCACTGGAGCTTGTACGCGAAGTGCGCGTGGTCCACCTCGCGGCCGTTCGGCACATAGACCGACCAGACGCGGGCCGGGCCGCAGGTGGCGGAGATCGCGCGGGGCTCCTGGATGCCGTCGTAGTCGGGGCCGCCGGGCAGTCCGGTCGTCACGTCGTCGATGCCCACGCGGGAGACCAGCGCGACGCCGTTCCACCGGCCCGTCGCGTTCACCACCGACTCATAGCCGAGCTCGCGCAGCTCGGCGGCGGGGAACTGCTCCGCGGTGGTCTTGGTCTCCTGGATGCACAGCACATCCGTACCGCTGCTCTCCAGCCAGGCGAGGAGCCTGGGCAGCCGAGCGGTGATCGAGTTCACGTTCCAGGTGGCAATGCGCATGCTTCCCAACCTACCGGGCGCCACTGACAGCCCCGGGGCCGCCGGTCACAGCTCGGCGGACTCCCCCGGCGTGAGCCGCAGGTGCTCGGTGCCGCCCAGCGACCCGATCTGCGAGTCGTAGATCGGCCGGGCCAGGTCCGTGAGCAGCGCGTCGTGGACGTCGTAGGCGCGCTGGGGTTTGACCTCGCGCACGTAGTCGATGACCTCGGAGATCTTGCTCCAGGGCGCCATCACCGGCAGCATCAGGGTGTCCACCGGCTGCTCCGGGACGGTCAGCGCGTCACCCGGGTGGAAGACCGAACCGTCCACCAGGTAACCGACGTTCGTGATGCGCGGGATGTCCGGGTGGATCACGGCGTGCAGCTCGCCGTGCACCTGCACGTCGAACCCGGCGGCCTCGAAGGTGTCGCCGTGCCCGACGGTGTGCACCCGGCCCGGGAAGGCCGCCGAGATCTTCTCCGCGACGGAGCGCAGGGTCCAGATCTCGGCGGCGGGGTTGGCCTCGAGGCCCGCGCGCAGCCGGTCCTCGTCGAAGTGGTCGGGGTGCTCGTGCGTGACGAGGATCGCGTCGGCGCCGAGCGCCGCGTCCTGTTCGCTGAAGCCGCCCGGGTCGATGACGAGACTCCGGCCGTTCCGCTCCAGGCGGACGCAGGCGTGTGTCTTCTTCGTGAGCTTGATGCGCTTCGCGGCAGTCGTCATGTCCCCATCCTGCTACGCCTCACTCCTGGGGCGTGGTTTCCTCGCGGATCACGGCCTGGGCGACCTTGAAGGCGGAGTTGGCCGCGGGGACGCCGCAGTAGACGGCCGCCTGGAGCAGGACTTCCTTGATCTCCTGCGGGGTGAGGCCGTTGCGCAGGGCCGCGCGGGTGTGGAAGGCCAGCTCGTCCAGGTGGCCGCCCGCGACGAGCGCGGTGAGGGTGACGCAGCTGCGGGAGCGCCGGTCGAGGCCGGGCCTGCTCCAGACCTCGCCCCAGGCGTAGCGCGTGACGAGCTCCTGGAAGTCCGTGGAGAAGTCGTCGGCCGCGGCGAGGGCGCGGTCCACGTGCGCGTCGCCGAGCACCTCGCGGCGGACCTTGATCCCCGCCTCGTACGGGTCGGGGCGTCCGCCGCCCACGGCCTCGGGCTGCTCCGTGGGGCCGATCTCGGCCACGGGGAAGACGGGGATCGGCGGCGCGAGCACCGGCTTGACCGGCGGTGCGCTGATCGCCGCGTGCGTCCCGGTGGCGTCGGGCGCGAGCTGCCAGGCGGTGGAGAAGTGGCGTACGAGAAGGTCGGTGACGGCCGCGGGCTGCTCGACCGGGGCCAGGTGGGACGATCCCGGCACCACGGCGAGGCGCGCGTCCGGGATGCCCGCGACCAGGGTGCGGGCCTCGCCCTGCCCGGTGACCTGATCCTCCGAGCCGACCAGGACGAGCGTGGGCACCCCGATCCGCCCCAGCTCGGCCCGCACGTCGAAGGCGGCGAGGGCTTCGCAGGCGGCGATGTAGCAGCCCGGGTCGGTCGTGCGGACCATCTGTACGGCCCAGTCGGTGATGGCGGGCTGCGCGGCGGCGAAGCCGGGCGTGAACCAGCGCTCCGGGGAGGTGCGCGCGATGGGGTCGAGGCCGTTGCTGCGCACGATCACTCCGCGCTGGCGGAACTCGTCGGCGCTGCCGAAGCGGGGCGAGGCGGATATCAGCGCCAGGGACGCGACGCGCTGCGGGTGCCGCAGGGCGAGTTCGGCGCCGATGGCACCGCCGAACGCGCAGCCCGCGTAACCGAAGCGCTGCACGCCGACCTCGTCGAGCGTGGCGAGGAGCCGCTGAGCGAGCTCGCCGACGGAGCCGCAGGGGTGCGCGGGCGCGCCCCCGTGACCGGGCATGTCGAAACGGAACACGCGCCACTGCTTGACCAGCTCGGGCACCTGCCGGTCCCACATGTGCCAGGTCGTCCCGAGGGAAGGGCCCAGGATCAGGACCGGGGCGTCTTCCGGCCCGTCAAAGCGGTATTGCAGGGTGTTCGTCGGTGTCTCGCTCACTCGCCCGACCCTCTCATCTGTCACGACAGCCCCTATGAGCGGGGTCGTCATGCGGTACCGGACCGTCGGGAGCTGCGGTGATCGCCCCGTGCTTGGGCGCGGCCCCGACGGTCGAGCAACCGTCCCATGCGTTTGTCGGTGGACGGCACGCGTCTCATCCTGCCCGTGCCGATCGCCCTGTCAATGCCGAGGGCGGAGCACGGCCGTCGGCCGCTCAGGACAGGCCGGCGGCCCTGTGGTCAGCCCAAGGGCCCCGGCGCCGGGAGCATGGACGGCGTCCGCCGCTTGTCGGCGTCCGCCCGGCACGTCACGTCGGCGGCCGGCATCTTGCCGGTGGCCAGGTAGGAGTTGACCGCGGCGTCCGCGCACCGGTTCGTGCCGTGGACGCCGTGGCCCTCGCCCTCGTCGACGGTCACCATGCGTGAGCCCTTCAGCTGGCGGTGCATGGCCTGTCCGGTGACCAGTGGGGTCTGGGAGTCCCATTCGTTGTGCACGATGAGCACCGGTACGTCGTTGTCCACCACGGTGGCGGGTTCAACGGCCTTGTCCCAGAAGGCGCAGGGCGTGACCCCGGAGACGAAGTCCCCGTAGAGGGGGTAGCGGTGCGCGTCGCGGATCGAGTCTCTGCGATACGTCTGGATGTCGCGCGGCCAGGAGGCATCGCTGCACGCCACGGTGAGGGCGCCCGATGCGTCGGGCTGTCGCGGGGACCGGGGCAGCGCCGGGCCCTCAGGGCCCGCCGGGCTCCCCTGGGCGGCCTCCTTCAGCTGCACGACCCGCTGAGCTCCCGCGCGCACGGTGTAGAAGTCCCTGCGCGTCAGGTCGCGCACCCCGGCGCCGTCGAGCCGGGTCCCGTCGACGAGGAGGGGATCGCGGTCGGCCCTGGCGACCACGTCCCAGAAACTCTTGCTCACCGCGGCCGGTGTGTCGCCCAGGCGGTACGTCGCATCGTGCGCGGCAGTCCACTTCGTCCACCGCTCGAACGCCCGCTCCACCTCCGGACCCCAGACCTGGAACATCCCTCGCCACATCCGCTGCGGGTCGTCGGCGCTGTCCAGGACGAACCGGTCGGCGCGCCGGGGGAACATCTGCGTGTAGACGGCGCCCAGGGCGGTGCCGTAGGAGGTCCCGAAGTACGAGATCTTCCGCTCGCCGAGGACGGCGCGCAGGACGTCCATGTCGCGTGCCGTGTTCCGGGTGGTGATGTGCCGGAGGGTGCTTCCCTCCTTCTTACGGCACTTGTCGGCGGTGGCTCTGGCCAGGGCGACGTTCTTGTCGAAGGTCCGCAGTGGGCGCAGGAGAGTGTTCTCCTCGGGGTCGAGGCCGCACCGCACGGGGCTGCTCCTGCCGATGCCGCGCGGGTCGAACCCGATGAGGTCGTACCGGTCGGTCACCTGCTGGGGCAGTCGGCTGCTCAGCTCGATCGGCAGTTCCAGTCCGGGGTTGCCGGGGCCGCCCGGGTTCGAGAGCAGCACGCCGTGACGTTTACCGGGCGCGCTGGTCCGGAGCCGGGAGATGGCCACGTCGATCCGTTTGCCGCGGGGAGCGCGGTAGTCCAGCGGAACCTTCAGGGTCGCGCACTGAAAAGCGGCGGGGGTCTCGGAGCCGCACTGCTTCCAGACCGGCTTCTGCTGGGTGAAGGGGCGCAGAGCGTCGGCCGAAGTAGCTGCGGGCGCGGTGCGGGCCCCTGGCCTCGCGGCGGCCTCGGTCGCGGCGAGGCCGGGCGCCAGAGCCGCCATGACGCTCACGGCGAGCAAGGGGACGAGTACACGTCTTTGCATATGGGGCGGTCCTTCCGAACGGCGTGATCGACATGGACGATCTTGTCCTGCCGCGCCGCTGAGCGACTCATCCGGAAAGCCCGATTTTTGTTCAACCCCCCTGCGGGGGAAGGCGGTTGCCTGTCCTCCGCTGGTAGGAGCCGACCCGGGGTACACCCCTGAGCAACGTCTTCGACCGCGCAGCCGGTCCCGACAGCTGCGGGACCGACGTCTGGCCGTACTGCGAGCCGGTCCCCGTCACGGCTTGAGGAGCGTCTTGATCATGCCGTCTTCCTTGTCCTGGAACATCTGGTACGCCTTCGGGGCATCTTCCAGGGACATGTGGTGCGTGGCGAAGTCGTCGACGCCGAGCGGGTCCTCGTCGGTGAGGAGCGGGAGGATGTCGTCCACCCAGTGCTTGACGTTGGCCTGCCCCATGCGGAGTTGGATCTGCTTGTCGAACATGGTCAGGAGCGGCATGGGGTCGACCGCGCCGCCGTAGACACCGACCACCGAGATAGTTCCCCCGCGGCGGACGACGTCGATCGCCGCGTAAAGAGCGCTGAGCCGGTCGATGCCGGCGCGGTCCATGAACTTTTCGGCCACGGCACCGGGCAGCAGGCCGACGCCCCAGTGGGCCGCCTTCGCCAGGGGCGCGCCGTGTGCCTCCATTCCGACGGCGTCGATGACGGCGTCCGTGCCGCGCCCGTCCGTCAGGTCCCGGATCTTGTCGCCGAGGTCCTTGCCGTACCGGCGCAGGTCCAGGGCCTTCACACCGTCCGCGTGAGCGCGGCTCAGCCGCTCGGGCACCAGGTCCACGCCCACCACGAGGCTCGCGCCCCGGTGGAGCGCGATGCGCGCTGCCATGGCACCGATCGGGCCGAGTCCGAGGACGGTCACCGTGCCGCCCGGCGGAATGTCGGCGTACTCCACGGCCTGCCAGGCAGTGGGCAGCACGTCCGACAGGAAGACGAACCGGTCGTCCGCGGGGCCCTCGGGCACCTTGATGGGCAGGGTGTTGCCGAACGGCACCCGCAGGAATTCCGCCTGCCCGCCGGGCACCTGCCCGTAGAGCTTGCTGAACCCGAAGAGCGAGGCACCCGTGCCGCGCTCCTTGACCTGGGTGGTCTCGCACTGCGAATGCAGGCCTCGGTCACACATGAAGCAGTTCCCGCAGGAGATGTTGAACGGCACCACCACCCGGTCGCCCGCCGACAGTTCGGTGACTCCGGGGCCGACCTCCTCGACGATGCCCATCGGCTCGTGCCCCAGGATGTCGCCGGGGTCGAGATAGGGACCAAGGACCTCGTACAGATGCAGGTCGGAACCGCAGACGCCGGTGGAGGTCACCCGCACGATGACGTCGGTCGGGTCCCGCAGCACAGGATCGGGGACCGTCTCCACCCGGACGTCGCGCTTGCCGTGCCAGGTGAGTGCTCGCATCAGGATCTACCTCCGGTAAGCGTGCCGCTCGGCCTCCTGAGCCGGCTACACCACCACCGTAGGCAGGACACGGCGGAACCGCATACGCACGGCCCCGCACGCCGCCTCTCCCACAGGCAGGGTGCAGACAGGGTCGGAGGTGGAAGTGGCGGGGGCGGCCCGACACTCCCCAGTGACTTCTGCCGCCCCCGCAACACATCCCTCTGTGCCCCGGTATCCGGCGTCTACGCGGAAGAGCCGCGCGAAGTGACGTTGGCCGCTGGTCAGCGGTGCGGGTTCCCCTGGTCGGGGTCGTCATCGGGGGTCTGCCAGCCGGTGCCGCGCTGGGCCTCGCCGCCGGTGGGGTTGGCTCCGTGCGTGGGCGGGCCGCTTCGGCTGCGCCGGGCGGCGCGGCGCCGTCCGGCGATGAACATGGCGAGGAGGCCGACGACCACGACCACGCCGACGAGGATGAGGAGCAGTGAAGCGCCGCCGGAGGCGGCCAGGACTGTATGGCTGTGAGTGTGCATTTCCCACGTGTACCCGATCGATGGCGCGAACTGCATGAACGGGCGACCAACACGGTGACCGCAGTAACCGCCCTGCCTGCGGCCCGCTGCACCTCCGAGTTTGGCGTGGTGGTTGCGGAGCAGTGGGTTTACACGTGAGGGGCGCGGGTTACCCACATGTCCGGCGTTCCCGGGGCCAGGCGCCTCTCGCGCACCGGCAGTTGATCCAGAAAGAGAGTGGTTGCGGCATGGCGGCGGATGCCCAGGCGCGGACGGAGCGGACGGAGTGGCTCGCACGGGTGCGGCAGTGGTGGGGGCGGGCCCTTCACTACGACGGCTCCGAACGCCACATACTGCTCCTGACAGGCAAGAGCACCCTGGCGGCCACGCTCGCCTGGATGGTCTCCTACTACGCCCTCGACGCGCCGTCACCCGCGTTCGCCCCGTTCTCCGCTGTGACGATCATGTACGTCACGGTCTATCAGTCGGTGACGCAGTCCCTGCGCTACGCCGGTGCGGTCGCGGCGGGAGTGGCCGTTCAGGCCGCGCTCGGTTTCCTCGCGGGCCCGGATCTCCTGACCTTCGTACTGGTGGCGGTGATCGCGTTGTCCATCGGGCGGTCGCACGTGCTGGGGGTGCAGGGGCCGCAGGTGGCCACCGCGGCGTTCTTCGCGTTCTCCACCTACAGCAGCGCCGGCGACAACGCGACCCGGATCACGCAGCTGGGAGAGATCGTGCTGCTGGTCCTCATCGGCTGTGCCATCGGCACCGCGGTCAACGTCACGATCGCCCCACCCATGCGCTACCGCAGCGCCGAGTACAGCGTCCAGATCCTCGCCCGCGCGCTCTACGACCTGTGCGCCGACATGCCCCCTGCCCTGCGTGAGGGTGCGCCCGAGGCGGACACCATCGCGCGGTGGCGCGAACAGGCCGCCCAGACCGACGACTTGATCGCTCAGGCCAGGGCCGGCGTGGCCACCGCGAAGGAGAGCGTTCAGTACAACCCCCGACGGTTGCTGCGCCGCCATCGGGGACACCTCACCTTCCAGGGGTACGACACGGTGCTGAACGCTCTGGAGCGGACCCTGCACCAACTGGCCTCGTTGACGCGGAGTCTCGACCAGTGGCAGGAGGCGGAGAACGACTACCTGTACCGCCATTTCCTCGACCGGTACGCGGCCTTCCTGGAGGCGGTCTCGGAGTTCGCCCTGGCGTTGAGCACCCTGGACGAGACGACCTTGTCCCAGCAGTCCCAACGCTTGGCCGGACTGGCCGGTGACGCCCAGACACGGCGCCGCGAGGTCGCCGACGAAGCCGAGGCCCAAGGGCTGCCGTTGGCCGACGCCACCCGCCCCTACGGCGTCCTGGTCATCGAGGCCACCCGCCTGATGGAAGAAGTCCAGTACACCAGCGACACCCTCCACACCTGGGTCGAAGCATAGGCCCCGTAAGGAAGCCGCGGGGCAGGATGGCAGGACCGAGCGGCGCGGTTCAGATCAAGACTCCCCCCTCGCCGGGCGAGCCACCGCTCGGGAGAGATCTGGCTACTCCGCGGCTTTCTGCTGCCAACCGTCGTATCCCAACTGCAAGGTGTCGGCGAGCGCCAGAGAGGTCAGGGCCCCCGTCACGGTGCGCGTGGCGTGCGGCCACACCAGGCGAGCGCCGGTGAAGGTGGTCGTCAGCCAGACGCTCAGGCAGAACGGACAGGTGACCAGCTCTCCCACGGTCGACGTGACGGCCCCGCCCCGCGGGCTCTCGCTGACTTCGGCGGGGCCCGCGGCGGACTCGTAACGGGTGAAGGGAGCCCGGAGCGGGCTCGTGACGGACCCCTTGCTGAGCAGCCGGCTCAGCCGGAACACGGCCGCTCCCGTCAGCAGGACGTCCCAGGGCGCGAAGCTGTCCGGGGCCTTGCTCTTTCGCCGAGCGGCCACCGTCCCCCAAGCGGCGGTGTACGCGCCAAACGCGACTACGGCCGCGAGATGCCCTTTGAGCCGGTCCTGGTGCTGGTGCTCCGGGGCATAGGCTTCACCGACTCGTCGCATCGCTCCCCTGATCCGGCCTGTACGGCGCTCCTCGTCGGGTTCCTCTTGGTACACAACAGCCTCCGCCGGATGTTCCTGTCGATGTGTCCCTGATACGGGCTCCACCGCTCTGGTGGAAATCGTGCGCCGCCGGAGTACCCCGTTTCACGCGACTTGCAAACAACTGCTTACTCGTATGGGTGAGCGTGCCGAAGCCGCTGTGGGGCAGGCGACTTCGATGGGACTCCTCAGCACCGTCGAACAGACCATGGAACGCTGGACCTCCGCCCTGTGGGCGCGCGTGATTCCGTCGCCACGGCGGCCCGGTGAGGTGGTGGCCATACTCCAACGGGAGTGCGACGACAATGCCTTGATCCTCGACCGGCAGCGCGTCCTGGTGCCCAATGCGTTCGTCGTCGAGTTGCCGTCCGAGAGTCACCGCCGGCTCACCGCGCACACCGACGAGGTGTCGCGCCATCTGGTGGGGCACGTGTGTCGTCACGCGGCCGAACACGGATATACCTTCGCGGGACCCGTCGCCGTCGCCCTGCAGCCGTCCGGCGACGAGTCGGTGGGCCGCTTCCTGGTCCGCAGCCGGATCGCCCCCCGCTGAACCGCGGCCCAAGCCCCGAAAGGACCTGACATGAGCGAGGCCCCGCCCTACATCGACGCCGACGCGATCGCCCGGCTCGTCCCGATGTCAACGGCCGTCGATGCGGTGGAAGCCGTACTCAAGGCGGGCCTGGACCCGGAGGCGGAGTCGCCGCGGGGCGTGGTGGGCGTGCCCGGCGGCCAGCTCCTCCTGATGCCGTCCTCCACGACGTCGTACACGGGGGTGAAGATCGCCACGGTCACCCCGGGGAACGCGGCCCGCGACCTCCCCCGCATCCAGGGCGTGTACCTCCTCCTGGACGGAACGACCCACACACCGCTGGCCCTGCTGGACGGCATCGCGCTGACGTCCCTGCGGACCCCCGCGGTGTCGGGCGCCGCGATCAGGCATCTGGCGATCCCGGACGCCCACCGCCTGCTGGTCTTCGGGACCGGCCCTCAGGCCTGGGGGCACGTGGAAGCGGTCCGCGCGGTACGCCCGACGCTCGCTCACGTGGACGTGGTGGCGCGCAATCCCGAGCGGGTGGCGGCCTTCGTCGACCGCTGCCGCGATACGGGCCTGTCCGCGGCGCCCGCGACTGCGGCGGACGTCGCGAGAGCCGATATCGTCTGCTGCTGCACGACGGCCCGCGAGCCGCTGTTCGACAGCGCACTGCTCCCGGCCCACGCGACGGTCGCGGCGGTGGGCTCGCACGAACCGGACGCGCGCGAGGTGGACGAGGAGCTTTTGCGACGCGGCCTGGTGGTGGCCGAGTCGCACGAGGTGGCGCTGCGGGAGTGCGGCGACATCGCACTCGCGGTGGCCGCGGGCGCCTTCGACCCGGAACGGCTGCGGACACTCGGCGAGTTGGTGCGCGGCGAGGTGGAGATCACCGAGGGTCGGCCCCGGCTGTTCAAGTCCGCGGGGATGGCTTGGGAGGACCTGGGAGTGGGGGCGGCGGCGTACGAGCGGTGGTCGAGCCTCGGCTGATCGCGGAACTCCCTGGCCGTCCGGGGCGCGACGGCTTCACACCACCCTCACCGCATGCCGCACCACCGCGTCGAACAGATAGCCCTGGGTGTTGTGTGCCGTCGTCTCCGGCTGGGTGTGGTTCGTCGTGTCCGTGGCGCGGGCCAGGAGTGTTGTCGGGCCCGGGGTGTTGGGGCGCCAGGGGGTGGTCCAGCGGGTCCAAGTGGCGCGGTGGGGAGTGTCCTTGAGGTGGGCCCTGTGCCAGGTCCTGCCCTCGTCCGCGCTGATGTCCACGCGGGTGATCGCGCCCGCCGCCGACCATGAGCGGCCGGTGAGGTGGTGGGTCGTGGCCGCCGGGAGGCTTGCGTTCCAGGGGAGTTCGAAGGCGGACTTCAGGGTCTGCCGGGTCAGCGGGGCGCTGCCCTCCGGGGGGTACTGATCGCCGAACAGGCGGTAGAACCGCGTGTTCCAGGGCGAGTAGAGAGGCGTCGACGAGACCTCGATGTCGCCCACCCATTTGATCGACGCTATGCCCACCCACGCCGGGACCAGGACCCTCACCGGGTAGCCGTGGTCCGCGGGGAGCGGGGCGCCGTTCATCTCGTACGCCAGGATCACGTCGTCCATGGCCTTGGAGAGCGGCAGCGGGCGCCGGACCCTGCCCAGGTTCGTGCCGTCGTCCGTGACGTACTCAGCGTCGAGGCCGCTGGGCAGCACGTCCACCGCGTGGCGCGATACGCCTGCCCTGCGCAGGACTTCGGACAGGCGTACACCGCGCCAGCGCGCGTTGCCGATCGCTCCCAGGGTCCAGGCCGTGCCCGAGACCTCGCCGCCCTGCTGGGTCGTGAAGAAGCTTCTGCCGTTGCCCGCGCATTCGACGAAGGCGGTGCGGGTCGTCGACGGGAGGCGTTTGAGGTCCGCGAGCGTGAACTCCCTGGTTCCGGCGCCCCGTAGGCCGTCGCCCCAGATCTTCAGGCTCCACGTCTTCGCGTCCAGGCGTGGCGTCGCGGTGTGGTTGCGCACGAAGAAGTGCGATGCGGGGGTGTGGAAGCCTGTCTGCGCCAGCGCCTCGAACTTCGTTTCCGCGTTCGTGCCGCGGATCGTGAAGCGGTCGGCGGGGAGCGGTTTCACGATCCCTGCTGCGACGGCGCCACCTGCCGCCTGCGCCCGGGGCGCTCCCAGCACAGGCGGCAGCGTCGCCGCGGCCCCCGCCGCCGCCAGCAGCCGCAGCATGTCCCTGCGTGCCACCCCGTCCGCCCGCGCCTCCCCCGCGCACCACTGCGCGTGCCGGCGTCTGTCGTACTCCTCTTCGGATGCCTCTTCAGATGCCTCTTCGGACGTCTCTCTGGAGATCATGGGCGTCATCGTACGAGCCGCCCATCGGGCAACTCACCGATGAAACACGCCAGTTACGGGGTTGTCGTAGACACTACATAGACCATCGGGTGCTCCGAGTTGGCGCGGTTCACCACCACGTCGAGGGTCGGTGCCGGGTCCTTCTTCACATGGGTGAGGCCCAGCCACGGGCCCGGGTCGGTGAACTCCCAGCCGACCACCTTGCGGTCGCGCTTGCTGATCGTGATGTCGTTCTTCTTCAGCTCACCGGTGCTCGTGCCGATCCGCTTGAGGAACTTGTCCAGGCCCTTGTTGCTCGTCAGGAACTGGGCGTACAGGCGGCTGGTGCGCCAGTTGTTCGTCTCGTAGTAGGCGACCTCCCTGGAGTACGGGGGGATCGGTACGTCGTAGAGGCGGCGCTGCACCCTGGACGGCCAGCCCGCGGTGAGGCCGGTCGCGGAGTACTTGGCCTCCTTGTCGCGGCCGCTGTTGCGGCTCTGGTTCGCGGAAATCACCAGATAGCCGGCCGGTACGCCGATCAGGAGCACGATGATCGTGGCCGTCAGCCAGCGGCGGCGGATCATGTGGCGGCGGTCCTCGCGAGGACCGCCGCCTCCGTCGGCGGATTCCGGGGAGCCCGAGGAGCCCGGAGAGCCCGGGGAGTCCGGGGAGTCCGGGGAGTCCGGGGACGAAGGCTGGCGGGGGACGGTCATCTGCTTACTGAGTTCCCTGAGAAGTACGGTCGTTGGTACGGCGCGCCTCCGCGAACCGCTCGTAGCGTTCGTAGCGCTCCACGCGGCGGCGGTTCGCCCTCCGGAAGCGCCGGGCCACCAGACGCGCCAGGTCGGCGGCGCCCACCATGCCCGCCTCGGGGCCCAGCTGGGCGCGGGCGATACGGGCCTCCGGGCGGTAGCCGCGCCCCGTCAGCTGGCGGCGGAACGCGTCGCGGGCCGGGCCGATCAGGAGGTCGTCGGCGGCCGATACGCCGCCGCCGATCACGAAACAGGACGGGTCGAGGGCCGCCGCGAGGTTCGCGATGCCGACGCCGAGCCACTGGCCGATGTCCTGGAGCAGCTCCACGCACATCGCGTCGCCGTCGCGGGCCAGCTCGGTGATCAGGGGGCCCGTGATGTCGGGGATGTTGCCCTTGACCCGCTCGATGATCCCGTACGCGACCGGGGAGTCGGCCGCGGCGAGCTCGCGGGCCTCCCTGACCAGCGCGTTGCCGGAGCTGTACTGCTCCCAGCAGCCGCGGTTGCCGCACGGGCAGCGGTGACCGCCGGGGACGACCTGCATGTGCCCGAATTCGCCGGCGACGCCGAACTTGCCGCGCTTGACCTGGCCGTCCTCCAAAATCGCGCCGCCGATGCCGGTACCGAGCGTGATCATGACCAGGTGGTCCTCGCCGCGAGCCGCGCCGAAGCGCCACTCCGCCCACGCGGCCGTGTTCGCGTCGTTGTCGACGAGCACCGGGACCGCGAGGCGGCCCGAGAGACGGTCACGCAGGGGTTCGTTGCGCCAGGACAGGTGCGGGGCGAACAGGACGCGGTTGCGGTCCGCGTCGACCCAGCCCGCCGCGCCGATGCCCACCGCGTGCACGTCGTGCCGGTCGGAGAGGTCGAGGACCAGCTCGATGATGGTGTCCTCGACGACCCTGGGGCTCTTGGACTTGTCCGGGGTCTCCGTGCGGAGGGTCTCCAGGATGTTGCCGTCGGCGTCGACGACGCCCGCCATCACCTTCGTGCCGCCGATGTCGATGCCGACGGTGGGCACGCGGGGCGCCGTCAGATGTGATCGGCGCTCACGCGTGCCCACGGTCCGCAGGACGGTGGCTCGGGCGGAGCCGCGGTGCGCGAGATCGCGGTAGGTGCTCATTGCGGCGATTCTGCCATTCCGCTGCCGCTGTGGCTCACCGGTGTCCCATGGCTCGGCGTAGCTGCCGCCTGTCCGTCTCTCACCTGCGGGTTCGCTGTCGCTGAGCGCGCAGTTCCCCGCGCCCCTTCAGGGCGCGACCGGTTACGGGGTGCCCCCACCCTCCAGCTCGTGACGGAGGTCGTCCAATTCGGAGCCGCCTGCCATCTGGCGGGTGAGTTCGTCCAGGGTGACCTCGTCACGCCCGTAGCTGCCGAACATCGTGCCGCGCTTCAGGAGGATGAAGCGGTTACCGACCAGGTACGCGTGGTGCGGGTTGTGGGTGATCAGGACCACTCCGAGGCCCGCGTCCCGCGCCGCGGCGACGTACTTCAGGACGACGCCCGACTGCTTGACGCCGAGCGCCGCCGTCGGCTCGTCGAGCACCAGGACCTTGGCCCCGAAGTAGACCGCGCGCGCGATCGCCACGCACTGGCGCTCGCCGCCCGACAGGGTGCCGATGGGCTGGTCGACGTCGCGCAGGTCGATACCCATGCGCAGCAGCTCCGCGCGGGTCGTCTCGCGCATGAGGTCGACGTCGAGGCGCTTGAAGGGGCCCACGCCCTTCGTCGGCTCGGAGCCGAGGAAGAAGTTGCGCCAGACCGGCATCAGCGGGACCACGGCGAGGTCCTGGTAGACCGTGGCGATGCCGTGGTTCAGCGCGTCGCGCGGTGTGCTGAGCTTCGCGTCCTCGCCCTCGATCCGGAAGATTCCGGCGTCGTGCTGGTGCAGACCCGCGATGATCTTGATGAGGGTCGACTTGCCCGCGCCGTTGTCGCCGAGCACGCAGGAGATCTCGCCCGCGTGGACCTCCAGGGACACGCCTTCGAGGGCGCGGATGTTGCCGTAGTACTTACTGACGTCGTCGAGCTCGACGAGCGGGGCGCGGCCCGGCTCCGGCACCGCGTCGGTGACTTCGGTCGTGTCGGTGGTCACTTCGTCGCCTCCGCGCGCTTGCGGACCCAGTGGTTGAGCAGGGTCGCCAGGAGCAGCATCACTCCGAGGAAGAACTTGAACCAGTCCGGGTTCCACTCGGCGAACACGATGCCCTTGCTGACCATGCCGAAGATGAGGGCGCCCACGGCCGCGCCGACCGCCGAGCCGTATCCGCCGGTGATCAGACAGCCGCCGATGACGGCCGCGATGATGTAGATCAGTTCGTTGCCGACGCCCTCGCCGGACTGCACCACGTCGTACGAGAAGAGCAGGTGCTGGCCCGAGATCCAGGCGCCGAAGGCGACGCCCATGTAGAGGCCGATCTTGGTCGCCGCGACCGGGACGCCGACCGCGCGGGCCGCGTCCTCGCCGCCGCCGACCGCGAAGATCCAGTTGCCGACGCGGGTGCGGAGCAGGATCCAGGTGGCGACCGCGATCAGGCCGAGCCACCAGAGAATCGTGATCTTGAAGTCGACGCCGCCGATGGTGATCGTCGACGCGAAGACGTCCTTGGCGGAGGTGAAGCCCTCCATGTCGGCGATCGACTTCGTGGAGACCGTGCCGCTGATCAGCTTGGTGAAGCCGAGGTTCATGCCGGTCAGCATCAGGAACGTACCGAGCGTGATGATGAAGCTCGGCGGGTCGGTGCGCGTCAGCATCACGCCGTTGAAGACACCGATCGCGAGCGTCACCAGGAGCGAGACGAACACGCCTACCCAGACGTTCGCCGTCATCTGATAGCTGAACATCGAGGAGATCAGCGCGGAGGACGTCACCATGACGCCCGCCGACAGGTCGAACTCGCCGCCGATCATCAGGAGCGCCACCGGCACCGCCATGATGCCGAGGGTCGACGCCGCGTAGAGCACCGTGGCGAGGCTGGTGGCCTGCAGGAAGCTGTCCGCGGCGACCGCGAAGAAGATGAAGACGGCGATGGCGCCGACGACGGAGCCGAGCTCGGGCCTGCCCATGAGCTTCTTCAGCGGCGAGGCCTTGAGGAGGCGCTCGTCCGTCTTGGTGTCCGGCGACGGCGCCGGTGCGGGTGCGGTCGCTGTCATCGCGTTCCTCGCTTCGCGTATTCCTCCAGCTCGGCGGCCTGGTCCTTGGTGACGATCTCGGGACCGGTCAGGACCGGCCTGCCACCGCCGAGCACATCGGCGTTGTACAGGTAGAGCCAGAGCAGGTCCACGGCCTCGTAGCCCTGGAGGTAGGGCTGCTGGTCGACGGCGAAGCCGAGCGTGCCGTCCTTCAGGCCGGCCGCGACCTTCTCGTTCAGGTCGAAGGTGTCGACCTCGGCCTTGCTGCCCGCGCTGTCGGCGGCCTTCACCGCGGTGTCCGCGAAGGGCGCGCCGAGCGTGACGACGGAGTCGACGGACTTGTCGGACTGGAGCCTGGCCTCGATGGAGGACTGCACGTCGGGCATGTTCGTGCCGGTCACGTACAGGTTCTGCATCTTGCCGTCGAAGGTCTTCTTGGCACCTTCGCAGCGCTGCTCGTGCCCGACGTTGCCCTGCTCGTGCAGGATGCAGAGCGCCTTCTTCTTGCCGCGCTTGTTGAGCTCCTCGCCGACGGCCTCGCCCGCGATCGTCTCGTCCTGGCCGATGTGGGTGAGCGCGCCGAACTCCTTGGACTCCGCTGAGCCGGAGTTCACGGTGATCACCGGGATACCGGCCTTCTTGGCGCGGGCCAGGGCGCCCTTCATCGCGGCCGGCTTGGCGAGGCTGACGATGATGCCGTCGACGTCCTTGTCGATGTACGAGTCCACGAGCTGGGCCTGCTGCTGGGCCTCCGCGTTGTGGGAGTACAGGAACTTGATGTTGTCCTTGCGGGCCGCCTCTTCGGCGCCCTCCTGGACGATGTCCCAGAACGTGTCACCGTCACCCGAGTGGGTCACCATGCCGAACGTCCACCTCGGCGTGCTCACCGCGGCCTTGCCGTGTGCCGTCGCCGCCTTGCGTGCGTCCTCGGCGCGCTTGCCGCCGGTGCTGCTGCACCCCGCGAGGGACACCCCGAGCGCCGCGACCAGCACGGCGCCCACCGCACGTACCCCTGTCTTAACCCTTGCCACGACGCCGTGCCCTTCTAGCTCTGCTCCTCGGTGAGGCCGGTCCGGATCCCCGGCCCCAGCCGCCCAAGTATCGACCACGCGGATCACGCATGCGTTCATCGGGTACCGCGGGCGGTGTACTTCTCCAGCTTCGGGACGTCCTTCTCGGTGACGACGGCGGGTCCGGTGAGGACGGGCTTGCCGCCGCCGAGTACGTTCGCGTTGGTCTTGTAGAGCCACAGCTCGTCGATGGCGAGGTAGCCCTGGAGATAGGGCTGCTGGTCGACGGCGAAGCCGACCTCCTTGGCCTTGAGGCGCTTGACGACCTCGGCGTTCAGGTCGAAGGTCGCGACCTCGGCCTTGCTGGCCGCGTCTCCGGCGTCTTCCTTGGCCTTCACCGAAAGGGCGGCGATGGGCGCGCCGAGCGTGACCACCGCGTCGATGTCCTTGGTGGCCTGGAGTTTCGCGCTGATGGACGACTGGGCGTTCGGCGCGTTGGTGCCCTCGACGTTGAGGTTCTCGACCGAGCCCTTGAAGGTCTTCTTGACGCCCGCGCAGCGCTGCTCCAGCGAGACGTTGCCCTGCTCGTGGATGACGCAGAGCACCTTCTTCTTGCCCCGCTTGCCGAGCTCGTCACCGACGGCCTCGCCCGCCACGGACTCGTCCTGGCCGATGTGGCTCAGGGCGCCGAAGTCGGCGGAGAACTCGCCGCCGGAGTTGATCGTGACGACCGGTATCCCCGCGGCTTCCGCCTTGCCGAGCACCGCCTTCATCGCCTCGGGCTTGGCCAGGGTCACGACGATGCCGTCGACCTGCTTGTCGATCGCCGACTGGACGAGCTCCGCCTGACCCTTGGCCTCTTTGTCGTTGGAGTAGAGGAACTCGACGTTGTCCTTGCGGGCCGCCTGCTTGGCACCGCTCTGGACGATGTCCCAGAAGGTGTCGCCCTCACCGGAGTGCGTGACCATCGCGATCTTGAGGCGGGGCGTGCTGACGCCCTTGCCGCCTCCCCCGCCGTCACCCGACTTGTCCTCGTCGTCCTTGCCGCCGGAGCTGCTGCAGCCGGCCGCGAGCGCGATCACCGCTACGAGAGCTGCTGCCGTGCGCGCTGTACGCATGGTGGGACTGCGCATGGTGGGACCACCTCTTCTCCCGGCCGCCCGAATGCGGCTGGGGGAGTTCTAGCGGCGGGCCCGCGGCAGCGTCAATGGCTTTGTCAGAACATTCTGACGACTGTGAGCGAGTTGGAACGTCGAGACCTACGGCCGTACGAGGAGCTGGAACTCGAAGGAGTAGCGCGACGCCCGGTAGATGTGCGAGCCGAACTCGACCGCGCGGCCCGTGTCGTCGAAGGTCGTGCGCTGCATCGTGAGCAGCGGGGCCCCTGCGGGTTCGCCGAGCCGCTCGCCCTCATCGGCGGTGGCGGCGCGGGCGCCCACGGACTGGCGCGCGCTGTGCAGGGTGATGCTCGCACCGCGCATCAGGCGGTAGAGGCCGGTGGCCTCCAGGCGTGCGGTGTCGAGGGCGAGCAGCCCGGACGGGATGTGATTGCGGAGGTAGGCCATGGGCTCGCCGTGGGCCAGGCGGAGCCGCTCCACCACGTGGACCTCGTCGCCCTCCGCGATACCGAGCGCGGCCGCGGTCTCGGCGGACGCGGGTTCGACGGCGTTGCGCAGGACGCGGGTCTCGGGGCGCTGGCCCGCGGCCTCCAGGTCGTCGTAGAGGCTGCTGAGTTCGAGGGGGCGCTTGACCTGGCTGTGCACGACCTGGGTGCCGACGCCTCTGCGGCGCACGAGCAGCCCCTTGTCGACGAGCGACTGGATGGCCTGGCGGACGGTCGGCCGGGAGAGCCCGAGACGGCCGGCGAGCTCGATCTCATTGCCGAGCAGGGTGCCCGGCGTCAGGGCACCACGCTCGATCGCCGCCTCCAGCTGCTGGGACAGCTGGAAGTACAGCGGCACCGGGCTGCTGCGGTCGACGCCGAGCTGGAGCGAGACGGTCGGGTCCACGGCTGGTTTGGCGGCTGATTTGGGCACGTGGCGAGCGTAGTCGCAAGGAATGATGACGGGAAGTTCTGAAGTTCTGTTGTCCGGACAAGCTCTGGACCGCTGTACGGTCCGCGCTCACCTCCCTGACCAGCAACGGAGCATCGAATAGCTCCCTCAGGATGATCTCCATGGGAGCTATTTCGTGGCTCGGGGGACAAGCGGGGGACAGCACGTCAGGCGGCGTCCGATGCCTCAGCTGGGGCCACAGCAGGCAAGACAAGGCGAAGATGAGGGCTGTCTTCACCGCGCTGATCAGGCTCCTTGGCTTCGGGCGCCGTCTGCTCCATCTCTGCCTCTGCGGTAGCAGCAGGTTCCTCATCCATCTCTGTGGCTGCGGCGAAGGGCTCCTCTGGGGTGGGCTGCTCAACTGCGTTGCGGCGCGGCACGAGGTCGACGGGTGCGTTGGCTGCCGCCTGTTCGAACTGCGGCATCAGTGAGGTGTAGGTGTCGGCGGTGAGCTGGTAGCTGCTGTGGCCGAGTAGGGCCTGGATGGCCTTCATGGACAGGCCGGCGGCGAGGCTGAGGGATGCGGCGCAGTGGCGTAGGTCGTGGAGTCGGATGGGTGGCAGGGCGAGGCGTTTGATGAATCGTTCGAAGGCTTGGGAGACGTTGTTGGGGTGCCAGGGGCTTCCGTCGGCTTGGGTGAAGACCTTGCCGGAGTTGATGTAGGGGCCGTACTTGGCGGGGTTGTCGCGGTGTTTTTGTTCCCACTCGGCTTTTTGGGCTTTCTGTACGTCGCGCCAGGCTTTGAGTAGGGCGAAGGTGGCGTGGTCGAGGGTGAGGCTGCGTTTGCCTGCGCGGCTCTTGGGGGTGTCTTCCCATACCTCGTAGGCGGTGTTGGTGGACAGCTGCTCGACAATCCTGGCGGTGCCGTGGGTCATGTCGACTTCGGTCCAGGGCAGGCCTGTCGCTTCGCCGCGGCGTGGGGCGCGGAAGACCATGAGGTGCCACATGATGTACATGGGGTGGTCGGCTGCGGCGTCGAGGAATTCGCCGGTCTGGTCGGGGGTCCACACCATGACGGGGCTGGGCTTTTCGCCGGTGAGTTTCCAGCGGGCGATGCGTTCGTCTGTCCAGACGAGGGCTTCGGGGCGTTGGTACTTGGGGAGGGTGACGTTCTTCGCCCAGTTCTCGGTGATCAGCTTTTCGGTGACCGCGTCGCCGAGGGCTGAGGCAAGGGTGTTCTTGTACTTCTTCTGTGTGGCGGGGCCGGTGTCCTGGCGGGGTTTGGTGCGGGCTTCTTTGAGGGCGGTTTTGGCTGTGTCCCAGCGTTGGCGGAGGTGGCGGGGGCGGGGCGCTGGGGCTTGCTTCCATGCTCGGTAGGCGTCGTCGCATTCGGCTTTGGCCTGCTGGGCTGCGATCCGGTTGGCCTTCTTGACCGTGTTGGACGCCCAGATTTCCTTGAACATGTCCTGGATGTGGCGTTCGCGTAGTTCGCGCATGGTGAGGTGGCCGAGTGCGGGTATGAAGGCGTGGTCGATGGTGATGCGGTAGTCCTCGCGGGTGCCGCGCTTGAGGTCAACGCGCTTGTCGAGCCAGCGGTTGAGATAGGCGGCGACGGTCTCCTTGGAGTCGACGTCGATGCCGTCAGTTGCTTCGTCCCAGAGTTTCTGTGCTGCTTCCTGGGCCTTCTTGGAGGTGGGGAAACCACCTTTGCGGGGTCGGCGGCGTTCGCCGCCTGGGCCGTCGGGGAGGTTGAGGTAGTAGTACCAGGAGCCGTGGTCGCGCTTTTTCAACTGCGGGCACGCTGAGCCGAGTTCTCGGGCTTTGGGTGTGCCGTTCGCGGCGAGGACCGGTTGGCCTTGCTCGTCGAGTTTTGGCTCGGTGCACTTGCATCGGCGGTAGGTGCTGCCGTTGAACACGCGGGGCCCCCTGGTTTGGGCTGGATCGTCCTTACGTGTCCTGATCATGCTGTAGCGAAAGGGGCGCTTCCTTGGGCGCCGTATGATTCCGGTCAGATGGCGCGGGGAAGAGGGATGTGACCACTTTTGTCCTCATCTGTGATGACCGCACAGCGTGCTCGTTCTGAGGGGCGTCGTGGCGGGATGTCGGTGGAGGAAGTGAGGTCTCTGCCCGCTGCGGTGAGTGTGGTGACGGCGGCTCGGGCGCTGGGGATCGGCTCGGACAAGGCGTATGAGTTGATCAAGAGTGGGGCCTTCCCGGCGCAGACGATTCCGTTGGGGCAGACGCAGAAGGTGTCGACGGCGAGCCTGTGGAAGGCCCTGGGGATCGCTTCGGATGTGTAGCCACCTATGCAGCGCGGATATTTGGCGCCTTGCGGACGTCCGGGCCCTTCTTCGTGCCCATTTCGACGGGCACGTAATTGTTGAAGATGGAGGATGACCCGTACAGGTTGCTGTGAGCCGTGCCACACCTTGCAGCGGCGGGTGGGCGCTGGCCTGCAAGTATCGCCTTGGCGCTGGCCAGTTTTCCGGATCTTATGCGTGTTCACCCTGGCCCCCGATATACATTGGCCTATGTCAGGTCTAAGCGGCCCCTAACGTGATGTCGACGCGAAGCGGTCGCAGATGCGAATGATTGATCGGAGTCAGCTGCGTGGGACGGTTGTCGGGCTACGTGCGTGCAGGGGTGGTGCATCAGCAGGAGGCACCGTTGCTGCGGCAGGCCGTCACGCTGCTGTTCGGTGGCACTCCGGAAGCCGAGGCAACGCGGTGGCTGACCAGCAAGGGGATGCTGACCCCGCGGGGCAACGAGTTTCGCCGCGAAGTTTTGCACCGGCTGCTGACCAATCCGCGGCTCGCGGGCCTGGACGAGAACGGTGAGCCGATCGACGGCTGGGATGAGCGGGTCCTGGAACCGGATGTCTTCCTGCGCCTGCAGGAGTTGTTCACGGAACGCAGCGAGAAGCGCGGCAAGCCGCGTGACGCCCACGACTATCTGATGTCGGGCGGGTGCGCCGTGTGTGACGAGTGCACGGAGGGCATGATCGGCAGTCGCGTTCATGCCGAGGCTCCGCCGTCCTACAAGTGTGACGGCTGCGGCAAGACCCGCATCAACGCCGAGAAGCTCGAAGACTTCGTGGCCGAGCACGTCCTGGCCGAGCTGCTGAAGCCGGAGGCGCGTCAGCGGCTTGAGAAGTTGGAGTGTGACATCGAAGCGGAGATCACCCGCTTGAAGGGGCACATCGCGGGTGCTGACGAACGGTTCGCCGGGATCGGCGATCTGTACGGGCGGGGGCTGATGGTGAAGGCCGCCTTCATCGCCGCACAGAAGGCCAGCCAGGAAGACCTGCGGCTCTCCAAGCTGCGGTTGAAGTACCTGGAGCAGATGACCGATCTGCCGATCGGTGACGTGCACGACCTGGTGGCCTGGTGGCGTGCGGCCCCGTTCGCGTCAAGGCGGGGGCTGGTGCTGCTGGAGGTCGAGCATGTGCGGGTCGGGCGGGTCGAGGGTAGCCAGGCTCCGGAGAAGCGGGTTCTGATCGACTGGCGACAGCCGGCCGCCTGAACAACACCGCACTATCCGCCCCGGCTTGTCTGCCAGTTGGTATTCAGGGCGGGCTGCCCAGAGAAGGCGGTCCGCGCTTGAAGCCTGAGTGCACCGAGGCCCGGCCAGCCTCTCCCCCTTGCTGGCCGCTTAGCACCCCTAAACGTCAAGGGGTGACACCCTGCATTGTCGGCGCACCCGTCGCGGGCGGGTGACGGGCCTTCTCCCCGGCCCGCCGGGGCGTCACTCGTCCCCCGCGGCATCACCATGAGCAGTTGGCGTCTGCTGGGTGGAGGACCAATCCACGGCATCGACGTCATGGGACACCGCATCTAAGCGATGTCGCCCGGTGCAACGATCATGAGTCGGGTGTTGTCGCGCAGTCGGGCCAGCGCCACGAACTCGACCTCGGTCTCCTCATGCTGGTGCGGCAGGTAGAGGCGCCGCCTGTCTCCATCAGGGTGGGCGACCGTGGTGACGTCGTCGTCGAGGATTCTGCGGGCGACCGGATCGGCCTGCCTGATGTGATCGCAGACCCCGTTGAGGCGTACGTCGTCCGGGTGTGCCTTGTGGGCCAGGCGCAGCTGTGAGGCCATGGGCTTGGCCCAGGTCTCCTCCCAGTCGATGAGCTGCAGGCGCGCTTCGGGGAAGGTGAGCGCCCAGATCATGACGTTGATGCCGTGCATCATCCACGGGTAGTCGCGGGCCGCGGCCTCGTTGAAGACACGTACGTCCCAGCAGTGGTCGAAGGTGTAGGCGGGGTACTTCTGGCTGTGGACTATGGCCGCGCCTACAGGGTCGATGGTGCTGGCGTCCGCGCGTGGGAGCGGCGGCGGCTCGCTGCCGTTGGCCTCCAGCCACAGGTGTGCGCGTTGCGCACTGTCCAGGCCGAGGACGCGAACGATCCTCTCCAGGAACTCGTCACCGACGTGGTCGAGTACGCCGCGCTCCAGCCTGCCGTACCAGCCTTCGGTTACGCCGGTCAGCTCTGCCAGGCCTCTTTGCGTGAGGCCCTTGCGGTGGCGGGAGCCGTAGCGGGCGGTGAATCCGGGCACGGCGTGCGGGTCGCGCTCTTCGCGCCAGGTCCTGAGCATCCGAGTGATCGGCGGCAGGTTGCACATAAAAGGCAAGACTCCCCTGAGTAAAGAAAAGTAAAAGTATCAGGAGACCTTAACGCAGTTTATACCTTTGTCTGACTTGGGGGTGACTAACCGTCACACCACCTATGCAGGGATCTTTTCGGGCATAACCACTCACAGGGCGGGCAGTAACCCGCACCCGCAGTGTCGGTACTGCTGCTACCGACACCGCCACAACCGGCCTAACAGCACCGAAACGGGGCAAGGTGTGGCACCGCTGCCCAGGGCCATCCCCTTACGGCAGCAGTCCGCCACGCTGCGCCTCCCCCACCTCGTCAGGCCGCCGTGAGCGGACGCCTCATCATCGACGATCCGAGAGGTGTCCAGACATGAGCGTTTTCATCACCGGCGGCAACCGAGGCATTGGGTACGCCATAGCCCAGGAGCTTGCCGAGGCCGGCTTCAACGTGACTGTCACCTATCGCTCCGGGGAGCCGCCCGCGGACTCCTATCAGCCGGGCCAAGAGCACTGCGGGGGCCGTTTCCTCGCCGTTCGCTGCGACGTGACGGACGCCGGACAGGTCGACGCCGCGTTCAAGCAGGCCGAGGCGGAGCACGGCCCCATCACCGCTCTCGTCTCCAATGCGGGCATCACCCGCGACGGGCTCCTGGCCCGTATGAGCGAGGACGACTTCACCGCGGTTCTGGACGCGAACCTGACCGCTGCCTACCGGGTGGCCAAGCGCGCCCTTCCGGGCATGCTGCGCGCCAAGAGCGGCCGCATGGTGTTCATTTCGTCGGCAACCGCGATGCACGGCGAGGCCGGGCAGACCAACTACGCGGCGTCCAAGGCGGGGTTGATCGGGCTTGCCCGGTCGGTCGCCCGTGAGTACGGCTCGCGGAACATCACGGCCAACGTCGTCGCGCCGGGGCTGACCGCGACCGACATGGCCGCCGCTCTGCCCGAGGAGCGCATCAAGGGCCTGCTCGGGCAGATCCCACTCGGCCGTCTGGGGCAGCCACAGGAGATCGCGCGCGCGGTGCGCTTCCTCATTGAGGACGGCTCCTACGTGACGGGCGCGGTCATCCCCGTGGACGGCGGGGCGGGAATGGGGCACTGAGACGGTGATCGGATGCTGCGGCAGCCCTCTTGAGGCTGCGGGGGATGGCGGCGGTGCAGCGAGCGCGAGCAGCTGCACCGCGGATGAAGAGCGGCGGCCTGTCCATGTTGTGCCGGGGCTAGGGGGCGGGAGTGATCGACGCTGAGCGGATCCTGGCGCTGGTCCGGGAGCCGGCCCGCGTGGGCGCAGGCCGGGGACGTGATGCGGAGCGGATGGTGGCGCTGGCCGGGGGCGGGAAGGGATCCACTGCGCCGACGGGTCCGGTGGCTTGGTCGGCGGCACGGTGCGTAACAAGCGCGCACAGCACGGAGGCCCAAGTGCCGGAGGATGGCCGCGACGCGGCGCGGGTGTGTGGGAGATGCCCGATCCGCAGCGGTTGCTTCTCGACCCCGGAGGCGGGTGCGCCTGTACGGGTACGTGCGTGGCGCGAGCGAGTGGACGACCAGTAGACAGGTGACGCCGGTGGGCGCCGAGAACATCTCGGCGCCCACCGGCGTCTTCGCACGTCAACACCCGCATAGAGGAGCGTGGTCGAGGTCACGTTGGCGGGGGATTCCGGGAGTGGACACCCCCTCCATCCATAGTACAATTAACTCAAGAGGTGAGGGAGAAAGAAACCTCACCAGCACCACTTGGAGCCCGACATGCAGCGCGTCCTCAAGATGTCCCAGGTCCACCGCAACCCGCGCCAGCCGCGCGAGCACTTCGACCAGGACGCGCTGAACGAGCTGGCCAAGTCCATCGACAACTACGGCCTCATGCAGGCCATCGAGGTCCGCCCCGACAACGACAAGGGCGGCTACGAGATCGTCGCCGGTGAGCGCCGCTGGCGCGCCCACCAGATCCTCGGCCGCACCAAGATCCGCGTCACCATCACCTCGGAGAAGAACGAACTCCAGCGGTTCAAGCGGTCCATGAGCGAGAACGTCACCCGCGAGGACATGACCCCGTTCGAGGAAGCCCACGGCTACCAGCGGATCCTCGACGAGGAGGAGGACGCGACCATCGAGTCCGTAGCGGCCGACTTCGCCAAGACCACCACCTACGTGAAGCTGCGCCTCGCCCTGCTGGACCTGCGCATCGAGGTCCAGCAGCTCGTACAGGACGGGAAGATCGGCACGCAGGCCGCTGTGCAGATCGCCGCGCTCAACCTCGCCAACCAGGGCTCCGTCCTGAGCAAGTTCGTGCGCGGCGAGTTCGCCTCGGACAACGAGATCGTGCACTTCGCCTACGCGATGAAGCAGCAGCAGGACCAGGCCGTCCTCATGGTCGTCGAGGAGATGACCGAGGAGCAGCGCACCGAGCGCGCCACCGCGCAGAAGAAGACCCGCAGCACGCTCGACAAGATCGAGCAGGTGCGCGGGCTGCTGGACGAGATCGCCCGCACCGAGCCGCTAAAGCTCGCCGAGATCCTCGAAACGCAGGTCGGGGCACGCCTGGAGCAGCTCGACCGGGTCGCTGACTCGCTAACGAAGGCCCGCTTCCAGCTCAAGCAGGCCAAGGCACACGCCGAGGCCAAGTCGCTGGTCACGGTCAACCCCGCGGCCGAAGCCGACAGCAGCACCGAGCAGGCGGACAAGACGGAGCGCGAGCCCGTCGCGGCCTGAACGCCGCAGCCCTGGGGTGCGCGGGCAGACCCCGCCCGCGCACCCCAGCGCCAAAGGCCGGACGCACCGTCCAGCGGCTGGCCCTTCCTTCACTTCACCTACCTCACAGGAGACAGCTCCGTCATGCGCTACACCATGCCCCTCACCCCTGCCCAGGCCGAGCAGCTCGGCCACGACGTCGGCATGATCGTCGCCTTCGCCGCCAGAGCCCTCAACCACACGCACGGCGTGAACATCGACCGCCTCATGCAGGCTTTCACGTCCTCCAATGCCCTGGAGGTCACCGCGGGCCGCTACTTGAAGGCCCTCGAGGAAGGACACCGGCCGGGAGAGGCTGCAGGCCGGGCCGGTACCGCGCTCGTTCTCGACTGGGCGGACGCCGTCCTCGAAGCAAACGGCACGCAGCAGCCGGACACGCTGTCGGCCCCGGCCACCGAGACGACGAAGTGAGCACCGAGGTCGGCACGGACTGGATGGGCATGGGCCGTGCCGACTTCGACGAAGCGGCCCCCAACCAGCTTCCTGTACCGGCAGGGCCCGCACGGATTGCTGCCACACCTGACCGGTTCGGCACCGCTGCTCTCTTCGGTGACCCTGTCCCCGACTCCGGCCCACGCCGGGAGGCCCGTGAGCGGCCGGGCGACGCCGACGGGCAAGAAGAACTGTTCTGACACCCGCATTCCGCAAGGAGCAAGTCCGTGAACGTGAGCACCGAAACGCTGCTCAGCGACGTCCGAAGCGCCCTGCACCAGCGCCGCATCTGGTCCCACTCACCGGAAAAGGACCGCCCGGGCTGGCGCGCCCAGCCCACCCTGCTGGAAGGCATTCCGGCCGTGACCCTGACTTGGCGCGGCGTGAAGGTCCCCGACTACCACGCCCACATGGCCGAGTACAGCGCCGGATCCGTGGCCGCAGGCTGGCTCCGCCACCTCGAGCGCCACCTGGAACGGGACTTCATCGTGGGACGGCTCTACGAGGAGCGCCCCCACACCCGGCCCGGCCGCGCCCTCGCCGCTCTCGTCATCCTCCATCCCGGCGAGAAGCAGACCAGCCGCTGACTCTCACATCTCCTGTACGAGAAAGACGAGGACCCAACCGTGAGCGACCACGCCCCCGACACAATCCGTCAGCTGCTCTCCGAACACCCCGACGACCTCGCCCGCCTGCGCGTGATGACCGACGAGCTCGACGACCGCTATGCGGGTCGCCGCGCACCTGTTCTCTCTCCCGCCCAATACACGGCGTGGGAGTCCGCCCGTCCCGTCGCCGACCGCCAAGCGCACGGCCGCGGCGAGCAGCCGCAGCTCACCGGCGCCTGGTTCCGCCAGGCGCTGGGCCTGTACGCGGTCCATCTGCAGCGGCAACTTGAATGGAACGGCGACCTCTGATGACCGCTACACACTTCGAAGGTGATGCGCCGGCGCGGACGGAACCTGCGCAGGAGGGGTTGTTCGCCCCGTAGGTGAACGAGGCAGGTGGCTCGTGGAGCCCCAGGCAGGTTTCACCGCAGGCGAGTTGTGTGTACCGGAGATCACGTTCCGGGACTGGACAGCCCCATCATGGATAGTAGAATTAACTCAATCGGTGAAGGGGGAACGCCAACACCGACAACCCCCGCGAGGAATCACAGCAATGACCACCATCGAGAAGCACTCGGCGAGCCAGAGGGCCCAGCTGGCCGCCAAGGAGAAGCGGATCAGGGCGATTCAGGACAAGGGTGCGCCGCCTGCGGCGACTGGTAGATACGCCCGCCGAGCCCGCCCGATCACCCGCCACGCCCAGGACCCGAGGAGCCCTCCATGCTGACCCTCTTCACGCCCGCCGAAGCTGTCACCGTGACCGACAGCGTCGCCCCCGAGTGCGACGACTGCGAAGGAAGCGGCGCCGTCACCTACATACACGGGCCGTGCGCGCACACTCGCGAATGCGACACCTGCCACGGCACCGGACGATGCCTGCCCTGCCCCGCATGTACCGACGGCACCAACCCCATCACGGGCGACACCTGCACCACCTGCGATGGCTTCGCAGCACTCACCTGATCCTAAATAGGCCAATACCTAAAAGGAGCGTTCAGTGATCCTCGGCGACTCACTCACTCAGGAAGCCCTGTCAACGGGCAGCAAGACCAACACAACCATCAGCCCCGGCGGCGCGATCCGCCTGGCCGTGACCCTGCCCGACGGCGCGGTCCAGCACTTCGAACGCCCGCCGGCTACCACCTGCGCAGACTGGCGTGCCACCGAGCTCGAAGCTCCGGGTTCGGGCTTCATCTTCAACGAACCCATCACCGAACATTGGGGGCGCGCACTCACCCTTACCGCCCTCAACTCCCTTATCTGAACAGCAAGGAGACTCTCATGGAAGACTTCAAGAGGTACACCGGCGTGACGCTCGCCCAGCCCGCGCCCAAGGGCCTGCTCCGCCCGTTCGGAGAAGTTCGCGGGCACGCCACCGACCCCCTCAGCGGCAAGAGGCTCGTGATGGTGCAGTGGCCCGGTGCACCCAAGCCCCTTCCCTACGAGCCCGACGAACTCGCCATCATCGACTAACCATAAATAGGCCAGTACACATCTTCGTGCTAGATTCTGAGTGATGTCAGGCCCTGGCACGGCCCAACCATCCACCCGACCTCCGGACGGGCAGCGACCCCCCGCGCCCCGCCCGCCCGGAACGGCTCGTCCAATACGAGCCACCCTCCGGCCGGGACCCGCACCCCCTGCGGGTTCCGGCCAACCCATGGAGAAACCAGACATGCCTGCCACGAACACCCACGACGACATGCAGCTCACGAGCCACGACGACGCCCTTCACCAGGCCCTCGTCCTGGAGCAGTACGGCCGCCCGCTCCACGAAATCCTGTGGGAGGAGACCCGGCACCCGCTGCCCGAGCTCCTCAAGGAACGCCACCGCCGCCCTCATCTCCCCGACGCGCCCAAACGGCGTCAGCCGCGGCCCGACCGGGATGCTGCCGCCCACCGCGCAGCCCTCCTCGAAGCCGACACGCCCCGCCGACGCCGGAGTGCCGCGTGACCGAGGAACAGTTCCGCCAGCACGTACGCAAGCTCGCTGCCCTCCGCGGCTGGACCCTCGCTTACCACACCCACAACTCGCAGCGCAGTGACGCCGGATGGCCCGACGAGGTCTACGGACACCCCAGTGCCAAGCGCATCATCTTCGCCGAGTTCAAGGCGGACACCGGCCGGATACGTCCCGCTCAGCGCGACTGGCTCAATCACCTCGCCGCCTGTGGCCTCGAAACCGCACTCTGGCGCCCCAAGGACCTCGACCACATCGTGAACGTCCTAGCCCCAGACGGACCCCGCGCCCAGCTCCCCGACAACTTCTGACAAAGGAAACAGACCCGTGCACGACCACACCAAGCAGCACTCCGAGGTCCCTCCGATGCCCGGCGCCACGTGGTGCAACTCCTGCGACAGTTGGTTCAATCCCATCACCAACACCTGCCGCTGCAACTACCGCTGACCATCCCGGGGAAACCGTCGTGGACCACTCTGCCCGCACGGCCGACCACACAACAGCGCACGCCGCGCCCACCGTCCCGGACCGCGAGCAGAGCACCCCCACGCCGTGCCCCGGCGCCGAGCTGGTCTTCGCCGAAGTCGCACGCCTTGCCAACGAGCTGTGCGAGCACCTTGCCGATAGCCAGTGGCACACAGCAGCCCGCGTCCGGGAGCTCGCCGAGACCGCCCTGTCCACCGCCGGAGAACGCTGAATGCACGCCCTCTTCAAACCCTTGCCCGCGCCGACCCGCAGCCAGGAGGCGCACGACACCGCCCAGGCCCTCCGCGAGCGCCCAGGCGAGTGGGCGCACATCGAAGACCTCGGGAATCTGAACCGGGCAACCAACCTTGCGTACCGCATCCGGACCGGCCGCCACAGTGCCTTCCGCCCAGCCGGCGCATTCGATGCCACCGCCCGCCTCGCCGACGACGGCACGGCCAGCGTCTACGCCTGCTTCAACAGCGCCGCGCGGCGCTAGCTCTTTTTGTGGCGATCACCGCGGCCTGGGGATGATCTGGTACTCGACAGCGCCACCGAGGACACGGCCGCGGGGTTCCGGGGGCTGTTGATCTGCGACAGCGAGAGTGAGGTGCTCTGGCTTGTGAGGCGCGTGGCGTGTCAGACCGACGGATCCGCTCCGGCCTGGGCGGCCTTGCGGATGTGTTCAGCGAGTGTCGTATACCCCACGGGCACGGAGGCCTCACGGACACGTCGCAGCGTAGCCAGTGCGTGGCCCTTGCTGCCTCGGGGCAGAGCCATGAGCTGGGGCCGGCTGAGTACGTGAAAGGTCCACTGCCTGAGATCCAGGGCGTCGTACTCGTCGTGTGTGCGGACGCTGTGGACAGCGAAGACGTAGACGTCGGCCTGGAAGCCGCGCGCCTCTGGCGGAAGGTACTTTCCGGTGGCCGGGTCAACGGGCACTATCTGAGGTACGGCCCACCGGGGGTCCTTGCTGGCCTGAGGTTGTGTCCACGCCTGAACGTAACCGCCTGCCTTAACCTCGATCTTGATGCCGTCGGGAGTCAGGACGTCGTAAGCGTCCCACTCCACGCGGTTCGTGGTCGCGCCCACCGCCCGGGCGACCAAGAATTCTGCCAGGTAGCCACGCAAGGTGTTTGTCCGAAGGTCGGACATGGCGAAGCGCCAGAAGTCCATAACCGCGGCATCTATGCCTTTGAACGCCTCCTCACCGGATAGGGGCGAGGCCGAGGGCGCCTTGATAGGCCCGTCCGGGAGTCTGTCAGGCTCGTGCACTATTCGCCTTTCGAACGGTGATCAAGGACTGCAGACCGGGTGAGTCTCTATGCGTTCTTGAGGTGGGTGATGAGCTGGTCGAGCGTGGTCCAGGCCTGGGCGTCGGTGCCATCACCCAGGAGGTAGTGGAGGGCGGGGTTGCTGGTGGTGCCGAGTTGTGTGGGGCGGAGGCTGAGGGGTGGGCGGCGGGCGTGGGTGAGACCGATGTCGCGTACCTCGGAGGGCCCCAGGGTGAAGGCAGTGGGGATGGGCGGGGCCTCGAACTGCGGGGGGATGGTCAGATCTCGGCGGGCCCGGCGCACGGAGGTGAGCATGGTGGTCAGTCCGTGCTCGGCTGCGAGGGTTTCCGCGAGGGCCTCGACGGTGTCCAGGGGCGGGGTTTCGCACTCGCCGTAGCCGAGGGCAAGGGTGGTGTCCTGGGCGATGCCGGTTTTGGTACGGGTGATGCGGAGGGTGGCGATGGCCGCGCGGTCGGGGTCACCGACGGCCAGGACGTGGGTGGGTTCAGGGGCACGGCCTCGGGCAAGTTCGGTCAACTGGCGGGTGGACCACGGGAGGTTGATGGGCTCGGCGGGGCCCCAACCAGTGGGGGGTGTGCCAGTGAGGCGGTGCCAGGCAGTGTCGAGGGGGCAGCCGAGGACGAGGTCGGCATCCGCTTCGTGGTGGGTGCGGAGGGAGACGATGAGCTGGCGTTCGGTGCCGGCTCCGGGCTGGGTGAAGGGTGTGGCCACGGTGGCCTTGCCCTCGGCGGTGAGGGCCGGCGCGAAAGTGCCGTCCTGCCAGCGCAGGATGGCACCGGAGAGGCCGTCGTAGTAGCCGCAGTCGGGGTGCTGGACCACCCAGCGGTTGGGGGCTCCGGTCAGGGCCGTGCGCAGGGGAAGGCTGAGGCGGGCACGGTGTGGGGTGACGATGTGCAGGGCACGGCCGGATGCCGTGGTCGCGCGCAGGACGTCCGAGAGCCAGGCGGTCAGCGGGATCACCGGACGGTCGGCGATGACGACGGCGGTGGAGTCGGTGAGCACGTCGACGGCGGGCAGGGTGCCCTCGGGAGCGGGATGCGCGGTGACGGCTTCGTCCGCGTCGTCGGGGGTGTGGACCACCTGGGTGGTGGCCGCGGACGGAGGCCAGGTAGCGCCGCCGAGGAGAGTGGTGAGGCGGCCGCAGAGGGATCCTGCGAGGGCTTCGGCTTCGGGGACGGCGGTGGAGGCGCGGGCCTCGGTCCACCAGAACGGGACCTCGGGGATGGGGACTTCAGAGCCAAGGAGGCGCTGAGCCTCGCCCGGAAGGTGAACCAGGAGTGGGGCTTCCACGGAGACGAGGGGGCGGCCGGCGAGGGTGCGGAGCTGGACGACCGCGCCGTCGTGGGCCGTGCCGACGTCGAGGTCGGGGCCGCCCGCGTACAGGCCCGCCAGGAGAGCCCAGGTGTCGGGCATCTTGGGGGTGAGGGCGATGACGTCCTTGGTCACGGGTGTCGTGTCTCTTCCGGTGCTGCGGCGTCTTCGGCCAGGGCGGTTTGGATGAGCTGGTGACGGCGGCCTCGGCGGACGAGGGTGCCGCGTCCTGGTGGTTGGGCGGAGGCGTAGAGGCCGGGGAAGAGCTGGCCCTCGGTGCGGTCGCCGGTCATGAGGAGGGCAGTGGCGCCGGTTTCGCGCAGAGTGGTGAGGAAGGGCTCGTACAGGGCGCGGGAGGATCCGGCGACGCGGCGGCTCACGATGAAGTGCAGGCCGATGTCCTGGGCGGAGGAGATGTAGGGCAGGAAGGCGGCCAGGGGCTGTTGGCCCGCGGTGGTGAGGATGTCGTAGTCGTCGACGAGGATGACGATGCGCGGGCCGGTGAAGGCCGGACCCTCGGCAATCGCGTCCGGGTCGGCGGTCTCCGGCAGGCGCTTGTCCAGTTCGCCCGCGATGCCGGTGGCCAGGGCGGTGGCGAGCTTGGCGTTGTGGGCGTAGCCGCCGCGGTACGGCTCGGGGACGACGCCGCGCAGGCCGCGGCGCGGGTCGAAGACGCCGAAGACCAGCTCCTGATCGCTGTGGCGGTCGATGAGCTGCTGGGTGATCAGCTTGAGCAGGTTGGTCTTGCCGCATTCGTTGTCACCGAGGATCAGCAGGTGCTGGTCTGGTCCGACCAGATCCACTAGCGCCGGGGCGAGGGCATCCTGGTCGACGCCGAGCGGTATGCGCGACGGCTCGGCGGCGAGCGAGGGCAGCTTGGAGGCCGGGAGCACGGTGGGCAGGACGCGCACGGGGGCGGCGAGTTCGCCGTGCCAAGTGGCGCGGATCCTGCTGGCGGCGTCCTCCAAAGCGTCACCGACGCTGCCAGTGGTGGGCTGGCCATCGATACGGGGCAGGGCAGCGTGGGCGAAGAGTTTACCGTCGGTCAGCACGCGGCCCGGGGTCTCGGCGCTCAGCGTCTCGGACAGCTTGCGGTCGACACTCGAGTCGGAGGGGTCGTTCAGGCGCAGCTCGACGCGCGTGCCGAACATCGACTGGGTGGCGATGCGCACGTCGTTCCAGCGCAACATGCCCGCCACGATGTGGATGCCATAGCCGCTGCCACGCTTGAGAAGATCGGCGACGGTGTCGTCAAGGCCCGCGAACTCGTCGCGCAGGGCACCGAATCCGTCGATGAGCAACACTATATCCGTGGAGCCGAGCTCAGTCAGTCGGCCCTGGGCGCGCATGTGGCGCAGCTGGTCGACCGAGTCGATGCCGTACTCGCGGAAGGCTTCCTCGCGGACGGCGAGTTGAGCGCGGACCTCGGCGACGGTACGAGCCGCACGCTCGTGGTCGGCGCGCCCCGCGACGCCGCCGACGTGCGGAAGACCGGCCAACGCGGTCAGGCCGCCGCCAACGAGGTCGAGGCCGTAGACGGCGACCTGATGGGGCGTGTGGGTCAGGGCCAGGGAGAGTGCGAGGGTGCGTAGCAGGGTGGTCTTGCCGGACTGCGGGCCGCCGATGACGGCGGCGTGGCCGCCGGCAACGGTCAGGTCCAGGATCCAGGGCTTCTGCCACTGCTTGGCCGGGTCGTCCAGCACGCCAAGAGGTATTTGCATGGCGCTCGCGCTGGTGGCCAGATGCAGGCCTCGCTCCGAGGCCTGCACGGGCCCGGCGGCGGTATCCAGGGTGATCGCGTCGGGCAGAGGCGGCAGCCAGATGCGGCGGACCGGAGGGGCGGCGGTGCACAGCTGGTCGACCATCGCCGTTAGGACGGTTGGGCCGGTCTCCCGCTCCCGCATCGGGGGCTCTTCCGGCACGCCGGTCTTGGGTTCCCGGCCCGTGTTGAAGACGGGGTAGGCCCAGGCGAGGGGCTCCGCGTCCGCCTGCTCGCGCAGGGCCGGGCCGCGGTGAGCGCCAGAGACATAACCCGCCTTGAAGCGTTCGTAGGTGGAGGTGTCGACCTTGAGGTAGCCGAAGCCCGGCAGCGGCGGCAGTTGGAAGGCGTCCACCGTGTCCAGAACGGTGCGTGACTCGTCGGCGGAGAAGGTGCGCAGGCCCAGCCGGTAGGAGAGGTAGGTCTCCAGGCCCTTGAGCTTGCCGGATTCGATGCGTTGGCTGGAGAGCAGCAGGTGCACGCCGATGGAGCGGCCGATGCGGCCGATGGAGAGGAACAGGTCGATGAAGTCGGGTTTGGCGGTGAGGAGTTCACCGAATTCGTCGATGACGACGAACAGATGAGGCAGCGCCTCCAGCTCGGGCTGCTTCTCGCGCAGGGCGGCATAGTGCCCGATGTCGGCGACGTTCCCGGCATCCTTGAGGACCTGCTGGCGGCGCTTGACCTCCCCCGCCAGGCTGGTGTGGACACGTTCGACGAGCCCAGCCTGGTTCTCCAGGTTGGTGATGACACCGGCGACGTGCGGGAGTTCGGTGAACGGGGCGAAGGTGGCACCACCCTTGTAGTCGACCAAGACCAGGGCCAGATCCTCCGGCGAGTGCGTGGTGACCAGCGCCAGGACAAGGGTGCGCAGCAGCTCGCTCTTCCCGGAGCCGGTAGCGCCCACGCACAACCCGTGCGGCCCCATGCCCAGTTCGGAGGACTCCTTCAGGTCCAGGAGCACCGGCTCGTGCCGGTCGTTGACCCCGATGGGCACCCGAAGGAAGTCCCGCTCGCCGCGCGGCGCCCACAACCGGGCCAGGTCGAGCGCGGCGGGGTCCTCGATGCTCAGCAGGGCTGGAAAGTCCACCGGCCCGGAGACCGGTGTTCCCTCGGCCGCCGACTCGGCTGACAGCCGCAGCGGGGCCAACAGCCGAGCCAGCCCTTCCGCCCCTGCGACGCTCAGTTCATCCGCAGTACCGTTCGCGGCCTGGGTGTGCGGGACGCGCAGATCCTCGACGGCGACCTGGTGGCCGTCGACGGTGATCCGCACGCCCACCTCGTCCGGCTCGTGAACCTGCTCTTCCAGCAGATGCAGCACTGTTACACCCATTTCGGCCAGGCCGACCGCCGCATCGGGCCGCGGAAACTCGACGGCGTTGTTCCCGTACTCATCGCTGAGCACCACGAGCCGGTCAGTAAGTTTCAGCGCGTCCTTGCCGGACAGTCCGCGTCGTACCTCGGCTGCGTACGATGCCCGCCTCCGCAGGTCCGGGCCGAGGAGCCGGGCCAGCTGGGAAAGTGCTGGCGCGATCCGCCTGGCGGCTACCGGGGCAGCTCCCGCTGCCTCGCCCGCCTGGTCACCTAGGACGTGCGGCAACCACTTCGCCCACTCCCACTCGGGAAGCTGGTCTCCGGGCACCCCGAGGGCGATCGCCACATCGTCCGGCGCGTGCGTCACGGCGGCCTGGGTCAACAGCGCACGGGCGACACGCAGCACCCCCTCGCGGTCCCCCACGATGCTGACATTCCCAACCCGGTCGAGCGGCACCGTCAGCGGACAATCCGCCGTCGCGGCAAACCGGGCCTGCAGAGCGCGGGCCTCGTTGAGCATGAACGGATCTGGCGGCGTCAGCACTCCCCCAGCGGAGTTCTGCCCGATCGCCAACTCCTGTACGGGCACGTTCCCGCTTCCCACTCGCACGCGCAGGAAGTCTGCGTCCGCACGTCGGCGCTCCCACAACCTCGCCGGATCACGCACCAAGTCGTACAACGCCAAGGGCGCTGGCGACAGCAGCCGGGCCGTCTCCCGCCGCGCCCGCTCGACGGCACCCAGCTCCTCGCGCTGCTCCTCCAGATACTCCAGATACCGCTCACGCTGCGTACGCCGGGTGCGCTGGGCCTTGCCGCGCTGGGACAGGAACAGCGCGACCGCGCCCAACAGGGCGAAGACGAGGACGATCGCGCCGAGGGCGGCGAACTGGCTGTTGCGGATCACGGTCATCATAACGACCGAGCCCATGACACCGGCCATCGGCAGCAGAGCGGTCGCCGCCGTGCCCATCTTGCCCTCCGGAAGATTGGGCGGCGGTTCGATGGTGCGCGGCTCCGCCGGGGCCAGGGGACGGGTGGAGCGGGCGGGTCGGTGTACAAGATGCTGGGTCATCGCACTCTTACGGCTTTCTGTATCGCCTCCGCGGCCAATCGAACTGCGGCCTCGCGGGAACTCTGGCTGAGCAGGCCGGTGTGGATGGGGCCTCCCTGGGCCAGATGACGGTCATAGGGCAAGGGCACTACCCCCACCCCGGTCTCGCGCAGATGCGCGGTGGCTGCCTTCAGATCAAGCGTCGTATCGGGGGAGTTCGCCGTCAGCGCCACCACGGTGGTGGCCAGGGCGGAGTGGGGCAGCTGAGCCAGCCAGTCCAGGACAATGCGGGTGCCGTTCACGCCCTCCGCTGTCATCGGTGCGACCACCACGCGCGCGTGAGCAGTATCCATCGCGGTTCGGGCCACCTCGCCCGGCAGCGACTCGCAATCCACCACCGTCACCGCGAAATACCGGCGCAGCGCCAGCGTCACCGTCCGGTAGGTACGTATGTCCAACGGGGCACCGACCCGCCCCTGCCCCGCGGGCAACAGCCACCCGCCATCAGCCACCGGCACCAAATAGCCTGTGATGTCGGTGAGTTGCATGGAGGGAGACAGGATCTCCGCCAGATCGGCGCACGCCCACCGCACTGACTCCGCGCCCATCCGCACGGGCAGCGTACCCAGGGCGGCATCGGCCTCCAAGGCGAGCACTGGATCGTGCCGGTAGTGCTGGAACGTGCGCCCCAACAGGGCGGAAACCGTGGACTTGCCCACTCCACCGCGGATGGAAGTGATGGCGATGACCCGACCGGTGGTGACCGGCTGCTGAATCTCACACGCCAACCGTGTCTGCTCGGCGACCTCCTGCCCAGCGGAAGCGGTGAGCCTGCGCAGTGCCCGTCCGGTCCGCCGCACCGCTGAATCCCCGTGTTGCGGAGTACCCAGAGCGCGCGCGAGCCGGGGATCGACGGTCGGCACAGACTCCGGCGCCGGCATGGGGACACGCGGATCGCGGGCGCTGAAGGGCACGGGCGGCGTGGCCTGCGCCGCAGGTGCGGACCGCTCCTGCGGGTGTGCTGGTACTGATGCCTGCGGAGCCGATTGGGGGCTTCCCGGGGCTTCCGAAGCTGCAAGACTCAGCGCGGCAGTGGACTCCGCGGACGCAGTGCCCAACTCCCGTAGTACGTCTCGCTGCCAGTCCGGCTGTGCCATGGCCCGCATCCCTACGCGAAGGTGTCGAGTAGACGGCCATACACGCCGAACACCCCGATGGTCAGGGGCAGCAGAGTAATCACCCCCACCGACTCCAGAAGATCCCCCGCCCGTCGCAGCCGCACCCGCACGTGCTCCGCGGGCTGCACCACCAGAACCAGAAGGGGAACGACGGCAAACAGCACGAGCAGAGCCACCGGCCCCACCACGTCAGCCTGCGCCATCCACACCCATACCAACCGCGTGGCGACAACCGCGGCGGCCCCTAGCAACGCGACCACCTCAGCCGTCAGCGGAAAGGCCCGCGCCCGCAATGCCAGCACCACCGCGACGGCCACCGAGAGCAGGACCGTCCACACCGACACCGCGCGCAACACCAACACCCCAGCCACCGCCGCGGAGGCTCCCGACACGACCGTGGCGATCGCCAGCCCACGATGCGTGGCCGCCAGGGCGGAAGACACCTGATAGCGGCTCACCGACGCCCCACCGGAGCGCCGGTCGTCCAAGCCCGACAACCCCGACGCCATCATCGCAAGGCGCGGCAGTACACCCAGCGCCACCACCGACACGACCGTCAGCAATGCCGCCGCATGAGCCGTCTCGACCTCCGCCCCGCCACCCGACTGCAGGGCGAGTGCGACCTCCCAGCACACGACGCACCCGGTCAGCGCCACAGCGCCCACCAGCCCGCCCCGCCCCAACGGCGAGAACCACCCCGACAGCGTCAACGCCACGATCAAGGCTCCGGCCACACCAGCCAGCCGAAGGGCCCCAGACCAAGCGTAGGCATCGCCGAGCGACCAGGCGCCGAACACACCCAGCACACCGGTTACGACGATCAATGTGGCGGCCAGGCTCGTCCGCCGGGCACGCCCGAACAAGGACCCACCAAGAGCCGCAAGCACAGCAGTTGCCAGCAGCACCGTGCCGACACGCGACGCGGAGAACTCACCCCTCGCCAGTACCCCGGCTGTGACGGCCCAGCCGACGGTGGCCGCGCCGGCCGCCACCTGCCGAGCCGCAGGCCGCCACCGCCACGCCCGCACATCCAAGTCATCGGCGGCCTCATCGGTGACGTCATGCACCACCGGCGCAGACGGAGCGTCCTCCACCCGAACCAGTCGCAGCACTGCTCCGTCCGGCACTTCCGCCGACTCCAGCGTGCCGTCCTGCGCCAGCACCGACCCATCCACCGTCACCAGATGCCGCAGCATCGGCTGCGCATCCACCCGATCACCCAACAGCCGCATGACATCTGGCAGAAGCCGCCCGATCGGCTCCTGCGAAGGCAGAACGAGGTCTACCCGCCGCCGCTCGCCAACGAGTGTGACCCGGCTCAACGCCGTACGACTCGGACCGCTCGTGCGGCTCATGGGCCCCGCAGATATCACGCGTTCGAACCAATCATCGGGTAGAGGGCGAGACGGAAGGTGAGGAGGCCGGCGCCGAAGGCGAAGAGGACGGCACGGAGGACCCGTACGGACTCTTACCGATGAGGCGGTGGGAAATGAACGACCACCCCACACATCCGGCGCACAGCACGGCTGCGATCACGACCCCGGCGAACACCTTGCCCAACCGCTCATCCAACGACCGCCGCTGCCGCTGCCCGCCGAACAACAAGGCATCCCGCAGCCGCCGACGTCGCACGGACACCGACTCAAGCAACTGGCTGTCGTAATCCTGGGCTGCCACGCCACCTACTCCTCGCTACATCGCTCACAAGCATCTGGCAGATCTAGGCCGTGGCCGAGTTCGAGACCTGGAGAGCGGCTGTTCCTCAGCACCAGCCGCCAGGAAGCAGTTCGGATTGGCGGGATCCCACAGGAGGCGATGTCAAGCGACGCACAGTTCCGGAATCCGCGATCAGAACGTCGGGGATATCTGCCTCAAGAAAGCGGAGGTAGCCGATAGTCCCGATAGTGGTCGTCCGCGCAGCCAGCCACATCAAGAGGGAGTGCAGCTCGCCGAACTGGTCGGGGTGAATCTCTTGGCGAACTGCCAAGGCCCACCCACACGGTCCGCGCTGGAGTTCACCGACCAGGGCCCCGCCGATACGTGATGCTGAGCCGGTGGAGGAGAGTAGTGGGTACTCCTCCACCTCTTGGAAGTTCTCAGCCTGGGAAGCCTCTTGGCTCCCGTCCAAGTGCCAACGAAGCAGGGCAATGTCGGGGTCGGACACCGAGTCCGGGAGGTTGAGCGCGAGCTGCAGTTCATAGAGGTCACTCATATGAGAAGGCCATGTGCTACTCGTCTTCGTCGACTTGGGCCGTCAGGCGCAGCGTGAGCTCCGCACTGGCCAGCATCCGGGTGACCTCAATCGGTAGATTCCCGAATTCGACCCTGACGACATCGGCAGGATCAATTCTGCGAGTCTGCCCATCACGGCCTTCGGCCTCGATGACGTAGCGGTAGCCGCGTGGAGCCGTAGCGTCGTCCACGACATTCCAACGGGCGCCATGTTTCTCGATGAGGAAATCCGACACGTATGACATCAGGTCACTGAGCAGTGTCAACCAGTCTGATTGCTCGAATTCACGGAACGGGAGGCGGGATACATAATCCTGCAGAGCCGGAACCAGCTTCATCGGGTCGCTGGTGTAGACATCTGAGGCAACGCCCAACATGTCGGCGATGCCTACGATGTTCCTGTGTGAATCCTCGATCCATCGTTCGAGGTCCGGGTCGGGAGCGGCTGCCCTCACCATTCCTGGCACCTTCCATGTAATTAAGACTTCTTGGGGGGTGGGCCGTATTCAACGAATACGATTCTTGCCTGTATGAGGTAATTTCGCAGTGCTTGCGAGGGAGGTGCGTGCGTGAACACCCAACGAGGATCATATCCGGGATCTAGTCGTCTCAGCGTCAGATCCTTGTTGATCTGCTCCATCAGCCCCTTGCTCAGCGGCACCTCGCCCTTGACGACCTGCTTCATTCCGTCTGCGAGTGTGACTGTTCGGAAGTCCAAGTAGTGCTTCACCTCAACAGCCAGCGTACGCCCGTTCGGCAGGTCCGCAGGTACATCGACCTTGCGGCCCCCCGGGGTCTCCACCGGGTAATAGGGGTGGTCATTCGTCGGCACTCGAAAGTGCCTTTCCGGGCCGCCGTCAAGCATCTCTCGAAGGTAGTCCTCGGCTGCGTCATTCCGGTATTTGCTGGGGCGCAGGTTACGCAACTCGCGCAGAGTGAGTTCTGCTCTGCCAGGTGGAAGGGCAGGTCGCGTGAAATCTGGTTCCCCGTCCCCAGCGCCGCGTTGATGCGGTTCAGGCGATGCATCCGGTTCGTTGGCAGCCGCTTGGTCGTCGTGTTGCTTCTGAGTATCCGCATCGTCTGAGCCGTTGCCGTGAGCTGGCTCGTGCGGACTGTCATCGGCTGCGCCTGCCCCGCCAGAGCCTTCGTTGCCACGTACACCGTGCCCAACAGTATGGGCGTCCGCAGTGGCCGTGCCACCCGATCCACTGCCATCCCGAGAGGGAGTTGAGCTGTGCGACTGGCCCGGCAGAGAGTGGTTGGCAGACGGGCCACGACCGAGGTCGTTTGCCACGCCACTGGGCAGCTGGTTCGCCCTACCTCCAGGAAGGTCGGAGGCCCTGGCCGCGGGCAGATCACCACCAGCCCGGCCGGTGGCCCCAGCCGCCCCGTCTCCGGCACGAGCGCCCGCCATTGCCGGTTCACGAACCGGATCACGCGGGGAGGGCGTCTCGGCTTGCCCGCCGACACGTTCGGAGGTCACGCTCTGGACCTTGACCTGGTCGACGTGCTGGACGAGCACCTTGTGGTTCTCGTCGAGGAGAGAGCCGTCACGGGTGAGGAAGCGGGTCTCGCCCTTGTCCGTCACGTACTTGAGGGTGTTGTCCGGGAGAAGCTCGACATGGTCAGGGATCTTCACGACCGTGCCGTCAGGCTGAAGTCTGCCCTGGCCGGACAGGACGTCGTTGTACGCCCCGGTGTTGAGATTCTTGAGGCTGCCGAAGAGGTCGCCGACCTTGACGACGCCGAGTTTGCCAGCCTTGCCGACATAGGTGATGGGGTCGACCAGGCGCCCGGCCTTGCCTGCAATCGAGATGGCCTTCGCAGCAGCACCGCTCTTGGCGGCGGCTCCCGCGCCCCCGGTGGCCACGGTGGTGATGACGTTGAAGGAGACCGCCCCGGCGGCACGCGCGGGGTTCTTGCCCCACTGGTCGTAAGCGACCAGCGCCTTGCCCGTCTCCGTGACCGCTGTGCGGGAATCGCGCAGCCAGGAGGGCAGTTTGTCCTTGGGCGCCATCCAGTAGGCGGCTCCGGCGGGGCTGAGGGTGATGGCCAGGCCCGTGGCCAACTTGGCCAGGCCCGTCCAGGCCTCGCCTGCGGCGCCCCAGCCGTCCGTGCCGACCAGGGTGCCCAGCCCCTTGATCGTGCCCCAGAGGCTGTCGACGATGAACCCGTCCCACACGAAGCTCTTGATGTTGTGGCCGACAGCCGCCCAGCCGGTGTATTCGCGATCGACCGGCGCCCCCCAGGGCGTCGACTCGGCCTTATTGAGGTCCTCGGCGTTGTAGCCGTACGTACCGCAGCTGCTCTCGCCGTCGCTGGCCTTGAGCTGGACGCCGTTGACCAGGGCGGTGATCTTGTTGTGGCAGGCGCGTTCGGCCGCCCAGAACGCGTCCATGGTGGTGTTCACGTCATGCCACAGGTCGTTGTTGTGCTGGACCTTGTCCTTGTCTTCGCGCCAGTCCTCGTCGCCCGCGACGTCGTTGCAGTAGAAACTGCTGGCCTCGGTCTGCAGGCTCTTGAGCCTGGCGGCCAGCGGACGCACCTCATCCCCGTAAGTGGTGAGGGCCTGCGACACCTTCTCCAGGTCGTCGGCGAAGGCGTCCGTCTTGGTGGCCACCGGCGCGGTGGTGGAGAACAGGTCCGCTGCCTCTGGGGCCTGGTAGAAGGCGGACAGCCCCTGGAAGTTGGAGTGCACCAGCGCGCCATTGACGCGGAACAGGAGCGCCTCCGCGGTCAAGGTCGTCGTATCCAGCTCCAGCTGCTCCAGGTTCCCGGTGAACTGGGGGATTCCCGCGGAGTCGATGAGCTTGGCATCGCTCACTTCCCACCGCCCTGTCCTGTGCCCGCGCCGGGCATGTCGATCTTGGGTTCCTTCAGCGCGGCAGCCTGAGCGTCAGCAGCCATGTCCAGATCGCCCTTGACGTAGGCGGTCGTTGCCTCGCCCGCGCCGTTCAGCGAGCTACCGGCGCGCTTGGCGATATAGGCCAAGTCCTTCTGCCACTGGGTGAAGAACACGCCCAGGGCGGACGCCACCGGCCCTTGTGTGCCGTCGCCTTCGCGCCCGCCCTCGACTGCGGTCCCCGCCGACTTCGCCGCACTCGGCAGCGTCTTCTGCATCTGCCCACCCACACTGGCAAGCCCTTCGGCGGCCGTGCCTGCCTTCTCCAGAACGCCGCTCACGCCGGCGGGATCAATGTCCCAAGCCGTCACAACAAGCCCCCTTCATCCCCGATCCCCGTCACCCGTAACGCTGTTCACGGCCGGGCGCCTCGCCAACCCTCCGAAGGCGGGTCGTCAGCCAATGTTGTCGACCGCGGCGCGCGCCCGTGCCAGGGTCGACTGTGCGGTGCCGTCGTTCTGCTCCAGCGTGGTGCGCACGAGGCGGATAATTTCCCGTACCTCGCTGGCTGCCTTGTTCCAGCGGACTTCCTTGCCGTGGTAGTCGTCTGACACACCATCGGCCTGGTAGTCGGCCATCGCAGCCTTCACCGCGCGGTCGCGGTCACCGAGCACCCGCTCCAGCTGACCAATGATGATCTGCAGCCCGCCCTGCACGTCGGACGAGGCGCCGGTGTCGTAGGAACGGCGGTCTTGATTTCCTGCCATCGCGAAAGGCCCCCTTGCGAAGTGGTATACGGGTCAGGCGGAGAAGCGGGCACCGTCGAAGTTGGCCGCCCCCATGTTCTGGTGGGCGTTGTCCGACTGCTCCTGATCACCGGAACCGAACGCGGTGTCCATACCCGCCTGCCCTCCCAGGATCGAGGACAGTGATCCATTCAGATCCGAAGTGATCTCATCCGCACGCAACTTGAACGAGTCGAAGGTCGCCTTGCCCGCTCCGTTGAACTTCCCCTCCAGCGGCTCGGCGGCCTGAACCAGCAACTGGATCAACGTGCCGAGATCATCGCTGGAGCCCACGGTGCTCTTCCCCAGCACCGCGAGAGTCGTGTCTCCCATGTCGAACTTCATGAACCCACCCCGTAAGTCCCTGTGAAATCGCCAACTGTGGTGCGCACGAGGCCCATCAGCCAGTCACAGTGCGCACATGCGTCACTCACGCCACGTAGCGTATCGAACATCTTCCCCTATACCGCGTTGCAGGCGCAACGCACTTGGACACCAGATGGCGTGATCGCGCCCATGACGTAGCCCGATTCGTGAAGACAACTGCTGGATCGCCCACCCACCAGCACTTGCACGGCCCGCTGCCCAGAAGCCGAGTGACGCTCGATACGCGTAGACCCTTCAGTGTGGCTGGGCCCGCACGTTGCTGGCCACGCGCCGGGCCGCTCGGCTCCGAGTGTGATGCTGGTCCAGTCGGCCAGGGCGCTTACGGCGCGCCCCCCGCTGGGCAATATCGACCCTGGACAGACCTGACGAGGCCGACCCCGGTATGGGTAAGAGGCAGCGCAAGAACCCCGGCGTCGTGGGAGGGAAGTAGGCGCACCGCCTCCCCCATGGCTCTGGAGGAGGCGGCTCCGTTATCGTCGGGCGCTTCCGCCATGCGCCTGGTTGCCCCGTCCAATGGCCCTGCCGCGCATCCCGGCATCATCGATCGCGTAGAGCACCGTGGCTTCCTTCACCGTGCTTCTTCCTGTTCTCTCCAGGAAGGGCAGGAAGAGGACCACTCATTTTCCTGTACCCATTGGTCGCTCACTCGACCTTCACCTGCTTCAGGTCTTCCAGAAGGTGCTGGAGGACCTGCTCTTCGTACTCCTTGGCGGTATCGCTCGGTCCGACGCTTCGCAGCCTGTACCGCCACATCCCGGCGTCAGGCGTATGTGTGAGGAGCTTCGCCGTGATCTTCTGGCCAGCTGCGTCGTCATCCGCACGTATAAGGAGCCGCACTCCTGCCCGTTCCAGTCCTTGCAGCAAGGTGAGGGCTGCGGAAGAAGGCCAGCCGTACGTGCAGACGACTGGAGCGCAGTCCGCTCCGTAGCGGTCGGCGGCAGCTTCGACAACGGCTGGGTTCTCACAGACGTAGACAGCCCTGAGCCCAGCCTGGGGGGCCCACTCTCCGGTGAGGGAGCGGTGTGTGAGCCAGATCGGCTCCCCGCAGGACGCCCCGGCCGTGGCGAGGGTGGCGGCGGGGGCGCGGCCGACGAGGGGAAGGTTGAGGCACAAGACGACGCTGGATACCTGGTCGCAGACGATGCCTCGGCTCTCCCACAGAGATCGCCAGGTCTCGCTGGCTGTGATCGCGCCTGGAACGATTCGGGCGGCTAGGTCAGCAGCCGGTTCGGCTTGGTGCAGCGTGACAGCGGTGATGAGGAGAGCCAGGGCGCGGCCAAGGTCAGTGTCCTTGTCCAGAGCATGTGGGTCCTCCGTCGTCCTGGCGGCGAAGACCGCGAGCGACAGAGGTTGATCCTCCGCTTCTGGGAGCTGCGTCCAGACCGAGGCGACCTGCTTCATGTGACTGAGCAGTTTCCCTGTTCCGGGTTTGGGGCGTCTGCGGAGTTTGATGAACCACTGGGCTACGTGCTCGGGTACACCGGCGCCCACAAGGGCGCTCCCGGCAGCGTCGAGTTCCCCTTGGCGTGCGGCTGCTTTCCGGGCGCGGTCGGCTCTGTGGTCGTCGAGTGATCCCAGGCTCTGCGCGAGCAGCAGCAGTGTTGTAGACCGGGCAACCAGCGCCTTCTCCAGGGCGGCGACAGTGACGTTCTTGCCGGACGTCACCCACTTCAACCCGAGGAGCCTCCCGATCTCACGGCGTTCACCATCGGAGAGTGGAACGTTGATTTCACCGCTGACTGCACCGCGGGCTTCAAGCCGACGTCTGACCTCCGCGATCACCTTGGCGGGGCCAGCCAAATTGACCCAAGCTTGCAGGGGTTGAGGGATGGCGCTACTCATCACGGGACTCCTCCATCACCGAGAACAAGTCGGGCATGGGATCGGTGGCTTCGGCTACGGAGTCAGCGGCTGCTCTGGCGGCCAGGTGGGCAGGGTCCGGCAGCTCAATAGGTTCCATCCGGCCGGCGGCCCAAAGCATCAGGGTCAGATCTGCACCAGGCAGGGGGTGAGGGGCCCGTACGACTTGGTACATAGCTGCGCTGGGAACGGTGGCTGTAGTAACGAGGGGGCCGGGACCGGCGAGGAGGTAGTCCATGTCGAACTCGTGGAGCAGGCCGAGGACGCTGGAGCGGTTGGGGGCGTCGACGCCGTCGAATGCCTCGTCCAGCCACAAGGGGCGTGGGCCGGTCGGTGTGCCTTGGTACATCGTGGCGAGTGCGGCGACGAGAGGCAGCATGAGCGTGACGACCCGTGCGCCGCCTGAGAATTCTTCGTGGTCACCGCGCTCGAGCGTCGTCCATCGGCCGCTACCCGTGCGAGTGTCGATGACCACAGAGAACCAGCGGCGATAATCCAACGCATCGGCCAGCCGGGCACGCCAGTCGGTTTCTCCATCGGCTTTGGCCTGCTGCTGCGCCTCTTCTACTCGGCTGCGGAGGAAGAATTGGATCTGCTCCTGGGCTTCCTCACTGAGAAGTTCGAAGTCCTCGCTGAGGGCATCGAGCACGTCGGCGCCGTTGCTGTCACTGTCGAGCGGGACGCGGCGGATCCTCAGCGTGGTGCGACTGGTGCCGGTGGGATGCTGGGCGAGTGTGTCGTTGATGGTCTTCTCGAGTTCGTGAACTGTCTCCAGGCGGTCTCGTAGATGCTCGATGAAGGCAGAGCCGAGGAGTTCGTCCAGGGTGTCGTGCCAGGCACGGTCGTAGCCCTGTTGCAGCACTTCGTGCTGGTGAGCGAGGCGTACGAGTGCTTCGCGCGGGCCGTACCCGATGCCCGAGCTGTCGATCACGGCCTCGACGGTGGGGAGCTCTTCATCGTCGTCGGCCTCGATGATGCGAACAGTGCGGCCCGCAGAGACTTCCAGGATGGACCGCAGTTGCGTGGTTTCCTCGGCCAGCTTGCGCCACGTTCGTTGAATTCTGGCCCTTTGCGCGCTGGCGTCGCGCTCAGGCCAGTCGGGAAGAGTAATGCTGCCGCGTGCTGTGCGGGCGTGGTCGAGCGCCGCCGTGGTGGACCGGGTATCCGGGTCGGGGATCTCAAGGGCTTCTGGTAATCCGCTGTCGACGGTGCGCCACCACTGTCGGGTTGCTGTCTCTCGTTCGGTGAGTGCCTCGGTTCTTTCCCGTTCAATCGTGGCGAGTGCCGCTCCAGCGGCTGCTCGTTCCTCCACATGCAGTGTTCTGGACTTGGCTCGTTCGCCTGCCGCCTCGATCTGCTGCTCGATGAGCATGTCAATCTCCTGGACACGTGCGAGCAGCTTCTGGGCGTCATTGGACAGCGCCTCGCGCGCGGTACGCGCTTGCACCTCAAGGCGTTCCGCTCGGACCTTGAGCCGGTCGGCTTTGGCCTTCTCTTCGGTTCCACGCCCCATTTCCCGCACGGCGATGGCGGAGGCTCGATCGGCGGCGCCACATTCGCCAGCGAGTAGCTTCCGTTCGCTGCGCAGGTTCCGAAGGCGTTCACTCACGGCTTCTAGCTGCTTCGACAGCGCATCCAACTGAGCTTCACTCTGCGGAAGTTCGTGCTCGTCCCGCCAGGATGAGACTTCGCGGCGTGCCTCAGCCATAAGGCGTTCTGCCTCATCGAACTTCTCCTGCGCAGCGAAGAGCTTGCCGGCCGACTTCTCTTTACGCTCCTTGGCATCAACTACGGTCCGCAACAGGGAGGCCAGGTTGCTGTCGTCGGGCGCACGAGTGACAGCTTCACGTAGCTGCTGGAGTTGGTGCGCTGCGTCCGTCTCCTTCGCCTCGAACACTTCCGCGCTGGAGCATAGTTTCGCGCACTGATCACTCAACTCAGCGATGCGCTGCTCGCGCCACCGCCTCCGGGCCGCAGTGCCGATGTAGCAGGCTGCTTTTGCGGCGGGCTTGACGAGTCCGTGAACGTTGGCGGAGCGCCAACATCCGTCGGCCGCGATGAAGTTGCCGTCCGCTGGGTTTCGTCCGTCTTCGACCCACGAGATGGAGGAGAGAACATCGTTGACGGTCACGGCGAGATTGCCGCAGTCGGCCGCTGGCAGCAGCACTTGGGCGAGCGTCGGCCCGGCGGGCCGCTCGTGACCGCTACTCGCCACTACGTCTACGCCATCTCTGCTTTCGCTCCAGGCTCCATCTGGCGTCACCCATGCATCGAGGAGCCCTGCTGCGGCCAACGCGGCTTCGATGACTGCGAGCTGCTCTACGGGGAGGGATTCGTGCGGATCGATCAGCCTCCACAGGGGCGCACCAAGGGCCGAGGGGTAGGCGGGGCGGCTGCGACGTGTCCAGCTCCGCGGAGCTGTGGGCGCCAGGTCGGGCTGGCCCTCCAGCTGTTTGATCTCCGCGTGTAGCTCTGCCGCCTCCGCTCGCAGGCTCGTCGCCGCGGTTTGGGCTGCGGTCTTCGCTGTGATCAGTTCTTCACGTCGCGGCGTGATGAAATCTCGGTCAATGAGTTGCCGCAGCACGGGCGCGGGTTGCTGTTGGTCGAGTTCATTGACGGCATCGGCCCACCGCTGCATGTCTTGCCCCGACGGCCGCGGGGCTGGAACCGACACTGACCACTGCCCGATCGCATCGACCACTCGTTGGCGCTCGGCAGCGGCGCCATCGAGGGCACTGGTCAAGTCGGCCTTGGCTTGGCCGTCCGCTTCCTTGCGGGTCTTAACCGCCTCGGACTCGACGTCTACTCGGTGCTGGACCTTACGGAAGTTCCGGAGGAGCTCACGCAGGTGGGCGAGGTGGCCGCGTCTCGTGTCACAGGCCGCCTGGGGCCGTGCATCATCGCCGTCGTTGATCCATTGGCAAACGGCCTCGCTGATCCCGGCCATGGCCGCGAGTCGAGCGGTCTCCTCCGCATCGGCCTGGATCTTCTGCTCGTGCTCCGCCACCCCTGTGTGGAGTTCGGACGCTTCAGCCTTGGCCTGCTCGGCCTCTCCCATCACTACCCGAGCGTGGTCTGCTTGATGCGCTGCTTCTACCCCTACGCGCTCAGCCTCCCCAGCCAGGCTGCGGGCTCGTTCCTGAGCGGATTGTGCGTCAACGTAGGCGTCGCGTCGTTGGATCTCCTCTCGTTCTGTCCGGAGATCTGTTTGGCTCGCTTCTTCCCGCCGCGCCTCGGCATCCAAGTCGCCAAGTTTCTTGTCCGCCTTGCCCTTTCGCTCACCTTGGATTCGTTCTCTCCGGGTGATTTCGTCGAGGGAGCTGCTGGCTGCCGCAACGTTGTCCGCAGCGTGGCGGACCGTTGCGCTTGCCCATGGGTGCCAGGCTCTACGGTTGAAGTCGCTCAGCGCATCCCGGGCTTGCTGGGCGCTGTCCCGGTCGTTGGTGATCTTTTCCAGCTGGTCCCAGCCGTCGGCGAGTTGATGGATTTCGTGTTCCCGAAGCGGTGGGAATGCCATGCGTAGCTGCTCGGATAGGAACCTCTGGTCCAGGCGCTCTCCGAGTTTGGGTGTCCGGATAACGCGGAGCATGCGGACGTAGGAGTCGAGTGCGTATTCGTCACCATCGAAGACGATCTCGGCGAGACGCTGCTTGTAGGCCTCGCCGGTGTCGCAGCGGCGCCATCCAGGGTTCGATTCCAGGTCGGATGGGGGGACGGTAGTCGACCCCTTGATCAAGACCAGCCCCCCGCGTACGCGGTCTGGGCCCTCGCATACCGCCCATGTGAGCATCGGGCGGCCAGGCTTGGGGCGTCTGGCCTCTGCATGGAGCAGAGCTGTCGCGTACTGAGGGCCGGTGGGAGTCAACCGGCCGTACTCGACCCAGACCCATCCCCGGTTCACCGACTTTGAGGCATCCCGACGGTCCTTGTCGCTGTCAGTGGGCTCGACGTAGTAACGGAAGCGTTTGCGGCCATCGCCCAGTGTGTCGATGAGGTGTGTTGCGGTGCTGCCAGCGAGCATGATGAGCGTGGTAAGCGTCATCAGTGTGGACTTGCCGGTCTCGTTGTGGCCCATGAGCTGGGCGCGGCCATCGCTCATCCAGAATTCGGCAACTTCGAATTCCCACATGTTGACGACTCCGGCGCGCAGTTGCTGCCAGCGGTCGTATCTGGTGGGCTCAGGTAGTCCTCCGGAAGCCGCCGCCTCCCGCCACTCGCACAGGTGCTCCAAGGAGAGGGGCTTGGTCTCCAGGGTGGTGCTCGTGGCAGCCGTCGTGTGTGCGGCGTCGGTCACTCTGAGTCCTCCGAGGCGAGAGTGTGGGTGTACCAGCGTGAGGATGGGGCAGGGTCTCGATACCGGGCTGCGGCTGGCTTCAAGGTCCAGTTGCCGCTGCTATCTATCTCAAGGAGTCCAGCGTCGCGCAGGGTGCGCTCCGCCGTGGGCCTGATCTGTTCCGGGCGTTGGCGGAAGGAGTCGGTGAGCTCGGCGTGGTGCTGCGTATGCAGGGCCGCGGCTAGCGAATCCACTTGGTGGGAGAGAAGGAGGACGGCCCCGGTCTCAGTCCTCTCTCCGGTAGCCCCGGCGGCGTCGCACAGCATGAGAGCGACCCACGCCGGCGCTGCGGTCTTGGGCCAGTCGAGCGTCGCGTCGTCGGACCACGGATGGTCTGGCGGCAAGATGAGCACGAGGCCCTCCGCACGGACCTCGACAGTTCCGCCAGTCATGGTCCGGGCAGCTTCAGCGAGGCGCCCCGCCACTCCTCGGGCATAGGCGGCGTCGTCTTCGCTGAGGTCCCCGTACATAAGGGCGGGGGTCTCGATGAGGATGCGGAGCATCCGAGTCCAGCGGGTTGCTGCCAGCAGTTGCGTCTTGTCGGAACCTGCTGGTGGTGCCGCAAGGGCGGCTGTGTGCGGATCGAGGAGCTGGAGCAGCGCCGCACGGTCTATGTCGTATCCCGCCCCGATGCCGGTTCGGTTGGCTTCCCATGCCTTGAGCATCTCTTCGTCTCGGGTACGGCGGACAAGGACGCCGTGTGCTTCCAGTCGGCGGACGGCGAGAAGCAGGATCGAGCGTTCCGGGCCGTACTCAGGGTCGTAGGCCGTGACAGGACTTGTTTCGACTCCCGTGATCATGCGCACGTGGTCGGATATGGCTTGCAGTGTGGTGGTGCTGTCGCTCTCTTCGCATGCCGCAGCGGCGACGAGCGTCAGGACGAGTTCCCGTCCCTTCGGCGGCCGGGACGTATAGGGCGCGGTGACGATTCCTGCGTGCGGGGTCCGGTGCAGCCGTACGATCTGGCCGGCGACGACAAGCCGGTATCCGAGGCGGCGGAACCATTCGGTGAGCTGGCGCTGGTGTCGGATCGCCAGACGGTGGAGCTTGGCGTCGTTGGTCGGTGTGACAAGCGGCTGGGTGAGGAGCCCGATGAAGGCGCTCTGTTCCTCCAGGCGTTTGGTGACGGTGAGAGCCCTCACACGCGGTGCACCTCCAACGTCACGTCTTCGAGCACGAGTACGCCTTCTGGAAGGGCGACGATCGCTGAGGGGGTGTCGGCTGACGCCGGGATCATCCGTACTTCCCAGCCACCGTCCACAGTTGTGCCGGTGCGCGTGCCGTCCTGGTGGCGTGTCCCTGACCGTGCCGTGGAGAGCAGCTCCCACAGGAACACGCCTTCCGCTTCGGTCAGTTCGCCCCACTCACTCAGAGGGCGACCCGCGCGCCGGAGAATTCCCTCCACCGCCTCGGCGAGTTCCCGTCGCGCCTTGGCTGCTGCATGCCGCGCAGCCGCACGAGCGTGAGACAGATCTGGGATCTTTCCTGGGCTTCCCTTCAGGGCCTGGTGCCCCCGGGCCCGGAGCCTTCGGTCCACGGTGGCTGGCGACGCGTCCCAGAACGAGGTGCGCGCAGACGTTGTCGCCTCTGACACAGCCAGCGCGAGATGGACGGGGCGAAAGAGCCCTGTCGCCTGCTGCCACAGTTCCCACGCCTCACGGTCATCAGAGGCTCTCTCGATTCTCCCCGCCAGCGACAGTACTTCCGCCCGCCTGCTGACTGCTCCGCCGACTGCCAGCAGAGTGCGGTGGCTGCGCAACAGATCCGGCACGGCGTCCCGTACCTGGCGCCGCAGCCGACGGGCCTCATTGTCTGTCCCACAGAACCAGGTACTGAGCGTCTCCACAACATCCATCAGTTCATGTGTGGTCTGCCCAAGTACGTCGTCCGCAGCCTCGGCGCCCACGCGGTGCAATGCGAGGGCACGCCACAGTTCTTGTTTCGCCTCGGCGGCCCGCGCTGTCAGCGCAGCGATGGTGGGCGTATGCATGTCGACACTGGCGCCCCAGACCTCGACGTAGTTTCGGAGGAGTGCCGTGAGCGAAGCGATCTTGTCGGCACTGGGCGCTCCGCTCAAGCCCTGCGCCATCGCCGACTGCCAGCGGTGGGCCGCGCGCTGCATATCGGCCAGGGTCAGCTGGACTTGAGCCCAGCACGTGTCCGCTTCGGAATGGTCCTGGTTCCCCACAGCCGCATGAAAGCCCTGGAGATGGCTGGTGATCAGCGCAGGCCCAAGGAGTGCCGAAGTCGACGTCTCGTTCTGCGATCGTTCTTGTTCGACGACGAACCGATGGAGATCCGCAGCTTGCTGGGTCAGCTGGTATCGCTCACGGTTGCGCAGGAAGTCCGCCTCACGCTCCGCCCGGTCCTGCCAACTCTCGACGGTTCCCCACTTCTCGAGCTGCTTCATCCGCTGATCCAGCTCGAAAGTGTCCTCGTGCAGCAGAGTCCGGGCCGCACTTTCACCGTAGTGCTCGGTCGTGTAGGCGCGGAGCAGTCTGGGCAGTTCAGACCGGGCAACTCCAGTGAGGGAGCGGCCCTGCGCTTCGAGCAGCACGTCGACGATCAGCCGGAAGGCTGCGGAGTTTCGCCCGGTGAGGTAGCTGGCAAAGGTGACCCGTCCCGGAAGTCCCGCCAGCGCCCATCCATCGATTTCCGGGACGGGACTCGTTTCGACGCCGCGCTGCTTGGGAACCGCCAAATTCGCTCTAACGTTCGTTAATTCGGCGGTTGTTGCGTGATCTTCCAAGGGTGGGCCCTTCCTTCGCCACTCCATTGCCATGCCGGGGACCCTAGCGACGGGCACTGACAATCAACGGGCGAGTCACCTCCCCTGGCGATCAGCAATCCTTCCCAACGGGAATCAGAGCAAGACATCACTCGAGTGATATGGCTGGCTTCGCCATCCCACACACCGCAGACCCAAAGTTCTTGGCTTGAACCCACAGCCGAGCAGTACAAGCCCCGCGCGCACAGTCCATGTCGTCGCCGAACAACGTTGCACCCGGGCTTGACTCGCCTAGGCTCAATGGTGGGCGCGGGGCTGGAGTCCCGTGTCCACTGCTGCTCCTCGCATACCGGCCTCGCTCGCAGATCTGGCTGTCCCGGTCGCCGATTTGTCTCCGTACCACCGCAACCCGCGAACCGGTGACCTGGACTCGATCGCCGAGTCGCTGTCCGTCAACGGGCAGTACCGGCCGATTGTCGTCAACCGCGGCTCCCTGACCGGCCGCCCCAGCGAGATCCTCGCCGGCAACCACACGTACAAGGCGGCCAAGCGGCTTGGGTGGACCGAGATCGCGGTCACCTTTCTCGACGTCGATGATGACGCGGCGGCGAAGATCGTCATCGTCGACAACCGCACGAGCGACCTTGCCGGGTACGACACGGTGCTCCTGGCTGACATCCTCACGAAGCTCCCCGACCTCGAGGGCATCGGATACGACCAGGATCAGCTCGACCAACTCCTGGACGAGACTGCGCTCCCCGCACCGATCGAGCTGCCCTCCGACGGTGCGGATACCGGGGCCGCGGCGACGGTCGACTACCTGCAGTGGGGGTACATGCAGTGGTCTTCCACCCGTGTACGGATCACTCAGGCCGAGGTGGAGCTTCTCGACACGCTGTACAAGCAGTTCGTCGGTGACAACGATTCCGACCTCGGATTCGGCTGGCACGTCCTGAACGAGGAGCACCGTGCGGAAGAGGGGGTGGTCGCGTGAACCCTCTCGACGTACGGTTCGACCCCGCCTATCCGCTGGAGAAGCTGCGGCCAGCGGACTACAACCCGCGCCGCTTGTCCGAGGAGTCGTTCGTGCGGCTTCAGGGCTCCCTGCGCCGCCATGGCCTCGTAAAGCCGGTGATCTTGAACGCAGATGGGACTCTGGTCGCTGGCCACCAGAGGACCAAGGGCCTGAAGGCGATCGGCGAGACCACGACGCCGGCGATGATCCTGCCGCAGAAGGTCCGGCTGCAGGACGAGATCAAGTTCAACCTCCTCCACAACCGCGTCGAGACCGAGTCGTCCGTGGTGTACGCGGAGCCGGGGCCGATCGGTCGGTGGTCCTGGGTTCCGTGGCAGACCATCGACGTTGAGGAGTCGAAGAACCTGCCGTTCCAGCAGGCGATCGGCTTCATGACCGCGGCCCACGGGCCGTGGGGCTCGGTGGTAATCGACGACCAGGGCCGCATCGTCCTCAACGCGGAGTACGCGGCCGTCGCCAAGGCCCAACGCTTCGACATCCTCGCCTGGACCTGCGCCTCCTTCGACGCCGGCCAGCTCGTTGAGGACCTCACCGGCGAGTACGGCGTCTACGACTGGACCGGACTCGAAGAGCAGGCCCCGGTATGGAATCAGCACATCGTGCAGCCCAACCGGTTGCGCGAGCACTCCTCGAAGGCCAAGGCGGACAAGGTCCGCTACAAGTCCGAGGTATGGGAGCGCCTCGTCCTGCCGTGGCTGACCACCTCCCACCGGGTGGTGGACTTCGGCTCCGGGCACGGCGACTACGCACGTCACCTGCGCGGCAAGGGCTACAAGATCGACGACTACGAGCCGTACCGCACCCTGAAGGGCAAGTACGCCGTCGACATCCGCACCATCGTGAGCCAGATCCGAGGCATCGAACGCGAGTTGAAGGAGAACGGCCTCTATGAGGTGGTGGTTCTCGACTCTGTCATCAACGCCACCACCTCCCTCGACTACCAGCATTGGGTGCTCACCACTGTGAACGCGCTCTGTGCGGCGGACGGGCAAGTCTGCGTCGGGACGCGTAACTTGGAGCGGGAGTTGACGTACGAGAAGTCCGAGCACTCCATCAGCCGCGACTCCACTCGCCTGTCGTTTCTCGACAGCGAGAACGTGGACATGCGGTTCGTGCGCGGCAAGTGGCAGCGCATCCGCTACCACACACCCGAGTCGCTGCGCGGCCTGCTGTCCCGGTACTTCGAGGACGTGCACATCCGTGACACCACAAGGGCCACAGTCAAGGCCGTCTGCAAGCACCCACGGCCCCTGCCGATCGAGGAATACCGGTTGGCATTCTCGGAGGAATTCAATATGCCCTACCCTGACGAATTCCGACACAATAAGCACAGCGGGATTCTGGCAATTTTGCTAGAATTGATCGAGGGTAGGAGTTCTAATTTGGAGGGGTAGGGGAATGCATTCGATGGCGGACTCGAGCAGGGTCCGCATAGACATTGAAGCCCGTGACAGCTATCGCATCATGTGGCTGGCCGGAATCCGTGAAATCGACCAGACACAGCACTGCCTCAAGACGTTCGGAGAATGCGACCGGCCACACATCAACATCCATCAACGCCGTCAGACACTCCATCTTCCCGCGGCGAATCCGCCAGTCGCCTGGTATTTGTGTGCGCTACCGATCCCCTGGGACTGGTCCCGCAATGCACACCTGGCATTCGAGCACGCACCCGGCGAGACCTGGGAGGGAGACGCCCTCGTGCAAGGCCTCGGCGTCCGACTGACCAACGCTCGCCCCATCCTCGGATGGGGCGAGCACTCCATTCCGCTCGACGCGGGCAATAGGAGTTCCCGGCTGTACCGGACCTGCAGGAACTGGCAGTTCGCCTGGTGGCTGCGCTTCAACCGCGACGTACCAGACGCGCTACCGCTGCCCAGAGGTGATGCAGACGAGAACGGCCCGGAGCAACTGACATTCGCCTGACCGGCTGATCGGTGGACGAGGTGGCCGGCCATCGCGGGCCGCCCACCGAGTCCGCCGTGTGGGTCTGGTACGTCTGCGGCCTGTCCGACGGGCCTGATCAGCCTGTCAGGTGACTTCCTTGCGCCCGGAGCTCGATCACCGATGCCGAATACCTGCTTGCTCTGCGCATCTCGGCTGCGGCCGCGGAGCTCGGCTGCTCGGCTCGGTCGGCGACGCCTCGCCTCCAGTCAGAAATGCTCGCCGCGAACGCGGGCACCGCAGCTAGCATTCCCGCATGATCGCGCCTTCGTTCCGAATCGAGATGATGCCCCGCCAGCGGGGCTGCTGATACCGGACGCGCGTGTTTCCGAGGCCCCGAGACGGGGCCTCGGTCTGTTCAAGGACTCGGAGCTCCGCCTCGTTACTGGAGGTTCCGATGACCGCACCACGCCACTACATCACCACGACGATCCCGTACGTCAATGCCCGCCCACACCTCGGCTTTGCCCTGGAACTGGTGCAGGCAGACGTCCTCGCCCGGCACCACCGCCACCGCGGCGATGAGGTTCGGTTCCTCAGCGGAACCGACGACAACTCTCTCAAGAACGTCCTGGCCGCCGAGGCCGAAGGAATCGACGTCCAGACCCTCGTCGACCGCAATGCCGAGGCGTTCGCCACACTGGGGGAACCGTTGGCGCTCTCCTTCGACGATTTCATCCGCACCAGCCGCGACCCGCGCCATCGCATCGGCGTGGAGCGGCTGTGGCGCCAGTGCGCCTCGTCCGGTGGCCTGTACCGCAAGCACTGCGAGGGCCTGTACTGCGTGGGCTGCGAGCAGTTCTACACCCCGGCCGACCTCGTCGACGGCCGATGTACCGAGCACGGCACCGAACCCCAACTGGTCGCCGAGGAGAACTGCTTTTTCCGACTGTCCCGTTACGCCGACACCCTGCACGAACTGATCTCCAGCGGGACCCTGCGGGTCGACCCCGCAGCACGCCGCAACGAAGTCCTCGCCCTCATCACCAGCGGGCTGCACGACTTCTCCATCTCCCGCTCCCACACCCGAGCCCGCGGCTGGGGCATCCCCGTACCGGGCGACGCAGGCCAGGTCGTCTACGTCTGGTGGGACGCGCTCGGCAACTACGTCACCAGCCTCGGCTATGGCGGCAACGACGAGGCCTATGAAAACTGGTGGGTAAGGAGCGAGCGACGCGTCCACCTGGTGGGCAAGGGGGTGGTGCGCTTCCACGCGGTCTACTGGCCAGCCATGCTGCTGTCCGCGGGGCTGCCGCTGCCCACCGACATCCTGGTCCACGACTACCTCACCGTCGACGGACGCAAGATCAGCAAGTCCAGCGGCACTACCGTTGACCCTGCCGATCTCGTCGCCGAGTTCGGCACGGACGCGGTGCGCTGGTGGCTCCTTCGGTAAGTCCCCCGAGTCGGTGACGCCGACTTCACACGGGAGCGGCTCATCGCTCGCGCCAACGCTGATCTGTCGGGCGGCTTGGGCAACCTCGTCAACCGAGTCGTAACCATGGTCCACCGCTACCGGCATGGCAGCGTGCCCCTCCTCCGCCTGAGCACACCAGCGACCGACCCGTTACCCACGGCCTGCCAATCCGTCTCGGCCCACGTCGACGCGGCGCTGTCCGACTTCGACTTCCGCCGGGCAGCCGATGCGGTCTGGACGATCGTGGAGGAAGCCAACCGCTGCATCGACAACACGCGGCCCTGGGAACTGGCCAAGTCCGAGCAGGGCGGGGACCAAGAAGCCGGGGATCATCTCGACACGGTCCTTGTTGTGCTCGTTCAGGCATGCCGCACGCTGGCGGACCACTTGCAGCCCTTCATCCCGGACGCTGCTTCCCGCGTCGCAGATCAGTGCGCAGCGATCAACGGGATCCTTCCCCCGGCGAACCCGCTGTTCCCCCGGATCAGCGAGGACACGGAGTAGGGCGCCGACTGGATGCGCGTCACCGCCAGCCCGGCGCGCATCCACCTTCGTGAAACAGCAGGTCGATGGGGCTGGCGCCTTCGGTCAGGGATCATGGGGGTAGGCGCGGGGCCCAGGGAGTTGTGTCATGGGCCGCCCCAACCGCGCCACCCGGGCTGCCATCACCCAGCGCCGCGCTGACGCCATCGACCTGAAACTCGCCGGCGTCGACTGGCTGACCATCGGCCGCAAGCTCGCCGCCGACCCTGCCATCAACACAGATCGAGTCGCGTACCCGCAGGGGTACGGCATCGACAAGTACAAGCGCCGCCTAGAACCACCAACAGACAAGCGGCTGATCGAACTCGCCTGCAAGGACGTATCCAAGGCCCTCGTTGAGCGCACCACCGCGCTGGACGCCAATACCGATGAGCTCCGGCAGCTCATGGTGGAGCGCCTGGAGCGTCTCTTCTTCACCGTCTACCGGGCCGCGATCCGCAACGGCGACTACCAGGCCGTAGACCGAGCAGTGCGGATCATCGAGCGCAGCAGCCGCCTCCTGGGCCTGGACCGCCCCGTCCGCACTGAGCTGTCCGGTCCGGACGGCGGAGCGGTGCCGGTCGAAGCCGCGGGCTTGGAGGAGTTGGAGCGGCTGATCAGTCTCGCCGGGGGCGAGGGTGGCCAGGTCTGACGAGGCCGCGGTCCTCCAGCACTATCGGTCGCTTCCCGCACAGCGCCGCCGTGAGATAGCCGCAGCCTCATCCCCCGAGCTTCGTGCGCGGCTCGTGCGCATCGAGCGCGAGCTGGCGATGGACCGCTCCCCCGGCGCGATGGCATCCGTCCTCACGGACGGGCGAGAGATCCAAGCCCCGCACCTCACGCAGATCGACGCCGCATTCGAACAGGTCGCAGCCGGGCGGCCCACGAAGCTACTGCTCACGATGCCGCCCCGGCACGGCAAGAGCCGCCGGGCCGCACGCTGGGCACCGCTCTGGTACCTGAGGCGTCGCCCGGAACACCGGGTGATGATCGCCTCCTACTCCTCCGACCTCGCCGACGATCACGGCCGCTGGATCCGCGACGCGATCCTCAACTACGGCCCCCAGATCGGCATCAGTCTTCGCAGCGGCTCATCCGCCGCGAACCGTTTCGACCTGGTAGGCACCGAGGGCGGTGCCGTCATGGCCGGTGTCGGCGGCGGCCTCACCGGCAAGGGCGCGCACCTGGCCGTGGTGGACGACCCGATCAAGGACGCCGCCGAAGCCTCATCCCCCACGATGCGGAAGCGGCTGTGGGAGTGGTGGCAGGCCGTCCTACTGACCCGCATTGAGCCCGGAGGCTCAGTGATCTTGATTCAAACCCGTTGGGATGAGGACGATCTCGCCGGCCGTATCCTGGCGGACGAGGGCGACCGGTGGACAGTCATCGACCTCCCTGCCCTCGCCCTATCCGAGGACGATGCCCTCGGCCGTCCGGTCGGCGCCGCACTGTGGCCCGAGCGGTACGACGCCAACGCGCTCGCCGAAATTCGCCGCTCGGTCGGCGAGCGCGTGTGGTGGTCGCTGTACATGCAGCAGCCCCGCCCGCAAGACGGCGGCGTGTGGCAGTGGCCGTGGATCACCAACAACCGCATCAGCGCAGCCCAGTTCCGCGGCATCGACCTCGCCCGCATCGTCGTCGCCGTCGACCCAGCGGGCGGAGAGTCCGCTGTAGGCGACGAGACCGGCATCGTGGCCGCAGCCAGCGACCGCGAGGGGCACCTTTACGTCCTCGACGACCGCTCCGGCAACCGGGGGGCCGATGCGTGGGGACGGGAGACCTGCCAGCTCGCGATCGAGCTACGCGCGGACGCCATCGTGGTGGAGGCGAACTACGGCGGTGACATGAGCCGCCAGATCCTCCACCAGGCGTGGCAGGAGCTCCAGCGCGAGCAGCAGACCGAGAACATGCTCATGCCCGTGGTCGTGCCCGTGACCGCGAAGCACGGCAAGAGGCTGAGGGCCGAGCCGATTGCCCAACTCTACGAACAGGGCCGCGTCCACCACATTGGCGAATGGCCTGCCCTGGAACAGCAGATGGTGACCTGGGTCGCCGGCATGGACAGTCCCGACCGGATGGACGCCGCGGTGCACGCGCTGACGCAACTGGCGGATCCAGCACACACAGGGATGACGTCCCGCACATACCACGATGGGCGTCTCAATGGACGCAGATAACACGCCAATCACTGGCACCCCATCGGAATCGTGGGACGAACTACCTTTACGCCAAATTATCCACTTCGTCCTCGCATGGACGTGATCGCCTTGTGCAGGAGAGGAACATCGCGTTGGCGCCGGTACAGGATTCCCAGAGGATCCACCCGTATTGAGACGGGTGGCAGGAAACGAGCAAGGCCAGGTAGCTTACGGATGTCGAGGAAACAGATGCGGAGGGTCACGTGGGTCAGGTGCGCGGCGAAACGCAGGCGCGTATCAAGGACCTGGCTGCCAGCTCAGCGAATTTCGGGTTCTTGGAGCCAATCGAACCGCTGCTCGTCTTGTTCGGGGCCGGTGCCGAAGCAAACTTGTACGCCGACCCGCGCGAAGCCCTCGGTAAGGCCAGTCAGTTCGGCGAGGTTCTCGCCACAGAGCTCACACGTCTGGCTGGGGTGAGCCTCCCCGGTGGGGAGCAGGCGAGCCGTCTTCACCTCCTCACGCGAGCTGGCGTGCTCGACCCGCGGATCCGTGGCCTGTTCGATAACCTGCGACGGCTTGACAGCACACCAGTCGCCGAGCACGACGACGTCGAGCATGCTGCCTTCCAGGCCGTTCACACCTGCTTCCAGCTCGGAGTCTGGTTCTTCCGCCTTCGTACAGGTGACAGGGAACAGATCCCGTTCATCCCGCCGCAGCCGCCGTCCGCCGTTGGGCCGACGGTTCTTGCAGCGGTGGAGCGGTCCCGGAGGGCCCTGGAACAAGCTCGGCTGTCGTTTGCAGATCGTGAGCGAGACCGTGCTGCCGCAGAGGAGACAGCACGTCGGACCGCTGCCATCGAATTGCAGCGGGCGACTGAGATACAGCCGAAGCTGGTCTCGCAGGCCAGCGCGCTCGACGCAGACCTAGAGCTCCTCCAGTCAGGCTTTGAGGCACGGAAGCCGCCCAAACGAACCACCGCGACGCAGCGCGAGAAACTCGTCTCCCGCGCGCGACTGGCCGCACAAGAGCCCCTGAGTGAGGTCAAGGTCCGCGAGCGGATCGACCAGATGCTCAACGATGCCGGCTGGGCGGTTCAGGACGCCAAGGGACAGCAAGACCTGTTCGCCTCACGAGGTGTTGCGGTCCGGGAGGTCACCACTGCAGCCGGACGTGCTGACTACTTGCTGTACGTCGACCGCAAGCTCGTCGGAGTTATCGAGGCGAAGCAGGAAGGGGCCGACCTCACAGCAGCACAGGGTCAGGCCGACCGCTATGCAGAGGGTCTGACCAATACCCAGACGATGCGCGCTTGGCGCACTCCACTTCCGTACCGCTACGTAAGCGACGGAAACCGGGTTCTGTTCCGCAATACACAAGACCCCGACTCCCGCACACGTAGCATCTTCAGCTTCCCGCGGCCAGAAACGGTGGCTCGCTGGATGCGTGAAGCAGAAGCCAATCGGGAAACCCCCACATATCGTGCGCGCTTGCGATCGGGGCTACCTGCGCTTGACCCTGCTGAAGTCGCATCCGGACGACTGCGCCCCGCACAGTTTGACGCAGTTAACGGGCTGGAAGCGGCACTGCGCCGCAACGGCCCTCGTTCACTGATTCAAATGGCCACAGGCGCTGGCAAGACCTACGCCGCTGTCACAGCATGCTATCGACTACTCAAATACGCGAAAGCCGAACGGATCCTTTTCCTGGTCGACCGCAATAACTTGGGGAATCAAGCTCTATCTGAATTTTCAAACTACACCACCCCGGATGACGGGCGAAAGTTCACCGAACTATATAACGTTGATCAGCTCACCGGCACGGGAATGCTCGCATCATCAAAAGTAGTCGTGTCAACTATCCAGCGGCTTTCTAGGATTCTCTCCGGACAGGAGAACGTCGACGCGCGTGACTACACCGAGCCTTCCGCTTTCGAGTCAGAGGAAAAGGGGGAGGATGCGGACCGACCTATTGGCGTGTCCTACAATCGGCGACTACCTCCAGAGTCCTTCGACTTGATCATCATCGACGAGTGTCATCGATCTATCTACGGCAAGTGGCGCTCTGTACTGGAATACTTCGACGCGCACCTCCTCGGACTCACCGCTACCCCCGTCGCGCAGACGTTCGCATTTTTTGGCGGAGAGGAAGGCCTCGTCAGCGAGTACACCTACGAGCAAGCCGTTGCCGACGGAGTCGCTGTCGACTACCTCACATACCGAATTAGGACAGAGATTGCAGAGCAGGGCTCTGTAATCCCTGTTGATACGTTCGTGCCAATCAAGAATCGACGCACGCGACGTACGCGCTACGAAGAGCTAGACGACGATTTCACGTATACCGGACAGCAAATCGGATCCAAGGTGATCAGCACGGATCAGCTCCGTGTCGCACTCTCGGCATTCCGTGACAACCTATCCGTCATCTTCCCGGACCGAGTGTCCAGGCCTAACAGCACCCCTATGGTGCCGAAGACTCTCATCTTCGCCAAAGACGACAATCATGCTGACGAAGTCGTAGAAATGACCCGGACCCTCTTCGGCAAGGGTGATGACTTCAGCAAGAAGATCACAGGAAAAGCGAAGGCCCCGGACAGGCTTCTCTCAGAGTTCAGAAATACACCCGAACTACGTATTGCCGTCACCGTCGACATGATTGCAACAGGAACTGATGTCCGCGCTATCGAGTGCGTCTTCTTCCTGCGAGACATCCGGTCCTGGTCCTACTTTGAGCAGATGCGCGGCCGAGGATCGCGCGTAATCGACTCCAATGAACTCCGGGCTGTGACACCGGACGTAGAAGAGAAGACACGCTTCATCGTCGTCGACGCCATTGGAGTCACCGAGTCCCACAAGCGCGAGACTCGATCTATCACCGACGAGCGCGACGTCAAGCGCCTTGCGCTGCGCAAACTCCTGGAGAAAACTGCTGGAGACGGGGTCACGGAGGACGAGGCTGAAGAACTTGCACTCCGACTCACTCGGCTCTCCCGAAAAATGACACAGGACGATCAAGAAGAAATTGCACGCCTGGCGGACGGTAAGAGCCTGGACAGCATCGTCGGCCAGATCATGCGAACTGTCGATGTAGACCGGGTCGTCGCCATGCGCGGTGAAGCTGAAGCTGCGGGTGACGACCCAGACCATGCCGTCTACTGGGCAGTGCAAGACGCCGTTGCGCCGCTCGCGTCAAATCGGGATCTGCGATCGCTCCTGATCAACATCCGTACCGAACAGCGGATCGTTTACGACGAAGTTAGCCAGGACACCCTGATCTCTGCGACACATGTGGAGAACGCTCCAGCAGTGGTCAACGACTGGCAGCAGTACATCCAGGATCACCGAGACGAGATCACAGCACTCCAGATTGCCCTCACCGGGGACACCGGTCGTGACATCACGCCTCGCGAGGCGTACCAGCAGTTGAAGGATCTGGCTTCGCGTATCGCCCGGCCTCCGCACCAGTGGACCATCGCCCGTCTGTGGAGCGCCTACGAGCAACTAGGCAAGACGACAGCTGCACCTGGCACGATGCACGGCCCTCCCGACTTGGTCTCGATCATCCGATACGAACTGGGACTGGATGAGGAGCTCCGCCCATACCGCTCTGCGGTGGAAGATCGGTTCGCCAACTTCATCGCGCGCCAGTCTCAAGCCGGTGTCACGTTCACACCCGATGAGCTGTGGTGGCTCGAGCGCATCGTCGACACGATGGCGGTCAGCGTGCGGTTCGATGCTGAGGATCTCGAGCGAGTACCCTTCACCGAGCGCGGTGGGATTGATGGATTCCTGCGCACCTTCGGTGATGATCGCGCCGTGGACCTTCTTGAACGACTGGATCGGGAACTGACCGCATGACCTATGTCCCGCCGGGATGGGTACACACCACTCTCGGAGAGGTTGCGCAGCCTAGCTCGGAGCGGCAGGTGCCAGTTCCTGGTGACGAGCGCCCTTATCTGGGCATGGAGGGCGTCCAGTCGGGCACCGGGCGTGTGACGGGCTTGTCGGAGTCCGGCAGCATCACCAGTGCCTCCCCTGTGGTCGGCCCCGGCTATACGCTCTATGGCCGACTCCGGCCGTACCTCAACAAAGTGACCGAGGCCGCTTACAGCGGGCTGTGCTCAGGGGAATTCATCACCTTTCCTCCGCGGCCTTGGCTCGCGCCACGGTTCCTGATGTACCGCCTGCTGGCACCGGATTTCGTTAGTTTCGCTGTCAGCCTCAATGCCGGAGATCGCCCACGCGTGAAGTGGCAGCAGATCGCCGAGTACCCGATCCTGCTCCCTCCGCTAGACGAGCAGCTGCGAATCGTGAGCACGCTTGAAGAGCATCTTTCACGGATGGACTCTGGTGCGGAATCGATTCAGAAGAGCCAACGCATCTTGGAGCGCCTTGAGCGTCTGAACGTGGAACGTGCTCTACGAGATCTGCCTCTCTCTACGCCTCGCCCTGACACCCCGGATATGGCAACGGGTGACGTCCTCTTCTCCGTAGAGTCCTCACATAAGGTCGAAGGATACGAGCTTCCCTCAGGCTGGTCCTTTACCGCTCTGGATCAGCTCGTAACCGCTGGGCGGAAGCCCGCCTACGGGGTCCTTGTTCCAGGTCCAGACACCGTTGCTGGGGTGCCATTCGTTCGCGTCGGAGACCTTGTCGACGGCCGGGTCAATCACAACGGTTTGAAGCATATCCAGACGGATGTGGCTCAGCGTTACCCGCGCACCACCCTTGCAGGTGGGGAGCTGCTCCTGTCGCTAGTGGGGACAATCGGTCGCGCAGCTCTCGCGACTGAACGCCTCGCGGGGGCCAACGTGGCCAGGGCCATTGGGGTGTTCCCTCTCGATACAGATCGTGTTGATCCGCGATGGGTGCTGACTGTTCTGCAGAGCGGCACCTTCCGCCAGCACCTTGAGCGAGCTTCTAACGAGGTGGCGCGCAAGACCCTCAATCTCGCAGATGCGCGTCGCTGTCCCATCCCGCTCCCTCCGATGCAGAGGCAAGTGGAACTGATGGAGGAAATCATCCAGTGGCGTCAGGATGCACTCCGCCTCAGTGAGGCAGCCAAGACGGCTCAGAAGCGTGCTGCCCATCTTCGTCTCGTAGTGCTGTCGGCGGCATTCAAGGGACAGCTCACCGAACAGGATCCCAGCGATGCCCCGGCCGAGGAATTGTTGAACCGCGCACGACGCGATCTCGGGACGAAGCGTCCCCGACAGAGGAACCGATCGAGCTTGAGCACGCCCTATGCAGTACAGGAGAGTTTGCTGTGACCGCGTCTACGACGGCAACGCCTCAATCAGCGTCGGCTCCGCTGGTGCCAGCGTCCAGCGACGCCCGGACCCTGGTCAACAAGCTGTGGTCGTACTGCAATGTGTTGCGCGACGACGGCGTCTCCGCCCTCGACTATATCGAGCAACTCACTTTCCTCGTGTTCCTGAAAATGGCACACGAGCAGATGCACCGGCGAATCATGCCCATTGACATCCTCGGCTTTGATGCTTGGCAGCAACTGCTAGATCTTGAAGGTGCGGCGCTGGAAGTCCGCTACGCGGAGATTCTCGGCGAACTAGCGGTACGCCCAGGAGTCCTCGGGCGGATCTTCAAGAAGTCCCAGAACCGGATCCAGGACCCTGCAAAGCTAAAGCGACTCATCCGGGAGCTCATCGGCAAGGAGGTCTGGGCTGGGACCAACACCGACGTCAAGGGCGATGCCTACGAGGAGCTGCTCGCCAAGGGGGCCGAGGACGTCAAGTCCGGGGCGGGCCAGTACTTCACGCCGCGCGCTCTGATCGAAACGATGGTCGACTGCACTCAGCCGACCATCCATGACACGATCATGGACCCGGCGTGCGGCACAGGCGGGTTCCTCCTCAAAGCGTTTGAGTACATCCAGCACCACCTTCCAGCAGACGCCTCGCAGGAAGAGAAGGACCGTCTCACCTCGGGCGCGTTCCTGGGCAATGAGCTCGTTGACGCGACCGCTCGACTTGCTGCAATGAACATGGTGCTACACGGCATCGCACCGTCGAGTGCCAAGACATCACCCATCACGGTGGGCGATGCCCTGGCTGAACCGCCCAAGCAGCACGCCTCGCTGGTTCTTGCGAATCCCCCTTTCGGCAAGAAGTCCTCCATCACCATCATCAGCGAAGAAGAGGACGATCTCGAGCGCAAGGAACTTACCTACTCTCGCCGTGACTTCTGGGCCACCACTACAAATAAGCAGCTGAACTTTGTTCAGCACATCTACACCCTGCTCGAGACATATGGCCGAGCAGCAGTTATCGTCCCGGACAACGTCCTGTTCGAGGGCGGAGTCGGGGAGATCGTCCGTCGGCGCCTGCTTCAGCAATGCGATGTTCATACTCTGCTGCGCCTGCCGACAGGAATCTTCTACGCTGGCGGGGTCAAGGCCAACGTCCTGTTCTTTGAAAAGCCCCCTCCGCGCCACGACGGAAAGCCCCTCACGAAAACACTCTGGGTCTACGACTTCCGAACCAACCAACGCTTCACCCTCAAGCAGAACCCCCTACACCGTCACGCTCTGAACGACTTCGTCAAGGCGTATCGGCCTGGCGAAGCGCGAGACCAGCGGAGGGCAACCCCCTCTTTCAAGCCCTACCCGGTTGAAGAACTACTGAGTCGCGACAAGGTCAGCCTCGACCTCGGTGCAGATCTCAAGGACAACACCCTCGAAGTCACCGATCTGAACGTGGAACCGCATGCTCTCGCTCGCCAGATCGTCGACGAGCTCGAAGCTGCACTCTCTGAGTTCGCTTCGGTGGCCGAGGCGCTCCGCCCAAGGGGAACCGTCACGGAACCCGGCGTGAGTAACGAGTGATCCGCTAGGCTCCTTGTTCGATCACGTGCTGTGGTGACAGGCCGGTGGCCGAGGGGGGGTTCCGTGGAGCTACTGGAGCTTGAACTGCCGGAGTACCGGGGACTCCGCGACTTTGCTTTGAACCTGACCGACGGACTACATGAGCCCCAACATCCCGTGACCGTACTCATCGGGCGCAACGGTGCGGGCAAGTCTCGGGTCCTCCATTCCCTTGTGGAGATCTTCGGCAATCTCTGGCTAGGCAAGCACGCCGACTTCGCCTTTCGTCTCCGCTACGAGCTCCGCGGGAGCGTTGTAGCGGTCTCCCAGCCGGCGGGAGGGCGCGCCGCAGCCGTGACGGCTTCGGATGGATATCGTGAGTTTCGGGTTCGCAAGGCAGATTGGCCCCGGTATCTTCCCGATCATCTCTTTGGATACCAGGCGATCTACGCTTCTCCCTGGGACTCAATGTTTCAGCAGCACGTCGTGAGCGATGCTGAGACTCTGCGCGCAGAGGGCAACCCGGAGGGGTTTCAGCTGCGCCCGCTCGTCCAGTCTCGTGTTGACCAACTCCCATTGATCCTCCTGGCCTTGGTGCCTCAGTGGGCGGAGAAGTTCGGGCCCTTTGCCGCAGAGACGGCGGGGGTAGAGAGAATCGCCAGTGCGGAGCTCGTGATTCATCGTCCAGGATGGGCGACACACCGGCACCTGCGAGACAGGCAGTGGCCTCCGTATTGGGGCCTGACGGGCGCGACGGCTGAACTGTTTGAACGCATCGCCTCGATAGGTAGGTTCGGTCCCGTTCCCGATGGAGCCGTGCCTGGACGCTACACAAGCTTCCGGATCTCAATCGCTGGCCAGGATGTCGATGCATTCTGCAGCCTCTTCGAATCAGACTTGAGCATGTTTGCTGCGCTCGAGCGCCTCCAGTCTCTGGGGATGCTGACTGCTGACGTTCGGCTGACCACCCGGGGCGGAGCCGTCCTATCCCCTGCCGATCTCAGCGCCGGAGAGCAGCAGCTACTGACAGTGCTTGGACTTCTCCGGCTACAGCGCGGGGGTGAGTCACTGTTCCTACTCGACGAACCAGCAGCCCACTTCCATCCCGGCTGGAGTCAGCGATGGTACGAGTCCGTCCGAGAGATGCTCGATGACGGGCAGCAGTCGCATTTCATCGCCGCTACCCACGACCCGACGCTTGTGGTCAATGTGCCCCGAGAACAGATCAGGATTGTGCGAAGGGCCTCCATCGGCCGGACTGCTGCGCACACGCCGGAGACCGATCCACGAGGCCACGGCATCGGCGGCCTGCTGACGAGCGAACTCTATGGACTCGAAACACAGTTGAATCAGCAGACCCAGCAGTTGATCGACAGACAGTACGAGTTGCTGCCGCTCGCTGAGCAAGATGTGAACGCTCGAGCAGAGTTGGAGCGAACTACATCCGTCTTGGAGGAGCTCGGCTTTGCCACAGCCCGTCGTGAGCACACAGTATCCCTATTCCTTGCCGAATTGTCCCGCCGACGTCGCGACCTGATCGAGGCCGCCGGTAGCGACACGCCTCCAGATCCGCACGAAGTTGCCGAGATGGTTCGTCTGCTCTTTGACGAACGCTTCTCGCGTGGACTGTGAGGGCGCATGCGGCACATTGACATGAGCTCTTTGGTGGTTCCTACCGGATGGATTAAGAAGACCGCGGACACAGCCGACTGTGTTCGGAAGGCGGTCTCCTCAGGCGCGAAGCCCGAATTCCCACCTCATTGGACGGACCCACAGCTCAGACAAGCCCTCGTCGAGCTCGTAGGCCCTAAGTGCTGGTACTGCGAGACTCCCATCCACGGGAACAACCCTGACGTGGACCACTACCGGCCGAAGTCCGCCATCATCGGCGTCCAAGGCCCCGGATACTGGTGGCTCGCCTATGTTGCGTCGAATTACCGTCTGGCCTGTGGCTTCTGCAATAGCGGCGGTGCACAGATCAACGGACAGAGAGGCCGACGGACCAAGAGCAACCACTTCCCCTTGCTTGACGAATCAACCCGGGCCACTGGGGAACACTGCGACCACACCAAGGAGCAGCAAGTTCTCCTCGATCCAGCAGACGACCGAGATGCGCGCCTGCTCGGTTTCGACACGGATGGCCAGGCTCGCCGACGTTCAGGAGCGTCTCGTTCCGCAGCTGAAAGGAGCCGATCTGTGTGTCGTGCGGACGAGACAATACGGATCCTTGATCTGAATCGGGAGCTACTCATCGAGGACAGGAAGACCGCGATGGGCGACATCAGTCGCCTTGCTCCCCTCCTCGCCAGTGCCAATTCTGCTCCAGCGGCGCGGGAAATGATCGAACGCAGGATTGGGCTGCGATCCGAGTGGAGCACCGCAGCACAGGAAGCCCTTCGTACGCACCCGCAAGCCGCGGGTGCACTCGCGCGTCACGACTCGCACCCGAGTCAACTAGGACAAACTGCCCCCGCGTTCAGGGATGAAGTTGACCTAACCGACCTGGATTTCCTGGTATCGGCCGGAGTTCTAAAACCTGGATTCACACTCACAGCAACACATGGCAGTGACCTCCGAGAGGCGACGGTGCTCGCTGACGGGCGAATCAGCTGTGCCGGTCGCGTCTGGTCCACGCCAACGTCGGCCGCTCGGGCAGTCACCGGGCAACATGACATCGACGGCTGGGCTTTCTGGACGATCAACGTCAATGGCATCGCCACCTCGCTCGAAGAGCTGAGAGATCCGTTCCGGCGCCAACCCACAAACTGAATGCAGCCCACCCCAAAGCGAATGGACACAGGGAGGCGTTCCGGAAGCCGAGCCCACGCACCTCCTCGGCGCGACTCCAATACCCTTGAGCTGGCGTGGGGCTAACGTTACGGATTTGTCCTGTGGGCCTGCGCAACCTTCTGACCGACGCGTGGTCGTGGCTGAACTACAAGCCGGTGATGGCCAGTACGTACGATGGACGCCCGCACCGGGCCCTCGCACCCGAGCTGCAGGCAACCTGGCTCCCCAACGATGCCGTACGACGTCTGGCCGCGTACAAACTGCTCGCTGCCTACGACTCCAACCAGGCCGGTGAACTGGCCACCCTGGCCGGCAACCAAGCCGCGGCCGAACGTAGGGAGTTCGGGGATCCGTCGACATTCGTCGACACCACGCTCGCCCATCTGCTCGGGAAGACGCAACAGATCATCGTTCCCGGCGCCGAGCACGCAGGAGACGACGGCGCGTCCCCCGAAACCGCAGCCGCCGCTGCTGTGCAGCAGCGGCTACGAGACTGGGGCGAGGCCGAGCTGCTCCCGCTGAGGATGCAGGCCGCGGAACGTAGGGCCGTACTCCTCGGCGACGGCCTGTATCTGCTGGCCTGGGATCCGGAGAAGGGCCGCGTCCGGCTCAAGACCTACGATCCCGGCTTCTACTTTCCCGTCCTCGAGGACGATGCCGATCCAGGCGACTACCCGTGCCGCATCCACCTGGCCTGGGAGATACCGGAAGATTCGAAACGCGGGCTGAAGGCAAGGGTCCGCAGGATCACCTACGAGGTAGGACCTGTGGCTCCGGCGACCCGCAGCAACACGGATACGAGCGAGCAGGCTGGGCGGCATCCCATCCTCGACGAGGCTGGCATGCAGGCACTGGGACTCGGCGACCGGTACGTCCCGGAAGCCGGTCACATCGAGCGCACTTACCCGTGGGCGCCCGGTCGGCCATCGAGGACCACCTGCTATCTCACCGACGCCGAATGGTTCCTGGACGACCTCCGCCATGGCCAGAGCCTGGACGATCTCCCCTTGGACAAGGCGCACTTCCGCATCCGTCCCGACGGCGAAGTCCTTCACCGACTGGATCTGCACCTCGACTTCATCCCACTCGTCCACATCAGCAACACCGTCGACGACGGCGAACACTTCGGGCAGTCCACCCTCGCGAAGGTCATGCAGGCCCTGGACGAACTGGCCGAGACAGACACCGACTCCGCCCGCGCCTCCGCCACCACCGGGGCGCCCATCATCGGCCTGGCTGGGGCCCGGGCCGAGGTCGACCGCGTCACCGGCCGCCCCAAGCCGCTGGCCGTCGAACCGGGCACCGTGTTCCAGCTCGCTGACGGTGGGCGCATGGATGTCCTCGACACGTCTGGGCAGCTCGCCGAGCTGCGCGCTCGAGTCGAGGAGATCCGCGAGCGGGCCTCGGTCAATGCCCGTTTGCCTGCCGTGAGTCTGGGGACAGTCGACCCGTCCGACGTGCCCAGCGGCTACGCCCTACAGCTGTCCCTCGGACCGTTGGATTCCCTGGTTGATTCCATGCGGCTCGCACGCGCCCACAAGTACGCCCTGCTGCTCAAGATGGTGCAACGTATCCACCAAGCTGGCCAAGCCGACGGCTGGGCCACAGGGGAGCCGATAGCCGCGCGCATCGTGTTCGGCCCGCACACCCCGACCGACCGGACGGCGATCCTCGACGAAGTCGTCAAGGGCGTTACCGCCGGGGTGCTGTCCCTGGAGACTGGGATCCGCATGCTGCAAGACGCTGGCTATCCAATCGAGGATGCGCGCGAAGAAGTACGGCGCATTCTTAGCCGGCGAGATGGCGCTCAGACACCACGCCTGGTGACACCTGACGTCCCAAAGAGCGACGAAGGGAAACAAGCGGTCTGACCAGTGCCGCAGCGCCTACTGCCCGGACACGGCGTAGTGCTTCTCCGCCTTGACCGAGACGATCTCCAGGGTGAAGTCCTTACCGGTCGGGCTGTCGATGTACGTCTCTGACTCTGCGCCTGTCTCTCCGGTCTCGTCATCGATGAGGTCTGGGTCCCACTCCTTCTTCGAGATCTCGTACTGGCTGAGCCCCTTGGAGTCCGGCTCAACTCCCAAGATCTTCACGGTGTTGCTGTTGGGCTTCACGTCTTTTCCAGCGCGCAGCACCTTGAACGTCACGGTGTAGTTCTGGCTCTCGTCAGAGTCGTTGAACGCCGTGAGCGAGACGTGTGGGGTGTACGTGCGATCTCCGTAGTTCGGGATGTTCGACGTCGCGTCATCGACCGACAGATAGGAGATCTCAACGCGGCTGGGGCCTTCCAGAGAGGCAGTGGTGCTCTCGGAGTAGGTGAGCGACCGGTCCCACTCCTCTGCCGACACCTGTGACTCGGTCATCCACCAGGCCCCGCCAGCTATCCCAGCGGCGCAGACTACGCCCGCCACTACGACGATCCGCCTGCGGCGAGATTTTCCTGTGCTCATGTGCCCCCGTCCTGAGAGGGCCATGGTATCGAAAATGCTCGCAAAGTGATCATGGAATCCTCTGTCCGTCCTCCTTTGCCGCCCTGCCCCAGCACTGGCGGCCGTGATGTCCACACGGACGTGGATGTGGGCTGTCGCTGGGACTGACGATCCCCAACCCCGGCAGGGGGAGAGTGCCGCCCGGCTATCTGCTGCTCAGCCAAGCCGTGAGCTTGACCTCCGTAGACTCGGCAGTGGCGCGGGGCCGTCGTGGGAGTAGCACCACTTGATGACCCGCAGTCTGCCCACCCCGCGCACCGTGCTCGGTCGCCGTCAGGATGGCCGTCCGATCTACCCCATGCTCGGCGCCTCCTCGGACGATCCGTCGAACGACGAAGTCACCGTCAACATCAGCCAGAAGCAGCTGAACACGCTGATGGCCCGGGAGAAGGACCAGGGCGGCCGGGCCGCGATCCGTACCCTCGTCGAGAAGCTCGGCTTCGCGAATGCCGGGGCGCTGGAGGAGCATCTCGTTGGGGTCCGGCAGGCTGAGCAGGAGCAACTGTCCGAGGCCGAGCGCCGCGAGCAGGCTCTCGCCGAGCGCGAGAAGGCAGCGGCAGCCCGTGAGGCTGCGGCCCTGGCCCGCGAGCGTGATGCTGCGCGGAGGGCCGTGCTTTCCGGTGTCGGAGCGACGGGTCATGACTTGGACGATGCTGTGGCGCTCCTGCACGCCCCGGACGACGCCGACGGCGAGGCGCTGGCCAACGCCGTTCAGGAGCTGAAGGCACGGCGCCCCGAACTGTTCGGCACCGTCCCCGTAGATATCCAGCAGTTCCCTGCCGCTCCTGGCGGCGCCCCGGCCTCTGTTCCTCCGTCGCGGCCGGGAGGCGCGGACAGCAAGCCCGGTTCGGCCGGGCTGGAGATGGCCCGCCGCCGAGGCATCCTCCCCGCACCCGAGTAGGCGCTGACTGCCCACGGCCTGGGCCGCGTTGGGGACCACGCCCCGCTTCCGTCTCTTCGTGGACCGTGCCACCACCGGGTGAGTGCGTGACCGCACCCAGCATCACCAGGAGAAGCGGCGTTGATCCAGCCGTACACCACCTCCGTGACGGTGACCGCTGACCGGGACTGGCTCGCGTCCCGGCACGGCACTGACTCCACGGAGACCATCACCCTCGACCTGACCAAGCTCACCAAGAACGTTCACTTCGTCGAGCCGACAGCCGTGCAGCCGCATGGCTATGTGCGGTCCGGTGTTCCGGTCGGCCGCATCACGACCTCCGGCCTCTACGGGCCCTACGACCCGGCGGCAAAGGACGGCCGGGAGGTCCTTGCCGGCCTGGTGTACGCCGAGACCGTGTTCACGCCCGGCACGACCAAGGTCCCCGCGGCACTGTTCTGGCACGGCACTGTGAAGACCGCGAAGATCCCCGGCGGCATCGACCCGACGGAGATCGCCTACAACCCGGCGGCAGCGCAGATCCGCTTCATCGGGCCGGTGAGCGCATGAGTGTCGCCGACCTCCTCAAGGGCGTATCCGTCGCGGACCTGACGGTCTACGCCCGATCCATCCCCAACCCGTCCGACTTCCTCCTCACCCAGCGCGTCTTCGCCGAGACGCAGGTGAAGGACGTGAAGTGGCGGGTCCGGAAGTCCAAGCGGCGCGTCAACACGGCCTCCTACCGCGCCTACGACGCATCGGTGCCGTTCGCGAAGCGGCAGGCCGAATCCACCCAGACCGAGGGCACCCTCCCCGCACTGGGCCAGAAGCTCCTCGTCGGAGAGATGGAGCAGCTACTCCTCGACGCCTCACGTGGCGCGGACGAGGACCGCCTGGTGGAGCTCCTGTACGACGACGTGGAACGCCACGTCGAAGCCATCCGCTCCCGTCTCGAACTTGCCGCTGGCGACGTGCTGCTGGACGGCAAGTTCAGCCTGGCCGGAGAGAACGGCCTCACCGTCGAGGTCGACTACGGCGTTCCGCAGGCGAACATGCCCACCGCGCCGAAGCCGTGGTCCGCGCCGGATGCCGATCCGATCGCGGATGAGCTGCGGTGGATCGACTACCTCGACTCCATCGGCGCACCCGCACCGGAGATGGTCCTCACGTCTCGTAAGGCCTGGTCGCATCTGGCCAGCAATCAGTCTTACCGGGCGGCGTACTACGGCACCCCGGCCGGTGGGCAGACGCCGACCGCGACGCTCAACCCGCAGCAGATCAATTCGGTGCGCGGCAACTACGGCCTTCCACCGGTCACGTTCTACAAGGCACAGGTGTGGCAGGACGACGTCTCCAAGCGGGTCCTGCCGGATGACCGATGGATCATGCTGCCGCCGGACCGCGTGAAGTGGGGTCAGACCCAGTACGGCACCACTACCGAGTCCCTGGCTCTGTCGCGCGGCACGAATCCGCAGATCGAGCGGGAAGACGCCCCCGGCGTCGTCATAACCCGCGACGTCCAGGACGACCCCGTGCAGATTTGGACCAAGGGCGCCGCCGCGGCGATGCCGGTTCTGTACTCGCCGGACTGCCACATCACCGCGACCGTACTGTGAGCGCCGCCGTGAAGTCGCTCGGCGTCCTCGCCGCGACCGTCCATGTTCTCGACCCGGTGGAGCGCATCCCCGTGGTGCTGCTCGCCGGCGAGCACGTGTCGGATCCCGTCCTGGCCGAGCAGATCACCAATCCCCGCTGCTGGGAGAGCGAACAGCCACCCGCCCAGACCAGCAAGCCGTCCGCCCGGAAGGCAAATCCCGCCTAGGGCCTACCCCGCGCGGCGGGGAGGGGCCGATGTCGTGCGCCTCCCCGCCGCCTCTTCGAGGAACTGTGTGAACAGCGACGTACTGCGCTGGCTCCAGGCCCAGCTCGGGCCCGACACCGATGCCCGCGACCTCACCAGCCGATACGAGCGGCTGAACTCCGCCAAGGCGGTCGCCCTGGAGGTGCTCCACGAACGTATCGCCGCACTCGTCGCCGAGCCACTCAAGGTCACCATCAACGGCGTCGCCACCATCGACAACTCCGCCAACGTCGCTGCCCTGGAACGCCGTGCGGCGCAACTAATCGATGAGACAGCTCCCGACGATCCGCCCGCCACATCCCACGACCTCTTGACCACAGTCCCTTTGTGCGCGCGGCCCAGGCGGTGAGCCACTGTAGCGACCGGCCCGCCCACGGGATCCTGCTGACCGGTTCGCCTCGGTTGAGGCTCTGGCGGCATGGGGGGCGTATGCGGTAGGCGCTGTTGATCTCTTTACTGTCGTGGTGAGACGGCGCAGCGTCTCGTCGGCCGTGCCTGCGCGATAGATCGGCCCGCTTTGTTCTGGGGATCGACCCGCCGAGGCCCTGACATGAACCAGCAGCACCAGGACGAACGCACCCGCATCCGCGCAGCCATGGACCGGCTCCTGGCCGGACAGGCTGGGTCTACGCAAGAACCGTCAGGCCCCGGACCGGAGCGCACCGTAGCCTCATACGCTGCGTGCTAAATATGCATGACCGAGCCGCTGCCAAGATCAGAGTGCTGGCCACAAGGTCCGCAGCGCGCTGCTCGCCAGCATGACGAGGGCGAGGACTTCCAGGAGCAGCGCCCAAAAAAGTACCTGTGCGCGCGTACGGTTCTGATTCCGCAATGCAGTTAGCAGCGCGCATTGGAATGCCAGCTCCGTATGGGTGATCGCCGCTTCTGACTGCTGTACGAGTTCACCTACTTCCACGACTGGCAGATGCCGCGGGAGATTGATGGAGAGCCCCATCGCGGACGCGACACTCAGGGATACGAGTGCCCCGACGAGGAGTCCCAGCGCCGCAGGCGGCATCCGAGTCGCATCCCCGAGTCGGGTGAGGGAGAGGAAGCCGAGGATGATAGCGACGAGAGTTCCCGCGCTCGAAATCACGGCGATCCCGCGCTGCTCAAGTGAGTCCTTCCTGGCACGTTCGTCCACCAACTGATCACTTAGCAGCGGTGCGAAACCAGCATCGGGAACTGGTGGCTGGCGCCTCTGCGAGGTCATCCCCGCACGACTCCGAAGGTCGGTGACTTCTGCTCCGGCAGTTTCAGGACCGAAATTGGCCAGCCAATGCGTCGCCAGGAGAGAAGCCCGTGCTGTGGCCCTGCGGGTTCAAGACCGAGTGCCTCACCCGCTGACGTCACAGCGGCCGCAAGCGCGGATGCATTGGCGGCTGCTGCGTATTGCGCGGTGAGGTGGTCCTTGCGATCCATTATCGAGCGGCTGTGCTCTTCGGCCGCCACCAGGCGATGCTTAGCCTCCAGGAACCTCTCGCGTTGTTCCAGGACACGAGGAATCCTGTGGGGCAGTCTGAGGAATGCGACGTTCGGCGACTCGAACAGACGCAATACCTCCTGCACTGCGGCCTGGTCGTCATCAGCAAGCGGTTCCTCACTGGCGAGCTGTCTGCTCATCCAGCTGCACAGCCGGCCATCACGGTCAGTGCGCGTCCCTCCGATGCGTGCGAGCACAGCAATGACCTCATCCCTCTCGGTCTCCCAAGCCCTTCGGGCCGCTGCGCAATCGCGATGGACGGCGTCCACGTGCTCGCCGTGGGCGCGCAGCTCCCGCTTCACCTCCTCGACCGCCGCGGCATATTGCCGAAGGTCCGAGAGGTGGCCTTCCAGCTGGGACTTAACCTCCTTGAGGAGCCTGTACACGCTGCCGTCGTTATCCAGCGTGACAGCGATGACCCTCTGCTCTTGCCGACAAATCACCACTGCGCAGGGCAGTAAGACCTCAGAGATCCCGAAAAAGGTCTGCAGTTCATTGACCGCGAGGGTGAGCTGGCGCCCATGTATGCGCCTGTTTCGGGGAAGGGAAGGCGCGGCCCTTGTGTGCACACGGACATGATCCCCGGAGCCTTGCCTAAGCGGCACTTGTCCCTCCGGGTACCAGGAGTGACGCTTGTCGGGGTTGCTGAGGCGCTCCACACCGCGCACCAACACCGCCTCGTAGTTTCCTGCGCCGCCCAACGGCATGGCGCCTCTCGGATGAGGGATGACGACTCCGAGATAGTGCGCCGTGACGTCGTGGATGTCACTCCACTCCCTGAGGAATCTCTCCTGCAGCTTTGGAGCATCGGCAGTACGAGAGACCAAGAAGACCAGCCCGGCATAGCCACCCTCGGACAACGAAGGAAAAGGCAGGTTTAGGAACTCCTCTACAGAGAGCTCGGTAACCACACCCATCGCAACCCCCGCACGCGCATCGGCCTCTCAGCGACGATACGGGAGCCGACGGCGCATCTGTAGACCGCAGCAGGACACCCTCCGCGTCTCAGCTTGAAGCCGCGTCTGTGACCGTCACTCACCGAACGACACTGTCACCGATCAGGCGGTAGTGCGCTCGCACCGGGGCTGCAACGAGCCACCATGACAACCTTCGGCGTCGACTGCCTTGACGAACTCGTGTTCGCCAGCTCCACGGAGCACGGCGGCGAAGCCGCTGGTGAACCCGCTTCCGGCGCTCAGCGTTGCGTCCACTACACCGCCAAGGCGTCGGGAGACGACCCGTCGGATGTCCTACGGGAGGTCGTCCCAGCGCGGGCGCACTGCTGTGGCTCTGTACTGAAGCCGCGGGGTGATGGTGTTCGGCATTCCATCAGGGTGAGGGAAGTACATCGGTCTGCGCGATGAATTCTCACGAGCATCTGGCACTGGTGCACGCTGCCCAGCCTCACCGCGCGCGATGTCCCCGCGGTTCCTGGCGCAGCCGCCGCTCTACCCGGCAGAGCAGTATCGGCTCGAACGCCCGGATGGGCGCTATGCGCCCGTGGAGCTCGCCATCCGGCACGGTTTGGGCAAGTGAATCTTCGGGACCGGATGGATCCCGGTTGGGTGCTACGGCGTTGTGTTGGCTGCGAGGTTCCGGGTGGTGGTGCTGTCTTCGCAGGCGGCGGCGAATGCGGCGAGGTCAGTACCGCGAGAGAGCCGTCGTCGCGGAGCCACGAGGCTGGTAGTTAATGCTGGGCCGCAGCATCGGTCCGGTGAGTTCTGGTGGAGCTTGTAGACCATCCAGCAGTTGAATGATCTTGTCGATGTTGGTCAGCTTGCGGGCACCGGACTCGAGCATCGACAGGAAGGCTTGGCTCAGGCCGGTGATTGCGGCTATGTCGTCTTGGCGGATCCCACTGTGCTGTCTGATCAGCTGGCACATGCGCCCGAATTCGCGGTTGACCAAGGCTTGCCGGACATCGGGTAACTGCCAGAGGTCCTTGGGGATGCTGCGCGCGGTCCCTGCCTGGTGCCGTGTGTCGCGGCTGCAACCGGCACACAAGTCTTCCCCGTTGTACCGACTCAGACGGCATCGGCAGAGACTGCAGAGCCGGGTGCCGCCAGCAGGTGTGGGGGTGTCCGCGTCAATGCGTTCCGTTCCTGCTGGCGATAGGGCGGCCTCTGACGAGCGTCGAGACGAGTAGTCACCGCTAGCCGTCCCGTTCGTGCGTGCGCTCGGGCAGCTCCTAGATGGGTCGCTCAAGGCTTTCGCGCCGGGGAGCGCCGTGCTCAGTCCCTGATCAGGCACCGGTTGCCTCCGTTAGTCCGTGATGCCCTCAGGTTGGCGCCCGTCATGACGAAGGCCCCGGACAGACTGTCCGGGTCCAATTCCTATTGGCCTTAATGCTATTGATGGGTTGTCAGACGCCCGCTCTGCCAGCCTCGTCCAATACGGCTTCCCACGGGTACCGGCGGCCCGGCATCCCTGCCCGCGGCTCGGCGAGCGGCCACACCTCGTCTCCGTGGATCAACCGCACCCCCGCATCGTGAAGGGCTTTGATGTGTCCCTCCCATGCGGGGTGGCGGGTATGCGCGGCGTTCACCCGGGGCCAGACGACTACAGGGAGGCCCAGTGTCCCGATGGCCTCGTTGACCTGTGTCAACGCCTGGTTGTCTGAGATTCCCAGAGCGAGTTTGGCAACGGTGTTGGCACTCGCTGGGGCGACGACGTAGCAGTCGACTGGCGGATGAGGCCGGGAGTCGCCTGGCAGACGCGGATCGGCGCGGACGGGGAGGCCGGTCAGCCCTTCGAGCTCGGCGGTCTCCCCGCTCGCGCGGAGCCACTGCCCTGCCGTCGGTGTGAGCGTGATTGCGACCGTCCAGCCCTGTTCGAGCGCCGGGATCACGAGCCCTGTACGCAGTTCCTCGACCCCGCCGGCGCTCGATCCCACGACGCCCAACACCTTGCCTCGCACCGAACTCACTGCACCGCCCTGCATCGTTGGGCCATGGCCAGCAGCTCGGATGAGTGGCTGCCACCCGTGACCGGGGACTGTTTCCTCAGGTCGCGAAGGGTCTCGCGTACGCGTGGATTGTTCCGTACGAGTTGCGGCGAGGTGCGTTCGGCCTCCCGCAGCTCGCTGAATGACTCGTCGAAGCGACCGGTGAGGCAGAGGCCGCGGGCGTAGTCGATGCGATGGGACACGGCGCGTTCCGCTGGCATGTGGGAGACGTTGATGTTGCCATGCTCGACGACGTACGGGATGTTCTCCAGGTCAAGCTCGATCGACAGGCGGTGCAGCTCGACGTTCGTCGGGCCGAAGCACGTCTGCCAGTGGTTCTCGTCGGTGCCGAGCCGGTCGGCGAGCCGCTTCGCTTTCTCCAGCAGGGAGTTGGCGGTGTGGCGATCCTGGTGACGTGCGGCGGCCACAGCGGCTCGCAGATGAATCATGCCAAGCAGGCTCAAGGCGGCCGGGTCGTCGTCGCGAACCTGACCCGCGAGCCAGGCCGCCGCGGTATCGCCCAATTCGAGGGCGTCCGAGTAGCGCCCGTTGGCAAGCAGTGCGTGCGTGCCGGAGCGGGCGGCGGACACGAGGGCCAGCGGGTCCTCGGATTCGTCGGCGGCCCGCATGGCGCGCTCGGCCGCGAGCCACGACAGGTCGGACTCGCCGACCTTGGCGAGGGCGGTCGCCGCCAGGTGATGCGTACGAGCCGAGACGGCGAGGCCACGTCGGCGCTGATCGCCACTCGGAAGGTCTTCCATCTCCTGGGCAGTCCTGAGCAGACCGGGCAGGGCGGCGATGACATCCCCAAGAACGCCGGCCTGATAGTGGCTCCAGCTGCGTTCGACGAAGACCTGCGCCTGATCCGGCCGCGGCAACTGCCGCTCCGGTGTACGACCGAACAGCAGCTTGGACAGACGCCGAGGGCTCATCAACGCATCGCGAACGGCTGGCACGTCGTCCATGTGCTTCTCTCCGTCCTCCAGGAGGACAGACTGCCCCAGCAAGTCGCCGAGCGGGACCCGCAGTACACGGGCGAGCTCGGCGAGCTTGTCGATCCTTGGCGCCTTCCGCACACCTCTCTCGATTTTCGACAGCCAGTCGGTGCTGTGCCCGACGAGCCCGGCGAGCACAGACTGCGTATAGCCCCGGCGCTCGCGGTAGAACGCGATCCGCTCTCCGACGCTGAGGTGATCCCCAAGACCACGCATGTGCGCTGCCTCCCCGACGGTTGGTCCGTCATCCACGTTAGCGGCCAAGCAGGCCCTCGAGATCAGGGAGCGATTCGGGCTGCCATGCCGGGCTCAACATCCCCTATCGGGCCGAGAACGGGCCGGACACTCTGTCCGGCTACACCAACGAGTCCACGAGGAGCCAGAGCGTTGCACGTCCGCCATCAGGGCAAACGTTCGATGCCCTGGGGATCTAATTGCGTGGCGGCGCATCCTTCAGGAGGCTTCTTGAATCCAATGGGCCTCATCATTTGGCGAGGGTGCTCTACGGCGAGAGGGTGTAGGACTACTGAACGGCACGCAGTATCGCCGTACAGGCGCTGTCGGACCTGGCAGCTCCATCTCTGGTCGGCGGTGCACTGCTGTCGCCACCAATGGGGCGTAGCTCGCTCAGGATGCTCAGCATTGGATGGTGTCTGCTCCGGTCTTTACCCAGCAGCATGGGTCCCACGAGTTCCCTTGGCGCCTGCAAGCCCTCCAGCATTCGAATGATCTTGTCGATGTGCGTGAGTCGACGAGACCCTGATTCGAGCATCGACAAGTAGGCCTGGCTTAGCCCGGTCACTGCGGCGAGGTCTTCCTGCCTGAGTGTGCAGAGCTGTCGGATCAGCCAACAGAGCTGTCCGAAGTCCCGTGTGAGTAAGGACTGTTGAACCTCAGCCCGGTCCCACACATGAGCAGGGATGTGCGGCCCCTCAAGCTCTCGGGAATTCATGACTCGATCGCAACGGGCGCAGCATTCCCCGCTGTTATAGCGACTCAGATGGCACCTGCAACGTCCACATCGTCTGATGGTCGCAGTCACGGGATGGTCTTGCTTCACGGCCAGCACGGCGATCGTCTCCTCGTGGGGTCGAGGCACGCCCGACTAGGGTGCCTCACTCGTCGCCAACTGCTCGTCCGGGACCGCGCTGAACGACCGTTGCCTGCGCGGGGACGCAGCACGTGTCGGCCCGGGAGTAGCTGGTGAGCCTTCCTGCCGGGCGTAGCCGGCCGTCGGCGACACAGAGAGACTGCCGTGACCTGCAAGGACTCTGAACGCCGTCGCGGGACCTCTTCAGGACGTCCCGGGACGTTTTCTCAGTCTGACGCGTGAGAGAGCTTCCGCAGTCGGGTCAACAACCCAGGTGTGTCGGCAAGTTCGTCGAGAACGACGGTTGCCCCTGCGGCTGCGAGTTGTTGGGCACTGTGAACTCCGGAAGCCACTGCGATGATGTGGGCTCCTGAGTCGTGGGCGGCCTGGACGTCGCGCGGCGTGTCGCCGATGAGGACGACGGGAGTTTCGTGTGCCAGGCCGTGGGTCTCCTGGATGTGGTCGCGGGCCACCTTTACGAGGGCCGCTCGGTCCTCGGAGTGCTCACCGTACGCTCCGCATTCCATGTCGAGGAGCACGTCCAGGTCGAAGGCCCGAAGCTTCACTTTGGCGTTGGCGGCAATGTTGCCGGTCAGTACCGAAGAGATCATGTCTGGCTGGGCCGCCACTGCTGTCAGAGCCTCGCGGGCACCGGGGAGTGCACGGCCCCGCTGCGCGAGTTCCGCCTCTCTCTGGGCCCCCGCTGCCTGTAATGCGCGTGCGCTGAATTCCCACGGCGGTGGTTCGATCCCGTGGTCGCGGAACATCTCGGCGAGGATCAGCCGGTCGGTCCGCCCTTCTGTGCGAGCCGGTCGGGTGGGAGGGTGGCCGGCTGCAGTCGTGAAGGCCGCCGCGTAGATCTCTTTGCTGACACCGGAGTTCTCGATGAGTGTGTGGTCGATGTCCCAGAGCACGATGAGTGGCACGTCACCAGGGTAGGCAGACACGCCGCTCTCGCTGCGCCATGGTGTTGGCGGAAGATGCTCTTGCGGGAGGTCGGCTTGTCCGGTTGTCTTGCGTGAGTGAATGAGCGACTTCGCTCTGTACTCGTGCAGCGCGGGCTGACAATGGAAGACGTGGCCAAAGCCTGCTCCGTCGACCCCAAGACCGCCAGCCGCTGGGTCGGCGGCCGGGTCCCTCACCGCCGCCACCGCTGGGCCGTCGCCAACCTGGTCGAGGTTGATGAGGCGTACTTGTGGCCGGGCGCGGGCCAGAAGGCGTCCCGCTTTGATGCCGCTGACTCCGAGGTCTTCGGGACGTACCCGAACCGGGCGAGCGTCCCTCGTGACGTCTGGATCTCCTTGTTGCAGGGTTCGGCGAAGCAGATCGATGTGCTGGTGTTCTCGGGCACGTTCTTTGTTCAGTCCAACCCGCGCATCGCGCGCATGCTCCAGGAGCGCGCCGACGCTGGTGTCCGGGTGCGGCTGTGCTTCGGTGATCCGGCCGGAGAGGCGGTACGTGTCCGCGGGGTTGAGGAGGGTATCGGCGACACCCTTGCGGCCAAGATCAGAGCGTCGCTCACCTATTACCGTACTCTCGTCGGCTATCTGGGCTGCGAGGTTCGGCTGCATGACACAACGCTGTACAACTCGATCTTCCGCTATGACGACCAACTCCTAGTGAATCCCCACATCTGGGGCCAACCGGCCAGTGCGAACCCGCTCCTTCATCTGCGCCGCATCGCCAACGCTGAGTGGTTCGACCGGTACGACGAGAGCTTCGAAGCAGTCTGGGAAACAGCGCGCCCCTGGGCGCCCGAAAGTCAGGAGCACTCCCGCAGTGGGCAGGACTGAGTACTACTACGACCCCAAGGCCCCCAAGGCGAACACTCTGATCCCCGCAAGCAACCTGCTCGTGGTGAACGGCGAGGGCGAGATCCTCCTGCAGCGGCGTCGTGACACCGGCCAGTGGGCTCTGCCCGGAGGCGCGCAGGACATTGGTGAAACTCCTGGCCAGTGTGCCGTACGCGAATGTGAGGAAGAGAGCGGCATCATCGCTGAGGTCACCGGGTTCCTCGGCGTCTACTCGAACCCGGCGCACATCGTCGCCTATACCGACGGCGAGATCCGCCAGCAGTTCGAGGTCGTTTACATCGGCCGCCCCGTTGGCGGCAAGCCCACTGTCAACGACGAAGCAGACGGCGTCCGTTGGGTTCATCCGGACGACCTCGGCACCCTCGACATTCATTCCAGCATGCACGAGCAGATCGGCCACTACCTGGCCGGCACTTATCCGTATCTGGGGTAGCAAGCTCAGAGCATCACGCCCGCGGCGTCCGCCGCCGCCCGCACGCGGTCCACACTGGCGTGGATCTCGGGTGCGGCCCGGCGGATGAACCGCCCCACCATGCTGTCCGCGCCGTAGCGGCTAAGGATTTCGGCGATGCGCTTCTCGGACGTTGTGCTCTCCCCATCCGGTGTGGTGGTCATGTCGCAATACACGAGCGCGTCAACGAGCAACGGATCGTCGGGCAAAGGAAATTCGTCGGCCAGTTCCGTGTGGAGATGGCGTTCCTCCGCTTCCAGCAAGGCGAAGGAGTGGTTGGCTACAAGCCTCACGACGCGGCTGTCTATGACCTGGGCATCGCGTAGGTATCGCGCACCGTCAAAGGGATGGAACCCCGTGGCGACAAGCGGAGGCGCATAGCCGATGTCGTGCAGGACAGCGGCCGTTTCGAGCAGCGAAGCCTTGTCCTTGACGACAACGGTAAGTCGTCGAGCGCAGGCGGCCACGCCCTGCGTGTGCGCCCATCTTCGTGGCAGGTTCTCCTGCAGCAGGCTGGCGGCCAGCTCGTGAGCCTGCTGCACGTCAACTACCGTCACGGTTGATCCAATCCGCGGTATGGCGGGCGGGTTCGAGGCGTGGATCTTCGGGGTGCGCGTCTGAGGCGAGGATTTTCGCGCAGATGAAGAGCGTCATCACCTTCCCGTCCCGGCTTTCGAGGTCGTGGCGTCGCTCTTGGCGTACGCGGTCGGCGAGTGCGGGTACGGCGAGGGAGTTGCCCCACAAGGACGCGGCATCGAGTCCGCGGGGGGCCATCCCCCAGTCTTCCCAGTCGAAGAGGCAGAACTGGGGAGCTGTCATGTTGGCCCAGTTCAGATCTGCGTGAGCTGGTTGCCAGTGTTCTGTGATCGTATCGGTGGCGTTGGGGAAGACGCCTTGGATGGTCTTGGTCACCAGTTCTTGGGTGATGGTCACGGTGTCCGGGCTTGCGATGCGTGCGGTGCGATGCGCGGCGAGTGCGTCCAGCGAGGCGTTGAGGGACTGCCACCACTCGTCTGACAGCTTCGGGTCTTCGGCCAGCACGCTGGTGCCGACGGCTGCTCCGGGGAGGAGGTCGGTCTCGTCGGCCCGCCACATCGCCTCGTCGTGCGGATCGCGCCAGACCGCACACTGATGCCAGGCGGGTTGGCTGACTCCGGTCAGTCGGGCCGCGCTCTCGGTGCCGTTCCAGCCCTGGTCGCCGATCTTGTCGAGCAGGCGCCGCTCAATCCGTACCCACGTATCGCGGCCCGTCCTGGCGCCGACGGAGCGTCGCTTTCGCACCACTGTGGAACGGTCCAGGCGGGCCTGCAGGGACCGCTCCACGCGTTCGAGAACCGCGTCGACCGGCTGCTTGCGGAGGTCGACTGTCGATACGGCGGACGCGATGGGCGTCATGTGGCTACTCCTCGGCCGCGGAGGAGCCCGCGGTAGTCCAGGACCTTGTCGGTGTCGACCTCGTAGCGTAGGGCTTCGAGAAGTTCTCGCAGGTGAGCCAGGTTGTCCGAGCCGACCGCGACTGTGCTGACTTTGGGAAGGCTGTAGGCGGCCCGGAACGCTGCCTGAAGACGTGAGAGTTGGTTCGGGGGCTCTTCCAGAAAGATGCGTGGGTCGAATTCGGTCCATACCTGGTCTGTGGCGTTTCCACCGAAGGGACTCATGCCCCATCGATTTGCGTCACGTATGCCCCAAATGCCTGCCAGGGCGTCCGAGGCGTCGAGGGTCTCCGATCCGACCAGGAGCCCGGCACGGGTCATCAGAACAGACGGCCTCGGTGCTGTGAGGTCGACTGTAGTGAGGAGAAGAGAGGGTTTCCAGGATGCGACTCCCCATGCTCGGCACAGCCCTTCAGCCGTCGCTTCCTGAAGTGCGTTGCAGGCGTTGGCCAAGGTCTCACGGGCGTGAGCAGGCTCGCCGTGCAGCGAGTCCTCGGGGTTGTGAAGGAAGACGAGATCGGGCGTGCGGCCCAGGTCGCGGTTTGTCTGCTCGATCGCGGTGCGCAGACGGCCAGGGGCGAGGGAGTGTGCCGAACGGCCGGCTGCCGGGAAGTAGCCGACCTTCGTGGCGAGTCGGAACTGCCCGAGGACATCACCGGCCACCTTCGCAAGGACTTCGTGGGCGCGGAATCCCAGGTAGTTGAAGCTGGTGTCGATGGCGCGGATTCCGAGGTCGAGAGCGCCCGTCAGGAGGTGGCGTTCGTAACGAGATCGGTGTAACCCAAGGACAACTCCGGGGTCAGACTCGCGCACAGTTCCTCCCTGGTAAGGATCTTTGCCACTTGCTCGGCCTCCGGGCCCACAGCGCGTGCGGCCTCATCGAGGCGTACCGGGTTGCCGCTCAACAGCAGGCGCAGGGCGGGTGCGGCCTTGGCGGCGAAGGTGAGCTTCTTGCCTGCACCCAGCACGGTGACGGTCTCGGAGTTCTCCCCGATGTGGGGAGGGAACTCGGTGATGCACACGACGGCTTCGAGCGGGCCGAGAATATTCAGGTGCGGCACGTGGCGAGAGGCTATGGCTTCCTGCTCCCGCAGAGCCAAGAACTCAGCCGGGCCTCGCGTCGAAACCAATTCCGCTGCCTTCTGGGCCAGTTCGCGATGCTGCGATTCCTGCCGCTCTGAGCCGCCCCAGCGGTCAAGGTCGTACCGGAAGAGCTCCTTCTCCCTGGACCAGTCGGCGAGCCAGGTCAGCCAGCTCACGCCGGTTCGCTTGGCGAAGCCGAGTGTCATATGGAGGCTCTGCCCATCGCCTCGACCTACGCGAGTGGCCTTGTGCCAGTAGCCACGCGGAATGTGCATGACGTCGCCGGCCTTCATCGTGCCCGTCCACACGATGTCCTCGCTGGGGGTGTTGTTCCGCTCGGCGTCACGGAACATCGGCACTGGGCGGGACGTACCGCGGACTTCCCACTGCTTCTCACCGTCGAGCTGGATGATCAGCACATCGTGGTCGTCCCAGTGCAGATCGAAGCCCGCGGCGTCGTTGGTGGTGAGGTAGACGTTCACTTGCACGTGTTCGCGGGCCCACCACTGCATGGCTCGGCAGGCGACTTCCATGGTCGGGTCGAAGGTGTTGACCTGGTCCAGGATCACCGTTGCCCCCTCATCCAGAAGGCTGCCCAGGCGGCGCATGTTGGCCATCGGGATGGTCTGGCCCCGGAGTGTGACCTGGGGGTTGAGGTACGCGTCTGGGTGCAGCTCCTCACCGCCCTTGAAGCACCGGAACTGCGGGTTCTCAAGGCTGCGGCGCATGACCACGTCGAGCAAGCGAGCCGGTGTCAGCAAGCGCCGCACCAGTTCGGTGTTGCTGAGGCTTCCCCGGGCGAACTGGACACCGAGCTGGCCGGGCCCGTCCCATCCCAGGGCTTCCTCGACGGCGCGCGGCAGAGAGTGGTCCATGAGCATGTCCCTTCTCTAGGCGGCGACGGAGAGGCCGCGTACACGGCCCCTCCGTCCAGCCATCTGGCTAATTGCTATGCGGAGTGATTCAGCCCGTCACCACCAGGCCAGGGGCCGTCACCAGAGGAACCCTGGCCAGGGTCCGAGGCACTGCTGTCGTGCCGGTCATGAACACCGGCCAGCACCTCCACAGCAACGAGGAGACCGCCGTCGGGCGGCGGCGCCGTCTCGGGCACGATGTGCTCCTTCCTCTTCGATTCGCCCAACGGAGATTTCCGTGGACGTGGTGCGCTCTGACACACAGGGCGCCAGAACCCGCCCCTACGCCCGAAGCAGAGCGATTCATGCAGAGGCGGAGTTCAGATGGAGCAGTGCGGGGCAGTGGGCCCGTGTGCTTGCGGATTTTTTGCGCGGTAGAGACAACCTGAACCAGGCCTCCAACACGGAGAAGACGTTCCACCGCGTAGATCCCTTTCACTAGAATTTCGTGCACGCTCTTCCGTGGCATCCCGCACGTGATAAGAGTTCAATATTTCCTTCGAATTACTCGACGAGAGCTCGCCTAATTGCACCGAAGTTTGGACTCTTCTGGCACCGTAGCGCCCAACAGGCCGATCAAGAATTACTGCTGTGATATCCACTACGCGTAGCGTTCGAGGCACTGCCGCTCCGGCCGAGGAAGCGACAGAGGGCTGGAGACCGGCCAGCAACACCACGCAGAGGGAGCCGAGTTACCGACTGGCTTTCAGGCCCCAACATCAACGGCCCATCGAGAAGGCCTTGCTGCTCTGCCCTTACCGCAGTCCTTCAAGCAGATGGCGATCGCCGCCGGCATCGACAAGGTCTTCGAGATCGGCTACATCTTCCGAGCCGAGCCGTCGTTCACGTCCCGGCGCGCCATCGAGTTCACCGGCGTGGACGAGGAACTCGCGTGAATCATGTTCACCAGGCCCGGATCAAAGTCTCGAGGTCGGGTCACAGCGTGCGGGCGAGGTGGTAGACGGAGTCGAGCCGCTGCCGGAGGTCTTCGTGATCAATGAGTTTGAGGGCCTGGGCGAAGTCGTGGCCGGTACGGGCCAGGTGGACGCGCTGTTGACGGAGATGGTCGGCCAGCACCGTATGTGCCGGTCCGGAGGCGGCCGGGAGCACATGGGCGGCGTAGATAACGGTGAGGGGGAATGCGAAGCAGGCATGAAGGAACCCGAACGCGGGCCGTTCGGTGTTGCGCCAGGGTGAGAAGAAGGTCACCTCTTCGGGGATGGTGATCTGCAGGGCGGCGAGAGCGTCGTTGAGCCAGTTGTGTGCCGCTTCGTGGACGAGCTCACGGCCCAGGACGACCGGGTCGCCGATGTGGTCAGTGAAGACCGTCGCAGGGAGGCGCGTGATGGTGAAGTTACGCAGGATCTGGTCCGGACTGCGGTGTCCGATCAAGCAGACCACGGCAGCATGCGTGGCGGTGAGTCCTGCGAGCCCGGCATCGTCGGTGTGGGCGAATGCGCTGCTGGCCAGCGCAGCATGGTGGTTGGTGGCGGGGGCCGTGTCGGGCCCGAGGACGTAGTACGGGGTCTCAGCGAGCGGGGTGCGGATCATGTGTTCCTGAGGCGGGGCCACCACGATGCGCGGACCCAAGCAGGTATCGACGGTGAAGCGCATGAAGTCGCGTGAGGCGTCGGTGCGGTACCAGGTCAAGGCTGTTGAGTCGCGACGGCGAGCGGCGGCTTCGGCGCCTTCGAGCTGGTGGTGGGCGAGTGCGTACGCCAGCGAAGCGGGCTTTGTGGGTGCCGGGCGGGCGCTGTCGGGTTGGAGAACGCGGTGGATGTCCGCGGTGCGTGCTGTCTGGTGGGCGAGGACGGCGTCGAAGTGCAGGGCATCGCTGATGTCGCTCATGGGGGAAGGGCTCCTTCGGTACGTGGCCCCGGTGCCGGGCCGAGGGGCACCGGCACCGGGGCCTGTTCCGTGGTGCACGAGGTGGCGGTCGTCGGCTCAGTCAGTGCTGGCCACCGGTGCCGCCTGGGCGGATTCGGCCGGTTCGCTCCAGGCGTCGGCGGAGACGCTGGCGGTGTGCGCGGTGAGGCGGACAGCGCCGCCGTCGTGCAGGTCGTCCACTGCAGCAAGGAACTCGTCGAAGGTGTCGCTGGTCGTCATCGTTCCTCCATGGAGGGGTGGTCGGATGTGCCTGGTGGGAGGGGTTGTTGGGCGGGCCACGGTTGCGGGCGGGCATAGCAGGTTCAGTTCTCGCTGATGAGCCAGCTGATGAACTTGCGTTCCCTGCCGGTGTGGACGGGCTCGGTGCCGTGGGTGAGTTGAGAGCCGTAGAGGAGAGCGGTACCGGGTTGGGGGGCGACGGTCCACCGGGTACGAGGCATGGTGCGGAACCAATCGGCGGAGTGGTCGGCGCCATCGTGGGTGAACGCCATCGACGGGTGGTAGTCCTCGCCCGGCACCTCGTCGTTCCACAGGGCGGAGCCGGATGTCGTCTCGACGTAGAACTCCCCGCCCGATTCGGCGTGTTCGAGGACGACGCTGATGCCGGCGATCTGTCGGGGCCATGCCGAGGGGTCGGGGGCGACGCCGTCGATGTGCGGGGTGATGTGCTGGCCGGGACCGTACTCGACGTACATCCACTCCCGGCAGGCGGTGAGGGCGGGAAGAGCGCGCCGCAGGGCGGGCATGGCCCGTTCGACGGCGGCGGCCAAGATGGTGGCGGCGGCCTGGGGTGGGGGATGGATTTCGAGGCGGCCAGCGGGCTCGTAAACAGACATGGCCTGCTGGAGGGTGTGGCCGGGGATGGAGTGCAAGGTGGCGGTGCGCTCGGTGTCGAACTGGCGGATACCGTCGGCGGCGACAGCGGCGCCCATCACGGCGGTGAGTTCGCGGACTTCGTCGGGGGTGAGGAAGCCCTCGATGCTGCCGACGGCGAGGGTCTCGGCGATGTGGATCATCGTGCCTCCGTGGCCGTGCGGGGTGGACGGAGTGTGCAGCTGCACTGCTGGCTGGTCGGGGTGTGGCGGGCGGCGTGCGTCAGGACGCGGGCGGCTTGGTCGAGATCGGCGAAGTAGCCTTCCCAGGCGGCGCCGTTGGTGGGGATGAGGCTGACCTCGAGGGCGGGATGCCGGATGCCGGTCCTGGTACTGGTCAGGTCGGTGCGGGCGAGTTGCGCGGTGACGGTGGGCGGCAGGTAGCCGTTGGTGGCGGCGGTTGCGCGGCACAGTCGGGCCGCGAGGGTGGCGTACTCGGCACGGTCTCGGGGCAGCAGGCCCACGCGGAAGGTCGCGGGTTCGAGGGCGGTGCCGGAGTAGGGGTGGCCCTGGCAGCTGTCGTAGGTGACAGCGCGCCAGCTGCGTGTGATCACGTCGATCAGGGGCCATACGCGGGGTTCGATGCTCTCCTGCCAGCGGGGGTGGCAGGGGTCAAGGTCATCGGCCTCGTGCAGTCCGGGCAACCCTACGGCGTTGATGTTGCCGTGCTCACTGGTGTGCAGCCGTACGAACTTGCGGGGTGCCCCCGGGTCGTCCCAATGGGCAAGGAAGGCCTCGGCGTCCGCCATCTCGTTGGGGATGCGGGGCCGCCACCGGGCCCGTCGGCAGTGCGCACCGGCGGGGTGGTCGGGGGCGGCGAGTAGGTGGGCGAGGCCGTCGATCATCTGGGCGCGGTGGTCGCAGTAGGCGTCGTCACTGTCGTTGGCCTGGTGCATGCGCCAGCGGGTGGCGGTGCATCCGCCGCCGCAGGTGGTGCGGTAGGCGCAGGAGGTGCACTTGGTCATCAACTCCCGGCCGCTGCTCAGCAGCGGGTTGGCGTGCTGGGCTGCTGTGATGTCCGCCTCGCCCTGTGCTGCGTCGAGCGGCAGGAGTAGGGCGCGGGGCCAGGGCAGTTCGTCGCAGGAGCCGAAGCGGCCGTCGGGGTAGGCGGTGAAGACGTGGGAGCACTTGAGTGGGGAGAAGTGGCAGTGGGAAGTTTGAAGCCCTTTCAGGCGGCGGATCGCGGCGACGGCCGGGTCGAGTTTGATCCGACGGAAGTGGCCGGCAGCGATCCACTGGGCCGCGGCGTCGAGGACGAACTTGGCGTACTGGCTGGGGGTGATGGCCCACTCCGGACCGTTGGGGGTCATGGCATCGGTCTGGAGGCGGCGGCTGGGGCTCTGCCGGCCGCCTGCAGCCTTCAGGGGCTGGGTGATCGTGGTGTCGAAGGCGGGTACGAGATGGATGGCTCGCACGGCGTCGAAGGCGGCGATGTGGTCGATGACCTCAGCGGCGCGGCCGAGGACGGCGGGGGTGACGACGGTGATGATGCCGCAGGTGCGCCCGCGCTCGGCCAGCAGGTTCAGGGCCCTGGCGATGTGCGGGTAGATGGGCTGTCCGTCGTAGCCGACGCGCCAGGAGTTGCCCTGTTCGTCGCCGTCCATTGAGATGCCGATGTGCAGCTGCGGGTAATGAGCGTCGAACAGGTCGAGCCATTCGGCGTCCAGTCGCACCGCGTTGGTCTGCAGATGGACCCGGGTGACGGTGGGCTGGGCAGCGAGGGCGTCAAGGAGGGCGGCCATAGCCGGCTTGCCGACGGTGAGGGGTTCCCCTCCGTGAAGCTCGATCGCGAGCGGACGGACACCGAAGATCTCGCCGAGATGGCGGACCTGATCGGGGGTGATCTGGACGCCGCCCGGGGCCAGCTTGCGTTTCTCGAAGCAGTACAGGCAGTCGACGTCGCAGGTCTCGCCGCGGAGCTTGAGGATCACGGAGACGGCGGTGTCATCGGCCGAGTCCTCAAGCGGCAGCCACACATCGGAGCCGGTCATAGGGGTGGTGAGGGTGTTCGGCACCAGGGCCTCCTCGTCGCAGTGGCAGGACAGGAAGATCAGGAGTGGGTCTGGCGGGCGACGGCGTCGCGCCAGGCGTGTAGCTCGCCCTCGGAGAGCGGGACGCGTACGTCGCCGCGGCGCAGGAACCAACCGTCCGTGTACCTCTGCGGCAGCCAACCGAAGCTGGCCAGCCCTCTCTCCTCGAGCGGATGGGGTGGCGTGGTTGAGGTGAGCGGCCAAAGGGACAACAAGGCCGTGGAGAGGCGGACTTGGACCGGCGCGAACCATGGGCTGCCGCTCGTTGCGGCGTGCGGCCAGTCGGGGACGGGCATGGTGGGGACGGGTGCGTCCTCGTCGGCGCCGTAGTACTGCATCAGGAGGCTGGGCAGCCATTTCTCGCCGAGCAACGGGGCATCGGCCGCAACCGTCTCGGCTTGGGCGAGGATCACGGTGAGCCGGTCCCAGACCAGGTCGGCGTGACGGTACAGGCCCGCCTCGGTCAGCCCGACGAGGTCTTCGGCCAGGCTCGCCGCAGTCTCACAGCGGTCCGCGAGGGCCCACCGGCGGTAGCCGTTACGGAGCGCGGGCTCCAGGACCTCGGCGGTGCCGTCGCTGGTCATCTGCCGGGCGGTGCGCAGCAGCGTGAGATCCGGCAGGTGGGCGCGGACCCGGCGGAAGGTCTCCACGTCGTCACGGGTCACGGTGAAGTCCGCCAGTAGTTCCCGCCATTCGTCCACCGCGGTGGCGGCGACGGCGCGGAGATCAACGCGGATGTCGGCGACAAGGCGCGAGCGGAGCGCCGGCGGCTCGGCGGTGGGCACGACGACGAGCAAGTCGATGTCACTTCGGGTGTGGGCGAGATGCTCGGCGAGCGCGCCGACCAGCCATATCTCGGCGTCAGGGTATTGGTCGGCGAGGCCGGCTGCGGTCTGCTGGGCGATTCTGTGCCGCTTCGCGCGCCAGGGCGCGGTCACCTGTCTACATCCCCTTGTGTGTACAAGGACTGAGCGGCCGTTGTGGCGACCCAGGCGTCGAGGTGTGCGCGGACGTCGGTGCGTTGGGCTCCGATGTGCGGGGTCGCGAGCAGGTTCAGCGGTGGCGAATCGTGAGGCAGCAGCGGCAGGTCGGACTGCTCGATGGGGTCGAGGGCGAGCCCGCTCAGGTCTCCGCGGGCCAGAGCGGTCAGGCAGACGTCCAGGTCCAGGGTGGCGAGCCGTCCGACGCAGATCAGCATCGGGCGGCGGGGGCGGGCAGCGGCCAGGTAGCTGGCGCCGAACTGCCCGCGGGTCTCCTTGGTCAGTGGCAGAGCCACGAGGTGGGCGTCGGCCCACGCGAGCAGTTCCTGCGCAGGCTGGGAGGGGAAGGAGTCGGGCAGGCTCGCCCGGGCCGCGTACGCGATTTCGGCGACGTGCGGGCCCAGGGCCTGGGCGCAGGAGCGCCCTACGGGGCCAGCGCCCCAGATCCCCAGCCGCATAGCCGCGACCGGCGGCGCGAGACACGCCTGCTTGGTGTGTTGGCCAGCAGTGAGGGCGGCCTGCCCGTACGGGATGCGGCGGGCCAGCGACAACAGCGCCGCTAAGGCCCATTCAGCGACTGCGTTGGCGGCCGGGTGCGGGTTGCGGTGCATAGCGATACCGCGGGCGGCGAGCGCGGTGGTGTCGATGCCGTCCAGGCCGGAGCCGGCCCGGATGACGTGCTGCAGCGCGGGCCACGCCTTGAGGCGCGGGGCATCGAGGATTTGTCCGGAGCGCAGCACCAGGATCTCCGCCTCCTGGGCCACTTCCTCTGCGAGGGCTCCCAGATCGGCCACCGTGTAGATCTCGGCTCCGGGGAGCAGTTCGCGCAACAGATCGGGGTTACACGAGCCGCGGATAGCGATGACTACAGGCACAGTTGGTCACCGCCCGCTCGGTATGGCGTAGCGGCCGAACGCCAGATCACCGTCACCGAAGAGGACGTCCAGAGGGGACGGGGTGCCGAAGAAGTCCTCGCAGGCGGCCTTGACGCCGGGCAGCCCATCCCATGCCTTGGGGTTGGCCTGAAGGTCGGCGTAGTCGTCGACGATCAGCGCGCCACCGGGGACGAGCCGGGGGACGCAGGTGTCGAGGCAGGTGCGGATGGAGTCGTAGTAGTCGCCGTCCAGGTAGGCGAAGGCGATCTCGGCGGGAAGTCGTTCGGGCAGGGTGTCGGCAAACCATCCGGGGTGAATGGTCGGCGGTGTACAGCCCCAGCGGTCGTGCAGGGCCAGGATTTCCTCCGGCTCCGCGCGTAGGAATCCGGCGGCGAACAGTTCCGGGTCCTTCTCCCCCCGCTCGGGCAGGCCCTGGAAGGAGTCGTAGACGTGGATGGGCCGCTGCTGCTGGCCGGTGGCATCCAGGACGGCGCGCATCCATAAGGCCATGGCGCCCTTGAAGCAGCCGAGTTCCACCACGGCGCCGGGAATCTTATCGACGACCAGGCGTTCGATCTCGGTGCGAATCGCGGGCAGCCGGTCGGCGTCCACGGTGTCGCTGTGGTGTTCCAGCAGCCAGTCGGACAGTTCGTTTAGGACGGGGGGCGTCGCTTGGTCGCGCATGGTCACCACCGGTCCACGAGCACGTCACGGTCTGCTGCCAGTGTGGACAGGATCTGCTGGTTGACGCGCGGCAGCAGGTACTTGTCGGGCAGTTCCGCGAGCGGCACCCACTCGAAGCCGACCTGGATGAGGTCGGGCGGATCGGACTTGCGCGGCGTGGTGTTCTCGTCGAGGAGTTCGGCCAGGAAGTTGTGCTGAGTCTTGTGGATGGTGCCGAACTCGTGGTCGTACTGCTCGGGAACGTACTCCACGACGAACAACAGCCGTGACGCCCGCACACGGAGCCCGGTCTCCTCCTTGACCTTGCGGGCGACCGCGTCGCGCAGCGGCTCCCCCTCGATCGCTTTGCCGCCGGGCAGGTTGTAGTGGAAGCCGGAGCTGTCGTCATAGGACATCAGCAGGATGCGATCGTGGTGGATGATCGCCGCCTTGACCGACACGCTGATGCGGGGCAGAGATGTCATGGGCGCGGTGCTTCCTTCCCTCATCGGGCCCTGCCGCGCGGCCATATGCCGCGCGAGCTCATGGTGCGGGCGTGAGCAAAGTTGAGCGCGTACTAGAGGCAGGCGCGGGCCGCCGGGTCGGCGACCTTGAGCAGGTCACCGACATCGGTGAGGGCCGTGCCACCGGAGGTGAATGAACCGGTGGAAGCAAACGCGGCCGCGGCCGCGCGCATTGCAGCCAAGGCCGCCCGCGAGAGCTGGTTGGCGTAGATCGCGAGGGCGAATCCAGCCTCGCCGAGCTGGTCGGGACCCAAGTGTGAGAAGGCGGTAGGCACAGTCACCAGAGGCACCGGGCCCGTCCAGGCGGCGGCCGTGGCGAGTGCCTGATGGCCCGTGGGGTCCTTGGAGTGGATCAGAACCGCGTCCGCGCCGGCCACCGCGTACGCCTCGGCCCGTTCCAGGGCCTCGGTGAGGGTGCTGCCGCAGATCAGCGCCTCGGTGCGGGCGATGAGCAGTACGTCTGCTCCTGCGGTGGAGCGCATAGCGGCCAGTTGCTCGCCCATCAGGTGCGGGTGGGTGAGCTGTTGGGTGCGGTGGAGGGCGAACGAGTTGACCTTGGGGTAGGCGCTGTCCTCCACGCACAGTGCGGCGGCACCGGCCCGGGTGAGGTCGTCGGCGAACCGGCGGGCGGTGGCCACCGATCCTCCGGCGTTATCGACGTCCACGATCACCGGCAGCGGTGCGGTCCGCGTCAGGGCGAGAACCACATCTGCGAGGTCGCGTGGGCCGAGTACGTTCTCGTCCGGCAGGCCCAGTGCCGTGGAGACTTCCAGGCCCGAGACCCACAGAGCGTCGAACCCTGACTCCACGGCAACCCGGGCCGCAACCGCGCTGGCGGCGCCGACCGCGCGCAGCGGCCTCTGCGCGCGGTTCGCCTCGGCTAGCCGTCCGGCCAGCTGGGCTATGTGCGTTTCGGTGGGAATGCTCACGTCGCGGCTCCTCCCAGCTCGGGCAACAGGCCGTGCTGCTTCAGTGCCTGCCAAGCGGTATGCAGCACCAGGGCTCGGTCCTGCGCGGCGTTGATGCGCACAACCGGCCCCAGGGCGGGGAAGGCTGCGGGCGCCTCGGTCACCGACTGGTAGACGTCCCTGACCTTGGCCTGGATGGTGAGGACATCCCAGTCGGGCCGGGTGGCGTCTCCGGAGCGGCCCGCGGCCCGCTCCATCGCGGCCTCGGGGGTGATGTCCAGTACGAGGGTGAGATCCGGGACGATGCCGAGGTACTCGGTGAGTGCGGCGTAGGTGTCTTTGGGTGGCCGGGCGTGTTTGACGGTGAAGAACGCCAGCTCCGACAGCAGCCACCGGTCGGCGATGACCGGGCGGACGGGAAGCGACGGCTCGATCAGCCGGGCTGCGGTGACCTGCTTGTCTGTGGCGAGTGCCGTCAGGTAGCGGTCCTGATTGTCGGGGGTGGGCTGGTATTTGCCGTCCACCAGATCGACCGCGACGTCGGGGGCGAGGAAGTTGGTGGTCAGCACTGCGAGCGGGGTGATCCGGTAGAGGCCTTCGAAAAGTCGGAACAGGCCCTTGCGCAGGGTGGTCTTGCCCGTGCCGTCCAGGCCCTCGACGACGATGAAGGGGTAGCGGTCCATCGGGTTATTCCACCTGCCCGGCGCCGGTGCCCCCGGCGTACTTGGTGAACCGTCCGCGCCAGGGGATCGATGTGGCCACTAGGTCGACCAGTCGCAGCTCGCTCAGGTCTTCCAGCAGCGCGGGCAGGCTGCTCTCACAGACGATGCCCTCGGTGACGGCCCGGCAGTAGGCGAGCTGGATCTCCTGGTCACCACCCGTTGTGCGCAAATGATGTTGGAGCACGCGGGTGGCTGTGCCGACCGCCACCATGCGCGTGGCTGCGTGCAGGACTTCCATGCTGACGTCGTCGGCGACCGGCTCAAGCGTCGAGTGGTGGACGCCAAGATGACGGATGGCAGCGAACGATCCGATCCACCATGCCGAGGCGGCGCTTACGGCCTGCACCGCAGTGCGGATGGGCTGATCCTCAACCGTACCGAGGAGGGCCTCGGCGACCTGGTCGCTGGTCGTGGTCAGCGGATTGGCTGCCGGGCTGCTGGTGCCGTGCGCGCCGGGGAGGCTCACCCAGTGGGCGAGGCCTGCCCTCTCGATGGCGGCCAGGGCCTGCGGCTCGGCGAGCGGGGCCGGGCTGGCCGTCAGGGCGGCCGGGTTGGCATTGGCGAAAAGGGCGATCTCGGCAGGCGTAGCAGTGAGCAGTTCGCGCAATGGTTCGAGGTACAGGGCCAGGCGCTGGACATGCAGGCCGTCGGCTAGCGCCTCCCATGCCTCGTACAAGGGCAGCTTGGTGACGGGTGGGGAGGAGGACACGCAGTCTCCTTCGCGGTGCAGGGAGCGGGTGGGTGTGTGGAACGGACGTGGGGCCGGGGCAGGCTATCCGCCGGACGCTGCGCACCAGGTCATGGACGCGATCGTTCTGACGCGCCGCTGTGCGAGATCCGAGGCGATTTGAGATGGTGAAGGGGCAATGTTCGGCGGCTGCAGGGCGACATGGTGGCGTGGGACTGGCCGACTTGAACAGTCCGGCAATTCGCATGCTGGTGACCCATTTGCAGGATTGATGTCTGCTCACCCCCAGGGCCCAACACTCCTACGTATGAAGGGACTTCGCACATCACGACCGTGATATCTCTCCAGTGATCCAGTAGCACACGGTGCGTCATTGGCGGTGTCGACAGACCTGGCCCTCTCGCATCGGCCCATCTGGCCGTCGCCCCTCACATGAAGGCGGAGGGTGCCCGTCCACCGCCACGGGATCGATTCACCAACACGAACGACGGTGCGCGGCCCAGTTCGTGGGACGTGGCGTGTCGCCGACGGCTGTTCGCGCCCCATCCACGGGGATGGCTCTCAGGTCACCAACGGGCACATCGCCAGGTCGATACCCCTCGGGTGATCCTCGACGAGCTGGCGCGTGAGCCGGCATTTGAGCACCTCGCCCAGAGGGAGCCGACTGCGGGCAGCAGCCTGGCCGCCGAAGTGTGCAGGGTTCGAGGGCTCAATGCACTTCTCTGCAAGGCAATCACATCAGCGATATCACTTCTGGAATGTGCGCAACCGCAGTGCACCGATCAGTGTTGTGCTCCAACCAGCCTCGACCGAAGCGCCTGTGGTCGAGGGGACTGCGAAGTCATATCGAGACGCCAGGAGATCGGGGTGCTTGCTCTTCATCAAAGGCGGTGCAAGGCCACACGGGCCCGGCAACAGGCTCTACACCGCTGTGCCTTCCCCCAGGCGGCTCGGACACTGGGGTCGGAAGCTCACATCTGCCATCTCGCAGAGGTCAGCGCCGACGCCCTGCACTGGTTCACGCCGGCCTGTTCCCAATCATTCGGTGGCTGGCGAGTATCCCGTGGCCGTTAGCGTCTCCGCTGTCGTACTGCTGGCCATCATCACCGTTCTCCTCATTCGGAAGGCTGGGCTGAATGCCGGGCACGCGATCGTCTGCGTCCTCCTGGGCTTCTACCTGGCAAGTTCCTCGATTGCACCAACGATCTCGCAGGTGACAGCGCGCGTGGCCCAACTGATCGGTGAGATCAAGTTCTAGCTGCGAGTTGAACGGCCAGCGGGCGCCAGCACGTCGGTCCGGCTCCGCCTAGCGGTCCATGCGCTCGTCCCGCACGGCTGGCGCGTCCCCAATGTCGAAGTCCGCTGCGATACGGCGGACGCCCCTCGGAGGCCCAAGGTGTTAGTCAAAGCCGCAACGGAGCGCGGCGAGGCGCCGTCCCACTCGTCCGAGACGATCGTGACGGGATAGTCATGAGACGCGTACCGGCGTTCGACCGGCACCCAGCCCGGGATGACATCGCGCTGCGGGCAGTGGCGGAGGACGCAGCGATGGGCCGGTGGGAGGGTGCTCGTGAACTGTTGACCGCGACCGGCACGGACTGGGACCGGCGCATCTTTCGCCTGCAGGTCCTCGCTCGCGCCGGAGTGCGGCTGACGTTCGCTGATACGTGGGCGCAGGCCGAACCCCGGTCGCCGCACGCCTTGGCTCTCCTTGTCACCGTCCTGGCTTTGCGGTCGATGGCTGGTCCGCGGGGGGAGGGCAGCAGTGAGGCGATGGAACGGGCCTGGAAGGCGTGCGATGCCGCCTGCGACGCCCTGCCGGCTGATCCGACTCCGTACGTCGTCATGCTCGCCCTGCTTCGCTACCACTCCCCGCACTGCGACCGGCAGTGGAGGGCGACGGTGCAGAAGGTGTGGGAGCAGGTCGAGGAGCGTGACCGGTGGAACAGGGAGGCGCACCACGAGCTCCTCACCTACATGTTCCCCACCTGGCACGGCATAGGGGGCGAGGTCTTCCACTGGGCGCAGGAGCAGTGCGCCCAAGCCCCCCGCGGGCTACCGCTGCACACCCTGCCTCTCGTTGCTCTCGCCGAGACCCACCGCATCCGGATGGAGACGGAAGGGCACCGGTACGGACTGACGGTGCATCCGTGGACGGACAACCCCTCGACACAGCAGGCGTGGGCGAACTGGTGGACATACCGGGCACCTTTCAGCCCGCATGCCGCCTTCCAGGAAGACGCCAACTACCTGGCCCACGCCTTGTCTTTCGCGAACCAGCACAGGCAGGCCGCAGAGGTATTTGACGCCATCGGTCCGTACGCCACGGACGCGCCCTGGAGCTACTGCGGAGACGCTCAGCAGCTATTCACCCGCCATCGCACCTGGGCCGTCAAGGCATCGGCTCCGTGACCCTTCCGAGCACGTTGACGCCAACTCCACCCATTCAAATGCCAGTTACGACCAGCAGAAGAAGGGCACCGTTATGCCATTGGACATACCGAGCGTCACTCCATCGGAAGAGGAACGCCTCGCCGAGCTCGGCATCACCCAGACACTGGATCGCTCCATGTCGGGGCGCCAGAATTTCGCTGTCAGTTTCACGATCATCAGCATCCTCTCCGGATGCCTGACCATGTACGGCTTCGGGATGAACGCTGGCGGACCCGCCGTGATCATGTGGGGCTGGGTGCTCGTCGGCTTGATGACGCTCTTCGTCGGCCTGGCCATGGCTGAGGTCTGCTCCTCCTACCCAACGTCCGCCGGCCTCTACTTCTGGGCCCACAAACTCGCTCCCCGCAAGTCTGCCCCGGCCTGGGCATGGTTCACCGGCTGGTTCAACACCCTGGGTCAGGTCGCCGTTACCGCGGGCATCGACTTCGGCGCTGCCTCATTCCTCAACGCCTACCTGAACCTCCAGTTCGGGTACGCAGCCTCCCCCGGCCACACCATCACGCTCTTTGGCCTCATCCTCTTGCTGCACGCCGCCGTGAACACCTTCCGGGTGCGCATCGTGGGCTTCTTCAACACCGTCTCCGTGTGGTGGCACCTGATCGGCGTCGTCGTGATCGTCGGGGCGCTCCTGCTCATCCCCGACACGCATCAGTCGCCGGGCTTCGTGTTCACCGAGTTCGTCAACAACACCGGCTGGGGCTCGGCCGTCTACGTCGGCCTGATCGGCCTGTTGATGGCCCAGTACACGTTCACCGGCTACGACGCGTCCGCCCACATGACCGAGGAGACGGAGAACGCCTCCGTCGAAGGGCCGAAGGGAATCGTCCGGTCCATCCTCGTCTCCTGGGTGGCCGGATTCATCCTGCTCTTCGGCCTGACCTTCGGCATCCAGTCCTACACCGGCGCCCTCGACTCCCCGACCGGTGTGCCGCCGGCGCAGATCCTCATGGACGCGCTCGGCGCGAGCACCGGCAAGATGATGCTTTTCATCGTCATCGGCGCCCAACTCTTCTGCGGCATGGCATCGGTCACCGCGAATTCCCGCATGATCTACGCCTTCTCCCGCGACGGTGCACTCCCGTTCTCCGCGGTGTGGCACAAGCTGCACCCGGGAACGCGCACGCCGACTAACGCCGTCTGGCTCGCGGCCGGAGGCGCATTCGTCCTCGGCCTGCCCTACTTGTTCAACACCACCGCGTACGCCGCCGTCACCTCCATCGCGACGATCGGCCTGTATATCGCCTACGTCATTCCCACTCTTCTTCGGCTGCGCCAGGGGGAGAACTTCGAGCGCGGCCCCTGGCACCTCGGGCACTGGTCCAAGCCCATCGGTGTTCTCGCGGTGGCCTGGGTCGCATTCATCACCCTCTTGTTCATGCTCCCCCAAGCCAGCCCGGTGACCATCGAGACGTTCAACTACGCACCCCTGGCCGTCGGCGTGGTGCTCGCCTTCTCCGGAACGTGGTGGCTTGTCTCCGCACGCAAGTGGTTCCTCAACCCGAACCACGCACGGAACACCACTCCGCTTACCCCTGCGCCTCAGAGAGTGACCCGATGACACAGTCGGCGGGCAGGCGAACTCCCCACGCAAGGGCGTAGCTCACGCCCGGCTGAAAGACGCACAGCCCTCGCATCCATGTAGCAAGATCGTTTCACCCGCCCAGCCAGGCACGAACCCGCGGTACGGCCAGCGCAGAGGCCGTACCGCGGGCGCGCTGCCACATACCAGTCCGGAGAAGAGCTTCGGACACCCTCGGGACCTGCGCACGCCGCTCGCTCTACCGACTGCTCTCCCCCTCGGAACGAACAGATCACGCAGAGCGCACCCAGACGACAGCAGAAAGGGGCAGATAGCCCATGACCAGACGCTCAAGTACTGTTCCCGACAGATTCACCCCAGCCCACATCCGTATCCTTGCCAAACTTGCGACCGGCGCCAGCAGCGCGAGCGCGGCCCTCGACTTGGACATCACGACCGGCACGCTCGGAACACAGGTGCAGGCCATGGGCCGCCGGGCCGGCGTGAGCGGGCGTGCCCCACTCCTCCACACCGCGTACCGCACCCGGCAGCTCCCGCTGCCCGAACGGGCAGTATTCGCAGGTGCCTTGGATGATGCCGAGGTTCAGATGGTGCAGCTGGTCGCTTCCGGAGCGTCAGTCCAGGAGATCGCTGACGTTTGCCGGATCTCACGGGACACCGCGAAGGCCCGCCTGAAGCTGTTGCGAGGCCGGGTGGGTGCCGAAAACGATGCCCACCTCGTGATGCAAGGCTGGCGCTATGGGTGGCTCGACGAGTCGCACGAGGTGAGACCGGCAAGCTTCCTCAGCGCAGTTCGAGTTGGTGGATGACGTCCCAGCGGTAGGCGTGCCCTTCGCGCCGGAGCGCCACCAACTGAACCCGCCGAACGGGCACGTCCACTGATGCGAGGGTACGCAGAGGCCGTACGGCGTCCCGGACAGCCCGTGCGGGCATGGGGCGGTTGCAGTAGGCGATACCGAGATGCGGGCGCAGAATCGATGGCGGCTTGCGCGACGGCAGCCCGGACGCGGTACCGGCCGCGGCGAGGGCCGCGTGCAAATGCACGACAGGGGTCCAAGGGGCGACGCTGTATCGGATCGCCCCGCGGGATGCCGTGAGCGGAACAGCCTGAATGTTGAACGCCTCAGGCCCGCCGTCTGAGACGGCAGCTATCAGAGTGCCGAGCTGCCCCGTGGTGACTTCGTCGACGTGGCCGATGCGCCCCAGCGTCAGATGCAGACCGTCTTCGGCGATCTCATCAAAGCCGAGATCGCGCAGTGCACTCTGGCAGCGTCGAGCGTGATCGGTGAGTGCGGGGACCTCGGGGAAGGTGAGCATCCAGTAGTAGGCGCGGGTGGTGGCGGTCCATCCTGGCCGGTCCCAGTGGTTGGTCATCTCTTTGACGGCGCCGAAAGCTGCCCAGTCATGTTCCGCGATAATCGACGCGTCATTGATGTCGTGCGGAGGGCTGGGAGGAAAGACGCGCGGGTCGGCCGTGAGCTGCATCCGCTGCCCCTCTCGTCTGCTCGGTCGGGCGTGCCATCTTGGCAGACTTCGCCAGATCCTTCGTGTGAGGTTCGGTCTGCCAGGAGCGGAGGGCGTCTCCGTACTCCCGTACCGCGGGCAGGTCCTGCCAGTCTGCAGCTCCGGCGAAGAGTTCACCGGCACGTTGGACTACGGAGCGGATGGGTGGCCCACCACCAGCTTCGAGGACTTGCCGGCCCAGGACCATGGCGTGCTCGACGTCCGGGCGCGGACGCGCCAGGAGCGCGGTAGCGACGTCTAAGCGGACCAGGGCCTGGCTCCAGGCAGAGTCGGACTGCTCCACAAGTTCGTCGATCAGATCGGCATATTCGAGCACACGTGGGGCGTTGGCGAGTGAGACGTGCACGGTCGCGGCGTTGGCTAGCGTCCGGGCCAGCCCATAGGGCTCGAAGGAGATGCAGGAGGTCAGCCCCACGGGAACGGTGTGTCGACTGCTCAGGTCTTCGGCTGCTGCGATCGCTCGCTCGGCACCGCTGCGGTCGCCGACCTTCCCCAGGGCTCTGGCGAGCCCGTTGGACTGGAGCCGGATGGCCTGTGGGTGAGCTGCGTCGATAGCGAGACCCGTTTCTGCCCACTGGACGGCCTGGTCGTAGTGGCCCGCGTAGTAGGCGTTGAGTGATCGGGTGCCCTGGATCCACATGATCAGCTCAAGGTCGGCGATTTCTCTTGCGAGTTCCTCTGCTTCCTTGCAGTACGCCTCGGCGACGGTTTCACGGCCGGCGTTGACGGCCATGTAGCCGAGCAGCCCTGAGGCTTGGGCGGCGAGCCGGAAGAGGGCTTCGCGCTGGCGCGGTGGCTGCCGCCCGTCCAGTCGGTCCTGGATGAATTTTCGTAGATCGATGGCTTCGGGGGCGATGCGGTGGGGGCCTTCGGCCTCGTAGCGGTCGACGAGATCCGCCACGCCTTGTTCCAGGATGGCGACGGTGGCGGGGTCGGTGTTGGAGGCGGTGGTGGCGTTCAGTCTCTTCGCAATGTCGAGCGGGCTCTCCCACACGGGAGCAGGAATCAGCGTGGGCTGCGGCCCACGTGCCTGGAGTGGGTTGTGAGTGGCGGATCCCGGGACTGGGGCTGGCGCGACGTGCGCGGGGACGCCCAGTCGCTCAAGGACGATGATGATCTTGTCAATGTTGACCAGCCGCCGCGTCCCGGACTCGAGCGTGGACAGAAACGACTGGCTCAGGCCCGTGATCACCGACATGTCCTCCTGCCGGAGGGACGCAGCTCGACGGATCAGACGGAACGCTGTACCGAAGTCCCAGTCGGCCAGAGCCGCGGTCACTGCCGCGTCCTGCCATACGTGGTCCGGCAGACTCAGAGGCGGGGCGGGCTCGGCGACGGAGGCTGCCCGGGAGCAGGCGGCACAGCGCGCGTCTTCGTTGTAGCGGCTCAGCAGGCTGCCGCACTGCGTACATCGACGGTCGTCCTCGTGTGCCACTGCTGCCTCCCACCAGGGCCGAGATTCTGGTCAGGATCTTCGTTGGACGCAATCACGTCGGTGATATCACCAGGCGGATGTGCCAACGCGGGGTTTTCGCCACATTCTTGATGTCCCGTCACCGCAAGGAACAGATCTCACGGCACGGCGCTTGATCGTCTCGCTGCGAGGCCGCTCGGGCGGGATTGTCAGTGGCGGTTGGCAAGCTGCAGACCCACAGCACAACACCGTGCGCGTTCGACTGATCGCACATGGTGTCGCAGGTTGGTTTCGCTAAGCAGGAGGACGCATCACTGTGGCCGGCATGCCCGAGACGATGCACCGCTTGGTGGCGTCGGTGACCAGCAGCTTCCGCATCGTCGCCGATCACTCGTCGCCCTGTGCCGGACGTCCCGACGTGTGGGAGATCGAAGGCGCAGACGGGCGCCGGTTGTTCGCCAAGCAGAACCAGGGGCCCAAGCTGCATCGCCGTGAAGCTCACGCCTATCAGCAGGGATGGAACCGCTCGCTCGGAACAGACCGGTCCCCAGTGCTGGAGGCCGTGGACGACGAAGCCCGCGGAATCGTGATCACCGCTATCCCCGGCCAGCCGGTCCGAAGTCTCCGGCTGGGTGCGAAGGAAGAGCAGGAGGCGTACCGCCAGGCAGGGATGCTCCTCTCCCGGCTCAACGCCGCGAATCCAGGTGAGTCTGAGCCAGTCGCGAGCACAGTGCGCTGGGACGAGAGCGTCGAGAAGATGCTCGCCAGCGCCGCCCTGTACCTGACACCCGACGACACGGCGATGGTCCGCTTGCTCACCAAGGACACGCCAGCGAAGCTGCCTCGCGTGGTGTCGCACGGCGACTTCATGCCCCGCAACTGGCTGTGGGACCAGGCTGAACAACGGCTGAGGATCATCGACTTCGAGCGGTCCTGCATCGAGTCCGCCGCGCGGCGCGACCTCCCCCGCCTCAGCTATCGCATCCTGCGCGGCCGGCCCGATCTGGAAGCAGCCTTCGAGGTGGGGTACGGGCGCACGCTCGCTGTCGAAGAGCACCAGGCGTGTTCCGCGTACGCCGCGCTCGACGCTGTCAGCGCCCTGCGCTGGGGCCTTGAGCATCACGACATCGAATCCGTCGACGAAGCCCACACCATGCTGCGGCAGCTTCAGGCCGAGTACAGCGGCCACAAGCGGAGGAGCACGCGACGATGAGCGTCTTCACCCACTACACCGCCCGTCGCCCTGCTCCCCTCAGAAGCTGGTGAACGGTATGGGCGAGGCGGACTGGGAACAGGAACTTACGGCTGACGTGCTCGCTGAGCGGTACGGGATCACGGTCGAAACGGTAGAGCGGGTGCCGATGGGCACGGACACCGTTAACCGGCGGGTGCTGACATCCGACGGGCGGCGGCTCTTCGTGAAGGAGTACGCGTCGACGGCCAACTTGGATGCAGCGCGGTCGGCCCTGGACATGTCCGAGTTTTGCCGGGCAGCTGATCTCCCTGTGCCCAAGACGTGGGCAGACCGTGACGGCGATCTCGTCGCCCTGTCCGAGGGCAGCGCGTGGGCTGTGACCGACGAGGTCCCCGGCCGGGTGGCCACGACTGCCATGAGCGTCGCCCGCGCGGAGCACATCGGAATGGTCCTCGGGCGCATGCACCGAGTGCTGGCCGCTTATCCCCTCCCGAAGTTCGTGCAGCAATCACGGTGGCGAACCGGAACCGTCGAAGATGCCCTGTCCAGGTGCAACGCCGTGCTGGCCATGGCAAGACGGCACGGGCACAACGATCTCGCACAGTTGCGTGAGCAGCTCGACCAGCGTCGCGAGCACCTCACCCAGCACGTCGACCGGCTCCGGATCGGTCTCCCAAAGGACCTGGTGGAGCAGGCACTCCACGCGGACATCACGCGACCCCACATGCTGGTGCTCACCGATGTCGTCACCGGCATCATCGGCTTTCGCAGCGCGAAAGCCTTCCCAGCGTGGGAATTGGGGCGCGCCGCATTCGATCCCCGGACCGTCTCCACCAGCGACCAGTGGGCATCCTGCGCGACGGCAATGGTGTCCGCCTACCGCTCGGAGAACCCCAGCTTGCCCCTGGGCGATGTCCTGGCTTGCGTACGGATCGCGATTCTCTACATGCTGTTCAGCCTCTACGGAGCGACCACCGGCGACTACAAACTGCCGCACGAGGCAGAGGTCGACCTGCAGCAGCACTGGCAGGACCGGCAGATCAGCATCCGCCGCCTCCTCGACAACTTCGACGACCTCGAGGACGCGCTCAGGACCTCAGCCGACCAGCCCGGAGACCACCGATGACCGACACCACGCCGTACCGCGAGCGGTTGGCTGACGATCCACAGTTCCGGGACGTGCTCTTCGTGGTCATCGACTTCGAAGGCACGACTCCCAAGGGCTATCCAGCAGAGCCCATCGAGGTCGCCGCCCTCGGCATACAGCACGTCCCCGGCCGCGGACCGATGCCCAGCGGCCTCTCCTACCAGTCATTCATCAGCCCGCCCCAGCACGCGCCCCTCGCCATCCGGGACACCGCGCAGACAGGCATCACATCCGCTGATCTCGCTGAAGCCCCCGCGGCGAGAGCCGCGCTACGCGCTCTGGACACCATCCTGCCGACAACTCCAACGCTATTGGTCGCGCACCATGCCCCGACCGAGGCGAACATCCTGTACGCCTACCGGGCCGCATGCCCGCACCTGGCCCAGACCCGGATCGTGGATACCCGGCTCCTCGCCAAGCACATCCTGCCGGATCTGCCTGCCTATGACCTCGACGCGCTCCTCGCCCATCACGGCATTCCCCAGCCCGCCAGACGGCACCGAGCCATGGACGACGTCACGGTGACCGCCGAACTCTTCCGCCGCCTGCTCACCGCGGCCGCGCGTCCCCGAGCGATCACGAGTCTTCACGATCTCGTCCGCGTGGCCAGCCGCACGCCGCGCGCCACCCAGCCGACACAGCTCGAACTGCCCTAGCCCCGCTACCCGTGTCAGGAGCCCCTATGGCGAAGCGAAAACCAGGCATCGAAGCAACGGAGACCTCGGAGTCTGAGCAGTTGTTGTTCGGCGGGCCGCTGCGTTACGACCAGGGGTGGGCACGGCACGAAGAGGCCCGCCTCAACATCAGCTTCAGGAGCATGATCAAGCAGCTGCCCGCGCAGCTGGCTACCGTCCTGCGGCTCGCCTGGGCCGCCGACCGCAGCGCCACACGGCAGCTGATCGGGGCAGAGCTCGTCCAGGGCATCGCCCGCGTGGTCACCCTCCTCGCGGTCAACACGACCTTGGCGCACGTCATGACCAGTGCCGGCCTGCAGGAGCGGGCCCGGGCTGCCGCCCCGGCTCTCGCAGTAATCGCCCTATCCATGGTGCTGACGTCACTGTGCCGGGCACGGTCCACGTACGCGACTGGCCGCCTCGAACCCAAAGCAGAGCGACGGGCGACCGAGGCATACCTGGAGCGGGCCTGCCAAGTCGAACTCGCGGCCATCGAAGACGACGAGTTCCATCGCCTGCTGGACTCCGCGCAGTACGGGGCGATCTCAGCCCGCTACTGCATCAAGATGGGCACCCAGGTCATCAACGCGCTGCTCGGCTTCGTGGCCGCGCTCAGCGTGCTCACCGTGCTGGACCCGCTCCTGATGCCGATGCTCGTGCTGATGGCGCTGCCCAGCGGCTGGTCCGCTCTGGTCACCGCTCAGCGCCGCTACCGCCTCTTCCAGGCCTGGGTCCAGCACTCCCGGGCCTGCCAGAAGATCGGTCAAATGATCATTGATCCGAAGGCGGCACCGGAGATTCGGGTACACCAAGTCGGCCCGTTCCTGCTCAAGCACTTCCGCGGCATGTCGGAGGCGGCCGAGGCCGAGAAGGACCGCGTGGCGCACCAGGAGGGGCGCACCGTGCTGATCGCCTCGGCCTGGACCGGGCTGGCCACCACTGCCACCTACGGCGCCCTCTTCGCTCTGCTGTGGTCCGGGACCATGGCTCTCGCGGTGGCCGGCACGGCCATCATCGGCATCCGCACCGGGGCAGCGAGCCTGACAACACTGGTCAACCAGCTCAACTCCCTGAACAGAGAGGCCCTGCACGTCGCCGATCTGGAGCGTCTGGTCACCGAGGCCGACCGGCGGGCCATCCCGTCCGGGGGCGTCGATCTTCCTGAACAGGTGAATGAGATCCGCTTCGAGAACGTGTCCTTCACCTACCCCGGGCAAGGCGGCGAAGGCGAACTGGCCCTGAAGGATGTGTCGCTGACCATCCCCACCGGCAAGATCGTCGCGCTCGTCGGGGTCAACGGCGCCGGCAAGACCACCCTGGTGAAGTTGCTGGCCGGGCTCTACCAGCCCGGCTCCGGGCGAATCCTGTGGGACAACGTGGACAGTGCACACGCCTCCCGCAGGCAGCTCACGTCAAGGATCGCCATGGTGGCGCAGGACTTCACGAGATGGGTCTTCACAGCCCGCGTCAACGTGACCATCGGCCGCCCCGAACTCCCCATGGACGCCGACCGGCTTCAGGCCGCGATCGATCATGCGGGAGCCCAGGACGTGATCGCGAAGCTGCCGCGCGGCCTCGACAGCCTGCTCGGGCGTGGCTTTCGCGGAGGGGTGGAGCTCTCCGGCGGTCAATGGCAGCGTATGGGGATTGCCAGAGCAGCGTACAGAGCCGGTGATCTGTTGATCGTGGATGAGCCCACGGCGGCGCTGGATAGTCGCGCTGAACTGGAGGTATTCGGTCAAATTCGAGCCCTGGCTGATGCAGGCCAAACCATCGTGTTGATCACTCACAGGCTCGCGTCGGTGCGGCACGCCGACCTCATCCATGTCCTCGACGGCGGTCGCCTCGTCGAATCCGGCAGCCCCGACCAACTCCTCGCCCAGAACGGATCGCTGTACGCCGAGCTGTACAACCTGCAGGCCGCCCAATTTCAAAGTGGGCGGAATTCCAACGGCGCGCCGGTCCCTTCGCCCCGCCCGACCCTGTCCGACGCCCCCTCGTCCACCACACGCTGATGAGCCCCCACTCTTCCCCCCGACCCCGCCAGACACCGCCCGCGCCACCAAGTCCGATACCCGCTCAGATAGCCGCATGGTCCAAGGCGCACATCGGCGCGCTGACGCCCTGGCCGCCGCCCGTGGATCTCAGCGGGGCACGCTCCTGGCGTGCCGCGTTCGCTGACGACGGCTTCGAGGTCTCACTTGAAGAGTTGCTCCAGGCCGGGCGTTCCTGTGTATTGGCCGTGGTCATCTACGAGTTCATCAAGTCGGCTTCTGTACAGCTCGGTGATCCCGCCCTCGACGGTGGTCGCGCCCTGGTCGAGTGGTCCGGGCAGCAGGGCCGATAGGTCTTGGTGCAGCTGCTCGACATCAAGCAGCCGGTAGCGCACGGCCCAGTGGGAGATGTCGTCGATCGCAGTGCCGTCGTCAATCGCGATGAGTGCGTAAATCAGCGCGAGTACGTCGCACTGCGTTCCGTCCAGACCTCGGAGTTGCCTGGAGCGGGTTCGGGCGGCTTCCCAGTACGGTGCAACGCTGTTCGGCATGTCAGGATCCTAGCCAGCGGGCTGCCCGGGCAAGCACGCTGCGACGGAACGGGCAGAGAGGGTTATGGGCAAGGTCCGTGTCTTGATGGACTGTCGCTTCGCAGTGCGCCGAAGCTGGTCCCTCGCGCGGAAGTGTCGTGACATCCTCACAGTTCATGACGATCACGGAGCCCATAGGTCGGTGGCGGCGCAACCGGGTGCGGCGTGTGGCCGACAAACAGATAGCCGAGTTGCGAACTTCTCTGGACCGCCTCCATTTTGACTGGTGGCCGCTCCCCCTCGCTGTTCGTGCCACCCTTCGCCAGCGTGTAGGTACTGCCCTTTGGGCGACCCTTCATGTAGTCGCAGTGGTCTTCCTGATAGATACGGGCCTGGTGTATCTGGCGGGGGCGGTCCTCAGCGACAATCCCAGCCCTGGGCCCTTTGCCGTCGTCGCTTTCATCGTCTGGGCCGCCTTCCTGTCGTTCGTCGCAGGTGCCACTCGCGAGGCGTATGTCAGGACACGGAGATGCATCGTGGTGATGCACTGCACAGAGGCAATCAAGGCATGCGCCGAGGCGCACCGGGCGGGAGGTTCACGGCGCACGGAGGAGTTGCGGACTGTGTCGGCTTCGCTGCGGACCGTGGAGGAGTGCGTCCAGCGTGCCTACCTCTTACGCGGGACTGTTCCCCGCAAGTCCCCGCGACGCGGCGAACTGCGCCGGCATGCTGGCCAGGTTGTGGCGAAACTGCGCGCCGCGGAGTCTCAACTCGACACGGGCGCGCCGGGCGATGCACTCGAGGAGCTGGCGGGCCACATGGCCACCATTGCCGAGCAGTATGCGGCGGGGCATGTTGGTGCGCTGCTTCCCGCTGCTTCGTTGACCGGGCTCTCTCCGGTTCGGGATCGGGAGCTGCTGCGTGTCGGGGTATCCGTAGTGGTCATAGCTGGCGTCGCCGTCGCGGTATCGCTCCTGCATCTGCCCGAGTTGGCGGCAGCGACGATGGTTTCCGCTGCCGGGATCCTTACTCTCCTGACGGTGTTCAAGCAGCGATGGCACCACTATCTGCCTGTGGCCGAGTTCTTCAAGCCCGGCCCGTGACCAGCAGCGTCTCGATTGGAGCTGTGGCCTCGTGTGGCAGCTGGCCTGGCAGCCCATTGCGAGTGAGCGGGGCGATTGTTAGCCTCGCTTCGATCTTCACTTGCTGTAGGCACACCGCTACAAGTTCGGGGTGGGTTATGGGGCGGCCGTGGGAAGCGGATCCGGATGCTGGTTTTGCTCGCCGACTGGGGCGTTCGCCCGCCGAGTTAGGGTTGACGAGTTCCACGGAGACGTGTCCGGATATGTGGGAACTGTCGAATGGTGATGTGGCGGTGATCGGCCGCGCGGCTCCATCGGAGCTTGTTGCGCGTCTTCCTGAGGATGCGTCGATCGGCCCGGACGAGCGGCTGGTGATTCTTCCGCGGAGTCTGGTAGTTGCGGCCAAGCCGGATATTCCCGATGCGTGATGCGGGTGACGTGGGCCAGCCCCGCGATGCCGAGGCTGGCCCAGACGGGATCCGTCGCCTGGTGGGCCTGTCCGAGGCTGAGCGTGGCCCGCTTCTTCCCGTCTCGGACTATCTGGAGGCGTTCCGGGAGGACTACGCGCACGAGAGTGTGTCGGTGGTCGACAAGGTGGAGTGCGGTCAGCATTTCCGGGAGCCGGGGTTCGCTTCGTGGGACGCTTTCAATCGTGGCGCGTGGCGCGAGTCGATGGCTCTCCTTATGGACGAACGACCAAAGATGGCAAGGCAGTTCTCCGCTGCTGAGCAGCGTGGGCTCCGCTTGCGGCGTGTCCGATATATCGAGCTTCCTGTATCGGACTATGTGGTGTGGGAGATGGCTGTGCTGCGGCAGCGTGTTGATCTTGGGGAGCAGGTTCGCGTCTTGGTCGGCCAGGGCCGACCCGGCTTTCAAGCACCCCCCCCCGCTGGGTTTCCGAACTTGTCATTCTCGGGACGTACTCGCTCTTTGAGTTGAGGTACAAGCCAGATGGTGCTCTGGCTGGCGCGTATCGGCACACTGATCCACTCCTGATGGATGCGTGCCGGACAGACTTTGAGACCTTGTACTCCGCGGGTGAGGATCTTGCAGCCTTCCATGCGCGGGAGACGGAGCCAGTGCTTCGTGCCCGGTGTGCGGAGAGTGTGAAGTGACTGCGGACCCGCGCCCACCGATGGTGAATCAGCGCCCGAGTGTGAAGCGGCCTTGGTATCGGTCCCGAGCTGCTCTTCTGGCCCTGTCGGTTCTGGCGATCGTCGGCGCTCTGAGCCTCGTGGTCTTGTCGCCGTTCGCGCTGCGGGCCTTCGACCCCGCCACGGACAGGGAGTGGCAGGACGTCAGCGAGATCGCCCAAGCCTATGGGGCGGTGTCGGCGCTGCTGTCCGCGCTGGCGGTTGTTGGCGTGGCGGTGTCCTTGGTGCTTCAGGCCCGTGAAGCGAAGGCGACACGGCTGCAAGGCTCCAGGACCATGCACATCGACCTGACCAAGATGGCCATGGACAATCCCGAGTACCTGGACTGCTGGGGCGGCCCCGATTCCACCCGTACTGTGCTGCTGCGCCGTCAGCACATGTATGTGAATCTCGCGATCTCGCACTGGTCCATGGAGTACGAGGTCGGGGACCTTACCGATGAGTGGGTTGCCGCTGCAGCCGACGAGATCTTCGCCGGCGAGATCGGCCGCTCCTTTTGGGCCCGCGCCCGCGCAAGCCGCATAGCGACGGCCAAGACTCGCCGCTCACGCCGTCTGCATCAGATCATGGATGCCCGCTACGAGCAGGCGCTCCTCACCCCGCCACGCACGGCTCCGGCCCTGCCCGATCTAGGGGTTCCGGGAGTAATTCCACCGCGTGTGGGCGATCCGGAAGGCTCTACTCGCAGGGACTCCTAAGAAGTGATCTCATTAGGTTGCTGCGGTGAATGGAGCGGTGGCCTCTCACATGCCGCGTTCTGGGCCATACCAAGGTTCGGTGCGTTCGTCCGCGGACATCGGAAGGCGCTTCAACGTCACGGGGCCGGGGTAGAAGGCTGCACTGTTGGGTCCGCTCATGTCCTCGCCGATGAGGTAGCGGTAGAGCCATTCTGCGAAGCTCATGCAGTGCTCTGCCCAGGTTTCGTCATAGCTCACCAGGAGCCTCGGAGCCTCAGAGGCAGCGATCAGGAAGATGGTCTCGCCTCGGTCAGTGCTTGCGATCGGCCACAGACCATTGCGGGTGCCAAAGCTCAGCTCGTCGAGTCCGAAGAGCTGGCGGGGGTCCTCATCCGCGTCGAGGTCGAGGTCGTCCCACGGTACCTCGGACCACGCCTTGATCGTGCTGCGGATGTCTTGGCCCAGGTTCCACGGTTTGGTCGCGGGGTGGGAGAGGTACAGGTGCCCGTTGATTTGGATGGGGGCGAATGCGTCCACGAGGGCCCTGTAGTCGGGCGGAAGTTCTACGCCGAGCTCTGCGTGGAGACGGTCCCAGGCAGCCGGGTCCGCATAGCGGTTTTGGGCCGGGCCGAGCATCTCCAACACGGCAGCCAGGTAGTCAGGCATAAGTTCCTCTACGGTGTGTACGCGGCACGGTCCATCCCGTTGGGACGCGCCATATAGAGCCGTACTTTACGGATCACGTCGAGGTAATGACCTCGGCAAATCTGCGGTAGCAGATCAGAGCGGCGGCGATGCCGGCGAAGGCGAGGAAGTGCCCTGCCTTACGTTCGTACCGGCGGTGCAGGCGGCGGCATCCGGCGAGCCAGGCAACCGTCCGTTCCACGGTCCAGCGATGACGGCCCAGGCGCTGGGAGGACTCGACGCCCTTGCGCGCGATGCGCGGGGTGATGTTCCGCGAGCGCAGCCACCGGCGCAGGTGATCGTAGTCGTACCCCTTGTCGCCATGGAGCTTGGCAGGCCGTCGCCGCCGCGGTCCACGGTGTGAGCGGACGGGTGGGATGCCGCGCACCAGGGGTTCCAGGCCCTGGCTGTCGTGGGTGTTCGCGGCGGAGATCCCGATCGAGAGGGGGGGCAGACCGGATCGCTCGGTGATCAAGTGGATCTTTGATCCCTTCTTGCCGCGATCTACGGGATTCGACCCCGTCAGGTCCCCCCTTTCGTCGCGCGCATGTTCACCGAGTCGATCGCGCACCGGGACCAGTCCAACTCCCCACGCGCGCCGAGTTCGTCCAGGACCAGGCAGTGGAGCTTGCCCCAGACCCGGGCCCGGCTCCACTCGGTGAACCGTCGGTGCGCGGTGGGGCCAGACGGGCCGAAGCCCGGCGGCAGTTGCCGCCACGTACAGCCCGTCGTGGCCACGAACAGGATCGCCGCCAACACTTCGCGATCACCGTAGCGGCCGCCGGCCACCGCCCTGCGGACGCACCGGCGCGGCCGGGACCACCCGCTGGAACAATTCCCACAACACGTCGGGCACCAGACGTCCCACCATCGCCATCACGGCCGCCAGCCTAGTGATCAAGCCAGTTGAGACGACCTCTAAGCAGTCGGTGCCAACGAGAAGGGCTCGACTACCTGTTTCAGCGGTCTTGTTGGCGCAGGGCAGCGGAGCCCTCGCTGTCGACCAGGAGCCGACAACCGCAGCAGCACAGGGGGCTCTCCGGCCGCCAGTGCTGGCCCTGCGTTAGAAGGGAGCACTCCAACCGTTGTCGGACGCCCATGTCAGGTAGCGGGCTTCCCCCCCGTCGCGGTCCGGATCTACTTGCCACAGTGCCTCGCACGCCTCCGCTGGGAGGGTTGAGGGGATCTCTACCGTTACGTCCGTCGCGGGATCCTCGACGATCAGAGTGATAGTGCGGTCGGTGCGGGTGGCGCGCAGCTGCTGGAGCCACCCGTGGAGGCGTCGACCGGCCACGGCGGTGGGGTCAACGGTGGCTTCAGCTGCCAGCTCGCCGAGCTTAGCCATATATCCATCGACGAATTTGGTCAGCAGATACCCCAGTGGGATTCCGATGTGCAGGACCCATGACGAGGGATCCCTGCGCTCTTCCCCAGATGCCGTTACGTCGGCGTCGAGGCCAAGGTCAGCGAACAGGGAATGGAGGGCGATCCGATCGGCCTCGGTGACCGCAGTCTCGCTTCTGACCTTAAGCATGCTCACGATGTTATTCCTCTTTGCTGGCGATTTTCCCGCGCCCAGGTTCGGGCAGTTCGGTGACCATGAATCCGGCCCACTGGACCGGGCTTTCACAGGCAAGTGCCGGGTGCACGGCCCGCACGGCGTCATTGATGTGTCTGACAAGTCGGCCGGATGTTGCGAGGGCGCCGTACACGGCCTTGAGGATCTTCGCTGTCGATCGGTCGGGAAGAAGCCAAGCTCCGGCCGCGATCGCCGAGCAGCCGGTCGCCAGAGCGGTGGCGATCAGGCCGGTTGGATCGGCACCTGCATCGGAACCGGAACTGCAGGCAGCAGCGAAGAAGAACGGGGGGAGCGGTAGTCCGAGCAGGTCTGCGCAGAGCAGAGGGCGTCCGTCGAAGAACGTGAACTCGTATTCCAATCCTCGGCCTTTGCCGTGAGTGGAGAGCACGAGAACATCGGGCTTGTAATGTTCAAGAACTTCAGCTAGTTCCTCTGCTTGATGGATCAACGTGAGTTCTATTGTTCCGGCAGACGCGAGCTCATTCAGCGTTCGTTGCTCTTCAATGCTTCCCGGGAGTTCGTCGACGTTAAAGTATGCGACCACGCGTGGTCGGGCGGCCGGAGAGCGAACCATTGTTGTGGTCCTGTTGTGCAGCAGAAGTCGGAGCAGTGGGAGCCGGTTGACGGCGGCGTGATCGGCTACGACCGTATCGGCCGAAAGTGGAAGTGCCGCCACTGGGAGCGCACGCAAGGTGTCGTCGGCGACGGTGACCAGCTCGCGAACCGAGGTGCCGCTCAGGAGCCAGTCGCGCAGTGGTGTGGGTATGAGCTGCGCAGCTACTGCTGAGCGGACCTCATCCCAATGCTCTGTGAGTCTGGCGTGACCATTGGACATGATCGACTCGAGGGTTCGGGTCTCCTTGACGGAAAGCGCGAAACGACGAACGCCCGGATCGAGCCCGGGGACCGACCAGGACACGACTCCGGCCAGGCCTCCCGAGCCGTTGTTGGTCGCTGTAACCATCAGGATCGCGGCACTGCCCGCCGCGCTGATCAGGGTGTCGGCGTCCAACGGTACGGGCACGTACAGGCGAGAGAACTCGACGGACACCATGTGGCCCAACTCGGCCTGTAGTTCCCCGAGGCGCTTGTGCCAATATTCCATAGGAGGCCCGAAGGCTGACGTTTCGTTGGTGGTCGATGCCGGACGTTCGCGAGTGAGGTCGCTCAGGCGATCAATCTGGCCGAGAAGTTCCGCGAGTCGCGGATGAAGCGTGTGGGAAGTCTGCCTCAGTAGCGCGGCCAGGGTGTCCTCTCGCGCCGCCTCGGAGGCTTCCAGAGCCGCGCGGCCGGCATTCGGCGCTCCTGCTTCCGCCGCAGTCACCGCCATGTCGAGGAATCGCTGGTGGTAGTCCTTCTGGCCGGACAGCAGGCGCTGCCGGTGGTCCGTTTTGCCGGTTCTTCCGCTGGCCAGGGCGAGGTGACCAACGGCTTCGCGGATCAGCACCACGGCTTCGTCGTGTCGGCCAACCGAGGTGCAGATTTCCGCGTCGAGCGCCAGGAGTTGCAGCCGTACCATAGGGGCGTCCACGCCATGCATACGGTCTAACCCGTCACGCACTGCCTGGCAGGCAGCTTTGGCCTGCCCGCCACAGAAGAGGGCTGTGCCCAGTACTACCTGGGCATCAGCGGCGACCAGCGGATCGGACGTGGCCAGGCTAACGGCCGTCCGGCTGGCTTCCACAGCGCGATCAGCCTGGCCCGAGTCAAGATAGGCACGTCCCAGCACGGTGAGCGTGTCCGCCCTGGCTGTTGCGGCCCCTGGGACGCTTTTGGCCAGTTCGCAAGCCTGCTCAAGGCTGTCGATCGCCTCGTCCAACGACCCTGCGAGCGCCTGGCCCTTGGCGTATTCCACGGCCGCTCGCAGGACGATAGTCATGGTCGCGATGGGATGGGTGCCGCTGAAATCCGTTTGCGGTAAGTAGCGGAAGAACGTCTGCATGCAGTCAGCGGCGTCTTCGTACTCCTCCAAAAGTATTTGAATGGAGGCCCGACCCACGAGACCGTAGAGAAAGACAGGGCCGTCCTTACGATGCCGTGACGACTCGATCACCGTAGTACAGATCGCCAGGGCCGTACTGACGTCACCTTTCCAGTGTTCGAGGACCGCGAGGTTGAGCTTGGCCTGGTCGACGCAGTGGTATGCATGGTCGGCGAAGGTTCGCCCCTGACTTCTGATCAGCTGAGTTGCCGCGTTGATCGCGTCGGTGTACGCCCGGGCGGCCTCATCCACCCGTTGCTCCGAGATGAGTCCGGAACCTTCCACCATGCGTGCTGACCACTCGGCCAGAGGGCGGTCCGCCGAATCGATTCCGGATAATTGGCGCAGCGCATGACCCAGCGGCTCACGCCATTCCGCATCGCCCAATGCTTGACAGGCTCTTGCCTGCAACGTCCACGCGAGTGCGGCCCGGTTGGGGCGACCTACGGAGGCAGCCAACTGAGCAGCCTGTCCGGCGGCTTCTGACGCCTGTTCGTACTGCTGGTTGTCGTAGAGCACAGACGCGGTGGAAATCGCCCGATGCAGGGCGCGGGCAGTGGAAAGCCGTTTGATCAGAGACACATTCCGTTGACCTCACCCTCCTGTTTGATGCTACGAGGAATTTACTGCAGGCCGACGCATTTCGCTGGTGAACCACCAATCACCGTTGAAGTCAATGGCTGCGGACATCAATGGGGCAGCAGATGCGTGCCCCTCCGATCGCGACGGCAGCGGCTGGTCAGGGAGGCGCTCGGCATCAGCGCCTCATCAACTGGAGCCCCTCACCACGCCATCGCAACCACACCCGACCGCACAAGCTTCACCATCACCTGGTCAGCAGCTCGGCCGTGCCTCCTGGACCACCTCATGCCCGGCCTGCGCCTCAGCCTCTGCTGTGTCAAACGCCCGATGAGCCGCTACACCAGGCTGGGAGCCGCCATCTCTAGGGTCCGCCTTCAAACGGATCTTGCCCAGTAGACCGTCTGCCATGGGCCGTAGCGTTCCGGCAGGTCGCGCCAGGAGATCCCGGTCCGGATCTTGTAGACCATCCCGTTGACGACCTGCCGGTCCTCCACACGCGGACGGCCTGTCGCGGCCCGCGGTATGAGGGGAGCGAGTAACTCCCCCTCGTGCTCGGTGGGTTCATGTCGACGTATCACCCCACCGTGATCCATCACTCGATGATCTTTGAAGACGGACCCATGGGGGTCGCACCTATGGCCCGCAGCCTCGCTGGTGACTACAAGCCTGCCTATGTGACAACTATCGTGCTTCGGCTCATGTGCACCCGCGCCGGGAGACCTCCGCACAGTCGGGACACGCCAACCTCCCCGACATTGCTGTGGGCGTCGACCACGACCAGCCTGTCCGTCTCCGTGAACTGGT